>NZ_NVOY01000052.1 GCF_002551005.1 Bacillus pseudomycoides
TAAGAACGGGTCACACAGATATGGTCAACGCATCCATCTAAAAAGATTCTGTCATGTGAAATTAAAATAAACCCTTTTTTCTTCCTTAGATAATCAGAGACCATCTTTCGTGCATCAGTGTCTAGATGATTTGTTGGCTCATCAATTAATAGAAATTGGCCCTCATTCAAAAACAGTGCAGCAAGCAACACCTTTGTTTGTTCTCCATTTGATAATGTTTTAAATGGTCGGTACATAACCTCGGCATCAACATTTAAATAGGATATTTCACGCAGGAATTCCCAATCTTCTGCTTGGGGACAAATTTCTTCAAGAATTTCATGAGTAAACTTGTTCTTATCCGAAACAGGGTAAGGGAAATAATTAAATTCTACCGAAGCAGTAATTTTTCCACTATACTCATAATTCCCTAATAATAAATTAAAGAATGTCGTTTTACCTCGCCCATTTCTACCGATAAACCCCAGTTTCCAATCTGTATCTATTTGAAAGTTTACACCTTCAAAAATATTATCAAAGCTACCTGGGTATGAAAAAGTTAAGTCTTGAACTTTTATCATTGACATAATAATTCCTCCTTTATATATCAACACTTTTCGTATAAAGTCGGAATATCCATCAATTTTTTAATTCCTCCATATAAGCGTGATGGATATTAACGACTTATATAGAGCATTACATGTGTAACAATAGTGTCTGAATTACTCATTTTTCTCTCTCCTTTATTTGTTCGGTTACAGTTACGGATTAATAAATATCAACTTACCTATAAGAGAATAAAAAAACCTCCCAATTTGTAATTGGAAGGATTAGTCTTTCACTTATACTTAATAAGTCCTTATTAATCATTGGAATTATGACAAATAAAGTATGAACTGATTTATAAAAAATGGATAGACTAACCCTATATTTTGTAGTTTGAAGTTATTAATTTCAAATTTAAATATAGATTAGTTAATCATTATTCATTCATCAGTCCTCTCATAATTCTATTTTTAGAGTAACATTCTTTTTTACGGAATGCAATATCACAATCATCTTCACCTCAAATTACTGCTAACTACTTCTTTAGAATCAACAATGTATATTCCTTATTTCTTTATACTTCCCCTCCATAAAAATCTTAATCTTAAATTGTGTGGCTTTAAAACAAAGTTTGATCAAAATGGACTCTTTTCTTTTTGAATGGACAATTCATGTAATAAAAAATCCAAATTCATTTAAAATTCTTCGATCAAAGAGATAAAGTATCGCATCATTTTTATAAACATCGCAACTTTGTTCAAAGCTTCGCGTCTTTCTTACAAACATCGTGACCTTATTTCAAACCCACAACTTTTCCTTTTACGAGTTCGTGAAAGTTAGTCATGTTTGTTAGTCTCCTTAATTATTATTTAGCAACAATTTGCTCCCCCGCTTATCACAAGACCTGCACCCTGTTGATCTTCTACATAGTCTAGAGTTAAATTATTAACAATTTCAGCTACCTTTGAATCCATTGCAACCTCAATACCATTTACGATTTGTTTTACATCATTTTCTTGTGCCTTTTCTAAACTAATATCGTAGTTTGGACCACAGCATCCAACACCCTCAAATGTAAAACGTAGTGTTGAAACACCGTTTTCCTTCATAGCATTTTCAATAAACCCTTTTGCTTTATCTGTAATATTCATTTTTATTTCTCCCCTTCACAGTAACTAATCAAAAATGTTTTATTTTACTAAGGCTTTAAGCTTCTCATATCCCACAATATCTTCCGATTGCCAAGGGATGATAACACAGTTATTTTGTGATTCCTTTTGAACTGCTTGAATCCACTGTACCTCAGACTGTGCCCTTCCTCTTAACACTGGATCACTTGTATGTGTTGCATAAAAACTTTGATTGATAACCCACCATTTCGGGGTAATATCTGCGCGTTTTAAGTCTTCTTGTAAGCGACTTGCTTCATGGACTGGTGTAGCTTCTGCAAGCGTTACAATGACAACACTTGTTTCCTCTGGATTACGAAGACGTGGTAATAAGTTTTTCACAGAATGTGGCACTTCACCGGAAGAGCGTGCGATTTCCTTATGATACGTTTGTGCTGCATTCAGTAACAATAATGTATGGCCTGTTGGTGCTGTATCAATTACCACAATTTCATCATTTGCTTTCTCAACAATGTCGGCTAAAGCACGGAAGACTGCAATTTCCTCTGTACAAGGGGAACGTAAATCTTCTTCTAAATAAGCTAAACCTTCTTCATCTACTGTTTCTTTTGCTTGTTCAATGACTTCCTTACGATAATTTTCTACTTCTACTTTCGGATCAATTCGACTAATCGTAATGTTTCCTTGTTCTCCATGCATGACATAATCAATATGGGCCGCCGGATCAGTTGTAGTCAAATGGACCTGATGTCCTTTTTCTGCAAGACCAACTGCAATTGCAGATGCCACAGTTGTCTTTCCTACTCCACCTTTACCCATTGTAAAAATTACTTTTTTTCCTGTTTCAGAAAGATTTGTAATCAAAGTCTGAAGAGAAGGTATAGAAATGTCTTGTTTTTCTTCATTTAAAATTGAAATATTATCTATTGGTTTAACCAGTCTTCTCATATTCTCTATTCCAGTAACATTAAACGGAACTAATGGAACTTCATAAGTAGGAAGACTTTTTAATTTTTCTGCCATGTTTTCTAACGCACGTAATTGTCTCGTAAACAACGCTTTTGAAACATCATCATTTTGCACATAGTCTTTCAAGATACCATTTACAAGTAGATATTGGTTATTAACACCAATTTCTTTTAACTCTTCGGCTGCACGTTCCGCTTCTTGTAACGGGGAACTATCCGGACGTATAACAAGCAACAACATTGTTTGCTTCGGATTAGATAACGCTTGAACCGTTTGACTATATAACTCTTTTTTATCTCCAAGACCTGCTAATGGTCCTAAACAAGAAGCTCCATGTGTACTTTCTTCTAGGAAACCACTCCAAGCCGTTGGGAGCTGAAGAAGACGTAACGTATGACCTGTTGGTGCTGTATCAAAGATAATGTGATCGAATTTCGATGTTAACTCTTTATTTGTAAGTAACGTAGAGAACTCATCAAATGCTGCAATTTCTACTGTACAAGCTCCGGATAATTGCTCTTCCATCGTAGCAATCACCGTATCTGGCAATTTCCCACGGTATGGACCAACAACACGTTCTTTATATTCATAAGCCGCTGTTTCTGGATCCAGGTTAGCTACTTGTAGGTTCGGAACATTAGGAATTATTTTCGGCTTGTTGGTTAGTTCAATTTCAAACACATCTTGTAAATTAGAAGCTGGGTCAGTACTAATTAACAAAACATGTTTCCCCATATCAGCTAAAGTAATTGCTGTTGCACATGCAGTAGATGTTTTTCCTACTCCGCCTTTACCAGTAAAGAATAAAAATGGTGTGAATATTATTGTGTTTGGATTATATAAGTTTGTCATTGCCTTTCACTTCTTTCTCTATTTTTTTACGTTTAACTTTAAACGTACGACTGGCTTTCGACTCAACTCTTCTTCCGTTATATCTGTTAACTGTATAAGTTCTTCATTTGTAAGATGACCTTTTTCTTTTACTACTTTTCCATCTACCAAAGTTACAGGTAACACGTCTGGTCCTTTATCCATTAAGAATTGACTTATGACACTGTTATTTGCAAAAGCATCTGGTTCACTCGCAAGATTATAACGAGTCACGTCAGTTCCTTTATTCTTCAAATTGTTAACAGCCACTGAAATACGAATTAGTTCAGGATCAACACTCGGTCCACAAACTCCTGTAGAACAGCACATCGCAGGATCAAAAATTTCGATTTTTTTCATCTTTGTGTTCTCCCCTTTTTTACAAAATAATCCGAGAAAAAATTCTCGGCTATTTATATATGATTTTCAATTATTCACCTGTCTCAGCGAACTTTTTAATGCGTGCACCAATTTCATCACGTACACGTTGGAATACAGACCAATCTTGACCTGCTGGGTCATCAAATCCCCAATGAACGCGTTTTACATGTGGAGGTGTTGTTGGACATACATCATTTGCGTGACCACAAAGTGTTACAACAAGATCCGCTTTGTCTAAAATATCACGATCGATGATATCGGATGTTTGGTCCGTAATATCAATGTCTACTTCTTTCATTGCTTTAATTGCATTCGGATTTACTCCGTGCGCCTCTATACCAGCAGAGAGTACATTCCATTTGTCACCTAAATATTTTTTGCCCCAAGCTTCTGCCATTTGGCTACGACAAGAGTTTCCTGTGCATAAGAAGTAAATTGTTTTCTTGTTTTCCATGTTAATTCCACCTTAATATCAATAATTATTTTGGTTGTGTTTGAAAGTATTTACGTTGGAACCACAGTGCTACATTTACAAGAGCTATCATAACTGGAACCTCTACTAAGGGACCGATAACTGCTGCAAAAGCTGCACCAGACTGAATTCCAAACACCCCTACAGCTACAGCAATTGCTAATTCAAAGTTATTACTTCCAGCTGTAAACGCTAATGTTGTCGTTACTCCATAACTTGCACCAATTTTTCTGCCCATAAAGAAGGAAACAAAGAACATAACTACAAAATAAATGAGCAATGGAATTGCAATACGTACAACATCAAGTGGTACACTAACAATGACCTCACCTTTTAAGGAGAACATCACAATAATTGTAAATAATAATGCGATTAATGTAATTGGACTGATTTTTGGAATGAATACTTTTTCATACCATTCTCGTCCTTTCGTTTTTACAAAAATCAAGCGTGTTAGCATTCCAGCAATGAATGGAATTCCTAGATAAATAAAGACTGATTTTGCAACCTCTGCCATTGTGATATCTACAACAGCACCTTCAATTCCTAACCATTCTGGAATGACTGTTACAAACGCATACGCATATACCGAGAAAAATAACATTTGGAATATAGAGTTAAAAGCAACTAATCCCGCTGCATACTCTGTATCACCTTTCGCTAAATCATTCCATACGATAACCATCGCAATACAACGAGCCAATCCAATCATGATTAGTCCCACCATATACTCTGGTTTATCTGGTAAGAATATGATTGCTAAAACAAACATCAGAACCGGACCAATAATCCAGTTTTGTACAAGTGATAATATGAGTACCTTTACATCTTTAAAAACGCCCCCCATCTCTTCATAGCGAACTTTAGCGAGTGGCGGATACATCATTAAAATTAATCCAATGGCTAGCGGAATAGACGTTGTTCCAACCTGTAAACGATTCATTCCGTCAACGAATTCAGGCGATAGATATCCAACTCCAATCCCTACTACCATCGCAAGAAAAATCCATAAGGTTAGATATCGATCCAGGAAAGACAGACGTTTTTCCCCCGTGTTGCTCATCCTTCTCACTTCCCTTTCTAACTATTTATTAACAACCACACCGGAGTGTAGGATTGCTCTTCACAATTTGTTTAATTTTCTCTGTTTGGTCTGGTACATGTGCTAAAATATCTTCTAAAAGCGTGTATAAATCACTTGCCTGATTTAAAGAATAATAAATCCATTGACCTCTACGCTCTTCCTGCACTAAACCTAAATCCTTTAATTTCCGAAGATGCTGACTGATAGAAGGTTGACTCATATCAAATACTTCAAGAAGTTCACAGACACAACACTCACGTTGTTTAAGAATAGATACAATTGTTAGTCTTGTTTTGTCTCCTAATAATTTCAATAGCTGTGAAGCCCTTGTTAGCTCTATAACTGTATTTTCCATACCCACACCTACCCTTTTCATAATTAAATAAGCATATACTTATATGTTGAGTAAAAATTAAACGTAATATTCTTTAAGAGAGTTTATTTTAATTTCCTCTCCTTCGAAATAAGTATATAATTAACTACTTATATAATCAACTGAAACACTCATTCTTTACAGAATTTTTATAATGATAAATAAGCATTCTACAACTGAACTAACTACATACTTTTTCCTATCTAACAAAATATAAAAAGTAAATGCTATAGGTCGCGTTAGAAAAACAAAATTAGCCATATTAGAAAACACTACTAATTTTATTTTCTGATATTCAAGCATAATATATGTACACATGAGAATAATCAAAAGATATAAACCTACAATGAGCAAATGTACTTTTTAAAAGCACGTTCAAAAAAGAAGATAGCCATCTCATATATAAGTGGCTATCTTCTTTTTTGTATATTAGTGGGCCTTCCGTCAGTTGGGATAAAAAAATCACTGATGGAAGTTTCACTTTATATGAAAGGATAATATTATTCTCAAATGGATAGTCGCATATGCGACTTCTATTTCAATTTCTGTTCAACCTTGTCATGTATCAATTCGATTTTTTCAGGCAGTACAAATAAATATTCGATAAGGACTTCCAATAATTCTGTTAATAAAACGATCGTTTCATCGTCAATTTCTTGCCTTAGTTCAAGCATTTCATAAAAAGGACTGTCTGGATGAACAAGGTGGCCAATATTTTGAATCGGTTTCGTTAAATCAACATGTTTTGGAAATTGCTCGAATTGTTGGGAAAGAGACTGCCCATTCGTTTTCTCCCCAAGGAAATGTTTGAGGACACCTTCAAGAACTCGTTTTGACATTACTGCAGTAGCAGAATGATCTTTTGACTGACTGATATTTAAGGTAGATCTATATGATCTGAGAAGGTCTATCGGGATTTTTTTGTTGTGTTCGAGTTGATGTAAAGGATCTTTTGAAGCTGAAGGATTATACATATAGATGTCTACTTCATTGATTTGATCTGAACAATTATGAAACATAATGACAAATTCTGATGTTTTTTTACATTCAGAACAAAGCCCTTCTGCGAATAATCCGCTTTTTTTTACTTGGTAAAAATTCGCTTTCAACGCAAATTCACTTGATTTACCACAATTCGGACATTGGCTTTTAATATTTTTTGGCACTTTTAAATATCCATACTGGGTATAAGATAAAATGGCTCCCGGCAATATTCTTTTCATTTAAACCTCCTATGAAACGCAATCCTAATTTGTAGCTTATATAAAATATTCCTGATAACTACTCAGTCACCCTATGAAAATATAAGATAATTGGAGAATTTTAATGAAAAAATATGTTTATTTGTTTTATCACAAGATGTAGTAGTATTGCACATGTCTTTGTTGCAACAAGAAAACAGACCGAATTTTATGATTGATGATACAAATTTCTTCGTTGATATAAAAAGTATAACTTTTAAAAAAATGTTTGCAAGATGTAATAAATGGAACAGAGATTATTGATAATTCGCGTATGTAACAAAGCATAAGTGAATATATAAATTCAGTTTCTTTTTTTAGCTAAATCGATACAAAACTCTTCAACCTCACTTCCAATCCCCTTGCTTCCCACAATAACTAATTCCTTAATAAAGCCTTTATATAGTTATTCTTATTCTGAATGGCTTATATTTTCTTGACACAAGATATACGAAAAAAGCACTCTTAAAACAAAAAATCATGACATTAAATTGTCATGATTTTCCTCATATAATCTAACAAATAGTTTCATTACTAAGTGTAAAACTTTGTTGTAAAGTATACAGCTTTCTTGTCACTGCACTCCAGTAAAGAACTTTTTTATTCGGTAAAGGATTTTTTTATTTGTTGACAACTCTCACTTCTCAAATACAAAATTAATTTTATTATCTTTCCACTCTAACTTCGCGTCAAACGTTTTATCATTCTTCTTAAAGCCTTTCATTAATTCTGTTTGCTCACCTTTTAGTAACTTCTTCATATTCTTTTGCGAAATCGTTTTTCCTAGTATTTTCTTAGAAATTGTGAAATCGCATTTCGTTGTATTGTAGTTTGAACATCCGTAAAACGTAGACTTATCAATGACATCTCCATCACATTTTTTACATGTTCCTACCTTTTTACCAACTGTAAATTTTGAATTGGAGCGTTCAATCGATTCTACGTGTAATCCTGTAAAATCCCATTTCTCAGACATTTCAATTGCATCTTCAATAATTTTTGCTGAGAGCTTTTTCGTTTGTTCCATAAATGTAGCTGGCGAAGCCGTTCCTTCCCCTATTTCTGCAAGGCGCTGCTCCCATTTTGCTGTCATTTCTGGTGAAGCTAATATTTTATCACCAATTGCAGTTATAAGTACTTTTCCTTTATCAGTCGCATACACTTGGTTTTTCTTTACTTCAATATACTTTCGATCCTTCAACATTGTGATAATACCAGCCCGCGTTGCTTCAGTGCCATATAAAAAAAATTATGAGCATAAATATATTGTACTTTAATAACTAGCAAAACCATAGATATAATCGAATTTCTGAAATTATTTATGCACATAAAAAATTACTATTTCCAATATAAAGATTATTTCTTATAATCTATATGTACAATTAATTTATCATTTACTAAAAAATTTTCAGGAGGTGCTCTTCATAAAAAATTCAATAACTAAAGAAGATAATATTGTTCCATTTAATGAAGATATAACAGAAAAAATAAAGTTTATTATGTATCCCGTATGGATTAGTATTGGGAGGAATGTGCAAAGGGAATCTATGCAAAAGAAACATGCCACATTAGCTATAAAAATACCTATGACTAAACAGGTTATTATTCACCCTCTAACAGATTTCTTATTTTCCAAATGGAAACATAGAAGCTACAATACGATGAAAATACATGCGCAAAATTTAGCAGTATTCTTAAACTTTCTTCTAAGAAAACAAAAGAGTTACAAACTATATTCTCTAGAACGTTTAAATTTCGAGCATGCGATTTGTTTCTTAAACAATTTGACTTTAGAAGGAAAATCTAGAGCAACTGTTCTAAGTTATCGGCGTACTATAAAAGAGTTTTTTATCTACCTTTCAAAAAATAATTTGAACAATACTTTATCAACAAGTAATGAACATTTAATTAGTTCTAAAAATTCTATTGTAGATTACATTAACACTCAATTCGAATCCACTAAATCCTTGTTCCCTAACTGATATATTCCCTTATTTTCAAGTATATATGAATCAAAAAGCTTATCGAGTAATTTTTCTTTTTGAAATGTACTTTTTTCTCTTTTTATACTTTTTATACCAAAATATAAAGGTTCAATAATATTTTTTAAATTATTTTCATTTTGGCTGTAAAATCGATTAACTTTGCTAGTTTTTTGTCCAAATATATAACCCACTATAGCTGTTAATATCGGTAATATAAAGGGAAGAAATTCTTTAATATGATTCATCACACTACACTCCTTCATCACAAATATAAATATATAAAACAATTAAATCTATTATACGTTATGTAGGTATATAAAGTATAACGGATTAATGACATAGAATTTATCATGGACAAGGTAATCTATTAATTTTTTCGCATTATTACACTTATTTTTACTCATATCTCTATAGTTAAATTATTTTAGGCTAAAAACCTCACATCAACCATAATGATGTGAGGTTTTTATTCTAATATCTTTGATTAATTTACCAAAAAATTATTGAGATTTATCAAAGATAATTCTATTTAGGTATATTTTCAGCAAAACTCATTTTCCAACTAAAAAATTCATTTTCAGGATTTTTTTCATATCTCAATATTGCATCAAACTTGTTCCCTTTTTTACTTGTTAAACCTTTAACTACTGCTTCTCCATCTTTCAACAACTTTTTAACCATTGTTTTCGTTGGCTTTTTCTTCATTGTTGCTAAAAATTTATCATTTTTCCAAATAACAAACTTGCACCCATTCTTCCAATCTGAACATCCAAAACCTTTTTGTCCTTCAACAATAGCCCCTGAGCAAACTGGGCATTTCCCTAAAATCTCTATCTTTTTCGGTTCTCGTGTAGCATGATGTAAAATAACATCTTGGTCATTTTTAATCATTTCTACTGATTTTCTTGTAAAATCAAAGATAAAGTTTAAAAAGACACTTCGACTCACTTTCTTTTTTTCCATGTCCGACAGGGCTTTTTCTAATTTACCCGTAAACTCCAAGTCAAACAACTCTTTCACAGGAAATGTTTCTACAATTTTTCGTCCTAACTCACTACATAATAAACTTTTATCTTTTGAAAAAATATAACCTATATCCTTCAGTTTCTTAATTGTTTCTGCTCTAGTAGCTGGAGTCCCTATACTAAAACCACTTAACACAGCTTCTTCTTCATCATAATTTTTTCCACAAGTTTCCATTATTCGCAACAAGGTTTTCTCTGTATGATGTTTTGGTGGTTTTGTTTCATGAGAAGTAACATCTGCATTTGTAATTTTAAGTTGCTCTTTAACCTCTACAAATGGTAACATCTTATCTTTTGATTCAATTTTCTCGACTTTACGCCAGCCTTCAATAATTTGAACACGACCTTTTGCAATAAACACACCTTTTATTGAGGAATCACTAATTTTAATCTGAATACGTGTTTCCTCATGCTCTGCTATAGGCATAAATTGCATAATAAAGCGATTCCTGATTGCTGTATATACAATTTGCTCGTCACTTGTTAATGATTTAGGAAGCACATACGTAGGCATGATAGCACTATGACTTTCCACTTTTGCATTATTAAATACTCGTTTTGTTTTAACAAAAGAGATTTCATCTTCGTATGGCAATCCTTTTTTTACTGCTTCTAATACTTTAGCTGCTCGTCCAACTAAGCTTTCCTCTAAAGCTGTACTTCCTGTACGGGGATAAGTAATATACTTTTTCTCATATAAAGACTGAGCTACTTTTAATACTTTATCTGATGTCCATCCTTTATACTTACTAGTAACATATCCTTGTAAATTAGATAAATTAAATAGAAAAGGAGGATATTCTCTTTTCTGTTCAACCTGTTTATCTATAACTTCTCCTGAAGAACGTTGTAATATATTATATATTTCATCTAAAGTATCTCTATTCTTAAACTTCTCCTCTTGCCCCTCCATATAAGTTGCTTCAAATTCTTCTTCCCTTTTCGTTTTAAATGTAGCAGCTAATTTGTAGTAGTTCTCTGGTACAAACGTTTCAATTTCCTTATCTCGATCATAAATGATCTTTAAAGTAGGTAATAATACACGCCCAATATTTAATGCCTGCCCTTTTCCTTTTTGATACTTAAGTGTCGCAACAGAAGTTAAATTTATTCCAATCGCCCAATCTGCCCATTGTCTACTTACACCTGCATCTTGCAACGGACGTAAATCTGAATTTGGTCTAATCTGTTTCAACCCTGCGATTACTTCGTCTGGTGTCCATTCATTTAATAATAAACGATACACTTGTTTGGGTGCCTTTATATTATAAATAACGCTATCACCAATAACCTGCCCTTCACGATCATAATCACATGCTGAAATAATAGACTCAACATCATCCCTAAAAAGTAAAGAACGGATTATATTAAGCTGTTTTTTTGCACCACTATCAGCCTTATCTCTATCTTTTGGACTACTTTTTACTTTATATTGAAACTTCTCTGGAATAAAAGGAAAATTATCCATTTGCCATTTAGCCATTTTCTCATCATAATCTTTTGCATCATATAATTGAAGCAAATGCCCAAATGCCCAAGTGACAATATAATTCTCTCCTTCGTAAAATCCATCATTTCTTTTTTTTATTTTTAATGCGTCAGCAATGTTCTTAGCAACGGAAGGTTTCTCTGCTATAATTACTGCCTTCAAAATGAATCCCTCCTAAATAATTCAAGTAATTTATTTTAAAATATCAGCATTGCCTCTACAGCATCTGTCAATTCATCAAAAGAATTCTTCAAATATCTCGTTGTAGTGGAAATATGACTATGACCTGCTAATCGACGAACTTTCTCTATATCGTTATTGGTTGCCTTTAACATCCATTTACAAAAAGTATGCCTAAACATATGAGGTGTTAATTTTTTATCTGATGTACTGTAATTTTCAATCATAGCCTGAATTCCACGAATTGAAAATTTTTCAGATCGTTGACTATAAAAAACATACGATGACTGGTTAACTATTTCTTTTTCCTTTGCTATCTTATTTCTGAATTGAAGCCATTCCAGTACTTCATTATACAGGAAATTGGACATTGGTATAGTTCTCACCTTATTTCCCTTCCCAATTACCCGAATCTTTTTTAAATCTAAATCAATATCTGTGATCTTTAAGTTTGATATTTCTTCCACACGTAGTCCTGCATATGTAAGAATATAAATTATTGCTCTATCTTTTCTATATTTTTCTTCAGGATTTACTCCCCTAGTCTTTACTTGGTATTTCCTCATTCGTTCCAATAAATCTTCAAATTCTTTTTCTGATAACCACATAATCTTTTCATGTTCTTCATCTACTATTTTTAAATCCTTAATTTCCGTCATGGGATTTACCTTTATATACTTTTCTCTTTCAGCCCAACTAAAATAACTTCTAAGGGTATTTAATCGGCGATTTATAGTACTTACAGATAATGTTCTACCTTCTTTAGGATTTAACATATTATTTACCCATATTTTAATATCATTATTTATTACATAGCTATCTGGGCTTAATTTTGTTTCTTGGAAAAACATTTGTAAATCATTGATATAGGATAGTACTGTATTGGGAGATTTCCCCTTATTAATTAAATAATTCCGATATTTATGCAGCATCTTTCCACCCTCTTATATTATATGCTGAGTTTAGAGTAAGCAAACCCAGAATAAATAAGTGTTTTTCTACATATTATACGACGAGTTAAAATGTAATATCCATAAAAACTCAACNNGTTGAGTTTTTATGGATATTTTCAATTATACATTCTACACTAACTTAAATAAAATTAAAAAATTTCCGTTTATCACTAACGGTCCGTGGGTTGACTTAATTCTCTATATAATCCTCCAATATTTTATATCCTGAGGAAAGTAAATTTTCTAAGTATTCATCTTCTAAAAGAGTATTCAACACTTCTAATTTCCCTAAGATTATATATAATCTTTTAGAATCTATAGCTTTTTTATCACTGTATATTTGGTTAATTAATTCAATATACTCCTTTGTAATCTTCTTGAATTGTTCGTCCATTAAACTTTTGGATATCATTATCCCATCATTATCTAATTCTAAAGCAGCCTTAGACTTTATTTTTAACTCTTTGTCTAATACTTTCTTTAAGTAAAAATAAAATCCCGTTCTGTCTCTACATCTATCAATCGATTTAATTACATTAAAACTAAATTCAGACTCATCAAATTCGTATAAAGATTTATACATGATGTAAACTTCCTCAATATCTAGTAAAATTTCTTTACATAGTAATGATTCTATTCTATTACTCGTTTGTAAATATTCTTTTAATGTTGCAGGCAAGTTTATGCTTGTCACAATGTCATTCATAATCAACTTATCATCCTTTTTTATTTAAAAATTATACCCTAACATTATAAACCAAACCGCCAAAAGTGACTATAGTCTTCAAAAGGTGCTTTTTATATAAAAGTATTTTTTTATTCTTAACATTCCGAGCAATCACTAAGTCTTAACTTTAGTTTTCTGTATATATTTTTTCTCTGTTGCAGAATAAGATAGTGTTGATAAACATATAAAAAAGAGCGTCATTTGAAAAGAGATTACTCAAAATACGCCCTTAATATATTTAGTTGTATTATTTTTATATAATTTCATTTTTTCAATCTAAAGATTATTATAAACTTTGAACATGATTTAAAAACTCAATTGTATTTTTAATTTTTGATTCAACAGCCCAATTATCTACACCTTTGTTATGCATCGAAAACGATTCTCGAACTGTTTCATTAGAAAATTGTTTCCCAACCCAATTTAGAACATATTCCTCTTTTATATTTCCTGATTTATAAGGCACCTTATACTTAATAAGTACATTATTATTAATCAAGTCATCTATATGATTACTAATCATACTTTGTAATAGTAGCTCCATACACTCTTCGGCTATTAGACAACCTGACCATTCTTGGATAGCTTCTTTTTTATATGCCTCTACTAATGCTTTTCCTACAACTGTAAATCTATGAATCAAAATATTCTCTTTAGATTTATCACTTTGTTGTGTAACAAGTGGCCCTCTAGAAATTGCCCCCCTCAACGGAATACCTATTTTAATACTATTATGTAATACCTCTCTAACTACAATTATTAAATCAATAAAACTCCATGGATTATCATTATTAGTCCAAAATAATATACTATCAGAAATGACAAGCGAGTTTACTGAAGCAAATCCTAAATCTGGTTTAATATTTCCTTTTTCATCAATATTCATTTGTCCTTTTGAAAGAGCACTTTCTACACTTACGTCGACGGCTTTAGAATATAAATCTATTAATGCTTCATTACTATTATTGTTAACTAAATCTTTAAATCCCAATATATCTAAAAATGCAAAAAACACTTTTTCTTCTTTAGCCTCCTGACTTTTCACGTTATTTATTAATGGAATCATTTCTGGTGCCCCATCAAAATTCTCCAAATCAACCAAATGTATTTTAATTTTTTTTATCTTTTCGATATGTTTTTTTTCCTTATAAGTACCAATTTTATTACTTATAATTGAACGTACCCTTGCAGCATGTTTTCTTTCATCCTCGGTTATATTATTATTTAATTCATTTGATAAAATCCCATCACCATAATCGTCATTTACCCAGGCTATTAATGCACTTAGCCTGTGATTGCCGTCCATTATTAAGATTTTATCATTATTTGTTTTTACTACATTAATCCCTACTATCGCCTGTCCTTCTATTACTCCATCCAAATATGTCATTAAGGTGGACACGTTCCAAGAAGTAGTCTTTCTTTGAGAGGCTGGTTTTCTTATACTTGATAAAAATTCAGATCCTTTTAATAAACTTTCAAGGGGCAATAAATTATTATTAACGTTTCCTTTTATTGAACCGTTATCCTCAATTCCCATTTGTTCCTTCCTAATTAAAAAATCTAAATCTACATTATTCATGTATTCTCCCCCATTTTACATTTTTAACTCTATAAAAATTAACTTACAGTTCCATTTCAATATCAATTAATAACAATAATGGTATATGCGCATTTTAAAATAGATATTCCCTTCAGAAATCTCCCTTCCACAATATTATTTTCGTTATATTAATAAAAAAAAAAATCATTTAAATTAATACAGATTTTTGACTATGGTTTATTATATATTATCAAATTTATTTAAAATACATTCTAATAATTATTATGTAGATACCCGAGAAAATACTTTTAAAAGAGCCTATAAATAACTAACTTAGACACGCTCGTTTTCTGCCCTATAAAAACAAATGTTGCATTAAACCTCTTTGCAGACTATAGTCCGTGGAATTAAAGAAAATCCTCTTCCAAAATTATTGTATAAACTTAGGGAGAGTGGTTCCTTGAATATCGAACAAACCTTCGGAAACATCTTGCAAGAACAACGTCTGATCTCAAAAATGAGTCAAGAAGAATTAGCATTTAATTCTGGACTAGACAGAACCTATATTAGTCTATTAGAAAGAGGAAAAAGAAAACCAACAATAAATACTGTATTTTCACTAGCTAGCGCTTTAAATATTCAACCTTCACAGCTTATTAAAGAGTTAGAACAAAGATTATCATAACAGAATCAATAACCCCTCAAAAATACAGTATTAGCTTTCCTTCTCTTATATTATATACAACCTGAACCTTAAAAAAGAAAATTTATAAATCCATTTCCTCCTTTTAGGTAACCTCCGCCAATTTACATTAGACATTTATTATTTTGTACCTAAAGTTTTCATGCCCCTTATACGTTATTCTTAAAATTTAATTTATGAGTAGTTTTCTTTTTTACTAATCTGGTTGTAATAATAATTAAAATAACTCCTCTAAATAATACAATATCAAATACTAATAAACTTTAAATGTATTCGTATTATCCCCTCCCTACAAAGGTATTATCTTTTTAATTATGAAAAGCGTAGAAGAAAAATCCCTCACTTTTGTATAACAAAAATGAGGGATTAAAAAGCAAGGTATTATCACAACACTTATATATACTGTAATCTTTCCAAACCAGAAATTGGCGATTTATTCGGTATAGAAGGTCTAACTTCTACAAAGGCAGGCATTATCCTAGTTGGTAGCTCTGCAAGTGCAACAGCCAATTGTCCTATATCTTGTGGACACATCTTCCATTCATCATTTTCCATCGATCTATTAGCAATCGCTCCTAAAGACAAGTAACTGACACGTATTCCCTCATATCTTAAATCCTGAATAGCTGACTCCGCCATTGCATGTAGAGCAGACTTTGTACTTGAATATGCAACCCCTTGTTCAAAGTAATATTCACCTGCATGACTTCCTATAAATATAATCAGCCCTTTACTCTGTTTTAACAAAGGGACAGTATTTTGAATTAACCATAACGGAGCTGAGAGATTTGTGCTGATACTTTCTTGCCAATCTTGTTCCGTAATTTTTGAAATTTTATTAAACCTTCTTATACCCGCATTATTAATTAATACATCTATTTGTCCGTATCGTCTAATTATCTCTTTTACGGCTCTTTCAATATCTTTCTTATATGAAATATCACATTGAATTTCTTCTAACCATTCTTCTTTACATAAATTCCGATTCAATCCAATAACCTTGTATTCTTTTTCCGCAAAAGATTTTGCAATCCCATAGCCTAGACCACGATTTGCACCAGTTATTACTACTATTTTCATTGATAAAACACCACCTATTCTCTCAAAATGTTATTCTTATAACTTAGATGATAAATTAATGTTATAAAAAAATTTTTTAAAATTTTCCATAAAGTCATTAATTTGTTTTTCTTTTTTATATAAAGATGTTTTTCTTTTAACCATTTTTGCTGAAATGTCTTCAATTTTTTCATAAACTATTAATCCATTTTTAGCAAGTGTCTCACCTGACTGTACTATTTCTACAATACAATCAGCCATATTTAGTACTGGAGCGATTTCTACTGAACCATTTAAATGTATCACTTCTACATCATGGTGTTGATGATCAAAATATTTTTGCGTGATTACAGGGTATTTGCTAGCTACAGATTTTATATTTCTTATATTTATTCCTGGTTTTGCACAAACACACATTTTGCACTGACCGATTTTAAAATCAAGTATATCTACAAAATCTTCCCCCTTTTCTAGTAATAAATCACTTCCTACAACACCTAAATCAGCAATTCCTTTTTCTAAAAAGAGTAATATATCTACTGATTTTACCAAGATAAAGCGTAAATTTTGTTTACTTAATTCAAAAAACAGTTCACGTGAGTTTTCTAAATCAAAGGGGATATTTATTCCACTTGCTCTTAAAATCTGCAAGGTTTCTGGTAATAAGCGTCCTTTTGAAAGAGCAATCGTAACAAACTCTTCATTAACTGACAAAGTGATTCCTCTCTTCATAAAAAATATAAAATTAAATTTTAATAACTTTTTATGTTATTTTCTGTTTTTCTTTTCCTCAGCACACCTTCTATACGTAGAACTTCATGTGGAACTAACACTCCTACACTTTTAATTCTCCCTGTTAAGTGCCCAATAACAATGTCCGAGGTACACCCCAATAACATGTAGGCATCTACTTTATTCATGTGATGCGCTCGAGCTAATATATTGGTAGATATGTCTACTCCCATTTTAACCGCTTCCTCAAAGGTCTCTCCAAAACCAATTATTATAATACCTTGTTCTACCTGTAAAATAGGGGTAGGAATATCGTTTTCAAATACATCCACATTCATCTGTATAATACCTGATGCTTCTAATGCAATCCCTGAAGGCTCTCCATTTCCTTGTAAAGCATGTAAATCACCAGCATATAATAAACCACCTTCCACAGCTACTGGCAAATAGACTGTTGATCCTTCCATCAACCACCGGATATCTAGATTCCCTCCATATCTACAGGTTGCACCATTTCTTGTTTTTAAAGGATCCGCTAATCCTATCCCTCCTAGACTAGGTTTAACTTGTAAACAGACACCTTCGAAATCAATTCTATTATCTTTAAGTTGGATTTTTTTATAATTCCGCCCTACAAAATTCCCTTTTAACACTCCTGAAGAGCGTGAAACACACGTATATGCATACTTTTCTAAATTGATACTTTTTATTTTTACACTTACTGTCATTCCTGGTAAAGCCCCATTAATATAGACTGGTCCAGTAAAAGGGTGATGCTTACCTTCATTAATTACATTATTTAATTCTTCTTCATTATTAGTTTCTTGAGAAAATGCGTTCATTGTTTCCAACAGAATTTCTTGGCCTGGATTTATGTACAAAACTGGTTTCTTCTCTGGAGATAATTCAAAACTAGCTGTATCAGTTGAATATTTAATAAAATTCGCATTTATTGTATTCATCTTCTTATTTCATACTCTCTACTGGCATTATACGTTTTAATATTTCCTCATAGGCATGTACCAAGTCTCCTTGGTTATAACGAAAAACATCTTTATCTAATGATTGATTTGTCTCTATATCCCAAAGACGCATACCATCTGGAGAAATTTCATCTCCTATTACTAACTCTCCTGTTGAAGTTCTTCCCACCTCAAATTTGAAATCAACCAATTTAACCCCTCTTTCAAGAAAAAAATCTTTTAAAATAGAGTTTAATTCAAACGCTAGTTCTCTGATGATTGTAATTTCTCTTTTTGTAGTAACCCCCATCGCAATAATATAGTCGGTATTCATCATTGGATCGTTTGAGTATTTAAGATCTAATTTTAAAACTGGCGGATCAAAAACTTGTCCATATTGTATAGGATAACTTCTTACAATCGAGCCAGCTGCAATATTTCGAGGAATTACTTCTAATTTAATCATATCTAATCTGCTAACTTTCATTCTCCCCTTCCCTAGATTTGATATATAATGATTGGGTATTCCTTTTTTATGCAATAATTCAAATATATAAGAAGAAAATTCACATCTTAATATTCCAGTCCCCATAATTCGAGCATTTTTATTTTGTGTATAAGAAGATACGCTATCCAAAAAGTGCATGATAAGTGACTGATTCTCCTCACCATAATACATACACTTTGATTTACCACATGTATATAACAACTCACTCTTTGACATCAAAATCCACCTTTCTCATCTTTAAATTATAGTTTTTATATAGAAAAAATCTTTTGTAAAGTAAATGCTACACCATCATCTTCATTTGTTGGCGCAACGTAATTTGCTCTCAATTGAACTTCTTTTTCAGAATTCCCCATAGCAACGCCTAAACCAACCAATTCCAACATCTCTATATCATTTTCTGCATCTCCAAAGGCTACTATTTTTGAAAGAGGGACATTATAATAATTTGCTATCCATTTTACAGCTGCTGCTTTCCCTGCATTCTTACACAAAATCTCTAGCCAAACTTTACGAGAATCAGAAAATGTATAAATTAAATGTTCCTCGAAATATTTTTCTAAAATTCCGATAATTAATCCGATATCTCCCCGCACAATTAATTTAGATAAGTGATCATCTAGAAAAGGTGTTGGATATCCTATCGCATGTGGTGAACAACCAGCATCAATCCAGTTCTGTACATCGCTATCAATTTCTTCAACCCAAAATTTATTATTTTTTTCAGCTAAATAATTCTCAATATAATTCCCCTTCTTTAATGTCTTAAATAATTTTTTTACTATAGATACATCAATCATATTAGATGCAAGAATTTTATTTTTTCTTTTCTCAAAAATTAATGCTCCATTATAGCAAATACTAGGAGTATTAAGAGATAGTTCGCTTAAATATGTATCTATATCTCTTGGTGCCCTTGCTGTCGCGAGAATAACGAGGATATTCTTTTTATTCAAATATTGTATGATTTCTAATGTTTTAGTACTAATTTTCTTACTATTATTTAGTAACGTACCATCTAAATCACATACTACAATGTTAAATAAAGGATTCATTCTAAATGGCTCCCAAAAAAGAATAAAAAACTAAAATCATTTCATTTACAAATTTATCATTAATATTTAATTTAACGATTGGACATTTTAAAATAGCCAAAATACAAATATCCACCACTAAATACTTTCTATCTAATGGTGGATACTCTATGCTAGTCCAAAATTTACACCTTATTTTTATGATGCTTTTTTAAACTCTTGTTTCTGGTTTAGTACTGAAAATCCATATTTTACAAATGTTTCTTTTACTTGTTCTGTTTGAAGGTAGTTATAATACTCTGTCACTTCGATTGGAGATTGTGTTGCGCTAAGAACACCCATAGGATAAATAATCGGATTATGCAAACTAGAATCTGCTGTGTCTACTATTTTTACTTGGGGTGAAATTAATGCATCTGTTTTATATACAAGTCCAGCATCAACTTGTTTTGATTCAATCAACGAAAGTACATGTCTTACATCAGACGCTAGAACGAATTTAGGCTTTAAAGTTTCATAAAGATTCATACCTTCAAATACTTGCTTTGCATACATTCCAGCAGGTACTGTCGCAGGATCACCAATAGCTATCTTCTTTACATTCTCTGTATTTAGATCCGAAAAATTATGTACCACATCGCTATCGGATGGTGTAGCCAATACTAGTTCATTTCCTAAAAATTTAATAGCCTGATCAGGATTAATATATCCTTTTTCGACTAGAGGATTAAAATTCTTCTCTGCAGCAGAAATAAACAAATCTGCTGATTTACCTTGTTCAATCATTTGTTGCAGTGAACCAGAACCACCATAAATAAAAGTAAATTTTACATTCCCATGAGTCTTCTCATAATTAGCTGTAACCTCTTCTAAAACATCTTTCAAACTTGCAGCAGCAAATACTTTTACCTCAGTTTGGTTTACACTTTCTTCCGCTAAAGCAGGAGAGAATCCTGTAAAAATTGAGAGCATAAAAACAGAAATGACACTTAATACCAATAACTTAAAGTTTCTCATATAATCTTTCTCCCTTCTTTAAAAACCCCTAATTCAATTATCTAACAAAAAAAAATGTTTTTACCTCCATCCCCTTTTATTGGAAATCACCTCACGAACATCAACATATCACAACAATCATATTATTATCAAAAAAAAGTATTTTCTTTATTTTCAGATTATTAACTTGAGAAACATTTGTCTTCTATAAGACACTCCTTTTTAATTAGTAAAATATCGTATATTCACTATTTCAAGGATTTCTTTATACAAAATGTTGGTGAAATAATATCATCATCTGTCGAAATATGCGATTTTTTTAGAGAAGTATTTCTTTTTTGCGAAAAAAAAAACTGAAAATAGTTTTGTTTAGTTATTTCTAGTTATATTTAGTTATAATTGGTTATGTATAAAATCCTTTAAAGAAATATATTCCAATTAAATAAAAAGTATTGTATACTTTTTTTTATATTTTCAGAATAATATAGCGGAGGTGATTGTAATTGGCTTCATCCTCTAATGTTCTTACACCTACAAACAGTAAAGTCGAATTGTGTAATGTAGAACATAACATCAAACCAGTGTATTTTTTATAAAAGTGCTTTTAAGAAAAACGAAAAGATTCGATAGTAAGTGGAGCTTAATGCTTGACTAGTTTTGATTACAAATTGATTATCCCTTTATGTAAAGGTTAAAGAATTAATGTCTGATGCTAGTTTAAAAGACACAGTAGATGAATATAAACCATTTGTTTGCGTAATAAAAGCAAGACCGTCGTCTCCTGAAATATGGAAAGAAAAACGTAAAACAGTTTGTCTTTGAAGAATACGTTTACAATATTCCTCCCCATATTGTATTAAAATTGCCAAGCTTAAGAATGAAATTACAGCAGGTGAATAATTGGCTAAATACGGGGGGACATACACCTTTTAACATTTGTCAGAAATAAAGGCTATACAATATTTAATCATCCAAAATTCTTTCAAGAAGATACAAAACACCCAAAGATATTAGCAATTGAAGTTAAAAACCACTTCTTGTATGGGAGTACTTACCTTAACTGCATAATAAAAATTTGTTGAAGTATTGAAGAGATTTATTACAGATAAATAAAGAAATGAACATTGTTACATGTGACAAGAATGACAGTTCTGGATTCAAAAAATAACTAACGTGACAATATTAATATTACAAAAGCGGGTGGATAAAGATGAATAAATTTGATAAATATTGTTCTTTTACTTTTTTTTCTTACTTTGCAACTTTTGCCATTGTAGTTCCTTTAACTGGTCTTTTTTTAAATCAATTAAACTTCAACAGTAAAGAAATCGGGCTAATCCTTGGTGTATCAATCCTAGCTAGAATATTGGGCCCGTATGTGTTTCTACTGATATCAAAGTTAAATAAAAACTTAGCAAATATATACTTTATGCAATGCATTCTATTTTTAACTGTTCTATGTATCGGAACTCAAGTTAAAAGTAATTTGGCTGTAGTAGTAGCACTTTCTTCCCTAAATATTGTATGGATATCCATTCTACCTAATATAGAAACAATTTCGTTGTCAAAACTAAATGGTGACATGAAAAGGTACTCAACTATTAGAATGTGGGGAAGTATCGGATTTATTGCATTCTCAGTTTGGGCAAGTCATGCTCTTATTAACTTTGGTCCACTATCTTTTTGGTTTATATTAATACTTTTAGGATTTATGTTGCTTATTTCCTCTATTTTGCTAGTTCGCCTTGAGCCAATTGAGATTACGAAAAAAAAATCAAAAAAAGTTTTTATCGAAAGAAAACTTTTACTTTTTTATACTATATTTTTCTTATTTGAACTAACACATGCACCTTATTATGGATTTTTTTCTATTAAGTTGTTAGAAAATCATTATACTGGTTTTGCGATAGGTTCATTAATTGCTTTTGCGGTTATATGTGAAATTGTTACTTTCGCTTATGGTCATAGACTTCTAAAATATATGAATGTTTCATTCATTCTCCTGTTTTGTTCTATCTTAGGTGTTCTAAGGTGGACATTGATAGAATTTTTTGTTGAAAGTATCACTTTACTTATAATTTCACAGTTAATGCATGCTTTTACCTTTGCTTTATACCACATTTGTGCAATGCATATCTTAAGTTTAAATGCCGATCAAGATCTGATTAGTCAAAGACAAACCACATACACAGTTCTTACTATGGGTATAGGCGCTGCATTAGGAGCTTACTTAGCTGGTTTACTTTGGGACGTTAAGGTTTTTCAATTTTCATCTTTTGTATCAGTTGGAGTTAGTTCAATGATTATTAGTATAATAATCATTTTGTTAATAATAAAAAAAGAACTAAACCAAGTTATAAATACTCCAATAAAAAATAGAATGTAATCGTATAGCTGAATATAGTGAAACAGTTTGCTAGTAATTTAAACCCTAAATATTTGTGATAAATGTAACTCTAAAATTAAGTTTGTTAAATTGACTCTATAAACCTTAATAAAAGAACAAAAAAAGAGAGTGTATTTTGAAAAAGATTAATCAAAATACACTCTTAATATATTCAACTAACTTTCCTGTTAGTTAAAAAAGGACCGCCACATTCCAATCAATCTAAGATTTTAAAATACACCCTCAACAACATTTGTTCTTTCTACACTTATTTTTAAGAAGTAAGTTCATTTTTTCGTTTTAGGGAACAATCAATTTTTTAACTTGACGGCTATATCGCGTATCCTTTAAAGAAAATACAAGACTGTTTATCTATTTAAGTATAAATTAACTGTTACTTTAC
The DNA here is from genome assembly GCF_002551005.1 of Bacillus pseudomycoides. Classification (GTDB taxonomy): domain Bacteria; phylum Bacillota; class Bacilli; order Bacillales; family Bacillaceae_G; genus Bacillus_A; species Bacillus_A pseudomycoides_C. The sequence continues at coordinate 23,731 of NZ_NVOY01000052.1, forward strand.
ATCTTTTAAAACACATATTTAACAACTTTATGTTATATTAATATATTTTCTCTCACTCAATTATGACTCAAACTGTATAATTTAGAAAGTTCCTCTAACCTATTTATAATCTCTATTTCATATTCTGTATCCATTGAAATACTTTCTTTAGCAAATGGTGCTAATTCTGGATGATGGCCAACCATTACTGAATATGCAGCATGTTCGAACATACTTATATCATTCGCATCATTGCCAAAAGCAACATATTTCCCCTCCTCAACCCCTAATATCCGTAAAGCATTCCATTTATGAATGCCTTTTGGACTTATATCTAAAACATTCTCATTTCCATGTTTATGTACAACAATATCTAATAAATTTAAACGTTGTGATAGCTCTTCCATGTTATTTGCTGTAAGAATTAAAATCTTAACTACCGAATTTAAAGAAGTAATCGGTACAGATTTGGCAAGCTTAGCTGGATCTAGGTTATTAAGTATAGAATGATTCCCTGGACCAGTATATGCATAATCCCAATCACCATCAATTAAATAAGTTGCTTGAAATTCATATATTAAAGAAAGGATTTCTTCTAGCTGTGCTTTCTCAAATTCTTTTGAATAAATTAACTTTCCTTTTTGAGAAATTAAAGATCCATTTCCGCCAATCAATGTATATTCATGAAAGCGTGTATGTATTACAGGTAACATATCACGAATAGGTCTTGCAGAAGCAAATATAACTTCGTGACCATTTTTACAAATATTTTCCAAACATGTAAGAATTTTTTCCGAAACTGGTTTTCCTTTAAAGCAAATCGTACCATCTAAATCAAAAACAAATTTCATAATTGGCACTCCCCTTCTTATTTCTCCTAATTATATCTTAAATACAAACATTTTCTATTTGTAATTGCCTCTATCATTAATCTTTTTATTATTTATTTGAACTTAATTATATTACATCTAACATATCGCTTTAAAAACCTTTAAAACTAAAAAACTACATAACCACAAAACTAAAAAGAGCCAAAATTATTATGGCTTCTTTTTAGTTTTACATTCAATTATTTTAAACTATACATTAGTTGCCTTTTTTATGTTACTTTTATATTCTTTTAAACTCTGGTATTTATTTGATCCTTTTAAACCTAATAATACCAAAATTAATGATACGACTCCTAACAAAATAGCAAATACAAAAGAATAGAAAAAACTACTATCTTTTGAAAATAACACACCTCCTATTAAGGATCCTAAACCAATCCCAAAATTCAACAAGGAGATGTTATAACTAAAAATTTGACTAGGATCCCCTTTAATAAATTTTAATAAAGCGTATTGTACAGTAGGATTGATTCCCCAATGAAAAAGGTTCCATATACTTACACTTATTAATACTAATAGTAAACTATCAGTATTGATCATAAGTATTATTACAGCTGCGACATAAGTAACACATATAACAATAAAAGATATGTTAAATCCGTACTTTTCTGATAAAACATTCCCCAATTTCGATCCTACAACCCCAGAAAGCCCTGCTAGAAATAAAGCTATACTAACATCTTCTAGAGTTAATCCGTTACCTCTCATTATTGGTTCCAAATAGGTGAATAAAATACTGTTTGATGTCATCATTAAAACTAAAATAAGCAACACTACAATAATACCTCTTTTATTTAAAACACTATATGTTTTCTTCGTTTCTTGATAATTATCTCCATCTTTAATATTTATATAACGCCAAATCAAACTAACACTTATTAATGACATTATACATATTAATAAAAACGGAAATCTCCAGTCAAAATAATCTCCTAGCATAGTCCCAATCGGAACTCCTAATATATTAGCTGCACTAAATCCAACATATATATTGGCAACCACTTTTGCCTTATTATTCTCTGAAACTAATTTTGAACCTAACGCTAATAGTTTTACTGTAATTAAAGCTGCTGAACCTGCAAGTATTATTCTTAATATACAAATAAACATAAAACTATTAGCAACAGTAGTTAAAAAACTACACATTATAAATACTAAAAAACTCATACATAAAATTGATTTATCGTTGAATCGACTTGTTATTTTTGTTAATAGTGGCCCAAGAACAGCAAAAGCAACAGCATAAATGGTAACTAACTGTCCAATAAGTGATTTATCTACATCGAATTGAGTTGCCATAGGAGAAATTAGACCAACTACAATTAAATCCGACACACCTACCACAAACATACTAAGGAAGCCTATAAAAGTAATCTTTTTCTCCATATTTAATTCCTATTTCCACAGGTTTCTAAGGATTTAATTCTGTATAGTCCCATTAAATCAGCAAACGTATGAATAACAAAATCGACAGATTTTCTCAGTTCTTCAGATACTAGATCTCCTTCAAGCATACAAGTATATGTATACTCATCTTTAAAGGATAAAAGTGTTTGATATGATTTACTTACTAAAATAGTATTTAATTTTCCTTTTACATTTTCTAAATTATCAATAACCTCAAATTCCATTTCTGATTCTTCTAATTGCTGCTCGCTATAAATAGTTATTTGACCATTTAAGTCTTCTATTTTTTTCAGCAGCATATTAATTTCAACTTTATCCCTTCCCTCAAAGATATTAGAATCTATTATATAGTGACTCGGAGCAATATATTCATATTTCCACGGTTCAAAAGATTTTTCATTATTGGTATCACCAATAAAATAAGAAAGTTTTAATGGTGCTGGTTTTTCTTCACCAATAATCGGTCCTAAACCAGAATGTACAGGACATCCATCGAATTTTTCTGCTCTTTTTCTCACCAGCTTTTGTGCGTTAGCTTTCAGGACATTATCTCTCTTAAAAAACTCATCTGATGCACTAAAGGCTTGCATGGCTAACGTAATTGTATTTCCAAGATTTCTAGACTTTCTATTAACGTATTTAGAAGAGCTAAAATTTATAAACCATAATTCATTCTGAAAGCAAAAAGCATAATCCATCGATTCTGGATCTTTACTTATACCTTTTGGCCATTGATATTCGTCGAATTTTTTCACTCCTTCCAGAGCATTCCAGGCAATCATTTGCAAAGAATGAATACTCATTTCTTCAATCGGTTCAAAGTAAACCAATAGACCCGATAGGCCTTTCTCCGTTGAATTCAAATTTTTAATAGCGGCAAGATAATTTTTTATATCATTAGCAAGTTCTTCAGCAGAATATGGAAAATTCAATGCCGATACATAATGAAGTTCCTTCATATATCCTTGCACACCAAAAGTACATGGAAAATTTTCTTTCTTTATAACTTCATGGGTCTTGCTTAATGAATTTTTCAACCATATTTGTTTTGAAGACGTGGACAAAAATGCATCTTTCTGATTGTACAACATATTTTTTCCCCTTTCCCTGTCTTTATTTTAGATACATGCTATCTAAATATTTAATAACTCCTTGATATTATGTATTAAATACTCTGGATTTTCTTTTTTTAATTCCGATTCCGAATGGGCGCCCCAAGTAACACCGCAAGATAGCACTTTTGCCGCCTTAGCCATTTGAATATCGTACGTTGAATCACCTATCATCATACTCTCATATCTATTAAAATTATTTCCCTTTAAAATTCTATTTATTCCATCTGGATGTGGCTTATAATGATCAACATGATCAGCACCCATCACACCATCAAACAATTCATAAATACCTAAAGTTTGTAGATTTCTTTTCAAAACAATGGAGTTTTTACTTGAGACAACAAACAAGAACTTTTTATTATTCTTTATTTCTCTTAATACATCATCTACATGAGAAAATACTGAAATCAAATCATTTTCATACTCTCTATAAATTTTTCGAAATAAGCTTAAAAGTTGTTCAAATTCATTCTGAGTTAACTGCTCTTTACACATCCTTTTAAATGAAATTTCAATTGGAATCCCCATATAATTCTCTATTTGATTTTCACTAGGAATAGTAAGACCCATTTCTCCAAATGCTTTTTGTGTTGATGTTACACTACATTCTTTTGAGTCAGCTAATGTTCCATCAAAATCAAAAATATATACATTTATCCCCATACGATACTCCCTTCAATACGATCAACAAATTAAATTATTTTAAGATAACTTTTAAAAATTTAAAAATAATTTTATACCATGAAAATCTAAACAAAAGAACACTGCTATAAGTTAATCTTAGGTTGCTTATAAATATTTACCCACCTGAATGCTGAAAATACTATTCCTTAGATTTTATTACACATTCTCCCTCCCTAGTTAACTACAATGTTTTTCAAATAAAACATACATTAAGTGAATAGGCCATAATTTTTTCCAAATTACTGACAAAGAAAACATATCACACCAATTAAACCAATTGCAAAAAGTAATTATATTCTTAATTTTCAGTATTATACTCTTTCGAAAGTTTTATTTCTTATTATCTAACCTTGATAAATCTATAATTTTCATGAAAAAACTTTTAAAACTAGTGTGTTTAATTAGTAAAAACAATATCAATTTATAAATTTTTATTAGTTTTGATAAAAAAATTTCATAAAATTAAGAATTAAACACACAAATATATCTAGTTATGTTTTATTATGTTTCGTTAAAATAGGTATTGTCTTATACTAAAAAGTATTGTTTAATATAGTTTAGTTATAACTGGAAAAAATGGTACATAGTCGTAAATACCTACACTTAGAAATATTACTGTGTATGTTTCACCTAGCAACCAGATCACTCATAAAAATGACATATTAAATCAAAAGAAAGCTAGCAATGCAAATTAAAGTGAATCTAGGAGTGATGAAATGGAGTACGGTACTATAAAGAAAATTATCGAAGATAGGTATAAATTTTATACAAATGCATTAAACACAGAAAAAATCACTTGGGACAAAGAGTTAAATGCTTGGCTTGTTTTTGATTACTCTACTATTGTCCAATTTTTAAAAGATTCTCGACTAAAGGCTAATCGAAAAAAACAATTCATTGAAAATTTAGATATACCTGTTGAGTATAAAGACAAACTTTCAAGTTTTTATTCAAGATGGTTAATGTACATGGATAATCCCGAGCATAAAGAATTGCGTAAACATGTTCAACCACCTATTAATTTAACAAACTCTATTGTCGAAGATTTAGCCAAGACTTCTACACTTAAAATATTGAATTCTCTAGAAAAAGATGAAGAAATCATTGACCTTATTAATCAAATAGCTATCCCCTTTACAGAAAATACGCTCGCTAATTTATTGGGTTTAAGTGTACAGGATTATAAATTAATTTTGCAGGAGGCTTTTAAAGCCGTGGATTTCCTTTGGATTCCCTTACCTAGCCTTGAGGACTCACAAAGAACTGTTCATTCTATCGATCAAACATACAGTATCATTTCTGAGATCCGAGACCAACAAAGATACGAAAAAAATGGTTTATTTGATTTGATACTAAAAAATGTAAACCACGTTGAAGATAGTTTAGCCTTAATCGTAAACATAACAGTAGATGGGCATGAGCCCTTTCTTAGCGCAGTAAAAACACTAATGTATCTTTACATACAAAAACAAAATCATAGATTGTCTAATGATAATCCTTACAATTTATTAACAATAGAAAATATAGTTGAAGAATCTTTAAGATTGGAGTGCCCTTTTCCCTACTGTGCACGTGTAGCCGATGAAGATATATCTTTAGGGAATACATTCATTAATAAAGGTGATAGGATTATTTTATTTATCTCTTCTGGAAATAGAGATCAGAGCAAATATAGAAATCCGAATGAATGTCAAAAACGGCTAAATTCCCCTCCAATTTTAAGTTTCGGAGTTGGGTCTCATTACTGTGCCGGTGCAAATTTAACAAGGAAATCACTAAAAACATTTTTAAACACAATAATACCTTTTATAGAGGATAAATCATTAATTATTGACCATCTAGAGTGGAATGACACTTTTGGCTTTAGAACCATCTCAACTTTAAAAGTAAAAATACAAACGAATCATATGGTCACTGTGTAAAAAATTTAAAATGAGGAGAATTATGTCATGACAGAATGGATTTATACTCGCTTTAATATGACACATTATGATACAACTATAAAAAAAGAATTGCTAGCCGCCTTAACGTGCTTTTTCACTGTTTCTTACATTGTAATTGTAAATGCATCTATATTAAGGGATGCGGGAATTAGTACAGAAGCGTCTGTAGTAGCTACTACACTAACATGCTTTTTGGGTTGTCTTATAATGGGATTTTGGGCAAATTCTCCCCTCGTAATTATCCCTGGAATGGGGGAAAACATTTTTTTTTCTTATACAATTGTTCAATCGTTAGGATTAAATTGGCAGGAAGCTTTAGGGGTTGTATTTGTTTCAGGTATTATTTTTACTCTAATTACGTTTTCCCCTTTTTCAAAACTTTTAATAAACTCTATTCCAAATTCTTTAAAGAATGCTACGACTGTGGGGATTGGTTTATTCTTAACTTTCATAGGACTTCAAAAAGGTGGACTTATTACTGATTCTGCTGTAACAATAATTGGTCTGGACAACCTATTTAAAGCAAATACATTGCTTACAATTTTCACTCTAGCATTTGCTGTTGTTCTCTTTATTTATAATATCAGAGGCGCATTCTTAATTGTTATAGGAATTAGTACATTAGTTGCAGTCATCTGCGGCATTACAAAATTAGATCTTTCATATAGTATGGGACCTTTATATGAACATTATCCAGCCGTCTTCAATGCTTTTTCCTTTACACATGCAAAAAGTGCTTCTTTTTGGACAGCTACCTTTTCCTTAACAATGATTCTATTATTTCAAAACTTAGGAACCATACAGAGCTTTGAAACTAACAATAAACGTTTTAATCGAGCTTATCAAGCAACCGGAATATCCAACATTTTTGCTGGTATTTTTGGAACAAGTTCAACCGTGGCCGGTCTAGAAAGTGCCGTAGGAATAGCTGCTGGTGCAAAAACTGGTTTATCTTCTATAATTGTTGGATTCTTATTTCTTATCTCTTTTTTCTTTATGCCTTTTATAAAAATGATTCCAGATGGCACTGTAGCACCTATACTAATTATTATTGGAAGTCTCATGTTAAAAAGTATAAAAGAAATTGATTTTGACGATTTCTCGGAATATTTCCCTGCATTTCTTACTATTATTATGATTCCACTGACTTACAATATAGCTGACGGTATCGCTTTTGGTTTTATATTTTATCCAACCATAAAAATTCTAACTGGTAAAAGAAAAGAATTAAACAAAACTATTTGTGTTATTGGGCTATTATTCTTTTTAAATTATCTACTATCCTATTATTAGTAACTCTTATATGTAGAAAAAGACTGCTTTATAAAGCAGTCTTTTTCTACATATAAGAGTCATCCTTACATAAATAATAAATATTTTAATTTCACTTTTTATAATACCTTATGATTCATACACAATTTTTCCTGTCAATGTTAAATCGTATCCTCCAATAGACTCTAATTCCTGTTTGAACTCAACTGAATGTAGTATTTCTTTCATTGCATTAATAATTTCAACAGTTTGTTCATTTTTTAAAATAACGAGATCATACTGTTCCTTTAGCAATGGAATGAAATCAACTTTTGTAATATTCGCTACATTCTCAATACCTATTCCTACATCCGCTTTATTCATGGCTACACTTGTGGCAATACTAAAGTGGCTATTTTCTTCGTAATTATATCCCTGAATTTGTTTTCTATGTATTTTATGAATACGTAACTGTTCATCTAATAACACCCGAATGCCAGCCCCAACTTCTCTATTAACTATCTTCACATCTTCCCTACATAAATCTTTCCAAGTCTCTATATGCTTTGGATTCCCTTTTTGTACATAAAATCCTACATTCCTTAACAGTAAATTAAAGATTATATACTGAGAATTTGCTAAAATTCGTTTAGTGTAGGGAACATTATATTCTCCAGTGTCACCATCAAATAGATGAAGACTTACTACGTTCCCCTCTCCTTGATACAAACGAATTAAACTTGTGAGACTTCCATCGTAAGCACGCAACATTCTTCCTTCTATACCACTCTCCATATATTTCCCTAATATATCCAATGCCATATCCTGTCCACTAATTACAATTACATTTTTAAAATCCGACTTTTCAGATGATTGAGTAGAATTTTTTATGCTTCCTGTTTTACTTTTCTCTATGTATTTTTGAAGATCTTCTACATCAATCCGTACTTGCCTGCCTATGCGATAAGATGGCAGTTTTCCTTTTTTTATAAGTTCATAAACGGTTAATTTAGATATCTTTAACTTTTTGGCAGCTTCTTCTGCTGTATATGACTCGTTCAAAATTCCATACCCCCCAATCTCTTAAATTTATCATATACTATCTATCTCTATTTTTCCAAGAAGTATATTCCTAACACAACAAGGCAGCACATAAATTCAACTCTAAATTCAAACAATTTACAATCTGATCACTCAGCTACGAAAAACACATAAAAAACATAAATCATTTTGAATTTTAAATATGTAAAATAAAGCATTACTGTTCAACTTGAATTCAGTATGTATAATTTTTTATTGCAATCTATTTTCTTCTCCCCTAAAAAAAGTACTGATAATATATTTAATTCCAAACAATTCAATCCTTATAGCTAAGCTAAATGCATAGTTTAATAATGCACATAAATTAATTTTGCACATCCTAAGACAATTCATTTATGCCTTATATATATAGGTTTTTACATTCCATTTATTTATGCACACATATTTTTTATAGATAAAGTGCCTAATCCTTCTGTCTTTTTTAATACTTTTTCCAGTTCTTCGTTCTCTAAATACTTTCCAGCTGTTTTCATTAATGTAATAAGCTGACCTTCTGTATATCGTTTTGGTGGCTGTGTTTTTCCTTCTTTCACTTTCACCTTTACAACTTTACCTTGTTCCCCTTCTTGCACAATAGGAAGGATTGTTTCTTCATCTTTATCATCTTGAAAAATGACTTTACGCCATCCTTCTTGAATTTGCTGCTTTCCTTTGGATACGAATTCAGCACGGCCATCAACAAGTGTTGTAATAGTCGTGTAGTCAGAAATCGCAGCTTCATAATGCGCTGCAATCAATCTTCTTACAATCATATCGTAAATTTTTCTTTCATCACCTGATAATTTATTTGGATTCGTAACTTGTTCTGTTGGAATAATTGCGTAGTGATCTGTAACCTTCTTTTCATTTACATAACGCTTATTATTCATAATAGAAGAAATTGGTGCTGGCAATACATCCTTATATTCTTCAAACTGACTTAATTTCTGTAAAATATCAGGAAACGTGGCAGCTTCGCCTTCTGTTACATAGTTAGAATCCGAACGTGGATACGAGACAATTCCTTTTTGATATAAAGCTTGTGTTATATCAAGTGTTTTCTTTGGTGAAAATTTAAATGCTTTATTCGCCGTTGCTTGCAGTGATGACAAGTTAAATAAAAATGGTGGCTGAAACTCTTTCCGCTCTGTTTTCATTTCTTTCACTTCAGCTGGTTTATTTTGACAAAATGCAGCAATTTTATTTGCCATATTTGGGTCTTTTAAGCGTGACTCATTATCTTGTTCCCACTTACCTTCATATTTTTTCCCTTCTATATTAAAGGTTGCAAATACTTCCCAAAATGGCTCCGATTTAAAGTTTTCAATTTCTTTCTCTCGTTTTACAATTAATGCAAGTGTTGGTGTTTGCACACGCCCAGCAGAGAAAACATCATTCATTCCTTTTTTCTTTAGTAAAATACTAAAAACACGGGAAGCATTCATCCCAACGACCCAGTCAGCACATGAACGCGTATATGCTTCGTAATACGTATTGATTGTATCTGCTTCATCAAGTAAATTTTTAAATCCTTGATAGATTGCTTGCTTAGTTAAAGAAGAAATCCAAAGACGTTTCATCGGCTTTTGCACATTACAAAGATGAATGATATTTCGTACGATTAATTCCCCTTCGCGCCCAGCATCTCCCGCATGAATAATTTCTGTCACTTGCGGATTATGTAACAGCTGTTTCACAACATTAAATTGCTTATACTTTGACTTTGTTACTTCAAACTGAAAACGTTCTGGAATCATCGGCAACGTATCTAATGACCATTTTTTCCACTCTGCATGATAATGTTCCGGATTACATAACTGCGTTAAATGACCAATTGCCCATGTACAGTAAGCCCCGTTCGGAAACAATTCATTTGCCTCTACTTCTAAATAGCCATCTTTCCGCCTGTATTTAAATTGAGAAACAAGCGCCAAACCTTGATCTGGTTTCTCGGCAATAATTAATTTCATTTTAAAACTCCCTATCTAAATTCCAGTATAGCTTCAATAATATCTCTTCATTTTTCATATAAACCTTTAATACTTTATAAATTTTCACATATAAGTATAACCTACAATTCTGTATACTCTAGACTTCTAATATTATACGCTTAAATTTAGTACCTTCACAATAGGAACTCATTATAAAACATACTACTTAAAATGCTAAAACAGCATGAAAAAAGACGCCACACATTAGGCGCCTTCGTTTCTTCTTATTTTACAACAATCTGTCTATCCTTCACATTTGGATTATGTACTCTCATGAAATCCTCAATCTCTTCAACCGTTCTGATTATGTCTTTTGACAAGTTTTCATATCCATTTTCAGTAACAAGAATATCATCTTCAATACGGATCCCAATTGCTTCTTCTTCAATATATAATCCAGGTTCCACTGTAATGACCATACCAGCCTCGAGTACTCGGTCTTTGTACGAACCTACATCATGAGTATCCAAACCGAGGAAATGGCTCACTCCATGATAATAATAGTTGGAGAGTTCCGAGTCTTCCTTTATTAGACCAATATTCTTACACTCTTCCGCTAGCACCTTTTTCGTATGCTCATTTAATGCAGCGAATTTTAATCCAGGTCTTATAAGCTCAATTGTTTCCCTTAACGCCTTTAACACAATATTGTAAATCTGTTTTTGTCGATTCGAAAATGTTCCGCTCGATGGGAACGTATAGCTAATGTCAGCATTGTAATAGTCCTTCTGAGCCCCAAGATCAAGCAGTACCAAATCGCCTTTATTAATTTTAGAATCATTGTCCTCATAATGCAGCACCGTTGCATTTTTCCCACTTGCCAAAATCGTATTGAATGCATGATGTTTAATACCAGATGATTTTAGCGTAAAATCAAAATGAGCTTCTAATTCATATTCCATCATGCCCTCTTTCGCATGCTTGAGCACATTATATATGCCCTCTTTTGTAACCATAATTGCTTCCTTTATCTTTTCAATCTCTTCATTCGTTTTAAATACTCGTAGTTCACAAATATTTGGATAAACGTTACCAATTGAGAGGTGTGGATAATGTTCTCTTACATGCTTAGCGAATGCTAATGTCCGTGTCTCTGTCCCTGCCCACTCTCGGCGTTCCAAATCTAAATATACGTGTTTCACATGTTCTGTAAAAAATGTTCGCGCAATTGATGATTCAAAACTGTCTAAGTACACAATCGTTTTTATACCTGAAATAGCTTCTGCTTCTTCTTTTGAAATCGTTTTGCCTACCCATTTTTCAAGAACTGGATCTGCTTTTTCAATGAAAAGCATTTCTTCTACCGTATCCCCTACTTTTTTCAGCACAAAAATAATATTCGCCTCATCAATACCGGTCATATAATAGAAGTTTCTGTTTGGCACAAATTTATAATGGTAATCAGCCGACTTATGAGGCGCCTGGCCAGCAAATAGAATCGTAACAGATTCATCCGGCAATGTTTCTGCTAATCTTTTTCGGTTTCCAATAAAAAATGATTGTTTCATAACAATCCCCCTTAAATTCTATAAATCCCCTTAAAACTGCCTATCCAGTTTATTTCATTGTATTATTGTTGTAATTTTTCGTCAATTGATCGGTTTATTTTGTTAAGTTCTACTTACTTTTAACATAGGTGCAAGTATCATCTATCTTACACAAACAACGTATGGTGAAGTTCACAGGTTATCAGTGATATATATCACTACATCAACTTAAATTTATTGATATTTTTAATCTAGATACAAAATTTTAATTTTATGGAGGCATTCATATGGAACATGTATTTACTGAGACTTCTGTAATTGGTGATATTGTTACGAAATTCCCAAAAGCAAGTGACCTTTTCAAATCATATAGAATAGATTTTTGTTGTGGAGGTAACAGACCACTTATCGATGCAATTCATGAGAGAAATTTATCGGTAGAAGAGGTTATAACAAACTTAAATACCCTTTATCATGAAACAAAAGTATTAAATGAATCAAAAATTGACTGGACAATCGCCTCTTATAGTGAATTAATTGACTACATTGTGAATAAACATCATCGCTATTTAAATGAAGAATTACCACAGTTAAGTCCATATGTGACAAAAGTATTCCGTGTTCATGGAGCAAAACAGCCTCATTTAGCTAAAATTCACAAGCTATTCTATGAACTAAAAACAGAATTAGAACAACATATAATTAAAGAAGAAACAGAAGATTTTCCGTTAATTTTAGCATTTGAGCAAAATCCAACTGATGAAAACTATACCCGCTTAAGTAAAGTAGTAGGACAACTGGAAAGTGAACATAGTCATGCTGGTGATATTATGAAAGAACTTCGTAATATTACGAATGACTTTACTCCTCCAGAAGGAGCTTGCGGTACTTATCGCCTTGTCTATCAACGACTTGCAGCTCTTGAATCCGATCTATTCCAACACATTCATTTAGAAAATAACATTTTGTTCCCTCGTGCAATTGCGAAGGCTTAAGTACAAAAGGTGAATCTATAGATATCAAATTAAGGCTTAAAACGAACATTTTTTGATCTTGAATAAATACTTAAATAGATTCCGCTTATACGTAAAAAATAGAACATAAGCACTTTTTGCTCATGTTCTATTTTTTACGTATTTTTCTATTACTGATGAAAGTTTCACTTTATCATTAATATGACTTATATCACTGCTTTATTTTAAAAAATGGTATAAATTAAATATAGAAATTTGTCTGGAATTATTAAGGGGTTGTATATATGAAAGCAAAAATGATAAAAAAACATTTACAGGAAGTCCCTCTCTTTAAAGAACTTTCAGAAGAAGAACTTCAGCCTATTGTAGATATTTCACAATTACGAACTTACAAGACAAAATCATTTGTATTTATGCAGGGTGACGCACTTGATCGCGTGTTTTTTATCCACTCTGGTAAAGTGAAAATTCAAAAAACAGATGCAACCGGAAAAGAACAAATTGTTTCTGTACTTCAAGCTGGAGAAATGTTTCCTCATGCTGGCTTTTTCCAAAAAGGTACCTTCCCAGCACATGCTGAAATACTTGAGACTGCCCAATTGATCGTTACTCCAATCGCTGATTTCGAGAAAATTTTAATTCAGCATCCTGAATTATGTATTAAAATGTTTAAGGTTCTTGGAGAAAAAATTGTAGATCTTCAGAACAGATTAGAAGAACAAATTCTTCACGATACTTACGAACAAATTATTATGTTATTGCTCCGTTTATGTAAGTCAAATGGTGTAGAAATGAAAGGTACATATACTTTAACAACCCAGTTTACGAATCGAGAACTCGCCAATATGATTGGAACATCAAGAGAAACGATTAGTCGCACAATCAATCAATTAAAAAGAAAGGAATTGATTTCTGTTGATGAAAACGGTTGTTTCATTATTATTCCAAACAAATTAAAAGCAGAAATCTGTGATCCCTACTAAAAACAAATTTTAAAAATGCTACCTCCAATAAAGAAGTAGCATTTTTTGTACGAATCATAAACTATATTGTAGAAAACACGATCCCTAATGCTTCTATCAAGTACCACAATATGTTCGGTAAGGACAGGATGATGGTTCCGGTAGCGCCGCATACTCCTCCTGTTCAGGGGAGTGCGCATAAGGATTGGAAAGGACATTAAGAAGACGTTCCATCACGCTATAATCTCCATGTTCTACAGCAGCTTCTAAAGCTTCCTCTACCCTGTGATTACGTGGGATTACCGCAGGGTTATTTTTCCGCATCAATAAATGTGAAGAATCTTTTGATTCTTCTTGTCTACCTAGTCTTTCTTGCCACCGCTCATGCCACTCGGCAAACTCTGGCGTTCCAAACAAGTCCATGCCCTCCAGCTTATCAAAAGTTAACGCACGGAAGGTATTCGTATAGTCAGCACGATACTTCTCCATAATAGTAAGGAGATCTTCAAAAAGGGCTTTATCCTGTACTTCTTCGTTAAATATCCCTAATTTAGATCTCATTCCAACAAGCCAGTTTGAATGATATAACTCATTAAAATTTAAAATTGCATTTTGAGCCATTTCCATTGATTTTGCATAATCACTATGCAATAGCGGTAATAATGTTTCAGCTAATCTTGCAAGATTCCATCCACCAATATATGGCTGATTTCCATAAGCATAACGCCCTTGAATATCAATGGAACTAAATACTGTTTCCGGATCATAAGTATCCATGAAGGCGCAAGGACCGTAATCAATTGTTTCTCCGCTTATAGTCATATTATCAGTATTCATCACCCCGTGAATAAAGCCCACAAGTTGCCATTTTGCAATCAACGAAGCTTGACGCTTAATCACTTCCTCAAGCAGGAAAAGATAGCGATTTTCCGCAGAGTCACCGCCTGGATAATGACGCTGTAATGTATAGTCAGCTAAAGTTTGAAGCTCTTCAACAGTCCCCCACTTAGCAGCATACTGAAAAGTGCCAACGCGCAGGTGACTTGCAGCCACACGAACGAGAATTGCACCAGGTAGTTCTGTTTCACGAATGATTGACTCCCCGGTTGTCACTATCGCAAGACTACGGGTAGTAGCAATACCAAGCGCATGCATTGCTTCACTGATAATATATTCGCGTAACATTGGCCCTAGTGCTGCTCGTCCATCTCCCCTACGAGAGTATGGCGTTCGACCAGAACCTTTCAGATGAATATCAAACCTCTCATCTAAAGGCGTTATTTGCTCGCCAAGTAGTAAAGCCCTACCGTCACCTAACCTGTTAAAATGCCCAAATTGATGACCCGCATATGCTTGAGCAAGAGGTAACGCACCTTCAGGAATCTGATTTCCTGCCAGTACCGCTACCCCCTCGTCACTTTCTAGTTCCTCGGCATTCAATCCCAATGATGTTGCCAACGAATGATTGAGTATAGTCAATTTCGGTGAGCGAACAGGATTTGGACTGAGACCCGAAAAAAACGATTTCGGTAGACGGGCATAACTGTTATCAAAGTTCCATCCTGCTTCTATTCTTTCTTTCTTCGTCATCGTATCACCGTCTCTTCTCTTATCTTTTTATATCAGACAAAATTTATATGGAATAATGATTATGTATTTCTACACCAATACAAAGCAATCCCTTTTAATGTCTACTTCTGCCATTTTATTATACCCTTTCTACAGAAATAAGGAGAAAACAAATCATGTTTTACTCTGCGTAATCGTAACTTATATGTGAAAAATATAATTAATTAATGTTGTGTGAACAAATAAGCTTTGATATAGAAGTAAATTCCTGTATGTAAATTATAACTTTCTACATAGTTTCCTAAAAATAGCTTTGAATATATAAAAAAACAAAAGCCCCGAATCGAGGGCTTTTTAAGTGTCCATGATTCGGGGAACAGTTCATTTTACAATTCTTATATTTTGTTAGATTAAATCATCTATCGAAAATGCACCTGGCAGTAATTGTTCAACTGTTACTTCTTTTTCATCACCTTTTTGGTTCGTCAATAATACTGGCATTTGCGGATCGCAAAATTCTGCGATTACTTGTCTGCAAGCTCCGCATGGTGAAATTGGTCCATCAGTATTACCTGTTACGACCAAATAACTGAAATCACGTTCTCCTTCTGACACTGCTTTAAAGATTGCTGTTCTTTCGGCACAATTGCATAAACCGTAAGATGCATTTTCTATGTTACAGCCTGTATAAATTTTACAATCTTTCGTAACGAGTGCCGCCCCGACAGGGAACTTTGAATACGGAATATAAGCTTTGGACAACATTTTATTTGCTTCTTCAATATATTTTTGTTTATTCATATCAGTTCCTCCTCAAAGTAAATGTGATTATTAAGTATTAATCAGTAATAACAGTGTAGATTAATTCTGGAGCTTCAGCCTTTTCTGATATAGAAATATTTTCATAAATTTTCACTTTTACATCCTCAACATTTTCACGATTTGCATAAATCGTTACTAATGGCTCTCCTTCTTTTACAGCGTCGCCAACTTTTTTACGTAACATTAAGCCAACAGCTAAGTCAATTTCATCTTCTTTCGTTGCTCGCCCTGCTCCTAGAAGCATTGCAGCAATACCAATTTCATCGGCAACAATGTTAGATACAACTCCTGAAGTTTTAGCTGGTACATCAATTACATATTTAGCTTGTGGTAATTTTTCTGGTTGATCAACAATAGAGCTGTCTCCGCCTTGATTGTGTAAAAATTGTTTGAACTTCTCAATTGCTTTACCATTTTTCATAACTTCTTTCAACATTTCACGTGCTTCTTCTAGCTTATTTGCCTTTTTAGCAAGTACGACCATTTGGCTTCCTAATACAAGCACCAATTCTGTTAAGTCTTCTGGACCTTCTCCTTTTAATGTATCAATCGCCTCTTTCACTTCAAGCGCATTACCAATTGCAAAACCAAGAGGTTGTGACATATCGGAGATAACAGCCATTGTTTGACGGCCAACATTATTTCCGATTCGCACCATTGCATGAGCTAATTCAATTGCATCTTCTTCTGTTTTCATAAATGCACCTGCACCTGTTTTTACATCAAGGACAATTGCATCAGCACCTGCTGCGATTTTTTTACTCATAATGGAACTTGCGATTAATGGAATGGAGTTTACAGTTCCTGTCACGTCACGCAGGGCATATATTTTTTTATCAGCAGGTGTTAAATTTCCAGTTTGTCCAATAACTGCAACTTTATCTCGGTTTACGATGTCAATGAATTGTTCTTTCGTAATCTCAACATGGAAGCCTTCTACTGCTTCTAATTTATCAATTGTTCCACCTGTATGTCCTAAACCGCGCCCAGACATTTTCGCAACTGGTACATCTAAAGCTGCCACTAACGGACCTAAAACTAATGTTGTTGTATCACCAACACCGCCAGTTGAATGTTTATCTACTTTAATCCCTTCAATCTCTGATAAATCAATTGTTTCCCCAGATTCAACCATTGCCATTGTTAAGTCTGCACGCTCACGGTCACTCATATCTTGGAAAAAGATAGCCATCGCAAGTGCACTTACTTGATAATCAGGGATAGTTCCGTCTGTATATCCATTAATAAAAAATTGAATTTCTTCTGTTGTTAATTCTTTTCCGTCACGTTTTTTCGCAATGATATCTACCATTCTCATCTTGGTCACCAATCCTTTTTATTTTTTTGTTAATAAAAATTGATTCTGCTAAATTCTTAATATATTAAGCCAACAATAGCGGCTGATAAAAAGCTTACTAATGTTGCTCCAAATAGTAATTTCAAACCAAATCTTGCGACAACATTCCCTTGTTTTTCATGTAAACTTTTAACTGCTCCAGCAATAATCCCGATGGAAGAAAAGTTTGCAAATGAAACAAGAAATACTGATAAGATAGCAGTTGTTCTTCCTGTAAAATGAAAATTCCCTTGAGCTAAATTTGTCATCGCTACAAATTCATTCGATACGAGTTTTGTTGCCATAATACTACCAGCGTTAACAGCTTCATGCCATGGAATCCCTACAATAAAAGCAAATGGTGCAAATACATATCCAAGAATTTCTTGGAATGATATACCGATTGCTCCTTTAAAAATAGCATTAACAAAAGTGATTAAAGCAACGAATCCAATTAACATTGCGGCAACTGTAATCGCAACTTTAAAACCATCTATAATATATTCCCCTAACACTTCAAAAAAGGTTTTTTTCTCTTCTTCTTGTACTTCTAAAATGTCTTCTTCCTCAGTAACCTCATACGGATTAATAATAGAAGCAATAATAAACCCACCGAACAAGTTTAACACTAAAGCAGTGACAACATACTCTGGTTTTAAAAGTACCATATACGATCCCACTATAGACATCGACACCGTTGACATTGCGGACGCGCATAATGTATATAATCTTCTTTCACTCAATAACCCTAACTGTTTCTTAACAGAGATGAATACCTCTGATTGCCCTAAAATTGCTGAAGCTACAGCGTTATACGATTCAAGTTTTCCCATTCCATTTACTTTACTTAAAACGAGACCAATGTATTTCACAATGAACGGCAATACTTTAATATGTTGTAAAATACCAATTAATGCTGAGATAAAAACAATTGGCATTAATACGCCTAAAAAGAACGAAAACTCATTTTTATTTGCTAACCCGCCGAATACAAAATTAACACCATCAGCAGCATACTTTAATAATTGTCCAAAACCATCTGCGATACCACTAATTAGGATATTCCCTGCGCTCGTATTCAAGAGCAAAAATCCTAGAATAAATTGCAGAACAATCATTGTTACAATAGGACGGAATTTTACTTTACTTCGATTATTACTAGCAAGCCATGCGATACCTAAAATAATAACGAGGCCTAGAATACCGATTACGTACTTCATTACATTCACCCTCCTTTTCGTATCCGCTTACATATGTATTGTGAAAGTTAAAGCAATAGATACACTATTCCTTCCATTCGTGTATCTATTGCTTGCAACTTTTTATTAATTAATAATTACTTGAACCACCGCTTGTTTCATTTAGCACAATTGCAACGCTAGCACTTGCTCCAATTCTAGAAGCGCCAGCTTTCACCATTTTCTCTGCATCTTCTCTTGTACGAACTCCACCAGATGCTTTCACACCAACGTTTTCTCCTACAGTTTTACGCATTAATGCAATATCTTCTGCAGTTGCTCCGCCTGTTGAGAATCCAGTTGAAGTTTTTACATAATCAGCACCAGCTTTTACAGCTAATTGGCATGCACGAACTTTTTCTTCGTCTGTTAATAAGCAAGTTTCAATGATAACTTTTACAAGTGCTTTTCCTTTTGCAGCTTGTACAACTTCATAAATATCTTTTTCGACTAATTCATTATCTCCATCTTTTAAAGCACCGACATTGATTACCATGTCTACTTCAGTAGCACCTTTTGCAATCACATCTTTTGTTTCAAATACTTTCGTCTCAGTTGTATTTGCACCTAGTGGGAATCCAATAACTGTACAAACATCTACATCATGCCCAGCTAATTCTTCAGCAGCTAATTTTACCCACGTAGGATTAATACAAACGGAAGCAAAATTATATTTCTTTGCTTCTTCTAAAACTTTCATAACGTCTTCTTTTTTAGTATCCGGTTTCAAAACTGTATGATCAATTAACTTTGCAATGTTCATTTTCTTCACTCCTCATATCTTTTAACAACTTCATTCTAACTCCACTTTGAACAAATGTAAACATACTTTTGAAATTTTGTTCAAAGTTTTTTAAAAAAGGAATTTACCCCCGATAAAACGAATCTTAATTTGTAGTATAAAATGGGGAACAAAGGATGTGAGTCATTTGTTAAAATCGAAACCATTTATACTGGCATTACTAATATGCATGGCACTATCTATATTTGTCTTTCAAAAAAGGAAAGTAATTTTCCAAGAAGGGAACCCTCTACCATTTGCTGTTGCTATTTCAAAAATGGTTATTCAAAATAAAGAAATGGTAGCAGTAGAACCAACAGAAAATGAATATCCTTACTTAGTAAAACGTGGCAAAATGGAGCCGTTTATCAATTTGATGGAGGAAGATGGTTGGACTTTTGTGGAAAGAGATATAATGGCTAACTCCCTAACTTTCGAAAAAGGAAATGAAACGAAAAGTATTCCTTATAAATACTATACGAGGTACTATACACTTATTTACTCATACTAAAAAAATCATGTATTCAAGAAAAAGGCTCCCTCAAAATACTATTTTTGAGAGAGCCTTCTATTTCTAATCTTTTTGATAATGTAACAACTCTTTCGCGGTATGCTGATCGATAATCAACACATTCGCATATCCGCCTCTTAACGCACCGTCGATTGCCTTTACTTTTCTAGTTCCTCCTGCAACTAGAATAGAACGCTCTTTTAAGTGCAGTTCCTCTAAATCAATGCCAATTGTGCGCCTATTTATTTCTTCACTACAAATATTCCCATCTCCATCAAAGAAACGCGAACAAATGTCACCAACTGCTTTTTCTTTTAATATGTTCATCTCATGTTCGTTTAAGTAACCTAATCGGAATAATAAAGCTTCATCTCTAACAGTTCCAACAGTAAAAATAGCTATATTCGCTTGTTTTCCCATTTCAATAATATGATGAATATGTCGATCCTGCTCTACTAATTCCTTTGTAACTGCATTATCAAATATAACTGGAAGCGGGAGGTTTCTTGGAGTTGTTCGAAAAGCATCTGCAAATAAGGCTATTGTTTCATTCGCATATGTATTTACACTAGAATGGCTTATGCCCCCTTTTAATTGGACAACTTCCACTCCCTTTACATGCTGAGGAATAGTTTTTCTAGCAACTTCATACATAGTCGTTCCCCAGCTCACACCGACAACATCACCATTAGTAACATTCTTTTCCATATATTCAGCAGCATACTTACTAATATACTCTGTAATGGCCGTGTACTCTGGTACAGGGGAAAATACGACATGCGCTTCTAATAAATTATATTTTTCTTTAAGTAGGTTACCGACATTATCTAAATCAGCAAATGGATCTGCTATATGAATTTGAACAAATCCTTTTTCTTTTGCATATTTTAACAACCTTGAAATAGTCGGCCTTGAAATATTCAATTTATTTGCAATTTCTTGTTGACTATAATCGGACTGGTAATATAACCTTGCAACTTCCACGCTCAATTGTTGTTTTTCTTTATCCATATTCGTTATTTCTAGACCCCTTCCAAACTTATTTTATCTTAATGGCATCATAACATTTCATCTTGTAAAATTCGACTATCTAAATTGGAGATAACACGTCTTTTAATTCACAAATTAAACTTTATATCTAATATCCAAAATAAAAAACACACAATCGTATCATCAAGAATATGATTATGTGTTTTAATCACATTAATTATTTCCCTAAAACATATAACGATAGTAGCATCTTTAGAAATCAAGTATTCCGTCTCTTTTTTCTACACTATCATACTAAAATTTCTTTGAAAGAGGATGCCATGGATGAACATTCGCATGAAGTATGTTGTTAGAAACAGCAGGATCATAACTCGCTAATTCTTTAGCTTCTTTAAGACTTTCCACTTCCAAAATAATCATGCCCCCAGTATCATCCATGAAAGGACCTCCAGCTACCACTTTTTCCGTTCTATGCTGGGTCCAATATGCTTTATGCTCTTCTAAATTCTGTTCCCAAATGTGTTTTCCTTTCTCCCAATTTTCACCTTGTGTCAACAAAATCACAAAATAGTTCATTTTTACACTCTCCTCTATTATAAGAGTGAATTTAAGAACACGATAGAAAGAGTCCGTTTTCTATCGCATTAAACACCATGCTCAATTTGCTTCCTCTTCTCTTTTTTCTTATGTCGTTTCCAGTTCACCAGCTTCCTAACTGTTCCTAACATACCTGTTGGAAGACCTAATAAAACGATGATATACAATAAACCAAGAAAAATTGTCCATCGTTCAAATATTGGGTACTGCGAAGCAAGCTCAGACAAATAGTATTTCAACGATTCAATGATTCCTGCCCCTATAATCCCTCCTACTAATGTTCCAATACCACCGATTGTTGTCATTAGTAAAGCATTCAGCGTCATGTCAATTGAGAAAACGGTCGTATTTACGAATCGGAGTGTAATAACAAATAAGGCGCCGCTCACAGATGCTACAATTCCAGCTACAACACTCGCAATTACTTTATAATGAAGGATTTTATAACCAAGTGCCTCCACACGCTGTTCATTTTGCGAAATCGCTTTTAACACTTTTCCAATTGAAGATTTCGTAAACAGTTGTAGTAATAAAAAAATAAGCACAAGACTTATTAATGTAATATAGTAAAACGTAAAGCGGTCTCGAAACATATCAGGTACACGAAATGTAAAACCATCTCCCCCATGCGTAACGCTTCTCCATTTTTCAGCAAGCACAAAGAATAATTGAGAAATCGCAAGTGTTAGCATCGCATAAAAGTGACTTTTTAATCGTAAGGAAAGCATACCAATCATATAACTAATAACCGTTGATAAAGCAATTGCTACTATAACTCCTATTAAAAAACTTGATATCGATGCCTCTTGTCGATCAAATAAGAGTGCGACACAATAAGCACCAATTCCAAAGAACATACAGTGTCCAAACGAAACAATTCCTGTATAACCTAATAGAATATCAAAACTCATCGCAAAGATTGCGAAGATGAAAATTTGTGTAAATAAGATTAAGATACTCCTTGAATCGTTTAAGAACGGGAATATTATAAAAAAGAAGAGAACTACACATCCAAAATATAAACTAGCCCGATTAGTTATTGTGTTCATAACAATCTCACCCCTTTTCACCAACAAGTCCTGTTGGCTTAACTAATAAGACGAATAACAGCATTAACATGTTTATCGCAAGCGATAAATCTGGCACAAAATACGCTGTAAAAGCTCCTGCCAAGCCAACAATTAAAGATGCGATTACCGAACCTTGCACGCTACCTAATCCTCCAATGATTACAACGATAAAAGCTAAAATTGCATACTGCATCCCCATTTCGGCAAAAATAACTCCCGAATAAGGCGCAAGTAGAAATCCACCTAACGCCGCCATTCCAGCTCCTAATAAAAACACAAAAGAAAAGATAGCCTTCACATTAATTCCTAGTGCTTGCACCATCTCTTTATCCATTACACCGGCACGAATCATAAGCCCAATTTTTGTCTTTCGAAGTAACAATACAAATCCGATGTAAACGAATAAACCAATTAAAATAACAAATAAGCGATACTTGATTAATATAATCCCATCAAATGTAAAACTTCCTTGTAACCAATTCGGTAATTTAGCTCCTATCGGATTTGGTCCCCAAAATATTTTTATACACTCACTAAGCACAAGCATGCCACCAAGTGTAACGAGCAGCTGCCGAACATGATTCCCATAAACAGGACGAATGAGAAACCTTTCTAATAGCAAGCCAAGGAGCATTCCAATTACAATAGCACCAATTAATGCAAACATGTAACTGTCTGTTACCTGAAACAACCACACCCCAGTAAAAGCGCCCCATGCAAATAGCCCGCCATGAGCGAAATTAAGAACGTCCATCAAACCGAAAATAAGCGTTAGGCCAGATGCTAATAAAAAAATAAGTACACCTGTCGAAACACCATTTACAAATAAATTAACTAACACATCCATATCTTTCACCTCACCCATTTAAAGGTTAAGAAATTCCTAAATACTTATGGCACGTTTCCTTATTTTCCTTCAGCTCACTCATTGGACCATTATGCACAATTTTCCCATTATCCATAATGAAAAAATAATCACCAATTTGACTGGCCATCATAAGGTTTTGTTCGACAAGTAAAACGGTTGTTTTTTCCTTCATTTTCAAAATTGAGATCATCAACTTCTCGATCATAATTGGTGACAAACCTTTACTAGGCTCATCAATAAGCAGTAGGCCTTCGCTATTAATATAGGCCCTTGCAATAGCGAGCATTTGCTTTTGCCCTCCACTTAATAATCCACTCTTTTTCTGCCAAAATTGTTTTAAGTCTGGAAAAAGATTCAGCATCCATTCCACTTTTTCATCTGTTTCTTCATTTTTTTTCGTTTGAGCAAGAGCAAATGTTTCTTCAACCGTTAAATCGGAAAATATCCCTTGATTTTCTGGTACATACCCCATGCCTTTTCGAGAAATCATATGTGTTGATAGCCCATTTACTTTCTCACCGCCAAAATAAACAGCTCCGTTAGAAATTGTATGAAATCCCATTATAGAGCGCAGCGTTGTCGTTTTTCCTGCTCCGTTTCTTCCAAATAAGACTGTAATTGTCCCTTCCTCTACTCCAAAAGAAACACCTTGTAAAATATGAAACTGATCTAAATATGTTTCGATATTATCCACTTTTAATAGTGTCACTGTATAATCCCCCTAAATAGGCAGTCTGTACACGCTCATCCTTCATAATCTCTCCTGGTAATCCTTCAGCTAATAATTCTCCCTGAAATAACACAATGAGATGATCAGATAAATGAAGAATCATATCCATTTTGTGCTCAATTAATACAATCGTTTTTTCACGATCGTTTTTTATATTTTCAATCACTTGTAGAATAGCGCGAACTTCTTCAATGGAAATACCTGCTGTCGGTTCATCTAACAACAACAGATCAGTTTTTAGTGCTATAAGCATTGCAAGTTCCAATTTTCGCTTTTCCCCATGAGCTAAATCTTTTGCAAGTACATTTTCCTTTTCATTCAGCAACACAGACTCAAGTAAATGACGCGCTTCTTCTTGTTGCTGCTTATATCGAGATGATTGTGGGAAGAAACTATAATAATCTTTTGCATAAGACTGTACACCAAGCCGAACATTTTCAAGAACTGTTAATTCTGGAAAAATGTTTGTAAGCTGAAAAGAACGTCCCATACCAAAACGTGTTCGATCTGAAATCGATAGTTTTGTAATGTCACGTTCCTTAAAATAAATCTCTCCTTTCGTCGGAGAAAGTTGGCCACTTAACAAATTAAACAGGGTGGTTTTCCCTGCTCCGTTTGGTCCAATAACGGAAACAAATTTTCCTTTCGGTATCAATAAATTTACATCTTTAATAACATGGTGTTCTCCAAACGAAACAGAAAGATTGCGAGTCTCTAACAATTTCTCCACACTATGTCCTCCTCACAAAGGATCCTTTATCATGTAAAAGTTTTATCAGAGGAAATTTACTTCATCATTCAAACTCATACTAGACGATATCTCCCACCTATCTTTTTTCCTCTAAGTCTTACTCAAGATAAGAAGTTATCCATCCCTATATATAGGAATGGATAACTTTCACCCAATAGCCTTTAAAGACAGTTAACTTGATAGGAGAAACTCATTACCTCGAACTTTTTCTAATTATTCTGATTTTTTATTGCGAATTGGCGGTTCTGTTTCTGTCATTTTTAATTCCCTCTCTAAAACTGGAACAGGATAGTTAACCCCATCTTGTTTTTTCAATGTAATAGAATAAAGCGTTTGCAAAGCTTGGTGATCTTTCGCACGGAATTTCATTGTACCTTTTGGTGTTTCAAACTCCATCCCTTCCATTTTCTTTATGAGCGTATCGACATCAGTATCACCCTTTGTTTTCTTTAAAGCTTCAACGATTGAAATAGCCGCTGACATCCCACCAGCTGTAAACAAGTCTGGAACAGCGCCGTTAAATCGTTTTTTATGTTCTTCTACTAACCAATCATTCACCTTATTTTTTGGAAGCGCATGATAATACACGGAAAATCCTTGCATGCCAACTAACGCATCCATCGTTTTTAACGCTGAAATATCAGGTGCACCCGTTGAAATTTTAATACCTTGCTGCTCAACATTCATATCTTTTAGTTGCTTCCATGGCGAATTCGCACCTGCCCAAACAATAAATAAATATTCTGGTTTTGAGCTTATAATATTTTGGATATTTGCCGTAAAATCAGTAGAATTCGCATCAGCATATTGTTCATTTACAATGTTTGCGCCTAACTTCTTTGCTGCATCTTTAAACGCCGCAATCCCTTCTCTTCCAAATGCATTATCTTGAGCTAGCGTCGCAATCTTTACATCTTTCTTAGCAATTGATGCCGCACCAGCAAATGCATCTTGAGATGAATTTCGTCCTGTTCTAAAAATATATTTATTCCAGTTCTTCCCTGTGATACTATCTGCTACAGCTGGCTCAACAACCATTATTTTTTCATATTCTTCGGCCAATGGTAAAACTGCTAACGTATCACTTGAACTAGATGAACCAACTAAAAAGTCTACTTTATCTTCTTCTAATAGTTTCGTAGCCTTCTTAACTGCTACATCTGCTTTTGTTTCCGTATCTTCTACAACAAACTTAATCTTTTTCCCTTCCACTTTTCCTATTCCACCTGTTGCATAATCCAAACCGAGCTCAAATCCATTTACCGTTTGTTTTCCATACGATTCAAGCGGGCCAGTTAACGAAGCAAGAACACCTACCTTAACTGTTTCCTCATTACTGGTACTTGTTTTCTTTCCAGAGCACCCAGCTGATACAAGCAGTGAACCAAGTATACAACCCGTACACACCATCTTTAGCCACTTACGTTTTTTCACTAACATCATAATTCCTCCCCTATCATTTACCTTCCTAGAGAAATGAATACATTGAAGCGAAACACCCGTAATCATGACATTTATCAACCGCTACTATGAAACAAAATTTCTTGAAGTACCTCTAACTTCTCCAACTTTCCCCAAATACCTTCCGCTTCATTTATAAATATTCACTAAGAAAAAGTTTATATCTTAATTGAACTACCCCCCCACCTAAAATCCTAACAGATTTTTGAGGAAGGGGATTCCCAAAAGGGACAACTAAGGCAAAATGCTTCGCAGACCATACCCATTCAACAAGGTATGGTTTTTCTGCTTTCAAACTTAGACAAACCTTTTACTTCCAAGTCTGTAAGAGCCCCTGGAGGAAAAAGTTCGTTTGCATAACGAATCTTGTCATGGTTCGAAAGCCCCATCTGATAGAATGTGTGAACACGCAAATCAGACAGGATGCCAGACAGCCACTTCCATTGCGCCCAATGATGCAGACCTACCATCTTCTCCGGTAGTAGTGAATACAAAATTGGTGGAAGTTTTTCTTTAAATCCCATTGCTCTTCTAGCAATGACATAAGAAGCTGTTTGGTGAATGCTGATACCAAAACGTTTCATATATTTGATTTTACCAATTTGAGAAGTGTATGCTGAATTTACCTCAAATACTGCTATCCCCATCTTCTCAGCACGGCTTTTAATAGCTGAAATCATCTTTTTATAAGCAAACATGCTCATCATCATATTTGCTTTTTTATTGCCATAAGGGTTCTTAACCTTTGCTTTTGTTGT
>NZ_NVOY01000053.1 GCF_002551005.1 Bacillus pseudomycoides
CACATCCATCAACTTAAGGATTTGGACTATTCTTGAAGTTAAAAGCACGTTACCATTCTCTTATATTAATGAGAAAGGGTGACGTGCTTTTTATGAATATGCATCAAAAACAAGAGTTGTCTTTATTTGCCGAAGAGTTATATCGATATATGTCTCCCGCTACACTTAATCAATTAGCTATAGAAGCAGGCGGCATGAAACGAAAACGTAAATGCCACGGGCATCATTTTTTATCTTTGTGTGTATGGTTAAATCAACAAATCGCTACTACTTCTCTTACTCAACTTTGTAGTCAATTAGAAATCTCAACAGGAATTATCTTAAGTCCGGAGGGACTTAACCGACGCTTTAACTCAGCTTCTGTAGCTTTCTTTCGAACTGTATTTACTACACTTCTACAAGCTAAAATTGGAGGGTTATCTAAAATTTCTCATTCTCTTTCTGCTTACTTTGAGCGTATTCGTATCCTTGATTCTACAACCTTTCAAGTTCCAGATCGATTCGCATCTGCTTATCCTGGTGCCGGAGGATGCAGTCATAAAGCTGGTGTGAAAATTCAACTAGAGTATGACTTGTTGAGTGGAGAATTTTCTGATGTGAAAATTGAACCAGGAAAACGGAGTGATCAGGCGTATGGTGCGACTCGAACAGGCATGATACAAAAGAATGAACTATATATTCGTGACCTAGGATATTTTCGTTTACAAGACTTTAAGTCTATCCAAGATAAGCAAGGATATTATTTATCACGTCTTAAATTACCAACTAAAATATATAGAAAAGAATTCGAAACAGTGGTATTTAAAACAAAACCCGCTCAATTGAGACCAGTATATATACAAGTTCATCTGGAAGACATCATGAAAGAATTACAACCTGGCCAAGTGTATGAGTTACATGATGTATATGTAGGGAGTAAAGACAAACTGCCTACTCGTATTGTGGTTTATAGATGTACGGAGGAGCAAACACAGAAACGCCTACGTGATCGAGCTATTCGTGAAAAGAAAAAGGGGATTACATATACAGATCGTACGAAGCTTTTACAAGGAATTACGGTATATATGACAAACATTCCTGCGGAATGGGTACCAAAAGAGAAAATCTATGATTTATATTCACTGCGTTGGCAAATTGAGCTGTTATTTAAAATATGGAAATCTTGGTTTCAAATTCATCGTTGTAAATCTATTAAACAAGAGCGGCTAGAATGTCACCTTTATGGACAACTCATTAGTATCCTATTATGTTCTTCTACTATGTTTAAAATGAGAGAACTCCTGTTACGTAAGAAACAGAAAGAGCTAAGTGAATATAAAGCGATGTACATGATTAAAGATTATTTCTTACTGTTTCATCAAGCATTACAAAAAAACACCCAAGAATTATCAAAGAT
>NZ_NVOY01000054.1 GCF_002551005.1 Bacillus pseudomycoides
ACGGTGAGATTTGCAAGAACTTTTAGAAGAACGAGAACGGCAAGAGCAGTCAGAACGTTTAGAATAGGATTTAGGTTCCTGGGTTAAGAACCCTTCCATTCCAGCACTTATTATTTCTTCTACCGCTTTTTGAATATCATCTTTTGTATACATCTATCAAAATCCTCCTTGGAAAGAATTAAGCTTTTCATCTGTTTTGGAATAATGCGCTTTCTATTAATAAAGTATGTCAAGCTAATGAATTGTGTTTATTTTTTTTTGAAAATAGTGGTATACCCTAAAAAACAGACTGTGATAAGCGTCTGTTTCTTAAGAATTAGTGCCCGGATTCTTTGGGTTTAAAGGATCGATATGTGTATCAAGAAGACATATAGCTTTTTGAATATCAAGGTTCATAAAGAAGTCTTCATAATGT
Organism: Bacillus pseudomycoides; assembly: GCF_002551005.1. Taxonomy (GTDB): domain Bacteria; phylum Bacillota; class Bacilli; order Bacillales; family Bacillaceae_G; genus Bacillus_A; species Bacillus_A pseudomycoides_C. The sequence goes on from NZ_NVOY01000054.1 coordinate 416, forward strand.
AGTAGTTTGAAAAGGGATGCCTTTCGTACTATTACATTATGAAGAAAGGATAAGAAAAGCATTTATAATTAATAAAAATGAATATATAGCGGATGTGACAATGGGGAAAGGAAAAGCATACATTAAGTGTAGATGAAAGAGAAGGGAAGGGAGAAAATGATACCTTCTTATGATTTTTTTATTCACCCAATGTATATTGTAGAGTTACGAAAAGATGTTTGGTCTGATGATCCTGTTCCAGCTAAGTTAACATATTATAAAAGAAAGTATGATATTGATATCGTATACCGTGGTTCTCATATTCGAAAATTGGAGAAAAAATCATATCATGTGATGTTTTATAAACCAAAATTTTTTCAAGGCGTGCATGAGCTGCATTTAAATTCGGAATTCAACGACCCTTCTTTAATACGGAATAAGTTATCCTTGGATTTTTTTTCGGACATTGGTACGCTATCACCAAAAGCGCAACATGTTCTTGTAAAGGTTAATAATCGATTTGAAGGAGTTTATTTACAGTTAGAATCGGTAGATGAAAATTTTTTACAGAGACGAAATTTACCAAATGGTTCTATTTACTATGCAATCGATGATGATGCGAATTTTTCGTTAGTAAGCGAGTTAGATAAATGTATAAAAACGAAATTATTCTCAGGGTATGAATTGAAATATGGGAATGAACACAGTGAAGAGGATATTAGTGAATTTATCTATAAGTTGAATACAATTTCCAGAGCAGCGTATGAAAAAGAAATTATAAAATATGTTGATGTTGATAAATATTTACGGTGGTTAGCGGGTGTTGTATGCACACAAAACTTTGATGGGTTTGTGCACAACTATGCACTTTATCATAATGGAGAAACAAAGTTGTTTGAAATGATTCCTTGGGATTATGATGCAACGTGGGGACGGGATGTCAAAGGGAGAGAAATGGAGCATGATTACGTTCGTATTCAAGGATTTAATACATTAAGTGCTAGATTACTTGATGTCGGTAGCTTTAGAAAGCAATATAGAAAAATTTTGGAAGATATACTTTCGCATCAATTTACAGTAGAATATATAAGACCGAAAGTAGAAGGAATGCATGAGGAACTTCGTCCATATATTTTGCAAGATCCATATGTAAAATCGAAAATAGATAAATTTGATAGTGAACCGGATTTGATTTTTCAATATATAGAAAAACGTCGGGAATTTTTACGAGAGCATTTAGATGAATTATGAAGACAAGTAAAAAGAGATTGAACGATCAGTCTCTTTTTTTGTTGTATAATAATGGTAATTCGGGTTGGGGAGGATAAATTAATGGAAATAAAATGGATTGAATGGGTAAAACAAATACAGGCAATTGCACAGGCGGGATTAGCATATTCAAAAGATGTATATGATATAGAACGTTTTCAAGAACTCCGGAAGTTATCGGTTGAAATGATGTCACATTATACAAAAACTGATTGGGAGTTAGTCGAGCATTTATTTGCAAGTGAACCGGGTTATCAAACTCCAAAAGTAGATATTCGAGCAGTCGTGTTTCAAGAAGGAAAGTTACTTTTTGTAAAAGAAAAAAGCGATAAGAAATGGGCACTTCCAGGTGGGTGGGCTGATATTGGATATACACCTACCGAAGTTGTACAAAAAGAAGTTTTTGAGGAAACGGGCTACAAAGTAGACAATTTTCGTTTGTTATCTATTTTTGATAAACAGAAACATCAACCATCACCTTCTGCAATTGACGTATACAAAATATTTATAAGCTGTGAAATAGTAGGTGGTGAAAGACAAACCGGCATTGAAACAGAAGATGTTCACTTTTTTGGAGAAGAAGAATTGCCGGAACTATCGATAGCGAGAAACACAGAATGGCAAGTTCGGCAAATGTTTGCTTATATGAAAAATCCGGATAAAGAAAGATTGCTCGATTAAAAAATTTCTTTGTAAAGAATTAGTAAATCTTTTATAACTTGCTTGTCTTTTGGAATAATTTCTAGTAATCTATATTCCATCATGCACTTTCTCCTTTCGAAATAGAAAAGGTAAGTATGTTTTTTTTATTATTGCATAATTTTATACTATTAAGTAGTAGCATATTGGCAAGGATAGATTTTTATGAAATAATAAGAAAGTGTGTGCGTAGAAAAAAGGAGATAATGAAGAATGTTAGCAAATTTAATTGAACAGTTACTACAATTTTTTATAGGTCTAGGCTATTTCGGGATTGCGCTAGGACTCATGATCGAAATTATTCCAAGTGAAATTGTATTATCTTATGCGGGTTATTTAGTTGCTAACGATGAAATTAATTTCGTTGGGGCAGTAATTGCCGGAACGATTGGTGGAACGTTAGCGCAAATTTTCTTGTATTGGCTTGGATATTACGGCGGACGTCCGGTTGTTGAAAAATATGGTAAATATTTATTGATTAATAAGAAACATTTAGATGTAGCAGAAGAGTGGTTTAAGCGATATGGTGCAGGCGTAATTTTCTCTGCACGCTTTATCCCAGTTGTACGTCATGCAATATCGATTCCAGCAGGATTAGCGAAAATGTCACTAAAAAGATTTACAGCATATACAGTACTCGCAATTATTCCATGGTCTATCCTGTTTATTTATTTAGGTGAAAAACTTGGCGGGAATTGGCGTCATATTAAAGAATATGCTGCTGACTACACGCATTATTTCATCGCAGGGGCGATTCTATTTATTGCTGTATACATAGGTATGAAATTATTGAAAAAAAGAAAAACAGTTCGTTAAAGTCAATGAATTTTCATTGGCTTTTTTTCTTTGTTTATTGTACTATTCGCGGATAGTAAGACCACATCTTAAGGTTCTGAGTGATTAAAGTTTTATCTTATATAAGTTCTAAAAGTAGAAAGTTGTCCATATGGTGTAGTAAAACAGTATAGCGGAGGAATTTCATGAAAGGGTCACCGTTTTTACGCGGAACATTCTTTTTAACAATGGCAACGATGATTTCGAAAATGTTAGGTTTTATATATGTAATTCCTTTTACAGCGATGGTTGGAACGGGAGGATATGTCTTATATACATATGCTTATCGTCCTTATACAATTATGCTTAGTATCGCAACGATGGGACTTCCTTTAGCTGTCTCCAAAATGGTATCTAAATATAATGAATTAGACGATTATTACACGGTGAAACGAGTATTAAAAAGTGGGCTTATTTTTATGGGGTGTATGGGAGTTATAGCGTTTTTATTGTTATATTGTTTAGCTCCCTATCTTGCAAAGGTTGTAATAGATGGCGGAGATCAAACGGGCAATAGTGTAACAGCCGTTACATATAATATTCAAATTGTAAGCTTTGCTTTATTAATTGTTCCTTCTATGAGCTTATTACGTGGATTTTTTCAGGGGTTTCAATCGATGGGTCCATCTGCTTTAAGTGTAGTAGTAGAACAGTTTTTTCGAATGTTAACAATCTTAATTGGAAGTTTTGCAGTGCTTCAAATATACAAAGGATCAACAGCGTTGGCGGTTGGAGTTGCAACGTTTGGTGCTTTTGTAGGGGCTGTATCAGGACTTGGAATATTAATTGCATATTATTTAAAGAGAAGGCGTCATCTAAAGAAAAAAGAAAATATGAGTGTTCCGCAAACAACAAAATCATTTTTCGCACTTTACAAAGAATTATTTGCATACTCCATTCCATTTGTTGTTGTTGGTCTTGCGATTCCTTTGTATCAAACAATCGATACATTTACAATTAATAAGCTATTAATGCAAATGGGATATTTACAGCGGGAAGCGGAAAAAATAAATGCTGTGATTGGGCTTGTACAAATGGTTGTGTTAATTCCAGTTTCGGTTGCTACAGCTTTTAGTATGTCACTCGTTCCTGAGATGACAAAGGCGTATACAGCCAAAAATGACCAGTTATTATATAAACATTTTACAAGAACAAATTTGCTCGTTGTATTTCTAACGATTCCGGCATCGTTAGGAATGATGATTTTAGCTGAACCAGTATATACATTACTATTTGGGACAGGAAATGATCCTGCGCTAGGAAGTGTGATTTTACGCTATTACGCCCCGGCTTGTATATTATTTTCGCTCTTTGCTGTAACAGCGGCCATGTTACAAGGGATAAATCAACAGGGAAAAACAGTAATTGGATTGTTTATAGGAATAGGGATAAAAATCGTGTTAAATATTGTATTACTTCCACAATTTGACTATATTAGTTTTATTATTGCGACGTATGCTGGCTATACGGTTTCTGTTTCGTTTAACTTGTGGATACTTTCTAAATATGTTATAAAGGCAACATAATGTCTATAAAAGACAGAGAATGCTCTGTCTTTTTCTATTTTAATAATTTGTGAAGAAAAGCGTTTTCAAAACAATTTTCTATTGAAATCTTTTCATTTGTTTCATATGCTGAAAATGGCGGTTTAAAATAGACTGTTATTTCAAAGTGAGGTTGGTTCCTACATGTAAAAAAGAATCGGGGTGATAGTATGTTAAATATTTATTTAACAGACCGAAATGGAAAACTACAAGAGATCGAGGAAATTCAAAAGGGCTGCTGGATTAATGTACTCCATCCAACGGAGGAAGAAATTCAATTTTTAGTTCAAACATTAAATGTTGAACTGGACTTTATTAAAGACCCCTTGGATGATGAAGAACGTTCGCGTATTGAAAAAGAAGATGATAATGCTTTAATTATCGTCGATATTCCAACAGTTAGACATGACGAAGAAGGAAATTCAATGTATGATACGATTCCGATTGGTATGATCGTCATGCCGGAATGTTTTGTTACAATTTGTTTGGAAGAAAATCCGATTTTTGAACGTTTTATTAATCAGCGTATTAAAGAATTTTATACTTTTAAAAAGACACGTTTTGCACTGCAGCTCTTATATACGATTTCTACTTATTATTTACGTTATTTAAAACAGATTAATCGAAAAACAACGGATTTAGAGCATGAGCTCAATAAATCGATGAAAAATAAAGAGATTTTTACGTTATTAGGGCTTGAAAAAAGCTTAGTATACTTTACAACATCTTTAAAGGCAAATAAGATTGTAATTCAAAAATTAATGCGAAATAATACATTTTTGAAAATGTATGAAGATGATCAAGATTTACTTGAAGATGTATTAATTGAAAATAAGCAGGCAATTGAGATGGCCGAAATATATAGCCATATTTTAAGTGGTATGATGAATACATTTAGTTCTGTCATTTCCAATAATTTAAACAGTGTTATGAAGTTTTTAACTTCTATGACAATCATATTATCAGTACCAACAATGGTTTCCAGTTTTTTTGGAATGAATGTTCCGGTTCCTTTAAGTGAAAATCCTCATGGTTTTTTAATGGCTATGATAATATCGGCAATATTATCTTGCTTAATGGCCTTTGTTTTTTGGAAGAAACGTTATTTTTAATATGAAATTCAGCTGTTTTGGGACATTTCCAAAACAGCTTTTTTGCTTTAAAGTATTGAGAAATTAGCATTTTTGTACACTGCTGTTCATAAATTTATGAAATGAAACATGTATAATATACCATTTAGGTTAATTTTTATAACTACTTGTTCAATCTACGGATTACAGTTACAATTACATATTGTTAATGAAAGGATGGGGGATATGCATCATGGAAATGTTTCATTTACCAAAAGCGTTCCTGCAAATGAATACGATTTTTATTTCAATTTTAATTGAAGCACTACCATTTGTATTAATTGGTGTATTTATTTCAGGATTCATTCAAATGTTTGTGACAGAAGATATGGTAGCAAGGTGGATGCCAAAAAACCGTTTTCTATCTGTCTTATTAGCAGTTTTTCTAGGGATGATGTTCCCAGGGTGTGAATGTGGAATTGTTCCGATCGTAAGGCGCCTTATCGGGAAAGGCGTGCCACCATATGCAGGGATTGCCTTTATGCTAACTGGACCTATTATTAATCCTGTCGTTTTATTTGCGACATATGTAGCGTTTGGTAGCAGTATGCATATGGTTTGGTATCGCGCTATTGTCGCTATTATCGTCGCTATTATTGTCGGTCTTGTCTTATCGTTTATGTTTAAAGATCATCAACTACGGAATACTAATTTTCCAGTGGTAAATCATAATCGACCATTCCGTGGAAAATTTTGGGATGTGTGTACACATGCTGTCGAAGAGTTTTTCTCAATGGGGAAATTTTTAATTATTGGTGCCCTTATTGCGGCAAGTGTACAAACTTTTGTGAAGACTTCAACACTTCTTGCGATTGGACAAGGACCGTATTCTTCACCAATTGTTATGATGGGACTTGCATTTATTTTATCATTATGTTCAGAAGCTGATGCGTTTATTGCATCTTCATTCCAAAGTACATTTTCAACAGCGTCTCTCGTTGCGTTTCTTGTATACGGACCGATGATAGATATTAAAAATATGTTTATGATGCTTGCAACTTTTAAAACACGTTTCGTTCTTGTAGTTGTTGTTTTAATTACAGTTGTTGTTTATGCAAGCTCACTACTCATTTATATGATGGGGTGGTAATCGATGTTTCGAGCTTATATTTTACTGGGATTTACAATTTTATTAGCACAACTTCATATTTCTGGTGATATTACAAAATATATTAATATGAAATATGCGTATTTATCAAAAACAGCAGCGATTATTTTAGGATTTTTAACTGTGATTCAAATGATTATTGTATTTCAAAAAGAGCATGGTAAACATAATCATAATCATGAATGCGGGTGTAATGAAAGTCACTGTGGTCATGATCATTCAAAAGACGAAAATACATGGTGGAAACGTACGGTTGCCTATACACTATTTTGTTTTCCGATTATTTCAGGACTCTTTTTTCCGATTGCAACGTTAGATTCTGACATCGTAAAAGCAAAAGGATTTCATTTCCCAGTTGCACAGCCAGAAAGTAAGGACCCGTTTATGAATCGGCAGTTTTTAAGACCTGATACGAGCATTTATTATGCAAAAGAAGGATATCGGGAAGTTATGGAAAAAGAGAAGAAGCAATTTGTGACAAAAGATAAAATTGCCTTAAATGATACAAACTTTTTAAAAGGTATGGAAGTTGTTTATAACTATCCTGGTGAATTTACAGGTAAAACAATATCTTTTAAAGGTTTTGTCTTTCGTGATGATTCTGCTAAAAAAGAACAATATTTTTTATTTCGTTTTGGAATTATTCACTGTGTTGCTGATTCGGGAGTATATGGCATGCTGGTCAAGAAACCTGAAGATGCCCAGTGGAAAAATGATGAGTGGATTCAAGTTGAAGGAACAATTTCAACAGAGTTTTATCAGCCATTTCATGCAAACATCCCTGTATTAGAAGTTACAAAGTGGAATACAGTAGAGTCTCCAAAAGAACAATATGTATATCGAGGAGCCGATTGATAAAATCGGCTTCTTTCTTATAGATGTAAAGCAGGTAAGGGATGCTTCCACCATTTAAAATTTCACTTTATGATTATAAAGTGAAAAAGAACATCTAAACATTAGATGTTCTTTTTCATAGTTTTTTTGTCTACATAAGAGTTGTATGGAGCGGATTGCTAGTTAGCAAAAACAAGCAGCACCAACAATAATTAAGAGGATAAATAATACAACAACTAATGCAAACCCGCCGCCGTGACTTCCAAAGCCCATTGTTTTTTCCTCCTTTTGTTATAAGGTACATAATACAATATGCACTTTTATAATGCTTTGACCGGGATATATGCCTTATAAAGATGTTTTTTTTTGTATAGGGATAGACGGAGAAGGAAACATATAAGAATGATGATTTATAAGTGTTGTTTTGTTATGAAAGCAGGCCGTATAAATTACAGAGTTCTAGAGGGGAAGTATATCGATATAGAGATGGCCTTTTTCATGGAAAAGTGACTTTTATTGATGATGGATTTGTATATGGATTTTCAGCAAACAAAACAATTTTTGAAAATATAAGTATAGGGGAGTTTTATAAGATTCACAACAGTTCTGTCGTTCTATTTAGAGCATACATATCAGTTGAGAGGAGGAAATATTGAATGGACCATATTGAAGAGCTCATGGATTATAGCTATGAAGTAATATGTGTGATTGGTGAATATATGAAAGAAGTGCGAGATCATGAATTAAAGGAATTGCTACAGCAACATTTACCATACTTATTGCAGGCATACAATGAACAAATTAACTTTCAGGAAGGTGAAAATGTGCAGCATATCATTTGCCAGTATCCAATTTCATCCTCGATGAAAATGATTCATACAAACTATAATGAACAAAAAGGTGATATAGAAATTGCTTTTTCGTATATTTCCTATTTAAAACGGTTGGCAATTGAATATGCGCAAGTAGCAACTCAAGTAGCAAATCCAGAATTTCGCTCCTTTTTGGAAAGTTGTTTTTTGAAAATGAATCGAAATGCGTACAGTGTATGGCAATATGTAATGAAAAAAGAATGTAGCATACAATCAATGATAGATGAAGAGAAATATGGGTGAAAAAGACAGTGATACCGCTGTCTTTTTGTACTTATTCTGTTAAAATTCTACGCTTCTGAGCCGTCATATTGTCAAGAGACAAGACATGATTAGTACCGCAATCATATGAATTAAAATGTTATATATAAATCCATTTTAATATTTCAACATATAAGTAATTGCTATGCAGAATACACCATGGTCGCTACTGGCTTGCTCCCTTTGTTTGAAAACCTCGCATGTGGCAGGAAAAGGCCCTGAACGCTCCTATGCATGGCCAGATGCTCTCGTCCTACAATAAAAAAGAAAGGGTTTTATGTTGTTTTTTTAACTTATATACATACAGTTAAAATTCAGAGAATTAACAATTGTTTACCATTTCTTTACTAATCTATAATATTTCCTTTAAAAAAGAGAAGTAATATGAGAGTGTACATATTCTATCAAAAGGGGGATAAGCAAATGAATAAATATGTTAAATCGTTAACTGCAGTTGCACTTGCTAGCTCTTTATTTGTGGTAGGTTGTAGTAAGAATGAGGAAAAGAAAGAAGAGACGACGCAACAAGAAGGTAAGACAACTGATAAAGAAACAAGTGGGGAAGTAAAAGATAAAAACTCAAAAGACAGTTCTTCAAGCTCTACTGAAAAGAAATAAATGTTATATGATGATAGAAGCTTTCTCGATCAATGAGAAAGCTTTTTTGTTGTGTATTTTTGCTTTTTCAGAAATAATAGAGAGATTGAAAGGGTGTGAGTTAGTATGAATATATGTTTATTTGGGGCAACAGGTCGAGTTGGAGTCGAAATTTTAAAATTTGCATTACAGGATAATCATAAGGTGACAGCGCTTGTGAGAAATAAAGAGAAGCTACAAATACAACATAAGAATTTTTGTGTAATAGAAGGAAATGTATGGAATGAAGAAGGTGTGAAAGAGTGTGTAAAGGGAGCAGATGTTGTAATTAGTGCACTTGGTACCGATGGAAACGGCACGTTATCAAAAAGTTTTCCAAATATTATAGACGCTATGAACGAGGAAGGGATTATAAGAATTATAACAATTGGAACAGCTGGAATTTTGCAGGCACGTGTGAATTCACAATTATATCGCTTTCAATCTAGTGAATCACGTCGAAAGACAACGGCTGCAGCGGAAGACCATGTAGCGGCCTATTTAACTTTAGCGAATAGCAAATTACAATGGACGATTGTCTGTCCAACACACTTAATAGATGGAGAAGAAACAGCTATTTATCGTACTGAAGAAGATGTGTTACCGCTAGATGGTATGCAGATCACAGTTAGAGATACAGCTCATTTTGCTTATCAATTACTTTATCATGATATTCATTATAAAAAACGAGTTGGCATTGCCTATTAAAAAGCCATCCTTATGATAGGGATGGCTAAAAAAGAATATAGCACACAAATAAAATAATCATAATGATTTGTAGAATCGCTTTAGCTATCGTGCTGCTTAAAAATCCGATGACAGTAGCAATCCCAACCATAAAGGCTTCTTTCGCTGCTTTTTTATGCATTAGTTCTGTTACGAAAACGGAAAGGAATGGGATAATAATCAGTCCAAATGGCGGGAAAAAGAACGATCCAACAATGATCGAAACCATACCGATACGTTCGCTCCATTTTGTACTTCCATACTTTTTTAAGAAATAGCTATTTGTAATAAAATCAGCAATGAAAATAATAATTGTAAATATAATTTGAACGATCCAAAAGGACTTAGTTAATTGCAAGTCGTTAATACCAAATTGATAAATGAAAAATCCAGCCCATAAAGCGAGTATACCTGGAATGATCGGGTAGATAAACGCGATAAACGATATAATAAAACAAGCGATAATACATATAGTTAATAAGAAATTCACGACATAACTCCTTTTTGAGCATCTATTTTACTAACCGCAATTTTTTTTACTTGATGCCCATCTAATTCTATTGCTTTAAACTGATAATTTTCATATTGAATACTATGACCAGGCTCAATATTTATGTCAATGATTTGTGACAAAAACCATCCTCCAATTGTATCTAAATCACTATCATCAATATGAAGACCAAACATATCATTTACATCAGAAATAAGTACTTTTCCATCAAGTACCGTTAATGTCGGATTGCATTTCTCAATCATTGGTGTCTCATCTGTGTCAAATTCATCTTGTATTTCTCCAATAATTTCTTCAATAATGTCCTCCATTGTAAGTAGGCCTGCAGTTCCACCGTATTCATCCATAATAATTGCTAGTTGGACACGATTTTTTTGTAGGTGAATAAGCGCCTTTTTAATTGGTACAGTTTCGAATACCGTTAAAACTGGATGTATGTATGATTGTAGCGGTTTACAAATCCCTTTAGTTTGATCATGGAAGATTTCTTTCGTATTAATTATACCGACAACATCATCTTTATCTTTTCCGATAACTGGATAACGCGTATATTTTTCAGTGGAGATAATTTCCATATTTTCTGCGAATGAATTTTCAGTTGATAAACAGATCATTTCAGTACGCGGAACCATAATCTCTTTTGCAACTCGATCATCGAATTCAAAAATATTGTTTACATATTTGTATTCCGATTGATTAATTTCTCCACTCTTATAGCTTTCACTTAAAATAAGACGTAGCTCTTCTTCAGAGTGAGAGAGTTCATTTTCTTTTACTGGTTGTAATCTAAATAGTTTCGTGAAAAAGAGCGCTGCACTATTTAATATCCAGATAAAAGGATACATCATTTTATCGAATAGAATTAAAGGTCTTGCGAACTTCAATGTAATTTGTTCGGCTTTTTGAATGGCAAATGATTTTGGAACGAGCTCGCCTAGTACAACATGAAAGAACGTTATAATGCTAAAGGCTATAACAAAAGATAACGTATGCGCCACCTTGCCTGTTATATTTATTTTTTCAAAAAGCGGCTTCAATAAATGCTCCACAGTAGGTTCACCAAGCCAACCGAGACCTAATGATGTAATCGTAATACCAAGCTGACAAGCAGATAAGTATACATCTAAATTCGAGATAACTTTTCTTGCTAGAAGTGCTTCTTTATTACCTTCATTGGCAAGTTGATCAATCCGACTTTTGCGTACTTTCACAACAGCAAACTCTGACGCAACGAAAAAGCCAGAAATAAGAATGAGTAAAGCGATGAGGAAAAGATTTAATATGTCCAAGGATATTCTTTATTCTAAATTTAGAATAAAGATGTCACCTCCTGAATAAAAGTTTTACTTTAATAATATATGGAAAAGGAAAGAATAGTCAAAGAAAGCAGGGGAAAAGTAATGTTTTAGTAAAAAATAGCTACAAGAGGTTGAGGAGGGCTGATAAAAGTTTTGATTTAATTGTCCATATTGACGATTAAAAAAGGACACGCCAATATGGACCTCAATTGGTTAACCAATAATTAGTTGGAAGTAAAGATTCACTCTATTGTTGTGCGAGATAGGCTATGAATGTGTTCGGTATGACGATTTCTTTTCCATAATAATTGTAAAAGAGAAAGCAGCATATATGGGATAGATAGTAATAAAAGGCCTACCGTAATAAGTATAGGGGAAGCAGCACAGTATTGTACAATAAATTGAAATAACCCATTTACATGAAAAATACATTCCATATATGTAAAGGAAATTAATATGGATCCAATGATAGACTTATGATTGGCAAGTAGAGAAACGAACAGTGTATTACTAAAAAAAGCTGAATCATGAATATGTGTTGTTTTTTGGGCTGTATACAAGAAAGGAATCCATTTTTTGATAGCCTGGATTATAATGACCATGGACGTACTACAAATAATTAAAAGGGAAGAAAAGTATGGAAAGGATATGTATGATGCTAGGAATAGACAAAGAATAATGACGCTACATTGTAGTAAAACAGTTCCAAATGAAAATGGAACCCAACGTAACACTAAAAAATGTTTTTTATTTTTAGAAGATAATCTACTAAAAAATAGACCAATTCCAAGACTGATGAAAAAACCAACAGCAAGTGAAAAGAAGAGCCGTATCATAGATAAAAAATATAATTTCCATATATGTGGGAACAATGCAGTTGAATGAAATGATTTTGTCATATTTTCTGGATGGTAAGAAAAGAAAAAGAATGATTCATGCATCCAATCTGTTATAGGAATAGTAATGGAACGAAAATGTATGAACTCATTAATCATTGTATGTAATACTTCAGGATAGGAATGTTCACTGTTTAGAAAAACGGAAGGAATTGGACTAATAAGGATAATGATTATAATACTGAAAAGACAACGATATACATAAGAAATAATAGAAGTCGCCATACACCCCCACCTTATCTTAGAATATTCTGAAAATTGTTTCTATTATTGTAACGTTTTTTTGTAGAATATACAATCACTTTTAAGGAGGAAAGAAAATTTTTATAGAATATTTTCTTCGGTATTTGTTGAAAAAATGAAAGGTTTAGGTAGAATTTGTGACGAATAACGATTAGAATTCAGAAAAATTAAATAAATTTATTTATTTTTTTCTAAAAATATTATATATTTATGTCACAG
>NZ_NVOY01000055.1 GCF_002551005.1 Bacillus pseudomycoides
CATATTTTATGGATTTCATTGTGATATTTTACTATAAATGTTATGTTCAATATGCAATTTTTATAATATGTAATATAAGTAAAAGGAGCCAAAATAATGAGATTAAAGAAAAAATTGTCTAGTTTTGTATTAGGAGCTGTATGTGTAAGTGCATTTGCTACAGCTGTAGCTGCTGAGAGAGATTATGTTGAGGGCGGCAAATGGGATCATGGTTATGGAAATGGACATGTTTATTCTGAATACTACCATGACTATAATGATCATCATTCATCTGTTAAGGTAGGATCGAAAGTTTTTCCAAGTGGTTGGACTGAACCAGGTGAGTGGGCAAAAGCTTCTGCTAGTTATAAATGGTACGATGCTATAAAAACATACTATAATATAAGATAATAAGTTCATAAATGGATTTCAGTATTTATTACTGAGATCCATTTTTGCAAATAAATTATTATGTTGGAATAAAAATATTTATATAGGTAAACATTAGTTATATAGAAAGATAGGGAAAGTAATGAAAAAAATATTAGCCATAATGATTAGTTTAGGATATATAATATGTTCTGCTTTAAGTGTTTATTTATTTGATTTAAAAGAGTCATATCAGCAAGTATATTTTTCAGGAACTAATGTTTTCACAATAGAAGTTACTTCTTGGGCGAAAGATAGAAAAGTTGTGGATATTTTGACTGAGTTAGATTCTTTTGCAAAAGAAAATAAGATTAATATTTATAAAAAACAATTTTCTACTTCTAATAAAGGTGGAGTATATTATGAATATTACTATTCTATTTATGATCAAGCTAAAGTAAAAGATGTAATACCTTTAAAGAAGAATTTTATACAAAATTCTAACGCTTTATTAACAGATGATGCTGATATTGATTTATTTAATAAAGATTCGAGTATGGTACTTCAACCATTAATCAAAGCTGAACAAAAATCTATATTGGGATTTTATAGTTTTCAATATACAACAAATAATCAATATAAAATGATTAATGAAAAATTAAAGGGTTTAGGATTAACTTATAAGGATTATAATTCATTAAATACTAAGTATTTTATTGGTACTCTTTTTTCTATGCCAGGTATTTATATTTTAGCAATTAGTATAATTGTTTTTATGATTATGATGTTATTTGTAACATTGTATGAGATTTTTATGAGATATAAAGAATTGGCTATTTTAAAGCTTCATGGATTTAAAAAAAGAACCATTTATATATATTTATTAAAGGAAAAATTAAAGTTAACTTTTGTTTTTTTATTACCGACGGTGATTATTCTTTTTTTATTCATATGGTTTAATTATGAAGGAAAACGTTTATTTGATTTTATGATGTTTAGTACGTTGGTTTTTTTCTTTTATATTATAAGCATAATAATTATTTATAGTCTGGTATTTTTTGTTGTTAAATATGTTGCTATACAAAAAATGATTAAAAACAAACAACCTTTCTATCTTATTAATATTTTAAATCTTACTGCTAAATATATTGGATCGTTTATTTTAATTTTTTTAATGTTTAATTTAGTTAACATACAAAAAGATTTAGATATGCGTATGGATAAGCTTAAGGATTGGGATAAATTTAAATCTTACGCCTTTTTCGAATATGGAGGTAAAGCGGCAGATTCATCTGATGATGTAAGACAACAATATAAAAATACTAAAGATATTTCAGATTTATACAAACAGATTGAAAATCGTTCAATTTTGATGGCACCTTCTAATTATTTTCAATCTTCTCATGGTGCTATTTCTAAAGTAGATGAAGATGAGTCTATTTTTAAAAAGTATGCTGTAATTAATAATAATTACTTGAAATTTCATGAGGTACGTGATACTGAAGATCGTTCTTTGAAGGATTTAAAACCTAAAAGTGATAATGAGTTGATTTTGCTTGTTCCTGAAAAATATCATTCAATGGAAAAAGAGATTGAGAATAAATTTTTGAAGTATTTTAGGTCGCAAAAATATTATGACAAAGTAATGATAAAAGAAATGACTAAAGATGAAGTTAAATTGCAAAATGTATCAATTAATTTTCATTATATAAAAAATAATCAAACTCATTTTTTATATGATCATACTAATTCTTTTAAAACAGAATTAGCAACAGATTGTATTTTAGTTTTGATTGATTCTAATACTTTTGGACCACTAAGTTATGTTAGTTATTTGGCTAATGGCCGGGTGTTAACAAAAGTAAAAGATATTACGAATCCTTATAAGGAACTATTACCAATTATTAATGAAACACATACAAATGATTTAATTATTGGAACTCCTGGAGTTTATGGATCAGTTTCTAAAAAAATAAGTGATTTAAAACAAGAAAGTTTAATGCTTAAATCTACACTTATATTTGTAAGTGTAATATTATTTTTTATTATTATTATTACGATATTAAACTACTTGGAACGTAGCAAATTCATTTTAGCTGTTCAAACAATTCATGGTTATTCATTTATGAATAAACATTATGTTTTTATTTATATTTCTTTAGGGTCGTGGTTTATAACATTATTAACCTCTATTTTATTATTTGGTTTTTCATCATTTATTGTGTTAATGATTGTTGTTATAACATTTTTGGAATTAATATTGACATATTCTTTCATAAGATCTTTTGAATACAAAGAGATTATATCTGTTATTAAAGGAGAATAGAAATGATTGAGGTTAAACAGTTAAGTAAAAAATATAATACGCATTATGTTTTTAAAAATTTAAACTTTAAGATTTCACGCGGGGAAATGGTTGCGTTAGTAGGACCAAGTGGTGTAGGTAAATCAACATTGTTAAACATTATCGGATCTCTAGAATCTTTTGATGAAGGAGAAGTATTAATTGATGGGAAAATAATGAATAAAAGAGAAAATGTTAAATTACTACGTGATAAATTTGGCTTTTTATTTCAAAATTATGCATTAATTGATCAAGAAACAGTTAGTAAAAATTTAGATATAGCATTAAAGTTTAAAAAGATTAATAATAAAAAAAAATTAAAAGAACAAGTTATGAGTAAAGTTGGACTCAAAGATAAAATGGAACATAAGATTTATGAATTAAGTGGTGGAGAACAACAAAGGGTGGCATTGGCAAGGTTGATGTTAAAATCCTGTAACATTATTTTAGCTGATGAACCTACAGGAGCATTAGATCAAGAAAATCGTAATATGGTTTTAAGATTTTTGAAAGAACTACATAAAGAAGGTAAAACATTAGTGATTGTTACACATGATCCTTATGTAGCTGAATTTTGCGATCGTAAAATTGAATTACAGTCATATGTTTCAATTGAAAATTAATGTAACTATGAAGCACATAATTTACGGATTTACTTTTTTGAGAAATGTATTAGCATTTCTCTTTTTTTGTTTATCACTATATTTTGTAATTTAGGTCTAGCGATAGGGTTCTTGCTATTAATCACAAAGTAAATTAATTGCATTGAATTCATATTTGGTATAGGGGTAACCCAGCATTTTGGAAATAAATCACGTTAAGCAAATTCCGACATAAAACTCTTTGAAATTTGTCCTATTAAGAACATTTTGATGCAACACAACATCATTTGGGTTTCTTGGACTATCCCGAAAAAAAAGGGATGTGTAAAAATACTTGAAGGACTAGTGCTGAAATAGATAAGATATAGCTTTATGGCGTGTGTCAACGGTACCGGACCGGAACCCGAAAGGGTGCGGGAGGATAAGGAGTTGACACACTCACTATGCGACCCTCTTGGATTGTCAAAACGTTTACCGTTTTGGCCTGCCAACCGGCGAGGGAGCCCCTCAAGGATTTGAGGGGCTGGGGAGTTGGATGAAGGGGGTCTGGGGAAGAGTTCCCCAGTGGGTTTGGGCAATGCCCAAGGTTTAGTTTTTCCATGCTAAGCATGGTACGGCGGAGCCGAAAAGCGTCGCAGACCCCTATCGATTTTGATGCGTTAGCGTCAAAATACGTATAGGGTTACATTAATTGACTCCATTTCGTCGCTTTGCTAGACTTATGGTATCAATTAATCTAGGGGAAGTGGTGGCACTTTATGTTGTTCTCTATCTCATTTAATCAATCTCACCAAAGTTCATTGAGCCACAATAACAGAGAAAATATTCATGGGAATCCTGGCATTGATCCAGCCAGGTCAGAGGAGAATATTTACTTTGTTCAAAAGAACATCCGAAGTGTATATAAGGATGTCTTTCAAGAAGCGGTGGACAAGTATAACGAGAAACAAAAACGGAATGACCGCAAGATTCAGGATTACTATGACAAAATACATAAAGATGATAAGACACATGAGCAACGAGAATTGGTCGTAGCGATTGGAGAAGGCAAGGACGACCCAAAGTATAGGGAAGCCAAAAAAGAAGCGCTACGGTGTTATGCTGAAGCGTTTCAAGAGCGTAATCCAAATCTAGCAGTCTATAACATGGTTTTACATGATGATGAAGCAAATCCTCACTTACATATTAACTATGTACCGAATTTCGAAAGTAGTCGAGGATTAACGAGGCGTGTCGGAATGGATAGAGCCTTGCAACAACAAGGCATAGAAGGAAAAGGAACGGAACTAATTGTAAATTGGAGAACATTAGAAACAGCTTATATCGAGGAATTAGCAAAAGAACATATTCCTGATTTTGAGAGGGCAAATGTAGGATCTCATAAGTACATGAAGGTCCGTCAGTACAAGGAGTATGCAGAAACAAAATCATTTGTTGAAAATCAAGTACAAGAAAAAGAAACGCAGTTACAAGTTGTTGACCATCATTTGAAAGATACTGAAGAAAAAACAAAAGAATTACAGATAGTGAAAAAGCGTTTGGAAAGTGATGTCGTTGATAAGTACAAAGAATTAGAGACAGTGAAGCAACAAGTGGAAAGTGGAAGTGAAAAGCTGCAGCTGATTGACCAGCGTTATGTAGAATTAGAAAAAAGAGTAAAACAAAAGCAAGAAGAATTAGATAGTGTTGTGGATCAAGTACCAAATGAACCTATTAAAATTCCATTTTTACGTAAAGAAGTAATAACAGAAGTACAGGATAAAATGTTTGGAAAAGCTGAAATCACGAAGAAACAGACAAGGAATTATGTGTTATCACCAGAACAATATCAAGAATTAACAAAACAAGTGAATGCAGCGGTTACTATTAAAAAGGATTATGAGCGTTTGAGAAAAACAGATTTTGTGAAAGAGTATCAAAGTTTAAAAAGGACCGCAGAAGGTTGGATGGAAGAGAATCGAACATTGAAACAAGAAAAAGGTCAGTTGCAAAAAGAAGTGGGGACGTTAAAGACTGAAATAAGATCTTTAAAAGCTCATATAAGAGATTTACAGACAAATATAAAGGTTTTATATCAAGAAACGAAAAAAGTCTTTAAGGAGAAATTTAAGGCGTTTAGAGGGCTTGTTAAAAATGAATTGGATGGTAAGGGAGTTAATAATCATTTTGAACGGGAACATAAGAGGGAAATCCATAAACAACGAGGATATGACATGGAACGATAAAAAAATAGGGAAACTTTGTTTCCGTCTTTCAGGTTATTGAAAACGTGATAGAATGAAAAAAGAGCCATGCGGTAACATGACTCTTTTAAAAGGGTATCCTACGAAAATACCTAAACTTCATTTATCTGATTATAGATTATCATAATTTGATTTATATTCAAATAGCAAAAAATAGGTATTTTTGTTGATTCCCTCAATTAAATGGAGAGGAATTAACTTATATGACAAAGAAAATTATTGAT
This sequence comes from Bacillus pseudomycoides, assembly GCF_002551005.1. Lineage (GTDB taxonomy): Bacteria > Bacillota > Bacilli > Bacillales > Bacillaceae_G > Bacillus_A > Bacillus_A pseudomycoides_C. Next base: position 5,762 of record NZ_NVOY01000055.1, read on the forward strand.
TTTGGACAAGCTGAAAAAAAGGCAAAAGAAAGAGATAGTAAGATTAATAGCATTTATGATCAATTACAAGTAGGCGGTTATTCAGAAGAAGAAAAAGCAATGCTTTTAAAGTTATTAAGTAAGGCGACTGGTGGAGAGGAATACTTTATAGGGAAAAAGAAAAAACCTACAGATCGGGTGAGATTTGTGCAAATGATTATAGAGAATATTGATTATTTGTGTGAGATTGGTTATTTAACTCAAGCAGAAAAGGCATTTTTATTTGATATTTCAAGATTTCTAGAATTTAAATCAAATGTTATTGTTGAAAAAAATGAAAATGATGATATAAAACCGAATACAGCGTCTCCTAGTTATTTAGCTAAGAAATTAGGGAAAACAAGGACTTCTATTTCAAAAATGATGAACGAATTGCTTGAGAAAGGGGTTTTAGGGGTCGCGGAAACAGGTGTAATAACTGAAGATGGAAGAACATGTTCCGCAAGAACTTGGTTTGTTAACCCTAATATATTATGCAATTCTCCTAAAGATGATATTGATAGAGCGACTCAACAAATTTTTTCAAAAGCGTTACGTAATATCAAAATCGAAGGTAATAAGAAAAAACATAAACTACCAATTTATTTATTTTAAATGTCAATTTTTATGTTGACATTTTTTTCTATGTATGTTTTTCCAATTTTTAGGTGTTAAAAAAAATTAACACAGGTGTTAAAAAAAATTAACACCTCATGTCTTATAAACCCTTGCTATTACTGACTTTCTTTACTTTTCCTATCTCACTCTTATATATATGGCTAAAAGTTCCGCAAGGAACGGGTCGTATTTTTGAAAAGATCACTCAAAAATCTCCACCCTTTTCGCTTCGCTTCATCCTTGCAAAACTTTTTTCGGCTCGTTTGCTTTTCTCGCCAAGCCGAAGGACAAAAAGCAATGCAATGGTTCTCGACTTGGACTAGCAAGTATACGAGCCGAACCGCTAGATCATTCGTCCCAGATTTGCTCTTATCGGCTATAACGCTACGTTTCAAACCGTGGGGTCTCGCCCCCACACGACGAGCCAGCACTCCAAACAAAAAGCAATGGAAAACCAAAAGACAAGATCAAAACATGTTTAAAAGCTAGTGGTATGATATACTTTTTAGTACCTTGAATGGAGCAGTTTTTCGGTATCGCTCGGCAAAATAAAAAACCGATATCAGTTGACGTGGGGCTGTTTTCCAGTGTACACCCGGCTAAAACAATAAACTGGCACATATTCTCAAGGTAAAAGGGCGATCTCAAGGAATAGCTCTTTTTTATGTTGGGGTATTAAAATATTGCCATAAAGTTAAAGTTTTTATAATGCCCTCAAAAATAATTACATGAAAAAAAACTTCCAATGTATTGGCTCAGTTATTAATATGTAAACTATTACAACATCATAAAATCCTGTCAATATGAACAAGGCGAGAGATGTTAAGATGGTTATTCCTGCATATCCTACCTTTTCCTCTGAATCATAATACGCAACCAGTCCGAATACAAAAGACGTTAAAAGGAATACCATCTGTAAAATATCAAGTACAATCGATATTCTTATCTCAGCAGGAGTAAAATTACTACCAGCATTGTTAGCAGAATAGTTATAATTCCCATATAAAAATATTAATATCCAAGTAATAAAAAACAACAACATATAAAGTAATGCTAAGGTGTTATATTTGTTTGAACGCATTTCTTTTCCTCCTAGTATTTAGGATAATAGAGATACTGCCAGCATTTTGAAAAAAACACACTTAGTAAAAAATATAATCAGCTGCCCATATGGACAGCTGATTGACATAATTCACGTTAGCGGAAGTCATTTTAAAATTCTATATGTCGATTTTTTCTTTGCCCTTAGGGATAAGCCACCATATCAAAGCTACAAGTAGTATGAGGAGCGGTATTGCTTGAATAAAGAGAAATCCTCTCCAAAAATCAAGTTCAGTACTATCTGGAGAGTCTGTCGCCATCACACCTATAAAAAAAGCCACTGGAATTGTGCATAGATTTACCCCTAAACTGCCCATTATGAACATTAGATTTTTATCCTTTGTTTTTGGTGAATCAGATTTGAAGAATTCGAATATTGCCATGCCGATTATAAAAAACAGTATTACATAAAGCTGATTAAGATATCCCATAATACTCCTCCGTTATCCTAATTGTACCATCAGCAAAGACAACTTTGTGCAAATTTGGATGAATAGGATATTCATGTGCGGTTGACATAACGTAACATTATCGGTAGCTAGGAAAAAGGCGAATCCCTACTCTCACAAAGGATTTGCCTTTTTCCTTTTCTGTGACGCTATGCATCTTTTTATACATGGTTGGTATAGCGGGGATCCTGGGGGTCCTCGCTATTTTGTTTTTCATCTTTTCTTGCATAAAATCTTGTATAAATTAAAAAGATTTTGATGCCGGTATCGAGAAATATTGAATATCGGTGTTAAAATCGAAATGTATTTCGAAATGAATTTGTTTTTAAAATCGGTTGTAAAATCAGTTGTAAGTGAATTCCGATTTTGATGAAAATGTTGATTTAATCATGCTTATGGGTGGAAAAACGTATTCCGTTTTTAGAGGAGGAATGAAAAATGGAACTGAAATCGGAAATGTATACACCGAAAATTATTGCGGATCATTTAGGGATTACTTCTGATTTGTTAAAAGTATGGTCAAACGAATTTAATATACAAACGGAGCGAAGCCAGGGAGGTCATCGCAGGTACTCTAAAGAAAATATAGAAGAATTAACAGCAATCAAAGAAAAAATACAGGTACAAAAATGGTCTTACGATCAAGTTCGAGCATGGCGGAATGGAGAACTTGATTTATTTGTCTCAAAAGAAGAAAAATCGGAATTAGAAAAGAAATTGGATGAAGTGTTAGAAAATCAACAATTACAAAATCAGTTCAATCAAGCACTCATTCAAAAATTACAGGAAATTACGAATGAATTAGTTACTACAAAAGAGCATTTAGTTAATACAGAGAGAAAACTAACTGAAGTAGAGGGGAAAAATAGTGAATTAGAAGTCTTTATAGAGAAGAAGTTAGAGAAACGAGATCAGTTATTGCTGGAAAACATTAGAGAGATCCAGAGACAAAATCAGAAACAAAAACGGAAAGGATTTTTCGGTTTGTTTAAAGATTAATTGTGATCGTATTTTTTATAAAGAAATTGAAATATGAAATCCATAAAATATGCAAAATTA
>NZ_NVOY01000056.1 GCF_002551005.1 Bacillus pseudomycoides
ATCTCGGGTGAAGTAGCTGCCGAAACAACACAAACCGCAAACTCTGCTGGAGAGCAAGTACACATCATGAAAGACATGTCTGTTAAATCTGAGGAAATGAAGCATGTTGTAGAAGAACTCGACACACTCGTTTCTCGTTTTAAAACAGAGTCTTAAACAGATTTGTATTACTAATCATATAGGAACCTAAAAATTTATAAATTATACTAAAAATAAGGTAGAGTTTTTGTTCAAGCTTATTTTTCTAGCACATCTGAGCAACTTAATTTTAAATCCTCTGTTTTAATTGCACCTGTTGAAGTAGATGATACTTTTACTTTTGTAGCCGTATTCTAATAATGGGTCTTATTCATTAAATGTAAAATAGATTTTATGTATACACATAAATGAAACAAAAGGAATTCCCAAAATGAACTGCCCCCCAATTGTTAGACTCAACTAATAATTTGGGAGCAGTTTTTTATATTCTCAAAACCCTTGGTACCTCTAGGCTGAAGATTATACAATTCCTTCATAATAAATCAATGAAAAAAATTTCTCCTTACTTTCCATACTACAGTCTGCTATAATTCCTAATATCAGGTCATAATATCAAATCGTAATATTCATTAATCTGTATAAATTAATGAATAAAAGGAGGATTTTATACTTATGAAATACGTAAGCATTCGTAAAAAAATGATGTTTATGATAGGTACAATTTGCGCTTTATTTGGCATCGCATTAGCTTTTATTTTTTTCTTTGCCAAACTCGAAAATAATATAGCCGTAACATTGCAAAAAGATGTTGCACCAAGAGCAACACTTTTACTAGAACGCGGTGATGCATATCAAATACAACTTTTAGCCTTTCAAGATTATCTATTACAGCATGACCCTGCCGAACTAGATGAATTTTATGAAATGGACAAACAATTAGAAGATACAAAAGGAGAACTACTAAACGATCCTAAGACTCCTCAAAATATTAAAAAAACAATGGAGTTAGGAGCACAGTGGCGTCAGTTCATTAATGAAAAAGTGATTCCTCTTACTAAAGAAGGAAAGTGGGACGAGGCACTAAAAGTTGCCGCTGAACAAAATAAAACTGTTCATACAGTAGTCCATGATTTCACCAAATATAGCAATGATGAAAATGCGAGGTGTGATCAGCTCGTCCAACAAATAAAAGATTCATCTTCACTCGTTAAATCTATTATCTTTATTTCTCTTATCCTTTGTACAGTTATTGCCATTATCGTAGCTTGGTGGTTCTCTGGTAAACTTGTGAAACCAATTCGAGAAATTGATACAAAGCTCAAAGAACTTGCTTCTCAAGATGGGGATTTAACAGTACGATTACATGTAAAAAGTAATGACGAAATTGGTGCCATTGCTGCTTCCTTTAATAAAATGTTAGAGAACCTCCAATATATCATTGGACAAGTACAGAAAACATCATTAAATGTACGTAATGCTTCTGACAATATACTAACAGAAACGAATATCTCTATGAGTGCAACAACCGCTATCCAAACGACGATGTCCGAATTAGAGCATCATATTCAATCACAAGTTTCTAGTATCGAAGAAAGCTCTACTGCAATGGATGATATGGCAGTTAGTGTACAGCGTATTGCCCAGTCTGCTTCCGCCGTTGCTGAACTGACTGTAACAACTTCTGATCGTGCAACTGAAGGTAGTCGAGTAATCGAAAAATCCATTACACAGATGACAACAATTCATGACGCAGTGAATGCTACATCTCAAGTTGTCGAACGTCTAATCACTCATACAAAACATATTGATACAGCTGTCCAATCTATCTCTAATATTGCGGAACAAACGAATCTTCTTGCATTAAATGCTTCCATTGAAGCAGCGCGGGCTGGAGAGCAAGGAAAAGGATTTGCCGTTGTTGCAGATGAAGTGCGAAAGCTTGCAGAACAATCAAAAGCTGCTGCAACAGGCATTAATCAGTTGCTTCATCATATTCAGGATGATACAAAAACTGCAAATTCGATGATGGAACAAGGTCAAGTAGAATCTGCTCAAGGTATTACAGTCATTCGCGAAGCTGGTTCTTCTTTCGCAACCATTGTCGAACAAATTAATGCAGTATCTTCACAAATGCAAGAAGTTTCAGCAACTGCGGAAGAGATGGCTGCAAGTGCAGAAGAAATGAATGCTTCTCTTAATAATATTGCTTCTATCTCGGGTGAAGTAGCAGCAGAAACAACACAAACTGCAAGCTCTGCTGGAGAGCAAGTAAACACCATAAAAGACATGTCTGTGACATCTGAACAGATGAAACACGTTGTAGAAGAACTTGACACACTCGTTTCTCGTTTTAAAACAAAGTAGTAACAAAAGCATTCCTTGTTATGGGGAATGCTTTTTTCCTATATGAAAATACTGTGAGCCAGATCACTGCATCTTTACTGCAAATCAGCTATAATGAGAATAAATATCATTCATTAATAGAGGTGCTACTATGTCTCAAACTTTAGAAGATAAAGTGTATGCCAACTTGGAAGCTGTTATTGATCCTGAACTTGGCGTCGATATTATAAATCTTGGGTTAGTATATGACGTTACAACTGACGAACAACAGAATGCTGTTATTACAATGACAATGACTTCTATTGGTTGTCCGATGGCTGGACAAATCGTATCTGATGTCAAAAAAGTATTAGCAACAAATGTTCCTGAATTAAATGAAATTGAAGTAAATGTTGTTTGGAACCCACCATGGACAAAAGATCGCATGTCCCGATTGGCTAAAATCGCATTAGGCATTCGGGATTAAACGAGAAAAAAGACCTGATATGAGTCAGGTCTTTTTTCTCGTTTCTTATTTTACTCCTACTGCATCATATGCTTTCTTTACAGCTTGTACTTCTTTAGAATTTTCGCCATATAAATCTGTAGCCGCTTGAATTGCAGCTTGGCGCATCATTTTAAAGTTTGAGTTTGCAGTTAAATATTTTGAAAGAGCGCGGTAATAAATTTTTTCTGTCGCTTCGCGGCCTACGCCATTTACAGTAACGTCGTAATGCGTACCACCTTCAGAAATTAAATATGCCGCTTTGTTGTTAATGCTGCTGTTAATATGAACACCGCCATTATCAATCCTTCCTGTGTAACGCTTACTATAATGATCTGGGTAGCCTTCACTTGGTTTTAATGGATTTGGAATAGAAGCTGGGTTACTTAAAGAACGCAATGCATCACCTTGTTTATCTGGCGTATAAATATCTTCTCCAAGCTCCCAATCATCACGGTCTACCATTGCACCCATAATATCAGATAACGATTCATTTAATGCACCAGATTCATTTTTATACTCTAGATTTGCAGTGTACTCTGTTACTGCGTGAGTGAGCTCATGTGCAATAACATCAAGTCCTGCTGATAATGGAATGAATTCTTGCCCATCACCGTCTCCGTACATCATTTGGACACCGTTCCACGCTGCGTTATTCCACCCTTCCCCTACATGAACAGTAGAAATCAACTTCGCTCCTTCGTTATCAAAAGAATTACGGTTGAATGTTTTCTTGTAATAATCGTATACTTTCTCAGCATTAGCGTGCGCATCAACAGCTGCTTTATCCTCGAAGAATTTATTTTTACTTTCTATTTCTTCGCCAGTATATCCAAGCCATTGTGAGAATAAGTTGAACCAATTTTCATCCATATTTTTTGCATCAAATGTATGAACACCTTTTCCACGTTTTCCATCGAATAAATGAAAAGCCCCAGTTTTTGAGTCCTGTGCAATTTCAAAACTTGTTCGATTCCCTAACACACCATATCCAAACCCTGTGATATGATCAATCGCATTATACTTCTCAATTACATTTCCGTTTGTTGCATCAATAAAGTAATGCCAGTATCCTGGTGCTGGTTTTGAAACGGATGCTTTTACAAGATACGAAAGATAATAGTTTCCATCTTTTTCATATACATATAAATCTTTTTTAATACCATCATATTTATCTACTTTGCCAATTTCTTTCTCAATATCAGCCTTCGCAGCATTTACAGCCTCATCTTCTGAAATGCTCGCATTCGCTGGAATATTTTTATCTTCTAAATTCGGGATAACTTGCCCGAAAAACGCTTTTACATTATTATCTTTATCCAGTGCTACTGTTTGATCAGATCCATAAACAGGAACACCATTATGTTTTTCAATAAGCTTCACATGTGTCGTTTCTGCCTGTGCATCCTTTTCTTCACCAACGACTTCAAAATGTTTCTCAATATTTCCTGCTAATTTAAACATGTCTTTTTTACTCTTTAAATACTCAAACACCGTTTCTTTTTTATCTAATCCTTCCGGTGCTTTCCACTCTTCCCCAATAAAAGATGGTGTCTGGAATTCTTGGTTGTATTGAACCTTTTGCTCATCTGCATATGTACGTGGCGTACCTAATGTCGCAAATGCTCCTAAAGCCATAGACAAAGCTACCGTTGAAGATAGAACCTTCTTTTTCAAAAACAACACTCCCCATCCCTATTTTTTTAACACTTTTATACATTTCTAGGGGAATTAGTAATAACCTCCATTTATTTTTTTAGAAAATTTCGACATAATATTTAAAAAGTAGCGTCCTCATTAGACGCTACTCGCTTACCACTATTATTGTTTCTTCATTTCAATTACTAAATAATGAGCTGTTTCCGCTGCTTGAATGCGAATATCTTCTTCAATTATTTCTGCTGCATCTCTCATTACTAACGTTTCACCGTTCACAACGCCGCTTCCTTCAATTTGAACTAAATAAGCTTGACGCCCTTCACCAACTGAAAATGTAATCTCTTTTCCGTCTTCTAAAGCAAGCGAGTACAAGTTTGCATCTTGATGAATTTCAATCGGTGCACCTCCATCAATTGGCGAAACCATGTGGAACCATGTATTCTCACGTTTATTCCAATCAAATTTAAATTCACCGTAATTTGGTGTATGACCAGCACGGTCTGGTAAAATCCAAATTTGCAGAAGACGCAATGTTTCATCGCCTAAGTTATGCTCACTATGGAAGACACCTGTTCCAGCACTCATATACTGCACATGTCCACGCTCAATTGTTCCGCGGTTTCCCATACTATCTTGGTGTGTTAATGCTCCGTCCACTACGTAAGAAATAATCTCCATATCACGGTGCGGATGCATCTCAAATCCTGTTTGTGCTGCTACCAAATCATCATTAATAACACGAAGTGCACCGAATCTCATATTATTTGGATTATAATAATCTGCAAATGAAAAATGAAAATGTGTATTTAACCAACCGTGATTTGCTCTTCCCATTTGTTTATGATCAACTTTTTTAAACATATTTTTCACCCCATACTATCTCGAATTCGAGATATTTATTTAAAAATTTTTTTGAACTGTACTTAAAAAATTGTGCTGCTTACAAGCGGAACTACTACTGTATGCTCCCCTGACTGATTTGTACTAATTCATTACATTGTGTTGCTTAGCTTTGTAACTACAGTTTAGAATTAAACTAAATAATTGTCAACTACTTTATTTTTGTAAGTTAAAAACTAAAACATAGTATGCACTATGTTTTAGTTCACATACCTTCTTCTATACTCTCTCAGCTTTCTCTTCGCAAACACCCTTGCATCTTTTTCAATCCACCGCTTTTCATACATTTCATCTCCAACATACAATAACTTATGTTCATGCTGCATGTCGTGCCGAAACTCATGCAACAATGTTTCTAGAACGCTTTCATACTTCTCCCACATACAAACAAAAATGAGCCGTTTTTCTTTATGGTAAAATCCGCTCAAAGGAAATAAAAATTCTTCTTCCTCTTCTCCTAATCGTATTAACACATCATTCGTTTCACACGTATCACAAAAAATAACAGGTACCTCACGTCGTTCAATTAATGAGAAAACATCCCTCTTTACCTGATTTACATCCCATGGAAAATCATTATCAAGTACATACCAGTTCCCAGCTTGTTGATATATCCTTTCAAATGGGAGCTGCATTATCATTCTCCTTTCCCTTTACTCTCTGTTACTTATATGTCACATTGGCTCTAATTTTAAACATACATGTGTGTCACAAAATATTTAAAATTATATATGCAAAAAGGGTTGATTTCATACCTGTTATTAGATTATAATGATTATAAATTAACAAATAGTATAAAATAATAATTTAAAGGGGATTGATCATATGAACACGCAAGTAGTTGAAGCATTAAACAAACAAGTAGCAAACTGGAACGTTTTATTCACAAAATTACACAATTTCCATTGGTACGTTACAGGACCTCAATTCTTTACACTTCATGAGAAATTCGAACAATTTTATACAGAAGCAGCTACGAACATCGATGAAATTGCAGAGCGTATTTTAGCAGTTGGCGGCAAACCAGTAGCAACAATGAAAGAATATTTAACATTATCTTCTGTTCAAGAAGCAGCTTACGGAGAAACTGCAGAAGGGATGGTCGAAGCAATCATGAAAGACTACGAAATGATGCTAGGCGAACTGAAAAGGGGCATGGAAATCGCACAAGGTGCAGACGACGAAATGACATCTGACCTACTACTTGGCATCTACACAGAACTTGAAAAACACGCATGGATGTTACGTGCATTCTTGAATCAATAAGAAAAGCGGAGCCGAATGTTCAGCCCCGTTGGCTAAGGTTCTTTCACACAGAAGGTGCTTTTTACCTTCTCGTGTGGAAGGTTCTTAGACACGAGGGGCTAGGAGGCGGAGCTGGACAATAAGAAAAGCGGAAGCGGCGCCGATATATCGGCGCTTCGACACAATATAAAGACCCTCCGACGATATTCGACAGGCAATACATACATAAAAACCGAGTGGGACACCCCCACTCGGTTTTTATCATGTTAACTGCTTCCACTTATTCCCCATAACTGGTCTTTTATAATTCTTCATTTGCACAAACAATTCATCAGCTGTTTGTGCAGAAACAAGCAATTCTTTATTTGATGGATTCATAAACCCTTCTTCTGCTGCACGGTCCACCATTTGTAATAATGGTGTGTAGAATTCTGCAATGTTCAGCAAGCCAACAGGCTTTTCATGAATCCCGATTTGCGACCAACATACAACTTCGAATAATTCTTCAAATGTTCCATATCCACCTGGCAATGCAATAAATGCATCAGCAAGTTCACTCATTTTCGCTTTTCTTTCATGCATTGTTTCTACTTCAATTAGTTCTGTTAAACCGCGGTGAACAATTTCTCCTCTAAATAATCCACGCGGCATGACGCCTGTTACACGGCCGCCTAGCTCTAATACTTGATTCGCTACGTCTCCCATTAATCCAACGCAAGAACCGCCATATACAAGCTCTATATTATTCTGAACTAGTATTTTCCCAAGTTGACGAGCTTCTGTTTGAAACTCTGGACGCTCCCCAACATTTGATCCTGCAAACACACAAATTCGTTTCATTCTGCCACCCCAAAGCCATATATTGTTATGCTACAATGTAATCATACTACATATTGAAAGGATGAGGGAAGGATGAACACGAATGAATTTCAAAGTTGGGTGGAACAATTTTATCATGAACGCGGCTGGACCCAATATAATTCTTTTATTCGCGTTAATTTTTTAGCAGAAGAAGTTGGCGAAGTTTCTCGCGTTGTACGCGCTATCGAAATCGGCCGCGATCGCCCAGATGAAACGACGAAGACCCAAGAAGAATTAACAATAGAATTAAAAGAAGAACTTGGCGATGTACTCGGAAACCTTATTATTTTAGCGCAAAAATATAACCTAGATTTGCAAGATATTATGGAAACACATGTGAAAAAACTTTCTAAACGATTCGAATAATAAATGAGAATTATTTTCAACTGTGATATGATTATATTGTAATAATATCAAAGGGGGCTTTTAATGTTATCTCCAAAATTACGTGAAGCACTAAATGATCAAATGAACTTTGAATTTTACTCGGCACATGTGTATATGGCAATGGCAGCATACTGTACATCAGAGAGCTATGATGGATTTGCAAACTTCTTTCTTGTACAAGCAGAGGAAGAGCGTTTCCATGCTATGAAGTTGTACAATTATATTAACGATCGCGGCGAGCGTGCAATCATTACTGGATTTGATCATCCAAATAACGAATACGAATCGATTTTATCTGCTTTTGAAATCGCCCTTGAGCATGAGCGCGAGGTTACAAAACGTATTTATAACTTATCTGATATTGCATGGGATGAGCGCGAACATGCTACCATCACCTTCTTAAAATGGTTCGTTGATGAGCAAGTAGAAGAAGAAGCGTCCTTCGATAGCATCATTCAAAAATTAAAACGTATTACAAGTGATTCAAACGCATTGTTTATGTTAGATGCCGAATTAGAAAAACGTACATTTACTCCGCCTGCTGAGTAAACAAAAAAAGCAATGAGCTCTCATTGCTTTTCTTATTTTATCCCGCTATTCGTGGGCAGTAAGACCCCCACTGATTAAAGTTTCACTTTATAGCATGACCCCGACGATAATCACTGATAAAGCACTTACTAATGTTGCACCTTATACAAGTTTTAATTCGAAAGAAGATACATTTTTAAAAGAAAAAATGTACAAAAAAAGCATAAATCGACCGCTTTCGTCAATTTATGCTTCTTACATTGTAAAGTTGGAATAAAACAACAGGTATAACACCCTGTAAGTTCGTAGATTATAGTCATTAAAATCGAATGCTTAATAATCATTTTTATGTTAACATAGGTGTATTATAGTATATAATATACGTTGGTAGACAAAGTCTTTGACTGGACAAGTCCATAAGCTAGAGGAAGCAACTAGCCTTTTTAAATTTACTATTTCAGATTCGGTGATTACTTATAGTTCATTCGAATGTTGCAACGGTTTGAAAAAACATATTCACGGGCAATAGTAACTTTAAGAGCATCTTGCTCTAAATCTTTGTGTAAAGTTTTACAAATTTCCTCGAGTTGTTACGGACGAAGAAATCTTACCTGTAATGGGGAATCTTCTTTCATTCCCAAAAATTTAAGAAGTATTGCTATCGTAAAGGAGAATTGGAGATGCCAGAAACAATCACTCAAACAAAGCCTGAACAAGAATCATTACAAATTTCTGCTAGACAAGAACAGCTTGATGTACTTGATCAACTATTAAAGCCTGAAGTTCAAGAATCTTTAACTACATTAGTAGATCAACTTCCAAAATTAACTGAGCTCGTTAACATTTTAACAAAGTCTTATGATTTCGCTCAAGCAGTCGCTACTGATGAAGTATTAAAAAATGATACTGTTGGAGCAATCCAAGAACTTGCAGAACCTGTAAAAGATACAGTGAAAACCATTGCTGCAACTGCTATCGAAGCGAAAGATCGCGCTGAAGAAAGCAACGAAGTTATCGGTCTTTTTGGCCTTTTAAAAATGTTAAAAGATCCGCAAGCACAAAAAATGTTTCGTTTTGTAAACGCTTATCTTCAAATTACTGCAGAACGCAATCATAAATAATTCTTTATTACACAACAATTAGTAAAGACGGGGGATATCATACTATGTCAAAACAAATTGTCATCTTAGGTGCTGGTTATGGCGGACTTCTTGCAGCTTTAAATGTACGTAAACATTACAGCAAATCAGAAGCACAAGTTACAGTTATCAACCAATATCCAACACATCAAATTATTACGGAACTACACCGCCTTGCAGCAGGAAATGTTTCTGAACAGGCAATTGCTATGCCATTAGAAAAACTTTTCAAAGGCAAAGATATCGATCTTAAAATCGGAACAGTTGAGTCATTCTCAGTAGACAAAAAAGAAGTAAAATTAGCTGACGGCAATACTTTATCTTATGATGCTCTTGTAGTTGCTTTAGGAAGTAAAACAGCTTACTTTGGCATCCCAGGATTAGAAGAAAACAGCATGGTATTAAAATCTGCAGCCGATGCAAACAAAATCTTCAAACATGTTGAAGAACGCATTCAAGAATACGCGAAAACAAAAAATGAAGCTGACGCAACAATCGTAATCGGCGGCGGCGGATTAACTGGCGTTGAGCTAGTTGGTGAACTTGCTGATATTATGCCAAAGCTTACAAAAAGCCACGGCGTAAATCCGAAAGAAATCAAACTATTGCTTGTTGAAGCAGGTCCAAAAATCCTTCCAGTATTACCGGATGATTTAATTGAACGTGCAACTACTAGCTTAGAAGCACGCGGCGTTCAATTCTTAACAGGCCTTCCTGTAACAAACGTTGAAGGCAATACAATTGATTTAAAAGATGGTCAAAAAATCGTTGCAAATACGTTCGTTTGGACAGGCGGCGTTCAAGGTAACCCTCTAGTAGGTGAATCAGGTCTTGAAGTAAACCGCGGCCGTGCAACAGTTAACGAATACCTTCAATCTACTTCTCATAAAGACGTATTCGTTGCAGGTGACAGCGCAGTTGTCTTCGGTCCAGAAGGCCGTCCATATCCACCAACAGCACAAATCGCTTGGCAAATGGGCGAACTAATTGGCTACAATCTATATGCACATCTAGAAGAAAAAGCATTCGAAGAGTTTGCACCAGTAAACTCTGGAACACTTGCAAGTTTAGGCCGTAAAGATGCGGTTGCTATCATCGGAGCAAGCTCAACTCCACTTAAAGGCTTACCAGCATCTCTAATGAAAGAAGCAAGTAACGTTCGTTACTTATCACACATTAAAGGTCTATTCAGCTTAGCTTATTAATCTGAATGATAGCCCGAATCATGTTTATCTATGATTCGGGTTTTTATTTGATCAAAATTTTCTACATAACTTATTCGACAAGAAATTGACATACACCTTTTAAAATTTCTAAATATACTGTCTACTTTGTCACGATTTTGTGTATTGTAAATAATCCATGAACTCCTCTTGTAAAGAGCGGTTCGCCATGCCTAGACGGGCACAAAGGTAGTAGAGTAAAAAACTGAAACAGATTTCTTTAGAGATGGCTTTGCCATCTCTTTTCTGTTCCAGCTTCCTCTCATCAAACCGTACGTGAGGCATACCGTTCTCCTTACTCCGAGGGATTCTTCAATGTTGCATTTCCAAGTTCTTCACCTATTTCCATGGTCTCCACCTATTAACTTCAGGCTCGGCTTTCTCCTATTGCTAGGGTGCTCTTGACGAGGCAGCAAGGTTCACTTTATGTTACGGTCTGCTAATTCGCTCGCACTTCTAGTAAGAAGTTACTTTGTCACAGGGCTTCAATCTTAGATTTTCTCCCCCAATCGTCTGTCAGCTACTAGGCGACTCGGTTCTAGACTTTCACCAGTGGGCAGTGCCCAGCTTAGCTGGGCACGCAACAAAAAAAGCAATGAGCCCGCTGCTCATTGCTTTTCTTATTTTATCTTATAGCATAACCCCAACGATAATTGCTGATAACACACTTACTAATGTTGCACCGTATACAAGTTTTAATCCGAAAGAAGATACAACATTTGCTTGTTTTTCATCGATACTCTTCGTTGCACCTGCGATAATTCCGATAGATGAGAAGTTCGCAAATGATACAAGGAATACAGATAAAATACCAACTGTACGAGGTGCTAAACCACCAGCTGCTTTTCCTAAATCAAGCATCGCAACGAATTCGTTTGTTACTAATTTTGTTGCCATAATTTGTCCAGCTGTTACCATCTCAGATGCTGGAATACCCATGATGAACGCTAATGGTGAGAACACATATCCTAAGATCGTCTGGAATGTAATACCGAAAATAGAATCAAATAGACCGTTAATTGCTGCCATCAATGCAATGAATCCGATTAACATTGCTGCTACTGTAACTGCAATTGAAAATCCTAACATAATGTACTCGCCTAGCATTTCGAAGAACGTTTGGTGCTTGTCCTCTTGTAACTCTAAAATATCTTCCTCTTCACTCACATCGTAAGGATTTAAAATGTGAATGATAATAAATCCACTAAATAAGTTTAAAACAAGTGCTGTTACAACGAATTTAGGATCAATCATTTTCATGTAAGAACCAACGATTGACATGGAAACTGTCGACATAGAAGATGCACAGAGTGTATATAAACGATTTTTTGGTAACTTGCTTAGTTGATCTTTAACTGTAATAAATACTTCCCCTTGACCAACAATTGCCGCTGCTACTGCATTATAAGATTCTAATCTTCCTAGACCATTTACTTTACTTAATAAGAATCCGATTGCTTTAATAATGACTGGTAAAATTCTAAGATGTTGCAGAATTCCAATTAACACCGCTAAGAAAATAATTGGAAGTAATACAGAAAGGAAAAACGTGAATTCTCCTTTATTTACCATTCCACCAAATACAAAGTTAATTCCAGCGTCCGCAAATTTTAAAATTGTACTAAATCCATCAGAAATTCCTTTAACTAAAAAGTATCCAATCTGTGTATTTAGTAAGAAGTATGATAATCCTAATTGAATAACAAGCATAATAGCAATTGGCTTATATTTAATCTTTTTCCGATCGCTACTTACAAGAAACGCTAGTATAAATACAGCAATTAATCCGACAAGAAACATGACAAATTTCATATTTGAATCCTCCATTTTGTAGTCTGATCTACCACGATGTACCAGTCGTCTAATGATAGACGTCTGACAATTTAGAATAAAAAATTATTCCTTCAAAAGCAAATTACCGCCTACATTAGTAAGCGTTTGCATTAAACGAAATTCTATACTGAATAGTTATTGTGGAATATGAGAATGATATCATTTTGTTTCATCCATAAACCGATTGTAAGCGTTATCTCAACAAAAAGCAATACATTTTTCAAGGGAAAAATAGACAAAAAAAAGGAACATAGAGTCCCGCCTCTATGCTCCTTCGCGTTACTAACCTACTTGTTTTTCTTTTTCAATCACTGGATCTTCCCAGCATTCTGCATTTTTTAATCCCGGAATAGAACTTGCATGGAATACAGGATCTTTCCCTTCTTTCTTCTGCTTCACATAGTCTTTAAGTGCAGCAAATGCAAATTTACCAAGAAGCGCAATCGCAATTAAGTTTGTGATTACCATGAAGCCCATGAATAAATCAGCCATATCCCAAACAATTTGGACAGCTGCTACAGAACCAAACATAACCATTCCAACTACGGCAAAACGATATACCGTTAGTCCAAGCTTGCTCCTTTTAATGAATTCAATGTTCGTTTCACCATAGTAATAGTTTCCTAGTAAGGAACTAAACGCAAATAAGAAAATAATAATTGCTAAGAAACCACTTGCCCATGATCCAATTTGTGAACTTAATGCAACTTGTGTTAATTCAATACCTGTTAAACCTGGCGTTTTGTAAGCACCAGAACATAGTACGATAAATGCTGTAGATGTACATACTAAGAACGTATCAACTAATACACCAATCGTTTGAATGTATCCTTGCTTTGCAGGGTGAGTTACATTCGCTGTTGCCGCCGCGTTCGGCGCACTACCCATACCTGCTTCGTTCGCAAATAAACCGCGCTTAATACCCATCATAATCGCAGCACCAACGCCGCCGCCCACTGCTTCCTTTAAACCAAATGCACTCATAAAGATTTCTGAAAATACATCTGGAAGCAATGTGATGTTTTTAATTACAACAAACACCGCAATTCCAATATATACAATTGCCATTGGCGGTACAATCAGTTCTGACATACGCGCAATACTCTTAACACCGCCGAAAATAATAACCGCAACTAAAAGAGAAAGTGCAATTCCAACTACATAACGCTCCAAACCGAATGCATTCTCAAATGCAAGCGTCACTGTATTTGCCTGTACAGAATTGAAAATTAGCCCATAGCTAATTGTAATTAGGATTGAGAATAAAACTCCCATCCAACGTTTATTTAAACCTTTTTCCATATAATAAGCTGGACCACCGCGGAACCCGCTGCCATCTTTAATTTTAAAAATTTGCGCTAATGTGCTCTCTACAAAACTTGAAGATGCTCCAATAATCGCAATTAACCACATCCAAAATACCGCACCTGGACCTCCCATAGAAATCGCTAGTGCTACCCCTGCTAAGTTCCCGATCCCAATGCGGGCTGCAGAACTCATACAAAAAGCTTGGAAAGAAGAAACGCTACCTTTTTTACGCGTTTTTCCTGTCAATCCATCCGTCATTAAACGGATCATTTCCCCTAGGTGACGAATTTGAACAAACTTAAGTTTAAAAGAAAAATAAAGGCCTAAGCCAATTAACATCGCAATAATTACATAAGTCCATAGAATATTATTCGTTTCTCCAACGATTTTTTCTAAAATGCTAATCATGTTGTCCCTCCCCTTTTTTCTTACACAAATTCAATTGTAATTTAAATCCAATCAAAAATCAACAATTTTCGACAAAACGACAACTTCATATCATATTACCTCTTGAATACTCTGTTTTTCTTTAAAATACTCTCTAATGCAAACGCTTACACAGATGAGTCTTATGTCACATTTTCTAACACGGAAATATAATCCATAAAAAAAGCACAATTCTCTCTAACCGAATTGTGCTTTTTAACATGAATTTATATAAGTCTCTGCTATGCAGAACAGAATACAACCTGTGATTCTTCTCTCTATAAATCGTTTAACAGTCTAATATTATATTTTAGAGTCTACAATAAAATATTAGACTGTTAAAAAATATAAAAACCCTATCGTTTTCATTTAAATGATATTAGCTACAATCTCTCGCGCGCGATTGTCCACTACTTCATAATAAATTTCTAACCCTTTTCGAGTGCCTGAAACAACTTTCGCAGCTTTTAATTTCGCTAAGTGCTGACTAACTGTACTTTGAGGCATTTCTAATTTCTCATACATTGTTGTTACATTCGTAGGTCCTTTTGTAATTAATGTTTCAACTAAATTTAAACGCACTGGGTGTGCCAATACTTTCAATACCTCTGCAATATCTTCATATCTTTCTACTGTTTCAGCCATATTTCATTTCTCCTTTATATATATATAGTGATTATAATGATTCATTATATTATTCGAAGAGACCTATCGTTTTATGTCCGTCGTTTGAAAAATTTTTAAAAAAAGTTTAAAAAAATTTTAGAAATGAAATTAACAACGTTTTTTTAGCTCTGAAGCAAGATTTGCTATAATAAAGAAATATAGTAATGATTATGCGTAATTAGGTGAAACTAAAAGACATATACAACAGTTCTTATTGCAGATGAAACGGACGGTGATCACAAATAGAACAGCACTTAAATTATGTCATTTCGCATTATGGATATTTCGGACTAATCATGGCATTAGTTGGGGGAATTATCGGATTACCGATACCAGATGAAACGTTATTAACTTTTGTAGGATATTATATATTCCAAGGGAAAATGCACTTCTTTATCGCCTTATTAAGCGCATGGTTTGGCTCGGCAGTTGGTATTTCACTGAGTTACATATTAGGAAAAAGGCTCGGACTTCCCTTCTTAAAGAAATTCGGTCCTAAAATGCACATTACAGAAAGCAAAATTGCTCGGACACAAACTCTCTTTCAAAAAATCGGTCCTCCTTTACTGATTTTTGGCTACTTCATTCCAGGTGTGCGGCATGTTACTGCCTATTTAACCGGCATTTCCAGTCTGCGTATTCGGACATTTTGTCTGTATGCTTATCTAGGAGCATTCATATGGAGCTTTACTTTTATTCAATTAGGATTAGTATTCGGGAAAGATTGGCATCTAATCGCCCATTATGTTCACCGGTATGGGCTCGTTTTATTAGTTGTATTAATCGTTTTGGCCGTTCTTGCCTCTTTGACTTTTCTATACATTCGCAGAAAAAAAACGAATGCAACACAATGAAATCAACAAAACCCACCTTCCCAAAAAGGTGGGTTTCTTTTTTATTTATGCGTTTTATTCGGCTTTTTCTTGCCTGGGTTCCCGTTACCTTGACGCTTTTTATTTCGTTCCGCTTTCTCCTGTGTATCGTGCAGTTTCTCTACAAAATTACTACCGTTATCCATAGTTGCAGCCTCCTTGGTTATCGTTCTTTTGTTACTATAACCAATTGCACGTAAAATCATGAAGTCTCTCTTTATTTTACTTTAATTTGAACAGGAGGTAATGGTTTCTCTGCGTGATACGGTGACATCAGTACCTCTAATACATAATCCTTTACACTGAAATTCTCCGCGCCATACTTTCCGTCCAGTTGAAACGTTCCTTCAAATTGAAGCTTTTCCTTATCTAGTACTTTCACGGTACTTCCTTTTATATTATGTCCACGCGGTACAATATCATGATTCACGTACGAAGAATCAGTTAAATTCATCGTCTCACCAAAATTAATTAACTCGTCCATAGATATATGTTTTGTATCGACATTTTGAAGTGTGTAATTCACAATTAGCCGCTGATTCTTATGCTGGATGTGGTTAACAATTATTTTGAAATCACTGCGCGTGCTCTTAATTTCAAATGGTGTTTTTTCATCTAGCTTTACAATTGCTGGTTTTTCTGATAATCGTACAAAAGGATACATTGTAATAAATTCCGCACTGTCAGGAATTTTCTCGAAAATAGAACGCTCTGCAGATTCTACATGATCACCCACTTTTTCTCTGCCAAATTCAATTCCTGAAGTGGACATATGAATGTCATTCCCTTTATCATCTGTTATTTTATGGATTCGTGCTAAGTCGTTCTCCCCTACAAGCGGATAAATTGCTTTATAGTCAATCGTTGCAGATTCTTTACCGACTGTAATCGTTCCAAAGTTAAATGTATGCTGTTCATCCTCGCTGCTAACCGACTGCTGCGGGTTGATTTTTTTATTCTCTAATTGCTTCACTGGAATATCAAACTTCCAGAATCCTCTCGTTTCCCCGATAGATGTAATGGTAATCGGCAATGTTGTATTCGGCGGCAATTCTTTTTCTGGATAGTTAATCTCAATGTTTCCAAACCAACCATTCTTCGTCACTCTCCCGTCCATCGAGGCTGCCCTCATCCACCTTGGACTTCCGTCAGCAAGCTTACATGTATAATAGAAACTATCATGAGATACGGCACTTTTTCCTACTTTATCCGGATTATCAACCGTAAATGTTATCCCAATCCGGCCCCCGTCGTAATACACGCTTTTCATCGTTACACTAATCCCATTGCTTACCGCTTGTTGATTCAATTCTGTTACAAGTTTACTCGCAAAAAGATTTTTCCCCACCGTATCATGAAAATAATCATACACTTTTCCTATAAGTGGAACTTCTGCTAATACACGATTCATTTGCGGGAAAACAAAGCCTGAACCTAGTACACCTATACATACTGATGCAGCAGCTAACCATGCAATCTTTCTTCGTTTATATTTTCTTTTCGCCGGTTTTTCTTGCTTCGCTCTATTCATACCTTTTGTTATCGCGATCTGTAACTCTTCCCGCGGCACTTCGATTTTATTTATTTCATCATGAAACCACTGCTTATCCAATTCTCATCACTCCCTCCTAATAATTTCTTTAACGATTTTCTCGCTCGATGCAAATACGTTTTGACAGTTCCTTCAGGCACGTGCATATGCCACGCAATTTGATTTATCGGAAGATCATAATAATAATGTAAAATAATAACAGTTTGATAGTTTTCATCTAATTGTCCAATTGCTACTTGTAAGTCAATGTTTTGCTCAATTCGGTTTGCTATGTTTCGTACATCTTTGTATTCCCTGCTATCTTCTAATTGTTGAACCTTCTTCTTCTCGTTTAATACTTGGTAAGCATTATGTATTAAAATACGCGTCAACCATGTCAGAAAAAAGTTTGGTTTTTGCAATTGCTCTAAGGATAAGTACGCTTTATAAACTGTTTCTTGTACGATATCTAATGCATCTTCTTTATTTTGCACATACATATAAGCTGTGCGATATAACTGATCCTGATGAAGGCTAATGAGCTGTTCAAACGCTGCGTCATCACCTTTTTTCGCTTTTTTCACTAATTTTATTTCATCCATCTTATCCCTCCTTCCACTTATTAGATAGGATATGGAATGTTTTGGTTTCAAAAATTTGTATTTCTTGCATAAAAAAACGTCCCAACAAAGCTTGAGACGTTTTTTAAGACAAATCTGTTCGTCTATTTCTCTAAAATTACTTCTAACGGTTTCACTTGTGCCGCTACACAAATTTATTCGCAAAATGAAGCTTATTTTAATTTAAACACTGCGCTTACTGGATTATGATCGCTATTTTCAAACTTCAGATCATTCCCATGTACATTTACGATTTCAACATTTGGCGAAACTAAAAATCCATCAATAATCGTAACGAAATTCTCACCTTCTACATATTTTTTCACATCATCGCGAACTGTCCAAACAGTAGGGTCTACCGCCCACTGGAACCCACCGTCTGTGAAATCTTTTGGCAACTCTACTAACCATTCGGGCCATACTTTTTGAAACTTCGGATCTTTTAGCTGTACATCAGAGACTAGTTGATTCCAATCACCGCCAAGTATCACATAATCACCGTTTTTATAGTGTTCGTTCATATACTCTTTCAAATAATCCACTTGCTGCCTTCTTATTTTTCCGCCTTTATCATAAGCAGATAAATGAAGGTTGACGAGTCTTAAATATTTCCCATTGCTCACAGGGATTTTATGCTCAACGATCGCCCGGTCTAAATCAAATAATTGTTTTGGCCAAGGCTCTTTCCCCGGCAGTTGAAATCTTGTTGCTGTATCAATCTTATACTTAGAAAACGAACTCATTCCTGAATTCGCATATCCCATTGGATTCGTAATTGGAACAGGCACCCACTGTGCATGATAATTATATCCAAAAGAAGATTCATAGTTTTTCAAACTATTCTTAAATACGTCATATTCATTCACATCAAATGATCTTGAAGATTTTGTATCCACTTCTTGCAATAAGATGAAATCAGAATCTTCCTTTTGTAAAAAAGATAGCATGTTTTTAAGATTCTTTTCTGTTTGTTCTTTACTACTAGAACGAGAGCCTTCTCCCCCATCCATAAAAAAGTCTTGATCTTTATCCAAACCAGCATAACCTACGTTAAAAGTCGTCGCTGTGAATGTGTCTCCTTGTTTTAAAACCTTGTCATTCTTATTTTCTACATTTAATTTC
The DNA here is from genome assembly GCF_002551005.1 of Bacillus pseudomycoides. Classification (GTDB taxonomy): domain Bacteria; phylum Bacillota; class Bacilli; order Bacillales; family Bacillaceae_G; genus Bacillus_A; species Bacillus_A pseudomycoides_C. The sequence goes on from NZ_NVOY01000056.1 coordinate 19,127, forward strand.
AGAACACTAACAGGTTTCTCATCTGTAATCATAATATAGGCTAAAAATACAGCTACACTACCGCCCACTAATGCTACTAGTAATAAAAGTACTTTAAATATTTTCTTCAAATAAATAACTCCTTTTTATATCAAAATAAATGTTTCTCAAAAAATATACTGTAAATCTCTCCTTTTTTCAATAAATAAAGATAATTAGCAATATTCTGCATTGTGTTCCGGTAAATAAATACGATTTATTTCATAAGGAAACAAGATTATTTTACCATACTAACAATGTTTGCATGATTATATAAGAATGAACAAGTAATCATGTTATCCACTTTTTTAATCATTATATAAATATAAAAAACGCCTCTAATTTTTGAGACGTTTTTTCTTTAAGTATAGTCATACTCCGGTTTTTAAGTTGAATCCATTCACCATAATAATTGTGTGTTCCTCATTAGGGAAATCATTCGCTTTTCTTATTGAACTACCCCCATCTAAAATCCTAACAGATTTTTGAGGAAGGGGATTCCCAAAAGGGACAACTAAGGCAAAATGCTTCGCAACCCATACCCATTCAACAAGGTATGGGTTTTCTGCTTTCAAACTTAG
>NZ_NVOY01000057.1 GCF_002551005.1 Bacillus pseudomycoides
GCAAACGAAAGACGAGTCAGCGGACTCGTCTTTTTTTATTTCCTAAGAAATTACGTTATGTTTACTCATTAAATATAAATAAATATAGTACGGTACTTTTTCGGCTGTAACAGCTAGAAATTGAAAGATGAATGGATAATCTTCAGAAGCATAACTTCCAAGTAAATCGTACCACCAGTCTGTTTCATAGCGGGATATCATACTTAAGTTATAAAGCAAAAGGTAGTGTATAAGTAATTCTGGGAGAACAGGAGCCATTTCATTATTAGCAGGTAAATAATAAGTATTTGTATAATGATTGTATGTAAGGGGAGCACTGTATAATGGCTTCCATTCTTTCATGGAAGCTGAGAAATACAAATGTGAGTCATTTTCTTTAAAGTTTGTATATCGAATGTTAAGGTGCTTGTTAATCCCTTCTATATACCGTATAAAACGTTCTTCAGTCATATGAAAAGTATCTAAAATGTGAGTAGGAAAAGTAAAGATATTTTCCGTCACTTCTTTTAATTGATATAGGTTATTTTTTCTTTTGCTGTATCGGAATAAATCAGCTAATTCAGCGACCCGCTGCATCAACCCTTCCATTGTATATTTTTCTCCTTCTAAATGTTTCACATGAAACATTTGTTCCGCAACGTGAGTAAATAGCCCGTGCTTTTGAATTTTCACTTCATCATCTATAAATTGATAACCTTGTTTTTTTCTTTTTCTTGTTGTAACCCCATGTGCCAATACAGAAGTTGATTCAGGATAATTAGGGTCCACTGTAAGTAAACAAGCTTTTAGAAGCTGGCTCATTCCATAAAACAGTAATACTGGCTTAATAGAAAATGGCGCAGTATTACATAATTGGTAATAGCTTTTTCCGTGTTCTAAGTAATAAATAAAAGGATAACAATTTTCAAAGCTTTTTTTCTCAGTATTTGTATTACCTAATTTTTTGTAGCAATGGGTAAGATAATGTTGCGTGTGAGTAGAAGAAAGAAAAAAGCTTAATTTCTGCCAAATCATTGTGGAATGTTGCATATATACTCTCCTTTTGTTTTTAGAAAATTCTAACATATCCAGTCTTTCTTGACAGTATTTTAACCAATTGTTAAGCTACTAATAATAATTTCAGGTATCATGGGGGGAATCATTTATGTGGGAATCTAAATTTGTTAAAGAAGGTTTAACGTTTGATGATGTATTACTTGTACCAGCTAAATCGGATGTATTACCACGAGAAGTAAGTGTAAAGACGGTTTTATCTGAAACATTACAATTAAATATCCCTTTAATTAGTGCGGGTATGGATACGGTAACAGAAGCTGATATGGCAATTGCAATGGCTCGTCAAGGTGGAATTGGTATTATCCATAAAAATATGTCTATCGAGCAACAAGCTGAGCAAGTTGATAAAGTAAAACGTTCTGAAAGCGGCGTTATTACAGATCCTTTCTTTTTAACTCCAGATCATCAAGTGTATGACGCAGAACATTTGATGGGAAAATATCGCATTTCAGGTGTTCCAATCGTTAATGATGAAGAAGAGCGCAAACTTGTAGGGATTATTACAAACCGTGATATGCGTTTTATTCAAAATTATTCAATTAAGATTTCCGATGTAATGACGAAAGAAGATTTAATTACAGCTCCAGTGCATACTACACTAGAAGATGCTGAAAAAATCTTACAAAAACATAAAATTGAAAAACTTCCTCTTGTTGATGATAACGGTGTACTACAAGGCTTGATTACAATTAAAGATATTGAAAAAGTAATCGAGTTTCCAAACTCTGCGAAGGATAAACAAGGTCGTTTATTAGTAGGGGCAGCTGTTGGCGTAACAGCTGATGCAGTGCAGCGTATTGATGCATTAGTAAAAGCAAATGTTGATGTAATTGTTATTGATACTGCACATGGGCATTCACAAGGTGTATTAGACAAAGTGAGAGAAGTTCGTGAAAAGTATCCAAACTTAAATATTATTGCTGGTAACGTTGCAACGGCAGAGGCAACTCGTGAATTAATTGAAGCAGGTGCAAATATTATTAAAGTTGGTATTGGTCCAGGTTCTATTTGTACAACACGTGTTGTAGCTGGTGTTGGTGTTCCTCAATTAACAGCAGTGTATGACTGTGCAACAGAAGCTCGTAAGTACGGTGTTCCTGTAATTGCTGATGGTGGAATTAAATATTCTGGTGATATTGTAAAAGCATTAGCAGCAGGCGCTCACGTTGTTATGCTTGGTAGCATTTTTGCAGGTGTAGCAGAAAGCCCAGGAGAAACAGAAATTTACCAAGGACGCCAATTTAAGGTATATCGTGGTATGGGTTCTGTCGGTGCAATGGAAAAAGGTAGTAAGGATCGTTACTTCCAAGAAGGTAATAAAAAGCTTGTTCCAGAAGGAATTGAAGGCCGTGTTCCATTTAAAGGTCCTTTAGCAGATACAGTACACCAATTAGTTGGTGGATTACGTGCAGGTATGGGATATTGCGGTGCAGCTGATTTAACATTCCTGCGTGAAAATGCACAGTTTATCCGTATGTCAGGTGCTGGATTACGTGAAAGTCATCCGCATGATATTCAAATTACAAAAGAAGCACCAAACTATTCATTATAATGTCTGATATAAAAATAGACGGAGACTTAGTATCTCTGTCTATTTTTTTTTGATTGTGTTAGAATAACGTTTATGTGAGTACAAATATATTGGGGGTAACAACAGTGAAAGGTATGTTTCGTAAGCAAATGGTTGCGATTGTAACAGTGCTTACACTATTTTGCAGCATGTTTTTTACATACAGCAGTGCATTTGCGGAAACCAATTCTGCTTTGAATGTTGAGGCTGGTGCAGCAATTTTAGTGGAAGCAAATTCTGGAAAAATTTTATATCAAAAAAATGTAGATGAATCATTAGCGATTGCTAGTATGACAAAAATGATGACTGAATATTTGGTTCATGAAGCAATAGCAAAAGGTAAAATTAAGTGGGATCAAAAAACGAAAGTTTCTGATTACGCTCATATAATTTCACAAGATCGTTCTTTATCAAATGTTCCTTTGGAAAACGGCGGTATGTATACTGTAAAAGAATTATATGAAGCAATGGCAATTTACTCTGCTAATGGCGCAACAATTGCTTTAGCGGAATTGATTGGTGGTTCAGAAGCCAATTTTGCTAAAATGATGAATGATAAAGCAAAAGAACTAGGGTTACAAAATTATAAATTTGTAAATTCTACAGGATTAATCAATAAGGACTTAAAAGGAAAACATCCTGAAGGCACAAGCCCGGATGATGAAAATAAAATGTCTGCTAAAGATTGCGCTTTGTTAGCACAACGTTTACTTCAAGATTATCCGAAGGTTCTTGAGACAGCAAAAATTACAAAAAAGACATTCCAAAAAGATGGGAAATATCCAATTGATATGTCAAACTGGAACTGGATGTTAAAAGGGTTAGTTAAAGGATACGAAGGCGTAGATGGCCTAAAGACAGGTCATACTGATCAAGCTGGTTATTGCTTTACAGGTACAGCAGAGCGTAATGGTATGCGTTTAATCTCTGTTGTTATTAAAACAAACTCTGAGACAGCTCGTTTTGATGAAACGAAAAAACTATTTGATTATGGTTTTACAAATTTCCAAACAAAAACGGTATATCCAAAAGCTTCTCAAGTAAAAGGTCATGAAACAGTTCATGTAAATAAAGCAAAAGATACAGAAGTACCAGTGCAGACGAAGAAAGAAATCGTACTTCCAATGCCAAAAGGTAGTCAAGATATTTATAAAACAGATTTCAAAGCAGTAAATAAAGGGAATGAAGCACCAATTAAAAAAGGTACAACACTTGGTTATATGACAGTATCAGCAAAAGATGCTAATGATGTAGGATTTTTAACTGGTAAATCCATGCAAGTAGATCTTGTCACAAAACAAGAAGTAGAAAAGGCGAATTGGTTTGTTCTTTCTATGCGAAGCATTGGTTCCTTCTTTAGTGGTCTATGGAATGGTACAGTTGATACTGTAAAAGGTTGGTTTTAAAAGCTCCCAATAAGGGGGCTTTTTTATTTCCTATTTTTCGCACCTATTTTACCTAAAAAAATAGTAGACAAATCTCTAATAGATAGTGGTAGAATGTAAGAGTATTCTTAATTTTCTCCGTGAGTGGGGAAAAGCAATTCACCTAGGGGGGTTTTTTGTACATGTTAAATGTAACAGGAACAGAGCGCGTAAAACGTGGAATGGCAGAAATGCAAAAAGGCGGCGTCATTATGGACGTAGTTAACGCTGAGCAAGCAAAAATTGCAGAAGCATCAGGTGCAGTTGCAGTTATGGCATTAGAACGTGTTCCAGCTGATATTCGTGCAGCAGGTGGCGTTTCGCGTATGGCAGATCCAACAATTGTGGAAGAAGTAATGGGTGCTGTATCAATTCCGGTTATGGCAAAATGTCGTATTGGCCATCTTGTGGAAGCACGCGTACTTGAATCATTAGGGGTAGACTATATTGATGAGAGTGAAGTATTAACTCCAGCTGATGAAGTGTACCATTTAAATAAACGTGATTATACTGTTCCATTTGTATGTGGATGCCGTGATATCGGAGAAGCGGCACGCCGTATTGCTGAAGGTGCATCAATGCTTCGTACAAAAGGTGAGCCTGGTACAGGAAATATCGTAGAAGCTGTACGTCATATGCGTCAAGTAAACGCAGAAATTCGTCAAGTTGCAAGTCTGCGCGAAGATGAATTAATGACATATGCAAAAAATACGGGTGCTCCTTATGAAGTGTTACTTGAAATTAAGCGCCTTGGCCGTTTACCAGTTGTAAACTTTGCAGCAGGTGGTGTTGCAACGCCAGCAGACGCTGCGTTAATGATGCAACTAGGTGCAGATGGTGTATTCGTAGGTTCTGGTATTTTTAAATCAGAAAACCCAGAAAAATTTGCACGTGCGATTGTTGAAGCGACAACGCATTATGAAGATTATGAATTAATCGCTCGCCTTTCTAAAGGACTAGGTAATGCAATGAAAGGTGTTGAAATTTCAACATTATTACCAGAACAACGCATGCAAGAGCGCGGTTGGTAATTAAAGGAGTTTTTGAAATGGTTACAATCGGTGTATTAGGACTTCAAGGAGCGGTTCGTGAACATGTACGTGCAATAGAAGCAGTTGGTGCACAAGCGGTGATTGTGAAGCATACAGAGCAATTAGATGAAGTAGATGGACTCATTTTACCAGGCGGTGAAAGTACAACGATGCGCCGTCTTATTGATAAATATAGTTTCATGGAACCTCTTCGTGAATTTGCTGAAGCAGGAAAACCGATGTTTGGTACATGTGCAGGTATGATCTTACTTGCAAAGAACCTTGTTGGATATGAGGAACCGCATATTGGTGTAATGGATATTACAGTTGAACGCAATGCGTTTGGCCGCCAAAAAGATAGTTTTGAGGCTGCTCTTTCGATGGAAGGAGTAGGCGAAGACTTTGTTGGCGTATTTATTCGTGCACCGTATGTTGTAGACGTAGAAGATCATATCGAAGTATTATGCACATATGAAGATCGTATGGTCGCGGTTCGTCAAAATCATTTATTAGCAGCTTCTTTCCATCCGGAATTAACAGATGATCATCGTGTTACAGCTTATTTTGTAGAGATGGTAAAGGAAGCAAAAATGAAAAAAGCTGTATAAGTGACTTGAAACTTGTGCAAGATTATAGTAAATTGATGGTAACTATTTTATATGATAAATGTGTTGATAGGAAGTAGTAACAAGAGACGTTTCTTATAGAGAGTCGGTGGCTGGTGTAAACCGATAGAAGCGGCTTGTGAATCCATCCTGGAGTGAAGTGTGGAACAGCCTGTTGGCTAGTAAACATTTCCGGTGAAGAGCCGTTATCTCTACTTGAGAGGAAAGCAATTATGCTTTCAATTAGGGTGGCAACGCGGGTTAACTCTCGTCCCTTTGTATAGGGACGGGAGTTTTTTATTTTTGTAAAAATAAAGGAGGAAATATTATGCTTGATATTAAATTTTTGCGCGCAAACTTTGAAGAAGTAAAAGCGAAACTGCAACATAGAGGTGAAGACTTAACCGACTTTGGCCGTTTTGAAGAATTAGACACAAAAAGAAGAGAATTACTTGTACAAACGGAAGAGTTAAAAAGCAAACGTAATGAAGTATCTCAACAAATTTCTGTATTAAAACGTGAAAAGAAAGATGCAGAGGCGCTTATTTTAGAAATGCGTGAAGTAAGCGATAAAGTGAAAGAGCTTGATAATGAGCTTCGTACAGTTGAAGAAGATCTTGAGAAATTAATGTTATCTATTCCAAATATTCCACATGAATCTACACCAATGGGTGAAACGGAAGATGATAATGTGCAAGTTCGTACGTGGGGAGACGTTCCAGAATTTACGTTCGAACCAAAGCCACATTGGGATCTTGCAACGGATTTAGGTATGCTAGACTTTGAACGCGCCGGAAAGGTAACAGGTAGCCGCTTTGTATTTTATAAAGGGGCAGGTGCAAAATTAGAACGTGCTTTATTTAACTTCATGCTTGATCTTCATACGGAAGAGCATGGATATGAAGAGATTTTACCTCCGTATATAGTAAATCGTACAAGCATGATAGGGACGGGACAACTTCCGAAGTTTGAAGAAGATGCGTTTCGTATTGAAAGCGAGGATTACTTCTTAATTCCTACAGCTGAAGTACCTGTAACAAATATGCACCGTGAAGAAATTTTAAGCGGAGATCAATTACCAATTCGTTATGCAGCGTTTAGCGCATGTTTCCGTTCTGAAGCAGGATCTGCTGGTCGTGATACACGTGGTTTAATTCGTCAGCATCAATTTAATAAAGTAGAGCTTGTGAAATTTGTAAAGCCTGAAGATTCTTATGAAGAATTAGAAAAATTAACAAATGATGCAGAGCGTGTATTACAATTATTAGGTCTTCCATACCGTGTCATGAGCATGTGTACAGGAGATTTAGGATTTACGGCAGCAAAGAAATACGATATTGAAGTGTGGATTCCTAGCTATGGTACATATCGTGAAATTTCTTCTTGTAGTAATTTTGAAGCATTCCAAGCACGCCGTGCAAATATCCGTTTCCGCCGTGATACAAAAGCAAAGCCAGAGCATGTTCATACATTAAACGGATCTGGACTTGCGATTGGCCGTACGGTAGCTGCTGTTTTAGAAAACTACCAACAAGAAGATGGCTCTATTATCATTCCAGAAGTTCTTCGTCCTTATATGGGAGGAAAAACAGTAATTAAATAAATACAAATTTAAAAAACAATATAAAATCATTCTTTTTCGGTGGGCGAGAGCATCTGGCCATGCGTAGAAGCGGTCAGGGCCCTTTCCTGCCACATGCAAGGTAAAACAAAGGGAGAAAGCGAGTACAGGCTCCTTTTTTTCGGTATAGCCGCAATCTATATGCCGAAAAATTAAAATAGATTCATATAAATAAATCCATTCTTATGAATATCCATTCGTTGTTATTTTAGAATAACAACATCTTTAATTATTTAGTAGAGTGGGATATATTTTATGAAAAAGGAAGGAGAAAAAATCTCTTTCCTTTTTATATTATCTATATAGTAGGGTTGACGAACTGTTTTTCTTTTGATATTATATTTCATGTCATGTTAACACGGAGGAATACCCAAGTCTGGCTGAAGGGATCGGTCTTGAAAACCGACAGGCGGCGTGAGCCGCGCGGGGGTTCGAATCCCTCTTCCTCCGCCATATATAATTGACAACAGCGCATATAAGTGGAGATTGGAGAACTCGTTACCAACACGTAACGAGTTTTTATTTTAACCAATCAGGAAGTAGCATATAGGAGAATGAACCTCTTACAGGAACACTCATATTCCGAGGATTATCTTCATAGATATGAAAGGAGCTACCATGGCCATGGATATTATTATACAAACGTTTCCGCTTGACGGAAAAACACTATATTATGTACAATGCCCCGTTTGCAAGAAAAATAAAATTTTAAACAGTGCTGCAAACGTATCTCGTATTGTAAGTGATGAAACATTTCGTAAACTTTGTGGTTGCATCTGTGATGTAAAAAAAGAAGTGAAGAAAGTAGAAGCACCAAAACAAGTTGAGAAAAAGGTAGATTCAAAACGTAAAGTAATTACAGCTGTTATTAATGGAAAAGAAATGACGGTAAAAGAAATTGCTGAAGCATATAATATTAGTGTGAGCACTGTACGTCAGCGTATTAATGCAGGGAAAACAGAGAGCGAAATTATTGCTCCGACGAAAAAGAAAAACTAAGTTCATAGGAAAAACCCGTGCGATTGCACGGGTTTTTTATTTTACAAGTTTACGTGTTTGTTGTAAGAAATGACTAATTTTCTTGATGATAGGTTCAATTGAATTTTCATTTTGTAAAATGTCATATTCGTTAATATTAAGACGGAGTACAGGGCAAGCATTAAAGTCATTAATCCAATTTTCGTAGCGTTCATGCATTTCTTTCCAATATTCAATTGGTGTTTGTTGTTCCATTGGTCTTCCACGCTCTTTAATACGATCTACAATATCATCAAATGATCCTTCTAAGTGAATCAGTAAATCAGGATGTGGGAAGTAAGGTGTCATAACCATTGCATTAAATAAGCTTTTATACGTTTCATAATCTGTAGCAGTCATTGTCCCTTTTTCATAATGCATTTTGGCGAAAATTCCTGTGTCTTCATAAATAGAACGGTCTTGAATAAATCCTCCGCCATATTCGAAGATTTTTTTTTGTTCTTTAAAGCGTTCTGCTAAGAAATAAACTTGTAAGTGGAAGCTCCAACGTGTGAAGTCTCCATAAAATTTATCTAAATATGGATTAGAGTCTACTTTTTCAAATGATGTGCGGTAACCAAGTGCATTTGCAAGGGCGTTTGTCATTGTAGATTTCCCAACACCAACTGTTCCGGCAATCGTAATAACAGCATCATTTGGAATGTCATATTTTTGTCTCAAATTCATTACTAGTTAATCTCCTTTGTCAGTGTATTTTGTAATGCTGATAAGATTACATTTAAGTCCGATTCATTTTTTACAAAATCCATGTTATCTCCATTGAATTTTAATACGGGGATGTCTGGATGATTTTTTTGGAACGTTTCCATTGCCATTTCGTAATCTTTAATGAGTTGCAATAAATAATTAGGATCTATATTTTTTTCGAATTCACGCCCGCGCATTGCAATTCGTTTTTGCAGTGTTTCTAAACTTGCTGTTATATACACGATGACATTTGGAACTGGCATATCTTGTGTTAAGATACGATAAATCTGCATGTATTTCTCATATTGGGCACCATGTAATGTTTGAGATGCAAAAATTAAGTTTTTAAATATATGGTAATCTGCTACAACAGGTATATGTTGTTTTAAATATTTTGTATCAATGTCTTCTAATTGCTTATATCGGTTGCATAAGAAAAACATTTCTAATTGAAAAGCCCATTCCTCGATATTATCGTAAAATTTTCCTAAAAAAGGATTTTCATCAACGATTTCTTTTAATAAATGGAGTTGCATGTGAGTCGATATCGCTTTCGCGAGTGAAGTTTTTCCAACACCGATGGGTCCTTCAACTGTAATAAATGGTACTCCAGTCACACTGTTGCCTCCTCTCAAAACATGATGTGACACGAATAAAAAGCACAAAACAGGACTATTGTAGCATAAGAGGAGTGAGAAAGGGTTAGTTTGTCATAAAAAGTTAAAAAATCGATTTATCTGGTATTAACTCGCAATACGCCCCCCCGCATCTCGAGATTGAGAGAGAGGGGGGTGAATACTCCCTTACTAATGGAAGTTTCACTTTATGTAATTACAGTAGTAAATGAAACGATGAAGAAGTATTTGCTTTTAAAGTGGTTTGCATAATACGCAAGGCATGCTTGTTATCTTGATCGCAATTAGAAGCAATACAATCTTCGGGTACATATAATTGATAATTTCTCATGTGAGCATCATTTGCGGTGAAGAGAATGCATATATTTCCAGCCACTCCTGTTAAGATAAGATTTTCAATTTTTAAATGACCTAATAATGAATTTAAGGGCGTTTCATAAAAAGCGGAATAATGTGGTTTAATAAAAATATAATCGTCGCTGGCAGGGGCAATCTTTCTTATGATTTCTTCACTGTGTTCATTTGTGCAATAGGTGATGAGTTCATTAATATCAGCTCTCCATAAATGATAATGATCATTTACATAAATAATTGGACAGCCGGAGTTTTTCATTTTTTGTTTAAGTTGTAAAATCGATTCTGTAATAGGTTTGCATTTTCGTGCTAAGATAGGTCCGTGTGAAAATTGGAAGTCATTAATCATGTCGATAATAAGAAGTGCGGTATTTTTCATATGTAATCTCCTTTCCTTTCTCTTTAGATTGGATTGAATATAGAAAAGTTATTTGCGATGAAAGGACTTTGTTATGGAACAAGATATTTATTTTATGAAACTTGCGATAGAAGAGGCAAAAAAGGCTGAAGAAATACAAGAAGTACCAATTGGTGCGGTTGTTGTTGTGGATGGTGAAGTAATAAGTCGTGCACATAACTTACGTGAAACAGAGCAACGATCAGTCGCTCACGCTGAATTGTTAGCGATTGATGATGCTTGCAAGAAATTAGGGACTTGGCGTTTAGAAAATGCAACGTTATATGTCACATTAGAACCGTGCCCAATGTGTGCGGGTGCCATTGTGTTATCACGCGTAAAACGCGTTGTATATGGTGCGGTGGATCCAAAAGGTGGCTGTGCCGGTACATTAATGAATTTATTAACAGAGGATCGGTTTAATCATCAATCCGAAGTTGTAGCTGGTGTATTAGAAGAAGAGTGCGGAAATTTATTAACAAATTTTTTTCGAGAACTACGTAAAAAGAGGAAGAAAGAGAAGGAAGAGTTGGATAAAAATACTCTTTGCTAACACGTTGCAATTTTTTAGGAAACAAGTTATACTGAGATTGCCTTTAAATGAGGCAACTAAATATGGTTTTAACTTTGCCGTGCTAAGCGGGGAGGTAGCGGTGCCCTGTACTCGCAATCCGCTCTAGCGAGGCCGAATCCCTTCTCGAGGTTATGTTACTGTAGGGTCTGCCTTAAGTAAGTGGCGTTGACGTTTGGGTCCTGCGCAACGGGACCCCGTGAACCTTGTCAGGTCCGGAAGGAAGCAGCAATAAGCGGGTCTTCTCGTGTGCCGCAGGAGTGCCTGAACCGAGCTAACTGCTTAAGTAACGCTTATGGTACGTAATCGACAGAAGGTGCACGGCAGTTATATATGCATATAAACTCATCCTATACGAATAGGATGGGTTTTTTGTATGGAAAATAACTTTTGGAATCTAGAATCAGAATAGGTTATAATAAAGTGAAACAATAATGAATCAGGCTTTTACGGGCAGTGTATTCCGCCTAACTTTTTGTTTGGGTTGGCGAGATTGCTGTTTGTGAATAGCGGGATAAACGAGAGAATAACCTTTGGGGGAGGCCGTATTTTCGTGTCATACCAGGCGTTATACCGAACATGGAGACCGCAGAAATTTGAAGATGTAGTCGGTCAAAAGCACGTAACGAAAACGTTGCAAAATGCCCTTCTTCAAGAGAAAGCGTCACATGCTTATGTATTCTCTGGCCCGAGAGGAACAGGGAAAACAACAATTGCGAAAGTATTTGCAAAAGCAATCAACTGTGAGCAAGCTCCTACAGCTGAACCTTGTAATCAATGTCCTGCATGCTTAGGAATTACACAAGGTGCTATTTCAGATGTATTAGAAATTGACGCGGCTTCGAATAACGGTGTAGATGAAATTCGAGATATAAGAGATAAAGTAAAATATGCTCCAAGCGAAGTTAGCTATAAAGTATATATTATTGATGAAGTTCACATGCTTTCGATGGGGGCGTTTAATGCGCTATTAAAAACATTAGAAGAACCTCCGCAGCATGTTATCTTTATTTTGGCAACGACAGAACCGCATAAAATTCCACCGACGATTATTTCTCGTTGTCAGCGTTTTGAGTTCCGCAAAATATCAGTACAGGATATTGTAGAACGATTAACAACTGTTGTGAACAACGAAGGAACGAAAGTGGACGAGGAAGCGCTTCAAATTGTAGCGCGTGCTGCAGAAGGTGGTATGCGTGATGCGTTAAGTTTAATCGATCAAGCGATTTCCTATAGCGATGAAGTGGTAACGGTAGAAGATGTATTAGCTGTCACGGGTTCTGTTTCACAGCGTTATTTAGCGAACCTTGTAGAAAGTATATATGAAAATGATGTATCAAAAGCATTGCGTATTGTTGATGATATTATGAATCAAGGGAAAGATCCACTTCGTTTCATGGAAGACTTTATTTACTATTACCGAGATATGCTTTTGTATCAAACCTCACCGCAGCTAGAGGATATGCTGGAGAGAGTTATTGTTGATGATTCATTTCGAAAGTTAAGTCAGGAGATGCAGCCTGAAATGATTTATGAAATTATTCATACGCTTAGTAAAAGCCAACAAGAAATGAAATGGACAAATCATCCTCGTATTTTTCTAGAAGTGGTTATGGTGCAATTGTGTCAGCAATTTGCGATGAAAGTAAACGGAGCCGATCGTTTGCAAGTTGTTTTACAAAGAATGCAGCAGCTAGAACAGGAATTAGAGAAGATGAAACGAGATGGTGTGCCAACTTCAATGCAACAAGAAGTGAGAGAAACAAAGACTGCACCGAAGCCGAGTCGTTCTGGTAGTATGAAAATACCGGTCGGTCGTGTTCATGAAGTGCTAAAGCAGGCAACTCGTAAAGAGTTGGAGCAGTTGAAAAGCGCATGGGGTGAACTGTTAGAGCGATTGAAAAGTTATAATAAAGTCGCTTATGCTGTTTTGTTAGAAAATAGTGAGCCGGTAGCGGCGTCTACTACTTCTTATGTTCTTGCTTTTAAGTATGAAATTCATTGTAAAATGGCGAGTGAAAATCGCGAGGCAACAGATACGGTAGAGCAAATTCTCTTTGAACTATTTGGGAAGAATTTGCAAATGATTGCAATTCCTAAAAGTGAATGGGGAAAAATTCGTGAGGGGTTCTTACAAAATGAAGATGGTTCTTCAGAAGAAGAGGAGAAACCGAAAGATCCCCTTGTAGAAGAAGCTGTAAAAATAGTTGGAGAGCAATTAATTGAAATAAAGGAATAAAGTATGCCTTAAATGGAGTTTTTTTCTAAAATGTAAACATCCATTAAGCGAAAATTAGGAGGAACTATTATGATGCGTGGAATGGGAAATATGAATAACATGATGAAACAAATGCAAAAAATGCAAAAACAAATGACGAAAGCACAAGAGGAACTTGGTGAAAAAACAGTTGAAGGAACAGCTGGCGGTGGTATGGTAACAGTTATTGCAAGTGGCCATAAACAAGTTCTAGAAGTGAAAATTAAAGAAGAAGTTGTAGATCCAGAAGATATTGAAATGTTGCAAGATCTTGTATTAGCTGCAACAAATGATGCATTAAAGAAAGCAGAAGAACTATCGAATGCTACAATGGGACAATTTACAAAAGGAATGAATTTACCAGGCGGTATGTTCTAGGAGGTTGGTCATAGATGCACTATCCAGAACCAATCTCGAAGTTAATTGATAGCTTCATGAAATTGCCAGGTATCGGACCAAAAACAGCGGTTCGTTTGGCTTTTTTCGTATTGGATATGAAAGAAGATGACGTATTAGATTTTGCGAAGTCACTTGTAAATGCAAAGCGAAACTTAATGTATTGTTCTATTTGTGGTCATATAACAGATCGAGATCCTTGTTATATTTGTGATGATTCTCATCGTGATCAATCGGTTGTTTGTGTTGTGCAAGAGCCAAAAGATGTGATTGCAATGGAGAAGATGAAAGAATATCAGGGAGTATATCATGTGTTGAATGGTGCCATTTCTCCGATGGAGGGAGTTGGTCCGGAAGATATTAATATTCCTCAGTTGTTAAAACGACTACACGACGAAACAGTACAAGAAGTTATTTTGGCAACAAACCCGAATATTGAAGGGGAAGCAACGGCGATGTATATTTCTCGTCTGTTAAAGCCAACGGGGATTAAAGTGACTCGTATTGCACACGGGCTACCAGTTGGTGGTGACTTAGAATATGCGGATGAAGTAACGCTATCAAAGGCGTTAGAAGGCCGCAGAGAAATATAAGTAGGAGAAATAGCGATGTTTTTTCAAAAAAAAGGGAAGTTGCGCAAAGAGTATGATGAAAAGTTAATTGTATTGCTAGAACAAGTGAAGATAGAGTGGATGCGTCAGAAGAGAATTGTAGAACAAAGCATTGAGCCTTCAGAAGATGTATTGTGTCATTTAAAACTGGCGGAAGCGAAGTACTTCTATCTATTGAAGGAAGCGAAACGACGTCCTGTGAAAATGGAACAATTATAAAAGAGAAGTCGAACGGGAAATGGTTTTTCAGTTCGGCTTTTTATTTTATAAGAAAAAATTAACGGTCTTTTTTTTTTCTTTTTCCCATACAAATATAGTGTACAAGTTGTAAGGGAGAGAATCGCATGGAACATAGTTTGATTATTGGTGGTATATTAACGTTAATATTTATTTTACTAATTGTCGGTGCTTCTATAAAGCCGTTTCGCTTTGTAGGCAGATCACTTGTCAAAATTGTAATAGGAGCTTTGTTGTTGTTTGCTGTGAATATAGTAGGGGCACAGTTTAGTTTTCATCTTCCTATTAATGTTGGTACTACATTTGTTTCGGGTTTTTTGGGTTTGCCGGGTATCGGTGCGCTTATAGTTATTAAATTATATATTTTACCAGGCTAGAAAAAACTTTTATTTTCGAGCTTGGTTATTTTTTTTAGAAAAAATATTGACGTCTAAACTATTAATGTGATAAATTAATAAGCGTCGTCAACAACGAAAGAAAAATAAGTTGACGGTGAGAGATAAATGTGATATCTTATAGAAGTCGCTGGAATGCGATAATGAACTTTGAAAACTAAACG
>NZ_NVOY01000058.1 GCF_002551005.1 Bacillus pseudomycoides
TAAGAACGGGTCACACAGATGTATGTAAACACAAATTAACTCCTTTTTTAGGGATGGGCGAGAGGTCTAGCGATGCATTGAAGCGGTCAGTGCTTTATAAGTTGAAACATGAAAGCGCCTTTCTAAACACTTTTTCATCTATGATCATATGTACCTAACTTAATATAAATAATCATCCCCCCTGCTGAGGAGAGAAGGGGGATTTTGTTTCGTTTGATAAGTTAACGGGCGAAGACGAGCTGTACCCAATAGAATAAGAGGAAGAGTGTTACGATTGTGGAGATTGGAATGACAATTAAGGAGACGCTCAAGTAATCTTTCCATTTTACTTTGATTTTATTTTGCTTTAAGATATACATCCAAATAAGAGAAGCGAGTGTACCGATTGGTAATAACAATGATCCCATATCGCTACCAATGATGTTGGCAAGATAGATGGTTTTGAGGGTAATAGGATCTAATCCCATTTCTGTTAAGGTAATCGTTCCAATCATTAAGGCAGGATGGTTGTTAAAGATGTTTGATAGAAGTGAAACGAGTCCCCCCATGGTAAAGCTGGCATATAATAAACTTTGATTGACAATCGGTTCGCACATTTGTACAAGCCAAGCTGTTAATCCAGCGTTATGAAGACCGTAAATAATAACGTACATGGAAAAAGCGAAGATGAGAATGTGCCACGGTGTCTTTTTTAATATATCGACTGGATTTGTTCGTAAATAATACCATCTCCAGATGAGGAGAACGAGAGAGCCAATTACAGCGACAATCTCAATCGGAATTGCAAAGAAGGAGGCAACGAAAAGAAGACAACGCATAAGGAAGACAAACAGTAACACTTTTAACATAAATTTCGTACGTTTACTTTTCGTATCAACCGAATCTTTTCCTTTTAATGGATGGAAGTGCTTTGTGAAAAAGACCTCTTCAATGTCGTAAGCGGATTTTGGTAGTTGTTTCGGTAATTTCTTTTTCACAACTATATACATGAGCCATGACATAAAGATAAGTCCTAGCGTTGCAGGCACAAACATCATTGCTGTGTGCATATAGAGTGTCATATGAACAATATTTAGTGCGATTAAATTTACAATATTACTAACACCAATTGGAGCGCTAGAAGCCGTTGCAATCAATGCGCCGCTTAATAAATATGGAATTTGTTGATGCGGTTTTAATTGAAGGTTTTTTAGAAGTAAAATTAAAATTGGTGTTGTAATTAAAATACTACCATCGTTATTAAACAATAATGTCATAAGAAAACAGAGTAATTGGATGTACCAATATAAGCGATGCCCGGATCCTTTTGCTAAGTTTGCGAGTCTGGCTGCTGCCCAGTGGAAGAAACCGAAACTTTCCAATATAACAGCCATAACGATCGTGGCGATGATGGTAATGGAGGCGCCGCCAATTTTACTAATAATATCGGCAATATCGCTGCGTGATACGAGTCCGATAATAATAATAATTCCTGCTCCGATTGCAGCTGGCCATGCTTCATTTAATCCGCCTGGCCGCCAAAAGATGATGGTCATGGTAAGAAGGAAAACAACAATCGTAATCCAAATTTCAATACCCATAGATAGCCTACCCTTCTTAGTTCTTTAATTTGAACAAGAGTATTTCGACTTGTCCAAGACTTTCTACTTAATCATATTCAAATCGTTCAAAGAAGGTATGAGACATTTCACTAACTATTAAAATATGTACGTTTGATACTTTAAGGAAAAGACATAGTATATGGGGATTTTGGGATGAAAATAGGCACATATTCAGTATGTGCCTATTAGGTATTTATAAGAGAAAATTTACAGCGTGCATCTACCTAATTTTCTTTTGCTAGGTAAATGTGGAGTGAAATCTACTCTTTATTTTGTGTTAGATGATGTTTGACTAAGAAATTGTTACTACATAAAGGGCAGAACACTCTTTTTTAGGTGGGCGGGAGCAAGTGGAGGTCCTGTTTTGTTTTGAGAGTCGGTGTCTTTACTATTTTATGTTGAATTCTGCCGGAATGTCTTCGTGTTTCGATTCACTTCAAGAATGATCGATCCTTCAAGAATAAGTTCCAGAAGAAGATAAAGCCTGGTAGTAAAATTGCGATACCGATAGCATAGAGGACGAGCAGTGCATAAAATGTTTCTGTCGTTGTAAAGCTTGTGAACACGGTCACCTCTGGGTAAATAATATACGGAAGGTGGGCAACGCCGTAAGCGTAGCTTGCAAATCCATATTGGGCGACGACAGAAAGAACAGCAATGCGCGGCCAGCCTAGTATTCCTTGCCTTTTGTTTGTCCACCAAAGTGAGGAATAGCCAATGATAAAAAAGATAATTGAGATTGTAAACCATAGAAACTGTTTAATTAAACCTTCCATGAGCCAATGTGTTTCCGGTTCCATGACGACAAGTGCGATGATAGCTGTGACAAGCGTTGCAGGGCCGAGTAAGATGGCATTTCGCCGATAGAGACGGTATGTATCTTTAGAGCCTTGTTCACTAGCAAAGTCAGCGAGAAAGAGGGCTGATAAAAAGAGTTCGGATGTTAGGCCAAAGAGCATGTACCAATATACGACTGGGCTTGATAATAACTTTCCATATAGTAACGTTTCTTTCCCGTTAGCGGTAGTAATGAAAGCCCCTTCTGTTACAGGGAGAACTGTAATTAAGAGAGCTGGAATTAATAGACCTGTAATGCCTGAAATTGTGCGCAGTATACGTTCGTATTTTGGCACAGAGTAAGCGAACACCATAAAGGTACTGCGAATGGCAACGAGAATGAGAATTAAGGTAACAGGTACAAACATTGCTGTTGCAAGTGTAAATGCAGCCTTTGGAAAGAAGCCGAGAAACGCCACAACGACAAAGACTAGAAATGTATTCGTAACTTCCCACGTTGGAGATAGGTAGCGATTCGCCAGCTTTCCAGCAAGTGTTGGATGCTTTGCGTACACCATTCCCCAAAAGCCGGCTCCGAAGTCAATGGAGCCTAAAATACTGTATACAAAAACGACGGCCCAGAGAATGATAATGGCGATACTTGCTTCATGCATGTGAATCCCCCCTGTTTGGTTGTAAGTCGTTCTTTAGTGGATGGCGCTTAAAGAATGTTCGTAATACGAAGATAGTTAGAGCACCAAGTGCGATGTAAAGGACGACAAATGCGACGAATAATGGTCCGACAAAATCAGCGCGCGTGGCAGCATCTGTCGTCCGCTGAAATCCATAAATTGTCCAAGGCTGCCGGCCGCTGCAACTGAAAATCCAACCAAACTCAATGCCAAGAAGCATAATTGGCCCGCACGCCGCAGTGGCCCACAGCATCCATTTCGGCAATTGGCCTCCTTTTTTTCGGTAAATAAAGTACCAATATCCAAGGGCAATTGCAGCGACAGCAAATGTAAATGTAGCTGCTCCGACCATTAAATCAAAGAATAGATGAGTGTAAAAAGGCGGCCACGTTTCTTGTGGAAATTCATTTAATCCTTTTACAACTGTATTTGGAGAAAAACCAACTAACATGCTCAGCAGATTTGGAAATTCAATGGCGTATTTTAATTTGTTTGTTTCTGGATCAAGTACGCCCCCAACAGCTAGCGGCGCATGTGATTGAGTCTGATATAATGCTTCTGCTGCTGCTAATTTCTCTGGTGAGTGCTCATGCAGGGCAATCGCAGATTCATGTCCAGAAAGCCACATGATTGCGCCTGCAATAAATGTGACGATTAGACCTAAATATAGTCCTTTTTTATGATAGGTAATCTCCTGTGCGCTCTTATTTCGTTTTAATAATTTAAAACCGGCGATTGAAGCGATGACAGCAGCTCCTGTTGCATAAGCTGTAATGACAACATGAATGGAGCTTGTGACAAAGCTTGGATTAAAAAAGGCTTTCCAAGGATCGACATTATAGACCGAGCCGTCTGCAGCCATTGAAAATCCGGCTGGTGTATTCATCCATGTATTTGCTGATGTAATAAGTACAGCAGATGCAGTTGCACCGAACATCACAAAAAAGAGCGATATTAATCGCATGAACGGTGGCAATTTATCTGCAGCATACACATAAATGGACATGAACAATGCTTCTAGGAAGAAGGCAAAAATTTCAATTTGAAACGGGACGGAAATGACTTGTCCGACAATCTTCGCAAAGCCAGGCCAAAGTAAGGAAATTTGAACACCCACAATTGTTCCTGTTGGAATGGCAACGCCAAGAAGAATCGCAAATGCTTTTGTCCATCTTTTGGCCATCACAGAGTAATCGGAATCCTTTTTCCAGTGATATAACACTTCACTTATAAAAATCATTAAAGAAAGTCCGATTCCTAGCGTTGCAAAAATAATATGGAAGGCTAACGATGATCCAAAGAAAGCGCGCGATAGGGTAACAGTATCCATAGGTCTACTCCTCTTCTCTTTTTTGCCATTATTTTCTTACCGTTATGGAAAATTTATTCAAAAAAGTGACAAAAAATATGTATGTACTTGAGGAGAGATTATGATATCATAATGTTGAAATCTTCAGAAAATAAACAAAAATAAGAATTTGTATTTTAGAATTGTGCTTTGAAGAAAAATATTTTATAATGCTTTATGCGAACGCAAGTTCTGTTTGATTGTTTTTTATAAACTATAGGGCAGAAATGCTAATGTTCACTGGATTTAGTCGTATTCATGAAACGGAGGGGGAAGTTTTCATGTATCCAGAAGTCATTAAAAAAATGGCATTTTCGAAGGAGCATAAAGATTTATTGTTAAAGCTATATAATAAAGAAATTACAAGGCGTGAATATGATCGTCTCGTACAAACATTATATCGGCCAGCAAAAGAAAGTGTGTAGTGATGGGATAACGCCATTTTATAGGAATAAAGAAAAAGAGGTAATCTGAAAAAGGTTACCTCTTTTGTATGGTGTTATTTGCGAAATAGTAAACCCTTCTTGATGGAAGTTTCACTTTATATGCTCGTCATATAAGAATTTCCCTAGACATATATATAGGTTAGCTTAACCTTATGGATAGCTGTAAAGAGCTAATGAGAAAGGGGGGATCATATGAACATTTTACTTTGCTGCGCCGCGGGGATGTCTACGAGTTTGCTTGTTACAAAGATGGAGAGAGCAGCAGAGGCGCAAGGGATAGAAGCTAGAATTTGGGCCGTACCTGGGGCGGATGTGCAGGGTCATATTGATGAAGCGGATGTATTATTACTTGGCCCGCAAGTACGTTATCTATTACCGAAAATGCAAGAGCTCTGTAAAGAAAAAGGAATACCTGTGAATGTCATTCAACCTGTACATTACGGACTTTGTAATGGGGAAGCAGTGTTACAAGCAGCGTTGTCAATGAAGACATAAGGAGAGTGGAGAGAATGACGGGATTTTTGGAAAGATACGTTATGCCTGTAGCAGGAAGAATTGCAGAGCAGCGTCACTTACAAGCTGTTCGAGACGGAATTATTTTAACGATGCCTTTCTTAATTATCGGATCATTTTTCTTAATTATTAGTGCGTTGCCGATACCTGGGTATAATGATTTCATGGCCAACTTATTTGGGGATGGCTGGCAAAAAGCATTAGGGTATCCGGTAAGCGCCACGTTTAATATTATGTCTTTAATCGCTAGTTTTGGAATCGCTTACAGGTTGGCGGGACAATATAAAGTAGATGCATTAGCATCAGGAGCGTTATCGCTTGTATCCTTCTTATTAGCAACACCATTTCAAGTTTCTCATATTGTAGAAACAACAAAGGAAAGTATTTTAGTAGAAGGCGTAATCCCAGCTGCACTTACTGGCAGCCAAGGTTTATTTGTGGCGATGATTTTAGCACTTATATCTACAGAAATATACCGCGTTATTATCCAGAAAAATATTGTGATTAAAATGCCAGAAACAGTACCGCCGGCAGTGTCACGTTCGTTTGTTGCACTTATTCCTGGTTTTGTTGTGATCACTGTTGTATGGATTATACGGCTAATTTTGGAACATACCTCATTTGGTAGCATTCATAATATTGTAGGACAATTGCTGCAAGCGCCGCTTAGTACACTTGGTGCTAGCATATTTGGAGCTGTGATTGCGATTATTCTTGTTCAATTATTGTGGGCATGCGGGATTCACGGAGCGGCAATTGTTGGCGGAGTGATGGATCCCATTTGGCTTTCATTAATGGATCAAAACCGCGTCGCCTTTCAAGCTGGGCAGGATGTGCCAAATACAATTACAAAGCAATTCTTTGATTTATGGATTTATATGGGTGGTTCTGGGGCAACGCTCGCACTTGTTGTAGCGATGTTATTATTCGCGCGAAGTCAGCAGTTAAAAAGTTTAGGCAGGTTATCCATTGGACCAGGTATTTTTAATATTAATGAGATGGTGACATTTGGAATGCCAATTGTGTTAAATCCTCTTCTTCTTATTCCATTTATTCTTGCTCCTCTTGTTCTAACGATAGTGACATACTTTGCGATGGAATGGGGTTTTGTGGCACGGCCAAGCGGTGCAGCTGTACCGTGGACAACACCGATTCTGTTTAGCGGCTATTTAGCAACGGGCGGTAAGATTTCAGGTGTTGTGATGCAGCTAGTAAACTTCTTCTTAGCTTTTTTCATCTATTTCCCATTCTTAAAAATGTGGGATAAGCAAAAGCAGGCAGAAGAAAAGGGGGAGCAATAGAGGGATATGGATACGATAGAGACAACGGCTTTTCATTTAATTTTACACGGGGGAAATGCGAGAAGCTCAGCAATGGAGGCAATTCAATTTGCGAAACAAGGAAAGCTTTCCGAAGCGGACGGAAAATTGCAAGAAGCAGACAGCGAGTTAAAGGAAGCGCATCACTTACAAACAGCATTGATTCAACAAGAGGCAGGCGGCGAACGGGTCGAACTTACGTTACTGTTCGTTCACGCACAGGATCACCTTATGAATGCTATAACAATGAAGGAATTAGCGAGTGAGTTTGTTGATTTATATAGGAAGATGTTAGAGGGAAAATAGGCCTTGCGTGTGCAAGGTCTTTTTCATGCACCAAAAACGGCAAGTAAAACAAATAAAGGGACCACTTATGTACATATCCATTTATTTTTTCCACATTTATGTAAAAATGAAGTAGTAAAGGGGGGCTGATATGAAGATTCATATTGATTTAGACCCAGCACATGAAGAACTAGAAATCGTGATAAGGGCAAAAGAAATGACTGAAGATGTTCAGCGCATTTTGAAAATATTAGAGGGAGGGACGATCAAGCAAATTGTTGGGATAGCAGATCAGCAGTTTTATTTATTGGAGTTCAAGGAAATATATTGGTTCTATTCGGAAGATAGAAAAGTATTTGCCCAAACGTCAAAAGGAAATCTGGAAGTAAAACACCGGTTGTATGAATTAGAGACTTCCTTACAACGAGAAGGATTTGTTAGGTTCTCAAAATCGACAATTGCAAATATAAAACATGTAAAAAGTTTTGAAATGTCGTTTAGTGGCAGCATGTGTGCCCATTTTTCAAATGGGATGAAAGAGTACGTTTCGCGAAAATATGTACCGCTTATTAAGGAAGTTTTGAATATAGGAGGTTAATATGATGATGGATAGAATAGGTGCAAAGCTAGCAGCTGGTATGGGGATGGCGATGTTTTATAGCTTATTATTTTTGGGGATCGGTTATGCAAATGGGATGGAGACGATAGAGACAAGGACATTGTTAATCAATCTTGTTGTAGCAAATATAATTGGGATTATCTTTTCTATAGCTTCCTTTGTTTTTGAGAGAGAGGAATGGAGCTTATTAAAACAAACAATCATCCATTTTGTTATATTACTAGGAACATTTCTTCCAGTGGCAGTATGGTTGGGGTGGATTCCTAATCATGTAAGTTCCATTCTTATTTGCATAGGGATCTTTATCTTCGTCTATTTTATTATATGGTTTGCGATGACAATATATTGGAAGAAAAAGATTGAGGGATTAAATAATCAGCTGAAATAGAAATGAGTATAAAGGTACGCTAAGTACGAAAAGTATTTGGCGTATTTTTATATTGCTTTAGTTGAAGAAGCCTGGGAAACGATGAATGAAGCGCATCATTTCCAAAATAAGCTCATACAATCAGAAGCAAGAGGAGAAAAAATAGAAATTACATTACTACACTGAATAAACTTTCAATTTATAAAACAATCAATGCGAAAGGAGAACATGTAGTATGCGTGGAATAAAAATTGCAACTATTGGCGGTGGCTCTAGTTATACGCCGGAGTTAATTGAAGGTTTTATTAAGCGTTATCATGAACTTCCTATTCGGGAAATTTGGTTAATCGATGTGGAAGAAGGAAAAGAAAAGTTAGAGATTGTCGGTAACTTAGCAAAGCGTATGGTGAAAAAAGCAGGAGTACCAATTGATATTCATCTGACGCTAGATCGCCGCGAAGGGTTAAAAGATGCGGACTTTGTGACAACGCAGTTTCGCGTTGGATTGTTAGAAGCGCGCGGTAAAGATGAAGCCATTCCGTTAAAGTATGATGTAATCGGTCAGGAGACAAATGGTCCTGGCGGTTTATTTAAAGCTTTACGAACGATTCCTGTTATTTTAGCTATTTGTAAAGACATAGAGGAACTCTGCCCGAATGCATGGTTAATTAATTTTACAAATCCAGCAGGTATGGTAACAGAAGCTGTTCTTCGCTATACAAACGTTAAAAAAGTTGTTGGATTATGCAACGTTCCGATTGGGATTCGTATGGGATTAGCGAAGATTCTCGAGGTAGATCGAAGCCGCGTACACGTTGATTTTGCAGGCTTAAATCATATGGTGTACGGGCTAGATGTGTATGTAGATGGTGTGAGCGTCATGGACCGCGTGCTGGAATTTATGACAGATCCAGAGAAACAAATGACGATGCAAAATATTGCGATGCTTGACTGGGAGCCTGATTTCATTCGTGCGCTTCGGGCTATTCCATGTCCATACCACCGTTACTACTACAAAACACGCGAAATGTTAGAAGAAGAAAAGAAGGCGTCGCTGGAAAATGGTACACGTGCAGAAGTGGTGAAAAAGCTAGAGAATGATTTGTTTGAGCTGTATAAAGATCCAAAATTAAGTAGTAAACCACCGCAGCTAGAAAAACGCGGCGGGGCATATTATAGCGATGCAGCCTGTAGCTTAATTACGTCTATTTATAACAATAAAGGTGATATTCAGCCTGTAAATACACGAAATAATGGTGCAATCGCAAGTTTACCAGCTGATTCTGCTGTTGAGGTAAACTGTGTGATTACAAAGGATGGCCCAAAACCGATTGCAGTTGGGGACTTACCGGTGCCAGTTCGCGGTTTAGTTCAGCAAATTAAATCGTTTGAACATGTAACAATTGAAGCTGCTATAACAGGTGATTATCATAAAGCACTGCTTGCGATGACTATTAATCCGCTTGTCCCATCTGATAAAGTAGCAAAACAAATATTAGATGAAATGCTAGAAGCTCATAAGGAATATCTTCCGCAGTTTTTTAAGAAAGCGGAGCTGTGAAGCCTGCTTTTTTTTCAATTAGAATTAGTACGAATTTGAAGTGAAAAAAGACTCTTTTTTAGAGTGGTCGAGAGGGCTTGTTTTTGCCCCGTGCGATGAAGTAGTGGTATTGAGATTATTCTGTTGAAAGATCAAAATGGATGTATAGGGGGATGTCATGATTCAATTAATTGTAAACGCAGATGACTTCGGATTAACAAGAGGTGTGAATTATGGCATTATTGATGCGCATGTGAATGGGCTTGTTAACTCCGCGACGATGATGATGAATATGCCTGGGGTAGAACATGCAGTACAATTAGCGAAGAAATACAGGACGCTCGGAGTTGGTGTACATCTTGTATTAACCGCAGGAAAACCGCTTCTTTCTGACGTGCCTACTCTTGTAAAAGAAGATGGTTCGTTTCATTCACAAAGTACCATGCGGGAAGGGAATATAGAGCCAGATGATGCCGAGCGGGAATGGGCGGCGCAAATTGAAAAGTTTTTATCATATGGCTTAACACCGACGCATCTTGATAGTCATCATCATGTTCATGCACTGCCAATTTTGCACGATGTATTAGAGCGATTAGCAGAGAAATATGATCTTCCGGTACGCCGCTGTGGACAAGAACGTGCAGTGCGCCCGTTTTCTGATGTGTTTTTACATGATTTTTACGGAGATGGTGTAACGGACGATTACTTTACAAAATTAAATGAGCGCGTACAGGATGGAACAACCGTTGAAATTATGGTACATCCAGCTTATATAGATACAGAGCTGTTGAAATGTTCGTCTTATGTCATGAAGCGTGTTGAAGAGTTGCGTATTTTAACAGAGAGTAAGCTTCCGAGCGGGATCGAGCTTGTGAAGTTTTAGGGGTAGTACAAACGTGAACCTAAGCCGCTGCTATACAGAACAAAACAAGACCTGCACTCGCTTTCTCTCTTTGTTTTAACATGATATGTGGCAGAAAAAGGTCCTGACCGCGTCTATGCATGGCCAGTTCCTCTCGCCCATCTAAAAAGAAAAGGGTTCTTATGGTTTGTAATTATATAGTGTTATTTCACCCACCGCCTTATTAATTCTAACTCGCTATCTGAATATTCTTTTTCTCCGTAACGGACTTTTTCATAGATTGGTATAATGTTTGTTGGCTTATTAAGTCGTAATAGCCACTGTTGCACGGTTTCGTATGGTTTTCTTCTGTTATGTTTAGGTAGCTGTTTTTCCCATTGTATTAGTTCTTGTCGGATTTCATTGTGAATCGAATGGATGTCATTGTTATGTTCATCTGCTATCGGAGTAGTTTCTGTGTGAGTTTGTTGGATAGGACGTAAAGTAGAGGTGGATTCGGTTGATTTTCTATGTTTTTTCTTTTTGAAATATAGGAAAGCAAGAATAATAGTTGATGTGATAATTATAATGGTTATCCATGATTTTTTGTTATTTTGAATGGTTTCATTGATCGCACCTAAAATCTTATCCTTCCACGACATTTGAATTGGGGATCCTTTATCGTTACCATCATCGTCTTCAATTTCTGTTGGGTCACCATGTGGTGCTGGTAGTTGTGGTGCCCGATCTACTTCATAGTCAGTATATTTTCCCCAACCTATGAATTTTCTAAACTCCAGTTGTGTAAACAAAGAAAATGTAGATAGTCCCCATGAAATGACTACAAACACCACAACAATCATCATTTGAGGGAACCAGAGCCGACTTTTAGGCATGCGCAATGCAACTCCTATTTCTAAATTTATTTGCTGTATAGATAGTAACATAATTTGTAAGAATAATAAATTGAATATTAAGAAAACGAAAGAGATAAACTTCTCCTTACATTTAATTGTAAGGAGGAGTTAAAAGCTAGCCTTTATAGTACGGCCAAAATCATCCCGCTGATCGCGCCAATTATCACAATGACCAACGGCGGCATTTTCCAAAAGGCAAGCATTGTAAATAAGAGTAATGCGACAACGAAATCAGTGGGCTGCATCACTGAGCTTGTCCAAATCGGATGATAGAAAGCGGCGAGTAAAATGCCGACAACCGCTGCATTTATCCCAAACATGGCCCCTTGTACGTAAGGTTTGCGGCGCAGTGCATCCCAAAAAGGCAACACGCCGACAACGAGTAAGAAGGCGGGAAGGAAAATGGCAATTGTCGCAATTGTTGCTCCGGCGGTTCCGTCCATAATGGTCCCGATATAAGCGGCAAATGTGAATAATGGTCCAGGAACGGCTTGCGTCATTCCGTAGCCAGCGAGAAATTGTTCTTTCGTTATATAGCCGTTTGACACAAATTCATTTTCGAGGAGCGGAAGAACGACATGACCGCCGCCAAAGACGAGAGAGCCTGAGCGATAGAAGCTATCAAACATAGCAATCCAGTGCGAGAAAGAGCGTAGTATCGGCAATAGTATTAATAAGAGAAAGAATAAAGATAGACATAGTGCTGCGACTTTGCGTGAGATGGGAATAGATATCTCTGTTTCAGCGGTTATCGTATGTTCCCTGTATAAGAGCCATCCAATGATGCCCGCAAATAGAATAACGATAATTTGTATCCAAGCTGCTTGGAATAATAGAACAGTAGCCGCGGCGATGACTGCGATCGCTATGCGGCCCCGGTCTGGTGTTAGCTTTTGCGCCATTCCCCATGATGCATGAGCGACGATTGCTACGGCTACTAGTTTTAAG
The DNA here is from genome assembly GCF_002551005.1 of Bacillus pseudomycoides. Classification (GTDB taxonomy): domain Bacteria; phylum Bacillota; class Bacilli; order Bacillales; family Bacillaceae_G; genus Bacillus_A; species Bacillus_A pseudomycoides_C. Next base: position 12,214 of record NZ_NVOY01000058.1, read on the forward strand.
CCGTGAATCCATCCCGCGTTTGCGATATCGACCTGCTGTAGTAATGAAGCAAACAGGACGAGCGCAAGAACAGAAGGGAGCGTAAATCCAAGCCAAGAAACAATCGCTCCAAGTATACCGCCTCGTGATAACCCAATTCCGATTCCAACTTGACTACTAGCAGGGCCGGGAAGGAATTGACAAAGTGCTACAAAATCAGCGTAGCTTCTTTCATCCATCCATTTTCGCTTCTGAACGTATTCGTTATGAAAATAGCCAAGATGTGCAACAGGCCCTCCGAAGGAAGTGAGCCCAAGTTTCGTGGAAACGAGAAAGATTTCTAATAATATTTGCAAGTGTTTTACGATACTTTGTTTAGAGTTCATAGTGATAGGAGTCACCTTTTTCTTGAATAAGGTTTTTATAAAGGAAGATGTCGTTTTTTAACTTGTATTTATACATCATATCGAATCTATGTAAATAAGAAAATAACAAGAATGTTATGAATATGTAAAATTGCATATGTGAGGAGTAACTTTTTATGTTACAGTAAAAATGTAAGAAGATAGCCTCCTAACTATCTTTGAACCAACGGATAATAGTTCTGCAAAATCACTTGTCATTGAGAAAGAACAAAAGAAACCTCTTCGTTGAGGCTTCTTTTGTTCTTTTTCTTCTTTAACAAAGAGTTTCATTATAAAAACCACTTCAACCAATTTCAAGTGCTTTTCATTTGGTTGAAGTGGTTTTATGTAGTGTATACATATAGAAATTGAAAAGCTTTAGTAGAGACTAAAGCTGTTATAATCTCGCGTCCTTCCAAAAGTTCACTTCTAAGTGAGAAGAAGGGTTGTAAGGAAGGAGTGTATATCCTTGTGAATGAAGATAGTCAATGACTTTTGGTAAGATTTGTACAGTGACGTTTGAATCGTGCATTAAAATGACTTCGATTGGTTTATCACTTTGATTCATTACTCGTTCTAATACGGCAGATGGATTATGGGCGCTTTTCCAATCGTATGTATCGATTGTCCAATCCCACAGTTTATAGTGAGATGCAACGAGGGCATCTCGATAATTTTTCTTTAAATAGGGCATGCTGCCATAAGGAACGCGAACGAGATGTGTGTCAATTCCAGTGATGGACCGAACAATTTCCCGGGCCTGTTCCATTTCAGAAACTAAAATAGAGGGATCACCGTTATAAAGGGATTTTGCATTATGGGACATACTATGTAATCCTAAATAATGACCTTCTTCAATTACTCGTTTTGTTGTTTGAGGATAACGGGAGACGCGACCACCGATAACAAAGAAGGTTGCTTTTCCGTTTTTTTGCTTTAAAATGTTTAAAATTTGTGATGTGTATTTGTTTGGTCCATCATCGAATGTCAAATAAGCCACTTTTGTTTGCGGAGCAGCTGTATATTGACGTGGCAGTTGTGTTTCAGAATGAGAGATAGGGCGATTCTCATGTGAAGGTACAACGGCAGCCTGCATAGGTGATAGAAAACATAAGATGATAGTAGAAAACAAACAAATAAATAAAAGTGTTCGCTTAATCATGATGCTCACCCTAATCTGAAGATTGTACTGTTATCTTGCTCCAAGGCGGGCATTCTCAAACGAACTATATTTTGGAAAACAAAAAAACAGGAGAATTTCTTTACAGAGATCGTCCTGTTTGCATATTTTTATATTGTATTGGTTATACTACTTTTATTCTTCACGTCTTTTTACTTTTTTATAGACTGAAATAATTGGTTTATAGCGATCATGGACAAGGCCGATAATCTCTGCCACAATTTCAGTAATTAAAATAAGAAGGAATAGAAGAACAATCGAGAGCCATAATGTTGCTTTTGAAAAAATAATGGCATTCACACTAAAGAAAATACCAAATGCATAAATAATTAGCACCGTTGTTCGATGAGAGAATCCTATTGCCAGTAAGCGGTGATGCAAATGTGATTTATCTGGTGCTGAAATTGGTTTCTTATTTACAATGCGACGAATAATCGCAAATGTTGTATCAAAGATTGGTACTCCTAAAATAATGATTGGAACGATAAAGCTAAACAATGTTACGCTTTTGTATAGTCCAAGTAGTGATAGCACCGCAATACAATATCCTAAAAACAGTGCCCCTGTATCTCCCATAAAGATTTTCGCTGGATGGAAGTTATAGAATAAAAATCCAATTGTACTTGCTAATACGATGAGTGCAAGCGGTAAAATGATTGCACTACCGGCACCAGTAACGCTGGTAGCAGCCATGTAAGCTAACGTTGCAAGAACAATGGAAGAAATGCCAGCTGATAATCCGTCAAGTCCGTCAATTAAATTAATAGCGTTTGTAATACCGACAATCCAAAAGACTGTAATTGGATAAGATAGCCATCCAAGGTCAGTTTCTCCTAAAATTGGAATGTAAAGCACTGGTATTTGTAAGTTTTTCACGATTAACAATGCGACTGCAAGTTGTCCGCCGAATTTTACTTTTGCAGATAATTCATACATATCATCTAATATTCCAATGATAATGATGATGACAGCACCTATACTAATCGATACGATACGCTGTTCATACAAGCCGCTAACAAAGCACCCTATCACAACTCCGATAAAGATTGCCAGTCCGCCAAGACGAGGCATAATGTTTTGGTGTACTTTACGAGCATTCGGCTTGTCTGTTGCCCCAATCTTAAATGCTAACTTAATTACGAAAGGGGTAGCAATCAGTACGGTAATGAAAGATGCCAAAACTGCATAAATAATTCGTGAGTCCATTAATACCCCACCTTTTATATTTTAACGTATTGAAATCTCTCTCTTTTACTTAAAAAGTCAATATATGTTTTTGGCTCATAACATATGGTATCATAAAAAGAGTGGAATTCAATCTTTTTTTCGCCTGACTTCAATTTGTAATAACTGAAATATATGACATTTTAAAAGCGAATTATCGATGAAAATTAGTCTTAATATGGATATTTTACAGAAAAATATGTATGTTTCCTATTTAAGGTTGATGGTAAATGTTATATGAAGGTCACGGTAGAGTAAAGGTGAATGCTTTTTTGTTACGATTAGGAGAAGATTGATTTTACAGCTAGGAATTGCTTTATAATAAATATGGAGCTATCGGATGATATATTTTTTATAGGGGGAAAAACCATGATTTTAGTTGTTGGCGGAGCAGGATATATTGGAAGTCATACAGTTAAACAATTGTTAGATCAAAAGTTTGAAGTGGTTGTATTAGATAACTTATCAACTGGTCATCGTGAAAGTGTTGATGAGAGAGCAATCTTAGAAGTAGGAGACTTAAGTAACGCGGCAGATTTAGATCGTGTATTTAGTAACTATTCTATTGATGCTGTTATGCATTTTGCGGCAAATAGTCTTGTTGGTGAATCTGTTTCAAATCCATTGAAATATTATAAAAACAACGTGACGGCAACGATTACGTTGCTCGAGAAAATGATGGAACACGGCGTAACATCATTTATCTTCTCTTCAACAGCGGCAACGTACGGAATTCCGGAGACAGATATGATTACGGAAAAGACTGCAACAAATCCAATCAATACATACGGACGTACTAAATTAATGGTTGAGCATATTTTACAAGATTTCCATGCAGCTTATGGCATGAAATATGTTGTGCTTCGTTACTTTAATGCAGCGGGAGCTCATGTATCGGGAACAATTGGAGAAGATCATACGCCAGAGACACATTTAATTCCACTTGTGCTTCAGCACTTATTAGGAAAACGTGAATCGATTGCTGTCTTTGGTACAGATTATGATACACATGATGGCACTTGTATTCGCGATTATATTCATGTAACAGACTTAGCGGCGGCGCACATTTTAGCGCTGCAAAGTTTACAAAATGAACAAAAAACAAATGAAATATACAACTTAGGAAACGGAAAAGGCTTTTCTGTAAAAGAAGTAATTGAAACGTGTGAACGTGTAACTGAGAAGAAAGCAAATGTGATTCACGCAGAGCGCCGTGCTGGAGATCCAGCACAACTTATCGCTTCATCAGAAAAGATTTATAACGAATTAGGTTGGAAGGCGAAATATTCGCTTGAAGAAATGATTCAAACAGCTTGGGAATGGCATACATCTCATCCGAATGGATATAGTAAGTAAAAACAAGTCAGCTGCTCACCTGCAGCTGACTTGTTTTTTTGCAAAAGCTTAAAAGATGAAACGAAGGATGTTCCATATAATAAAGGGAAATGAACCATAAGAAGGAGGTGTATGTATGAAAATTACGGTGGTAGGTACTGGATATGTTGGGTTAGTGACAGGGGTTGGACTTGCGACTCTTGGGCACTCTGTGACTTGTTTTGATATTAACGAACAAAAAATACGGTTGCTAGAAGAAAATGAACTGCCGATATATGAACCAGGGTTACAAAAATTATTGGAAGATGCCGTTTGGAAACAGAAACTATCGTTTACTTCAAAGAGAGAAGAAGCTTACGAGGCAGTTGACTATATTTTTGTGGCGGTTGGTACACCTTCTTACTCAGATGGATCTGCAAATTTAACACACATTATAAATGTGTGCTGTGATATTGGGATGCATGCAAAACAAGATGTAATCGTCGTAACGAAAAGTACGGTTCCAGTTGGAACAAACGATGCGATGAAAGAATGGATTCAGAGGTCATTGCAAACAAATATAAGTGTCCATCTTGTATCAAATCCGGAGTTTTTGCGAGAAGGCTGCGGGGTGCACGATTTCTTTCATGGTGATCGCATTATAATTGGAGCAGAAACAACAGAGGTTGCGAATCGGGTTGCCGATCTTTATAAGACGTTGCCAATTGAAGTGTTTACAACGGATATACGTAGTGCGGAGATGATTAAGTACGCATCGAATGCTTTTTTAGCAACGAAAATTAGCTTTATCAATGAGATTTCAAACATATGTGAAAAAGTACAAGCTAATGTGACAGAAGTGGCAGCTGGGATGGGGATTGATAAACGAATTGGTCCACATTTTCTGCAAGCGGGTATTGGATATGGTGGTTCCTGTTTTCCGAAAGACACAAATGCACTTGTGCAAATTGCGGGGAATGTGGCTCATGATTTTAGGCTGCTAAAAGCGGTCATTGAAGTGAATAATAAGCAACAAGCTTCACTTGTGGAAAAAGCAGAGAAAGTCATGAGTTTACAAGGAAGACGAGTTGCTGTTCTCGGTCTTTCATTTAAACCAAATACAGATGATATACGGGAGGCCCCATCTCTGCTCATTATTGAGCAGCTATTGGAACGAGGTGCTCACGTTATTGTGTATGATCCGAAGGCGATTTTACATGCAAAGCGTATCTTTATGAATCGCGTACAATATAGCGTGGATATAAGCGAAGCGATTATAAAAGCAGACGCAGCATTTATTGTAACGGAGTGGGAAAGTATTCGAACGTATCCGATAGCGAAATATGTACAGCTTATGAATGAACCAGTTGTATTTGACGGAAGAAATTGTTATGCGCTAGAAGAAGCGGAGAAATATGCGATTGATTACTATTCCATTGGCAGAAGGGTCATTCGAAAGCGTAATGTTTCACACGTTTTTTAGAAAATATTTCCTTTTGTCATTTTGGATTCTCATATATAATAACAAGTGTTGTCGTACATGACGAATTGAGAAACTGAAAGAAGAGAGGAATTGAATATGACAGAACGCATTAAAGTAATGACGATTTTTGGAACGCGTCCGGAAGCTATCAAAATGGCCCCTCTCGTGTTAGAATTGCAAAAACATTCACAGCAAATTGAGTCTATTGTGACTGTAACAGCACAACATCGTCAAATGCTGGATCAAGTGTTAGACATTTTTGGTATTAAGCCAAATTATGATTTAAATATTATGAAAGACCGTCAAACGTTAATTGATATTACAACTCGTGGTTTAGAAGGTTTAGATAAGGTTATGAAAGAAGCGAAGCCAGACATCGTTCTTGTACATGGTGATACAACAACGACATTTATTGCAAGTCTCGCTGCCTTTTATAATCAAATTCCAATTGGTCATGTGGAAGCTGGCCTTCGTACATGGGATAAATATTCTCCATATCCAGAAGAAATGAACCGTCAATTAACTGGTGTAATGGCAGATCTTCATTTTGCACCAACAACGAAGTCTGCAACAAACTTACAACAAGAGAATAAAAAAGAGGCAAACATTTTTATTACAGGAAATACAGCAATTGATGCGTTAAAAACGACAGTAAAAGAATCGTATACACATCCGGTGTTAGAGAAGGTTGGGGATGATCGCCTTGTTCTTATGACAGCACATCGTCGTGAAAATTTAGGTGAGCCGATGCGTAATATGTTCCGTGCAATTAAACGTCTTGTTGAAACACATGAAGACGTACAAGTTGTATATCCAGTACATATGAATCCTGTTGTTCGTGAAATTGCAGGAGAAATTTTAGGGGAGCATAATCGTATTCATTTAATCGAACCGCTTGATGTAATTGACTTCCATAACTTTGCAGCCCGCTCACACTTAATGTTAACGGATTCTGGCGGTGTGCAAGAAGAAGCGCCATCACTTGGTGTGCCAGTTCTTGTTCTTCGTGATACAACAGAGCGTCCAGAAGGTATTGAAGCAGGTACATTAAAGCTTGCTGGTACAGATGAAGAAACAATTTTCAACTTAGCAAACGAGTTATTATCAGATACAGAAGCGCACAGTGCAATGGCAAAAGCATCGAATCCATACGGTGATGGTCATGCATCAGAGCGTATTGTGAAAGCGATTGTTGAACATTTTAATAAATAATGCATCTTAGAAGAAAACAGCTGTCTCCTCGAAAGGAGACAGCTGTTTTTTAGTTTGGAGACATTTGCCATTGTTCATCTGATTGATGATTGGATGACGGTTTCTTTTGTGTATTCGAATTATGATTCGGTTTCGTTGTTTCTTGCTTTTCAGTTTGCTGTTGCGTATTCGAATTATGATTTGGTTTTGTTGTTTCCTGTTTTTCAATTTGCTGCTGTGCATTCGAATTATGATCAGGTTTAGCTGGTTCTTGTTTTTCTTGCTCTGTATTTTGGCCGTTAGTTGGTTGAGCCGGTTCTTTTGGTGTAGATTGTTCTTGCGCACCTGACGCAGGATCTGGTATTTCTAAGTTTTGATTAAAGGTCTGGCGAACTGCTTGAACACTTACTTCGTTTGGTACGAAATAATAAATGCCATCGACTTTTGTATCTTCGCCTTCTAGTTTTACAGTTTGAATGCTAGATGCGTCAAAGCCAGAGAATTTTTTGTAGAGTACAAGCCCGTCAGATACAGGTATATCTGTTTTAATGTATTTTCCAATTGCTTTTGCAAGATCATTTATTTTAAATACAGTCGAAGGTGAGTTTAACTCCTGTACAACAGCCGCAAGTACTTGACGCTGGCGCGTTGCACGTCCAAAGTCTCCGTTTGGATCTTGCTTTCTCATCCGAACATAAGCTAATGCTTCTTCTCCATTTAAATGCTGTTTTCCTTTTTTAAACTCAATTTTTTTGTAATAGTTCACATCAGATCTTTCCCAGAAATCGAATGGAACGTCGACTGTAACACCGCCAACGGCATCGACGATACCCTTAAATCCTTTAAAGTCTAATTTTATATAATGATCTACAGGTACTTTTAAGAAGTTTTGTACGGTCTCGATTGCCATTTTTTCGCCGCCGTAGGCATGAGCAGCGTTTATTTTATCTTTTTTATCACGCCCGGCAATTGTTACGCGTGAATCACGCGGGATACTCATTAAAGATACTTGCTTGGAGTTTGGATTAATTGTCGCAAACATTAAGGAATCAGTTCGTCCATTTTCGCCGCCTGTTGCATAATCTTCAATCCCCATAATTAAAAGGCTGAATGGTTTTTTCGTAATTTCTACATCTTCTGTACGGAGTTTCGATTTATCGTGCTGCAAGCCGCTATAAATTCCCATTAAAGAAGAATAGGAATTATAAGCATAAACTCCTCCGCCTCCGATAAGGAGAGCAAAAATGAGGAATATGAACCCTTTGCGTCTTCTTTTCTTTTTCGCTTTTCTATTCTGGAGATGATGATAACGATCTTCCATAAATAATCTCCTTTAAGTAATATTTATTGTCGTGCTATATCTTGTTCTAGATATAGCATCTCATCTTCGTTAATTGTACATTTCCCATTTGTGATTTCAATCATCCATTCTATGAAGGATTGTTTTTTGTCTTCCTCCACATACGTATCGAATGTAGCATGATCTAAGTAATGTATATCTTTAATAGCATATATAGAGTTACGTAGTTCATGTTCAACCTTTCCAAGTAATGTATAATCAATTTCCGTTTTCATGACGCGCATCAGTTTTCGTTCAACGATGCCGATATGATTGAGACCTTCACTTGTACATTTTCCATATGCGCGAATTAAACCACCCGCTCCGAGTTTAATGCCCCCAAAATAGCGTGTGACAACGACGACAGTATCTTTTAAGTGACGCTTCTTTAATACTTCAAGAATGGGTACACCGGCCGTACCGCTCGGCTCTCCGTCGTCGTTTGCTTTTTGTATTTGGTCATGTTCGCCAATTAAGTAGGCAGAGCAATTATGGGTTGCGTTCCAATGTTGTTTTTTAATCTTTTGGATAAATTCTTGTGCTTCTTCTTCTGTTGTTGCGCGGTTTACATAGCAAATAAAGCGAGATTTTTGAATGACTATTTCATGTTCGCCATATCCTTTTACTGTGAAATATTGTAATAACAATGATATACGCTCCTATCTTTGTAAATTGCAACTTTTATCAACGTGTATTTTAATCCTCGTTAATGCGGGATAAATTACCAGTACTTTTTATTCTAAAAGGGCTAGTTTAGAGTTTCAAATCTTTTTTGCAGAAATTTAGCTCTTTCTATTATAATTTGAATTTTTGTGTTGTAAATTGTTGAAATAGTGTTTATAATTTTTTCCTCTCGTTTTCGTCAGTTAATGCACCTTTTTCCATTTTCATGTACAATAAATAATAAAACTGTTTATAAGGTAGGTACGAAAATGAAAATAGCTATTGTAACCGATAGTACGGCATATATACCCAAACATGTACGTGAAGAATTACATATACATATGATTCCTTTGAATGTTATTTTAGGGAATGAATCTTATCAAGAAGAAGTGGAAATTACAACGGAAGATTTTTATGAGAAAGTCAGGGAGCAAGAAGAACTGCCGAAGACATCACAACCAGCTATCGGAAAGTTTGTTGAGTTATTTGAAGAGCTAGGGAAAGAGTATGATGCGGTGATTAGTATACATCTTTCTAGCGGGATTAGTGGTACATATCAGACGGCAACGACAGCTGGTCAAATGGTAGAAGGAGTAGACGTATATACGTACGACTCGGAGATTAGTTGTGAAGTGCAAGGATTTTATGTGCGTGAAGGCGCAAAAATGGCGAGTGAAGGAAAAAGTTCAGAAGAGATTATTGCTCGTTTTAATGAAATGAAGAAAACAATAGATGCGTACTTCGTTGTTGACGATTTACATCATTTGCAGCGCGGTGGCCGTTTAAATAGTGCACAAGCATTTCTTGGAAGCTTATTACAAGTGAAGCCGGTATTATATTTCCGTGATAAAATTATTATTCCATTTGAAAAAATCCGTACGCGTAAAAAAGCGTTAAAACGTATTGTAGAAATCTTTGATGAACAAGCAAGCAAAGGGATCCCAATGGAAGGTGTTATTATTCATGCGAATCGAGAAGAAGAAGCGAAAGAATGGGAACAGGAACTGAAAGAAATATACCCGCATGTTGAATTTAGAATCGGTTATTTCGGACCAGTAATTGGCACACATTTAGGCGAAGGTTCACTTGGTTTAGGATGGTATACAAAATAATAAAATGAAGCTCTCTTTCAAGTAGAGAGCTTTTTTGGTAAAAATATAAAAAATAAGTTATACTACTTACTTTTTATAAGAAACTATTTTATAATAGAGAAGAGGTGAAACATATGGAACATAATCCGTGTTTATGTCCAAAGTTCGAATCTGCTTTTACACTTCTTAGTAAAAAGTGGACAGGTTTAATTATAAAATCATTATTAGAAGAACCGAAACGATTTCGCGAAATTGCTGATATTATTCCAAATATGAGCGATCGTATGTTATCAGAGCGTTTAAAGGAATTAGAGAGCGAAGGAATTGTTGTGCGTGCCGTTTATCCAGAAGTGCCAGTACGTATTGAATATGGTTTAACAGATAAAGGGAAAGCGCTAGAGAATGTCATGCAAGAAGTACAAAAATGGGCAGAGAAATGGGTTCATTAATAAAGTGAAATTGTAATGAGTGGAATTTTATTGTTAAAAAGTGCAAGAAGGTGTTCTTGCACTTTTTATTTTTATATATACAAGTTAAAAAAACGATATGAAACCCCTTTCTTTTTGAGGAGGCGAGAGCATCTGATAGCAGTGAATTTATATGCTGAAACATCAAAAAGAATTTATAGAAAAATAACAGAAAAATGGTAGACTGGTAAATTATTCTATGTGATAATAAGAGAGTTTGAATATGTTACATTTTTGTAAAATAACTGAAATTGTCCGACAAAAGAAAAAGGATTATCGTTTCATTTCCTTGTTTTTCTACAATAAAGCACAAGATTAGAACAGAAATGTCAAAAAACTACAAGCGTAATATTACATTTCTTTTACAAAAGCGTAACATTACAAAAAAACATTGGTAATTATGGTATAAATTTATTAGATAAATTCGGGAAAATAAGAAAAAAGAAAGCGGTGTAGAACATAATGAAAAAAATTAAAATTGCATCTTGCGCATTAGCTGCAGGATTTATGATGTTTTCAGTAGTAACACCAAACGCATTTGCTGAAGATGTAAATACACAAATTCAACAACAAAAAGACACTTTACATAAACAACAACAAGAACGTGATGAAATCCAAAAACAAATGGATGAATTAAAGAAGACAGTTCAAGGATTAGATAAGTCTGTTAAAGAGAACGAAGCGAAACTTGCTGAGACGGTAAAGCAAGTAGAAGAAGCGCAAAAAACAATTGAACAAAAAGATAAAGAGATTGCAGATTTACAAACGAAAATTGCACAGCGTGAAGAATTATTGAAGAAGCGTTTAGTTGCTCTTCAAGAGAAGCCAAATACGAACGTTGTAACAGAAGTAGTTGTAAACTCTAAAAGTCTTGCAGATTTAATCGATCGTTTAACTTCTGTTTCACAAATTCTTGAGTCTGACGAAGATATTATGAAAACGCAACAAAGTGATCAAGAAAAAGTGAAAAAAGATGTAGCACTTATTAAAGAAAAACAAAAAGAATTAAAAGATGCACAAGCGAAAATTGAAACTGCGAAAAAAGAACTTGATGCTGAAAAAGCGAAAAAGCAAACAGCAGTAGATGAGTTAAGTGCAAAAATGCAAACGGTTGTAAATGGAATGTCTAGCACAGAGGGTCAATTAAAAGACTTAGAAAAGCAAGCTCTATACTTACAAAGCTTAGCTGAAAAAGCAGCGCAACCAGCACAACCAGCAGAACAACCAGCAAAACAACCAGCAAATAATGGTGGCGGACAAGAGAAACCTAAGCCAGTAAAAGAAGTCAAAGATACTCCAGCTCCTGCTGGTGGTGTAATTGGAAAAGCACAACAATACCTTGGTATGCCATATGTTTGGGGTAGCGCAAGCCCATCTAACGGTGGGTTTGACTGCAGTGGTTTCATTTCTTACATTTACGGCGTAGGTCGTCAAGATGTAGCTGGATACTGGAATTCTACGACGCACATTAGCGATCCACAACCTGGTGATTTAGTATTCTTCCAAGGTACGTATAAAACAGGTCCATCTCATATCGGTATTTATGCTGGTAACGGACAAATGATTCACGCTGGCGATAGCGGAATTGGATACTCTGACTTGAGCAGCTCTTACAATCAAAAACATTTCTTAGGATACGGTAGATTCTAAGATTTATAATCAAATAAAATACGTGTATAAAGTCGATAACTTACTATTTTAAGAGTAGGTTATCGGCTTTTTTGATTTTTTACAAACTCTTTCCATGCTTTTATAGTAAAAGCAGAAAGGGGGAGTGGGATGCTAGAAGGTCGTCAATTACTGTTAGAGGAAGTGTCTGTATCGAAAGAAGAGCTGTATCAGTTGGAGCAAGAGGGTCATATTCGTTATGAGAAAGGTGTTGTAAAGAAAAACTCTCGTTATATGTGTCAGCGCTGCGGAAATAAAGAGCGGCGATTGTTTTTTTCGTTTCCATGTTATCGCTGCTGTGCGGTGTGTACGTATTGCCGAAAGTGTATCATGATGGGCAGAGTGAGTGAATGTACAAAGCTCGTTCGCTGGACTGGCCCTATACAAAATGAAGTAATCGCGAATGGTCTGAAGTGGGACGGTCAGTTATCGGAAGGACAGCAAAAAGCTGCAGATGGAATTGTCCGGGCGGTAAAGCGAAAAGAATCATTTTTCGTCTGGGCCGTATGCGGCGGGGGGAAAACAGAGATGTTATTTCATGGTATTGAAGAAGCACTGCGCTGGGGAGAGCGTATTTGCATTGCCACGCCGCGGACGGATGTTGTACTGGAACTTTACCCGCGTTTACAAGAAGTGTTTCCATCTGTTTCAATTTGCGCATTATACGGTGGAAGTGATGACTTATCCAAAAATGCGCAGCTTGTTATTTCGACAACGCATCAACTTCTTCGTTATTATCGGGCGTTTGATGTGATGATTGTGGATGAAATTGATGCCTTTCCTTATTCGATGGATGACACACTGCAATATGCTGTTCGCTTTGCTAGTAAAGAAAATGCTTCGTTTATTTATTTGACAGCAACGCCGTCTAAAGAGTGGCAAAGAAAGCTCCGTAATGGAAAACAAAACGGTGTGATTATTCCGGCTCGCTATCATCGTTATCCCCTCCCTGTCCCCTTTTTTCGCTGGTGTGGTAATTGGCGAAAATCTATTGAAAAGAACACGTTACCTGCTATCATTTTGCGATGGCTCCACGTCTATTTAGAAAAACAATATCCAATGTTTCTATTTGTTCCTCACGTTTGTTATGTAGAAGAAATCGTTTCTATTTTAAAATGTATCGATCAGCGCATAGAGGGTGTGCATGCGGAAGACGCAAAGCGGAAAGAGAAAGTGGTTTCGTTTCGAAAAGGAGAGATTCCGTTATTAGTGACGACAACGATTTTAGAGCGGGGTGTTACTGTTTCGAATTTACAAGTAGCCGTGTTAGGGGCAGAAGAGCAAGTGTTTTCAGAAAGTGCACTCGTTCAAATTGCGGGACGAGCGGGACGAAGTCGTCATGCGCCTTCTGGAGATGTCATCTATTTTCATTACGGCAAGACAGAGGCGATGGTTGCGGCGAAAAAACAAATTCAAATGATGAATAAACGAGCGAAGCAAGAAAGGTTAGTTGACTAATGCATTGCCTTCTTTGCGACGATGTTGTCTCTGTTTTGCCAAGCTGGTTTTCTTTTTTTGTTGAACAAGATAAGAGATTTGTATGCACGTACTGTGAACAAAAATTTTCTCATATTACAGGGGATATTTGTGCGGATTGTGGAAGAATGTTTCAATGTCTAGCGGATGAATATAGAGAAGGGGAATATTGTCACGATTGTTTACGCTGGAGGAAAGATCCGTATTTTCGACATGTATATGTCAAAAATCGTTCTGTCTATGTATATAACGATTGGATGAAAGAAGTGTTAGCTCGTTTTAAGTTCCGCGGTGATGCAGCTCTTGTGCAACTATTTGCTTCTTCGTTTGCCAATGCTTTTCAGCAGCGTTTTCCGCATTGTGATTGTATTGTTCCGATTCCGCTTAGCTTATCGCGTCAACATGAACGAGGGTTTAATCAAGCGGAATTATTAGCATCGTGCTTAGCGATTCCAGTGATGAAAACATCTCTTATGCGAAGCGGTGCAGAGAAGCAAAGTAAGAAAACAAGAGCAGAGCGATTGCAGCGGTCACGGCCTTTTTATTTTGCGGCGGAAGAGTCTTTTCATGGGAAGGATATTGTCTTAATTGATGATGTGTATACAACTGGTATTACGGTGCGTCAAGCGGCGCAATGTTTCTATGAAAGGGGTGCGAAGAATGTTTCGTCTTTGACGTTATGTCGCTGACTTTTCATTTGAGGTCTTCTGTACACTGGAGGATTGTTTCGCGTCTATTTTCTCAACGTGAATTGTTCGTTTTTTAGGAGGTTTTAAAACAATAAGCAAGAATAGGTTCATCACCATTACGTGTAGTTGTTAAATTGGTAAAGATAAATAAAACTGAAAATTCTTTCTTTTTATTTATTAATTAGACAACTACAAATGATGGAATGAACCTCAGCATAACATACTTGTATGGGGGGATTTTAAATTCAATAAGGGGGTCTGTTATGTTTCATAAGTTCAAACGTCTCTTTGCATTATTAACTGTTTGTATTTTTATTTCATGGTCTTTTCCTATTTCATCTGTTTTTGCTAGTTCTGTACAACTATCTGGCGGGATATTTCCGCCATCAGAATCGTTTACTCCTGGAAGTTGGTTTTTAGGGGCAACTCCTGAGGCAAGTTCGAATAAACCACCAATCGTTTTTGTGCAAGGGAAGAATGGGAATGCTAGAGATTGGTATGGTGAAACGGTCTATCACGGTATGAATGATATGTATAACAAAGCCTATAACGCAGGGTATCAAACTGTTTTTGTTCAGCTGTATGATGCGGCTGGAAAAGGTTCAGCGAGTGAGTGGGATAATGGGCGTTTGCTCGCTTCTATGCTGGAACAAATTTATAATCATTTTGGGAAGAAGGTGAATATTGTTGCGCATAGTAAAGGCGGACCGGATACGCAAGCAGCGCTTATTCATTACGGTGCCAGCCGTTTCGTTGAAAATGTAGTGACGCTTGCTTCTCCGCATTATGGATCGAATTTAGCGGATTTAGCATATAGCTGGTGGGCAGGTTGGCTTGCTTCTTTACTAGGGCAACAAGATGCGGGTACGTACTCTTTGCAGACAGGAGAAATGGCGCAGTTTCGTAATATAACGGATAGTAATCCGAACGCTAAGTTGAACCGGTATTATACAGTGGCGGGAACAAGTTGGGGACCGGCCTTCTCTGCATTGTCCGTGGGTGGATTTTATCTTTCCTGGTATGGTGCGAATGATGGGTTAGTTAACGAATGGAGTACGAAGCTTCCTTATGGAAAACATCTATTCACAGATTCTAGTCTTGATCATGATAGCATTCGAATGGGATCATCAGTATTTTCACGGATTGAACCTTATTTGCGTAGCACTGCACCATCTCCTTCCATCGTAAACGAAAATATATTTGAAGAATCACAAAAAAGCCTGGCTGGAAATGCGAATCAAACGGTAGTTGGAGGGGAACTCCCATCAAATAGCTGGGTGGAACAAACCTTTGCGGTGGATACTGTAACGGATGGAAGTATTTCTGTATTGACCGCAAATCCAAATGCACAAATACAACTTATTGCTCCATCTGGTAAGGTGTACACAAATCAAAGTAGTAAAGCAACAATTGGAGAAGAATATGCTTATTTTAACGGAGCGACTATTCAAACATTCCAAGTAGATCAAATGGAAGAAGGCGAGTGGCGCTTGAAAATGATGTCAGAGAAAAAGGACGATGCGTATTTGATGCTTGCGAATTATAAACAAGCTGCACCGTTTACATTAGAAATGCCCGGTAAAGTGAAACAAAACAAAGCGGAATTTAAGTTAACAAAATCTCAAAAGCGCTCCTTAAAGCAAGAAAACGTATCCTTTGATGTACACGTTGTAGATCGGGATGGGAAGTTAGTTTCGCAATCTAATAAACTGCAAAAAGAAGATGCAGCTACATTCACTGGGAAGTTGCCGAATGTTGAAAAATCAGGTGTGTATAACGTAACAATCGATATTAAAGGGAAAAATAAAGAAGGAAAAACATATACGCGGACGATTGTGCGTTCTGTTTATATTGAGAAATAGGATATGTCGAAACGTACAATAAAAAGACGATAAGTCTTCTTTGACTTTCCGTTTTCTAATTCGTTATAGTCAAAGTAGGGGCAGATGCCTTTATTTTAAGATTGAAGGGAATGGAACGATTATGCAAGGAAAAGTAAAATGGTTTAATGCAGAAAAAGGTTTTGGGTTTATCGAGCGCGATGGCGGAGATGATGTTTTCGTTCATTTTTCTGCGATTCAGCATGATGGATATAAAGCGTTAGAAGAAGGACAAAAAGTAGAATTTGAGATTGTAGACGGCGCGCGTGGTCCGCAAGCGGCAAACGTTGTAAAGTTATAATCATTTTATCTGAGAAACATGGTACGTTATAAGGACCAGCGTTTCACATAATAGAACCTCCGTTGCATAGCTAACGGAGGTTTTATCATAAAGAAAACGTTGTCAAAAAGTTGTAGCAATTTTGTAACTGATTCTTCACACCTACATACAGTAAATACGATGTGAATAGGATAAAATAAGAGTAGGAAAGATAATACATTTTCTTTTCTACAAAAATCGATAAAAAAATATTGATTTTATCAAAATTTTTTAAAATGTAGGAAGGGTTTTTGATTCCTTTGTCGAAAACCTTATACATAGGCTTGAAAGGAGGAGTTCATCTATGAAATTCAACATTCGCGGTGAAAATATTGAAGTAACTCCAGCAATAAAGGAATATGTAGAGAAAAAGTTAAGTAAGTTAGAACGCTATTTCGATACTTTTCCAGAAATTAAGGTAAACTTAAAAGTATACTCTGACAAGCAAAGGGTGGAAGTAACAATCCCGTTTCCAGATTTATTACTTCGCGCTGAAGAAACAAATAGCGATATGTACGCTGCTATTGATTTAGTAGTAGATAAACTGGAAAGACAAATTCGTAAACATAAAACAAAAGTAAATCGTAAGTTACGTGAAAAAGGCTCCGTAAAAGCAATGTTGATTCTTCCAGATCAATCAGCTGTGCAAGAAGAGGTTGCTGAAGATGAATTAGAGCTTGTTCGTACAAAACGATTTGACTTAAAACCAATGGATGTAGAAGAAGCGATTTTACAAATGGATATGTTAGGTCATAACTTCTTCGTCTTTACAAATTCAGAAACAAATGAAACAAATGTTGTATATGGCCGTAAAGATGGAAAATATGGTTTAATTGAAACTAAATAATCATATAAAAGAAAACGCAGCTGTCAGGGCTGCGTTTTTTTAGGTTGTATATGAATGTGAGCAGATTACTGTTTTGCTTTCCCGTAGATGCATAGATGCATTTAGTCGATTTGTTGTCATACATATAAAACAAGTGTTACAATTGTCAGTAGGTTTACACTTTTTTAGTAGCGAAAGAATTCTATTTTTCATACAAAATGAAATTGAGTGTTATAGCGACCAATCAGTGAAAAGAAAAAAGACACTGATGGAAGTTTTATTTTAATAAAAGAGGAGCGTATTCTCATGATCGGTATTTTTAAAAAGGTATTTGATACAAATGAACGTCAAGTAAAACGTATGCAAAAAACCGTGGATAAAATTGAAGCGTTAGCAGATCAAATGTCACCATTGACAGATGAACAGTTAAAAGGAAAAACAGTAGAGTTTAAAGAGCGATTAACAAAAGGTGAAACAGTAGATGATTTGTTGCCAGAAGCTTTTGCTGTTGTGCGTGAAGCAGCAACACGTGTGCTGGGTATGCGTCCATACCCTGTTCAGTTAATGGGTGGTATTGCCCTGCATGAAGGGAATATCTCTGAGATGAAAACAGGGGAAGGTAAAACGTTAACTTCTACTTTACCAGTATACTTAAATGCTCTTACAGGAAAAGGTGTTCACGTTGTTACAGTCAATGAATATTTAGCACAGCGTGACGCAGGTGAAATGGGACAGCTACATGAGTTCCTTGGTTTAACAGTTGGTATTAATTTAAATCATATGTCACGAGAAGAGAAGCAAGCTGCGTATGCTGCTGATATTACGTACAGCACGAATAATGAACTTGGATTTGACTACTTACGTGATAACATGGTGCTTTATAAAGAGCAGTGTGTACAGCGTTCACTGCACTTTGCCATCATCGATGAAGTAGACTCCATTTTAGTTGATGAAGCACGTACACCGCTTATTATTTCTGGACAAGCGCAAAAATCTGCAGAATTATATATATTTGCGAATGCATTTGTGCGTACGCTAACAAATGAAAAAGAATATACATTTGATGTGAAAACGAAAAATGTTATGTTGACAGAAGAAGGGATTAACAAAGCAGAAAAATCGTTCCACATTGAAAATTTATTTGATTTAAAACATGTAGCGCTTCTTCATCATATTAATCAAGCGCTTCGTGCTCACATTGTTATGCAGCGTGATACAGATTATGTTGTGCAAGAAGGCGAAATCGTAATTGTTGACCAATTTACAGGTCGTCTTATGAAAGGTCGCCGCTACAGCGAAGGATTGCATCAAGCGATTGAGGCAAAAGAAGGCGTAGAAATTCAAAATGAAAGTATGACGCTTGCGACAATCACATTCCAAAACTACTTCCGTATGTACGAGAAGCTTTCTGGTATGACAGGTACAGCGAAGACAGAGGAAGAGGAATTCCGTAACATTTATAATATGCATGTTATTGTGATTCCGACGAATAAGCCAATTGTTCGTGACGACCGTGCAGATTTAATTTTTAAAACGATGGAAGGGAAATTTAACGCCGTTGTAAATGATATTGTTGAGCGTCATAAAAAAGGACAACCTGTTCTTGTTGGTACAGTAGCAATTGAAACGTCTGAGTTAATTTCGAAGATGTTAACGAGAAAAGGTGTACGTCATAATGTCTTAAACGCGAAAAACCATGCGCGCGAAGCAGAAATTGTTGCTGAAGCAGGTTATCAAGGTGCGGTGACAATCGCAACGAACATGGCTGGACGTGGTACAGATATTAAACTTGCAGAAGGCGTACGTGAAGTCGGCGGTTTAGCTGTTATCGGTACGGAGCGTCATGAAAGCCGACGCATTGATAATCAGCTGCGCGGTCGTTCTGGACGTCAAGGAGATCCAGGTGTGACACAGTTCTACCTATCAATGGAGGATGAACTGATGCGTCGTTTTGGTGCTGATAATATGAAAGCGATGATGGATCGTTTAGGCATGGATGATACACAGCCAATCGAAAGTAAAATGGTATCTCGTGCTGTTGAATCTGCACAAAAACGAGTAGAAGGTAATAACTACGATGCGCGTAAGCAGCTTCTTCAATACGACGATGTACTTCGCCAGCAGCGTGAAGTTATTTACAAGCAGCGTCAAGATGTAATGGAATCAGAGAATCTGCGCGGCATTGTTGAAGGAATGATGCATTCTACAGTAGAGCGTGCGGTAGCTCTTCATACGCAAGAGGAATTAGAAGAAGAGTGGAACATTCCTGGTCTTGTTGAGTACTTAAATTCAACTCTTCTACAAGACGGTGATGTGAAAGAAGAAGAATTACGCCGCTTAGCGCCAGAAGAAATGATCGATAGCATCTTTGCGAAAGTGAAAGCACGCTACGACGAGAAGGAAGCGCAAATGCCGGAAGCACAAATACGTGAATTTGAAAAAGTAGTTGTATTCCGCGTTGTAGACTCGAAATGGATGGATCACATCGATGCAATGGATCACTTACGTGAAGGTATTCATTTACGTGCGTACGGTCAAATTGATCCACTTCGCGAATATCAAATGGAAGGCTTTGCGATGTTTGAAGCGATGATAGCCTCTATTGAAGAAGAAATTTCTCGTTACATCATGAAGGCGGAAATCGAACAAAACTTAGAACGTCAAGAAGTAGCGCAAGGAGAAGCAGTTCATCCGACAGATGGCGACGAACTTGCAAAGAAAAAACCAGTCGTAAAAAATGACCAAACAGGCCGCAACGACTTATGCACATGCGGAAGCGGGAAAAAATACAAAAACTGCTGTGGAATTGGGAAATAATAAAGAAAAGCGGAAGCGGCTCGTTTAGAATGGGAGGGGGATGGAGCTCCTGACAGAGAGGTGTATTGTACCTCGGAGGAAGGCCGCGAAGCCACCGATCATTCTAGCCGCAGGAGCTGGACAATAAAGAAAAGCGGAAGCGGCTCGTTTAGAATGTTTTTCTCATGAATGGAATTTTTTAATAAACATTCATATAATAACAAGAGATGAACTCTCTCTCGCAAAAGCAGAGAGAGTTTGCCTTGTTGCTAGGATAATGTAGTGAAGGGCTTACCGCTTTTTCGTATGGAATAAATGAAGTAATTACATAGAGGTGACAAAAATGGAATTAGTAGAAATTAGACAAGAATTAGAGAAAATGGCTAAGAGATTAGCGGCGTTTAGGGGGTCTCTTTGACCTCGCTGGAAAAGAAAAGCGAATCGCAGAACTAGAAGAAATTATGATGGGTGCAAGCTTTTGGGATGATCAAAAGAGTGCACAAACAGTTATTAATGAAGCGAATGCGTTAAAAGATATGGTTGGTAAGTTTAACACGCTTAATGAAACGTTTGAAAATCTGGAAGTAACGCATGAACTTGTAAAAGAAGAATACGATGAAGAATTACATGCAGAGCTTGAAGATGAAGTGAAAACTTTGTCTGCAGATATGAACGAATATGAACTTCAATTATTACTAAATGAAGAATATGACAAAAATAATGCTATTTTAGAGTTGCACCCAGGTGCAGGTGGAACAGAATCACAAGATTGGGGTTCTATGCTGCTTCGTATGTATACGCGCTGGGCAGAAAAACGCGGCTTTAAAGTTGAAACGTTAGATTACCTACCTGGCGACGAAGCTGGGATTAAAAGCGTTACGTTATTAATTAAAGGACATAATGCTTACGGCTATTTAAAAGCAGAAAAAGGCGTACATCGTCTTGTGCGTATTTCACCATTCGATTCATCTGGCCGTCGTCACACGTCTTTCGTATCTTGTGAAGTAGTACCAGAGTTTAACGATGATATTGAAATTGAAGTGCGTACGGAAGATTTAAAAATAGATACGTACCGTGCGAGCGGAGCAGGTGGACAGCATATTAATACAACTGACTCAGCTGTTCGTATTACACATATTCCGACAAATGTCGTAGTAACATGTCAATCTGAGCGTTCCCAAATTAAAAACCGTGAACATGCAATGAAAATGTTGAAAGCCAAACTGTACCAACAAAAATTAGAAGAACAACAAGCAGAGCTTGATGAAATTCGCGGTGAACAAAAAGAAATTGGATGGGGAAGTCAAATTCGTTCATACGTATTCCATCCATACTCTCTTGTGAAAGATCATCGTACAAATACAGAGATCGGGAATGTTCAAGCGGTTATGGACGGAGAAATTGATGCATTTATTGATGCATATTTACGTTCCCGCATTTCGTAAATAATAAAAAAATGCCAACAGAGCGTTGGCGCATACGTGAGAAAATGCGAAGCATACCTTCTATCTAGAGGGAGAGAAAGAGGAGAGAAGTTGCATCGCAACTTCTCTTTTTGGTGGGTGTAGTTGTAGCATACAAGCCGTATATTACTTTGTAAAAAGTAGAAAATAATAAAATGCTGCATGTGATAGAACAAAAAAATAGAGTGCATTTTGAAGTCTTTATACTATATAAATACAAATTGAAAAACCGACATAAAAATCTTTTCTTTTTAGATAGGCGAGAGCATCTGGCCACGCATAGAAACGGTTAGGGCCTTTAAAAGGGAGGAAGCGAGTGCAGACTATGCTTTATTCTGCATAGCGGTGATGTATATGTTGAAAAATCAAAATGGACTTATATAAAAAGCCTTTCGTTTTTGCACTCTATCATTTTGTTCACGAAATTGAAACAATTGCCGATAAACCTTGAGCCCGCAAGAGAAGACCGCTATTTAGGATAATGTTGGGTGTGCAGGTAAGTTTTGAAATTGCAGGGAAATCATTATAATGCTATTGAGGGATTAATTAATAGTGGGGAGCGATATAGATGAAGAAGAAGTTATTGACGATTGTATTAGGCGCATCGTTAGCCCTTACAGTAGGAGCATGTGGAAAAAAAGAAGAAAGTAAACCTTCAAGCCCTGGTCAAGGAGCAAGTGCTGATAGCGCTGAGAAAGTATTCCAAAAAAGCTGTGCAGGTTGCCATGGTAATGACTTACAAGGATTATCTGGACCAGCGTTACAAAAAGTAGGCGGAAAGTACGAGAAAGAAGATATTGAAAAAATTATCACGAAAGGCCGCGGCGCTATGCCAGCTGGTCTAATCCAAGGCGAAGATGCGAAAAAAGTAGCAGAATGGCTAGCTGAGAAGAAGTAAGGAAGAAAAGCGGAAGCGGCTGTTCAGAATCGCAGGACGTTGGAGCCCCCGACAGAGAGGTGCTTTTTGCCTCGTCCGAGGGGGCGAAACGACCGGAGATTCTAGCCGCGGGAGCTGGACAATAAAGAAAAGCTGAGTTGAATTACTCAGAATCTCATCATGAAATATCAACAAATAAGACCTTTTTGTGCGACAACACGAGGTCTTATTTGTTTGGATTATGTCGTATATTTCGCGCCGTGTAACATAACTGTAACAAACTTGTATCCGAATTTAAAAGCGAATAATGGTACAATGTAGGGCGTAGTGCCTTTTGTAGAATTTTGCAGAAAAAGTTTTACATATTTAGAAGTTGAAATAGTGAAAAACGACCGAAGATTTTAGCAACTATAGTTAAACATCGAAGATAAAAAGTGTCGAAAAAATCATTAGTATTGGGTGATAAATAATGATAACAATGACGAATGTTTATAAGGAGTATCCAAATGGCATGAAAGCCGTTGATGGACTCACAGTAAAAATTAAGCAAGGCGAATTCGTGTATGTAGTAGGACCGAGTGGAGCCGGGAAATCTACATTTATTAAAATGATGTATCGTGAAGAAAAACCAACTACAGGATCTATTAATGTAAATGGTTTAGTAATTGAATCTTTAGCAGAGCGTGACGTACCATATTTTCGTCGTCAGCTAGGCGTAATTTTCCAAGATTTTAAGTTGCTTCCGAAGTTAACTGTATATGAGAATGTTGCGTTTGCTTTAGAAGTTATCGAAGAAGAACGAGACGTGATTCGTGAGCGTGTTACGGAAGTATTAAAGCTTGTAGGTCTTGAAGATCGTGCTGATGCATTGCCAAGTGAGCTTTCTGGTGGGGAACAACAACGTATTGCAATTGCAAGAGCAATCGTGAATCGTCCGAAAGTTGTAATTGCCGATGAACCAACAGGTAACCTTGATATGGATACAGCGATGGATATTATGAATATTTTTAAGCGCATTAATGATCGCGGTACAACGATTATTATGGCGACGCATAATGCGGATATTGTAAATACAATTCGTCATCGTGTAATTGCAATTGAAGGTGGAAAAATTGTTCGAGACGAGATTGAGGGAGGATACGGATATGAAGACTAAAACCCTTAGTCGCCATTTACGAGAAGGTATCAAAAATTTATCCCGTAACGGATGGATGACATTTGCCTCTGTAAGTGCAGTAACAGTTACATTGCTTCTTGTAGGTGTCTTTTTAACAGCGATTATGAATATGAACCATGTTGCGACGAAAGTAGAGCAAGATGTAGAAATTCGTGTACACATTGATCCGGCAGCTAAGAAAGAGGATCAAAAGAAATTAAAAGAGGATATTTCTAAGATTTCGAAAGTCGAGTCTGTTAAATATTCTTCTAAAGACGAAGAACTAAAAAAATTGATTAAAAGTTTAGGCGATAGCGGGAAAACATTTGAGCTATTTGAGCAAGATAACCCGTTAAAAGACGTATATGTTGTAAAAGCGAAAGAACCAACTGATACAGCTAGTATCGCAAAGAAAATTGCAAAAATGCAATTTGTAAATAAGGTACAATACGGACAAGGTGAAGTAGAAAAACTATTTGAAACAGTAAAAACTGGCCGTAATATCGGGATTCTCTTAATTGCTGGTCTGTTATTCACAGCGATGTTCTTAATCTCTAATACAATTAAAATTACAATCTATGCACGAAGCACTGAGATTGAAATTATGAAACTTGTTGGGGCAACAAACTGGTTTATTCGTTGGCCATTCTTATTAGAAGGATTATTCCTAGGTGTACTAGGTTCAATCATTCCGATTATTATGATTTTGATTTCATATAATTCAATTCAAGCTATGTTTAATGAGAAATTTGCAGGAACAATTTTTGAATTGCTTCCATACAGCCCGTTCGTTTTCGAACTATCTGGCTTATTAATGCTAATTGGTGCATTAATTGGTATGTGGGGAAGCGTTATGTCAATCCGTCGTTTCTTAAAAATATAAGTGTAAAAAGTTGCAAACATATTTCGTACAAGCTTATCATATAGTAGAAATAGTTAAAGGCATCGCACAGTGTGTGATGCCTTTTCATACACCATTGTGTGTTCGGAAAGGGGAATTCCGCATTGAAACGTAGAGTGGCGATTATAGGAATGGTTGTAGCGTTTTTCATTGGCGCTGGCGGAATGTTTGCGGGTATATATTGGCTTGGTGGCCCTTATATGGCGCAATCTATTACAGGGAAAAATGCCAATGTAAAACAAGAGGATTTGGATAAAATTCGCGAAGCGTATGCATTAATTGATTCACGTTATGTTGAGGAAGTGAAGGATGACAAGCTAGTTGAAGGAGCTATTCAAGGGATGCTTGCAACGCTGAAAGATCCATACTCTACATACATGGATAAGAAAACAGCGACGCAATTTGAGCAATCGCTTGATCCGGAGCTAGAAGGAATCGGTGCTGAAGTTAATAAAACGGATGAGAAATTAATTATTGTGTCACCGATTAAAGATTCACCGGCAGAAAAGGCAGGTCTGAAACCGAACGATCAAATTTTAACAGTGGATGGAAATGGTGTGAAAGACCTATCCCGCGAGGAAGCAGTTATGAAAATTCGCGGAAAAAAAGGGACAACAGTTACGCTTGAAGTGAAGCGTTCAGGAGTTACTGATCCGTTAACATTTAAAATTAAGCGTGATAAAATTCCGATTTTTACTGTATTTAGTTCTGTGAAGAAAGAGAATGGAAAAGATATTGGATATATACAAATTACATCATTCTCTGAAAAAACAGCGAAAGAATTTAAAGATCAGTTGAAAGAACTTGAAAAGAAAAATATACAAGGGCTTGTCATTGATGTGCGTGGAAATCCAGGCGGCTATTTAACAAGTGTTGAAGACATTTTAAAAGAAATTATGACAGATAGAAAACCAATGCTTCAAGTCGAACAGCGAAATGGCGAGAAGCAAAAGTTCTACACATCGTTAAAAGAGAGAAAAACGTATCCAATCTCTGTATTAGTTGATAAAGGTAGTGCCTCTGCTTCTGAGATTTTAGCAGGAGCGTTGAAAGAAGGAGAAGGATATCCACTTATCGGTGAGAAAACATTTGGAAAAGGTACTGTTCAGCAAGCTGTACCGTTTACAGATGGCAGCAATATTAAACTGACAATGTTTAAATGGCTAACACCAGAAGGCAATTGGATTCATAAAAAAGGAATTGAGCCAACGGTTGAAGTGAAGCAGCCTGATTACTACTATGCAACGCCAATTCAAATTGAAAAAACGTTGTCTTATAATGATAACGATGAGCAAGTGAAGCATGCACAAGAGATGTTAAAGAGTCTTGGATATGAGCCAGGTCGTGAAGATGGCTATTTTAGTAAAGAAACAGAAGCAGCTGTGAAAGCATTCCAAAATACAAACAGTATGGATGCAACGGGTAAACTTGATAAAAAGACCGCAGAGACAATCCAAAATAAAATTGTTGAAAAAATCCGTTCTGGTGAAAACGATATGCAGCTTCAAGCAGCGCTGAAATTAATGGCGAAATAAGAAAAGCTGCCGGGAATGAAAATCCCGGCGGCTTTTTTATATGTTGATGCGGTAACTATATTTTTATGTGTTAAACAAACGTTTGATTAATTGTGATAAGATAAAATGAAACGGAGTAAATCTTACATAAAGCAATATGTACGGGAAGAAATGAAATATCTTATAAATGGTGGTGAATCGATTCGTGGAGACTTGGTTATCAGAAATTATGAAGGCAATCGTGCGTTTTTTAACGCATCCTGCTTTGTATGTTTTTTTTATAAGTAGTTTTTTTGTTGGATATTTACGAGTATTACGAGAACGGAAAGATTTTTCTTTTAAGGTGTATGATGTTTGGTACGAACTACGTACATCTGTATTTGCAGGAATTGGTTTAGGACTCATTTTATCTTTGATTACAGTTGGAACAGGACTAATCGTATCACAAGTAAGTGTGATTATAATGGCGATTTGGACGGTATCGTTTGCTATGATTGCTCAGTATAGATACTTATCACCTGCATATACGTTAGGAATTGCCATTGCAGCAGCGGTATTATCTTCAAAAATTCCATTCTCTTTCTTACAACTTCAAGAAGGAGAAGAGAGCAGCATTGTATCATTAGCGATTTTACTTGGGCTTATGTTAGTTGTAGAAGGTTTACTTATTTCTAAAAATGCTGCAAACCATTCAACTCCGAAATTACGAAAAGGAAAACGCGGTTTAAATATTGGACTCCATGAATCAAATAGATTATGGTTAGTGCCGTTATTCGTTCTTATACCAGGTGATGCTTTAACGCAGTTTGTATCTTGGTGGCCAGTGGTCTCTGTTGGATCGCAAAAGTTTTCTTTATTCTTAATCCCGTTCTTAGTTGGATTTACGAGAACAGTTAAAAGCTTTGAGCCAAAAGGAGCATTGCTATTCACAGGACGCCGCGTATTTGGACTAGCTGCAGTTGTCCTTTTATTAGGAGTAGCGAGTTATTGGTGGCATACATTAGCAATTGTCGCTATGGGAGCAGCAATGCTTGGACGACTGACAATTGCTGTGCAAGAGCGTTTGGAAGATGAACGACGATCTGCATACTTTTCTTCTCGTGATAATGGTCTAGTTGTACTAGGTACAATTCCAGGTACAGCCGGAGAGGAACTAAATTTGAAACCAGGGGAAATCATTGTGAAAGTGAACGGAATCGTTCCAACAACTGTTGATGGGTTCTACAATGCACTGCAAGCAAGATCAACAGGTGCTTTTTGTAAAATGGAAGTTGTTGATACGAACGGCGAGCTTCGCCTTGTGCAACATGCAATTTATGAAGGAGAGCATCACGAACTTGGGATAGTGTTTGTAGAACAAGAACATCAGTGGGATACGGAAGTTGGTTGATGTTGTTAAACGAATAACATATAAAAACGCATCTAAAGTTAGATGCGTTTTTGTGTGCTGTTTTTTATGTAAATCATTATTTAGTTAACATATAATCGTTCTTAAGAATGTCATCGAAATGTACTTATAGATTCTAGTACGGCCACATAAATTATGCTATGATGTGAACAAATATAAGCTATCTAACGGAGGGATTTACATGCCGCATGTTGTGTTTCGTGGAATTACGACTGACCAATTAAAGAGCATAAGCAAGCCATTAGTAGAGGAACTTGCAGAGATCTGTGAGTGTGGTACGGATAATTTTACGTTGGAACTACCAAGTTCTACATTTGTATATAATGGGGAAGAAGTAGAGGCGTTTCCTCTTATTGAAGTGAAATGGTTCGAGCGTGGACAGGAAATTCGTGATCGATTTGCCAATGCTATTACTATGTATCTAATGGATTTTGGACTTCCTGAAGTAGAGGTTGTGTTTACGGTTTTCACAGAGTCAGCGTATTATATTAATGGAAAACATTGCGCAAATTAAGGCTATTAGAGTTAGTATAGTCATATGGACACAACTTAGTTAAGTCCTTACAATGGGTTTCAAGGAGGAAGTGTCCGTATGACAAACAAGAAGTTTAATGAAGAGTTTAAAAAAATGGTTGTACAATTAAGCAGCGAGTATGGCGTATCAGAAGTAACTGTTTATAAATGGATTAAAATATATTCTCCTATTACCTCAGTTGATGAAGATGAAATGACGCGTGCTAAAAGTCGAATAGTAAATTTAAAATCAACCATTAAGGAGTACTTCTTAATGGTTGATTTTCTTTGTATTTTAGCAGTTAAGTCAATTTTTAATGCACTCATGAAATGAAAGAAAAAAGAAATTCACAATTAGGATGAAAAAAAGTTAACATATTATAAAAATCGGAATATTTAGCATGCAGCCTGTATTATTGGTTACAGAGGTGATAAACATGAGAGAAGAGGCAGAGATTAAAGTTAATTTGACAGAAGAATTTGCTAGTAAGATAGCTCTTTGGGCTAATAACAACTGCCAAGGTGGACAAATCGAATATTTAAAAATG
This sequence comes from Bacillus pseudomycoides, assembly GCF_002551005.1. GTDB lineage: Bacteria > Bacillota > Bacilli > Bacillales > Bacillaceae_G > Bacillus_A > Bacillus_A pseudomycoides_C. The sequence goes on from NZ_NVOY01000058.1 coordinate 40,583, forward strand.
AAATTAGGTATTGAGACAATTCTCATTAATTGTTCAAAGGCTATATTTGTTTATGGAATGGCTATTTTGTGTGATGTATTGTTTCAGACTTTCATTTTGCATAGTGCGTATTTTGCAGTAAGAAGAGTCTCTTTTGGATTACATGCAAAATCAAGTACTCATTGCACGATAATAGAGTTAGTATAGTCATATGGACACAACTTAGCTAAGTCCTTACAATGGGTTTCAAGGAGGAAGTGTCCGTATGACAAACAAGAAGTTTAATGAAGAGTTTAAAAAAATGGTTGTTGAATTATATCGTTCGGGACAACCTGTCAAACAATTAAGCGGCGAGTATGGCGTATCAGAGGTAACCATTTATAAATGGATTAAAATATATTCTCCTATCACATCAGTTGATAAAGATGAAATAACACTAGAAGATCTAAAACGAATGAAAAAAGAAATGCTTCGTTTAAAAGAAGAAAATGAAATATTAAAAAAAGCTATGGCCATATTCGCGAGAAAATAGAAGATACAGAATTACATCAATTTATTGATTGTCAAAAAGAAACGCACTCTGTTCATATGATGTGCCAAACTCTTGGGATAGCGAGAAGCTCTTACTACCAATCTCAGCATAAAACAGAGTCAAAGCGTAGCCGTGAAAATAAAAAATTAACCCAAAAAATTAAACAAATTCATCAAGATAGCAAGGAACGTTACGGTGCACCAAAGATTCATCAAACACTGTTAGAGCAAGGCGTACAAGTAAGCATAAAGCGTGTACAACGGCTCATGAAAAAAGAAAATGTTCGTTCTATTATCTTAAAAAAATACAAACCACATTCATCAAAATCAACTGTAGAAGAACGGACAAATCTATTAGAACAGGACTTCTCTACAACAACAATAAATGAAAAGTGGGTAGCGGATATTACCTATATTCACACGCAAAAAGATGGTTGGTGTTACCTTGCATCTGTGATGGATTTGTATTCTAAAAAAATTGTTGGATATTCATTTTCACGAAATATGACAACAACTCTTGTGGTAAAAGCGTTAGAAAACGCTTACTATACACAGAAACCACCAGAAGATCTCATTCTACATACTGACTTAGGAACTCAATATACAAGTCAGGAATTTCAAACCTTACTCGCGAGTTTTAAAATCAAACCTTCTTTCAGTAAGAAAGGCTGTCCGTATGATAACGCTTGTATCGAGTCGTTTCATGCCATTTTAAAGAAAGAAGAAGTATATCGTACAAAATATTTCACATTTGAACAAGCAAACTTAGCATTATTTCAATACATCGAGGGATGGTATAACCGCAAGAGAATTCATAGTAGCATTGGTTATAAAACTCCCCAAGCAATAGAAGATCTGGCTAAAAAAATAGCTTAGATTTAACTTTTTTGTGTCCAAAATATTGACTCAAATCCACTTTGCCTCTAGGTGGTTTTTATGACAATGCACTGAATAAGCTAATCGGTAATTCTCAAACAACTTTATATACATTTTTATTAGGGTAGGTGGCTAATATATGTACATGTTAAAACAAAAATATTTTTTAGCAGAGAACAATGGCGTTATTACTATTGAAGATATTGTGGATAAAAAAATTGTGTGTGCTTTCCGTGCTAAACAATTAAATTGTAATATTTTAGAAAAATTATTTTATATGGGCATAGGAGAAGAATTTGTGTATTCAAAAGAAATAAAGGAACATTATTTTGTTACACAAGTTCAAAAAAAATATCCAGAATTATTTTACTTTTGTAATTCGACAAAAGAAGCAAATATATGTATAGCGGTAAGACAAAATTTATTAACAATGAAAGATGTATTTATTTCATCAAGATCTTTTGAAAAAATATTTCAATATTTAGGGGAATATATAGAAGGAAAAAGAGAGTCTAAAGTATTGCTAATTACGAGTGAAGATAAATATAAATCCTTATTTCAAATGTTAAAAGAAATATCTTTTATAGAGATTGAAAAGACAAATAAGATGGACTTAGCATCTTTACAAGATTATGCGATTGTAATGAGTGATTTAGCTTATTATGAGTCTTTGCAAACAATGGAACAATTGAAAACAAAAGTGTTGGTATTTGATGTGGATAAAGAAAATATTGAAGTTGGACCAGTAGTTTTTACAGAGACATTTGTTTTACCTAAACTAGAATTTAAGAAACAAAGTCTTTCCTCCATCCAATTTTCAGATGAAGCATTATTGTTCTTTTTTATTCAAAGAATATTATTTATTAATGCATTTGAACTATATAATGAAATTGCAGAAAACGTTCAAGTACCAATCCGTAGTCAGTTGAGTATTAATAAGTTAACTCTGGAAGGATATAGTAAAAACGTTGTTTTATATCCTAAAACTGAATATCATGGAGAGATGTACTTAGCAAAATGAAGAGAAATATGAATAGAATTCTAAAGTGAGGGTCCTCTAAAATTTTATAAGTGGATGATAGATTCAAGAGAAAAGGGGACTCTCTTTAGCGTAAGTTATAGTGTAATGACATAATAAATATCGTTTAGTATTGTTGGATTAATATCAGTGTATATGAAAACATGTAGAATACAAGTAATCCAATTTTATAAACGCTCTCAATTATATCATTGTTCTCCAATGAAGTATGATAACATAGTTGTTGCCTCACTTCATTGGAGAATAAAGAGATCTAGTAAAATTGTTTATTAGAAATATAATGCAATTACCCATTGTAATGATGTGTGCCGAAATTCTAACAGTAATTTTAATATCAAACATACTAATCTTAGTATGTTTATATTGTGTCGAAGCGCCGATATCTTTTAAAGAACGATCGATATATTATGAAAATCGCCGATATATCAGAGGACAGATTTTTTACATTCTTGAATTTGACACAGCAATTGCTCATATTCGTTTTCAAGAGTGTTAACATCATCATGACGTCCTGGCATCGAAATGCGCCCAATTACTTCTGTTAATTTTGTTTGCAGACGCAGTAGTTCTTGCTCTGCTGGATTAATAGAAGATTGTTCAGTTCGTTTCGTATACTGCTCGTAATTGCCTTGAAAGATCCGCGGTTCGTCTTCATCTAGGTGTAAAATGTGGTCGGCAATTTTATGAACGAAGGTGCGGTCGTGACTAATGAATAGCACAGTCCCAGGATAATCTTTTAGCATATGCTCTAGTTCTTCTTGAGTGGCGAGGTCTAAATAGTTTGTCGGCTCATCAAGAAGGAGTATATTGTAGTCTCCTAAGAAGATTTTTGCTAGTGCGACCTTTACACGTTCGCCGCCGCTTAAGACGTTTACTCGTTTATAAACATCTTCTCTTCGAAACAGTAAGCGGGCGAGAATTGTTCGTACGAACGCTTCGTCATAAAGCGTTTCTTCCATCACGTTTTGTAAAATGGTTTTGTCGTTTTGCAAAATAGCTAATGTTTGTTCAAAGTAACCAATTTTACAGCTTTTTGAAAGCTGAATTCCTCGTTCCTTTGTTTGAATCATATGAAATAGCGTTGTTTTTCCGCTTCCATTTTTACCGAGAATAGCAAGCTTTGCACCTGGCGTTATACTCCCATTTATATTGTTCAAAACGGTGCGGCTACCCATTTTTTTCGTAACCTTATTAAATTGCACAGCCGTTTTACTATGAATGGGTGCATGGTATTGTGCATCAAACCTTGTATACGCAATTTCTTTTGGTTTTTCTTTCTTTTCTAATTGCTCTAATCTTGTTTCTAGTGCTTTGGCGGCTTTTTGGACATTGCCTTGGCTATAAGCTGCTCCCGATTTGTATAGTCTAGATTCAGAAGAACTAAAGCTTGATCTGATTTTTGTCATACCGGAAGCCCGCTGTTGTCTGCTGGCGATTGCCGTTTCTAAGCGCTGTTTTTCTTTCGTATACTTTTCGTATTCTGATTGCTGATAGTGCCTTTGCTGCTGCTTTTGCTCCCGGTAGCTTGTGTAATTTCCTTTATATTCACGAACAGTACCATCTTCAATTTCGATCATCTTTGTACAAATGGCGTCTAATAAGGCGCGGTCATGAGAAGTTAAAATAATTGCTCCTTTATAAGATTGTAGTGCCTGCTCTAGTTGTTCTGTGCCATGCATATCAAGATGACTTGTTGGTTCATCAGCAAATAAGATAGCTGCTTCTTGTTCAAGAGCGTAAGCAATTTTTAAACGTCCGCGTTCGCCGCCGCTCATATTCGTTGTGACGTGAGAAATACCCCATTGTCCTTTTGCAAGAGAAGAGGCTGTTTCCAATGTCTTCTCATGGAACTGTGGAATGATGGCGATCGAACCGTAATGAGTAATCGTTCCGCCATCAGGTTCTATTTCTTTACTTAATATTTGTAATAGCGTTGATTTCCCGGCGCCGTTTACACCGACAATTCCGATGCGATCATGCGCATGAATATCAAGTGCTTGTAATGTAAATAAAGTGCGGTCACCAAAGCTTTTTTCAATGTTTCGTGCTGTTAAAATGGTCATAAAAAAACCTCCCTAGTTTCACTAGAGAGGATAGATTTCACCCGTAGTATGTAAAAAGAGATGCACAAAAAAGCTGTACACGTATTTTACATGTTCCTGTCAAAAGAAAGTTATCGACAAAAGGGCAGACTAATCCTCTTCTAGTTTTCATCATTTTGTTTCACTATTTGTGATGGATGAATAAAAAGAGAATTAGAACTTCATTGGCCGATGTACCTTCCTTTCATAATTTTACATTCATTGTATGCATGTTGATGTATATTTGTCAAATCATTCTGTTAATTTTTCTTGAAAATTTGATTGTATAGTTTAGCTTTGTCCAATGCTTCTTTATCATTCACAATCTCTTCTGGTGCATTAGCAGACCCAATTATATAACCTTCAAAAGAAGCGCCAACAAAGTCAAAGATGTATTGAAACTGTGCAATGAGCGGAAGTGCTTTTAACTTTGGATTGTCGCCGCCGACAATGACAACATACATTTTCTTACCTTTCATACGTTCTTTAAAATGTAGAGATGTATCCCGCAAGCTTTGCGACCAGCGATCGACAAAGTTTTTCATATATCCGCTCATGCCGTACCAATAAAGCGGCGTTGCAAAGATAATTGTATCATGCTCAAGCATTTGTTTGATGATGCCCTCGTAATCATCATCAATTGGTTGAAAGCCCTCTGCATCGTGACGCTGATCTGTAATGGGCTTGATGGTATGATTGCGTAAATATACTTCTTCAGTTTGGACGCCTTCTACAAGCATATGTGTTAATTGTTCTGTATTCCCATTTGAACGTGAACTCCCGTGTAAAACGAACATCGTATATCAATTCCTTTCTTTTAACAAATTAATGTGTTTTTGTAAATTTGCTTCGATATGAGAAAGTAACGAAATCTGCTTTTTTACTTCCGCAAGCTTATCCTCGTAAAGTGTGATGATACTGCCGCAAGGGTTATCGTATAAGTGCGGTTCTATTTCTAAACAGCGCAGCATTCTAGCCGTTTCTTCTAAATTTAGCCCCAGCTGTAAATACATTTGAATAAGCTTTACTTGTTCAATCGTCGTTTCGTCAAAATCACGATAGCCATTTGCGAGTCGTTTTGAAGCTAGTAAGCCTTTTTCCTCGTAATGCCGTAGTGACCGTTCACTTACGCCTGTATGTTTCGATAATTCTCCAATGCGCAAAACTATCACTCCTTCTTTCCTTATTTTAAACCTTCACATTAGTGTGAAGGTCAACTATGATTGTTCGCGAAGTTTTGCACATGATCTAGAAATACTTGAATCGCTTTAGAAGGAATAAAATATTTTCCTCGTACAATGGAGAACGGACGCATGAGTTTTTCGTTTGGCACAGGTATGTGACACACTTCATCAGCTTGTAATTCTTTACGTACCGTCCAGTCTGATAAAATGGCAATTCCGAGTCCAGCAGCAACGGCTTCTTTTACACTTTGAATGCTGCTAAATGTGAAGTAACGTTTCATTTTTAAATGGTGGTCGTGAATAAAGCGGTCGCTGTAAGCTCTCGTTCCTGAACCGGTTTCGCGGAGCACCCACACTTGGTCTTGCAGCATGTTTGTTTGAATCGGGCTTGTCAGTGTCAGAGGATGATTTGGCGGAACGACGAGCTTCATTTCATCCTCCATAAATGATTCTACGTCTACATCTGTGTAGATGACTTGCCCTTCTACTAAGCCAATGTCAAGTTGATTCGAGCGAACTCTTTGTAATACCTCTTCTGTATTGGAGATAAAGGTATGCACTTCAACACGCGGATGTTCCTTTGCGTAGTTTGCTAATATTTTCGGAAGAAGGTATTCTCCGATTGTAAAACTAGCGCCGATGCGCAGTGTCCCTGTAACGATATTATGAAGTTCATTAATTTCTTGTTTTGCTTCTTCATACAGTGTAAGCATTTGTTTTGCATGTATGTATAAAATGTTTCCCGCCTCTGTGACTTGGACATGTTTCGGTGAGCGCTGAATGAGTGTTGTGCCGAATTCATTTTCTAAATTGCGAATGTGCATACTTACACCCGGCTGAGAAAGGTTCAACATTTCGGCAGCTCTTGAAAAATGCTTTTGTTCTACGACTGTTACAAAAATTTTTAAAATGTCCGTGTTTATGAGACTCATTCCTTTCGTTTTTTTAATTGTATCGTAACTACTCAGCCATACATTTCAATTAGAAATTTGGTAAGGGGTATGATTCCAGTGAAAATACGCCTCTTATTATCTATAGAAAGTTATGTTCATTTTTCAGCATATAGATTGCTGCTATGAAGGTAAAAATGGACCTACACCTTGCTGCCTTTCTTTGTTTTAAAACTTTGCGCGTGGCAGGAAAAGGCCCTGACCGCTCCTATACATAGCCAGTCCCTCCCTGGCCATTTAAAATAATGCTTTTCTGCCTTTTTTTCATAGAGTGACTGAGTAGTTATATTCTATCATAAGTTTTCTTGATGACTGAAATAGCATATTGGTATTAAACTTATGATTAAAATGCTTTTATAATGAAAGTAGAACGAACATGCATGTTACAAGATAGGTATTGGAGTGGTAAAAAGTGAATCAAATGATAGCGTTAGAAAAGGAGAAGCGTTTCGGATTTGCACAGGGCATTGGGATTACGTTACTGATTGCGATTGTGGCAAAATATTTGGCGCAGCTTCCGTTTTTAAGTATTATGGGCCAATTGGTCATTGCTATTCTAATCGGAATGATATGGAGAGCAGCAATTGGTGTACCGCATCAAGCAATTGCCGGAACGAATTTTGCAAGTAAAAAACTACTGCGTCTAGGGATTATATTACTCGGTATGCGTTTAAATTTAGTTGATATTGCGAAGGCGGGCCCAAAGGTATTGGTCATGGCTGCAATTGTCATTACATTTACGCTTACTGTTGTATATGCATTAACACGTTTTTGTAAAGTAGAGAAGAAGCTTGGCATTTTAACAGCATGCGGAACAGCGATTTGCGGGGCGGCAGCTGTTGTGGCAATTGGACCGCAAGTAAAAGCAAAGGATGAAGAGGTTGCAGTGAGTGCAGCAATCGTTGCGATTTTAGGGACAATTTTCACATTAGCATATACACTGCTGTATCCTGTGCTTAACTTGTCTCCGTATGGATATGGTGTTTTTTCAGGGGCAACATTGCATGAAATTGCTCATGTCATTGCAGCGGCAGCACCTGGTGGTAGTCAGTCGGTTGATATGGCGGTAATTATGAAGTTAACGCGCGTTGCCTTTCTTGTACCTGTGGCAATTTTAATTGGCATATGGTTTCAGCGCGGAGAAGAAACAGGGCAAAAAAAATCTTGGCGTGACATTCCGATTCCATGGTTTATTTTCGGTTTCTTAGCGGTGAGTGCGTTTCATTCGTTAGGAATTGTACCTGAAAAAATCGCAAGCGATATTGTTGTTATTTCCTACATGCTTATGGCGATGGCAATGGCGGGGCTTGGTTTAAATGTAGAGTTTAAGACATTCCGTAAGCTCGGAACGAAAGCATTTGTTGCAGGGCTAATTGGATCGGTATTACTTTCTGTTCTTGGGTATACGCTTGTGTATGTGTTGCATTTTGTGTAGAGGACTTGCTGGGCAAGTCTTTTTTTATTGGAACTTTTGTAAAGATATCTTTACTTTTTAAAGGTGGATTCTATGGGTGTACAAAACAGAATTAAAGAATTAAGAAAACAAAATCATATTACGCAAGTTGAGATGGCAAAAGCAATGCAAGTGACGCGCCAAACAATTGTTGCGATTGAAAATCATCATTACAATCCGAGTTTGGAGTTGTCGCTCAAGATTGCGAAGTATTTTAAGATGAGTGTGGAGGAGATTTTTACTTTGGAATAGGGGGATTGTGATGGGAAGTTATAAATCATTGTACATAGGGACTTTTTTAGGGTTAATTATAGGAGATATTCTATTATTTATGATGGATTCTTCTATACCGAAGATACCGGTATTATTGAGTAATGTTTTAGCAATAGTATTTGTGATTTTATACGCTTATTACAAAAAGAAAAAGTTTGAACGTGAAGAAATTCCTGAGATTGATGAACGGGTACAAGATAATATAAAGAGATACTTAAATATTTCTTTTATGATGTCATTTATTATTCTCATTTTCTATATTGGCATAAGTAAAGTGGTCGGCAGAGAAACGTTACCAATACAAGAAATGTTTCTTATTTGCTGCGCTTTGATGGCTGGGAGCTTTATTGTTGCAACGGCATTTGGAAAACGGGCGTAAAGTAGAGATAGGGTGTAGCGACTTATATGTTGAAAAATTAAGATGTGTAATGTATGCAATTAATTTAATAGCTTCTAAGAGAGTGAATAATGACTTTGAGGGAGAAATGAATCATGAAAAGACGAGTCGACGAATACGAATGGCACATAACAGGAAAAGCCTCTAGATACACCTGTATGTTTTACAGCACATGCCTATTAATTTGGGCGTTCTACGACATGATAACGAAAGGGAAAACAGGCTGGGAGTTTCCGATTATGGCAACTGGTAGTGCGATCTTTTTCGCGATTTGTGCATGGGAGAAACGAAAGCTGAAAAATTTTGAAGATGATGAATAGGAATCTTTTTGATAAGAGCTGTTTACATGAACTTAGATGTAAACGGCTCTTTATTTTTAAAATCTTCTTGAAACTAACGTTACGTTACCTTTTATAATAAAAATGAGAGGGTGATGGAAATGATTTCTATTCAGCAATTAACGAAGGAGACAAGTGTTACAGTAAGGACGCTTCGGTATTATGATCAAATCGGCTTGCTAGAGCCGAGCGGAAAGACGGAAGGCGGGCACCGATTATATAGTGAGCATGATTTATTGAAATTGCAGCAGATTTTGTTTTTGAAAGAAATGGGATTCGCACTAAAAGAAATTATGAATATGTTAGAAACAGAGCGTGTAAATTTCAAGGAAGTTTTGCAAAAGCAATTGTTGTTCGTACGAGAAGAGCAGAAGAAGTTTTCACGTATGGAGAAGATACTGCAAGCTGTTTTGTATTCTACTGAGTTAGAAGGCGAGCTAAATTGGCATATTATGTTTGAGCTCATGCAGCTTTCACAGCAGTCTCCGCGAATGCGTCAGCTATTTCAGCAACAAGTATTTTCAGAGGAAGAAGAACATCTGCTGAAAAACTTACCAAACATGAGTGAGCAAAATGAAGAAGTACAAGAGTGGATTATTTTATTAAAGCGAATGCGTCAGCTTATGCAAAAGAAGAAAGCACCAAGTGATGCTGAAGTACAAGGAATTACTGGAATCATTTTAGAAAAATGTAGGGAGATGGCAAACGGTGATGAATCGTTTTTGGATAAGTTGTGGGAAGTACGTAAGTCAACAGAGCAGTCGCAAAGGATGAATATGTATCCGATTGAAGAAGAGCTGCTGCAGTATATGGATGTGGCTTTTGAATTATATATAGAGGGAGAGGAGAAAGAATGAATATACTAACCGAGTATCGCTGGGCATTGTTAATTGGCGCTGAAATTGTGTTTTGGAGTGCAACGATTAGTTTCTTTCTGTTACGGTATGCTTTTCAGCTGCGTAAAGCAAGTTTCATTGCAGGGATTGTATTATTGTTAAATGAATTATTTATTTTAACGTTAGGTGTCGTTGATTATTATGAAACAGGGAAGTTTTCACAGTTTCAAATTATTATCGTCATTATCGTATTGTATGCTGTTTTTTACGGAAAGAAAGATTTAAGGAAGCTAGATTTACGTATACAACGAATGATTGCAAAGTGGCGAGGAGAAACACTGCCAATGATAGAAGAGCCAGTAGATTTAACAGGCTGGGCACATACGAAGCAGGAGCTCTTACATTGGGGGATTCACTTTCTTGTATTTGCAGGTGTGCACATTGTATTTTTCTTTCTGTATGGATTAGTGCCACTTGAAAACATATCAAGCTGGGATGCCGATCTGTTTTTAAACGAAACCGCGGATCGAGTGAGTAAAGTATGGAGAATTGTTTTCGTTGTAGATACGCTTATTACGCTTTCTTACGTTGTTTTTCCGAAAAAGAAAAAAGAGGTGCTGTCTCGTTAAGGACAACACCTCTTTTTGTTTGTTATGCAACGTCTTCTTTTTGTTCATTTTTCAGCGTACTATTTTTATAACCGTAGCTGAAATATACAACTAATCCGATAATTAACCAAACGACAAAGCCAATCCATGTTGTTGCTGGAAGTTGTAATGTTAAGTATCCGCAGAATAGAACCGCTAATATCGGAACCAATGGTACGAATGGCACTTTAAAAGCACGCTTCAGGTCTGGTTGTTTTTTGCGTAAGATGATAACGCCGATTGATACAACGATGAATGCGAATAATGTACCGATGTTTGTTAATTCTGCTAGCTTGTCTAATGGAACAAATCCAGCAAAGAAAGCAACCATAGCTGCTGTAATCCAGCTGTTTATAACTGGTGTTTGTGTTTTTTGGTTTACACGAGAAAGTGCTTTTGGCAGTAAGCCATCACGGCTCATTGCATAAAATAAACGAGTTTGTCCATATAGCATAACGAGTAATACTGTTGTAATCCCAGCAATTGCTCCTAAAGAGATAAGTCCGGCAACCCAATCTTGATGAATATATTGCAAAGCATATGCAACAGGGTTCTTTACGTCTAATTGATTGTAAGGAACGATTCCTGTTAATACTAATGAAACAACGATATATAAGATTGTACAGATTGCTAAGGAAGCGATAATACCAATTGGCATGTTACGCTGTGGATTTTTTACTTCTTCAGCAGCTGTTGATACAGCGTCAAATCCGATATAAGCAAAGAATACAGTTGCCGCTCCAGTAGTTACGCCAGAGAAGCCAAATGGCATGAATGGCGTCCAGTTCTCAGGTTTTACATAGAAAGCACCAACGCCGATGAATAGAAGAACAACAAATACTTTGATAGCTACCATAATGGCATTGAAACGAGCTGATTTTTTTGCGCCTCTTGTTAATAAAAATGTCATGATGAAAATAATACAAATTGCTGGTATGTCTACGTATGTGCCAGCCGCAGGATTATAAGCGCTTGTTAAAGCGTGCGGCAGTTTAATACCAAATCCAGATAATAACCCTTGGAAATACCCTGACCAACCAGATGCAACGGCTGAGGATGCCAAGCCGTATTCTAGAATTAAGTCCCAACCTAAAATCCAAGCAATGATTTCTCCAAATGTTGCATAGCTGTAAGTGTACGCGCTACCTGATACCGGTACAGTTGAAGCGAATTCGGAATAACATAATGCCGCAAATACACAGGCTAAACCGGATAAAATAAACGATAAAATAAGTGCTGGTCCTGCATGTTTTGCTGCTGCAACGCCGGTAAGAACGAAAATACCTGTTCCAATAATAGCGCCGACTCCTAACATTGTTAAATCAAATGCGCCTAGCTCCTTTTTTAAAGAAGTGCCTTTCTGCTGTGATTGCGCTAGCAGTGCCGAAATCGATTTTTTTCGGAATAGATTCATATAAGCTCCCTCACCCTCTAGTTGTTAAAATATTCTGAACTTTAAGTTCGAATTGTCGTATAATGTCGAATCTTTAAACGTATTGTAATATGAAAAGTGGGTGTTGTAAATACAAATTTTTTAGAAAATTCTACCTATACAAAAAATATGGATTCCTTGTCGATATTTGTATGGGGATTTTTGTTGCTACGCCAAGTTATTTCATTTTGAATAGTAGTATAAGGTTCAACTAATCGGGCATATGCTAGCAGTTATCCTCCACCTTCCTTCTTCGCTTTTCTCAAAATATTGAGGTGGGGTCTTACTGCCCGTGAATAGAGGGATAAAGTTAAAATAAGCTGGAGAGGATTAAGATGAGAAAAGGAATTGTCTTATTATGTTTTCTATTCTACATAGGCAGTTTGGCGGGGTGTTTATCTTCTGTAAAAACAGGAAATCAGAAACATGATGAAGCAAAAGTTGATAAAAAGAATGATATTATCGTAAAAATAGGTGGAGATTCTAATTTAGATAAGTTTCAGCGGTTTTTAACTCATGTGAAAAATGGTAAAGCTGATAAAGTGCGTATTGTAAATTATACAGATGAAGGGGATCCGATTTTTCAAACATTAGATTATGATGGAATCAATATAAACTATCTTTTTGATGATTCCAACGACAAATTTGGAGGAAGTCAAAAAGGGAAAAAGAGTGATGTGTGTAAAGGGATTATGAAAGAAAAAAGCGATGAATCTGTAAGTTATAAATTAAGTGAATGTAAAGAAAATCATAAGAATATGAGCTATTTTTTGCTAGAGGTACTTCATGAATAACTATGGGAAGATGCTTAGTAAATAAGCATCCTTTTTGTTGTTATATATTGGATTTATAGAAAGGGTGTCGAATTATTTATCGAATGCTTGTTCGTTTTTTTGGTTTTTTTATGAGCGTTCGTGTTAAAATGAAAATACAGATTTTTTACGAGGAGGGCGGATTTATTTGGAACATCAATTTGAGATTGTCTCAGAATATTCCCCGCAAGGTGACCAGCCAAGAGCGATAAAGCAGCTTGTAGCTGGGATTAAAAATGGTAAGAAACATCAAGTGTTGCTTGGAGCGACAGGGACGGGTAAGACATTTACGATATCAAATGTCATTAAAGAAGTGAAGAAGCCAACACTTGTAATGGCTCATAATAAAACGTTAGCAGGACAGCTATACAGTGAGCTCAAAGATTTCTTTCCGAACAATGCAGTTGAATATTTTGTTAGTTACTACGACTATTATCAACCGGAAGCATATGTACCACAAACCGATACATTTATTGAAAAAGACGCAAAAATTAATGATGAGATTGATAAATTGCGTCACTCAGCGACGTCGGCTTTATTTGAAAGAGATGATGTCATCATTGTAGCGAGTGTGTCCTGTATTTACGGTTTAGGTTCCCCAGAAGAATATAGTGAACTTGTTGTCTCTTTACGCGTAGGTATGGAGAAAGATCGCAATCAATTGCTTCGTGAACTTGTTGATGTGCAGTATGGCCGTAATGATATTGACTTCCAGCGCGGGACGTTTCGCGTGCGCGGTGATGTAGTTGAAATCTTCCCGGCATCTCTTGATGAGCACTGTATCCGAATTGAATTTTTCGGCGATGAAATTGATCGCATTCGAGAAGTAAATGCATTAACAGGTGAAGTATTAGCAGAACGTGAGCATGTGGCAATCTTTCCGGCATCTCACTTCGTTACACGCGAAGAAAAAATGAAAGTTGCTATTGAAAATATTGAAAAAGAATTAGAAGAACGCTTAAAAGAATTAAATGATAACGGTAAATTGTTAGAAGCGCAGCGGATAGAGCAGCGGACACGTTACGATTTAGAGATGATGCGTGAGATGGGCTTTTGTTCTGGAATTGAGAACTACTCCCGTCATTTGACGCTCCGTCCAGCTGGTTCAACACCATATACATTATTAGATTATTTTCCGAAAGATTTTCTCATCGTAATGGATGAGTCGCATGTATCAGTGCCGCAAGTAAGAGCGATGTATAACGGTGATCAGGCACGTAAGCAAGTGCTTGTTGATCATGGATTCCGTCTGCCGTCAGCACTTGATAACAGACCGCTTATGTTTGAAGAGTTTGAAGAGAAAACGAATCAAGTTGTGTATGTATCAGCAACGCCGGGTCCATATGAACTGGAACATTCACCGGAAGTGGCGGAACAAATTATTCGTCCAACAGGGCTATTAGATCCGGAAATTGATGTAAGGCCAATTGAAGGGCAAATTGATGATTTACTAGGAGAGATCCAAGAGCGAATCGCGAAAAATGAGCGTGTATTAATTACGACATTAACGAAGAAAATGTCAGAGGATTTAACAGATTATTTAAAAGATGTTGGGATTAAAGTAAACTATCTTCATTCTGAAATTAAAACGTTAGAGCGGATTGAAATTATTCGCGATCTTCGTCTTGGTAAGTTCGATGTGCTTGTCGGTATTAACTTACTTCGTGAAGGACTCGATATTCCAGAAGTGTCGCTCGTAGCTATTTTAGATGCGGATAAAGAAGGATTTCTTCGTTCGGAGCGCTCGCTTATTCAGACGATTGGCCGCGCAGCTCGTAATGCAAACGGTCATGTTGTAATGTATGCTGACCGAATTACAAAATCGATGGGAATCGCAATTGAAGAAACGAAGCGTCGTCGTCAAATTCAAGAAGCATATAATGAAAAGCACGGAATTGTACCAAGAACAATTCAAAAAGAGGTGCGCGACGTGATTCGTGCAACGATGGCTGCTGAAGATACTGAAACGTATGAAGCAGCGCCGCTATCGTCTAAGAAAATGACGAAAAAAGAACGAGAAAATGTAATTGCAAAAATGGAAGCCGAAATGAAGGAAGCTGCAAAAGCGCTTGATTTTGAGCGGGCGGCTGAGCTTCGTGATCTATTATTAGAATTAAAAGCAGAAGGGTGAAGACAATGGGTAAAGATTTTATCGTTGTAAAAGGTGCGAGAGCCCACAACTTAAAAAATATAGATGTCACCATTCCGAGAAATCAGCTTGTTGTTGTAACAGGGCTATCTGGTTCAGGGAAATCGTCGTTAGCATTTGATACGATTTATGCAGAAGGGCAGCGCCGGTACGTAGAATCGCTATCGGCGTATGCGCGGCAATTTTTAGGGCAAATGGATAAACCGGATGTCGATGCAATTGAAGGGTTATCACCGGCCATTTCAATTGATCAAAAAACGACGAGCCGCAATCCGCGTTCAACAGTTGGAACAGTGACGGAGATTTACGATTATTTACGTTTATTATTTGCGCGTGTCGGAACGCCGATTTGTCCAAATCATGGTATTGAAATTACATCGCAAACAGTTGAACAAATGGTAGATCGTATTTTAGAATATCCAGAGCGTACGAAGCTACAAGTGCTCGCGCCGATTGTATCAGGGCGTAAAGGTGCACATGTGAAGCTGTTAGAAGATATTAAAAAGCAAGGGTATGTCCGCGTTCGCGTTGATGGAGAAATGCTTGATGTATCGGAAGAAATTACGCTAGATAAAAATAAAAAACATTCCATTGAAGTTGTGATTGACCGTATTGTAGTGAAAGAAGGAATTGCCGGTCGCCTTGCCGATTCATTAGAAACGGCTTTGAAGCTTGGTGAAGGCCGCGTTTTAATTGATGTGATTGGAGAAGAAGAGTTGCTGTTTAGTGAGCATCACGCTTGTCCATATTGCGGATTTTCTATTGGTGAACTTGAGCCGCGCATGTTTTCTTTCAACAGTCCGTTCGGTGCGTGTCCGTCCTGTGATGGTCTTGGTTCAAAGTTAGAAGTAGATCTTGATTTAGTCATTCCAAACTGGGATTTATCATTAAACGATCATGCAATTGCACCTTGGGAACCGTCAAGTTCGCAATATTATCCGCAGTTGCTAAAGTCTGTTTGTAACCATTATGGCATTGATATGGATGCACCGGTAAAAGATATTCCGAAGCATTTGTTTGAAAAGGTGTTATACGGAAGCGGAGATGAAAAAGTGTATTTCCGTTATGTGAATGACTTTGGTCAAGTGAAGGAAGGCGACATTGTTTTCGAAGGTGTCATTCCAAACATTGAGCGCCGTTACCGAGAAACGAGCTCTGATTATATTCGTGAGCAAATGGAAAAATATATGGCGGAGCAAGCTTGTCCGAAATGTAAAGGCGCTCGTTTGAAGCCAGAAACCTTAGCTGTTTTTGTAGGTGGAAAAACGATTGCTGAAGTCTCGCAGTTTTCTGTGCAAGACGCGCACGAGTTCTTTACAAATATCGAATTAACGGAAAAACAACAAAGTATTGCGAAACTTATTTTGCGTGAAATTAAAGAGCGTCTTAGCTTCTTAATTAACGTGGGACTTGATTATTTAACGCTTAGCCGTGCAGCTGGAACATTATCGGGCGGAGAAGCGCAGCGTATTCGCTTAGCGACGCAAATTGGCTCGAGCTTAACGGGCGTATTATATATTCTGGATGAACCTTCTATCGGTTTACATCAGCGTGATAACGATCGCTTAATTCAAACACTGAAAAATATGCGTGATTTAGGAAACACGCTTATTGTAGTTGAGCATGATGAAGATACAATGATGGCTGCGGATTATTTATTAGACATTGGTCCTGGTGCAGGTATTCACGGCGGGCAAGTCGTTTCAGCTGGGACGCCGCAAGAAGTAATGCATGATGACAATTCGTTAACAGGACAATACTTATCCGGTAAAAAGTTTATTCCGGTTCCGCTGGAGCGCCGTAAAGGTGATGGCCGTAAGATTGAGGTTATTGGAGCGAAGGAAAATAACTTGAAAAATGCGAAGATGTCATTCCCGCTTGGCACATTTGTTGCTGTGACGGGTGTATCTGGTTCAGGGAAAAGTACATTAATTAATGAAGTGCTATATAAAGCAGTGGCTCAAAAACTATATAAATCGAAGAGTAAGCCTGGTATGCATAAGGAAATTAAGGGCCTTGAGCATTTAGACAAGGTAATTGATATTGATCAATCACCAATTGGGCGTACACCGCGTTCTAACCCAGCGACATATACAGGTGTGTTTGATGATATTCGTGATGTGTTTGCACAGACGAATGAAGCGAAGGTCCGCGGTTATCAAAAAGGACGTTTTAGCTTTAACGTGAAAGGTGGCCGCTGCGAAGCGTGCCGCGGTGATGGGATTATTAAAATTGAAATGCACTTCTTACCAGATGTGTACGTTCCATGTGAAGTTTGTCATGGAAAACGTTATAATCGTGAAACATTGGAAGTAAAATATAAAGATAAAAATATTTCTGAAGTGTTAGAGATGACAATTGAAGATGGGGTAGAGTTCTTTGCGAATATCCCGAAAATTAAACGTAAGCTCCAAACGCTTGTGGATGTAGGGCTTGGTTATATGAAGCTTGGTCAGCCGGCAACGACGTTATCGGGCGGAGAAGCGCAGCGCGTGAAGTTAGCATCTGAGCTGCACCGCCGTTCAACGGGCCGCACGTTGTACATTTTAGATGAACCGACAACGGGGCTTCATGCACATGATATTGCTCGTCTATTAAAAGTGCTGCAACGTCTTGTTGATAATGGTGAAACGGTACTTGTTATTGAACATAACTTAGATGTCATTAAAACGGCCGATTATTTGATTGACCTTGGTCCCGAAGGCGGAGATAAGGGCGGACAAATTGTTGCGACAGGTACGCCGGAGCAAGTTGTGAAAGAAGAACATTCTTACACAGGTAAGTATTTAAAAGGTGTTTTAGAACGTGATACAGCACGTATGAAAGAAAAAGTGAAGGAAGTAGAATTAACACAGTAAAGGAACATGTAACAGAGAGGCGATGCTTCTCTGTTACATGTTTTCTGCTATATGCATCCAAAGGAGATGAGGATGTGGATTCTACCGAAAAATTGTTAGCCTCTTGTTGTTATTTTAGTATTTTTGTGGCTCCGTTATTATTTCCAATCATTGTGTACTTTGTTGTTCCTCATGAAGAAGTGAAATCTCACGCAAAGAAAGCACTCATTTCGCATTTATTACCGTTCTTTTGTTTATTTCTCGTTTTTCTACTTGGATTTGTGATGAACACACCAGAACAAATTGGTGTGATGGTGCTTATTGCACTGTTGTTATTTGGATTTGTGAACCTTGTTATTTTTATCTGGAATATTGTGAAAGGTGTACAGTTGCTTGCGAATGAGTAAAGGATTGTCTGTAAGAAGAATCTTATATGCAGTTTCATTTGTTCTTGGTATTTTGGGCAGATTTCAAGTATTATTGTTGGTATATGTAGTTTAGGTATTCATTGTCCCTAGTGAAAAGGAAGTGTAAAGAACATGAGATTGATTTTATCACTTATTGTAAACAGTATTGTGCTAATTGTTGTATCAGGTCTTCTCAAAATATTTGCACCAGGTGCGTTTGAAATAGCGAATATACAAACAGCAGTGATTGCAAGCATTATTTTGTCTCTTTTAAATGTGTTTGTTAAACCGTTATTAATTTTAATTACGCTGCCAATTACTGTGTTAACATTTGGATTCTTTTTAATCGTTATTAATGCGATTACGCTAGAAATTACAGATTCGATACTTGGTGATGCGTTTAATTTATCTGGATTTGGCGCAGCAATTATGGCAGCGATCTTTATTTCAATTTTAAATATGTTAATTGAGAAAGTGATCATTGAACCGTTATATGAGAAAGACTAATCGGACGGCAGAAAGTATCCGACAAAACGTAAAACATTTTGCGCAAAGCGTGGAATGTTTTTTTTCTTTTTCAAAAGAAACCGTATTTCTTGTTTTAAGTAAAAAATGGTACAATAGCGGGTAGAGTGGTAGTACGCTGCCTAGATACATTCCGCAACGTGGAGGTTTATATATGCCAAAAGTTCGTACGAAAGATTTAATTGAACATTTTCAGTTAGAATTAGTAAGTGGTGAGGAAGGAATTCATCGTCCCATTGATACAAGTGATTTATCACGCCCTGGAATTGAAATGGCGGGATTTTTTACATATTATCCGGCTGATCGTGTGCAGCTTCTTGGGAAAACTGAGCTTACTTTTTTTGATACGTTAACAGTTGAACAAAAGAAAATGCGCATGCAAGCGCTTTGTACAGAAGAAACACCGTGCATTATCGTAACGCGCGGTCAGGATGTACCAGAGGACTTAATGCAAGCATCTCGTCAGACCGGCGTGCCGATATTATGTTCACCGTTAAAAACGACACGTTTATCAAGCCGTTTGACGAACTATTTAGAAAGTAAATTGGCGCCAACAACAGCCATTCACGGTGTATTAGTTGATATTTATGGCGTCGGTGTAATGATTACAGGACAAAGTGGTGTCGGGAAAAGCGAAACAGCACTTGAGCTTGTGAAGCGCGGACATCGTCTTGTTGCTGATGATAGTGTAGAAATTCGCCAAGAAGATGACGATACACTAGTCGGAAGTTCACCGGAGTTAATTGAGCATTTACTTGAAATTCGTGGACTTGGCATTATTAACGTTATGACGTTATTTGGTGCAGGTGCAGTGCGTAATCATAAACGTATTTCACTTGTGATTAATCTTGAGATTTGGGATCAAAAGAAGAACTATGATCGCCTTGGCTTAGATGAAGAAAAAATGAAAATTATTGATACAGATATTACAAAGATTACCTTACCAGTACGACCAGGTCGAAACTTAGCTGTCATTATTGAAGTAGCAGCGATGAACTTCCGTTTAAAACGTATGGGCGTCAATGCAGCGCAACAATTTTCAGAGCGTCTTATGAGTGCGATTGAACTAGGAGATCAAAATTAAATATAAGTGAAACTTCCATTAGTGGAATAGAAAGGGAGTAGAGAATATGCTGTTAGGGTCTGTACCGCAGCTTGATCGCGTGGCAATTCAGCTTGGGCCGTTTCCAATTTATTGGTATGGTGTCATTATTGGTACGGCTGTGTTGCTTGGATTATGGCTTGCAACCCGCGAAGGAGAGCGTCTCGGTATTCCGAAAGATACGTTTATTGATTTGGTCCTAATTGCAGTGCCGATTGCAATCATTTGTGCACGTGCATACTATGTTATTTTCGAATGGGACTATTATTCCCAAAACCCGAGTCAAATTATTAACATTCGTCAAGGCGGTTTAGCGATTCATGGCGGATTAATTGGTGCGGTTCTTACCGGAATTGTATTTGCAAAAGTACGCGGTCTATCTTTTTGGAAGCTAGCAGATATTGCAGCGCCAAGTATTTTACTTGGACAAGCGATTGGCCGCTGGGGCAACTTTATGAACCAAGAAGCTCATGGCGGTGAGGTAACGCGTCAATTTCTTGAAAGTTTACATTTACCGCAGTTTATTGTGAATCAAATGTATATTGATGGTGTATATTACCATCCAACATTTTTATATGAATCACTATGGAATTTTGCTGGGGTTATTTTACTTCTATTTCTTCGGAAAGCAAATTTACGCCGCGGAGAACTATTTTTCACATATTTAACTTGGTACTCTATCGGGCGTTTCTTTGTAGAAGGATTGCGTACAGATAGTTTAATGCTTGGTCCGCTTCGCATTGCGCAAGTCGTATCCATTGTCTTAATTCTTGTCTCTATCATTTTTGTTGTTGTGAGACGGAAAATGGGGTATGCGGATAAACGGTATTCAGAAAAATAATGATAGAATTTCAATGGTGAATGAGAAAAAAGTAGCGTCATACATGTGGCGCTGCTTCTTTTCATATCCCGCTCTAACAAGCAGTAAGCGAAGAAGAGAATGAAAGAAGAGGAACTGCTTGTAAGAGCCCGATTGGGCGGGCTGACCATTTGGAGGAAAAGCACCTCCAAATGGAAGTTTCACTTTATCACACAACAACTAAGGACGTGGAAAAGATGAACATCAATACAGTGTTATTTGATTTGGATGGAACGTTGATTAATACAAACGAACTTATTATCTCTTCATTTTTATATACTTTAGAAAAGTACTATCCGAATCAGTATAAGCGTGAAGATGTACTGCCGTTTATTGGTCCATCATTGCATGATACATTCAGTAAAATTGATGAAAACCGAGTTGAAGAACTCATTCAATGTTACCGTAACTTTAATCATGAACATCATGATGAGTTAGTAGAAGAGTATGAAACAGTGTATGAAACTGTCCAGGAGCTTCGAAAGAAAGGTTATAAGGTTGGGATTGTAACAACGAAGGCGCGCCGAACTGTCGAAATGGGATTAAAGTTATCGAAATTAAAACAGTTTTTTGATGTTGTGGTGACAATTGATGATGTAGAGCATGTGAAGCCGCATCCAGAGCCGATTCAAAGAGCGTTGCAATTATTAGAGGCAAAGCCGGAAGAAGCGTTAATGGTAGGAGATAATCATCACGATATTGTCGGCGGACAAAATGCTGGCGTGAAGACAGCAGCTGTTGCATGGACAATTAAAGGACGCGAATACTTAGAGTCTTATAAACCGGATTATATGTTAGAAAAAATGAGTGACTTGTTAACGATTTTGCCTCATGAACTAGGCTGACAAGGGGAGAGAATGGTGCGACGGACAACACGCTATCCTGTGTCAGGAGCAAATTCATTATGGAACGTATATAAGACCGTTTCATTTTGGAAAGTGATGAGAAATTTCATTGTCATTCAAATTGCGCGTTATACTCCGTTTTTACGGATGAAAAACTGGTTATATCGCACATTTTTGCGAATGAAAATTGGAGAGCAAACTTCTTTTGCCCTTATGGTTATGCCAGATATTATGTTTCCAGAGAAAATTACGGTTGGGCGTAATTCGATTATTGGTTATAATACAACATTATTAGCTCATGAATATTTAATTACAGAATATCGCCTTGGTGAAATTATCATTGGAGACGAAGTAATGATTGGAGCAAATTCGACTATTTTACCGGGGGTTGTCATTGGAGACGGAGCGATTGTTTCAGCGGGTACACTTGTTCATCGTGATGTACCGAGCGGTGCTTTCGTTGGAGGAAATCCGATGCGTGTTATTTATACGAAAGAGGAAATGGCAGCGAGAAAAGGGAAATGTTAGAAATGTAACATTTTCCTTTTCTTTTCGGGAATGAAAAGGAAATATTTGCGTATAATATACTGTTTTGTTTTTAGAAGAATCGTTTATACTTATAGATAGAAGAATGAAATAATGGAGGATCTATGGGGAAAAATCAAGAAATTCATAAAGATAACGGACAAGTTATTTCTTTTAATCAATTAGCCGATTTCTTTTATGATAAAGGAATGAAGGCTTATCGCAACCATCATTTAGACGATGCAATTAAATATTTTAAAAGAGCGGCACAAAGTCAGAAAGAGCCGTTTATTTTATGTCAATTAGCAACGGCATTATCAGAAGTGGGAGATTATCACGAATCGAATCAAATTTTTTTACAAATTGTTCGTACGGGTGAACAAATAGAAGAATGCTATTATTTTATGGCAAATAATTATGCGTATCTTGGTCTATTCCAACAAGCAAAAAAGTATGCAGAGCGGTATTTAGAAGTTGCGACGGACAAAGAATTTATTGAAGAAACGATGGAACTTTTAGAGATTATTGAAGAAGAAGAAATGGATGCACCGGAACTTGAAGATGAAGATGGATTAATTGTGATGCAAGAGCAAGCAAATCATTATATTCGGAACGGTCAATTAGAAGAAGCAATTGCTACGCTTGAAGGCGTTATAACGGAATATCCGGAATTTTGGTCGGCACATAATAATTTAGCAATTGCTCATTTTCAGCTTGGCAATGTTGATCAAGCATTGAAAATGACAGAGCTAATTTTAGAGAAGAATCCAGGGAATATTCATGCCTTATGTAATACGCTTATTTTTCTATATTCTATTGGGGAATATAAGCAAGTAGAAAAGTTAGCAGAGCAATTGGAGACAGTGTATCCGATGTCATTTGAACATCGTGTGAAGCTAGGGACAACATTTGCGACAATTGGTCGTTTCGAAAGTGCATATAAATGGTTGAAAATTTTAAAGCGTCAAGGTTACGAAGGTGATGTTAGTTTTTATTATTGGTTTGCATATTCTGCTTACATGGTAAACGATGAACAAACAGCAGAGAAAATGTGGGCGCACGTCGTGGAGTTACATCCTGATAAAAAAGGAAAGGAGCCTTGGAATGCTATTAATTTAGCAGATGAAGGCCAAAATATTTTATTTCGAGAACTGCAGCAATCATTTCAGCAAAGTGAAACGTTAGAAGAACAAATGCTGGCTTTATATTTAATGAATGAGTTGACAACACCAGACAAAATCGGCTTTTTCTTTGATGTAATGCAATCTCCTAAGCGAGTTCCGATTGTATCACAACTCGCACACTATTTCTTTTTAATTAATAGTCATAAAAGTATTCCGCAAGGACTTCAGTCGTTTGAACAATGTGTTCACATTGCAGATGCTTTATACAACTATACTAAAAAAGATGATGAGCTGATTGAAGAATGTTTACATCTTTGGTTTTGTACATTTATACGCTTATACACGAGCGGAACGGCGTTTACAAATGTATATGGCTGGTCAGCGGCAGTTGAATATATTGTAAGAGGCGAATGTCACGATAAATTGACGCAGGCAGAGCTTGGGAATATATATAATGTATCGGTAGCAACTGTACGAAAGTATGTGCAAGCAGTAAGATGTGTGCATGCGTAAGAGCAGGCAAATCATTGGGAAAAAAACATTGCTGACAGTATAATGAGGGTATTACAAGAGCGTTAAGAACAGGAGATGAAGAATATGGCAGAAGAAAAAATTTATGATGTAATTATTATCGGAGCTGGCCCAGCAGGAATGACAGCAGCTGTGTATACATCTCGATCAAATTTAAGTACATTAATGCTAGAGCGCGGCATTCCGGGCGGACAAATGGCAAATACAGAAGAAGTAGAAAACTATCCAGGTTATGATCATATTTTAGGACCAGACTTATCAAATAAAATGTTTGAACATGCGAAGAAATTCGGTGCAGAATATGCATATGGTGATGTGAAACAAATTGTTGATGGAAAAGAATATAAAACAGTAATCGCTGGAAAGAAAGAATATAAAGCACGTGCCATTATTGTAGCAAGCGGTGCGGAATATAAGAAAATTGGTGTACCAGGCGAGAAAGAACTTGGTGGACGCGGCGTATCATACTGCGCAGTATGTGACGGTGCATTCTTTAAAGGGAAAGAGCTTGTTGTTGTCGGCGGCGGCGACTCAGCTGTTGAAGAGGGTGTGTATTTAACACGTTTTGCAACGAAAGTAACGATTGTTCATCGCCGTGACCAATTGCGTGCACAAAAGATTTTACAGGACCGTGCTTTCCAAAATGAAAAAGTTGATTTTATTTGGAACCACACTGTAAAAGAAATTAATGAAGCAAACGGAAAAGTAGGCAGCGTAACACTTGTAGATGTAAATAGTGGTGAAGAACAAGAGTTTAAAGCAGAAGGCGTATTTGTTTATGTTGGTATGTTACCACTTTCTAAACCATTTGTAGAGTTAGGTATTACAAATGAAAATGGTTATATTGAAACAAATGAACGTATGGAAACAAAAGTTCCTGGTATTTTCGCAGCTGGTGACATTCGTGAAAAAATGCTTCGTCAAATTGTAACAGCAACAGGCGATGGAAGTATTGCTGCGCAAAGTGCACAGCATTACGTGGAATGTCTATTAGAAGAATTAAAAGTAGAAAAATAATAACCCAAGAAGAGAAGTTACCTTTACTGAGGTAGCTTCTTTCTCATTTATCGTCGATTCGACACGGAATAAAGACCCTTTGACCATATTCGACACACGGGGAGAAGCACAGCCACAGATAGCGTACAACTATTTATATAGGATTTCAAAGCCTGAATTGTTATAGAGATGTCATATATATTAGGTCATTCTGTTCGTACTCTTTTGTATTTGTTGTTATACTTTAATTTGTGAAAAAATGTTCAAAAGAAATGAGGAATGTGTAGAAGATGGAATGGCGTAATGTATATCGTGGGTTTTGTATGGGTGTTAGCGATTTAATTCCTGGTGTGAGCGGTGGTACGATTGCCGTTGTACTTGGGATTTATGAGCAACTACTTGCTGCAATTAGCGGCTTCTTTAGTCGTGAGTGGAAGAAACATTTAGGATTTTTAATTCCGCTTGCTTCTGGTGTAGCGGCAGCATTTTTGACGTTAAGTCATGTAATTAAGTATTTACTGGAAAATCATTATGGGCCAACGCAGTTTTTCTTCCTTGGTTTAATCTTGAGCATTATACCAATGTTAATGAAGGAAGCCAATGCGAAAGAAGAATTTAAAGCAGGCCATATTATTATATTGTTTGTTGCAGCAGTTCTTGTAGCGGTAACTGTGTTTTTTAAGCCGGATAAAGCGGCAGATCCAATTACGACGTTAACAATTTTAAATACGATCGGGTTATTCTTGGCAGGCTGGATGGCTAGTATGGCTATGCTGCTTCCAGGGATTAGTGGATCATTTATTTTATTAATCATTGGCGTGTATCCGACAGCGATTCAAGCTTTAACAACATTGAATCTTCCATTAATTGTGGTAATTGGTGCGGGGGTTATGGTAGGATTCGTTGTGAGTAGTAAAGGAATTAGCTATTTATTAACGCATTTTAAGAGCGCAACATTTGCTGCAATTATCGGACTTGTGATTGGATCAATTGCAGTCGTGTTTCCTGGTATTCCAACAGGTGGTATATCGATTGTAAGTTCTATTATTACATTTATTTTAGGATTTGCGATTGTATCATATTTTAGTAAGAAATAGGTGATTGAGGGATAGCCCTCAATCACCTATTTTTTTGTTTGCTTAGCATTTTTATTAATATTTTTTGTATTTTTTACCAATAATATTTAAAAGAGGTAGATTTGAATAAAAACGGATATATCCCCTTTTTCTTTTTAGGGGGACGAGAGCGAGTGGAGATCATGTTGTCTCCTACGTAGCAGCGATTTATATGTAAAAGGATATATAGTAATTACTTTTATCCCGCTATTGGGGGACTTTCCATCAGTGAGGAATGAAGAACCCCCACTGATTAAAGTTTCACTTTATTTGGAGGTGTCTATATGAAAGTGTCGGTATTTATTACTTGTCTTGCGGATGTTTTTTATCCAGAAGTAGGAAAAGATGTTGTTGAGATTCTTGAAGATTTAGGCTGTGAAGTCGACTTTCCTAAAAAACAAACTTGCTGTGGTCAGCCTGCTTATAATAGCGGATATCAGAAGGAAACGAAAACGGCTGCAAAGCATATGATTGAAGCGTTTGCTGGTTCAGAATATGTTGTGGCGCCATCAGGCTCTTGCGTTATGATGGTTCACGAGTTTTCAAGTTTATTTTCTGAAAGTGAAACAGAATGGCGCGAAAAAGCTACGGAACTTGCAAAAAAAACATATGAATTTACACAGTTTATTGTAGAAGTGTTAGGTAAAGAAGATTTAGGAGCAAAGCTACATAAAAAAGCAACCGTTCATACATCCTGTCATATGAGCCGGTTAATGAATATTAAAGAGCCTCCTCAAACATTATTAAAACATGTAAAAGGGTTGGAAGTCGTTCCGTTGTCTCACAATTATGATTGCTGTGGATTCGGCGGTACATTCGCAGTGAAGATGGCGGAAATCTCTGAGGAAATGGTTGAGGAAAAAGTGAAGCATATTATGGAAACGGGTGCGGAAGTGTTAATCGGGATGGATTGCAGCTGTTTAATGAATATAAAAGGGCGATTAACCCGTCATGGTTATCCAATTGAAGTGAAGCATATTGCGCAAGTATTAAATGAGGATAGAGAGGGGATCTAAAAATGGGAATGAAAATTGGGAACGATCCTTTTCATAAACGTGCTGAAACAGGTATCGGGGATCAATTTATGAGAAATGCAGTTAAGAAAGCGCAAGATGGTCTTAGAAGTAAGAAATTAAAAGCCACTGAGAGTCTTGGAAATTGGGAAGAATGGCGTTCTTTAGGAGAAGAAATCCGAAAGCATACGTTAGAAAATCTTGATTATTATTTATATCAACTCACGGAAAAGATTGAGCAAAATGGTGGTTCTGTGTATTTCGCAGAGACCGCTGAAGATGCAAGGGAATATGTAAAAGGGATTATAAAAAAGAAAAACGCGAAAAAAATTGTAAAGTCAAAATCTATGGTAACGGAAGAAATCAGTCTAAATGAAGCAATTGAAGAAGTTGGAGGGGAAGTATTAGAAACGGACCTAGCGGAATTTATCTTACAAATTAATGATCATGATCCACCATCACATATCGTTGTTCCGTGTCTTCATAAAGATAAAGAAAGCATTTGCGAGTTGTTTAAGGAAAAAATAGGCTATATCGGAACAGCGGATCCTGAAAAGATGGCGAGGTTTGTCCGGAACTATTTGCGTAATGATTTTTTAACGGCGGATGTAGGCGTGACGGGATGTAATTTTGCTGTTGCGGAGTCCGGGTCTATTTCAATTGTAGCGAATGAAGGGAATGCCAGATTAGTTACGACTATTCCGAAAACGTTAATTACCGTGATGGGGATGGAGCGGATTGTCCCAACATGGGAAGAGCTTGATATTTTAGTAACGCTTCTGTGCCGAAGTTCTGTCGGACAAAAGTTAACAAGTTATATTACTGGTTTAACGGAACCTGGGGGGACAGATGGACCAGAGGAATTTCATTTAGTAATTGTTGATAACGGTCGTTCTAATATTTTAGGAACAGAGTTTCAAAGTGTTTTGCAGTGCATTCGCTGTGCGGCATGTATTAATGTGTGTCCAGTATATCGTCATATCGGAGGACATGCATACGGCTCAATCTATCCAGGGCCAATTGGTGCTGTATTGACACCGCTTTTAGGCGGATATGATGAATACAAGGATTTACCTTATGCATCTAGCCTTTGCGGTGCTTGTACGGAAGCATGTCCGGTGCGAATACCTTTACATGAATTATTAATTCAGCATCGTAGGCAGATTGTAGAGGAAGTGAAAAAGTCTCCTGTAGCTTGGGATGTGGCGATGAAAGGATTTGAAAAAATGGTGAAGAGTTCGAGGTCATTCTCGTTAGCGGCGAGGACAGCTCCGTATGCATTAAAGCCTTTTACAAAAGGAGATAAAATTGAGCGTGGGATAGGACCGTTAAAAGCTTGGACAGAAGCAAGAGACTTTCCAGCTCCGAAAAAACAACTGTTTAGAGATTGGTTTGAAAAGCGGTCAAGGGAGGATCGATAATGGCCATTCAAAATCGCGAAACATTTTTAGCTAAGCTATCCGAAAGACTTGGGAGAAAACGTCCAGAAACTGTAGAAAAACCAAGCTGGTCTGTTTCTCCGCAATGGAGCGTTTTTGACGGATTAACGAAGGATGAGCTTGTATTGAAGTTGATGGAACATTGTGAAACGATTCATACAGAAGTTCTGAGAACAAAAAAGGCTAATCTTGCAGAAACATTACACTCCTTTATGAAAGAATGGAATATCAAATCTGTTATTTATTCAAATGATGAACGGTTTGATGAATATAATCTTAGTAATACTTTTACAAATGAAGGGGCAATGCATTTTCATAAATGGGATTTAGCCCATAAGGAAGAGAGTATTGAATTCGCGAAAACAGCTGATCTTGGAATTACATTTTGTGATATTACTCTTGCGGAATCAGGAACCGTCGTTTTATATAATGATGGAATGAAAGGCAGACACGTCAGTCTTCTTCCAGAATCGTATATTGCCATTGTCCCGAAAAGCACGATTGTCCCCAGGTTAACACAAGCTACAAAGATGCTTCACCATCAAAATGCTGAGGGTGAAGCCCCTCCATCTTGTTTGAATTTTATCTCTGGTCCGTCAAACAGTGCTGATATTGAAATGAATCTTGTCGTAGGGGTACATGGGCCAATAAGAACAGCGTATATTATTGTGGATGATCAATAATTATGAGGTTTTTTACTATAAGATGATGGGAATAGTCTTCCGTCATCTTTTTTCATTTGCTTTAGACATGGGGTTCCTTCGTTGTGACAAACTGTATTTGATAGTATAATGAAGGAAGTATATAATGGGGATTTCTCCGTTAGTAGCTGAGGTGAGGAAGTTTGCAAAGAGTGACAAACTGTGTGTTAATTAAGGATAATGAAGTTCTTCTATTACAAAAGCCTCGTCGAAATTGGTGGGTTGCTCCAGGGGGAAAAATGGAGCGCGGGGAAACGGTAAGAGAATCGGTTGTTCGCGAATATCGCGAAGAAACGGGTATTTATTTGAAAAATCCAGCATTAAAAGGTGTCTTTACTTTCGTAATCCAAGAAGGAGACAAGGTTGTTTCCGAATGGATGATGTTTTCTTTCTTAGCGACAGATTTTGCAGGAGAAAATAAACTGCAAAGCGAAGAAGGGATAATAGGCTGGCATACATTTGATAAGATTGATGAGTTGCCAATGGCACCGGGAGATTATCATATTATTGATTATTTAATTAAAGGAAATGGTATTATTTACGGTACATTTGTATATACACCGGATTTTGAATTACTTTCGTATCGGTTAGATCCGAGTTAAACCATGAGGGGGGATATGATGAACGCGCATAATGATATTAAAATGGTTATTATTACAGGAATGTCCGGAGCAGGAAAAACGGTTGCCTTGCAAAGCTTTGAAGATCTAGGATATTTTTGCGTGGATAATTTACCGCCTATGTTGTTGCCGAAGTTTGTTGAATTAATGGCAGACTCGAAAGGGGAAATGAATAAAGTGGCGCTCGGTATTGATTTACGTGGCCGAGAGTTCTTTGATCATTTATGGGGAGCGCTTGATGATTTAACAGAACGCACATGGATTATTCCGCATATTTTATTCTTGGATGCAAAAGATAGTACACTTGTAACTCGTTATAAAGAAACAAGGCGTTCACATCCACTTGCTCCAACGGGTCTTCCGTTAAAAGGAATAGAAGCTGAGCGTTCGTTATTAACAGATATGAAGGCGCGTGCGAATATTGTACTTGATACGTCGGAATTAAAGCCGAAAGAGCTAAGAGAAAAGATCATTCAATTATTCTCAACTGAGGGTGAACAAGCATTTCGTGTAAATGTGATGTCATTTGGATTTAAATATGGTATTCCAATTGATGCTGATTTAGTATTTGATGTTCGTTTTTTACCAAATCCATACTATATTCCACATATGAAGCCATTAACAGGTCTTGACGAGGAAGTATCGTCATATGTGCTGAAATTTAACGAAACGCACAAGTTTTTAGAGAAGTTAACAGACCTTATTTCCTTTATGCTTCCGCATTATAAGCGCGAAGGAAAAAGTCAGCTTGTTATTGCGATCGGATGTACAGGAGGGCAACATCGATCTGTTACACTTGCAGAATATTTAACGAAACATTTGAAGCAAGAATATACAACTCATGTATCTCATCGTGATGTGGAGAAGAGAAAGGGACATTAAGAGATGGGAAAAGAGAGGAAACCGAAAATCGTTATTATGGGAGGCGGAACGGGTCTATCCGTTTTGCTACGCGGTTTAAAAAAGTATCCTGTCGATATTACGGCGATTGTAACGGTTGCTGATGATGGAGGAAGTTCTGGGAGACTTCGTGATGAGTTAGATATCCCACCTCCTGGAGACATTCGTAACGTGCTTGTTGCGTTGTCAGATGTGGAGCCTCTTGTAGAGGTGTTATTTCAGCATCGTTTTACATCGGGAGAAGGATTAACAGGACATGCGCTTGGGAATTTATTGTTAGCTGGAATGACAGCTATTACAGGTGATTTCTTTCATGCCATTACGGAAACGAGTAAAGTGTTAAATGTGAGAGGGCGTGTACTTCCAGCTGCAAATCAAAGTGTTGTTTTGCATGCGGAATTGGAAGATGGTCAAATTGTAAGCGGGGAATCGAAAATCCCGTATTCCGGGAAAAAAATTAACCGTGTCTTTCTAACACCAGGGGAAGTAGAACCGCTTCATGAAACATTAATGGAAATTAAAAAAGCTGATTTACTTCTATTTGGACCAGGAAGTTTGTATACAAGTATTTTGCCGAATTTAATGGTGAAAAAAATCGGGGATGCAGTACTTCAGGCAAAAGCGAAGAAAGCATATGTTTGTAATGTTATGACTCAGGCTGGTGAAACAATGGGATATACAGCGTTTGACCATGTGAAAGCATTGCATGATCACCTTGGAGAAGCGTTTATCGATACAGCAATCGTGAACGATGAACCAATTCCATCTAAGCTATTAGGACGTTATGCAGAAGAAATGTCGGAGCAGGTTGCAATTGATGAAGAGCGTTTTACCGCACATAATATTAAGTTGATTAAAGGTTGTTTAGCAAAGTATGATGATCAAGTTGTGCGTCATGATACGATAAAGCTAGCTTCGATTTTATATTCATTAATATAACTTGTCAGCTTGAAAAAGCTTGCATGGTATAAGGCGTTACTTCTTTGAGGTAACGCTACAAATTCATTTAGGGTAGTAATTATTGTTAGGAGGTGAAACGGTTGTCCTTTGCATCAGAAACAAAGAAGGAGCTAACAAAGCTCGAAATGAAGGAATGCTGTGAGAAAGCAGAGTTGTCAGCGTTACTTCGTATGAACGGTTCACTCTCCTTTTCAAACCGTCGTGTAATCATTGACATTCAAACGGAAAATGCAGCGATTGCTCGAAGAATTTATACATTATTGAAAAAAGGATATAACGTGACAGTTGAACTACTTGTGCGTAAGAAAATGCGCTTAAAGAAAAATAATGTGTACATCGTTCGTTTAGTTGAAAAAGCGCGTGAGATTTTATCAGATTTGCACATTGTACGAGAAGACTTTTCGTTTATTCGTAATATTTCACAAGAATTGATTGAGAAAAAGTGTTGTAAACGATCGTATTTACGCGGGGCGTTTTTAGCTGGCGGTTCCGTTAATAATCCGGAAACATCATCGTATCATTTAGAAATTTTTTCGTTATACAAGGAACATAATGATGCGATATGTGAACTGATGAATGAATTTGCGTTAAACAGTAAAACGTTAGAAAGGCGAAAAGGGTACATTACGTATTTAAAGGAAGCGGAAAAGATTACCGAGTTCTTAAATATTATTGGGGCTCATAGCGCTCTTTTAAGGTTTGAAGATATTCGAATTGTCCGTGATATGCGTAATTCTGTAAATCGTCTTGTGAACTGTGAAACAGCAAACTTAAATAAAACGATTGGTGCAGCTTTAAGACAAATTGAAAACATTCGTTATATTGACGAGACTGTTGGACTTGATTTTTTACCAGATAAATTACGTGAAATCGCAGAGCTACGTATCAATTATCAAGATGTTACATTGAAAGAATTAGGGGAAATGGTATCTGGGGGAAACATTAGTAAGTCGGGTATCAATCATCGTTTGCGTAAAATTGATGACATTGCGGAGAAATTACGCGCTGGTGAAGCAGTTGTAAAAAAATAAAAGGCAAAGGGGAATGGAACAGTGGTTCAAAAACGGGTAGAGGTGCTGTTGAAAACTGGATTACAAGCACGTCCGGCGGCGTTGTTTGTACAAGAAGCAAACCGTTTTCAAGCTAATATTTTTATGGAGAAAGACGGGAAAACGGTCAATGCTAAGAGCATTATGGGGATTATGAGCTTAGCCGTTGGATCTGGATGTGAAGTTACAATTACGACAGAAGGATCAGATGAGACAGAAGCATTAGCAGCACTTGTTGCTTATGTGCAAAAAGAACAATAAAAAGCTATCGCGAATGTGCGATAGCTTTTTATTGTGGCTGAGGGTGTCGGTGGCTTCGCTTCTTCCGCCGAGGTAAAAAGCACCTCTTTGTCAGAAGCTCCATCCCCCTCCCATTCTGAGCAAGCCGCTTCCGCTTTTCTTAGCGGTTTGTGAAGATTTTGTCAATTAAGCCGTATTCTAATGCTTTTTCTGCTGTCATGAAGTTGTCACGCTCTGTGTCGCGCTCAATTACTTCTAAATCTTGACCTGTACGCTCAGCAAGAATTTTGTTTAGCTTATCGCGTAAGAATAGGATACGTTTTGCAGCAATTTCGATTTCTGTCGCTTGTCCTTGTGCACCGCCAAGTGGTTGGTGAATCATAACTTCACTGTTTGGAAGCGCGAAACGTTTTCCTTTTTCACCAGCTGCAAGTAAGAAAGCACCCATAGATGCAGCCATACCGATGCAAATTGTAGATACGTTTGGTTTAATGAATTGCATTGTATCGTAAATTGCCATACCAGCTGTAATAGAGCCACCAGGACTGTTGATATATATATGAATATCTTTTTCTGGGTCTTGTGATTCTAAAAATAAAAGCTGAGAAACGATTGAGTTTGCTACGTTGTCATCAATTGCGCTACCGAGCATGATGATACGGTCTTTTAACAAACGAGAGTAAATATCGTAAGCACGTTCCCCGCGATTTGTTTGTTCAATAACTGTAGGAATTAAATTCATGTGTAACTTCCTCCTTTAACACATTTGTTAGTTTTATAATACAATTATGGTCAATAAAGGTCAAACGAAACCACTTCAGTTTAAAAAAATATGTAGGTGTATCATGTTAATTCGCTATGAATGAGGAATTCCCTTTTTCTATATCTTCCTCATCATAACCGAATTGTATGAATTTAAACATACTTATGCGCACCCCTTTTTTAGGTGGGCGAGTACAATTTCCTTGTTCTTTGCATTTCAGCGGCTTATCAAATGGATTTATATAGACATAAAAAAAGAACGCCGTTACGTATATAAGCGTTCTTTTTCGTACTATTCTTTCAGTAAATACGTTACTTTATTTAAAATTTCCTCTAGCCTCTTGGCATTGTTTACATACATGTTCGCGGCGGTACTTGATTTCGTTTCTAAAGAAAAGAGTTCAAGATCAGCATGACACTTCTTTAAGGAAGCGAGTAATAATGGTTTATCTTGGGGAGAAGGCATTTGAATTTTATCGTTGTATATGTCGACAGTGAGTTGGCCGTAGGAGTCGACTTGTCCAATGAATACGTTGTCGATTGCAACCCCTATTTTTTCGAGTTCAGTGCGAACCCAAGCACGGTTATGGCCGCTTGCTGCAAGAGGTTCATCCATTATGTTTCCATCCATAATGACTGTGTGCGTTTCTTTTTCATTTGGTAGTTTTAATCCGATATCTTTTGCAGTTAATGGTTGTCTGTCTTTCTTTAATAATACGTTTAATTCACCGCTCGGCTCTAATATAGCGAATTCAACATCGGTTATGTTGAATACATCTTTTTTTCGCAGAAGCTCTAGTAGTTCGTCGCTCGTATATTTTTCCTTTTTTAAATTATCTTCGAGTACTTTGCCATCTTTTATAAAAATAGTGGATTTACCCTCTACAAAATCTCGTACCGTCTTATTTTTTAAGGAAATTAGTCCTGCGAAAAAGGGTATGATAGCAAAAACCAGCATACTGGAAATACCGTGGAAGAAGTTTTGTTCCAACCCTGTCGATACTTCTGCAGCGATATCACCAATCGTCATACCTGCTATGTATTCAAAAAAGGAAAGTTGAGAGATTTGTCTTTTGCCAAGCCATTTCGTAATGGCGAATAAAACAATTAAGACAAATAAAGAACGTATAATGACAAGTGGCCATTCTGGTATGTGAATGTCAGGCATGTATATTCCCTCCAGTCTTCCTAAAATCCTTTATATTGTGGTTCTTCTCGTTCTAATGTTGAAACTCGCTCTTGTACGTCAGCGATTATACTATCCATCTCTAACATACATTCATGAAAAACGCGCTTTGCTTCTTGATCAGCAGAGTTTTGTGAAAGGGCACTTAAACTTGCTTGTGCACCTTTTAAACTAGCAAGGCATGTTTTTACACTTGCAACAACGGTCATGAGAACACCTCTTATCCTTTTGGTTTAAATAATAAAGCTCCAATAAATCCGAAGATAATTGCGGCGGATACACCAGCGCTTGTTACTTTAAACATTCCTGTTATAACGCCGATGATGCCATGTTCAGCCGCTTCTGCCATTGCACCGTGAACGAGAGCGTTCCCAAAGCTTGTAATCGGAACCGTTGCACCAGCTCCGGCAAAATCAATTAATGGTTCATACAAATTAAATCCATCTAATATGGCCCCAATGACAACAAGTGTCGCCATTGTATGAGCAGGAGTGAGTTTGAAGACGTCGAACATAATTTGTCCAATGACACAAATGAGGCCGCCAATTACAAAAGCCCAAAAAAAGATCATGTATTATACACCTCCAACTTCAATGGATACTGCATGAGCGATACAAGGAATCGTTTCTTGTTGCTGGAAAGTTAGTGGGGAAAGTAAGGCCCCAGTAGCAACTACAAGTATTTTGCGAAACTCTCCTTTTTTCATTCGGTTTAATAAATGCCCATACACAACAGTTGCTGAGCAGCCTGGACCGCTTGCTCCTGCTAAAATAGGTTGGTCATCTCTGTAAATGAGTAATCCGCAATCTAGAAATTGTTCGCTTCGTATTGATGTTCCTTGTTTACGCAGTAAGTCAAAGGCAATTTCGCGTCCTACATG
Organism: Bacillus pseudomycoides; assembly: GCF_002551005.1. GTDB lineage: Bacteria > Bacillota > Bacilli > Bacillales > Bacillaceae_G > Bacillus_A > Bacillus_A pseudomycoides_C. Next base: position 76,176 of record NZ_NVOY01000058.1, read on the forward strand.
ACCGAGATCGCCCGTTACAATTAAGTCGTAGTAGGATACGTCGATTTGTCGTTCTCTTAAATGTGCTTCAATCGTGTCGACAGCAGCAGGAGCCATAGCTCCTCCCATATTAAACGGATCAGTTAGCCCCATATCGATCACTCTTCCAATTGTTGCTGATGTTACGCAAGGTCCATCTCCTTGGTCGCTTAATAAGGCAACCCCAGCTCCTGTTACTGTCCACTGCGCAGTAGGGGGTTTTTGTCCTCCGTATTCAGTTGGATATCTGAACTGTTTTTCTACAGCAGTATTATGACTTGATGCTCCTGCTAATAAATATTTTGCTCCTTTTGCATTTACGATGCTTGCACCTAAAGCAAGTCCCTCCATCGAGGTGGAACAAGCCCCGAATAATCCGAGATAGGGAGTACCGAGTGTCCGGCAAGCAAAGCTGGAAGGGGTAATTTGATTAATTAAATCTCCAGCCAGGATAAATTGAATATCTTCTTTCCGTAGTTTTGCTTTTTCAGTTGCCCTGCTGCAGGCTTCTTCCAATAAAACCCGATGTGCCTTTTCGTAGGAGTCTTGTCCTAACCATAAATTGTCGTGCAATGTATCGAAATCATCAGGGATTTTGCCGTTCGCTTCAAATGGTCCGCCAATGACACCAGTTGATATAATCACGGGTTTGTTTTCAAATACCCATGTTCGGTGGCCTTGTAACATTTAAAACCCTCCCCATTGGACTAGAATCGTTCGAATCAGTGCAATCACAAAAGCGGAAAATACACCAAATAAAATAACAGATCCGGCTAATTTAAACATATTCCCGCCCACTCCAAGAACAAAACCTTCCGTCCGGTGCTCAATACAAGCTGCTATGACAGAGTTTCCAAATCCGGTAACAGGAACAGCTGTACCTGCCCCGCCAAACTGAGCTAATCGATCGTATACACCGAAACCTGTTAAGAGCATGGAAATAAAGATCATTGTCGCTACGGTTGGATTCCCCGCAGATCGTTCCGTAAAATCGAAATAAGTAATATAAAATGCGGAGATCAGTTGACCGATTAAACAAATGAATCCACCTACAAAAAAAGCTTTTATACAATTTTTGAGAACAGGACGCTTTGGTTCACGCTGCTGTTCAAATTTTTTATATTCTTGTTGTACTGGTGATAAGTCTTTGTTTTGGCTCGACATATGAATCCATCCTTTTCTATGTTGAAAAGTATTATTAAATATCGGAATGCATTTCTTCTTTAACTACTTTTAGTTGTTTTTTTATTTCTTTCTTATCTGCTTCTTTGTTTTTAATCTTCGTTTCTAATTTATCTAGTAACATGAAAATTTTTTTATCCATACTGACATAAATTTTTAAATTAGGATACGTCTTTTCTAATGTCTGTTTCGTTTCCTTTTTCAATTTCTTTAGTTGAAATCGTTCGTGGTGCTCTGGTTTCGCGGCTACGTATAGTTCGTTATCAAAATTCACCGCTTTTACGTCAATCATTTCTTCCATATTAAAAATTTTATCTTTCGCTTGAGTTGCTATGGATTGATCAACAGTCTCCATACTGACATTTTTTAATTGTGTCTCTGTTTTAGTTGTTTTGTGCTCTTCTTTCTCATTTGCTTCTTTTTTTACTTTTTTATCTAGTGGACTGTTACAGCCGCTTAGGAAACTGAAGAAGAGAAGGAATAACGAAGTAATGATCCTAAATTTTTGCATTGTATCATTCCATTTCTATAGCTCTATGTAATTTGAGGTGAAAAAAGGATGATATTGTATCACCCTTTTTCCGGTTCAGCATAAAGCGGGTATTATTCTGTTTGATAAAAACGCCCTTTACTGCTGTGTGTATTGAGGTTCTTCTTGTTGAACCTCTTGAACGCGCGGAGATAAAGAATCAATAATGGATTGCGTTTGTTGTGCTGCGCTTTGGAATAATTGCTTTGCTTGTTGGTTATCAGTATCAAGAGCGAATCCCTCTAAGCTCGCTTGTGCACTTTTTAATCCTGAAACAGTTTGTTTAAGTTTCGTAATTACAGTCATAACGTAATTCCTCCTCTAGTTGAATTGAATTTCAATCATTAGAATTTGTGAATGTGTGTTGAAATATAATTACCAATTTTAGGTTCCTTTCGGGATCTGTACATTTTTTTTCGGTTCATCACCAAAAGCCGGGGGTGATATATAGATAGATATACACTCCACTCCGAGTGGACGCTTTCCACGGGCGAGAGCGAGCCTCCTCGGCAAGCCTGCGGGGTCTCACTTCCCTCGCTATTCCCACAGGAGTCGCCACTCTCCGTTCCGTGTATTAAAAATAATTCATTTTCAAAAAAATCAACCCCATGTTATGGTGATGAACCTTTTTTTCTCTATATAATTTGAGAACATAATGATTTTTGATGACAAATTATAATATCAGTAGTTATATTTATTTAATAATAACGATGATGTATGAATTTGTAGGCTATTGATTGAGGGTATCTTTAGGAAGTACATATTTTATATTTCGTTGTTCAAAATATTATGTATCAATTCAAATTAGGAGAGTAAAAATTAGTAAATAGCGAGTAAAAGGAGAAAGAGTTATGGATCATCACACTTTGGTTAGATGGTTAGAAGCAGTGTTAATTATAGTTGCATTACTTGCAATTTGGTTTTCTGCAAGTAATTTCAGTAGTGTGAAGCGATTTTTAATCGGTCGTCCGATGCGAACGTCAGAGCTTCATGCGCACCATAACAAATTATTTTGGTTAATTGCGCTGCCTATCCTGTCAGCAGACTTGTATTCATCTGTTGCGTATGGACCTGAATCAGGAATGACAGAGCTGGCAGGTCTTGGTCCTGATGCGAAATGGTTGATTATGCCGATTACCATTTCGACTATTGTTCTTTTGGCAATTTTGATTGTGTCGTATATTATGGGGATTTTAGCCTATCCAAACGGCGGGGGAGCGTATGCCATTGCGAAAGATAATTTCAAGCAGCGCTGGGTTTCTCTTGTTGCCTCTAGTTCTTTGCTTGTTGATTATGTATTGACCGTAGCGGTATCCGTATCTGCAGCGATAGAAGCGATTTCTTCTGCGTATCCTGTAGTCGCTCCATATGAAACGATTTTGGCGATTTTATGCGTTGTTATCTTAGTACTTATAAACTTGCGAGGGGTAGCAGAATCAGCTCGCGTATTTGCTTGGCCGACATTTGGTTTTATGATCTGTATGCTGATTTTAATTTTCACAGGATTTTTTGACGAATTTCGTCACGGATTTGTTCAGCCGAGTACACCGAGCTTTGGAACAGTTCCAGAAGGCTTAACAACTTTATTAATTTTGAAGGCGTTCAGTTCAGCTTGTTCAGCACTTACAGGAATTGAGACGATTTCAAATGCAGTTCCTATTTTTAGAGAACCGCAGCAAAAAAACGCAATTAGAACGTATATTGCTTTAGGTTCGATCACAGCTGTGACACTTTTAGGGTTTTCGTATCATCTGTATGTGAAAGGCGTTACGCCAGATCCGCACAATACGATGTTGTCACAGTTGACTGGTATGTATTTTGGACATGGAATTTTATATCAAGTGATTATATGGTTTACGTTTATTGTGTTAATTTTAGCGGCAAATTCTACATTTACGGGATTTTCTCAGCTTGCTGCGATTGTAGCAGCAGACGGATATTTACCCCGAAGTTTAACAAATCGCGGAGACCGTTTAGGATATTCGAATGGAATTATTGCGTTAGCATCGTTGGCATGTATTTTGATTATATCGTTTCATGCGCATACGAATGCATTAATTCCACTATACGCAATCGGTGTGTTCCTTTCGTTTACAGTAGCGCAAATTGGTTTAATGCGCCGCTGGAAGCGAGTAAAAGGATCGCATTGGAAAATCAAGTTTACGATTAATACAGTTGGTGCTGTAATTACATCAATCGTTGCCGTTATTTTTGCTGTTACGAAGTTTACAGGCGGCGCTTGGGTTGTGTTAGTTGTCTTGCCTATTATTATTTTCATCTCAATGTCCATTCACAAGCATTATGAAGATGTTGCAAAAGAATTACGCATCGATATGCAACTGGTACGTCCAGAAGCAAGCGATGTAGTCACGCTCGTTTTAGTGTCAGGTGTTCACCGTGTTGTGAACAATACGATATCCTTTGCGAAGAGTGTAGATGTTGATCCGATTGCTGTATACGTTGGTTTCGATGAGGAATCTATAAATAAAATGGAGAAAAAGTGGAAAGACTGGGGAACTCCTTGTAGACTAGTCGTTCTACGCAGTAAATATCGTTCTATTCTTGAACCGCTGAATCGTCTTATTAAAACGATAGAGGCGAAACAAAAAGATGGGGGACATATTCATATTATTATTCCGCAGTTCATTCCGCATAAATGGTGGCACAATGCGTTGCATAACCAAAGTGCACTTCTGTTACGTATGTGGTTTATGCGCAATAAAGATATTGTCATTACAACGGTTCCGTATCATTTGCATAAGTAATATCGTTTCATTATATACGGCCTACATCGCGTAACGATGTAGGCCGTATATTGTATGTCAGCCATTGTGACGTAAGAAGTAATTGCTTCCAAAACGAAGATATCGTATAATAAACAGTGCGCGATAGGATAAAAAGAAGTCCTTTTGCAGTAGAATGATCATGCGCCCATAGCTCAGTCGGATAGAGCGGTGGTTTCCGGTACCACGTCTGCCGGGGGTTCGAATCCCTCTGGGCGCGTCGAAAAGTCCTAACTTACATTTGTAGGTTAGGGCTTTTTTATTTTGTAGTTAGTATGTAAGTGAAATTTATGTTATTATATCTAAAATTAGTAGTTGCTATTAGTATTTGGTATATATTTTAAAAATGTGGTGTTATTTTCTCTCAATATTATTCATTTTTCGGTTGTAAGATGCAAATTTCATTAATACATATAAGTTAACAATATTTTGGAATGGGTATCTGTGCAGGATTCTCCTTTTAACAAACTTATTGTACAATAGAAGTGAGGGGGAGATTAGGTTGAAAGCAAGTCTTTTACAAGAACAAAGTTTACGTTTGGCAATGACGCAAGAGTTAAGACAAGCGATTACAATGCTCCAGTACAATGTGCAGGAATTAACGGAGTTTTTGTATGAGCAATCGCTGGAAAATCCCCTTATCGAGCTAAGTGGCTTTGACAGGGAAAAGAAAAAGAGTAAAACAACGAGTAAACAAACTGAGAATCAAATGGAAATTTATAGTGTCGATTCAACAACGATTCAACAACATTTAGTAAACCAATTGCAGTATTATAAAATAGATGAAGAGCAAAGAAAAATTGCCTCATTCATTATTTTAAATGTGGATGAGAACGGGTATTTACAAGAAACGAATGAGGAATTAGCGTCGCTATTATCGGTATGTATAGAGAAAGTAAATAGCTGCATGGAACTTGTTCAATCATTAGAGCCAGCAGGGGTAGGAGCGAGAAATATTCAAGAATGCCTATCCATCCAATTAAAGCGCTTACAAAAAAGAGACGCTTTAGCGGAAATGATTGTAGATGAATATTTTGCGTATTTCGTAAAGAAAGATTGGCGCAAGTTAGCAAATGTATTGAAGTGTAGTACGGAAGAATTACAAGAAGCTGTTCATGTGATTACATCGCTACAGCCGAAACCAGGTTTGGCGTTTTCTTCGGAGAAGCCGCTGTACATTGTTCCAGATATGGCGGTGAAAAAAGAAGGGAATCGTTTGGTGATTCAGATGAATGAACGTAATATGCCGAGAATTGAAATTCATTCAGAATATAGTGAGCTCCTTCATAATAGTGAAAGTGACGTCGCTTCTTATGTTTCGGAAAAATATCAGCATGTACAATGGATTATGCGTAGTTTAAAACAAAGAAAGCAAACGCTTTTAAATGTAATGGAAGTAATTATTGAAAAGCAGCACGACTTTTTTATGAATGGTCCGCAATATTTAAAGCCGCTTGCGTTAAAAGAGGTGGCTGAAATATTAGGTGTCCATGAGTCAACGATTAGCCGAGCAACGCGCAATAAATATGTGCAAACACCGTATGGTTTATTTGAAATGAAGTCGTTCTTTAGTAACGCGGTAGTAACAACAGAGGATGAGGCTATTTCAACGAAGAGAGTGAAGCAGCTCATCGGGGAGTTTGTAGAGAAAGAAAATAAGAAAAAACCACTTTCAGATCAAAAGATTTCGAAAATGTTAGAAGAAGAACACGAAATTGTTGTTTCACGCAGAACAGTAGCGAAATATCGCGAGCAGTTAAATATCCCAGCTTCTTCTCTGCGAAAAACGATTGTATAGGTGATGGATATGAAGGTTATTCTATACACAAAAGAAGAATGTGGTCTTTGTCAAAAGGCGAAAAAACTTCTGCAAGAGTTACAAGATGAATACGTATTTGATTTGAAGGAAATATATATTTATGAGGATGAACAGCTGTTAGAGAAGTACCATCTTATGATCCCCGTTGTTGAAATTGAAGGAGAAGAGGTAGAATATGGGATTATTCACAAAGATGTCATAATAAACAGCATAATTCGTGCGATAAGAGTTGAATAACTTTGGATCTCCTGTTACAATAATAAATGTAGCAGGGATTATTTTTTTACTCCATGCGGGACACAATATGTCACTACGGGACATATTGCGACCATATAGAGAATGAACCAATGTAGTGAGGAGATATAATATGATGCGCTCATGGATTCAGTACACAAAAAAATTATTACCTGATCTGCTACCTGTTATGCAAAAGAGAATGCAAATTCTTCAGTACATCCGGTTAACACAACCTATTGGTAGAAGGAATTTATCTGCAAGTCTTGGTATGACAGAACGAGTATTACGAAGTGAAGTACAGGTTTTGAAAGATGAGAACTTGATTCACGTCGCCTCTTCTGGAATGACATTAACAGAAGAAGGAACAGCTGTTGTTCTTGCTTTGGAAGACTTTATGAAAGAAATTTCTGGTTTGAAGGTTTTGGAAAAGCAGCTTAAGGAAACATTAGACTTGGATGAAGTTTTCGTTGTCCCTGGTGATAGTGATGAATCACCTTGGGTCAAGCTGGAGATGGGTCGTGCTTGTGTTTCTTGTATAAAAGATCGTCTAACAGCGAATAATATCGTTGCTGTGACTGGAGGAACCACGATAGCTGCCGTAGCTGATATGATGCAAATTGATTGCAGGGATCTACATATGTTATTTGTCCCAGCACGCGGTGGAATAGGAGAGAGTGTGGAGCTAGAAGCAAACACGATTTGTGCGAAAATGGCACAAAATACGATGAGTAATTATCGCTTATTGTATGTTCCTGACCACGTAAGCAGCGAGGCATACGCATCCATTGTGACAGAACCTTCTGTGAAAGAAATTCTTGAGTTGATTCGATCTTCCAATATTGTCATTCACGGAATCGGTGATGCCTTAACAATGGCGCGTAGAAGAAGTACTTTAGAAGCAGATTGGATGAAAATTAAAGAGAACAAAGCAGTCGGTGAAGCTTTTGGATACTACTTCAACGAATTAGGTGAAGTCGTTCATAAAGTACAGACAGTCGGCATGCAGCTTGAAGATTTAGGGCAAGTATCTCATGTCGTGTCAGTTGCTGGAGGTTCATCAAAAGCAAAAGCAATTCAAGCAGTAATTAAACAAGGGCACACTTCGTTACTTATTACAGACGAAGGTGCAGCAAAAGAGTTAGTAAAGGGTAAATAACCCTTAATATACATCCCCCAAGGAGGAAATTCAAATGACTAAAATTGGTATTAATGGATTTGGCCGTATCGGACGTGTGGTATTCCGTGCAGCTCTTAACAACCCTAACGTGGAAGTAGTAGCAATTAACGACTTAACAGATGCAAAAACATTAGCACATCTTTTAAAATATGATTCTGTTCACGGAACAGTAAACGCAGAAGTATCTGCAAACGGCGACAGCATTATCGTTAACGGTAAAGAAATCAAAGTTATCGCTGAGCGCGACCCAGCTCAATTACCATGGAGCGACTACGGCGTAGAAGTAGTAGTAGAATCTACTGGCCGTTTCACTAAAAAAGCAGACGCTGAGAAACACTTAGGTGGAACAGTTAAAAAAGTTATCATCTCTGCACCAGCTTCTGATGAAGATATCACAATCGTTATGGGTGTTAACCATGAGCAATATGATGCAGCTAACCATAACGTAATCTCTAACGCTTCTTGTACTACAAACTGCTTAGCTCCATTTGCTAAAGTATTAAATGAAAAATTCGGCATGAAACGTGGTATGATGACAACTATTCACTCTTACACTAACGACCAACAAATCTTAGACTTACCACATAAAGATTTACGTCGTGCACGTGCAGCAGCAATGAGCATGATCCCAACTACAACTGGTGCAGCGAAAGCAGTAGCTTTAGTATTACCAGAACTTAAAGGTAAATTAAACGGTGGTGCAGTTCGTGTTCCAACTGCTAACGTATCTCTTGTTGACTTAGTTGTTGAGCTTGAGAAAGAAGTAACAGTTGAAGAAGTAAACGCAGCATTCAAAGCAGCAGCTGAAGGTGAATTAAAAGGTATCCTTGGATACAGCGAAGAGCCATTAGTATCTATCGACTATAACGGATGCACAAGCTCTTCTACAATTGATGCATTATCTACAATGACTATGGAAGGCAACATGCTTAAAGTTCTTTCTTGGTACGACAACGAAACTGGTTACTCTAACCGCGTAGTTGACTTAGTAGACTACATCGCTTCTAAAGGTCTTTAATTCTTAAGTTTATCAGTTATCAATGACAAAACGAGGGAGAGGGTTTGTTCCCTCTCTCTTCTTTCGTTTTATAAGCAAATGTGATAAGCTTTTGAATGGGTTTTGTCAATCCTAACTAGTCGGAGGGAAATCCAATGAACAAAAAATCAATTCGTGACGTAGATTTAAAGGGTAAACGAGTATTTTGCCGCGTTGACTTCAACGTACCAATGAAAGAAGGCAAAATTACAGACGAGACTCGCATTCGTGCAGCTCTTCCTACAATTCAATATTTAGTAGAGCAAGGTGCGAAAGTGATTTTAGCAAGCCATTTAGGTCGTCCAAAAGGACAAGTGGTAGAAGAAATGCGTCTTACTCCAGTAGCTGCACGTTTAGGTGAGCTTCTTGGTAAAGAAGTGAAAAAAGCGGACGAAGCATTCGGACCTGCTGTACAAGAAATGGTTGCAGCAATGAAAGAAGGCGACGTATTAGTTCTTGAAAACGTACGTTTCTATGCGGGCGAAGAAAAGAACGATGCAGAACTTGCGAAAGAATTTGCAGCGCTTGCTGATATTTTCGTAAACGATGCATTCGGTGCAGCTCACCGTGCTCACGCTTCTACTGCAGGTATTGCAGATTACTTACCAGCAGTATCAGGTTTCTTAATGGAAAAAGAATTAGAAGTACTAGGTAAAGCACTTTCTAATCCAGAACGTCCATTTACAGCAATCATCGGTGGTGCGAAAGTAAAAGATAAAATCGGTGTAATACGTCATCTACTTGATAAAGTTGATAACTTAATCATTGGCGGCGGACTTGCTTATACATTTGTAAAAGCAGCAGGTCATGAAATCGGAAAGTCTCTATGTGAAGATGACAAAATTGAACTAGCAAAAGAGTTTATGCAACTTGCAAAAGAAAAAGGTGTAAACTTCTACATGCCAGTTGATTGCGTCGTTGCAGATGATTTCTCTGAAACTGCAAACCGACAAGTTGTAGATGTCGATTCTATTCCTGCTACTTGGGAAGGATTAGATATTGGACCGAAAACAAGTGCAATTTATGCAGATGTAATTAAAAACTCTAAGCTTGTTGTATGGAACGGACCAATGGGCGTATTCGAAATGGCTCCATATGCAGAAGGTACAAAAGCAGTAGGACAAGCATTAGCAGATGCAGAAGGTACATACTCTGTTATCGGCGGTGGTGACTCTGCAGCAGCTGTTGAAAAATTCGGTATGGCTGATAAAATGAGCCACATTTCTACTGGCGGCGGTGCGTCATTAGAATTTATGGAAGGTAAAGAACTTCCTGGTGTAGTTTGTCTTAACGACAAATAATTAGCAGCCAAGAAAAAGGACGGTGCAAAGCATGCGTAAACCAATTATCGCAGGTAACTGGAAAATGAATAAAACTCTATCTGAAGCAGTTAGCTTCGTAGAGGAAGTAAAAGGTCAAATCCCAGCAGCAGCAGCTGTTGATGCAGTTGTTTGCTCTCCAGCTCTTTTCTTAGAGCGTCTTGTAGCAGCATCTGAAGGAACTGACTTACAAGTAGGTGCACAAAACATGCACTTCGAAAAAAATGGTGCATTCACTGGCGAAATTAGCCCAGTGGCACTTAGCGACTTAAAAGTGAGCTACGTAGTACTTGGCCACTCTGAGCGTCGTGAAATGTTTGCTGAAACAGACGAAACAGTAAACAAAAAGACGTTAGCAGCATTTGAACATGGTTTAACACCAATCGTTTGCTGTGGTGAAACGTTAGAAGAGCGCGAAAGCGGAAAAACATTTGATCTTGTAGCAGGTCAAGTGACTAAAGCACTTGCAGGCTTAACAGAAGAGCAAGTAAAAGTAACTGTTATCGCATATGAGCCAATTTGGGCAATCGGTACAGGTAAATCTTCTTCTGCACAAGATGCAAACGAAGTATGTGCGCACATCCGTAAAGTTGTTGCTGAAGCTGTTTCTCCGGCAGCTGCAGAAGCAGTTCGTATTCAATACGGCGGCAGCGTAAAACCTGAAAACATTAAAGAATATATGGCACAATCTGATATCGATGGTGCTTTAGTTGGTGGTGCAAGCTTAGAGCCTGCTTCCTTCTTAGGTCTTTTGGGGGCGGTAAAATGAGAAAGCCAACAGCTTTAATCATTCTTGACGGTTTCGGTTTACGTGAAGAAACATACGGGAATGCTGTAGCGCAAGCTAAGAAACCTAATTTCGACGGTTACTGGAACAAGTTCCCTCACACAACGCTTACAGCGTGCGGTGAAGCGGTAGGTCTTCCAGAAGGTCAAATGGGTAACTCTGAGGTAGGTCACTTAAATATTGGTGCCGGCCGCGTTGTATATCAAAGCCTAACACGTGTGAACGTTGCAATTCGTGAAGGTGAGTTCGATCAGAACGAAACGTTCCAAAGTGCGATGAAACACGTAAAGGAAAAAGGTACAGCTCTTCATTTATTCGGTTTACTTTCTGATGGCGGTGTGCATAGTCACATTGATCATATGTTTGCTCTTCTTCGCCTAGCTGCAAAAGAAGGTGTGGAGAAAGTATATCTCCATGCATTCTTAGATGGCCGCGATGTTGGTCCGCAAACAGCAAAAGGTTATATCGATGCAACAAATGAAGTAATGAAAGAAACAGGAGTAGGACAGTTCGCGACAATCTCCGGTCGTTACTACTCCATGGACCGTGACAAGCGTTGGGATCGCGTTGAAAAATGTTACCGTGCCATGGTGAATGGTGAAGGCCCTACTTACAAAACAGCATATGAGTGTGTGGATGACTCCTATGCAAATGGTATCTATGATGAATTCGTATTGCCGTCTGTAATGGTAAATGAAGATGAAACGCCAATTGCAACAATCAATGATGATGATGCAATCATCTTCTACAATTTCCGTCCGGACCGTGCAATTCAAATTGCTCGTGTATTTACAAATGAAGACTTCCGTGAGTTCGATCGTGGTGAAAAAGTACCTCACATTCCAGAATTCGTTTGTATGACACACTTTAGTGAAACGGTAAAAGGTTACGTAGCATTCAAGCCAATGAACTTGGATAATACGTTAGGTGAAGTTGTTTCACAAGCGGGATTAAAACAACTTCGCATTGCGGAAACTGAAAAGTATCCGCACGTTACATTCTTCTTTAGCGGTGGTCGTGAGGCTGAATTCCCAGGAGAAGAACGTATCTTAATTAACTCACCAAAAGTCGCAACATACGACTTAAAACCAGAAATGAGCATTTATGAAGTAACGGATGCTCTTGTAAATGAAATTGAGAATGATAAACATGATGTGATCATTCTAAACTTTGCAAACTGTGATATGGTTGGCCATTCTGGGATGATGGAACCAACAATTAAAGCAGTAGAAGCAACTGACGAATGTTTAGGAAAAGTTGTAGAAGCAATTCTTGCGAAAGATGGTGTAGCACTTATTACTGCTGACCATGGTAATGCTGACGAGGAGTTAACTCCAGAAGGCACACCGATGACAGCTCATACAACGAACCCGGTTCCTTTCATCGTTACAAAAGAAGGCGTGGAGCTTCGTGAAGGCGGTGTTTTGGGAGATATCGCACCAACAATGCTTACACTTCTTGGCGTTGAACAGCCAAAAGAAATGACAGGTAAAACAATTATAAAATAATTATTTATATAAAAGGAGAGAAATAATATGCCAGCAATTTTAGATGTTTATGCTCGTGAAGTTTTAGACTCTCGTGGTAACCCAACTGTAGAAGTAGAAGTATATACAGAAAGCGGTTCATTCGGACGCGCATTAGTACCAAGTGGTGCATCTACTGGTGAATACGAAGCAGTAGAATTACGTGACGGTGACAAATCTCGTTACCTAGGTAAAGGTGTTCTTAACGCAGTAAATAACGTAAACGAAATTATCGCTCCAGAAATCGTTGGTTTCGATGTAACTGACCAAGCTGGAATCGACCGTGCTATGATCGAATTAGACGGCACTCCAAACAAAGGTAAATTAGGCGCTAACGCTATTCTTGGTGTATCTATGGCAGTAGCTCATGCAGCAGCTGACTATGTAGGTCTTCCATTATACCGTTACCTTGGTGGATTCAATGCGAAACAATTACCAACTCCAATGATGAACATCATCAATGGTGGTTCTCACGCTGACAACAACGTAGACTTCCAAGAGTTCATGATCTTACCAGTTGGTGCTCCATCATTCAAAGAAGCAATCCGTATGGGTGCTGAAGTATTCCATGCATTAAAAGCTGTATTACATGACAAAGGTCTTAACACAGCAGTAGGTGACGAAGGTGGATTCGCTCCAAACCTTGGTTCTAACCGTGAAGCATTAGAAGTAATCATCGAAGCAATCGAAAAAGCTGGTTACAAAGCTGGCGAGAACGTATTCTTAGGAATGGACGTTGCTTCTTCTGAGTTCTACAACAAAGAAACTGGTAAATATGATCTTACAGGTGAAGGTCGCAGCATGACTTCTGCAGAAATGGTTGATTTCTACGAAGATCTTTGCAACAACTTCCCAATCATCTCTATTGAAGATGGTTTAGACGAAAACGACTGGGATGGCCATAAGTTATTAACTGACCGCCTTGGTAAAAAAGTTCAATTAGTTGGTGACGACTTATTCGTAACTAACACACAAAAACTTGCTGAAGGTATCGAAAAAGGTATCTCTAACTCAATCTTAATTAAAGTTAACCAAATCGGTACTTTAACTGAAACTTTCGAAGCAATCGAAATGGCTAAACGTGCTGGTTACACAGCAGTTGTATCTCACCGTTCTGGTGAAACTGAAGATGCTACAATCGCTGACATCGCAGTTGCAACTAACGCTGGCCAAATCAAAACTGGTTCTATGAGCCGTACTGACCGTATTGCTAAGTACAACCAATTATTACGCATCGAAGACGAACTAGGCGAAATCGCTGTTTACGATGGTTTAAAATCTTTCTACAACTTAAAGAAGTAATTTCTGTAAGGTAGAATAATATTGCTTTTAACCTCCTATAATTGTGGGATATCCACAGTTATAGGAGGTTTTTTATTTATATATAGAAACTGCTGAAAAATAAAAAACACTTGGCAACTATTTTGATTTCCTATATAACTAAGAGTAAAGTTGGTAATGGAGGAAGGTTTTATGAAGAAAATAATTGCAGTTTCTAGTTTTGTACTTCTTATAGGAGCAGGATGTAGCAGTGAAAAAACTGTAAAGACTGATGAGCCTAAAACAGTAGCAGTACAAAAAGAGAAAGAGAAAGAACTAACAGCAAAAGACATTTTTACGAAGGCTACTGATCAATTCAAAAAAGAAGAACATGTTACCATGACATGTGATTTGAATACAAAGGCTTTAAATATGTCGGTAGACACGAAAGTGAAAGCGCAGTTTGAGCCGAATAAAGGGAACTCTCGAGATGAAATGAATATGAACGGGACAGATTTTGTCGTCTTTGATGTAGGCGGGAAGATTGCTGCTGAAGTGAAAGATCCGAATTCAGGAAAGCTTATTCCGGTTCCAGTAGATAAATTAAATCAAGTAAACGCGAATGATTTCAAAACATCTAAAAATACGGTAGCAGAGCTTGAGAAAACATTACAATTGACAGATAAAATGAAAGTGGAGAAAGATGGAGATAAATATAAGCTTTCATTTCAGTTGAATGGACAAGAAGCAAAGGACTATTTAATCAGTGTGAATGAAAGTGCGAAAACAGCATTTGAACGCCAACAGGCAACTGTTGATTCACTGCATGCGGAGTATGTCATGACAAAAGAATTTAAAATTGAATCTAGTAAGGTAGAGGCCAAGATGAAAGCGGGCAAAGACAATATTCAAATTATAGGAGATACAAAAATTTCTTATGATGAGAAGTTCGATCCAATTCAATTACCAGCAGGTAACTAAAAGAGTTTCTTGTGAAAAAACAATTGCGAAGTGAAGCAATTGTTTTTTTGTGCCACTCGAAAATTTTGAAAATATAAACTTTAGATGCCAATTAAAAATATAAATTGCTCATTTCGTTTACAAATACAGTAAAAATAAGGATGTAAGCGTATATCATATTGTGTTTTGTTTGTCAATCAGATAAATTGCAGGTTTTTACAATTTGTACTATGATAAATGTAGAAAATGTCAAGAATCGCATAATGAAGGATGATAGACGGATGAAATTTACAAAAATTATTGTCCAAGTAGCAGCACTTTACGTGTTTAATATGATTGGAACGTGGATAGAAGGAGCGCTTCATCTTCCGATTCCAGGAAGTTTAATAGGGATGTTTTTGTTGCTAATAATGCTTGGTTTGAAAGTCCTTCCGGTGAAATGGTTTGAATTAGGAGCGGAAACATTGGTTGCTCTTATGCCATTTTTACTAATACCTCCAACCATTGGTTTAATGAATTATGGTTCTTTTTTTATGAATAAAGGTATTTCGCTGTTCATTACTGTTGTCGCGAGTACGTTTTTAATTATCATTGTAGCAGGGCATACAGGACAATACTTGGCGAATAGAAAGGAAAAACACACACAATGAGCATAGTAATTGGAATTGGTTGGGTTATGTTAACAGCGTTATTGTATCAACTAGCAAAGAAGATTTATAAGTGGTTTCCAACACCGTTTACCATTCCCATGCTTGTCGCAACAGCTTTGATGATTATTTTGTTAGTCGTATGTGATATACCATATCAACAATACATGCAAAGTGGCGGGGGCTGGATTTCGAAATTGCTTGGACCCGGTGTAGTAGCGTTTGCGATCCCTCTGTATAAACAACGCGGCGTTTTGAAGAAGTATGTTGTACCAATTGCTGGCGGTGTATTAGTAGGAACAATCGTTGCCATTGCAAGTGATATGATGATTGCAACTGTTATGGGAACGGATAAAAGTTTAATTTTATCTTCTTTACCGAAGTCAGTAACGATGCCAGTAGCTATGAGTGTGTCAGAAGAAGTTGGCGGTGTACCATCGTTAACGGCCGCTTTCGTAGTAGTTGCCGGGATATCTGGAACAATTTCTGGTCCACTTTTATTAAAATGGAGCAGAGTGACAAATTCTGTTGGAAGAGGAATAGGATTTGGCTGTGCATCGCATATTATGGGCGTTATGCGTGCGATGAAAAACAATGAGCATGAAGGCGTAATCGGATCGGTAACAATGACATTAACAGCAATCTTAACATGTTTACTAGGCCCGTTATTTGCAGCGGTTTTTATTTAATCTGGTGAAGTATTAGGCGAATGAGACGCTCTCGCTTTTCCAATTATTTTATGTTACATTTAAAGTAATTGAAACTTTAGGAGGCATGTAAAGTGCATACGTTTTTATCAGTTTTACTTATTATTGTATCGCTGTTATTAATTGTACTTGTATTAATGCAATCTAGTAAGAGTGCTGGTTTATCCGGTGCAATTTCTGGCGGCGCGGAGCAATTATTCGGCAAGCAAAAAGCACGCGGAGTAGAAGCTGTATTAAACCGCATTACAATTGTACTTGCTGTATTATTCTTCGTGTTAACATTTGCTGTTACGTATTTACAAGTATAATGAAAAAAGATTCACCTTTTTGGGTTGAATCTTTTTTTATTTCTCCGGAGGAAATTTCTAATTAGATTATGGAAAAGAAACTATGTTACACTAGGAATAGACAATATATGAGGATTACATTATAGAAAGAGAAGGAGAAACAGAAATGAAACTAGCATCCCCAAAACCATTTACATTTGAAGCGGGAGAACGTGCAGTTTTACTATTACACGGTTTTACAGGAAATTCTGCTGATGTTCGTATGCTTGGACGTTATTTAGAGACAAAAGGCTACACGTGTCATGCTCCGATTTATAAAGGTCATGGTGTACCACCAGAGCAGCTTGTGCACACGGGTCCAGAAGACTGGTGGAAAGATGTAATGGAAGCATATCAACATTTAAAAGATAAAGGATATGAAAAGATTGCAGCTGTTGGCTTATCGCTTGGCGGTGTCTTTTCACTAAAACTTGCTTATACAATGCCAATTATCGGGGTGGTACCAATGTGTGCCCCAATGTACATTAAAAGCGAAGAAACAATGTACCAAGGTATACTAGCGTACGCGCGCGAATATAAAAAGCGTGAGCGTAAATCACCAGAGAAGATTGAAGAAGAGATGTTTGCGTTTAAACAAACACCGATGGACACATTAAGAGCACTACAAGATTTAATTCGCGATGTGCGCAATAACATTGATATGATTTATGCACCAACGTTTGTTGTGCAAGCGCGCCATGACGAAATGATTAATACAGATAGCGCAAATATTATTTATAATGGAGTAGAATCAAATGTAAAAGAAATTAAGTGGTACGAAGATTCTACACATGTAATTACGCTTGATAAGCAGCGTGATGAGCTGCATGAAGATGTATATAACTTCTTGGAGCAACTAGACTGGTAAGATCTAGTTGCCTCTTTTTTACCTATATACATACAAGTTGAAAAGTCGATAGAAAACCCCTTTTCTTTTAAGGGTTGGCGAGAGGAACTGGCCATGCGTAGAAGCGGTCAGTGTCTGTTCTGTTTTCGTAGCAGTGATTTATAGGTGAAAAACCAAAATGGATTTATATAAGACAACATCATTTATATATGGTTATCTTTTCGGATACAATATAAAATACGAGGATTTAGAAGGAGGTTTTTGTACTTGGAGGAAATGATTCAAGCAAATATCGATAAATTGTTATCGTTTATGAAAGAAGAAGCATATAAACCGCTTACTGTGCAAGAGTTAGAAGAAGCGTTTGGTATTGAAGATGCAGCGGATTTTAAAGAATTTGTGAAAGCACTTGTCATTATGGAGGAAAAAGGACTTGTTGTGCGGACAAGAAGTAATCGCTATGGTCTTCCAGAGAAAATGAATTTAGTGCGCGGCAAACTCATTGGACATGCCCGCGGCTTTGCGTTTGTTGTACCAGAAGAAAAAGGGACAGATGATATTTTCATACCGCCAACAGAATTAAAAGGCGCACTGCACGGTGATATAGTATTAGCGCGTATTAGTTCAGAGTCAAGCGGTTCGCGCAAGGAAGGGACAATTGTTCGTATTATAGAGCGCGGAACAAAAGAATTAGTTGGTACATATACGGAATCGAAAAACTTTGGCTTTGTGATTCCTGATAATAAACGCTGGACGAGTGATATTTTCGTTCCAAAAAATGCTTCTATGGGTGCGGTAGAAGGGCATAAAGTTGTTGTTAAAATTACAAGCTATCCGCAAGATCGTTTAAGTGCAGAAGGAGAAGTTATTCAAATTCTTGGTCATAAAAACGACCCGGGCGTTGATATTTTATCTGTTATTCATAAGCATAACTTACCCCTTGCGTTCCCGGCAGATGCAATGGAGCATGCGAACAGTGTACCAGAAACAATTGATGAGAACGATTTACAAGGGCGCCGTGATTTACGAGATCAAACAATTGTTACAATCGATGGTGCGGATGCGAAAGACTTAGATGATGCGGTTACAGTGACGAAGCTTGAGAACGGCAATTACAAGCTTGGTGTACATATTGCGGATGTAAGTCATTACGTGACAGAAGGCTCAGCAATTGACAGCGAAGCAGCTGAGCGCGGAACGAGTATTTATCTTGTAGACCGCGTAATCCCGATGATTCCGCATCGTTTATCTAACGGCATTTGTTCATTAAATCCAAAGGTAGACCGCTTAACTTTATCTTGTGAAATGGAAATTAATGAGCAAGGGGAAGTAGTGAAGCATGAAATTTTCCAAAGTGTGATTAAAACAGCGGAGCGTATGACGTACTCTGATGTGAAGCACATTTTGGATGATGAAGATGAAGAATTAATGGCGCGTTATGAGCCATTAGTCCCAATGTTCCAAGAGATGGGGAAACTAGCTGCTATTTTACGTGAAAAGCGTATGCGCCGCGGAGCCATTGACTTTGACTTTAAAGAAGCGAAAGTATTAGTGGATGAAGAAGGCAAGCCAACAGACGTTGTATTGCGTGAGCGTTCTGTTGCTGAAAAGCTTATTGAAGAATTTATGCTAGTAGCAAACGAAACAGTTGCAGAGCATTTCCACTGGATGAACGTACCGTTTATGTACCGCGTTCACGAAGATCCGAAAGAGGATAAATTAGAGCGTTTCTTTGAGTTTATTACAAACTTTGGGTATGCAGTAAAAGGCCGCGGGAACGAAGTACATCCGCGTGCGCTGCAACAAATTATAGAGATGGTACAAGGTCAACCAGAAGAGGTTGTTATTTCAACAGTTATGCTTCGTTCCATGAAGCAAGCACGCTACGATGCGGATAGTTTAGGGCACTTCGGTTTATCGACAGAGTTTTATACACATTTCACATCACCAATTCGTCGCTATCCAGATTTAATTGTGCACAGATTAATTCGCACGTATTTAATTAACGGAAAAGTGGACAATGAAACACAAGCAAAATGGCGTGAAAACTTACCGGATATTGCGGAGCATTCTTCTAATATGGAGCGCCGCGCTGTTGAAGCAGAGCGTGAAACAGATGAACTGAAAAAAGCTGAGTACATGCTTGATAAAATTGGTGAAGAATACGACGGAATCATTAGTTCTGTAACAAACTTCGGTTTATTCGTAGAACTTCCAAATACAATTGAAGGCCTTGTTCATGTTAGCTATTTAACAGATGACTACTATCGCTATGATGAACGTCATTTTGCGATGATTGGCGAACGCACAGGTAATGTCTTCCGCATTGGTGATGAAATTACAATTCGCGTAATTAACGTAAACAAAGATGAACGCGCGATTGACTTTGAAATTGTCGGCATGAAAGGCAGTGTGAAACGACAACGAAAAGATCGTCCTGTTGTCATTGAACAGCCGAAAGGAAATAGAAAAAAACGCGGCGACCGTGATAATAATCGCGGCGGGCAAGGAAAAGAATCAAACCGCAACGGAAAACGAGACGGCAGCAAAAAGAACAAGCCATTCTTTGAAAATGCACCGAGCTTTAAGAAGAAAAAGAAAAAACGTAAGTAAGAAAGAAGCCATATATGGCTTCTTTCTTCATATTTTGCTACAATAGTACAAATGAAGGGAGGCAAAGATAGAGATGCCAAAAGGTCAAGGAAAAGTCATTGCACAAAATAAAAAAGCATATCATGATTATTTTATTGAAGAAACATATGAAGCAGGTCTTGTCCTTCAAGGAACGGAAATTAAGGCAATTCGCGCAGGTCGTGTAAACTTAAAAGATGCCTTTGCCCGTGTGCAAAATGGTGAAGTATGGGTACATAATATGCACATTAGTCCGTATGAACAAGGAAATCGTTTTAACCATGAGCCGCTTCGTACAAGAAAGCTACTTCTTCATAAAAAAGAAATTTTAAAGCTAATTGGATATACGAAAGAAACAGGTTATACGCTTGTACCGCTTAAAATTTATTTAAAAAATGGATTTGCGAAAATGGCACTTGGTTTAGGTAAAGGTAAAAAACAATACGACAAACGCCATGATTTAAAAGAAAAAGAAGCAAAACGTGAAATTGCACGTGTATTCCGCGATCGTCAAAAAATGTAATACAGAAATTTACAATTGCAAAATGGCGATCGTGTGCTATAATAACAAATGTAAGGCCAGTTGAACATTGAAAAACAGCTCAATAGCAGCTATCACGAATATACTTCGTATGCTCCATTTCTTATATGGGGACGTTACGGATTCGACAGGGGTAGTTCGAGCTTAGGTTGCGAGTCGAGGGGATCGGCCTCGTTAAAACGTCAAAGCCTATAACTGGCAAACAACAAAACAACTTCGCTTTAGCTGCTTAATAACAGCTTTTAGCGGTTCGCCCCTCCATCGCCCATGTGGTAGGGTAGCGGACTCACTCTAAGTGGGCTACGCCGGAGTTCACCGTCTGAGGACAAAGGAAGAGAACAACCAGACTAGCAATTCGGAAGCCTGTCGATAGGCCGAAGAGTTTGCGAAATGCCAATATATCGACTACACTCGTAGAAGCTTAAGTGCCGATACTTTTGGACGTGGGTTCGACTCCCACCGTCTCCACCAATACATATTTGGTGGTTTTTTTATTTTGTGTGATTTGAACCATAACTTTGCCATTTTGGCAAGGTTATGGTTCTTTTTATTTGCGGCAAAGTTATGCTTCTAAAAATCGGGCATGTCCGTTTATGTTTTAGTTCGTTATAGGCTTAAAGCAAAGTAGCAATGTTTATAAAAAAGATGAATCAAAATTTTTAACTTTTAGTACAGAAGAATTTTGTTTCTTATGCATGTACAAAGGGTGCAGTTTAGTTGTACCATTGGTATCCATTTTTTGAAGAAAATATAACAGTATAGTGGCTTTAGAGATTGTGTTATAAAATAAATTTAAGAGAGAATTTATCAATAATAGTGCAAGTGAAAATTGAAATTGTCTTTTATCTTTTAAAATGAAAAGTCACTAATACATTAAATTTAAGTAATGGTACAATAATTAAGTACAAAAACTAAAATATGTTTATCTGTGCATATGCACTATTATAAGAAAAGAGAATGATTTAAGAAATTTTTTACCTTATTGGTACTCCTATTCATGGAGTAGAGGGGAATAATGGGATAATAGTCCGCTATTAAGTTTGGATGTAAGAATTAAGATGAATTGAAAAAACAGGTTAAATGAGAAAGGGATAGGAAACAGGAATCTATTAAGGTCATAGAGCTAAATTTTAAGTTTTATTAAACAAATTCAAAGAAAAATATAGATATTAAGTTGGAGGATTGCGCAGTGGAAACAAAGTTACAAGAAGAATTAAATAGGGTTCTTTCAGGCTTTCCGCAATACTGGGATGGTGCGAGTTTATTAAAAAATAAAGTAATCAGAGATATACGTAATTATAAAGAAGAATTGTTGGAATCTTTACTTACTAATGAAATAATCGCGCGTACATATTCAGTAGATATTTCAGGAAATAAAATTTTTAAAGTTGATGATTTTATTAGTATGTTACGTTATAGAAAATATTGGGGAAATAGCTATACAAAATTTAGCACGGAGATAGGTCTTACAGTAGATAGTCGATATATAAAACATAATACAGATGTAGTTCTGGATTTTCCTTATAAAGATTGTGTTTTGGAGGGTGGTATGGCTTCTGAAAATAAGGGGAGAAAAGAAGTTTTCTATCATAAGAGATTAGCGAAAGAAGAAATTGACACACTTTTTGCTTCTAAAGTATTTCATAACATTAAGAAATTTGATTCAGGCAAAGAGCATGAAGTGGATTCAATGTCTATTAGCGATAATCTTATTTTAAAAGGAAATAATCTTATTGCGTTACATTCCTTAAAAAAAAGGTTTGCTAAAAAGGTGCAACTTATTTATATAGATCCCCCCTATAATACAGGTGGGGATAGTTTTAAGTATAACGATCAATTTAATCATTCTACGTGGCTTACTTTCATGCAGAATCGTTTAGAGGTAGCTCGTAATCTTTTAAAAGATGGAGGATCAATTTGGATAAGTATTGACGATAATGAAGCTCACTATTTAAAAGTCATGATGGATAGCATTTTCCCTGATGGCTTTATAGCAAATGTGATTTGGCAGAAGAGAACATCACCTGATTCAAGAGCTGCCTTAGGAGATGCGCATGAGCATATTCTAGTTTACACTAATAACAAAGAGAAATTTAAAAAGAATTTAAAAACCTTGCCATTCACGGAGGAACAAAAGGAAAGATTTAAGAACCCTGATAATGATCCTAGAGGTCCATGGGTATCTTCAGATTTTACTGCTCAAGGTTTCCGACCTAATCAAATGTATAAAATTATTACTCCATCAGGTGCAGAATATTCACCTTCACCAGGAAATTGTTGGAAGAAAATAGAGTCTGAATATCAAAAATTAAAAGAGGAAGGAAGAATGTGGTTTGGTAAAAATGGAGATGCGATGCCGAGGAGAAAGACTTATCTAGCTGAATCTCCTGGAAGAGTTTCTTGGACATGGTGGCCCAATAAGGAAGTTGGGCATAATCAAGAAGCAAAAAAGGAATCTATTTCACTGTTTGGAGCAAAGCAACCATTTACTACTCCAAAACCGGAAAGACTTTTACAACGGATTATTTCACTATGTACTGAAGAAAAAGATATAGTTTTGGACTTCTTTGCAGGTAGTGGTACTACAGTGGCAGTAGCACATAAAATGAATCGTCAATATATAGGGATTGAACAGATAACTTATGAAATTGACTATATGCCTGAACGTCTAAAGAAAGTAATTGAGGGAGAACAGGGCGGAATTTCTAAAAGTGTAAATTGGCAAGGCGGTGGAAGCTTTGTTTATGCTGAATTGTATGGTTTAAATCATCATTTTGTACCGAGCATTTTAGAAGCAAAATCACACACAGAGATTGATTTAATCATTACAGATATGATGCAGGTGGCGTTTTTTGACTATAAAGTCAACCTTGATAGGTTGACTAATGAAGATAGCGAATTCAAGGCACTGTCCTTAGAGGAAAAGAAACAGGTGCTGATTGAAAGTTTAGACGCCAATCAAATGTATTTAAGTTATTCCGAAATAGATGATGAGCAATATTCGATTTCTGAACCTACTAAGCAATTTAATCATTCATTTTATAAAAATCAATAATGAGAAGGGGTTGTAATTTTGAAAACTCAGTTGCAGCAAAATATTAAGCAAGTTCTTACTTGTTTCCCCCAATATTGGGATGGAGATACCTTGTTAAAAAATAAAATAATTGAGGACTTACGTAATTATAAAACAGAATTGTTAACAGCCTTATTGGCTAATGAAGTGATCAAGCGTACATATTCAATTAATGTTTTTGGAAACTTGATTTTTAAGGTTGATGATTTTATTAGTATGCTTCGTTATAAAAATTATTGGAAAAACAGCTATACAAAGTTTAGTAATGAAATTGGTTTAACTAGTGATGGGAAATATTTAAAATACAATACAGATGTTGTATTAGATTTTCCTCATAAAGATTGTGTGCTAGAAGGTGGGATGACAAAAGAAGACTTGGATAGGAAGGAAATTTATTATCACAATGTGCTAGCTCGCGAAGAAATTGATACAATGCTTTCGCCTAAAGTATTTATAAATACTAAAAGATATGATGTGCATGGTATTCATGAGGTGGAGAGTTTTAATGAGAAAGAGAATTTGGTTATAAAAGGAAACAATTTTATAGCTCTTCATTCTTTAAAAGAAAGATTTACAGGGAAAGCGAAACTAATTTATATAGATCCTCCATACAATACTGGGGGAGATAGTTTTAAATATAATGATCGTTTTAACCATGCAACATGGTTAACTTTTATGAAAAGTCGGTTAGAAATTGCTAAAGAGTTACTTGCTAATGAAGGTTCTATTTGGATAAATATAGACGATGATGAGGGGCATTATTTAAAAGTTTTAGCTGATGAGATATTTGGTCGTGATAATTTTTTAGCAAATATTATTTGGCAGAAGAAGTACTCTCCACAGAATGATGCAAAATATTTTTCGGATATGCACGATCATATACTTGTATTTGCAAAAAATAAAAGTGAGTGGAAAGCTAATCCAATGCCACGTACTGAAGAGATGAACTCTCGCTATACTAATCGGGATAATGATCCGAGGGGGCCATGGAAGGCAGAGAATTTTTCAGTAAAAACTTATTCTAAAGATTATGATTATGAAATCATAACTCCGGGTGGAAGACGTGTTTCACCTCCGAAGGGGCGTTGTTGGGCTACTAGTAAAGCTAATTTTAATGAACTTGTAAAAGACAATAGAGTTTGGTTTGGAAAAGAAGGAAATAACGTTCCGGCAATTAAAAAGTTTTTATCCGAAGTGAAAGATGGTATGGCTCCTATTACTACTTGGTATGGAGAAAATCTTTATGAGAATGAAGAAATAGAAACTTTTTGGCATTATAGTGATGTATCACATACACAGGATGCGAAAAGAGAAATACTTGCTTTAGATATAGATTTTTCTACTCCAAAACCTGAGAAGCTTTTGCAAAGAATCATTAATATAGCGACAAATGAAAAAGACTTAATAATAGACTTTTTCATGGGATCTGCTACAACACAAGCTGTTGCAATGAAGATGAATCGTCAGTTTATAGGGATTGAACAAATGGATTATATTGAAAGTGTTTCGGTTCCGCGCTTGAAAAAAGTAATAGAAGGTGAGCAAGGTGGAATTTCTAAGGATGTAAACTGGCAAGGTGGCGGGAGTTTTATTTATGCGGAATTATATGGATTAAATCAGGTTTTTGTATCCCGTATCCAAAGTGCGAAATCAGATGAAGAGCTTAACCCAATTATTACGGACATGATGCAGCTAGCGTTCTTTGACTACAAAATCAATCTTGATCGGTTAAAGAATGAGGATAGCGGCTTCAAAGCGCTACCTCTTGAAGAAAAGAAACAAGTATTAATTGAGAGCTTAGATATGAATCAAATGTATTTAAGTTATTCCGAAATGGATGATAAACAGTATGAAATTCTTGAATCTGTAAAGAAGTTTAATCATTCCTTTTATAAATGGAATGTGTTAGGTGGTGAAGAATCATGAGTAACGAAATCCTGCATGCACGAATTGAGAAGCGTTTTAATGACATTTTTGAAACACCCCCTGAAATACCGGATTACATCTATGCAAATCTAAGCCATAAACTACGTCCGTATCAAGAAGAAGCATTACGGTATTTTATGTATACGCAACAATCTGATGTGGCTGATGTAGCATTCGATCACTTATTGTTCCATATGGCGACAGGTTCTGGGAAAACCCTGGTTTTGGCTGCAACCATCTTGTATTTGTTCAAAGAAAAGGGACATCAAAACTTTATCTTTTTCGTGAATAGTGATGCAATTATTAAGAAGACATTTGATAATTTAACGAATATGACATCCCCTAAATATCTCTTTAATTCAGAAGGAATTGTGGTTGATGGCAATCCAGTGACCATCCAGGTAGTCGATGTGTTCCCAGCATTGCCAGCGGATCATACAATTTATTTGAAACTGACAACGATTCAAAAGCTGCATATGGACTTGACCAATCCACGTGAGAATGGTTTGACGTATGAAGCACTGAATGAGATGGATCTTGTTCTGTTGGCTGATGAAGCACACCATATCAATGCTTTGACGCGGAGTGATAAGAAGAAGCTTAATACAAAGGAATTAGAGGAAAAAACATGGGAGAGCACCATTTCCAAGCTACTGCGGCAGCGTTCTTCCAATCGCTTGATTGAGTACACGGCAACCATTGATTTGAACAATGATGCGTTATTCCAAAAATATTGTGATAAAATTGTTTTTCAATATGATTTGAAGCGTTTCATGGAAGATGGTTATTCAAAGAACGTGGTCTTGCTCCGTGCGAACGAAGATGATATGCAAAAAATGCTGAATGGTTTACTACTAAGTCAGTACCGCAAATATATTGCACAAGATCATGGTGTCGATCTCAAACCAATTATTTTGTTCAAGTCGAACAAGGTTGCTACATCTTTGGAAGCAAACAATATCTTTTTGTCGCTTATCGAGGAAATGACAGCCGAAAGATTAAAAGCTATTGTGGATCGAGGTGCTTCTGTATATCAAAATGAACAAAGCATTTGGCACAAGATGTTTGCCTATTATCAAGAAAAAGACTTGAATCAAGTTGTTCGTGATCTAAAGTGGGAGTTTACAAATGAAACCACTTTGAATGCCAATGACAAAGCCTTTCTTTCGGAAGGGAACACGCTATTATTAAATACACTAGAAGAAGCGGATAATCCAATTCGTTCCATTTTTGCAGTGGCCAAGCTAAATGAAGGATGGGACGTGTTGAATCTATTTGATATTGTTCGTATAAGTGAAGGTGCATCTAGCAGCAAAACAACAACTGATAGTGAAGCACAGCTAATTGGAAGGGGAGCGCGTTATTATCCATTTGTTCACGAAGCAAAGCGTTCCTATACCCGCCGATTTGACTTTTCAAGTAGTGATTTAAAAACGATTGAGACGTTACATTATCATACCATTAATGATAATGCTTATATCAAGAACCTAGAAAAGTCACTGGAAGCTGCGAATATTCAAGTAAAAGAAGATCAGTATGATCGTTTGGAAGCAAAAGTGAAATCAAAAATTCGCAAGATGGATTTCTTCAAGAATGGGAAGATTTATATTAATAAGCTGGTTCCAACTTCTGCAGCGGATTATGAATCGTTTAAGGACTACAATGTCTCACAAGTTTATGATGTGCAATATGAAACAGCAGTCGAACAGCAATATTTATCTGGTCAAACGATGACGGCAGGAACAAAGCGTCATGAAGAGCAATTGCGTATATCAAATAGAGTGCTTCAGAAAGCAATTCAGCGAAATGCATTCTATCGTTTCAGCAATTTGAAATTGTATATGCCGAGTGTTTCAAGTATGAAGCAATTTATTGAGGATAAGCGTTTTTTAGGAGATTTAAAAATTAATTTGTCACTGCCGCAAGGAATGACAATTCAAGATTTATTACCAAAAGAGAGGCTATCAATTGTCGAGCGATTTTTAGTATATGCCGAAAAAAATATCAAGTCCAATTACATGAAGGAACGAGGTACACCTGTCTTTGAGGGGGTGGCATTCTCACGTTTGATTGATGACTACGTAGTGGAAATGAATAAAGTGAATCAGCGCGTAAATATGACACAAGTGGTTAGAACACGTAATATGCGAGACCATGACTGGTATATTTATGATCAGGCTATTGTTAATGGCTTGGAGAGTAGTTTGATTGATTTTGTGAATGATTATATTGAAACATTACGTGAGAAGTATGAAGAAGTGTATCTCATACGAAATGAAAGGAAGGTCAAGGTTGTCGAGATTGATGGAGTTCGCGGATTCATGCCGGACTTCCTGCTGTATCTGAAAAGTGCTGACTATACCTATCAAGTATTCATCGAGCCAAAGGGTGATAATTTACGTGAGCATGACGAGTGGAAGCAAAGTTTCTTGCTTTCGTTATCGACGAGGACAGATATTGAAGTACTGAGTGAAAATGAACAAGTTCGGTTAGTTGGAATTAAATTCTATTCGGATGATCGTGAACTGAAGCAAGCTTTCCGTGAAGATTTTCAGCAAAAACTTTTGTAAATCAGTATTCATAAATTTGAGTACAGTTGTTAACATTTAGATAGAACTTTCACTCAAATTTAAGGAGAAAATTTATCTCAATAAAATAATGATAAGAACTCATTTTGATCAATCTTTTTCAAAGTGAGTTCTTTTTTTCTGAGGTAAATCAACGTTTTAAGCTATTTTCAAATGGAGTCTTATCTCTAAAGTAGACGCAATAAGTCTATATCAAATGATTTTCATTGAAGATGAATATTGACATTTTTTAATGGGAGTTTACTTTTAAATAGAATTGGATATAATACTTGGAAAATTCTGTTTGTTTATAAAGGGGAAAAATATGAGATTTCCGAAAACAAATGTTAATGTATTATATTCTGTTTCACCGAAAGCAGCTGAAACAGAAATGTGCGAGAGTTTAAGTAGCTACATGATGCGTTTATCTAGAGAGCATAACATTACAACAGGGATATTAATAAGTAAAATAGTAGCTCCTGTTCTAGATAGCAAGTACATATTGAATAGTAGTGTAAATGGTGGAAACAGATTTTATGATGGAGCAAAAAGTTTAAATAGTTTTGATAAAAATGCAGCGGAGTTTACTCGGGTTTTAGAAGTACTAACAGGAAGAGCTGATCTAAGGAGTACAACGCTGTTAGAAATTAAAAATTTGATTTCCTCAAGAAGTTTACTAAGAAGTAGTTTAGCATGGTGTCCAATATGTTTGAAAACATGGGGGGAAGATAGTGTTTATTACCCACTAATTTGGTTTTTTAAAGATGTGAATATTTGTATAAAGCATAGCTGTGAGTTGCAAGATATTTGTTTTTCTTGTGGTAAAGGTTTGCCAATACTCCATAGAAAAAGTTTGGTTGGCTATTGTTCTTATTGTAGTAATTGGCTAGGAACAAGTAAAGCAAAAGAAATGGAGAATGATAAGGCACTATTTAAAGCTCAGCAATTAAGTGAATTAGTAGCAAATCGGACATTTTTAGTTTCTCAATATGGTAAAGAATCGATTTCTAATGCCCTTCTAAGACTAATTAATTATTGTGCGAATGGAAACCTAGCTGAATTTGCAAGACTTACTAATAATTCTAAAGTGACACTATGGGATTGGGTTTATGGAGGACGATTGCCTACACTAGGTAAAATTTTAGACATTTGTTTTATGTTCAAAATGTCTTTAATGGAATTTTTAAATATGGATTTCCCACTAGGTTTTCAATTGAATGTAGAAAACGAGCAAAAAGAGGAGGGGAAAGTTATAGCTAGAAGAAAAATTGATAAGTCAGAATTGAAAAATAAATTAGAGAAAGTACTTTTTAAAAAAATTTATTTATCTCTATCAGAGGTGGCAAAAATATTAGAATATGATAGAAAAGTATTAATGGCTAATTTTCCGGATATCTGTCGTCTTATTGTAAAGCAACATAAAGAATATTGTATTCAACAAAAACAGAATAGAGATTTTGAGTTAATAAGAAATATTGATAAAGCAGTTGAACATCTCTATGAAAATGAAGTTTATCCCAGCCGTAGAGAGATTGAAAAATTCTTAGGAAAACCAGGTCTTCTACATGAAAGGGGGTTACGCGAAGAATGGTTAAAGAAGATATCGAAATGAGAAGATGGGAGAGGGACATTTATGTTAAGTGATTTTGAATTTGAACAGTTATGTTTAAAGTTACATATACCTAAGAAAACCCAAGAATTCATAAATCATATACGTGTTTCTGAACCTGTACGTCGTGTAGGAGGCGGTCATCATAATGTTTGTGGAACATATCCTAGTAAAAAAATGGGTTACACAATTCAATATGAATCTTCTAAGGTTGAGTTACCAGCTATTTTTATCATGGAGAATGACCCGAATGTTTTAGAGTATTATGATCAACCAACTAAAATTAAACTTCAATATCAAAAGTCTAATGGTAGAAAAGTGGCTCTTATCTATACTCCTGACTTTTTAGTCATTACAAAGGATGCTATTTACTTTGAAGAATGGAAAACTGAAAGAGAACTTATAAAATTATTTGAAAAAGAGCCAGTAAGATATAAAAAAAATGAAACAGGGCAATGGTGTTCGCCGCCGGCGGAACAATGGGCAATGGAGCAGGCTTTAAAATTTAGAGTTAGATCAGATAGTGAAATTAATTGGATATTGTCTCGTAACTTTCAGTTTTTAGATGATTATTTAAGAGCTGGTCAACAAAATGTATCAAGTGATATTAAAAATGCTATCTTCAATATAATTAAAACTTCTCCAGGAATATCCCTTCAAGACTTAATTCAATCTTCTAATTTATATTCAGCTGATTATGTATACGATTTAATAATATGTAATGAAATTTATGTTGATTTAAATACTTATTTACTTAGTGAACCCGATAGAAATCCTGTATATATAGGCGTTGAACAATATCAATCTTTTATAAATAGTGCTATTAATGAGCAACAACAAGAAAATTGTAAACCTGAAATAGTGAGAACTGATATAGGTACTAATGTAATGTGGGATGGTAATCAGTATCTAATTATTAATAATGGTAATGAACAGATAACTCTATTGTCTTCAGAAGAACAGGTTGTTAAAGTTCCGGAAAATGTATTTATGAATTTATTTATAGAAGGAAATATTAGAGGAATTAATACAATTAGTCGTGACAAAGAAAAAATAAGAAGGGAGATACTTATACAAACCAAACAAGCTGATTATGAAATTGCAAATCGAAGATATGAGTTAGTAAAGAGAAAGCTAAATGGAGAATTAAACGAGAATAATGATGTTCCTTCAAGAACGATTAGGGAATGGACTAAAAAATTTAAAGAAGCACAACTTTTATATGGAAATGGTTATTTAGGCTTAATTCCTAAAAGTAAGGATAGGGGTAATAGAAGTGATAAATTGCCACTGGAATCCATTGAATTAATGAATGAATACATTGAAAGAGATTATGAAACCAATAAACAAAAGTCAATGAGAGTTGTTTATGGTTCATTAATTAATGCTTGTGAGGAAAAAGGAATTATTGCACCAAGTTATAAAACATTTACAAACTATATTAAAGTACGCCCCAAAGTATTAAAGATAGAAAAGAGAAAAGGGAAAAGAGCAGCATACAATTACAATCAGTTTTATTGGGAGCTAGAATTAAAAACACCTAGACACGGGGAACGAGTCTTTCATGTTAGTCATATTGATCATACAGAATTAGATATTGAGCTCGTTGATTCAAAAACAAACAAATCCTTGGGAAGACCATGGCTTACCCTTATGACGGATGCTTACTCAAGAAAAATTTTATCCTTTTTTTTAACGTTTGATCCACCTAGTTATCGCTCAGTCATGATGGTGATGAGAGATTGTGTTAGAAGACATTCGAGATTGCCTCAAATAGTTGTTGTAGATAATGGAAAGGAATTTAGCAGTGTTTATTTTGAAACATTACTGGCTTATTTTGAAGTTACAAAAAAAACTAGACCGCCCGCTAAGTCTAGATTTGGTTCTGTAATTGAAAGGATGTTTGGAACGACTAATACAATGTTTATTCATAATTTAAAAGGCAATACATTGATTATGAAAGATGTTCGTCAAGTTACGAAAAGCGTAAATCCAAAAACTCATGCGGTATGGACGATTAAAGATTTATATGGATATTTAAATGACTGGTTTGAAGATGTATATCATAATCTTTCTCATCCTGCATTAGGACAAACTCCTTTAGAATGTTCCGAGCAGAGTTTTACGGTTAGTGGTTTTAGAGAATTTAAGTTAATTCGTTATGATGATGAATTTAAGGTTTTAACCCTGCCTTCAACTTCTAAAGGTACAGCAAAGGTACATGTAGGGCGTGGTGTGAAAATTGATTATAAATATTATTGGTGTAGTGAATTTAGTAATCCAAAAGTGGAAAATACAAATGTAGCTGTTAGATACGATCCTTATGATATCAGTATCGCTTATGCATATGTAAATAATAAATGGGTTAGATGTATATCGGAGTACTATTCAATTTTTAGAAATAGAACAGAGAGAGAGTTAAAACATATTACGGCTGAACTCAAAAAAAGGTTTAAGAATCATAATAAGTCGTTTAATATTTCTGCAAAAATGATAGCCGACTTTATTAACAAGAGCGAAAAAAGTGAAAGAGCATTTGAACAGGCAATTAAAGATCGAGAAATGCAATCAATTGTTAGTAAGGAGAAAGGTGATAGATTAATTATTGAAAATCAACAAGAAGCTGAGGAAGCATTTACTAGCCAGGAAAAGATCAATGTATTGAATTTTGAGTTTAGGCCATTAAAGCGATTTGGTGAAGGAGGGTAATGATGTCTTCGCAAAGAAATTTTCCCCAAGAACTTTTATTAGAGTCTAGTGAAAAAAGAGGGACATGGTTTGAACAATATGTAAAAGTTGAACATCCTATTATGGAGAATATTGTAGAGGATTTAGTTGAACGTATTAAAAATCCGGCTGGAAGTAATTTAATTATGGTAGTTGGTCCAACTGGGGTGGGAAAGACTACTGTACAAGAATTGGTAGTACGTAAAATTTATCAGTGGTGTGCCGAAAAAGAAGACACAGATAACAGGATACCCATTACAGGCTTAGAGTTACCCTCTCCAGAATTAGGAAGATTTAATTGGAAAGCTTATTATAAAAGGGCATTAGAAGCTTTAAATGAACCATTAATTGATTTTAAGGTAGATTACGATACTTTAAAAAAGGATGGAAATAGAACAAAAATAAGTCCTTATGACAAAAGAACATCTCCTGAATTAAGGCGTTCTTTAGAAAAAGCATTTTATTATAGAAAGCCTTTGGCTTTTTTAGTTGATGAAGCTCAACATTTTTCAAATATTGCAAGTGGAAAAACGTTGCACTTGCAATTAGATGTTATTAAATCCTTAGCAAACATATCTGGTGTATTACATATTCTTGTTGGTCATTATGATTTAGCTGATTTTATTAATTTAAGTGGACAATTAAGTAGAAGGGTTACAGACATTCACTTTGCAAGATATAATGCCAATAATATTGATGAACTAAAACACTTTGTCAACGTTTTAGCAAATTTACAGCAACAACTCCCTCTAGAGAAAGAACCAGATTTAATAAATCATTATGATTTCATATATGAGCGTACACTGGGATGTGTAGGGATTTTGAAAGATTGGCTTAGTCGGTGCTTGGTTGGTACCTTAAACAATGGTGAGGTTACAATTAGCTTACAGTCTTTGAAAAAGTACGCTTTACCGATTAGTAAAATAGAAGTGATGATGGAAGAAATTAAAGTAGGCGAAGATAAATTTAATGAAGATAAAGATAAAGTTATTGAATTGCGAGTAAGAATGGGACTAGATAAATTTAATGTGGATTCAGTTAATCAAGTATCTTCAAATCTGCATGGTAACTCAAAGAAAAATGTAGGCGTTAGAAAAGCAAAACGTGATGTAATAGGGAAGTGAAATAATGGGGATTCAAAGTATAGATCCAGTGATACGCAATGAATATAAAATAGATGTTAGTATACTTTATTCAATAGAGCCTATAGGATTAGGGACTCCCTATGTAGAAAGTTTGACTAGCTATATCTCAAGGTTAGCTCATATCCATAATGTTAAGGTTGGAGTATTAATTAAAAGGATTATTATTAAAGAATTGAAGAATGAATCAGTAAGAAATAAGCTATATAATCAAGGAATATCATCAGTTACGCAAGGAATAAATGGCTTTGGTGAGATCTGTTTAGATTATGTACAAGCATTAGAGAAATTAACGGTAAGGAACGATATTATTTATTTGACTATGCTATCATGGACATCAATTATAAATGTGAGAAGAATAGTAGATAATCACAGGAAGTGGTGTTCAGCTTGTTTAGATGAATGGAAAAAGCAAGAAAGACCCATTTATGAACCGTTAATCTGGTATTTGCGTGGAAGTAAATATTGTACAGTGCATAAGAGTAGGTTATCCGAAATATGTTGGAATTGTTCAAAGAAATTGATGTATCTACACGGGGAGATACGTATGGGGTATTGTCAGTATTGTCAAGAATGGTTAGGAGAAACTAAAAATTATAAAATTAAAGAAGCTCAATATCACGTAATTAGCAAAGAGAAAGCATTGGTTAATGATTACGGTCTATTATTAGAAATGGCTCCGAAGATGTTGGAGGTGCCATTAAAATATAAAAGCATAATTATTATAAAAGAAATTAAGGAAGAATTAGGTCTTTATAGAAGGGAATTAGCAGAGTTTTTTTCTGTAGATCCAACTTCTATATTTAATTGGTTAAATGGAAGGAAATATCCATCTATTGACTCTCTTTTTGAATTTTCTTACCACTCTAATGTTAAGCTGTATAATCTTCTTACAAAGGAAATTTCTCAATATAAAGAGGAAATGAATAACCTTATGTTAATAATTAAAGCAAAAGATAGTAAGAAGAAAATGAATATAAAGAGTAGGCAATTTAAGAAATCGAGTTTAAAAGATGTATTAGAAAAAGAATTAGAATCAACTGAATCGAAAAGCTTAGCTGACATACGTATAAAGTATGGGTATGCACCAGTTACAATAAAAAAACATTTCCCTAATTTATATCGGAAAATTAAATTGAAACATAAGATACATAAAGAGAGCATTATCAAAAAACGAAACGATGAAAGAAAAGAAGCGTTAGAGAAGGTTGTAAATGATAATTTATATGAAGATTTGAGTTTATATTTAATTTTACAGAAATTAGAGATTTCTCGTTCTGCAGGAAGAAATAATTTCTCAGAAGTATGTAATAAAATTAGTAAGAGATATAAAAGTTATCAATTAAAGATGAAAGAAGAACGTAAGATAAGAATTATTAAAGAAATCGAGCATTATACTTATAACCTATATGAGCAAGGGATTTATCCCAGTGGACACCAGCTTGCTAAACATCTTTCTGAACCAGCCTGTCTCCTTAAACCAGTTTTTCGAGAAACCTACATAGATCTATTAAAGAAATTAGGGTATCGCTAGTAACATAGTGTTGGTTGTCTTTACAGAATAGTTTCTAACTCTACTGGAAATTAGCAAAGCCTTATTTATAACGAATAAGAGAAAAGTAAGATGCATTATAAAATCACAAAAGGCACCTGAAAAGGTGCTTTTTGTAATAAGCTTGGTGAGAGTCGAACCCACACGTCGCAAAAGGATACTGGGTTGCAAGTCGAGAGCGTCTACTAATTCCCTCACAGGAATTTTATTATAATAATTATGATTTTTTAATTTTTATGTGATACTAATTGAATTAAGAATATGTAATTGTAGGTAAAACTGAAAATAGTGGCAAGGTTATGGGTTAATTAAAAACTTTGGGCAATGATATGCTTCATATTTTATAAGCATACTCTAAAAAAAGAGTGATTTATGGCAATAATATGGTTCAAATTGTGGCTGATTTATGGTTCAAATCACATTTTGTGTAACAAGAAGTATAAGATGGCCGTTTTGGTCAACTTATGCTTCTTTTAGTTTACGGTCAACTTATGCTTTCGATATAAAAAATGGGTCAATAAGTCATCCCTTTAGTTCACATAATCATGGTTATCCGTATTTATTGTACCTCAAACATATAATGTGGAGTGTTTTTTCGTTTAGGGGGCACTTCAAAATACTAGCTTGATGGCGATGGCGATACCCCCAAAAACACTTTTTATTTGCGTCAAAAAATTAAGTACCCTTTCACCATTACATTTAATCACGCTACCAATTGGGTTTATGCATATTTCCTTCGGATTTTGCCAACCACCAACAACAGCAAGGGGATCCCTAACTCATAGACGGGAAATGCAATTGGAATCACGAAAAACATGTAATAATAATGGGTAAATACCTGGATATTTTTAATCGACACAGCCATGATAAACGAAATAGGAGCAAGAAACCAAGCTACTTTTCGCCAATCCTTCAGGTGAAACAATTGTGCTGTTCCATAACATGCGAGAAACATATATAACGCTAGTTTAACAAAAATACTAAAAAACCAAATAATAACAATTAGAATATCCACATTTTGAATGAACTCCATGACAGATATGTACCTGCTCAAATCGTAAATCGGATACAAAAACCTTGAAGGTAAATTTGGACCGAACGTTAAAATCACCGCTAATGTTCCGATCGTTATCATGAAAACAGCCAGTCCTACTCCCCACATCGCCCGTGATGGCGCTTGGTCTGGTTTGTCCATAAAGAAAACGAACATTGTCATCATGACAGACTCTCCAAAAAAAGCGGCTACAGGGGTATAGGAACCTTTAAGGATTGGAAGCCATCCAGAGTCGTGATAAATGGGTCGCATATATCCAAAATTCATATTACTAAGATTCAAAATAATTACAAACGTTATCATTAAAAGCACCATCGGTCCAACGATTTCACTTAAACGTCCAATGCCTTCCACCCCACCTTGGTAAATGATAAAAATAAGCAGTAACATGGCAGTAAAGACAATGACCCATAAAGGTGTATTATGAAACAACGCGGTAATAATGAAATCTCCAAATTCACGGACGGTTATCCCATTAATCCAGTACCAAACAAGTAAATAGGGAATCATCATTATCTTTCCTAGCCATTTACCAAGAATGGTTTGACTAAATTCAATCATAGTCTGCTTCGGATAAAGCGAACCGAGTGTGGTTGCCAAAAAAGTAATAGCAATCCCAACACCCCCCGCAATTACAATCGAGATCCATGCATCTTGTTTGGCAGTACGAATCGTTGATGGAATAATCAGAAGAAGTGATTGTCCCACTTCAAATGTGAACATCATCCAAAAGATTTGCCTACCAGAGATCTTCATTGAAATTCTCACACTCCATAAACCTCCTTATTTGTTTATTTCATTTTTCTTTAACTGCAACGATGGTCCGGTCAGACCTACTCGCCGAATAGTCAGATTCGTATGAACAGAAACCTGCACTTTTCGAAACTGTTTGGTCCAATTCTTTTTTAATACTTTCCATTGGGATGGATATTTTTGATGAATGGCTTCTCCAAAGCCAAAGATATCAGTTTCGTATTGTTTTTGAACCTTTTTAATAGTTTGGAGAGCTTGTTTTTCGGATTGTTTTTCCAATACATGCTCTAAAAGATTAAGATTTTTTGGCTCTGTAAGATCTAAATTCGTATTGTTCTCCTGAATAGTTCCTTCGCCAGAAAAAACAATGTCACACTTGATTGTGTCCCCTTGAATAGTAGGTATGATTTTCCTGTCAATTTTCGTCATATATAAACTTGCACTACCATTTCCTTCAGAGGCAGTTGCTGTAATGGTCTGTTTACTTAAACGATTAACTACCCAAAGAGTGGTTAACCATTCCTGCATATTTAAGTATCCTACCAATTTGAGATCATTGTTAAATATAGCACCACCTACAATTTGAAACCCTTTGACCTCGGTTTTATCTTTTTTATTAGACATATGGATTAGTTTAATAACGGGCAAGATTGGGGTGATTCCATCACTCGTACCAGCAATAAGAAAATTTAATAAAGACGTATCTCCCAATTTCTCTATTTGCATATGTTCTTTAAGTGCCCCAAGTGTCGGGATAGCCTCTAAAGGGATAGATGCTTTCAGAAATTCTTTTGCAGTACTCCCTTTTACTACTAATGCATCTGCTCGTAATCGAATATCAGGATCTCGGCTATAGGCATCTAAAACTGGAACGAGACCGTTTTTAGCCATTTTTTCTCCAATCAATATCACACGCTGGTGCCCTCGAAAGATTTCTCTCGACACTTTTGTTTGCATCATTTGTACAGCTTCATGTGTATCCCTTCCGGTTCCCGATTCTATAAAAACCGATTTTCCTGCATCACTTCGTCCGCTCTGTCCCATTCCCATTTTTGATGGGATGATAAATTGAGCGCTAATTTCAACCTTGTTATTCTTCGCTTGATCAAGTCCCCATCCTAATTCTATTGCCAGATCATTTAACTCCGTACGATCCCAACAGCCCGTTAAGAAAAATAAAGAAACGACTAGTATCATACAACATGCCTTGTGTAGGTTCATTCTGTTTCTCCTTCCCGTTTCGAACCTGGCTGTTGTCCATCTGGAAAACGCATTTTCTCCTCACCAGATACCATTATAGGACGGTGGATCATGTTCCACCGAGGTGTTCGGAGCAAAACATCCTTTAAATCACGAGGAGTCTGCGGAGCAACTGGGCTTAGATAAGGAATGCCAAAAGAACGAATGTTGGTTAGGTGGATCCAAATCGCAAGGGTGCTTATAGCAATACCATACAGCCCAAGTATCCCCGCCAATAACAGCATCGGAAAGCGCAGCATCCGGTAAGCTGTTCCCAAGTTGTAGCGCGGGAACGCAAACGACGCAATACCGGTTGTCGCGACAACAATAACCAAAGGTGCCGAAATAATACCTGCTTGCACGGCAGCTTGTCCGATGACAAGTGCTCCCACAATACTAACCGCTGATCCAACGGGTTTTGGCAACCGAACGCCAGCTTCCCTCAAACCTTCAAATAAAAATTCCATCATTAGCGCTTCTATGACAGCAGGGAAAGGAATGCCTTCTCGAGCAGCTGCAATACTAATAAGCAAATTTGTCGGGATTAATTTCGGATGAAAGGTTGTAATAGCAACATAGAGAGAAGGAAGAAATAATGAAATGTTGATTAATACTAAACGTATCCATCGAATAAAGGTTGTGTAGATGGAGCGTTCATAATAATCCTCCGCTGCCTGCAGACCTGTCCAGAATGTCATAGGAACGATTAAAACGAAAGGTGTGTTATCCACTAAAATAGCGACTTTTCCTTCTAAAAGACTTGCACACACTGCATCCGGCCGCTCGGTATTCTGAATTTGCGGAAAGGGAGAAAAAGGTTGATCCTCGATAAACTCTTCAATGAAAGCTGACTCCAACACCCCATCAATTTGAATTCGCTGTATCCTTTGTCGAACTTCGTTCAAAACAGAATCGGGAGCAATGCCCTCAATGTAGGCAATCACCACATCTGTCTGTGATAATTCCCCAATTGAATAGGGTTCCATTTTTAGTTTTTGGCTCCGAATTCTTCGGCGAATAAGGCTCGTATTGACCCTTAACGTTTCCGTAAACCCGTCCCGAGGACCACGAACGGAGATTTCGGCAGCAGGCTCTTCAATGCTCCGTTTTTCAAACCCTTTTAAATCCGCAATCAGGGCTTGACTCTCTCCATCTGTTAAAATGACGATATTAGCTTTCAATACTCCCTCTATAACCTCACGAACTTTAGAAACCGTCTTTACTTGAGAAACAGCAATAAGCTGATTTTGGATGATTTCTCCTACTGAATCCACACTCTTTAATCCACTGGGCATACCTTCGAACATCATTGGTTTCAAAACAACTTGTTCTACGATCTTGGTGTCCACTAATCCGTCTATATAAATGAAGAGAATTCCAGTTTGACTATTTATGAGAATTGGACGAAAAACAATATCGGAACAATTGTCAAAAACTTGTTTCAAAACTTCTTCATTCGCAGATACACTTTGTTCAAGTTCACGATCTCGATCATTTTGGAGCAGCATACTTGCACTCTCAAGTTGCTGAATATCTTTTTTAAAACGCTTTATCTTACGAAGTTTCTTCATCATACTACCCCATTTATCGAATGGTTTATGTTTTTTATAAAAAGTAGATTTTCTATATTTAGATCTTAAAGTTAATGATTCCTTGACAGCAAAGTTTTATATACCTTCCCACCTAATAGTTTTGAATAAATAATGATTTTCGGAAGGTGAAATCATTTGTCTGAAAAATGCCAACAAGAAAATACACCCTCGATATCCTTCTTAAAATTTCCATACACAGGAGAATTATTCAATTACTTCTTTAAGTTAGTTAACCTACAAATTGGGAGGCGCATTTACATAGCTTAGTAATCACTACTTTTGTATTGATTTATTAAAAGGAAACAGCCGTATTTCTCAAACGAGAAGATACGGCTGTTATGTTTTCGAGAGTAAACAACTTTATTTGTATTGAACACTAGTTTTTATAATAAGGATTCATAAATATTATATTAAGAAAAATCTGTAGTTTACATAAATATATAAGTATCCATATTTGTAATAGGATATTTTAAAAAAAGTGCGGTGTTAAAAATGGGATATATCTATTCACAAAGGAATCAGCTATATGGCTTAAAACCTATTGGTATAGAGACTCCTTATGTTGAATCTTTAACAAGTTACTTGATTAGATTATCAGAAGCACACCAAGTCTATCCATCTTCGTTAATCTCTTACGTTATTGCACCAATATTGGGTAAAGAATTTCTTATTAATAGTGCTACAAGAGGTGGAAATAGATTTTATGATATGGTGAAAACTTTTATAGAAAAAGAATTGTGAAGTTGTAATTCAAATTACATGTAATACTTTTGTTATCTTAACTAGAATTAAATTTTCTCAACATCACTTCTGTTACTTGTATGATAAAATAGTTGAAACAGTTCCCCTTAAGCTGTTTTTTCAATAGCAATGTACGCGAGAACAAACTCTCTGATAGGAGGGTTTGTTTTTTTTTATAGCTCCAATGCTAGTACATCAATATGTGTTCCAGAAAGTGAAGTGTTTACCGTAATTTTATAAGTTAATTAGATACTTACGGTAATGTTATAACTTAAGCGATAGCGATTCTTGGTTCAAATCACATAAAAAGAAGCATAAGCCTGCTGTTTTAGCAAACTTATGCTTCTTGTATGAAAAATGAGTTTAGTAAACCGTCAGTAGACTCTGTTTTTTTTCAGTAAGTAAAGCCCTGTAAGAGAAGCCCCAAATGTAAGTACAACCGCAACAGCAAGGAGTCCCCAGGACGCAATATTGTTAGGAATCGAAGTAGCAAAAACCGATAAGAGTGCTCCAAAAGTTCCTAGAGAGACTAAAAGCATCAGGTTATTCCAGCTTATTTTTTTTCTCATAGCTCATTCACCTTCCTTTCCTTGATTATACCATCTAGAAGGGAGAGGGTGTCGGACAATTTTGAATATGATGGTTTGTAAAAATAAAGTCCGTATTTTAATCAAAATTTTTTATACCAAGTATGTAGTAAGTTCATATTTCCACTTTTCATGAGAAATTATAGAAATATGTTTAAAAACTGAAGTTTTTATGGGGATTAAAGTAAAATATGATATCATTTTCATATTTTAGGATTGATTGTTAAGATTTCTACTTAAAGAGAAGGCGTGTCAAGAAGTATTGTGATGATAATATGTTAGAATAGTTATTAGGAATGATTCTCACAGGTGTGGTAATGAAAAGAGAAAATAATTTGAAACGGAGGAATTACATGAGCATAGTCAAAAAACAGAAGCCGAATAAACTAAAAATTGTTTTACGAGTAGTAATGATTATTATTGGGGCATTTATAACAGCATATGGATTGGAATCGATATTAATCCCAAATAATGTATCAGATGGTGGTGTGACGGGTTTAAGCATCGTTAGCTCAAAACTATTTGGATTACCATTAGGACTTTTAATTGCAGTCATTAATATTCCGTTTGTTTGGTTAGGGTATAAGCAAATTGGTAGAAATTTTGCTATTTATTCGATTATCGGTATTGCTTCATTAGCAGTCGGTACGGTTCTTATGCACGGAGTACCAACTATTATTCACGGTGATACATTGTTAGTTACTGTTGTTGGGGGAATTATCATCGGTTTTGGTATGGGGTTAGCATTGCGTAATGGCGGCGCATTAGATGGAATTGATATGTTAGCCGTATTACTTTCTCGAAAGTTACCTTTTGGGACAAGTGACCTCATCTTATTTTTAAACATGTTTGTCTTTATTTTTGTCTCAACAGTATTTGGCCTTGAAGGAGCTATT
The DNA here is from genome assembly GCF_002551005.1 of Bacillus pseudomycoides. GTDB lineage: Bacteria > Bacillota > Bacilli > Bacillales > Bacillaceae_G > Bacillus_A > Bacillus_A pseudomycoides_C. The sequence goes on from NZ_NVOY01000058.1 coordinate 117,966, forward strand.
CTTTCAGCAATTGCTTATTTTATTGCTTCTAAAGTCATTCACATTGTTGAAGTAGGTTTAAGTGGTTCCAAAACATTTAAAATTATCACAAAGGAACCTGAATTAATGGTAGAGACAATTCGAGATCGCTTAGGTCGAAGCGCAACGTATAATGAAGTTTACGGCGGTTATTCACGCGAGCAATTTAAAGAAATCACTTGTGTCATTAACCGTTTAGAAGAAAGTAAAATGAAAGAAATCATTCATGAAATTGATGAAAATGCCTTTGTTACGGTATATGACGTAGCAGAAGTAAAGGGTGGTAATTTCAAAAAGCATGATATTCACTAATAGTTTCACAAAAATCACCTTTTTAGTTTTGCTAAAGGTGATTTTTTGTTTGATATTTATGCGTTCATTATTAGCTTGCTTTATGGTTTGTAAAATTGCATCGTTAAAAAACAATTTTACAATTGTGATTACTAAATAGTCATCGTTTGTATAGCGAGATGGGTTTGTTATAATGTATTAATATGATTTATTAATGGAGGAGGTGCTAGAAGAAATGCGATCATTTAATGTTGATGAGTTTATTTCCAGTGTCTTACAATGGATATTAAATATAGCCCTTATCATATTATCCCTTGTACTATCTATCTTTTTAATTAATGAAACAATAACATTTATACAATACATATTTTCAGCAAAAAAATACACATCTTATGATTTAGTTGAAAGTATTATTGTTTACTTTTTATATTTTGAGTTCATTGCATTAATTATTAAATATTTCAAGTCGAATTATCATTTTCCATTACGATATTTTATTTATATAGGAATTACAGCTTTAATTCGATTAATTATTGTTTCTCATGACGAACCACTTGAAACATTATTATATGCAGGAGCTATTCTCATTTTAGTCATAGCTTTATATATATCTAATATGAGGGATTTGAAGAAACATTGATTTAATTTCGGCCGCTTTTTCTTATGTGGGTGGTGTTTTTTGTCGAAGCGTCGATATATTTCAAATTCCGCCGATATATGAGGAAAAACGGTCGATATATTCAAAAAGTCGTCGATATTTTGCTCACCGCGTACATCGATAATGATAGAATAGAAGAAAAAGTACAGGACATTTAGGGGGAGCAAGGTTTGCGAAATAAGAAATTGTATTCCAAGTTATATAGTAATGTTGTACTGGCAGGAGGAGCGCTACTGTTTTTTGCACTTCCTGTTCAAGCGGCGGATAATCCTCCTGCGACGAGCGTACAAGAGAATCAAATTGTGGCATGGACGACAGGGAATTCTATTTGGACGCTTCCTTATGGAGTAGCGGGTGCTAGTTATGTAGGGTCTACGAATGATTATGTAGGTCGAGATATTCAGTTAGTTCAGAAGATGACAATGAATAATGTGGTATGGTATCAATTTCGTATAGATGGTCAAGTCATTGGTTGGCTTGATAGTAGATCGTTAAGTGGTTTGAAAAATATTCAAACAATAAATCAGACTGCCGTGATGGGGGCAACTGGAGCTAATGGCATATGGTCGATGCCGTACGGTGTATCAGGTGCGAATTATGTAGGTTCAACGGATCTTTACGCTTACCGAGATATTCAGTTAGTAGAAAGTGCTACATATAGCGGTGTGCAGTGGTATAAATTTAGCGTAGATGGCAAAGTAATCGGCTGGATCGATCGCAATGCGTTAGATAATGCCGGAGAAGCGCAGGCTACCAATTTTACAGTTACAATCGGAAGAAGCTATAACAATGGGATATGGACCGCACCTTATGGGATTGCAGGTGCTCAGTATGTTGGAAGTACCAATGATTATGCTTATCAAACCGTTCAAGTGGTGAAGACCGTAAAGAGAGGGAATGTAACTTGGTACCAAGTGATGAAAGACGGTAAGCTGTTAGGCTGGATCGATGGAGAGAAGGTTGCGTCAGGTTTAACTAATGTAAAAGATGAAAATTACGCTGCTGTAATTGGTTTTTCCGTGAAAGGAGACGGGATATGGAGTGCTCCTTACGGTGAATATGGTGCAAGCTGGGTTGATTCTACGAATAGATATAGTTATCAAAACGTCCAGGTCGTACAAAGTGCTACAAAAGGAAACGTTACGTGGAATAAAATTATGGCAGGCAACAAAGTATTAGGTTGGGTGGATGCACGTGTCTTTACGAAAACGGTATCGAATATAAAAGATGAAAATCGAATCGCACTTATTGGAGATACAGATGGTCATGGGGTATGGAGTACACCTTATGGTGAAAATGGTGCATCTTATGTTGGTTCTGCAAGTAATTATGATGGTCGTCCAATTCAGATTATCCGCAGCCTAGATAAAGGTGGAGTGCGTTGGTATTATTTTAAAGTAGATGGTCATGAAGAAGGCTGGATTGATACAAAAGCAATTTCTAGTGCAACGAATATTCAAGCTTTAAACAAGGTCGGGCATGTGACCAATGCAGCGGGTAATGCAGTTTGGTCGAAGCCTTACGGAATGCAGCACGCTAATTATGTTGGTTCTGCAGCAGAGTTTGCTAATCAAAACTTGAATTTGTTACAATCTGCAACTTATAACGGGGTGACCTGGTATCAAATTCAGCAAAACGGCCGCACTGGCTGGATCGATAGCCGAGCTGTTAGTTTAGGTGAGGTCACACTTGCAGATCGGTTCCACACCATTGGTAATAACAATCAATTAATTGTTGTTACAACAAATGGTTACGGAACAAACTTAGCACGTATTCGTACGTTTGAACGTATAAATGGTGCTTGGAAGCAGCTATTAGATATGAATGGGCATATTGGCCGTGATGGATTTGCACCCCAAATGAGTGAGAATGTTGTGCAGTCGCCGCGAGGAAAATATTCTATCGGTACTGCATTTGGTCGTTATGGCAACCCAGGTACAAAACTACCATTCCGTCAAATTACGTCGGATGACGTTTGGGTTGATGATTCGAACAGTGCTCTTTATAACACGTGGCAGTCCCGCAGTGCGACGAAGGGACAATGGAGAAGCGCTGAAAATATGGATATATCTGCTTATAATTATGGATTTGTTATCAATTATAATACAGACAGAACTCCAGGGGCCGGAAGCGCAATCTTCTTCCATGTTTCTGACATGTATACACATGGCTGTACTGGCACGGATCAGCAAGACGTTGTTTCTATTTTGAAGTGGCTAGATCCAGCTAAGAATCCGGTGATCATTCAAAGTCCTGAATCTGAGCTGGGGAATTATTAAAGAGAAAGAAAAGGATAGATACAAGCAGTTGCATACTGCCTGTTCTATCCTTTTTTTATAGTAAAAAATATCCTATTTAGGGAATGCTAATACAAGCTGTGCTAGCAATTATCGAGATTGGTTCAACTAACCATCAGTGGGAGATGAAGAAAACCCCCACTGATGGAAGTTTCACTTTATAAATTAGAGAAAAACAGCAAATCAGGCATCTAGGAGGAAGATAATATGCATGAAATTTTTATGTCAACTTTAGCGGGATTAATCGTAGGGGTGATATTTACGCTATTAAAGCTCCCAATTCCTGCGCCTCCAGTTTTCTCAGCAATCATGGGAATCGTTGGGGTATGGGCTGGAATGAAGATAGTTCAGTTCTTTTGGAGTTAACAAAAAAGGAAGCGGGTTTATGCTTCCTTTTTTTGTTATGCCCGGGTAGGGTTGTCAATAAAAGAAGACTATGGCAGTATAGAAAAGTATATATAACGAGTGGAGGAACTAAACTGATGTCAAATTTACCAAATTGCCCAAAGTGTAATTCAGAATACACTTACGAAGACGGAGTTCTGTTTGTTTGCCCAGAATGTGCACATGAGTGGACGTTAGAAGCGACAAATAGTGAAGATGAAAAAGTAATTAAAGATGCAAACGGAAATGTGTTACAAGACGGTGATTCTGTAACAGTGATTAAAGACTTAAAAGTAAAAGGTACTTCATTAGTCGTAAAAATTGGTACGAAAGTAAAAAATATTCGTTTAGTTGATGGTGATCATGATATTGATTGTAAAATCGATGGTTTCGGACCGATGAAATTAAAATCTGAATTTGTGAAAAAGGCATAAAGTATCTATAGAAACGAAAAAGGATTACCTTGTATGTTTATAAGAGGTAATCCTTTTTAGTCTGTTTTCTTTTTCCTAAACATCGAAGTCTAACTCCTTTAAGCGATTTCTATCATTACATAAAAAATTGATGAGCGACTTTGATCAAACCAGCAAGACAAGATAATAATACAAAACCGCCTAAGCAAGAACAAGTAACAATTTGGGTAAATAATAAATCTTGATTTTCATTCATGAGAATCCGCTCCTTTGTCATATTTTCTAACTTTAGCTTACATGGAATGAAGAAGCGGAAACATCGAATTGTCTAACAAGATTCTTACAATATTGTAAGAATTCTTATGTTTAAGAAATTCTACGTTCCTGATTCATCATATAATGTAATGGTAGGAGATTAAGAACATGAAATCAAAGGCCGTGCTATGGATTGGAGTCGTTGTTTTTATCTTTATAGTTAACTTGTTAGTTAGGTATATTTATACAGGAGTAATTACAAGTGATCATATTTTAGGATCCCTAGGGTATACGATCGCTTTTAGCCTTGTTAATTTTATTGTTTCCAAATCAAGAAAAGAGTAAACGTTTATAATTCCTTCAAAAACGAAATGAACTTCTCCAAACTTTGTGACCTTTGCTTTCCCCGTTTAATAATGAAATCAATCTTTATTGTATCTCGTAGTTTTTTATGATGGATGGTTTTCATTTCTTTTATAACATCTGCTGGTAGGATGCTGATCCCAAGCCCGGCATGAACCGCTTGGAGAATGGATTCAAGTGAATCGAATTCCATTATAGCTGGTTGAATCCAATTCTGTTTCTCGGCGAAATGTAATAGTTTGTTTCTATATATACAGCTTGGATCACTATTTACAAGGAGTGTGGGCTGCTGCTGTTCATTTGGAGAAATGAGTACGATGTCTTCAAAATAATGATAAACACTTTCGAACTGTGAATCGTTGTATGAACCGCTTATGAAAATTCCATCAACCTCTCCGTAAGCAAGCATTTCCTGTAATTGTAGTTTATTAGCTGTTTTTACTTTTACATTAATGTTGTGATTAGACTGTAAAAAAGAAGCGAGTAGGCTGGGAACTTTTACAGCGGAAATAGTTTGCGGTGCTCCGATAGTTAAAGATTCTCGCCACTTTTTAGGGTTTAGTTTTGATTTTGCTTCGTCCATTAACATCATAATTTGATTTGTATAATTCAATAAAATTTTTCCGTCTTCAGTTAATGTTACGCCTCTGTTATTCCGTACTAGTAATTTGACGCCAAGTTCTTCTTCTAAGCTTTTTATCCGCTGGCTTATATTTGGCTGCACATATCCGAGTTTTTCAGCGGCTCTAGAGATAGATTGTAATTCGGCAACGTGTTTAAAAATCCATAAGTCATGACTTTCCAAAATAGATCCCTCCACTGATATCATTTGAAATGATACCAACCTTATTATTCAGTATTATACCTTTCGCAAGAGCAAGGATACAATGAATGATAACAAATACGATAAGAAGAGGGGCATGGGCAGTGGAGATGAAAGATAAAGTAGTTATTATAACAGGCGGCGGTACTGGAATCGGAAAGGCGACAGCTTTGAAGTTAGCAGATGCAGGGGCGAAAGTTGTCATAAATTACAGCCGTTCGGAACAAGAAGCAGTAGAAACAAGGAACGAAATTGTAAAGCGTGGCGGAACAGCGCTCGTTGTAAAAGCTAATGTTGCAGTAGAAGCAGAAGTAGAGGACATGGTGCTGCGAACGGTGAAGTCTTTTGGAACAGTAGATGCTTTAGTAAACAATGCGAGTATAACAGCACAAATACCGATGGATGATTTGCGGTCTGTAACAGATGAAGTGTGGGATTCTCTTTTCAACGTAAACGTGAAAGGGATGTTTTATTGCATAAAGGCTGTTGTTCCTTATATGAAGAAGAAAGGATCGGGTGCGATTGTGAATATAGGCAGCGTTGCTGGAATAACAGGGCTAGGTTCATCTGTTCCGTATGCAGTAACAAAAGGGGCTATTCATACGATGACAAAATCGTTAGCCATTTCACTCGCACCTCAGATTAGAGTAAATAGTATTGCTCCTGGTGCAGTTCATACAAGGTGGTGGGCGGATCATGAAGAAAAGATGCATCAACTTGCTGGGAACATCCCGCTGAAAAGAGTTTCAATGCCTGATGAAATTGCTGAGGCGATCCTGTTTCAATTGACCCAAGAATCAATTACGGGACAAATATTTACAATTGATAATGGACAGACGCTTTGAAGTTAAGAGAGTGTGGGCGCTAAGAGATAGTTTTTCTATACATATTTGTCGTATAATAATGGCTAACAATCGACGTAATTGAGTTATTGTCTAGTTCTCATTTCCATCATCAGATATAATATGGTTTAGAAAGGATGATTTCTATGGAACAGCGCTCACTCGTCCTGCTCGGTTTGCTTATGAGCCAAAGTCAGCATGGATATCAAATTAATGAATTTATTGAAAAAAATTTAAGCACAGTTACAGATATGAAAAAACCGACTGCTTATGCAACGTTAGATAAACTCAATCAAAAGGGATACATCGATGTTCAATTGGAGCAAGAAGGAAACAGACCATCTCGAAAAGTGTACTCTATTAATGAAAAGGGAAAACAATATTTTTACAAGTTGTTATTGAACAATTTATCTTCAGCTGAGAGCGTTAATTATCAAGGTGACATTGGACTCATGTTTATTGATTTTCTTCCATTAGAAAAATCTTTGCCAGCTCTAGAGGAACGATTAACTAAAAATAAGAAATTAATTCATGTTTTTAAACAAACCCCAGTTCATGAGATGAGGATTGGAGTCAATCTAGCAATCGAGCATAAAATAACAATGTTAGAAGCAGAGATTGCGTTTCTTGAAAAAACAGCTAAAATGCTTCGTTCTAAAATGTAACTTGCTACATTCATATTCATTTTGCAACAAGATGCTCTTGCCTTCACTAAGAAGAAAAGGGCTTTTATTTTAAGTTGTTTTTTCATTTGTATTTATATAGTCACGTTTTATTAGTCAGCGTTGACTAATAAAAGCGCTGTGTATATAATGAACTTAATTAGTCACACGTGACTAATTAAAATGAAAGAGTCAATTCACTCAATCATAGCAATAAAACCATTGTAAAGCACGATGAACGAAAATAGCATCGATGTCATGCAGATAGTTCATTCGAGGAAGTTTCACAAACATTAAGGAGGTTTTTGAGGATGATCGTTGTTACAAACAGAATGAAAACAAAAGTAGGATTTGCAGAAAGAATGGCCCCATCATTCACTCGTTCAGGTGCATTGCAACAAATGGAAGGTTTTGTGAAGGTTGAAGTTTTAATTACAAAAAACTTAACTGAGTTTGATGAATTAAATGTAAATATGTACTGGGAAAATGAAGAGAGCTTTATGAAATGGAGAAATAGTGATGCGTTTAAAGAAGCGCATAAACGACCAGAACCAGGCTCTAAAGAATCGCAGCAAGAATCACCAATTTTAGGTAGTCAAATCATTGTCGCGGAAGTGGCGTCTGTAATGGAAGCACTTCCTGAAAAATAATATACAATTGTTAAAAAGGGTTCCCCAAAGATACTATCTTTGGGGAACCTTTTTCATTTGGAAAGAATAAATTAGTAGAGTAAATCAAGGTGCATTTTAACAAGCGTAAATTAGTAGAAAAAGGGAATTCTTGTAGGTATGGCGTGCGGTATGTAACGTTGAGGCTTTTCATTTTCTTCAGAAAAACTTAAGAAATCTCTCCGTTATTTTTTAAGAAATGATAGTTATACTTAGGGCTATTGTACACAATACTGAATGAACGAGGGGATGTTTGATGAAGCTTTTTACATTTTTAATGGAGTTTATAAAGCACCCTAAGCATATTGGAGCGATTGCACCGAGTTCGAAAATATTAGCAAAAAAAATGGTGGATGCAATCGATTTTAGGAACGCAAAGTATATTGTGGAATTAGGGGCAGGCACAGGGGTTTTTACAAGAGAAATTATGAAGCGAAAACAGAAACACACCATGTTTATTCTTATTGAAATTAATGAAGTTTTTGTGAGGGATTTACAGAAACAGTTTGGGGGGGATCCAAGTGTTTTTGTTATCCACGGATCAGCTGAAAATATGCAAACGTATATGAGGAAGCTACAGATAGACGAAGTCGATTATGTATTATCTGGTTTACCGTTTACTTCGTTACCAATGGAAGTATCATCGCGTATTTTAAGCAACGTGGCGGAGGTCTTACAAGCACAAGGTGAGTTTATTACGTTTCAATATTCGCTCGTACGAAAATCATTCATTCAAACTTTTTTCCCAGATATATCTGTTACAAAGGTTTGGGTTAATTTCCCGCCAGCTTATGTGTTGGATTGTAGAAAAGAAGTAAGGAGTGCGTTCATGTATGGAGTTACATGAATTGTTATCCTATATTCAGCATTACGGTTACGGTGCTTTATTTTTTTGTTTATGGTTAGGAATTGTTGGTATGCCGATCCCGGATGAAATGGTCGTGATGAGCGGCGGATTGGTTTCATCCATACATATATTAATGCCGATACCAGCATTTCTGTTAACGTATCTCGGCGTTGTGTCGGGACTCTCTTTAGGATATATCCTTGGAAAGATGTTAGGTTCGAAAGTTTTAGATGCATGGATGAAAAAGAATAAGGCGAAATATCTTGTGAAATCACAAGCATTGCTTGATCGATACGGACATTATGCTTTAGTAATTAGCTATTTTATACCAGTAGTGAGACATATCGTTCCTTACTTAGTTGGAATCAACAATATGTCATTTAAAACGTATGCTTTGTATTCATATATGGCAGGGTTTGTTTGGACGTTATGCTATTTTATGATCGGTTATATGTTTGGAGGCAATATCAATCACATTGTAGAGCTCACAATGAAGTATGGTTTCGTTTTTGGGAGTGTTCTTGTGGTAATGTTCGGTGTGTACTACATAGGTAGGGAGAATAAGGGGTAATTTAACAAAACTTCAAATTTATTTGTTAGAATATTCTTGTAATAGATTGATAATGTTGGGGGAGAGATTGTGAGTCAAGAAACAATACTTGTCGTAGATGATGAAAAAGAAATTCGTGATTTAATTGCGATTTATTTGAAGAATGAAGGATATGAAGTGCTTCAGGCTGGTGATGGTACAGAAGGGTTAGAAATATTACAAAAGCAGCAAGTGCATTTAGTAGTATTAGATATTATGATGCCGAAGCTAGACGGGATTCATATGTGTATGAAAGTAAGAGAAATTGCGGAGATGCCAATTATTATGTTATCTGCTAAAACGCAAGATATGGACAAGATTTTAGGCTTAACAACCGGGGCCGATGATTATATTACGAAACCGTTTAATCCATTAGAATTGATTGCACGTATTAAATCGCAGCTTCGCAGGTATATGAAAATGAGCGGCGGTTTTGTGAAAAATGAAGATGAAATTGAAATTGGCGATATGAAAATAAATGTTGCGACGCATGAAGTGATTGTAGGAAACGACGAAGTGAAATTGACACCGAGGGAATTTTCCATTTTAGAGTTACTGGCGAGAAATCGTGGGATGGTATTTAGTGCGGATCAAATTTATGAACGAGTATGGAAGGAACAGTCCTTTCAATCTGATAATACGGTTATGGTACATATTCGAAAAATTCGCGAGAAGACAGAGGAAAATCCGAGGAAACCTCGTTATATAAAAACAGTGTGGGGAGTGGGGTATAAGGTTGAGAAAGATAGTTAAAACCGTATTTAGACCGATTAGCTGGATGGGGAGAACTGTAAAAAAAATACTATATAAAATCGTACAAGGGGTACAAAAGAGTATACGCGTACAACTTATAACGACCTTTGCTTTTTGTATTTTGCTTGGTGTGATAGGAGGTTGGGCATCGTCTCCACTTTTTCAAGGAGTCAATAAGCACGCTGTTATTGATTATTCGTCAGGTATGCGAGGAATCGATACAACCGCAGAAAGACTTGTTGGGGTTATTACAAGAGAGGGTGCTTTAATTAACGTACAAGAAATTCTTGAATGGCCAGAGTATCAGAGAACATTGAAAGTTTTAATTGTAGATGAGGATGGAAAAGTTGTCTATAAGACAAAAGGGGCTCAGGAAGAGCAGATTAATCTTCATAGTACCATTCGTAATATCATGAGCTTTAAAATAAATCGCTCTAGTTATGAAGATCAAGATGTAATACATGAAAGTAAGCGTAAAGAATTTACAACTTTTTATCCTGTTACAATTCAAGAGAAAAACATGTATTTAATTGCAAGTGGTATACCGCAAGGGGATATTATAGAAGTTCAGAATGATAGCCCATTTCCATTTTTGGTTGGTTTTGTTGTCTTTTTAGCTTCTTTCTTCTATATAACAAAGCGAAAGATGAAACAAATTGAAGCTATGGCAGAAGGTGTGAAAGAGATCGCAAAGGGGAACTTAGCGTATCGAATTGAAAAAAAGAGCAAAGATGAAATGGCGTTATTAACAGAAAATATTAATCATATGGCAGAGGAGCTTATGGTGAATATTGAAAAAGAACGAAAAATTGAAAAGCAAAAAAATGAATTAATTACAAATGTATCGCATGACTTAAGAACGCCGCTTACTTCAATTATGGGATATTTACGTTTATTGCGTGATGCCAAATATGAGAATAAAGAACAATACGATGAGTATGTAAGAATTGCATTTTCAAAGTCAGAGCAATTAAAGAATTTAATAGAATATTTATTTGAATACACGAAGCTAACAAATGAAAAGATTACATTAGAAAAACAAGAAGTATGCGTAAACGAACTTCTTGACCAATTAATTGAAGAACTTGTACCGCAAGCCGAGGAACATGGTCTTTCTTTTGTGAAAGAATTTCCGGAGGATCGTTTATACGCTTCCTTGGATTCAGAAAAAATGGTCCGTGTGTTTGATAATTTATTAATGAATGCCATTAAGTATAGTAAAGATGAGGGAGAAATTATCGTTACACTTCAAAGAGAGCGCCGTAACATTCGCATTTCCATTGCAAACGAGAGTGAAGAGTTTACAAAAGAAGAGTTAGAGAATCTATTTGAACGCTTTTATAAAAAGGACCAATCAAGAAGTAGAGTGTCAGAAGGCTCAGGTCTCGGACTTGCGATTGCTAAAAGCATTGTGGAACTAGAAGGCGGAGAAATTTGGGCAGAATATGAGAATGGGGTAGTTCGGTTTATGATTGTATTGCCGGTTGTGTAGGAGTGGTACTGATGAAAAAAGGCAGCAAAGATGATGTGTCTTGGTGGATATTGTAATGATTATACAAAAATTCACTTTGTCTAGCAATATATGGATTTTGTAAATTGTTTGGAAAACTATGTAATGGTATTATATAGATAATACTATTTAAAGTTAGGGGAAATGGTAATGGGAATTTTCACAGCGATTGTAGTAACTAGTTCGATTTTATTTTTAGCTTGGGCTGTAGGGAACCGAGAAAAGGGGCAGCAACAATAAGATTAGGTAATCTAGCATTTCACTAAAAAGAAGCACCTCAATCCAATGAGGTGCTTCTTTTCTATTTATTTACACACGTACAGCTGTGCCGCTTACCGCAACCATTAACATTCCGTCACGAATCACTTCGTAGTCTACATCGACACCAACGATTGCATTTGCGCCTTTTTGCGTCGCAAGTTGTTTCATTTCGTCCATCGCAATGTCACGTGCTTCTTTTAATTTACTTTCATATGCACCAGCACGGCCGCCGACAACGTCACGAACAGAAGCGAAGATGTCACGTACAATATTTGCACCCATAATTGCTTCACCGTTTACGATGTCTACATATTCAATAATTTCTTTTCCTTGAATTGTATTAGTTGTTGTTACGATCATTTTTAACACGCTCCTATAATCTCTAAAGATTTATTGTTTCTTATGCTCTTATTATTACATGGAAATAGTACGGAAACTATCTTATAACCTTACATAAAGATGACAGTTTCGTAAGATTCGTAAATAAAAATCTTTTTCAAAGCACGCTTGACTTCCAATTTGGTTGTAACTATAATGATTACAATTAGGTGGTGATAAATATGAAAATTAGTAGCCGTTTTACAATTGCTGTGCATATTTTATCCCTCCTGAAAAATAATCCACCTTCTATTTGTACTTCAGAGTATATGGGGGAAAGTGTAAATGCAAATCCAGTAATTATTCGGAAAGTACTATCGCAATTAAAAAAAGCAAGTTTTGTTCAAGTACGCCGCGGCGTAGGAGGAGTTTACCTCGCGAAAGAGTTACGTGAGATTACCTTGTTAGATGTGTACCGAGCGGTAGATGTGGTGGAAGAGGAAAAGTTATTTCATTTTCATGAAAATCCAAATCCTGATTGTCCGGTGGGCGCAAATATACAGGCCGTTTTAGAAGTAATTTTAGTTCAGGCACAAGAAGCGCTTGAGTTCGTATTGGAAAGCATAACAATGGAGACATTAGTTACATCATTAGTAAATCAAATACATTCTGTAAAGTAATTTTTTTGACTTAGTTGTAACTTAAGTGATTACAACTAAAAAGAAAAGTGAGGGAACATAAACATGACTGTAAAAATTAAAGCTTATTCTGATTTTATATGTCCATTTTGTTTTTTAGGAAAAGCTCCTTTGGATGAGATTGTAAAGGGAAAAGATGTAGAAGTAGAATGGATGCCATTTGAATTACGTCCAAGTCCATATCCGAAAATTGATCCATGGAAAGAGCCTGACAAGCTTGGTTCATGGGATGCATTTATTGGTCCTACCGCAAAAAAAATTAGGAGTGGAAATGCGATTACCTCGTGTTTCTCCGCATCCATATACAAACCTTGCTTTTGAGGGATACCACTTTGCGAAGGAACATGGAAAAGGAAATGCGTTTCACGATAGAGTGTTTGCTGCCTTTTTCCAAGAAGAACAAAACATTGAAGACATCGAAGTATTAAAGAAATTGGCAGGGGAAGTTGGACTCCCTAAAGAAGCATTTAAAGAAGCATTAGTATCAAGAAAGTATAAAGACGTACAAGAAGAAGCGTTGCGACATGCTTATGAGGAAGCACAAATTATGGCTGTTCCAACATTCGTTATTGGCGATGAAGTGATTCAAGGATTAGCGAGCAAAGAAAGATTAGCAAAAGCAATCGATCAAGAGCTAGCAAAAAGTAAAGAAAATGAGTTAGATGGAATGCAATGTAATGTAGATGGATATTGTTAATAAGAGATTGATGATAATCAATAAATAAAGTATTGGAGGAATGAAACATGTCGGTTACTACAAAAAATTTAAAAGATGCAATTATGAATCGCCGTTCTATTCGTCAATTAAAAAAGAACGAAAACATTACGAAAGAAAGAATTAGTGAGATTTTAAAAACCGCTTTATACGCACCATCAGCTTTTAACATGCAAAGTGGCCGCCTCGTTGTATTAATGGATGCAGAGCATGAAAAGTTTTGGGATATCGTAAAAGAAACGCTTCGTGCCCTTGTTCCTGCAGAAAATTTTGAGGCAACTGCCGCAAGACTGCAAGGATTCCGTGATGGAGTAGGTACAGTGTTATTCTTTGAAAATCAAGAAACTGTGAAGACAATGCAAGACAACGCACCATTATATAAAGACCAATTCCCATTCTGGTCTCATCAAGGAAGTGCAATGCTGCAATATGCAACGTGGATGGTTTTATCAGCAGAAGGAATCGGTGCGTCCCTGCAACACTACAATCCAATTGTTGATGAAGAAGTAAAACAAACTTGGAACATTCCAGCAGAGTGGAGCCTAGTAGCACAAATGCCATTCGGTGAGCCAGATGAAAGAACGTTCTTACCTTATGAAGATGTAGTGGAATTTTATCATATCTAGCGAGAAGACCCCCACCTCAAGCCTGAAACGGTAGGTGGGAGATGAATCGCTTTTTTGTTTATTTTAGCACATAAGTAGAAATATATGTTCTTATATGCTGTACTTTTCGTATTTAATCGTGCGAAGCATTTCGCTTTTCAAACGCAAGTGTTAGAAAAACGTTCCGGCACCTCCAGACGTTCTGATAGTATGCAAATGACTGTAAAATCACGATTTAGTCTAAATGACTATTATGCAAATAGTGCTGTGCAGGAAGCCAATGTACTATTTTCTTCTCAGACAGAATTAAAGAAATTATATATCGAAAATAAAAATGAACAGATTAAAGCTGTAAAAAAGAAGATGAAGAAAACCAAGTCAGATTTGACAGTGCTGAATAAAATGAAAACATCTTTTATCAAAGGGAAACCAACGTTCAATAAAACGTCCAAAG
>NZ_NVOY01000059.1 GCF_002551005.1 Bacillus pseudomycoides
TTCGACTTAGGTTTTTTTGTATTTGAAACGTTCTTTTTCTGTGTAACTGTAATAATTTTTTATATAAAAACATAAAAAAAGTATCCTTAGATTAATTTAAGGATACTTTTTAATCTAACTATGTAAAATTTTTAATGGATTCTATATTGACCCACTAATTTCTCTTCACCCATTCGAACAAGGCGTTTTGTGATTTCTCCTCCGACAGAACCGTTGGCACGTGCAGACGTCTCTGGACCAAGTGTGACCCCAAGCTCGCGAGCAATTTCATATTTCATTTGCTCAATTGCACTTGCTACACCTGCAATAAGAACCTCGTTTGTATTATAACCATGTCTTTGAATATTCATAATTACACCTCCATTATATTTGTATATAATGTGCTCTTAATTGTGATGAATATACATGTATACTCAATATTTTTATCTTCATCTCGAATTCTCCTTAGATGAAAAGTTTAAGTTGATAGCGCCATGGCGCTATCAACTTAACAAAATACACTACCCAAAAACGATAAAACACAATCATCAATTTTTCAATCTAATACAGTGTCCTCAATTTAAGTGAAGTTTAAGTGTTAATATTTACCTAATAATATTATAATTTATTATATCGAGAATATATAAGAATCGGAGAATTATTATGCTGAATATAGATATTGGTCGTTTAAGTGATATTTGTTTAGAATATCAACAGTCTAGATTTTATGTTGGCAGAATACCTGAAGATTTCTTGTCAATTGCAAAAAAACGTTTCTCTATACCAAAGAATGATCGAATTATTGCTTTTTTAAGTTGCAATTTGTTTGGCTCAGGAAAATATGGTGTTTACTTTACAAATTCGGGTTTATATTGGAAAAATTGGCTATTAGGTAATGGGAATATGAAATGGGATAAATTAAATGAAGTGCAACAAATCGAAATTGATAAAGATGGTTTTTTATCTTTTAATGCACAAAAAAGTTTTAATATTAACGGGAGTGATTATCCACCACTGTTATTTAAAGAATTACTTATAACTCTTAAAAGTTCATTCCATAATTCAAAGAAAGATGATATATATCCAGTTGTGAAAATTGATGAGATAAAATCAATCTGCACTTTGTTTGAGACGTATGATGAATTATTAGAACCTGATAATGGATTATTTGTAGATACTCATATTTCAGAAAAAAAGTTAAATAAAATTTTGACACGATATATTATTTCAAAAGAAGAAGAAATCATTGCTTTTTTAGATACATCTGTCCTTGGTAATTTGAGTAAAGGTTCGGATGGAGTATTAGTTTGTCAATCGGGTATATATTTTAGAGAAACTTTTGTACACTTGTATTTTCCATGGCATGTCTTTAGGAATATCCCTATTATTTTGATTTCAAACGAGTTAAAAATCGGAAAAGGAAACATATTTCATCTGCAACATGCTAGAATGTCTAGTCAAGAGATTCTATTATTCATCAAGAATTTAAAACAGTATGTTAATACTTTATATGAGGAAAATAAGTGTTTATCTAATATATAAGAATCGTCATTAAATAAAGAAGAATATCTAAGGAGGATATAGAAATGTCGCAACCATTGTTATCTGGAATGGAAGGTGTATTTATACCAGTCAAAAATCCGAAAATTTCAGCTGAATGGTATGAAGAAAAATTAGGATTTAAACCTATTTATATTGAGGATGAAGCCGCAGTTATGAAAATTGAAGAAGAATCATAAACAGTAGTATGTCTTGTAAGAACTGTCAATCATCAACCGATGAAGTTTCCTGAGAATAACTTTGGAGTAGGGAAATACTATAACTTTATTCCTAAAGATATTAATGAAACTTACCGATTGTTAATTGAACGCGGTGTTAAAGTAAATCCTATTAGTGGAGAAGGGGTTACCAAATTCTTTACGTTTTTTGATCTTGACGGAAACCCTTTAGGTGTTTGTGAATAAATGTATATAACACTTATTATGTGAATGAAAAGTCCCATCAAGTACTTCTGAAGGGACTTTTCATACTTCTTGATGATTAGCTAAATCAATGAATATCTACCTTTTTAAAGTATAATATGGTAGCGAGAAAACCGATAATAGCTGTGGCAGTAATGGCAACATAAGAATATTCTGGAGGATATGTCGGTTGTAGTTCGTTATTTACTATATCTAGTGCAGCCGTCCAAGGAAACAAATCTTTGTGTTCCGAACTTGCAGTTAGAACATTTACCATTGCTACAACAATTGTTAATATAATAGGCGGAACATAAGTCTTCATTACAAGAGTTAGCAGTACAATAGGAGAAGATAAGATAAAAAGGAATCCACCGCCTAGTAAAAATTTCACTAAAAATTGAAAAGATAAAGGGATGCTTAATCCAGGAAACCCTCCTAATAGCCCTAATAGTAAAGTTAGTCCCCATGCAACTATAGTTAGGATCATAATCCAAATAAACAGAAGGATGAATTTACTCATAATAAAGTTAAAACGTGATACAGGAATGGTTAATAAATTTTTCAATGTATTTTCTGTGTATTCACGATTAAAGAGATAAGCGGTAACGACTCCGTATAGAAGGACTCCCATAAATAATATAGTATACATATTTACATTAAGAAAAAGGGCATCGAAACTCGCGGGTGTAGCAGATGGTTTGGTTTTCATTTCTATATAAAAGGCCAAAACGATCATAAACGGTGCTACCGCTGCCCCAATAATACTAATTAAGAACATATTAGAACGTTTCAACTTTAATAGCTCTGTATATAATAGATTAACCAATTGTCCCACCCCCAACTAATTTGGTGAAATAATCCTCTAATCTGTCTTCGCTCATCATAATTTTTAATACTTCAATATCGTTTTGAACAAACATTTTATTAATCTGTCCTTGTTGTCCGAAATGAGAGTAAATGCGAATATTTCCTTCGTCATGTACTTCGTAATCCATAATATGAAATTGTTTTTCTAAAAGCATTGCAGCTTTATTATCGTCATTTACTTGGAATTCTAAGTATTTACGATTTGTTTTTCGAAGTGTATCGAGAGCAATTTCTTCTAATAGTTTTCCTTCATGAATGATTCCCATATGATCGACTAGCTGTTCAACTTCCGCTAAAATGTGGCTGGAAATTAATATCGTTATGTTTCTTTCTTGTGCTAAAGATTTAATAAGTTTGCGCATTTCTTTAATACCAATTGGATCTAAACCGTTTGTTGGTTCATCAAGTATTAATAGTTCTGGATAATGGAGAAGGGCTCTTGCGATTCCTAATCGTTGTTTCATCCCCAAAGAGTATTTACCTACCAGCTTTTTTGTTTCATGTTGCAGGCCTACAATTTCTAGTGCTTCTTCAATGGCATTCTTTTTATGGATTCCGATTATCTTTGCGTTAATTAATAGGTTCTCTCTTGCAGTAAGGTTTTCATAAAACCCTGGAACTTCAACGATAGAACCAATTCTTCTTAAAATTTCTTTTTGATTTTTGGAAAAATCCTCCCCGAATATTTCGATTTTTCCGCTTGTAGGTTTTATGAGACCTAGCAGCATTCGAATCGTCGTTGTTTTACCTGCGCCGTTTCGTCCGATAAAGCCGTAAATCTCTCCTTGATTTACATTTATGTTTAGATTATCTACTGATTTTTGATTGCCGTAAATTTTAGTAAGGTTTGTTGTTTTTATAATTGCACTCATTTTGGAACACCTACTTTCTATGAACTCTTACTTACATAATAAAAAGGAGGATTTAACAGCTGCTTAATCATTTCTTAACTGTTTCTTAAAAGTAGTTTGTTTAGGGATGGAAAAGCTAAAGGTGGTTTTTTTCCACGGAATACTTTCTACCCATATTTGACCGCCGTTTTTTTCTACGAGAGCTTTTGCAATAGCGAGTCCTAGACCACTACCACCATGCGAAGCATTCCTTGATTGGTCACTTCTATACATTCTCTCAAATACGTTTTCTAAATCATTGTTTGAAATTCCAGGCCCTTTGTCCCAAATGAGTAGTTGGTATTCAGAAGTGGTTTCTAGTAGTTCTATTCCCACTAATTTTCCAACTTTTCCGTAATATATCGTATTTTTCATGAGGTTACCTATAATTCGGACAAGACTAAGGTGGTCTGCTGTAATAGGGCAAGGTGTTTCTGGAATATGAACTTGCAATTCTATGTTATGTTTTGAGAGTTCAGGTAAAAATTCAATTAGTGACTCTCTAGTAATCTCAGCAAAATCGAGAGACTCTTTTTGTAGGGGGAATTCATCTGAATCTAGCTTAGCCATATTAAATATTTGATCTACTAATTGTTTTAAGCTGCTTGATTTCTTTGAGAGTATTTCGAGATATTCTCGTTGTTCATCTTCTGAAGAAGCAATCCCATCTTTTAAAGCATCAACATATCCAATAATGGAAGTAAGCGGTGTTCGAATATCATGTGAAATACTAGATAAGAGTTGTTTTCTAGCCTCTTGCGACTTTCTAGCTTCAACTTGTACCTTTTCTAGTTCTGTAATTAATTCATTTATAGAAAAAATTACATCATCCAACGAGTCATCATTGGTCGTGTATAACCTTGTCTGTAAATTTCCGTGAATTGCTCGTCGTAAGCTAGCAACGATAGATTTCCGGCGCTGAATAAAATGGATTCTTATCAAGAAAAGGCTTATCGTTATAAGAAATAATACAGTAAATAAAATGAGTTTACATGTATGACTCATTTCAATAAGCAGAAGTATCGGAATGATGATAAGCTGAAGTGAGATAAGATAGAGAACTTTATCGTTTTTCATCTTTTTCACCTACAAATTTATAACCAATTCCCCACACAGTTTGGATAAATTCGGGGTTAGAAGGATCCGTTTCGATCTTCTTTCTAAGTTTTCTAATATGTACCATAACTGTATTATCATCTTCTATATAGTTACTGTCCCAAACATTGCGAAAGAGTTGTGTCTTCGTAAATACTTGTTTGGGGTTGGAAGCGAAAAATTTTAGTAGTTCTAGTTCTTTTGCGGTTAAAGCTATTTCTTCTTCACCTACGGTAACTGTGTATTTTTTTAAATCAATGGTTAACCCTTTAAACTGAAGGACTGTTTGTTCATGAGAGATAGCGTCGCTTCCTAATACTAAAAAACGCCTCATAAGAGCTTTCACCCGTGCAACTACTTCATGAATACTGAAGGGCTTTGTAATATAATCATCTGCGCCTATGCTTAATCCTAAAATCTTATCTACCTCATGATCTTTAGCAGTAAGCATTAATATAGGAACGTTCGTTTGCTCTCTAAGCTTTTTGCATACTTCAATCCCATCTATTTTCGGCATCATCAGATCTAATATGACGAGGTTATATTTGTTTTGTTTAAATAAATGAAGAGCTTCCTCACCATCGATTGCTACATCTACTGTATAGAATTCTCTCTCAAAATATTTTTTTAATAAATCTCTTATTTCTTTTTCATCATCAGCTATAAGTACGCGAACGGCTTCCATCGTTTCACCTGCTTCTAAATTGTAATTTGGTTGTATGAACTAATTATATACTATGAATTGGTTAAATAAGGTAGATTATAAACTCAATTACGATGATGACTATATTTATCCATAATAAATAGCCTACTTGGGAAAAAGGGTGATCCAAACAGGCTACTTCTTTTATCTTAATGTGAACTTGCTTTATATATACACAGTCGCCTTAATCTATCTTTGGAGTATACATACCATTTTGAATCATATAATACCATAGCCTGGTTTAACCATTCTTCTTCCTCTTTTGTGTATGGAGAAGGCGTCATGTTTTCAAGTTTTTCCTTTTCTAATTCTTCTATATCTCTTATAGCGTACATCGCCTCTTCACCAACAAATCCAAGCGTTGTTTTCGTATGTCTATCCATTAGCTCCTGTACCTCGGGAGTATAAACTGGTCTCCCTATTAATCTTTTTACTTCTTTAGACAACTGGATAATTTCTTTGTCTAATGTTGCTTGTAAAAGTTCTTTGAGGTAATGATTTTTACAGCTTCTTTTGGGGGAATCAATAGCTAGTCTATCTTGTAACGTCTCGATTTTTTGAAGCATCTCTATAGACATACTGGAACGGATTTTAGTAATGGTTGATATATTTTCTTGTTTAAAAGGTCCATCTTCTAAAAGTTCATAGAACAGCAGTAATCCTGTGGCTTCTTCTGGTGTTAATGAGATAGTAGGAAGTTTTTGTTCCCTTATAAGGGTGTATCCACCACTTGGCCCGGGGGAAGAAAAAAGAGGGACACCCATTTCGCTTAATAGATGTAAATCCCTAAGTATCGTTCTTTTGGATACTGAAAATTCATTTGCTAACTCTTGAGCAGTAAATCGATGTTTTGTATTTAGTGTAATTAATAGCTCAAGTAATCTCCCAGTTCTAGACATAAAAATATCTCCTAGTAATAGTGACGTTATTTGTCACCAATATACGATGAAATAAGTACGAAGTCACGAAGTTCTCTTCATGAACTAGGGGAACTAAAGGGGGAATTGGGAATGAGAGAATATATGGTAAATAGAGAGGGAGTGAAAATTAAAGCTTATGAGTATAGTCAGAACGGTTAGCTGATTTTATTCCTGCATTATATGGGAGGAAGTGCAGCTATTTGGCGAAGCATTATTCCGAGTTTTATAGAAGAATATCGCGTGATTGCTATTGATATAAGGGGACATGGCAATTCGGATCATCCTCAACGCGGATATCAACTTGAAACTTTAGTTGAAGATGTTCGGGAGGTGCTAGATGTTCTCGGCATTTATAAAACTCATATAGTAGGGAGTTCGCTTGGTTGTTACGTTGGAACAATGTTCGCATCGATGTATGCAGATAGAGTTATTTCATTAGTGAATTCTGAGGGTGCTTTAGTCAATCATTCAGGACCTGGGGGTTTGTATACAGAATCTAAAGAAGAACATATAAATAAATACTTTTCTAATCCGGAGCAGGAATTTGATTCAAGAGAAGATTTGATACAGTATATGAAAAAGAATTGGCTGCCATGGAATAAGAACAGAGCTTTAGTTATGGAAGATTATAAACCTCGAAAACTTCAAAAGGGAAAAGTGACGTTTGTATCTATGAGAGACAACATGAAACAGATTGCGGAGGATTTGTATAATCGGAGGATAGAAGAGTTGTATGATAATGTTCAATGTAGAGTATTATTTCTTCCAGCAGAAAAAGAAGGTGACCTTAAAAAGAAATTAGCATTTATAAAAAATGTTGAATGTAAATTAAGTGAAAGTAAAACAGTTATAATTCCTGAAACGTCTCATGCTATGATGTTTGATCATGCAGGGGAATTGGTTCGTGAAATTAAGGGGTTTTTGAATTCTTCTTATAAGTTAACGTGATTGTGAATCAACGTCGGTTTTATATGGAGTTTCTGTAGGTATAAGGGTACTAGGCTGTTATTGTGCCCCAAACTCCATATAAAACATGCTAAATAATTGTTCTATTTGATCTATCTAAATCCATTTTGATTTTTTAGCATATAAGTTACAGCTATACATAATAAAATGACGTAACTGGGAATATCTAAAGTTTCTAAAAAAGTTATTGACTATTATTATAAAGAGGAGTAATATTATACGAGTCGCCGGTGAAATAAAGTAACCGAGACAAACGAAATAAAAAACTTAGTTG
>NZ_NVOY01000005.1 GCF_002551005.1 Bacillus pseudomycoides
GTGATGTCATAACCTTTCACTTCGGATTGGTATCCCGCTACCGGTTGTTCTTTCACTTCATACTTATATGCTACTCCATTTGCATCGTATGCTTGGAGATTATCAAATGTGTACTTCCAATTGTTTGTCGCTGTTACGTCTTTCGTATCAATTACTTGACCATTTTGTAGAAGGTCTACTTTGATCGTTGCTGGACGACCTGTCGCATTGTTGTCATTCCACGTTTTTGTTCCTTCTACTGTTACTTTTCCTACTTTTGTATTCGTGATGTCATAACCATTCACTTTTGATTCATATCCTGCTACTGGTTGTTCTTTCACTTCATACTTGTACGCTACTCCGTTCGCATCGTACGCTTGGAGATTGTCAAATGTGTACTTCCAGTTATTTGACGCCGTTACGTCTTTCGTATCAATTACTTGACCATTTTGTAGAAGGTCCACTTTAACTGTTGCTGGACGATTTGTCGCATTGTTGTCATTCCACGTCTTCGTTCCTTCTACTTTTGTTTGGCCTACTTTTGTATTCGTGATGTCATAACCTTTTACTTCGGATTGATATCCTGGTACTGGTTGTTCTTTCACTCCATACTTGTATGCTACTCCATTTGCATCGTATGCTTGAAGATTGTCGAACGTATATTTCCAATTTGTTGCCGCTGTTACGTCTTTTGTATCAACTACTTGACCATTTTGTAGAAGGTCTACTTTGATTGATGCTGGACGATCTGATGCATTGTTATCGTTCCACGTCTTCGTTCCTTCTACTTTTGTTTGGCCTACTTTTGTATTCGTGATGTCATAACCGTGTACGTCAGATTGATATCCTGCTACTGGTTGTTCTTTCACTCCATACTTGTATGCTACTCCATTTGCGTCATATGCTGCTAGGTCTGCAAATGTGTACTTCCAGCCATTTGCCGCTGTCACATATTGCGTAAGTAGGAACGTACCATTTTGGTATAAGTCTACCTTGATTGTTGCCGGACGATCTACTGCATTATTGTCATTCCACGTCTTTGTTCCTTCTACTGCTACTTTTCCTACTTTTGTATTCGTAATGTTATAACCGTTTACGTCAGATGTATATCCTGGTACTGGTTGTTCTTTCACTTCATACTTGTATGCTACTCCATTCGCATCGTAAGCCTGTAGATTATCAAACGTATAGTTCCAATTGCTTGCTGCTGTTACGTCTTTTGTATCAATCACTTGGCCGTTTTGCAGTAAGTCTACCTTGATTGTTGCCGGACGATCTGTCGCATTGTTGTCATTCCACGTTTTTGTTCCGTCTACTCTCGTTTGGCCCACTTTTGTATTTGTGATGTCATAACCTTTTACTTCGGATTGATATCCTGGTACTGGTTGTTCTTTCACTTCATACTTGTACGCCACTCCGTTTGCGTCGTACGCTTGTAGGTTGTCAAATGTGTACTTCCAATTGTTTGCTGCTGTTACGTCTTTCGTGTCAACTACTTGACCGTTTTGTAGTAGATCCACTTTGACTGTTGCTGGACGATCTGTGGCATTATTATCTTTCCACGTCTTTGTTCCTTCTACTTTTGTTTGACCTACTTTTGTATTCGTAATATCATAACCGTTTACTTTGGATTGGTATCCTGCTACCGGCTCTTCCTGCACTGTATACGTGTAGGCTACTCCATTTGCATCGTACGCCTGTAGATTATCAAATGTGTACTTCCAATTTGTTGCCGCTGTTACGTCTTTTGTGTCAACCACTTGACCATTTTGTAGTAAATTGACTTTAATTGTTGTCGGACGATCTGTGGCATTGTTGTCATTCCACGTTTTCGTTCCTTCGACTTTTGTTTGGCCTGCTTTTGTATTCGTAATGTCATAACCGTTTACGTCAGATTTATATCCGCCTACTGGTTGCTCTTTCACTTCATACTTATATGCTACTCCGTTCGCATCGTAGACTGATAGATTGTCAAACATGTACTTCCAATTTGTTGCTGCTGTTACATCTTTTGTATCAACTACTTGACCATTTTGTAGTAAGTCTACTTTGATTGTTGCTGGACGATCTGTGGCATTGTTATCTTTCCACGTCTTCGTTCCTTCGACCGTTGTTTTCGCATCTTTTATATTCGTAATGTTATAACCATTTACTTCGGATTTATATCCCGCTACCGGTTGTTCTCTTACTGTATACGTATACGCATTCCCGTCATTATCATATGCAGGCATATCCGTAAACGTATAGTTCCAGTTGTTTGCTGCTGTTACTTCTTGCGTCGTAACAACTTGTCCATTTCGTAGTAATTCTACTTGAATCGAACTTGGACGATCAGTAGCATTGTTATCTTTCCACGTCTTCGTTCCTGAAATAGATGTCGTTTTCACCTTATTCGGAACCATCAGCTTTACACCTTTTGAAGCATTTGCATCAATTGTAAAAGCCACTTTTGCTTGAGGATCAAAATTCAAATAGTCTGGAGCAGAAATTTCTTGCACATAGTAATTTCCTGGATCTAAATTAGGAACCTCGACCTTACCTTGTGCATCTGTTGTATACGTACCGCCAATTTGCTGACCTGACTCTTTATATAAGTTAAATGAAGCATTCGGTATGAATTTTGTTTCATCTCCGTCAACGTGCTTTACAATTCTTAGCGTTCCTTTTGGTGGTAAGTCGCCTTGAGCACCGCCACCCATGTCTATATTAGCCGTAGAAGCACTACCTGACTTAGATACCGAATTTTCGTTCATAATCTTGTAATCCACAGTATACTTGTTAAAGAAGTCTTTTTGAGTCTTTCCACTTGGCGTTATATTAGCTGCGTATTCGAAAGTGAAAGTAAGTCCACTTGCTTTATCTTTATTAATCACAGCTCTAAACGAGTTATCGCCAATAAAGGTAATCGTACCATAACCTTGATCTTCAAATGCTTGCACCGTCATAGGAGCAGCAAATCCTCCCATACGGAGACTATCTTTATTAAGCGTTTGTCCCTCTTGTAAAGTATCTACCAAAACAATATCACTGTCTAAATTTTGTTTTGTTCCATTAACACTCAAAAACCAACGTACTTCATTAGTGTTTTCTGGACGAATCGAACCTGTTTTGGAGTCAAATAATGCGGTAGATCCTCCCCCACTAGTTGGACCGATAATCGTTACCGTTTGCTTTTGTAAAGTTGTACCTAGATTTGTGTCAACTGTTATTCTTTGGTCCTGTGCTACATCTTTAGTCGCTTCAACTTTAAAATAAAAATACCCTTTAACATTTAAAAGTTTCTCAGCTGTATCACTAAATGTACATACGACATTCGTTGTGGTTATTTGACAAGTACCAAAATTTTGTCCTTTATCATCGTTCAACGGAATCGTTCCTGTGAACCCTTTTAATTCTTGAGGTAACGATAATGTTAATGTGTCCCCGGTTTTTATTTCAAGTCCAGGTTTTTCACTAAAATTAACCTTTATTCCCGTCTGTTCTCCGGTAGCTAGTGTCGTTTTGTCGATTGTGAAGCTATCAACAAGATTTGCTGTATTTAATTCTTGCGCTTTTGCTATGATAGGCATCAAACTCTGACCTATCGTAAACATAAAGATCATGATAATTGAAAAAATAGAAGTTACTTTTTTCAAATAATGGTAGTAGGTAAACTTTTGAAGTGATCTCCAGTTTTTCCCCCACCCCACACCGTGCGTGCGACTTTCACCGCACACGGCGTTCCATCTAATCAACAGGTTCGTATCGCAAGCGGAGTTATCGCTATCTTTATGTAAGTAAGGGGATTATAACTCACCTGTTCATTAGACTTGGGGCCTTCCCTCCACTCCTTATTATCAGAGTTTCATTGGTACTACACCCCTGCTGCCATCCCTATTCATAACTCTTTCACAGCTTAGCCATGCCGTTCCCCAAGTTATTACTACATCGTTAGGGACTTCTGACGTTCCGAAACTGCTAGGTATATAGCTATACGTAGGTCCTGCCTTTGTTCCGATTACCACTTCAATAAGAAGTTAAAGCAACCCATTAGCTTTATCCATCACAAACTGTATGATATTTATTTTGGAGGTAATAACACCCATTTCTAGGAACGGATTTACGAGACGTACATTCAGCAGTTCGTCATTGAGTGCTCAAATTCTAACCATATATAGCTCCCTGTCCGCATCACTTTCGCAGTATGTTTAACCTTTCCTCAGCTTCACCTGTTAGGGCTACTCGATGCGACTTTACCCCGCTTCACACGCAGTCGTTACCAATTACGCATGGGGGAGTATTAACAGCCATCTAGTCGTAAGATTTGTTTGGGTATCTCACCGTGGTCTCACAGTTTCAGTTGTTACTAACAATCGTTAGTCCAGACAATCCTTCGAGAGTGAACCCGATTTCTGCCTAACGTCACACACCATACTCTTCATCCGCCTCCTAACTAATAATATTAAGATGGCTTCTGGTACAAATGCATGATAAGAATGATTTGATAGCTGCTAGTATTTTGTCTCTTTTTGTTGTTATAAACTTAGAAATTTGATTTCTATATATATCTAATCGGTTTTTATGAATCTAACGACTAAATCTAAGAATCTAAATATTGACATACCTCATAAATGATGATAATATACTAATTAGCTAAATTATGTTTTATTATCATTTCTATCAAATCATGTAAATTGAAATTGTACCGTATTACCATCTCGTGCTGAGCATAAGCGCCTAGTTAATAATGCCTTCAATTCAACGTCATTGATTTGTTCATACTATATAAATCCAATTTTAAAATACGGCATAAACGATTTTTCTCTATGTGAGATTTATCAAAAGTAACAAGCTCAGCCATGCCTAAATTTTACTGAGGATTTATATTTTTTTATGATTCATAACATCAATTTTAACTGCATATTTTAACACTTCGAAACTTTTTACTCCCTCCCTTAAAAGGCTCTTTCATGCTCTTGTCCAAAATTTTACAACATTTTCGACAATAATAATATTTTTTAAATTATTGTAATTAGTTTTGTAATTTAAAAAACTGTATGATTCTACCAAAATCATATATATCCATATTTTTTCGACATTTCAGCCTTACATGTGATAAGAAAAGGCCCTGATCGTTTCTATGCAGGGCCAGATGTTTCTTGGGTAGTCCCTACTTTACAGGACCTCCCACATACGCCGAAATATCAACATTTAACGCTTCTGCTAAACGCATACCATACTCTCGATCTGCACGGAAGAAGTTACAAACCGCAAGTAATTTTACTTGTTCATTTACACCTTTTAAATCATTTGCTAAGTTCGCAATTAAGTTATCTTGTTCTTCTTTAGAGAATGAACGATAACGTTCACCAGCTTGCCCAAAATCGTTTGGTTTCTCAATTTTTTCACGAGATACATAACCTTCTAATTTCATAGTTGAATCTCGGTACGCTGGATCTTCGCTTGGATTTTCCGCATGGCGACTTGGTTCATAATTAATTGTAGACGCTGGTTGGTTCACTTGCATGAATCCATCACGTTGTTGGTTATGCACAGCTGCGTACGGACAGTTTACAGGGATTTGTAAATAATTTGCCCCTAAGCGATAGCGCTGTGTATCCGGATAAGAGAACAAACGTCCTTGTAATAATTTATCCTCAGATGGTTCAATGCCAGGCACAGTTGCACTTGGTGAAAATGCCGCTTGCTCAACCTCTGCAAAGAAGTTTTGCGGATTACGATTTAATGTCATTGTACCTACTTCCGTTAATGGAAAACGATCTTCTGGCCACACTTTTGTTGGATCTAGTGGATCAAACTCTAAGGAATCCATTTCATCTAGTTTCATGACTTGTACATGAAGATCCCATTTTGGATAATCCCCACGCTCAATCGCATCAAATAAATCACGAGTTGCATGGTTAAAATCTTTTCCTTGCATTTGTTCTGCTTCTTTGACATTGAAGTTACGTACACCTTGCTCTGGCTTCCAGTGATATTTTACGTATACAACCTCACCATTTTCGTTTACCCATTTAAATGTATGAACACCGAATCCTTCCATTTCGCGGTAGTTAGCTGGTGTACCATAATCAGAAAATACCCACGTTAACATATGAGTCGATTCTGGTGTTAGCGTCATGAAATCCCAGTAACGATCTGGCGTTTGAATATTTGTATCTGGCGCTGGTTTTAAAGAATGAACCATATCAGGGAATTTGATTGCATCACGAATGAAAAATACAGGTAAATGGTTACCAACAAGATCATAGTTTCCTTCTTCTGTATAAAACTTCACCGCAAATCCTCTTGGATCACGAGCTGTTTCTGGAGAACCTTGCCCATGAATAACAGTTGAGAAGCGAACAAATACAGGTGTTTCCGTTCCTTCTTTCTGTAAGAATGCTGCTCTTGTATAATCTTTCATACTATTTTTTGTTACGAAAACGCCATGAGCACCAGCACCGCGTGCATGCACAACGCGCTCAGGAATGCGTTCGCGATCAAAATGAGCTAATTTTTCTACTAAATGATAATCTTCTAATAATACTGGTCCACGACGACCTGCTGTACGAGAATTTTGATTATCTCCTACTGGAGCACCTTGGTTTGTTGTTAAACGATTGTATGGGTTCATTTTAGAGCCTCCTATTAAATAACAATTACTTTTTTAAAATGATTATAATGTAATTATTATTAAAAACCAGGTCTGTTGTCAACCATTTTTATGAAAATTTTAAAAAATACTTTTGATAAATGATTGATACTCTCTCTGAATCACCTCCATATCTCTACTCAATAATGCTTATATAATATAAAACAAAGAAAAAGTAGCTAATATACATACACGTCGATCACGCAATAATAGAGAAAATCTTTAAATAAATAGAATTTTCAGTCTATTATTTTTAAAAAATAATTTGCTACTTCCTCTTTGTGATTATAAGCTTAACACTAAAAATACAAGACATCAAGACAAAAAATGACAATCTTCTAACTAATTCGACATTATTATACAATTCGACTTAAAATGTTCACATAAATGAAAACGCATTTATAATAGTGCTTATGATTCCTGCTACGCTCATTTTCAACAAAAAAAAACTGTCCCAAAAAGCCGCTATACAACGACCTTTTAGGACAGCTTTATATGTACAACTGTATTTTACTTTCATCAATACAACGCAGTTTACTTACCGGTCTTCCTACTTGCTGATACACCATCTCATTTTCTAAAACTCCAATTTCGATTAAAAACATGACATACTTCCGAATAGAAACCCTAGAAATTCCAACTAATTGTGCCATTTCTTCTGTTGTAAATGTTTTTCCATGAAGCGATTGTATCTGTTTCCAAACTAACTGCAATGTTTGTTTCGTTAATCCTTTTGGAAGCACTTTACTTACAGGAGCTTCTTTTTTTTCTTTTTGTAATATTAATTCATCTAGTTCAGATTGATTAATATTAGGCTGCGCCTTCATAAATTTAATTTTTTCACGATAAGCAGATAGGGCTTCCTTAAAACGTTCAAATGTAAATGGTTTAATTAAATAATCTACAACTCCATACTGCAGTGCTTTTTTAATACTGACCATGTCATGAATCGCTGAAATCATCATCACATCAATTTCTCTTTCTTTATTGCGAATATCCAATAACAATTCAAATCCAGTATCACCAGGCATAAAAATATCAAGCAATATAAAATCCACATGATTTTCTTCTAATACCTGTAATGCTTCATCTACAGAGTTAGCTACATGAACAAGTTCAAACCCGCCAACTTGTTCTAAGTAATGCTTATTTAGCATTGCTACCATTGGGTCATCTTCTACAATTAAAACTTTAATCATCTTCCATCTCATCCCTACTTTTATATGGTGTTTCAATTGTGATTATTGTTTGCTCTCCTAATACTGAATCAATATGTATATTTCCTTTTATACGTTCTATACTTTCCTTCACAAGATATAAGCCATATCCCCGATTTTCTCCTTTTGTAGAATACCCTTTGACAAATAATGTATCTATTTCTTCTTGTTTAATTCCCTTTCCTGTATCTGTAACTTCCACAATCAGTTTATCATAATATTTAATTCTAACATTCACTCGCTTATATTTACAATCCGCTACTGCATCTAAAGCATTATCAATTAGGTTCCCTACAATTGTAATGAGTTCATGAATAATTCCATCATCCTCTGGCTGTGGTAAATAAGAATCTTCACTAATCGTTAATTCTATTCCTTTTTCTCTCGCATAGCTAAGTTTCCCAAGTAAAAAGCCAGCAAACACAGGATTTTTTATCTTCCGCATCACATCTCCAATTTCGTATTGATGTTCTGACACCATGCTACTAACATACGTTTCTAATTGTTCATAATTCTTCATATGTGTTAGTCCTAATACAACATGCATCTTATTCATAAATTCATGAGATTGCGCACGTAAAGCCTCTGCATATAGTCGAATACCGGTTAACTGCTCTGCTAATTTTCTTATTTCTGTTTTATCACGAAATGTTGCAATTGCACCAACAATTTCTCCTTTTACGTATAGCGGAACTCGATTCGAAACAATTGTAATCCCATGCATACAGTGTTCCTCATCAAACTGCGCTACTCCCGTTTGTAATACTTCTTTTATCCTTGAATTTGGCATATACTTTTTAATGTCTTCACCAATAAATTCTTCTTTAAAACCACTTTTCTCAACTAACCGCCTAGCTTCGTTATTAAGTAAAGTAATCCTCGCATCCTTATCAATTGCGACAATTCCTTCTTTGACAGATTGTAGCATCGTATTGCGTTCTTCTAAAATTTTTGAAATTTCATTAGGCTCGAGGCCAAATAAAATTTTCTTAATATGTCTAGCTAATAAAATAGCCCCGATAACACCTACTAAAATCCCAACGCTGACACCGATGTACATAATATATCTGCTCTCTTTGACTCTTTCTTCTACATTATCAGCTGAAATTCCGACAGCCACAACCCCTATTTGTTTTTTCGTTTCAGAAAAGATTGGTACAAATACTCGCATAGACCTTCCTAATGTCCCTTTTGCTGTTGAAACATATTC
The DNA here is from genome assembly GCF_002551005.1 of Bacillus pseudomycoides. Taxonomy (GTDB): domain Bacteria; phylum Bacillota; class Bacilli; order Bacillales; family Bacillaceae_G; genus Bacillus_A; species Bacillus_A pseudomycoides_C. The sequence continues at coordinate 9,041 of NZ_NVOY01000005.1, forward strand.
TTTTCCTTTTAAGGCTGTTTCTTCATCGCCCCCAACGAAATGCTGACCAATCTTCTTAGGATCTGGATGAGATTTTCGTATCCCATTCATATCCATAACGACAATGAATTGAATATCTGTATTTTTTAAAAACTGATTCACATTTGTTTGAATTTCCGATTCGTCTTTTTTCCCCGATAAAGCACCGATCACGGTTGGTGAATTTGCTGTAATACGTGCAATCGTTTTTGCTTTTTCTATTTGACTTTCTTCTGTCGTATGCTCGACATGACGACTAATTAAAATACCTGTTACAAGTAAAGAAAATACGACTACAGCACATACTAGCAATGCAATAATTTTCTGTAGACTTAAAAACTTCTTTTTGTTCTCCATCCCTCTCATTCCCCCGTGTTATCTATACTCTGTGCGAAATCTATATTACTGATTCTTGACAATGAAAACAACTTTTTTTCATACGTAAGATTATATATACTATTTTACTCATTGAGATACAAAGAAAATCTAGAAGAACTACTGAAATATTTAAAAGTGAGGTGTTTGTTATACAAGTTAAAAAACAACATAAAAATCCTTTCTTTTTAAGGGGGGCGAAAGCATCTGGCCGCGCATAGAAACGGTCAGGGCCTTTTTCTACCACATACAAGGTTTAAAAGAAAAAGAGCCAGTGAGTGCAGGCCATGTTGTTTTCTACATAGCTACAATTTATTATATTGAAAAATCAAAATAGATATTTAGAGAAAACACAAAAATTCTCCCCACCTCTTAAAGATAGGGAGAATTTTCAAAAGTAAATAACAATACCAAACTTAGACATACACAATCCACATCTTTTAGATTCGTAATATATCCAAGTTCAATATATTTGTTGCTTCAAAGTTTCACTTTATCCCGCATTAACGGGCAGTAAAACCCCCACCTCAAGATTCAAAGAGAAACAAGGAAGATAGGTAGGGGATAACTGCCCGTAAAANNAAAAGCCCGATTGGTTCAACTAACCTCTTGGGAAGAAAACCGTTTCCCAAGAGGAAGTTTCACTTTATTGTTCGATTGAATAGTTTGGCACTTTTTTAATTTGTGCTACACCTGATTCAATTGCTGCTTTTGCTACTGCAGCTGCTACACTTGGCACAACTCTTTTATCAAGTGGATTTGGAATCACATAATCTGCATTGCGTTCTTCATCTGTAATGATATTAGCAATTCCATATGCAGCAGCTAATTTCATTTCCTCTGTAACATCTGTAGCACGTACATCTAATGCACCACGAAATATACCCGGGAATGCTAACACATTGTTCACTTGGTTCGGGTAATCAGAACGTCCTGTTCCAACAACAGCTGCCCCAGCCTCTAGTGCATCTTCTGGGAATATTTCTGGTACTGGATTCGCCATTGCAAATACAATCGGATTTTCATTCATTGTCTTCACGTGTTCTTTTGTTAATACGTTAGGAGCAGATACACCGATAAAAATGTCTGCGCCTTGAATCGCTTCTTTTAATGTTCCGCGTACATGTTCGCGATTTGTTACTTTCGCAATCTCGATTTGTGCAGAGTTCATCCATGACTCTTCCTCGCACACGATCCCTTCTAAACTTACTAATGTCATATGCTGTGCGCCTGCTTTTAATAACAATTTACCAATCGCAATCCCTGCAGAACCAGCACCATTAATGACAATCTTCACTTCATCCATTGTTTTATCTACTACTTTTAACGCGTTAAGAACTGCCGCTAAAACAACAATTGCTGTTCCGTGCTGATCATCATGAAACACCGGAATATTTGTTTCTTCTTTTAAACGCTTTTCAATTTCAAAACAGCGCGGTGCTGCAATATCTTCTAAATTAATACCTGCAAATGTAGGTTCTAAATTTTTAACGATGGTTACGATTTCATCTACATCAGTCGTTCCAAGACAAAGCGGGAATGCATCGACATTCGCAAACTTTTTAAATAAAATACTTTTCCCTTCCATAACAGGCATAGCTGCTTTTGGTCCAATATCACCTAAGCCAAGTACTGCCGTTCCATCTGAGACAACCGCAACCATATTACCGCGTGCTGTATAGTCATAAGCTGTTTCTTCATCCGCTGCAATCGCCTTACAAGACTCTGCTACGCCCGGTGTATATGTCAAACTCAAATCATCAGCTGAATTCACTTCTACTTTACTTGTAATTTCAATTTTCCCCATTAATTCTTTATGAAGTAATAATGAACGTTCTTTAATTTGACTTTCTAGCATAAAAATAATTTCCTCCTAATTTTACAAGCTAGCTACGTCTTTACATAGCTAGCTTGTTTGATGTTACATTACGAAAACATTTTTAATAAAATTGATGCAGTTACAACCATTGCTGCTCCGCCTAAACGCGTTGAAATTTGTGCAAACGGCATTAATTCCATACGGTTTGAAGCTGATAAAATCGCAACGTCTCCTGTACCGCCTAATCCGCTATGGCATCCTGTTACAATCGCAGATTCAACTGGGTACATTTTCATAATTTTCCCGACAACGAAACCAGTCGCGATCATTGTTACTACTACTGATGCACACACCGCAACATATCCAACTGAAAGAACAGCTGCTACATCTTTTAACGGAATGTACAGTAATCCTAAACCAACCATTAATGGCCACGTTAAGCTTGTTGAAATAAATTTGTATAAGTGATATGCACCTTGTTCCATTTTTGCTGGCATTAATTTAAAGTATTTCACAAGTGCTGCTGAAAAGATCATAATGATTGCCCCTGGAATACCAATAAATTTAGAAGCCAATCCACCGAAAATAAAGAACGTACATGCAATTAATAAACCTGCTCCCATTAATGAGAAGTCAATTGGTTTTTCTGTATTTTGTTCTTTTAATAAATCATCTTGATTACCTGTTTTTACTAATACACCATTACCGCTAAGCTCTGGCTTTTTCTCACCTAATCGCTTCATGTATCCAGCGCCTACAATCGCAAACATATTTCCGATAACCGCTGCTGGAATAAGCTGAGATACAAATGCTGCTGATGATTGATTTAAAATCTCACTGTAAGCTAAGGAAAGTGGTAAAATCCCTTCTCCAATACCACCACTTACAATTGGTACGATGATAAAGAAGAATGTTCGCTTCATTTCAAATCCGAATAATGATCCTACTAATAATCCAACTGCAATAGAAGCGAGTGTTCCTACAACTAACGGAATAAACATGCGAATAAAGCCTTGTACTAACACTTTACGGCTCATTCCTAACACACTTCCGATTACTAAGCAAGAAATGTATAAATATAAGAAGTTCGATTTTTTCATTAACATATTCACAGCATTCATTGATGCTGGGTTCATCCAATTAAAGAACACAAGAAATGACGGAATAAATAAGGAAAGAATTGCTGGTCCACCAACGTTCTTTAAAATTGGAATTCTCATTCCGATATCGCCTAAGAAAATACCCATAATCATAATAACTGCAAATCCACCAATCATATCCGCTGGCAACTTATTATATACAGATGCTCCGTAAATAACCGCTGCTAGTACAAGATATAAAGGTAACGGTATAACACCAATTTTAATATTCATAATTTTCGAAACAAATGTGTCCTGCTTTGTTTCTACTTCACCTGCAGATGGCATCGTTTCCACTTGCTTTTGAATTCCCATAGAGGCACCCCCTTATGTTGTTGATTACAATATTAAAACGCTTTCAATAGTAATAATAGATTTTGTAAGTTTTGTAAGTGGTTTTGTAATTAAAGAAAGAGGTCAGACCAATTTTTTGATCTGACTTTTCTAATCATACATTTCTTCTGACTTATTTGATTTTGGACACTTTATGCAGTAACTACAAAAGGAATATAAAGAGTTGCATGAGTATGATCACATGAAAAAACGAAAAGGCGATTCGATTATGAATACAATTGATGCTTTTGCAAAGAGTGCGCCGTTGTTTGGAGTGTTAATTGCTATTCTTTGTATACCTTTTTATTTGATTAAGAAAGCAAAACGTGTGAAATAAAATAAGGGAATGCTGGGCAGAATAATCTATCAGCATTCCCTTATTTATATATAAATTCATTTTAACTTTTCAACACATAAATTGCCGCTATAAAAAAAGTAATCCCCACTCGCTTTCTCCCTTTGGTTTAACCTTTGCACTTGGCAGGAAAAGGCCCTGACCGCATCTATGCATGGCCAGTTACTCTCGCCCACCTAAAAAGAAAGGGGTTTTTATTTCACACCTAACTTTTCTTTCGCTTTCACAGGTATTTCCTTAGTCGTTATTTCTTTATACCTTTCAATTCCATTTGTTTTGTCAGGATATTCGCCACTTACATGCACACGCAGAAATGCCCCTATTCTTAAGTTTTTCGTTGCAAAAAATTTAACCGTTTCTTCATTTCCCTTTTTATCATACGCTTTCATTGTATACCAATATAATGTCTGCTTTTCTCCATCTTTATCTGGCACAGATTCTTCTTTTCCATTCTCTGTGATTTGAACGTAATATTCTTTTGCTATCCAGTGTTTTATATCTATTGCATCATTTTTTTCAGCAACAGCTAGCACTACCATTGAAGATATGGAAAATAATAGCATAAATAAAGTAATACCTAGTACATGTTTCTTCAAGAAAATCACACCTCTTCTGTCCATTTACTATGTCTGTTTGTATCATAAGAGTTTTATATATGATTTGTTATCGATTTACGTGACAGCAACATTACATTTTTGTAATGTTTTCCTTTTCTCATCGCGCATATTTTTTGTGATAAGATAAAGGTAAATTAAGGAAACGAAAGTGAGGAGGCATATGGAAAAACCAATTGTTATTGAAGAATATAAACCAAATTGGACATTACAATTTACAGAAGAACAAAAAATTATTAAGAATATTATGGGCGATGCCGCGATTACTATTGAACACATCGGAAGTACATCTGTTGAAGGATTAAGCGCAAAACCGATCCTTGATATGATGGTTGGCGTTCGTACTCTTAACGACATAGATACGTTCATTGAACCATTAAAAACAATCGGATATGAACATGTATTTCATGAGGAGTTTCCAAATAGAAGATTCTTTCGAAAAGGATTATGGAGAGCAGGAACGCATCATTTACATATTTATCAATATGATAGTGAGGAATGGAATAATAACCTTTTATTTCGAGACTATCTGAGAAATCATCCCAATGCGCGCCTCCAATATGAGCAATTAAAAAAGGAATTAGCGAATAAACATCGCTTTGATCGAGTTGCATACACAAATGCGAAAGCGCCGTTTATCCTAGATATTATAAAAAAAGCGAAAAAGGAGAGATAAAGTGAAACTTCCATCAGTGGGAGTTTTCTTCATCCCCTACTGATGGTTAGTTGAACCAATCGGGCTCTTACGGGTAGTTTATCTCCCACCTACCTTCTTTGCTTTCGCCGAATTTTAAGGTGGGAGTATTACTGCCCGTTAATGCGGGATAAAAGACTCCCTATGTTCTCTACTATCAATGCAAGCTCATTAAAACTCCAAAATCCGAACTGTCTTCTGCGTTGCATTTAATTCCACGGTTCCACCAATAGGCATTGTGACAATTGGATGTGTATGACAGCAATCAAAATCGGCTAAGACTGGGATAACAGTGTCTCCAATCACTTCGAGCAAAATATCAGATGGTGTTACCCCTGTGCCTTGATCGTCAAATTGTTCATGCTTTCCTAAGATGATGCCGCCTACCTTTTCAAATACACCATTTATTTTTAAGAAACTAAAATGTTTTTCAACGATCGCTGCTGTTTTTTTACAGTCTTCAATCATTAAAATATCTCCTTTTTGAATAACAGGCATATAAGGACTTCCCCATATACTTAGTATCGTCATTAAATTTCCAGCTATTAACCGACCCGTTGCTATACCTTCTTTGACGCAAACCCATTCATTCGGATAACTTGCTTTCGGACGATTTTGTGTCTGCCAATTTAATTGCTCATCTGTCCAAGCAGAATATACAGGATACTCATATGGAAGTGCTGCATTTTTTATTAACACGTCTTCAAATGATGAAAATGTATCATTTACATATGGAGGAAATTCTCCTAATGATGAAATGAGAGACGGACCATAAAATGTTGTCACACCCGTTTTCGCATAAATACCTAATAAAATGGCAGTGACATCAGAATACCCAACGAAAATTTTCGGATGTTTTTTTATTTCGGCGTAGTCTAAATAAGGAAGTAACGAATTCGAATTGCTTCCACCAACAGACGACATCATACACTTAATTTCTCGATTCCGAATGAATTCGTTCAACTCTTGAGCACGATCTTTTATACTTCCAGATCGATAACCATCACACTTTCCAGTAAGACTTCCTTCAATGATAATAAATCCTTTACTTTCCATAAATTCTTTCGAACGCTCGAATCTAGTAGGTGATGTATATGTACCTGGCAATGATGGTGAAAAAACTCCTATTTTATCTCCTTTGTTTAACTGAAACACTTCTTTTCACTCCTATATAAACATATATGATATTTACTTACTATAACCTAACTTCCTAGATACATTAAATTAATAGAAGTGTTCTTAGATTAATTTTAAAAAATGTCGAATTTTAAAGAAAATTGTCTATTTTTCGTTGATTTATTTTATTTTTAATGTTAAACTCTTAATTAATAAAGAAAGAGTAGCGAAAAACCCTTAAGCTTATAAGTTTTCTGAAAATTAAGTTTTTAAAACCTTTTAACTTTCATTGACATTCTTGTGCTGCTCCCGCTCTTTCTTTATCCTTGCAAGAAGTCGTCACAAAGCTAAGACTTTGGGGCGGCTTTTTTTATTTTATTAAAAGAAATTACTATGAAAACAGATACCCTCAAATATTCACTGAAAATAGTACTGCACCGTTTATTTATCACAATTAAAAACTCCCTCAAAATATGACCAACGTACAGTCAAATACCATATTTGTCCATATACATGTAATAAGTTCATTCTGTCCGTCGAAAGGAGGGAGACTTTTTGGAATCATTTTCTTTTGGAAAGAACTGCAATTCTTATTATTTTCCCTGTGCGTTTCCCGTTCCGGATCCCGGATATACTGGTTCCACTGGAGCTACTGGACCGACTGGCGCTACGGGGCCTACTGGGATCACCGGACCTACCGGATTTACGGGACCTATCGGAATCACTGGGCCTGATGGAGCTACTGGACCGACTGGGATCACCGGACCTACCGGGATCACTGGACCTACAGGAGCTACCGGACCCACCGGGATCACTGGACCTACCGGGATCACTGGACCCACCGGATTTACTGGGCCGACCGGAGCTGCTGGACCGACTGGCGCTACCGGAGTCACCGGATCTACTGGGCCGACCGGAGCTACTGGACCGACTGGCGCTACCGGAGTCACCGGATCTACTGGGCCGACCGGGACCGACGGAGCTACTGGACCTACCGGAGCTACCGGACCTACTGGCGCTACGGGACCCACCGGGATCATCGGACCTACTGGGATCACTGGATCTACCGGTATCACCGGACCTACTGGGATCACCGGATCGGCTGGAATCACCGGACCTACCGGGATTACTGGGCCTACCGGGATCACTGGACCCACCGGGATCACTGGACCTACTGGGATCACTGGACTCACCGGTATCACTGGATCTACCGGTATCACCGGACCTACTGGGATCACCGGATCAGCTGGAATCACCGGACCTACCGGGATCACTGGACCCACCGGGATCACTGGACCTACCGGAGTCACCGGACCTACTGGGATCACTGGACCTACTGGGATCACTGGATCTACCGGTATCACCGGACCTACTGGGATCACTGGCGCTACCGGAGTCACCGGATCTACTGGGCCTACTGGGATCACCGGACCTACCGGGATTACTGGGCCTACCGGGATCACTGGACCCACCGGGATCACTGGACCTACTGGGATCACCGGACCGACTGGGATCACTGGACCCACCGGGATCACTGGATCTACCGGTATCACCGGACCTACAGGAATCACTGGGCCTACCGGGATCACTGGATCGACTGGTACTACTGGGCCGACCGGAGCTACCGGACCTACTGGCGCTACGGGACCTACCTTCCAAGGATTAATTCCTGCCACAAATCTAATGTTTTTTGCTGTTTCAGATGGCACGAGTCTTGTATACACAAATGCAGACGGTTTGCCTCAATTCGGAATTACACAGATTTTAGCACCAAATCAAGTATCATATATAAATTTATTTATTAATGGCGTTATTCAATCGCAAAATTCTTATATCGTGCAAGCGGGAATGCTTACAATATTAGCCGATGAGGCGCCACCAGCTGGTGTTACTATTACACTTCAGTTTATTTTAATCAATCAATAAAAAAGGGGCTCTTTAAAAGAGCCCTCTTTTTACTGACTAGTTCACAACAAATTCAACGCTAACAACAACTCCAGCATCTAAAGTATTTCCATCTGGAATTGTAATCGCTGTAGTAGTAACGCTTGAGTTTACCGCAGGTTGCAACTGTCCAGCCACGTATAAATTGTAATACGCAAATGATGCAGGAAATGCTGTTGCAGCAGCTCCAGTGTCATCATTACAAGCAGTTGCTAAAATATTAAACGTTGCTCCAGTTCCCGTTCCGGCACCGATTGTTGAATTATATCTTCTCGCAGCTAAAAAGGGTTTAATAATAGGCATTCCATTTCACTCCTTTCGTTTTCAAGGGTAGTAGGCTTATCCCACTCTACATACTATGTAAATTTTTTATTTTAGAAACGGCAAATTACTTACTTTTAGGGATCTATTCCTTTACCAAAGATAAAAAACCCGCGCATTATTGCGCAGGTTCTGTACGATATTTTCCTTCAACGCGGTAAATACGATTTCCCTTGCTTGAGAATTTTTCTTCGTATTCCGTCATAATGTTTCCTTCGAAGTCACTTTTGTGAAGATCTAAGCTAATATAAGGCAGCAACATGCCATATTCCGCCATACTTGTAAGAGAGTATTCAAACAAGGATTGGTTATCTGTTTTGAAGTGAATTTCTCCGCCTTTTACAAGTACTGTTTCATAGTTGCGTAAAAATGTTTTATACGTTAAACGACGCTTTTCATGGCGATTCTTTGGCCATGGATCAGAGAAGTTTAAATACACGCGATCAATTTCATTCTCCGCAAAAAATACTGTTAAATCTTCTGCATCTTTATTAATTAGTTTTAAGTTCGGCAGTGGTTCTTCAATTAATTTATCAAGTGCATCTACAATGACGCTTGTGAATTTTTCAATTCCAATATAGTTTACGTTTGGATTTGCTTTTGCCATTTCATACATGAAGCGGCCGCGGCCTGTTCCAACTTCAATGTGAATTGGATTGTCATTTCCAAATAACTCGCTCCATTTTCCGTTATGCTCTTCTGGATTTCCAATTACAAACTGTGAATATTCTTTCGTTCGGTCCATTGCATATGGTTTATGTCTTAAACGCATAGTTCTCTCCCTCTCTGCACTCCAAGATGTGTGTATCATATAAAAAACCAAGTACGTACGAGCACTCGGTCCGTTTCTTTCAAGTATAAAATTTACTATTTTGACGGAAACTACAAAGTGTATGAAATACAATTTCCATCAGCGGTTCGTTACGCTCGTTTCATTGTTACGATAACAACTGAAAAGGATGTGTCAAAATGCCACTTAATCATGAACATCAAATGGCAATCTTAAAAGACATCTTAGTCAATCATCAAAGTGATTGCTGTGGAACGGTTTCTGAATGTGAACAATTAGAACGTCTCATTCAATCATTACTCGTAAATGACAATGTGAGTAATGATGTTAAATCGATGTTAAACGATGTATATTACTATAGTCAATCGGGTAAATATTCTCCTGATTTAGATAACCATATTTCTGGTCATCAAGAACAACTGTCACAATGGATTACAGGAATGGATAGTTTTTCTTAACTTATTCTGAAGCGAGTAGTTGCATTAAATATTGAAGCCAATATTCTGCTTCTACTTGCTTATTTTTTGTTCTATACAATTGTACAAAAATCATACATTGCAGTATAACATACCATTTCATACGACTTAGCAAAGAATCAGTAAGTTCTAATCCATAATGCTCAAGCCATTCGTGCCATTCGTCTCTTGGAACATACCAATGAAGCAGCATCCCAATATCAAGAGCTGGGTCTGCAATAACTGCTCCATCCCAATCAATTAAAAACAATTCGTTATCATCTGTTACTAACCAATTGTTATGATTGACATCGCAATGACAAACAGCAAGATGTTCAAATTCTACATTCTGAAGGGACTTTTGTAAATACTGAAGTCCTTTTTGAATGACTTCATTTTGCTTTACATCCTCTTGCAAAGTGAGAAGTACTTCTTCTAGTATATCTTGCGCATGCAAAGGCTGTTTCCCAAGCTTTTGAATCATATGCACTAACGCTTCAGAAGAATGAATTTTTTTCAGCAATACTGCCACTCGTTCAGAGTTCATATCTTCTGGTTCTAATTTTTGTCCTGGGAGCCACTTTTGTGCCGAAATCACATCACCATTTGTTAATCGCCTTGTCCAAAGTAACTTTGGAACAATTCCTTCTGCTGACAATACCGCAAGAAAGGGCGATGAATTGCGCTTTAAAAAGATTTTATGATGTTCGTTGTGCGCAATGTAAGCATCTCCTGTCGCCCCTCCGGCCGGCATTACTTTCCATTCTTTTCCTAACAATTGTTCCAACCATTCCATGTTCATTACCCGTTAACAATTCCTTATCTTTTATAGTTATGAAAAGAAAAACCGTGACATATCCAAACATATGCTCAAGGTTTCCATTCATTCTGCTTCAATGTAAGTAAAAGTGAAAAAACAGACAAACCGCTCACTCTTTACTTTATTTTACAAAAATAATAATAGACTGGCAACTTAACTGAATAGCCACCTTGTTCAATTCTACATTTATTATATTCGCATCGTCAAGGGTCGATTCGTCACAATTTCGCCAATAAATACGTGCTAATTGGAGCAATAACAATTGTATCTCCCTCAAATGAAGAAATTGGATCTTCATTTGCCTTTTCCTCATTTGCGAGGATGTGCCATGTACCCCCTTTAGGCAAAGAAACTGTTTGTTCCTCTATTCCGTTATGAAATAACACAACAATTTCTTTCCATTTTCCAAATTGCTGCACATCTTGTAAATAATATGCAATGACAGAAGGAGTTGTATTTAAAAAAGACATATGCCGCTTAATTAATTCAGAAGATGTAAAACGAAAGGCACCGTGTGATTTGCGAATCCGAATGATTCCTTTTATATAAGAAATGGTTTCTTCTTCGCGCTCTTTTTGATCCCAGTCCATTTGATTGACACAGTCCGGGGCGTTATAACTATTTTCGTTTCCTTGCTTTGTACGATAAAATTCTTGACCAGCATGTAAAAACGGAATGCCTTGTGCTAATAATGTCATCGTTGTTGCAAGGCGATGGCGACGTTTTTGCATATGTTTCTCTTCTTTACTGCTGCCACTAATCTTATCCCACATTGTCATGTTATCATGACATTCTACATAGTTAATGCTTTGTACAGGTTCTATAAATAAGCTACTTTCTTTAACATAAGGGATACTTCCTGTAAGCAAATATTGGATATGCTCTTTATTTGTTATCTCGCCAAGCGCATACCCACGTTTTTGCACGTCAAAAGTACTTCCCTTAATCCCATCACGAAATTGATCATTAAACTGGGCGATACGTGGTAGTTTCGCTGCATTTTGTAATGTTGCCTTTTGGTCCGCAGCGAGTGGTGTTTGTAAATCCCATCCTTCACCTAATAATATGACATGCTCTTTTACTTCATTTACCTTCTGACGAATTTCGTTCATTGTCTCAACATCTAAAATTCCCATTAAATCAAACCGGAAACCATCCACCTTAAACTCTGTCAACCAATATAAAATGGAATCGACAATAAACTTACGTACCATACTGCGCTCTGAGGCAATATCGTTTCCAACCCCCGTCCCATTTGACGGCATTCCATTTTCGTCGTGCCGAAAATAATATCCAGGTACAAGCTTCTCAAAAGAAGATGTTTCTCTTTCATACACATGGTTATAAACAACATCGATAATGACGCGCAGACCATTTCGATGAAGCGCTTGAATCATTTGTTTACACTCAACAATTCGTTTGTATGAATTAAATGGATTTGTCGCATAGCTACCATTTGGAACATTGTAAAATAGCGGATTATACCCCCAATTATACGTTGCAAATGGCTGCTCCTCATCTACACCGGCATAATGATGAATTGGTAATAATTCAAGATGTGTAACGCCTAATTCCTTTATATAAGAAAGGCCTGTTAACGTCCCTCGTTCTCCTGTCGTTCCTTCTTCTGTTAGACCAAGATATTTCCCTTTATACATTGCGCCGCTATGAGGGTGAACTGTCATATCACGAATATGTCCCTCATAAATAACAGCATCCGTCATAGAAGTCATGATAGGTAATGGTTCCTCATCGTGCACATATGTTTTCACAAGGTTTACGACAATTCCGTACGTACCATTTACAGACACTGATTTTGCATATGGATCAATCGCTTCTCGCCAAATTAAATTAATGCAAACAAGAAAGGTATACTTCGCACCGTCCCAGTCGCCCGTTAACTCGCAACTCCAAACACCTTTTTCTTGTCCTTCCATTTCATAATCTTTATATACCGCCCCTGTTTCATAAATGCGAACTTTTGCTTTCGTAGCTGTTGGCGCCCACACTTTAAATACAGTTTGATTACTGGAATAAGAAGCACCTAAATCGCATCCTTCATACATATATAACTCATCAAATTTCTCTGTCCGAATAACAGCACCCATCTGTAAGTCTGTTTCTACTTTGCGTTCATCGCGTACGATATAACAGTTACTCAATGTAATGGGTTCGCTCACTTTACATTCATATTTCGTTGCATGTGGAAGAGAAGTGGTACTAGTAATTGAAAGTTCCCATTCGGTTGCGCCTTGTTTTAAATGGAATATGCTACTCGTCCCGTACGCATGCGGAAGTAAAACCGTAATTTTATCCATTTCATCTAAATATGCTTCAAACGTACGCTGTATGCTTAACATATGTATCCACACCCTCCCAAGAGACATTCCATTTTCTATAGTATATTCAAAAAATCAGAAAACGTTTTCAAGCTTGTGCATTCTGTAAAGATATTTCATAAATCGCCTCATACTTCGGCACTCGTTCTACATGCGTTTCATATAACGTTACTGTTTCCACCTCAAATATACGCGGCGGCAGGGCAGGAAGCTGATTTTTATCAAACGCTTCTTCTCCCTTCCATTTACGAGCTATAGTAATATGAGGATGATACGGACGCGTTTCTAATTGAAAACCATTTTGCTCACATATCGTATACACTTGTTTTTGTAAATCAAACAAAGCACGTTCTTCTTTCACTCCTATCCAAAACACACGCGGCTGTTCTTTTACACCAAATGTATGACACCCTTGCAATGTAAGTGAAAAACGGGACATTTTAGCCAGTTGCTGCAAGTCTAGTTTTAGCTTTTCAAGTTGCCCTTCCTCGGCACTTCCTAAAAACGAAAGTGTAATGTGATAATCTTCTTTATAGACCCAAGAACGAAACGGTGTTGTTTCTTCTATCATTTCTTTCCACTCTGCTAGTATGTTCTTTATCTCATTTGGTAATTTCACTGCAATAAAATAATGTCTCGCCATCTTTTCTCTCTCCTTTTCCCAGGATACACCTATTATTCGTGTGAAGCTGATTCTCCATACATACAAAAGAAGCCGCTCTCCTTATCGAAAGCGGTTCATTCATTGGTTGCAATTTTTCAACATATCGTAAACTTTTCACTCTTCTGTGCGTTGCTATTCCCTCTCGCATACCCTAATTTTCAGGGCTTTGGTGGGCGGATAACGCGCTGTTACAGAAAACAAAAAGTGACCTGCACTCGTTTCCTCCCTTTGTTTTCACACAGCACGTGGCAGACATAGGCACTGACCGTTTCTATGCATGGCCAGTACCTCTCGCCCACCTAAAAAAGAAAGGTTTTCTGTTTTTCAATTTATATTTCCATACTACTATTTCGCTAATTCATAAATTGCATGTGCATAAATCGCTGTTGCTTTCAGTAAATCTTCAATTTCAATATACTCATCTTTTTGATGTGCTAATTCTTCTTTTCCTGGGAATAGCGGACCGAATGCAACCCCTGCTTTCAATGAACGTGCATATGTACCGCCGCCAATTGCTAACAACTCTGCTTTTTCTCCCGTTTGCTCTTCATATACACGCTGAAGTGTACGAATTAATACATGATCTTTATCAACGTGATGCGGACGAGAATCTGATACATTTGTGATAGCAAAGTCTTTTGCATTCACATAATTCGTTAATGTTTGCAGCGTTCCTTCTAAGTTTGTTGTGACTGGATAACGAATATTCAATCCAAGTTTACCGCCTTCTTCTTTTGTATAAGAAAGAAGACCAACGTTTACTGTTAATGGACCTGTAATCTCATCTGCATACGCAATGCCAACTTTTTCTCCAAGCGTATCATTTGTAAATGTTTCCGCAGCTAAGCTAGCAAATGCTGCTCCTTGCTCATCTAAAGAAATTGTAGTTAAGAAGTTCACAAGTGTTAAACCTGCATTTTCTCCTTGTTCCGGCGTAGAACCGTGTGCCGAAATCCCTTCTACTTGCAGTGTGACCGTATTTCCTTCCACAATTGCTTTTCCGTTTTTCTTTGCTTCTTGTATATATTGTTCATACTGCCTTGCAAGTTCTGTTGCTTTTTCGCTCGTTAGGGCCGCTTCTGCAAAATCAGGAACCATATTTAATCGGCGCCCGGATGAGAAGGATACTAATACATTTTCTCCTGCTGCATATTCTTTTTTATTTTGAACTACATATAAATCGCAAATTCCTTTTTCCGCATTAATAATTGGAAAATCTGCATCCGGAGCAAAGCCCATCGTCGGCATTTCTTCGTGTTTAAAGTAATGGTCTACGCACTTCCAATTACTTTCCTCATCCGTTCCTAAAATCATGCGAACACGTTTAGAAAGCGGCAATTCTAGTTCTTTTACAATTTTCATTGCATAGTAAGCTGCCATTGTTGGACCTTTATCATCAATCGCACCGCGTGCAAAGATTTTACCATCACGAATATCAGCGCTATACGCAGGCGTTGTCCAGCCGTCCCCTTCTGGTACTACATCAACATGACATAAAATACCAACAATTTCTTCTCCTTGTCCCATTTCTAAATGCCCTGCATATCCCTCTAAATTTTTAGAAAGAAATCCGTCAGCCTCTCCCTTATCTAACATGAAAGATAATGCTTTTGCTACACCTTCTCCAAACGGTGCACCTTCTTTTTCCGTTTCTTCTTCCCATACACTTTTAATTTGTAAAAATTGCTGTACATCATGAATCAGAGCATCTTTTCGTTTCTCTACTTCTTGCACCCAATTTATATTTGTCATACTTTCACCCTCTTCTCTATTCTCTTTTTCATCATAGCAAACGATCTCTTTTTATGCTAGCAAGCTCAAGTCTAATAACGAACAATTTTAATATTTCAGATAATTGAAATTGACTTTTTTATATTTTTTTCTTATTTTTTAATTTTTTTGCAGGAATTTGACGTTTTACGTAGAAATTTATTAAGATAGTTGATAAAGAGAAACAGAATATCAACAACTTTCTTTCTACAAACTCTATCACATGTTAAAATTTCGTAAAATTTGAGCAAGTTAGAGCATGTTTTTTTTTCATCTGGAGTACAATGGAAATAACGACCTTCTTTCCTGAATGGGTCAAAAAACTTGTAGAGGAGTGGTTTTTTGATAAAACCTACAACTACTCGTATGCTAACACGCATTAAATCAATCTATATGTACATTAATGAGAAAGGCACCGTAACGACGCAAGACCTTGTAGATGAGTTTGGGATCACACCGCGAACGATACAGCGCGATCTGAATGTGTTGCAATTTAATGAACTCGTGTGTAGCCCTTGCCGTGGCAAGTGGACAACAACAGGAAAGAAAGTGAGAATGACCTCGTAATGAGTATAACTTGATTTAGTATATACATACCCCCATTCTTAATAGAAGAATGGGGGTCTTTTTGATTATGATATAAATCTATGCTAGCTAAAACAAAAAGTGATTTCCACTCGTTTTCTCTCTCTGTTTTACCGCCGCACGTGGCAGAAAAAGGACCTGACCGCTTCTATACATGGCCAGGTCCTCTCGCCCACCTAAAAAAAAGGTTTTTATGTTCTTTTTTCAACTTATATTTCTATTTGAGTATGATAGGATTTTAGCATCTCTACTTCTTCGTCTGTTAATTCACGGTATTGTCCAAGCTCTAGTTCCTCATCTAATACTAAAGGACCCATCTCTGTGCGTTTTAAGTACACAACCTTTTTTCCAACCGCTTCAAACATGCGCTTTACTTGATGAAACTTACCTTCTATAATAACAAGTTCAATTTCAGACACATCGTCGCTTTGTAGAATTGTTAAATCACCTGGCTTTGTTTCATATCCATCATCTAAAATAACGCCTTTTTTGAACGCAGCAACATCTTCTTCTGTCACTTTCCCAGCTACTCTCGCAAAGTATTTTTTCGGGACGTGCTTTTTCGGAGAAAGTAGTTGATGCGTTAACTTTCCATCATTCGTCAATAAAAGAAAACCTTCTGTATCGATATCAAGTCTTCCCACTGGGAACGGATCAAAAATCGCATCTTCCATTTCTAATAAATCAATAACTGTTTCATGATTGTCATCTTCTGTTGCAGAAATGACACCTTGTGGTTTATGCATCATTAAGTATACAAATTCTTTATACTCCACTACTTCACCGTGAATCGTAACCTCTTGTTCTTCTACGTTCACGTGATATTTTGCATCTTTCACTGATACGCCATCTATTTTTACAATACCGTCTTTTAATAATTTTTTCACTTCTTTACGGCTACCATAGCCCATGTTTGCTAATAATTTATCTAATCTCATCGTTTCACCTGCTTTATATAATTAGAAAAAGAGAGGCGCACAATTTACGCCCCTTTCGTTTTAATCTTCAATCTACCACCAAGTTTACGCTGAATCTTCTCTAAAAATTCACCGCCAAATACTCGTTCTATTACGCCGGTACGGAATGCTAAATAGCCATACACAGCCGCTCCTCCGATTGCACAAATGAAGACTGTAACAAGTGCCGCGGGGCGGCTTGTCTCATATGGAAGCATAAAGGAAAGAACCCATAATAATATCTTAACAACCACGACCATCACAGCTGTTAATACTGCAATTTGAAACGTTCGTTTATACACAAGTGCAAATGAAAAGTGGGCATATTTTCGAATTTGTTTATTCGTATACCAAATGGATACAGCGAACCCTACACCTGTTGCTACGACTGCACCAATTGTTCCAAAATAACGAATGAATACCACGTTACATAAGAATTTTAAAATAACACCCATGCCAAGTGCAACAATCGCATGCTTTTGCTGGTTAATCCCTTGCAAAATAGCCGCTGTTACTGTGAATAATGCAAATAATAACGCGACCGGAGCGTACCACATTAATACTTTTCCGCCAAGCGGATCAGCTTCATAAAATGCTGTATAAATTGGATATGCTAAAGTGGAAATTCCAACGACAGCAGGTAATGTTAAAAACATATTTACTTGATACGTTTGGGTAATTTGCTGTTTTAAATAACGGAATTGCCCTTCTGTAAACGATTTTGTAATCGCTGGTACGAGCGTTAAGCTGTACGCCGTTGCAAGCGATACTGGAATCATAATTAACTTATGTGTCCACATTGTAAAAATACCGAGGGCACGTTCTGCAATATCGCCTTGTCCAATGGCTTGCATAATTGCATTAAATGTTAACGTGTCAATTTGCTGATAAAGCGGAATCGTTAATCCAATCACCACATAAGGAATCGCATACGCAAACAGTTCTTTAAATAAGTCAAATGTTCGAACTGTTGATTCTGGTACTGTTTGGTTAATGATGTATTGATCTAAATGATGCTTTCGCTTCATCCAATACCAAATGAGTACAGCCAATGCTCCGACAGCGGAAACAAACGCTGCAAATGTCGCCACACCAACTGCTGTTGCGACCGAACCTTTTATTACTTTTATAACGATAAAACTACCTGCAAGTAAAAATACAATACGAATAATTTGTTCAATGATTTGTGAAACGGTCGTTGGTCCCATTGATTGGTACCCTTGAAAATACCCGCGAATTAAACTCGCCGCTGGTACAACAAGAAGTGCAAAGCTAACGAGACGAATAATCATTGTTACATCTTCTAAGCTGTTATGTAAACTCTTCTTCCCTAGCATTGCCTCAGCAAATAAGGGTGCTGTCATATACAAGACTAAAAAGGAAAGTATTCCGCTTATGATCATCATAACCATACCGGAGCGAAACATTCTCCGGCTCGTCTTATAATCTCCAAGCGCATTATATTTCGAAACAAACTTCGAAACTGCAAGCGGCACCCCTGCCGTTGCGATACTTAAAAAGATTGTATATGGAATATATCCATACGTGTATAACGTCCCGCCTTCTGTGCCAACTAACGCATGAAACGGAAAAACATAAATCATGCCGAGGAACTTCACTAAAAATGTCCCAAGCGTCACAATAAGCGTTCCGCGTAAAAATTTTGAATCGGACATAAAAAAATCCTCCTACATTATTCCAAACGCTGAACTCCAACTTTTGTATTGTACCACACTTTCTTCTCTAAACAGTATATCCCCTCATTTTTCTTTTCTATGAAAACATGATATTCTTGAATGCAGCAAAACAAGAAAATGAGGTCGATTTATATGCATTATGATGTAATTGTCATTGGTGGAGGTCCTTCTGGATTAATGGCAGCAATCGGTGCTGCTGAAGAAGGTGCACGCGTCTTACTTCTTGATAAAGGTGACAAACTAGGAAGAAAGCTTGCTATTTCTGGCGGCGGACGCTGCAACGTAACAAACCGTCTTCCGCTCGATGAAATTGTCAAACATATTCCTGGAAATGGTCGTTTCTTATATAGTGCCTTTTCTATTTTTAATAACGAAGATATTATTCAATTCTTCGAAAAGCTTGGCGTCAAATTAAAAGAAGAAGATCATGGCCGCATGTTTCCTGTATCAAACAAAGCTCAGTCCGTTGTAGATGCACTGCTAACACGTTTAAAAGAACTGCGCGTTACCATTCGGACAAATCTCCCTGTTAAAACTGTAGAATATGAAAATGGACAAACAAAAGCGGTTATCCTACAAAATGGTGAAGTGCTTGAAACGAACAATGTTGTTATTGCAGTTGGCGGGAAATCCGTACCGCATACAGGCTCTACTGGAGATGGCTATGCTTGGGCGGAAAAGGCAGGGCATACGATTACAGAACTATTCCCAACGGAAGTACCACTCCTTTCTAATGAACCATTTATTCGCGACCGTACATTACAAGGCATAGCGCTTCGTGATGTAGAACTAAGCGTATTAAATCCAAAAGGAAAAGCAGTTATCTCTCATAAAATGGATATGCTCTTTACCCACTTCGGTGTGTCTGGACCAGCAGCACTGCGCTGCAGTCAGTTCGCCCTGAAAACGATGAAAAAGTTCAAAACAAACAACGTAACAATGAGCATTGATGCATTGCCAGAGGAACATAGCGAACAACTCTTTGGGCGCATGATGAGGCAAATAAAAGAAGAGCCGAAAAAGGCAATAAAGAATGTACTGAAAGGGTATGTACCTGAGCGTTATTTCTTATTCCTATTAGAGAAAAATGAAATTGACGGCAGTCAGCAATGCGGACAAATTTCTCACGAAAAAATCCGCGCTCTTGCTACAGATTTCAAAGGATTTACCTTTACCGTAACTGGAACGCAGCCTCTTGAAAAGGCATTCGTAACAGGCGGCGGTGTGACGGTAAAAGAAATTAATCCGAAAGAAATGTCATCAAAGCTCATGAACGGGTTATATTTCTGCGGAGAAATTCTTGATATTCACGGCTATACAGGCGGGTATAATATTACCTCAGCACTCGTTACAGGTCGAATTGCTGGAATGACTGCAGGTCAAAATGCTACCATATAGTAGTAAAAAAGGAGTCTAATTACTAGTCTCCTTTTCATTTGTATGGTAAAAAAACAAAAGGGGAAAACAAATGAGAAAGAAAGTAATGATATCTTTAATGTTAATGACGTTTCTTTCCGCTGTTGAAGGAACGATCGTTAGCACAGCGGTGCCTCGCATTACAAGCGAACTTTCAGGGGTAGGACTTGTAAGCTGGGTGTATGCCATTTATATGTTAGCGACCGCAGTAACAACACCGATTTACGGAAAGCTAGCAGATTTATTTGGACGTAAAAAAGTACTATTAATTGGAGCTGCCATCTTTTTAATCGGCTCTACATTATGCGGCGTTGCAACATCAATGAAGCAATTAATTCTGTTCCGCGCCCTGCAAGGAGTAGGAGCAGGTGCCGTTATGCCAATTACAATGACAATTATCGGTGACTTATATAGCGAAGCAAAAGATAGAGCAAAAGCGCAAGGTTGGCTAAGTGCTGTTTGGGGTGTATCTGGTGTTGTCGGACCTTTAGTTGGCGGTTTTTTAGTCGATTCACTATCTTGGCGTTATATCTTTTTCTTAAACATTCCATTTGGAATCTTTGCTTGTGCGATGATTGCGATTTCCTATAAAGAATCTATCAAGCCAGCAAAACATCATATCGACTATCCAGGTGCTGTTATCTTCTCACTTAGTACGATTGCCTTACTTTATGCATTACTAACAGGAAGTCAGCATCAAAACTGGGGCGATATCACAATTATCGGCCTGTTGGTATTTGCAGTTTTCGCATTTATCCTTTTCTTATTTGTAGAAAAAAAATCACCAGAACCATTAATTCCGTTAGATCTATTCTCTAACCGAGCTGTATTTATCGTGAACGTATTAACGTTAATTGTTGGTGCAATGATTATTAGTATTACAATGTACCTTCCGATTTGGACACAAGGGGTATTAGGAAAAAATGCAACGGAAGCTGGTATGATTCTAATGCCAATTCCTGTATTTTGGACAGTTGGTGCGATGATGTCTGGTAACTTAGTTGGCCGTTTACAAACAAAACAAATTATTTTACTTGGCGGCAGCATTTTATCCGCTTCAACGTTCTTGTTAATCATGCTATCTACGCATTCACATCCATCTCTTATTTACATTGCAATGGGTATGTTCGGCATGGGAATGGGACTGATGACACCAATCTTTATGGTCACAATCCAAGCTTCTGTCCCTGCAAATAAACGCGGAACAGCAGTCGGTTTAAATACATTTATTAATACATTTAGTCAAACGCTAGGCGCTGCAGTATTTGGAACAATTTTCAATACAGTCATCCACAGCGCAGGAGACGGAAATGTAAACTTAGTAACTTCGGAACACGGAAGTACTGCGACAGGATCGCAAGAAGTACTCGCTTCTAGTGTTCATATTATCTTTAGCGGCACATTTATATTAGCCGTTATCAGTTTATTTATTGCATGGCTATGCTTACAATCTAAACAACAAGAAACAGTTGCACCGCAACAAAAAGGCACTGCACTGTAGAAAAAAGTGTTGAGAATTTCTCAACACTTTTTCATGTACTGTTCATATAAGAAAATGAAGTAGACGGCCTGTTATAAATGTACCTCGGTAGAAAGAGCGATTCGTGTCAGGTGTTGTCGAAGGGGCTTTATATTGCTTAAAGTCGCCGATATATTTGAAAAATCGCCGATAAAGTGAAACTTCCGTCAGGTGGGGATCTTACTGCTCACGAATAGCGGGATAAATACAAAAAAGACGACTTCGCGTCGTCTTTTTTGTATTTAAGACCGATATACAACCATCGCAGAGAAACAATAAATCTGACTCTCTTCATCATTGTTCGAAACCGATACTTGATACTTAATATCTACAATTTGTTCTTCGTCCATTTTCTTCAAAAAGACATTGATTGCCTCTTCTAAATCCTTTTCATGACTTTCATCAAAGATCTTCACGCGAATCACATTAACACCATCCTAAGTCACAACCTTCTACTGCTGGACTGTTATCTCGGCGCGTATCAATGATGCGATAAAACTTACCATCTTCATATAAATAGCCATCTTCTAATATATATTGCTTCTCTTCAGTATAGACATAAAATTTACCAATCATAAATTTATTAGAGTATAATTCCAAATAATCTGTCTTAAACTTCGCTACTACCTTGTCTGTAATATCAATTTTAATTGTACGGCTCATCTCCCACCCCTCCTTTCGAAAAAGAACGGATTGGTTTATTGTATTAAGGATTTTTTATTTTATGAACGGAATTTAAAGAAAACAATATGAATGGAAAAATCCCCCTAATGCATAAAACATTTTTTAAATGAATGTAAATTTTTAAACTCTTTGTAAATTTAACGTAAAGATTACTATGAAATCATTTACATCTCCTCAATGTTTAGTTAATAATGACACCGTATATGAAATTTAAGGAGTGGAATGCGTGGAATTCAATATTCAAGATATGCTCTTTCAGTTTATAGGTGGACTAGGTATCTTCTTGTTTGGTATCAAATATATGGGGGACGGACTGCAGCAAGCAGCAGGAGATCGTTTGCGTAATATTCTTGATCGCTTTACAACGAATCCACTTATGGGGGTATTAGCTGGTATTTTGGTTACTGTATTAATTCAATCAAGTTCAGGAACAACAGCTTTAACAGTCGGTCTTGTAAGTGCTGGTTTTATGACATTAAGACAAGCAATTGGCGTTATTATGGGTGCGAATATCGGAACAACTGTTACAGCGTTTATTATAGGAATTAAAATCGGAGAATACGCTCTACCAATTATTGCGGTTGGTGCAATTCTTTTATTCTTCTTTAAAAATAAAAAGATTCAATCACTTGGACAAGTTGTATTTGGCTTCGGCGCTTTATTCTTCGGCTTGGAATTAATGAGTGCTGGAATGAAGCCTTTACGTTCATTGGAATCATTCCAAGACTTAACAGTAAGTATGAGTGATAATCCCGTTTTAGGAATTATCATTGGTACATTGTTTACTTTAATCGTACAGAGTTCTAGTGCTACCATTGGTATTTTACAAGAATTATTTGGACAAGGCGCAATTGATTTAAAAGGGGCTCTCCCTGTATTATTTGGTGACAATATCGGAACAACGATTACAGCTGTATTAGCGGCAATTGGTACTTCTATCGCCGCAAGACGTGCAGCATTGGTTCATGTTATCTTCAATATTGTTGGAACAATGATCTTTACAATTTTCTTAATTCCATTTACAAATTTCATAAGCTACTTACAGCAAGCATTACATTTGAATCCAGAAATGACCATTGCTGTCGCACATGGAACATTTAATGTAACGAATACAATTATTCAGTTTCCATTCATCGCTGTATTAGCATGGATTGTAACAAAAATTGTTCGCGGAGAAGATGCAACAGTTGATTTTAAACCACATCATTTAAATCCAATCTTTATTGAACAATCTCCTGCCATCGCCTTAGCAGAAGCACAAAAAGAAGTAATACGCATGGCAGAATTCTCACTACAAGGGTTAAAAGAAGCACATGAATTTGTAAATACAAAACAAAGAAAGCATGCCGATATGGTAACGCAATTAGAAGGCGCGATTAACAACTTAGATAAAAACATTACAGAGTATTTAGTAGCGATTTCTTCTAAACCATTATCAACTCATGACTCTGAGCAACACTCTGCACTAGCAGCTGTTGTCGGAGATATAGAACGCATCGGGGATCATGTCGAAAATTTAATTGAATTGGTCGATTTTCAAATTTCCAACCGCGTTACAATGTCTGATATCGCAATGAAAGAATTAAATGAAATGCTTGAACTTACAGTTTCAACATTACACGATGCGATTGGAGCTTTAGCAGAATTTAATGTAGAGCTCGCACAACATGTTATTTCAAAAGAACAAAAAATTGATCACATGGAGCGTATTCTACGGAAACGTCACGTAATGCGTCTAAATGAACGAAGCTGTTCTAGTGATGCAAGCATCGTCTTCATTGATATAGTAAGTAACTTAGAACGTATTGGTGACCATTCCGTAAATATTGCTGATGCCGTATTGGGTGAACATGCTAGTGCAAAATTAAAACAATCTATATGAATATACATAAAAAACAGACATACAATCATTTTTATGGACGAGGACGGCTGGTCATGCTTAGAGCGATCAAGGCCCTCTTCCGCCACAAGCAATGTGAAAACAAAGCGCACAAACGAGTGCATACCACTTTTTGTTTTACATAACAGTAACTTGGATGTTGAAAAAACAAAAATATGTACAATAGAGATCACTCTTTAATAGTGGTCTCTATTGTTTCTGACATAATATTCAGTTTATTTATCAGGAAATATTTTTTATCTTATATCCCTATTAACAGAAAGCCCACCCAATCGAGCTTTTACGGGCTGTTATTTCCTACCTATCTTCCTCGCTTTCTCTGAACATCGAGATGAACCGTTATTGTGGGATAACTGACAAATTTAGTCATCAGAACGTAATCCCTCTGTATTCATTAATACAATTCTCCATCCATCGGGGTCTTCTATTGTAGTCCCCTTTTCTTTCCAATAAGGGTTTTCTGATTCAACTTCATAATATCCCATAGTATTTAGTCTGCCATTTATGTTTTCGATTTGATCTTTATCCGGCATATAAAATACAAGTAAATTATCTTTTGTTGGAGCAGGACATGGACTCCCGTTCACATGCCTTGTAAACTCTAATTGATATTCTACACCAGGTAATCCAAACATTACTCCATCATAACCTTCATGATTGTGAAACTCACCTATACGTTTTAACTCTAACCCCTCTTCATAAAACCGAATTACTTCTTCAAATTTGTCTGTCGGCCTTGCTATTCTAAATTGAACCCAATTATCCATACAATTCCCTCTCTATCCATTTTAGAATACTTTCAACTCCTATTATAAAATGGCCGTATACTTCTTAAAATCGCTCATTAGGATTAGATAAGATAGCACAAAAGACTTATATACATCTAGCAACAGCATTAAAAAAGCAATGCGAAATACATTCACATTGCTTTTTCTAAACTGTATAAACACCTTTTCTTTTCCAAACAATATACACACTCAAAAACAACATATACCCAAAACTAGCAACCATAATCAGCACTGGCACAGGATAAAATTTAGCTGCATATACAAAGAAATCAATTTGCAAAATATCATCATAACTTGAAACTGGCCCTTGAAAATAATTCGTAAACTTAGCAGAATATTTCCATTCAAATGGATCATCGAGTAAATTACTTCCTTCGTACCAACTAATAAGAGCGGAAACGCTGAAGAATACAATCGCTATCCCGAATTGAACGATGTACCTTGTTTTCATACACTTTTTCTCCTTTTTATTTTATAAACAAAACAAAGCGCCGCCAAGTTTATACTCGGCAGGCACTCTCCCTTGCATGTATCGTTCCAAACGATTATACATTGTTATCTCTCTGCTTTTTATAGAAGCGATTGGAATCCTCAACTATAATACCCCCAACAATTATCATGATTCCCGCAGATATTTTGATACATATTTTATATACATACTCTAAATCTTTAAAATACAGTGTTGTAACAATGTAAATAACAGCGCCAGCTATTGCAAGAATTAAACCTTTATATTTCTGAAAGAACATGTAAATCCACCTTTACTATGTATATAAGATTGACATAAAAACCAGCGTAGATCATGCGATCGATATGCCAAAAACCAAAATAATACATAACAACCAATATATTCATAATAAAGGTTTTCTAAATAGGATTCAATATTCACTTTAAACAAGCTACATTATTGCTGTGCTTCCATTTGTTTTTGTTTTAATCGCTGTTCTAAAACGCTAATCATAAAGAGGAAATGGTTCGCTTCTCTTAAAACATGATCCGCTAGTAAAGGATTAATTACATTTTTAATTTGGCATGTTTGGATGAACTCCAGTCCTGCCTTTTTGAAGTTTCTTAATTCAACAGTCGCATTTTCGCTATCTTTATTCATTTTACCAATAATCGGATATGTTGGTTGTTTCTTATATAACATAGATTCAACATCTCTAGCCTGATTGAGGAGAACCTCAAAATCGTCACCGAATTTCGATGCAGTATGAACTAAATTTCTTTCTGATTGATCAAGCAGAGATGCAATAAAACGAGAGTGTTCCATCATAATTCGTAACCAAAATACATTTTCACTAATGATTGAATCTTGAATCGGATCCATTTTTCCCTCGTTAAATTTCTGGAGTGTTCTCATAAAATATTCCGCTTCTCGTGCAGTATGGTCCACTAATAGCGGGAAATTAAACCCTTTTGCTTTACAATTAATAATTAAAATTAGAAGATTTCTTTTATAATTACGGAAAGCGTAAACTAGCTCAATACTTTCTTCATTTAATTTTCGAACTGCTTGCACTGTGTGAGGAACAGAAAATGCTTTTTGTAAGTGTCGGTCAAACAAATGATAAAATTGCTCTACTTGTTGAATTAAACTTTTCTCATGTCTATCAAACCCTTCACTAAGAAAAAGGGCATGCTCCTTCATAATTCGCAGCCAAAATTGATTTTCTGTTAAGGACCTTTCAATAAATAATTGTTCTGTTAATGATTCAGAAGGTGCTGCTTTCAGCTCTGGTGGTAGAAGCATAGCGCGCTGAGGATCCATCACAAACTGGTCAGTAACTGGCTGGTCTTGAGCCATACAATCACTCCTTTTAAGCTACGAGAGCTTTTATTTATCACCTGGAGCAGCTTGATCTACGCCCTTAATACGATGTTTATGTCCATTATCTTCCGTCGTATAAAAATCGTAATAATGAACATGCATCCCATTTCCAACTGGAATTGCTGGTCCTGAGTACGCCTTGTAATAGTGTGTATGTCCATCTTCGAACAAAACATATCCTTCTGTATAATGTATATGTCCGCCTTCTTGTGTCTTAATGGGCGGAGATGTTACATCTAGACATTGATGTACATGACCTCCCGCAACAGATGTATAATCCACTGATCCATGGTTATGATGTGGCACAAAACCAGAAACAAAATCATTTTTTCCTATCCTATTCATTCCCTTCATTCCCCTTATGCATAAAGATAAACTCTATAAACTAGTATGCTTATACTATTGAGATAATTCCTCTCACATTTATCCTGCTGCTTTTTGGAAAGAAGAGCCCGATTGGTGAGAGCTTTCCATGAACAATCTCTCCTAAAAAATTAAAGAAGGTGTCCCCAAAATCATCAATTCGGAGACACCCTCTTGTACTATCTATGCTGTAACACCGCAAGTAACTTCTCTTGACTATACATCCAAACAGTAATAACTAAACAAGCAAGTGCTACTTCAGATAACGCCATAAATCCAATTGCATAATGGCCTGTCAGTTGGAATAATAACGTTAAGATTAATGGCGGGAAGAAACCACCAAGTCCACCAAGTGCCGATACAAGACCATTTACAATACCAGCTTGCTTGGAGAAATACATTGGTACAAGTTTAAAGATTGTTCCATTTCCAGTACCA
Source organism: Bacillus pseudomycoides (assembly GCF_002551005.1). GTDB lineage: Bacteria > Bacillota > Bacilli > Bacillales > Bacillaceae_G > Bacillus_A > Bacillus_A pseudomycoides_C. The sequence goes on from NZ_NVOY01000005.1 coordinate 36,784, forward strand.
GCGCAAAAAGCAACTAATAAACAACCGAATGTGTATACATTCATCTTTGGCATGAATGATAAAATAATTCCTGCTAATGTTAAACCGGTAAAGACAAAGATTAAAATTTTAAATGGATTAAATTTGTCGCCGAGCCAGCCGCCAATTGGACGCATAATTGTTGCTAATGCAATAAAACCAGCTGTACGTAATCCCGCATCTACTTTCGCTAAGCCGAAGTGAGATACGAGGAAGTTCGGTAAATAAACTGTAAATGCGACGAACGAACCGAAAGTTAAGAAATAGAAAATACATAAGAACCAAAGCTTTTCATTTTTATAAACGCCTTTAATTTGTTCCGTTAATGATGTATTTACCTTTTTCTCGTTACGATCTCCTAACAGGAAGTTTGCTAATGCAAATGCAGCGAGTAAGATTAAGTACATTTGTACCGTTGTTCTCCAGCCAAATGAAGTTGCAAGTACTGGTGCAAGAAAGGATGTAACCGCTGTTCCTATATTTCCTATTCCGTATATACCGTTTACAAAACCATGTTTTTCTTTCGGATAGTATTTCAGAAGAGATGTTACCCCTACAGAGAATACAGCACCGCCAATGCCAGCAAATAAACCGCCAATAATTAAATCTAGCATCGATGTTGCCATACTAATATAAAAGACAGGGAATAATAGAATAATAAAACTAATAAAGAATAATTTTCTTGCTCCGTAACGATTGGTCCAGTAACCAATTGGAATGCGAAGAATAGAGCCTAAAATCACTGGTACTGCCGTGACAAGAGAAATTTGCCCCGCTGTTAATGCAATGTCTGCTTTAATAAATGGCATTAAAGAAGATAAAATCACCCATACCATAAAGCCAAGTATAAGATTTGAAGTTTGTAATCCTAACTGAAAATTCGGATTTTTCATCAGTCTCTCCCCCTATTTTGTTCAATATTTCACATTTTCTATTGCTTCCCTCCTGCCTAATCACGTTCTTTCATGATTAGGCAGGAAAGAATCACCCGCCGCTTACCGGTGGAATCAATGCAACTACATCACCATCTTGGATGATATCATCTTCATTTGCATATTCCTCATTAATTGCTACCATTGTGTGCTGAGAAAGGGAGACATTGTAGTCTTTCGTTACAAGTTCCTTCAATTCTGCTACGACAAGGTTTTGTGCATCAATTTGTAATTGATGTGTTCCAGCTTCTTCTTGTAAATGAGCAAATAATAATACTGTAATCATTTCGCATTCTCCTTTCCTGGTTCTCCGTTTGGATACGGTGTTTGCTCTAATTGATCGCCAATCCATTTCTCACCGTCTTCCCAAAACTCTTTCTTCCAAATGGGAACAATTTGTTTAATGCGCTCCATAATATACTCATTCGCTTCATATGCCGCTTTTCGATGCGGCGTCGATACAGCAACAACAACGGCAATATCAGAAATTTGCAATGTGCCAATGCGATGTGAAATTGCCACATATGTTCCTGGCCATTTTTCTTTCGTTTCTTCTCCAATTTTGGCAAGCATCTTTTCAGCCATTGAACGATACGCAGCATATTCTAGGTAAAGCGTCCGTCGTCCTTTCGTAAATTCGCGCACTGTACCAATGAATGTCGTCACAGCACCACATTCACGGCGAATCACTTTCTGCGCTACTTCTTCAATAGAAATCGGTGTATCCACTACTTCAAAATACGTCTTTGTCATTTTGCATCCCTCATTCTTTGGACGAACCAATTTATAAACTTTTCATCTTCTGTTATATGAAAAACTTGATAGCTTTCTTGTCTTGTTTTTAAAGCCTCCTCCCATACAATAACAGCGATCACATTTTCTACACTTTCTAATAAAGAAGCATCTTCTTCTGACCGAAGTAAAACAACTTTCGGGTATCGTTCTTTTTTATATCCTTCAACGATTATGACTTCCGCTTCAAAGCATGTATACAAACGAATGAGTCTTTCTAAAGACCAGTCGCTCTTAGCGGATAAAGATAATAATCCGTCCCCTTCCACTGCACTAACAATCGCTCCAGCTTGGCGATGACGTTCGCTATCTTTTTGCAGCGGCAATTCTGGATATCCTCCGTGCCCATGATGCTTAACCGCGCCTACTTTCACACCTTCATTCGTTAGCGCTTTAATCAACTTCTCTGTCAAAGTTGTCTTCCCACTATTTTGATATCCTACGATTTGTAAGACTGGAACGGCTCTTTCCACGGCCACTCACTTCCTTGCTCTGCATCTAATAAAAGGACGGTAACAGTCATACCTTCTTCAAAACCACGCGTGCCACCTGGCAGAACGATAAACGCATTCGCATCGGCAAGTGAAGAAACAGCACTGGATTTATCAAGTCCAACTGGCACGACTTGCAGCCTTCCGTTTTCAATTTCTACTTTCCCTCTAACAAAGCGTGTAAATGGATTTGCTTTCGGGAACCCCTTCATTAAAATAGCATCACCGCGGTACATATGAGGCTCTTTCATATGTAGAAATGTTCGAACAACCGGACGTACAAACAATTCAAATCCAACATAGCAAGCAGATGGATTCCCTGATAATCCAAATAGTAACTTTCCATTTACTTCCGCTACTGTCGTTACACTTCCCGGGCGCATCGCTACTTTATTGAACAGTACGTTCGCTCCAAGCTTTTCATAAATAGCTGGTAAGTAGTCATAATCACCAACTGACACACCGCCTGTCGTAATGAGAATATCGACTTCTTCCATTGTCTTTTTTACCATCTCATAGCAAGTATCAAAGTCATCTGCGAATTGCCCGTAATACCGAACCGTTCCGCCTGCTCGCATAATTTGCGCAGCGATCATATATGAGTTACTGTTGCGAATTTTCCCCGGTTCAAGCGGCTGATGAACTTCTAACAATTCACTTCCTGTCGTCACAATTCCAATAACCGGACGCTTTACGGTGGCTACTTCACTATAGCCAAACGTTGCAAGAAGCGCTGCCACTCCTGGGTTAATCATCGTTCCTTTTTCAACAAGCACATGATGCTTCCTGACATCTTCACCCTTGCGTGAAATATTATCGCCTGACTGAAACGGACGCTTCAATTTCATATATGTCTTTTCGCCTTGTTGAAATCCTTCCGTAAGCTCAAGCATGACAACCGCATCACAGCCAGTTGGAATCGCTGCACCAGTCATAATTCGCACCGCTTGAAAAGCCTTCACTTCCTCCGTAAAAACAGAACCAGCACCAATTTCTCCAACAACTTCAAATTCGGCCGGATGTTCATAACTTGCTTTTTGTGTATCTTCTGCCCGAACCGCAAAACCATCGTACGGCGATCGGTCGAAATGAGGCACATCATGATCGGCAACTACATCTTCCCCAAGAATTCGTCCATAACTTTCCGTAAGCGGTACGCGCTCAATTTCTCCGCGCTGTGCATACTCCATCACACTTGCTACTGCATCGCTAACAGCAATTGGTATTCGTTTTTCTAGCATCATTTTCACCCCGCATTTGCAAAATATCACATCTTCATTACAATTTTTGTTGTACAATGCTAATCATAATAGCAATTACTTCAAGGAGGAATTTCATGTCTTCATTTACTCATTTTAACGATCAAGGCCGTGCCAAAATGGTCGATATTAGTGATAAGAAAATTACTGTGCGAACAGCTATCGCTCGTTCTAGCATCATTGTGACGAAAGAAATTTATGATAAAATCACCCGTAATGAAATTGGAAAAGGTGATGTTCTAGCCGTTGCCCAAATTGCCGGTATTATGGCAGCAAAGCGCACTTCTGATATTATTCCCATGTGTCATCCACTCCTTCTAAAAGGTGTCGATATTTCCTTTGACTGGCATATTGCAGATGAACAATATCGTTTGCTTATTGAAGTAAAAGTGAAAACAGAAGGCAGTACTGGTGTTGAAATGGAAGCCTTAACAGCTGCTTCTGCTACCGCTCTTACTGTATATGACATGTGCAAAGCTGTCGACAAAGGCATGATCATCGGCGAAACATACTTGCTTGAAAAAACAGGCGGCAAAAACGGTGATTATTCACGAAATCTATCTTAAATTTTCTCGTTGAATCCAAAGGTACTCACCTTTGGATTCAACCTATGTAACGTGCATATAGTCGTTTTGCCACTTGTATATCATTTGTACCATGAACAAAGGCCCGCCCATCTTGAAATAAAACGAAGCGATATTCATCAGCGTGAAATGATAATAAGTACGGCGTCCTCTGTACTGGCACGCTTTTTTGTAAGCGCTTTTCTATTTCTTCTAAGTTAAGAGGCTGATTTATGCCTGGGCGAATCTGAACTGTATTACGGCCGCATAATACTTCTGTTTTCGTTTGCGCTTCAAACGTTAAGCTTGGATATGTACGAAGTTTGCCGCATGATAGACAGTTTTCTTTTTTCTGCCTGTTTACTTTAAATGCCATATACTGATTGTTCCAAAGATCAAATGATACCATCGTTTCTCTTAGTGCTTCAAAGTCTCCAACTAATATTTTTAAAGCTTCAGCAACTTGATACGCAACAACCATTTGCACGGCTGGTTGAATAATTCCCGCTGTATCACACGTTGCACCGCTCGTTGGATGCTCCATTAAACAGCGAAAGCACGGTGTTTGCCCTGGAATAATCGTATACGTTACACCGTAACTCCCAACGCAGCCACCGTATATCCACGGAACGTTATACTTTTGTGAAATATCGTTAATAAGAAGACGCGTATCGAAATTATCTGTCGCATCAATTATGATATCCACATTTTGCACAAGCTGTTCCATTTCTTGCACCGTTACATCCGTTACAACTGGCTCAATGTTTACGTCAGAATTTATTCTCCTCAAATGCTGCGCCGCTGCAATTGCTTTTGGTACATAACGCCTCGCATCTTCTTCCGTATATAATTGCTGCCTTTGTAAATTACTCCATTCAACGTAATCGCGATCTGCAATTGTCAACTTGCCAATTCCTGCCCGAACAAGTGCCTCAGCATTTGCTGTACCAAGTGCACCAGCACCGATAATGAATACATGTTTTTCACTTAAATTGCGCTGACCAGCTTCCCCAATCTCTGAAAATAGTATTTGCCGTGAGTACCGCTCTTGCATCTTAACCCCTTCTCTCTATCCGCCAATATATGACATTTCAATTTTCGGGCGGCTATTTGCACTTTCTTCCGTTCGTTCATCTGAATAACGATCATTACGCTTATTCCACACATCTTGCACGATTTGAAACAACTCCTCATCATCTATCCCATTGCGGATAAGCGTTCGCAAATCTGTTCCTGTCGTTGCAAATAAACAAGTATACAACTGCCCCTCTGCTGAAATGCGTGCTCTCGTACAAGAAGAACAAAATGATTCAGAAACAGAGGTAATAAAACCAACTTCAGCCTCGGTTCCAACATATCGATATCGCTTGGCTACTTCACCGAAATAATGAGGATCTAACGGTTCAATTGGATACATACGTCCAATCATATCGATTAACTCTTTCTTTGTAATGACTTGTTCAAAGTTCCAGCCGTTCGTACTTCCAACATCCATAAATTCGATAAAGCGAAGAGGGATGCACTGCTCTTTACAATAAGCGGCCATCTTCAAAATTTGGTTATCATTCATTCCCTTTTTCACGACCATATTGATTTTGACTTCTAAGCCGGCGGATCTTGCTTCTTCAATTCCTCGTAATATAGGTTTTGTACTTACATTGCGGCCATTAATACTTCGAAACACATCATCATCTAACGCATCTAAGCTGACGTTTACTCGCTGTAAACCTGCTTCTTTTAACGCCTTTGCCTGCTTCGTTAAATGAATGCCGTTCGTTGTCAGCCCAATATCTGTTAAGCCTTCTAATTTCACAAGACGTGTAATGAGCTGTGGTAAATCTTTACGGAGTAACGGTTCGCCGCCAGTTAAGCGAATTTTCTTGACGCCCATGCGAACAAAAAGCTTAGCTAATCGCTCAATCTCATCAAACGTAAGCAGAAACTCTTCCTTTAAAAACGCATAATCTGGCCCAAACACTTCAGCCGGCATACAATACGTGCACCGAAAATTACAACGATCAATGACAGAAATGCGTAAATCTTGAAGTGGACGCTGCCATACATCTACAATCTTCTCAGTCATCTTCACCCCTCCTTCTTGCTGTATATAAACTTTTATTCTATTATAATATATTTTTAAACTAGGGTGGTTTTGCTCTTGCACTTTATCTTTTTTTGGGCTGTCTTTCATTTGTCTTCATCATAAAAAAGAACAACAATCTATGTTGTGATATTTCTCACAACAATTTCCTCATTCAAAAATTCTTCACAAATCTGTTCAAAAACTATTCACAATTTGGAAAAGGAAAAAAACGCTTGCATTTTCACTATATTTATATTCAAAATAAGAAATAGACTATTCGGAAAAGAGGGGTGATTGCTGTGGCAAACAGTACTGCATTATCAAATGATTTAAAAGAATTACTCGCATCTGTTGAATATAAAATGCAAGTGAGCAAAGCCCATTATATTTTCCAAGAAGGTGTGGAGGCGAAAGAACTATATATTATTCACTCTGGAAAAGTGCAAATTAGTAAAATTAGCGCCGACGGTCAAGAATTGACACTGCGCATTTGTTCGGAGAATGATATTATTGGAGAACTTACATTATTTACAGAAAACGCCAAATATTTATTAAATGCAAAAGTTCTTGAACATGCAGAAATCGGCGTCATTAAGCGGGATGCATTGGAAAAAGCATTGATGGAAAAACCAGCTCTTGCCTTTGAATTTATGAAGTGGGTTAGTGAACATTTACGAAGAATGCAAACGAAGTTTCGTGATTTAGTATTACACGGTAAAAAGGGAGCACTCTACTCCACTCTCATTCGCATGACGAATAGTTATGGCATTTTAAAAGAAGATGGTATTCTTATCGATCTGCCATTAACGAACCAAGAGCTTGCAAACTTCTGTGCAACCTCCCGTGAAAGTGTCAATCGTATGTTAAATGATTTAAAGAAACAAGACATTATTTCTATCCATAAAGGCAAAATCACCATTCATAATTTACACTTTTTAAAATGTGCAATCGCTTGTGAAGATTGCCCTACTTCTATTTGTAGTATTGAGTAGCATTCTATTGAGATGCTACTTTTTTCTTTACCTCTACTTTACATACAAAACATACTTTGTGATGTGCAAAATGTCACACCTTCTCTATTTTCCCCTTACATTCTCAAGATTTTTTGACAATCTGTTGAACTGTGATAGATATCACATCTCTATTTTGCGTGCCCTCTTATAGTGAAAGTAAGCAAGAGAGACGCAATAAAGGAGTGAACAATATGAAAAAGAAACTATCACCACTCATGCAACGTTTAAAATATTTTTCTCCAATAGATCGTTATAACGATAATCATACGCAAGAAACGTATGAAGACCGAGAATGGGAAAATGCCTATCGAAAACGATGGCAACATGATAAAGTAATCCGCTCCACACATGGTGTAAACTGCACCGGTTCTTGCAGCTGGAACATATACGTAAAGGATGGAATTGTCACTTGGGAAGGACAAGAGCTAAATTATCCGTCTACTGGTCCTGATATGCCAGACTTTGAGCCACGCGGATGTCCGCGCGGAGCAAGCTTTTCTTGGTACATTTATAGTCCGCTTCGCGTGAAATATCCATATGTACGCGGCGTCCTTTGGAATATGTGGCAAGAAGAACTGCAAAAACATGAATCGCCGTTAGATGCTTGGAAAAGCATTGTTGAAAATCCAGAAAAAGCACGCGCATATAAAAGTGCTCGCGGAAAAGGCGGCTTCATTCGTGCAAATTGGGATGAAGTATTACAGCTCGTTGCTGCTTCCTTACTATATACAGTAATCAAGTATGGTCCAGATCGAAATGTGGGCTTCTCGCCAATTCCTGCGATGTCAATGTTAAGTCACGCAGCAGGCAGCCGCTTTATGCAGCTTATGGGCGGGCCGATGCTGAGCTTCTACGATTGGTATGCTGACTTACCGCCAGCTTCACCGCAAATTTGGGGTGATCAAACAGACGTGCCAGAAAGTAGTGATTGGTACAACGCTGGCTACATTATGACATGGGGCTCTAACGTGCCGCTAACACGGACACCAGATGCCCACTTCTTAGCAGAAGTGCGCTATAAAGGAACGAAAGTTGTTTCTGTTAGCCCTGATTTTGCCGAATCAACAAAATTTGCTGATGACTGGATCAGCGTAAAACAAGGAACAGACGGTGCACTTGCAATGGCAATGGGACACGTTATTTTACAAGAATTCTACGTGGACAAACAAGTAGACTACTTCATAAATTATGCAAAACAATACACAGATTTCCCATTCCTCGTCACGTTAAAACAGCAAGAAGGTCAATTTGTTGCAGATCGTTTCTTAAATGCCACTGATATCGGCCGAGAAACAAAGCTTGGCGAATGGAAACCTGTTCTTTGGAACGATAACAGTCTTGATTTCGCTACGCCACACGGCACAATGGGATCACGCTGGGATAACGAAAAAAAATGGAACTTACGCTTAGAAGATGAACAAACAGGTGAAAAAATTGATCCACGTCTTTCTTTACTTGGTATGGAGGATGCAATTGGAACCGTACAAATTCCATACTTTTCTGATGACGGAAATGAAGTATTAGAACGTACCATTCCAGTGAAAAAGATTACAACGCCAAATGGAGATCTTTTCGTAACAACTGTCTATGACTTAACATTAGCAAACTACGGCGTCGACCGCGGTCTTGGTGGCCCAGAACCGAAGAGCTTTGATGAAGATGCTCCGTTTACACCAGCATGGCAAGAAAAAATGACAGGTGTAAAACGAGAACTTATTATTCAAATCGCTCGTGAATTTGCGCAAAATGCCATTGATACAAATGGACGCTCGATGATTATTGTCGGCGCTGGTATTAACCATTGGTTTAACTCTGATACAATTTACCGTGCTGTCTTAAACCTCGTTCTGCTTGTTGGCGCACAAGGGGTCAACGGCGGCGGCTGGGCTCATTATGTCGGCCAAGAAAAATTACGCCCGGCAGAAGGTTGGCAAACCATTGCAACTGCAAAGGATTGGCAAGGTCCACCGAAACTACAAAACGGTACATCCTTCTTCTATTTCGTTACAGATCAATGGCGCTATGAAGATACACCAGTTGGACATTTAGCATCACCAGTTGTCGGCAACTCACGTTATCAACATCACGGTGATTACAATGTGTTGGCCGCAAGACTCGGCTGGTTACCATCCTATCCAACATTCGAGAAAAACGGAATTGAATTATATAAAGAAGCGGTCGCTAGCGGTGCAACGACCCAAGAGGAAATCGGGAAATATGTTGCGCAGAAGCTAAAAGACAAAGAGCTCAAATTTGCGATTGAAGACCCTGATAACAAAAACAACTTCCCGCGCAATTTATTCGTATGGCGTGCGAACTTAATCTCAAGTTCTGGGAAAGGACACGAGTATTTCTTAAAACATTTATTAGGTACAACAAACGGATTAATGAACGACGATAGTGATTCATTACGACCAGAGGAAATAAAGTGGCATGAAGAAGCACCTGAAGGAAAACTAGATCTACTTATCAACTTAGATTTCCGTATGGCAGGAACAGCACTATACTCTGATATCGTTCTTCCTGCTTCAACGTGGTATGAAAAGCATGATTTAAGCAGTACAGATATGCATCCATTCGTGCATCCATTTAATCCGGCAATCGGTTCACCGTGGGAAGCTCGTTCTGATTGGGATATTTTCTGCTCCCTTTCAAAAGCAGTTTCTGATTTGGCACAAAAATTAGACCTTGAGCCAATGAAAGAAGTTGTTGCAACGCCGCTTCTTCACGATACACCGCAAGAATTAGCACAGCCGCTTGGACAAATTAAAGATTGGAGCAAAGGAGAATGTGAACCAATCCCAGGCAAAACAATGCCGCAAATTCATGTTGTGGAACGTGATTATAAAACGATTTATGACAAAATGACTGCACTTGGACCAAACGTTGGAAAGCAACCGATTGGCACGAAAGGCATCTCTTGGTCTGCGGAAAAAGAATATGAACAATTAAAGAGTAAATTAGGTGTCATCCGTACAGATTCTATCGCAAAAGGATGTCCTAACATAACAGAAGCAATCAATGCTGCTGAAGCAGTCTTAACTCTTTCTTCGACGACAAATGGTCATATGGCAGTAAAGGCATGGGAAGCGCTTGAAAAACAAACAGATTTACAACTGCGTGATTTGGCAGAAGAGCGCGAAGAAGAATGCTTCACATTTGAACAAATTACAGCGCAGCCAAAAACAGTTATTACATCACCTGCTTTTAGTGGTTCTGAAAAAGGAGGACGCCGCTATTCACCATTTACAACAAATGTGGAGCGCCTCATTCCATGGCGAACAATAACAGGGCGTCAATCTTTCTACTTAGATCACGACATGATGAAAGAATTTGGCGAAACAATGGCAACGTTCAAACCAATTTTACAGCATAAACCGTTCCGAAAATCTCGCCCTGAAGTAGAAGGAAAAGAAATTACGCTGAACTATTTAACACCGCATAATAAGTGGTCTATTCATAGTATGTATTTTGATGCACTGCCGATGTTAACGCTGTTCCGCGGCGGACCAACAGTATGGATGAATAAAGATGACGCCGCCGAAGCCGGTGTTGCTGATAATGACTGGATTGAATGCTTTAACCGAAACGGCGTCGTTGTTGCACGCGCTGTCGTCACACACCGCATGCCGCGTGGAATGGCCTTTATGCATCATGCACAAGATCGTCACATTAACGTGCCTGGTACGAATTTAACAAGTAACCGCGGAGGAACACATAATAGCCCGACGCGTATTCACGTAAAACCAACTCATATGATTGGCGGATACGGTCAATTAAGTTACGGCTTTAACTACTATGGCCCAACTGGAAACCAACGCGACTTAAATGTCGTCATCCGCAAACTGAAGGAGGTAGATTGGCTTGAAGATTAAAGCGCAAGTCGGAATGGTAATGAACCTTGATAAATGCATCGGCTGTCACACTTGTAGCGTAACATGCAAAAACACCTGGACGAATCGTCCAGGTGCTGAATACATGTACTTTAACAACGTGGAAACAAAACCGGGTATTGGCTATCCAAAACAATGGGAAGATCAAGAAAAATATAAAGGCGGCTGGGAGCTGAAAAACGGAGACCTTCAATTGAAATCCGGTTCAAAAATGAAACGTCTCATGAACATTTTCCATAACCCAGATCAACCAACAATTGATGATTACTTTGAGCCTTGGAACTACGATTATGAAACATTAACAAACAGCCCGCAGCGAAAACACCAACCAGTTGCTCGGCCAAAGTCAGCTATTACAGGTGAATTTATCGATAAAATTGAATGGGGACCAAACTGGGAAGACGATTTAGCAGGCGGGCATATAACAGGGCTGCAAGATCCAAACGTAAAAAAAATGGAAGAAGAAATAAAAACGGATTTTGAAAATGTGTTCATGATGTACTTACCGCGTATTTGCGAACACTGCATCAATCCGTCATGCGTATCTTCTTGTCCGTCCGGCTCTATGTATAAGCGCGATGAAGATGGGATTGTCCTTGTTGACCAAAATGCATGCCGTGCTTGGAGATTCTGCGTTTCTTCTTGTCCATATAAAAAAGTGTATTTCAACTGGCAAACAAATAAAGCTGAAAAATGTACGATGTGCTTCCCGCGTATTGAAGCAGGTATGCCTACAATTTGTTCGGAAACATGCGTTGGACGAATCCGTTATATCGGAGTTATGTTATATGACGCTGACAAAGTAAAAGAAGCTGCATCTGTACCAGATGAAAAAGACTTATATGAGTCTCAGCTTAACGTATTCCTAGATCCAAACGATCCAGAAGTAGCTGCTGAAGCAAAGAAACAAGGGATTCCAGAAGAATGGATCAAAGCCGCTCAGCAATCACCAATTTATAAAATGATTATCGATTGGAAAATTGCTCTTCCTCTTCATCCAGAGTATCGTACATTGCCAATGGTTTGGTATATTCCGCCATTAAGTCCAATTATGAACATGGTTGAAGGAAAAGGAAGCAACTGGCAAGCAGAAGAAATCTTCCCTGCTATTGATAATATGCGTATTCCGATTCAATATTTAGCAAATTTATTAACTGCAGGCGATGAATCTCATATTCGCCTTACATTGAAAAAAATGGCTATCATGCGTACTCATATGAGAGCATTGCAAATAAATAAAGAACCAAATGAAGATGTATTAAAAGAACTGAACTTAACAAAAGAAGACATTGAAGATATGTATCGCCTTCTTGCAATTGCGAAATATAAAGATCGTTTCGTCATCCCAACTTCTCATCGCGAGCAAGTGGCAGATCTTTATAACGAGCAAGGAAGCTGTGGTCTTTCCTTTGCCGGCGGTCCTGGCTCTTGTATGACAATCTCTTAAAATAAAGGAGGTAACAATTATGAATCAAAATTTACAAACAGCTTTTTCTTGTTCTTCCTTTCTTCTCTCCTATCCTGAACAGGGATGGAGAGAAGCACTTGCTCATTTACAAAGTGATATTCAAACTATCAAACATGAAGAAATTCGCACCACCCTTACAACATTTATCGAACAAGCAAAGCAAAAAACAAACGACGAATTAATTCAATCATATGTATATACATTTGATTTTGGCAAAAAAACAAATATGTATCTCACTTATATGAATACTGGTGAACAACGAGAACGAGGAATTGAACTGCTAGAACTAAAACAACACTATCAAAAAGCAGGCTTCGCTGTAACAGATAAAGAACTGCCTGATTATTTACCGCTTATGTTAGAGTTTCTCGCAAATGCCACTGAAGAAGATAGTGAGCCAATTATAAAAAAATATGAAAGCAATATCGAAGCATTGCATCAACAATTAAAAGACACAAACAGTATGCACGAACCAATTGTCCGTTGCATCCTTACTGCTATTCGTGCATGGCAGTATGAAATAAACTATATAAATCCAAATTAAAAAACCGCCATAAAAACCCTTTTCTTTTTAGGCGGGCGAGAGCGTCTGGCCATGCGTAGAAGCGGTCGGGTCCATTTTTTGCCACATGCGAAGTTCAAACAAAGGGAGAAAGCGCGTGCAAAATCTTTTTTCTGCATAGCAGCAATCTATATGTCGAAAAGTCAAAATGGATTTATATAGAAAGGAGTGAGTCAAGAATGATGGATCAATTTTTATGGGTAATCTTCCCTTATATCATTTTAGCTATTTTCATTGGTGGACATATTTTTAGATACAACTACGATCAATTTGGCTGGACGTCAAAATCTAGTGAACTGTTAGAGAAGAAAATGCTCCGAATCGGAAGTTTACTATTTCATTTTGGTATTATGTTCGTAATTGGCGGGCATGTTATGGGAATTTTAATCCCCGAATCTGTCTACAGTTCCCTTGGCATTTCTGAACATACGTATCATATAATGGCAATTGGCTTCGGCCTTCCGGCAGGTATTGCTTCTGTAATCGGATTATTCATTTTAACGTATCGCCGCTTTACGGTAAAACGTATTATCGCAACAAGTACAACCGGAGATTATATCGCTCTTATCTTGTTGCTCATTGTAATGCTTGCAGGGCTTTCTTCTACATTTTTAAATATCGATTCAAACGGTTTTGATTATCGAACAACGATTGGCCCGTGGTTCCGCAGCCTCTTTATATTCCAGCCTAAAGCAGAGTATATGGCGGAGGTGCCTCTTTGGTTTAAAATTCACATCGTTTCTGCGATGGGACTGTTTGCAACGTGGCCATTTACAAGACTTGTTCATGTCTTTAGCGTACCAGTGAAATACTTACGACGCAGTTATATCATTTATCGGAAAAGAAAACCGGTAAAATTTTAATGAAAAGAAGTGTGCAACCTTAATTGCACACTTCTTTTATCCCTGCTCTATTTGCATTCGATATTCATTTCCCCAATCACGCATCATTACAATAATCGGAATCAATGACTCTCCGAATTCGGTTAACGAGTATTCAACTTTCGGAGGTACTTCCTTATATACTTCACGATGAATCACACCATCAGCCTCTAGCTCTCTTAATTGTCTCGTTAACATTCGTTGCGTGATACCGGGCATCAATCGTAAAAATTGATTAAAGCGAATTTCTCCATTTATTAAATGAAATAGAATAACGCCTTTCCATTTTCCCCCGATTACATCTAATGTGACTTCTACCGAACAACGACGTATATTCTCCTTCTCCATCTCATCACTCTCCATTAGTATACATTTTGATACTATATGTCAAAAATGTGTGTACTTACACTTAAAATTATACTATATTAAAATTTTAAGTGTAATCAACTTACTAAGGGAAAGTAAATTATTAAAAGGTGGTTGTTGAAATGAAAAATACAAAAGAAGAAATTTTAAAAGCCTATCAATTTAGACATGCATGCAAAGTATTTGATATAAATAAAAAAATCCCTGATGAAGATTTTCATTTTATTCTCGAAACTGGTCGTCTTTCTCCAAGTTCATTTGGCTTTGAACCTTGGAAATTTGTTGTAATTCAAAATCAAAGTCTTCGTCAAAAGCTTCTGCCAGTGGCATGGGGAGCACAAAAACAATTACCAACTGCTAGCCATTTTGTTGTGATATTAGCTCGAAAAAAAGAAGATATGATGTATAATTCTTCTTATATTTCTAACTTCATGACAAACGTCCAAAATCTTCCGCCAGAAGTAGTAAATATGAAAGGTAATTTTTATAAAACGTTCCAAGAATCCGATTTTAATTTATTAGAAAGTAATCGCGCTATGTTTGACTGGGCTTCTAAACAAACATACATTGCTCTAGGTAATATGATGACTGCAGCTGCTCAAATCGGTATCGATTCTTGTCCTATTGAAGGCTTTCATCAAGAAAAGGTAGAATCCATTTTAAGAGAAGAAGGAATTCTTTCTGGAGAGGCATTTGGTGTCTCTTGTTTAGTAGCATTCGGCTATCGATTAGAAGACCCTCAACATGAAAAAAACCGTCAAACAATGGATATGGTTGTTGAATGGATAAAATAAAGCATCCAGAAGTGGAGAGTTTTTCACTCTCCACTTCTGGATATTTTTTCAAGAAACAACAAACCCACACTTCTAGAAAAACAGAAGTCTTATTTATAAAACATTTCATTGAAAGAAGTAAAGATTCTTTTTACGAAAATCCTACTTAGGAATCTTTATTATCTGTATTAGTAGCTGCTGGTAACGCACTCTCACAGCTACTACTTGAACTACTGCTTTGGTTACCACTTGAATTACCACTTGAATTACTACTTGGATTACTACTTAGATTACTGCTTGGATTACTACTTGGATTGCTACTTGGATCGCTACTTGTATTATTACTTGAACTACTACCTGGTAGTCCAGTACCTCGTGTAATCGTAGTTGTCACTGTATCTCCAGGGCGTAAGCAAACTTCATTTGTATTCCCGATAACGACGACAACATCTATACATGTTGGTCCTGTTGAGCCTGTAAATGTTTTCGAGGCAACAAACGAAGTATCTCGCAAATTATCTCCTGTAAAAATATTCCCAGAATTATTCACAATAACAAATTCCTTAATACAAGCTCCCATTTTTATACAACCTTTCTATTACACTCCCGCTGTTAAACTTGTCTCTAGCGGCGGAGTAAATTCAGTACCTTGTGGTGCTGTTGACGGCGTTAGCTTCCCGTTTAAAAATGTCGCAATACTTGATCCACCAGCGCCGCTAAATACCTTCGTCGCAATAAATGGAGAAAGATCGTAACAATTCCCCATATTAATTGCTCCTCTATTGTTTATGACTTTGATTTTTCGAATAAGTGACTTCACCCTTGAACCACCTTTCTGAACAATATCTCGTGCTTTCTACACTGTATGCAAAAGAAAAAAACTTGAAACGGACGCGTTCCAAGTTTTCAAAAGAATAATTACATTTTAACAAATAGTAGATTTTTACTTTACTTCTCCTTCGTACTGCATCATGCCGCCAACCATGTTTACTGTCTTATAGCCTAGTTCATTTAAGTAATGACAAACATTTTCGCTGCGCACACCAGAGCGGCAAATAAAAATATATTCATTTTCTTTATCAAAGCAGTCTACTTTATGCGGAATATCCCCCATTTTAATATGAACTGCCTCTGGGATTTTCCCGTATGCTACTTCTTCATCTTCACGCACGTCTACTAAAAATAGCGTTTCTCCTTTTTCTAAACGCTCTTGTACTTCTTCTGGCATAATTGTTTTCACTTCAGTCATAAACTCTCCTCCTTCTTTCTCCTCAATTTTAGCATGCACCACTTAGAAAACAAGTTATGTGTAGGAGTTACATCATACTTGAGATTTGTTGATTAAGAAATTGATGCACTTTCCCAGCAAATAAATGCGTCTCAAATACACCCGCCATATGTCCGTATATACTTTCAATTTCATATACTTCTGCAAATTTCCTATTCTTTCTCAACAATTCAACCATCTTATAATTATAACGGGAAGGCTGCAGTATATCTTGCCTACAAGGAATCATCAGGACGCTCGCTTCTACTTGCCGAAGCGCTTCCTCTAATGAAGAAAAACCGTGAGCGATATCATGTAATAAAGTTGCTTTTGCAGTGTACATCCATGAATTCGCATCAACAAAGGCTATATTCTGTAACGTTGCTTCGTTAATTGCTTCTTCAAATGAAGTTAATGTACTGAAGTCTTGATACGGTGCAGATTCTGTACTGTCCCGCGGAAATGTCGTTTCATAATAGTGGGCATCATATGCATTTATAAACATCATTTTCGCCGCTAAGTGTAATCCTTTTACCGGCTGCTGTTCTCCGTAGTCTCCGTTTTTCCAAACCGGGTCTAATTGAATTGCATCGATTGCATGTTGCAAAGCATTAATAGACGTGACAACTGGATTTTTCGGATTTGTAATTACCCCTATCATTCGTTCCATCATATGCGGATAATGAACCGCCCATTGCTGAGCAATCATACCTCCAGCAGATGGACCGATGACCGTGTGCAGCCTAGTAATCCCCATATCCTTTATTAATTCATATTGAATACGAGCCATATCACGAAACGTAAAGACTGGAAATTTCATTCCATACTCTGCGCCTGTTTCCGGATTTATCGTTTTTGGTCCTGTTGTCACAACATAAGGATTTTTCACTTGTACATTACAAAGATTATCTGTACAAATCACACAATATTTATTTGTATCAATTGCTTTTCCTGGTCCAATTAACTCATCCCACCAACCTGGAACTAAGTCTTGTTCTGTATACTTTCCCGCCGCATGACTCGTTGCACTAAAATAATGACAAACTAAAATAGCGTTTGATTTCTCACGGTTTAACGTACCATATGTTTCATAGCCAATTTGGATTGGAAGTGATGTACCGTTTTCAAATGTATATTTCTCTAGCCGAAATACTTGTTTTGGTACATATAACATCTTTTCGCCTCCTTAATTCATACTTCGTTTCTACTCATACAAATGAAGTGCGCTACAGAAGACTATTCAAAAAGAGAAACCACATTTCCTTTATTTTTTCGATTATATACATACAGGTTGAGAAACCGACATAAAAAACCTTTTCTTTTTATATGGACGTTTCACTTTTTCGTACACAAATATATGCATAATATATAAAAATTCCCACAGACTAAAGTTATCTTATTTGGGTAAAGAGGGAATACATATGTTTTTTAAATGGTTTCGCAAAAAAAAGAACGATACTAAACAAGTAGAAAAGAACAATACAGATACAAAAAAGAAACGAAATGAACAAACAAAAGTCAATCAAGTAGCGCAAACGAACAAGCAACAGGCAAACCAGCAACAAGCTCAAAACAACAAACAGCAGACAAACCAGCAACAAGCTCACACTAACAAGCAGCAGACAAGCCAACAGCAAACTCACACTAACAAGCAGCAGACAAGCCAACAACAAGCTCAAAACAACAAACAGCAAGCAAACCAACAGCAGGCTCAAAACAACAAACAGCAAACAAACCAGCAGCAGACTCAAACTAACAAACAGCAAACAAACCAGCAGCAGGCAAATCAACAACAAACTACAACGAATCAACAAGCAAAGCAAAGTCAAAATGACATTTTTGACTTTAGCAAACCAGAGCACGAAACTGCCCATTCACTACAAGAACTTATCCAAAAATTACGAGAATCAAGCGATTTTGTTCACTATCATACTTCTGAAGACCCAACTAAACCATATTGGATTTCATATTTTCGTACGTCAATGGATGGTATGAGATTACAAAATTATTTAATGCCTGCTTTATTACATCATACTGCGCCAACACTAGAAGAAATAAAGGAAATGGTTCCAATAAGCGGACTGATCATTACAAGTGACGTAAAAAAAATTGAAGAGATGGTCTTAAAGGGGCATGCCATTGTTCAACTACACGAGCATGATGTGGAATGTCTTCTTGCAAACATTGCAATTGAGAAATATAGATTACCGACTATACCATTAAACGAATCAACAGTTATTGGTCCTCAAGAAGGGTTTGTAGAGGATATCGACACAAACATTAACCTTGTTCGAAAACGCTTGCCAGTTCTTGAGTTAAAAACAAAAGAACTGTTAATTGGAGAATTCTCCAAAACAAAAGTTGTTATGATGTATATGAGTAATGTTGTAGAAAAAGAAAACATTACATATTTAGAGGATAGCTTAAACACAATACAATATGAACAAATTAATGATAGCTATTATATTCCCCATCTAATGGGCAATACATCTATTTTTCCAACATATATTAATACAGAACGGGCTGATCGTGTCAGCAACGGGCTCATTGATGGCAAAATTGCTATATTCGTTGATGGATCGCCAAATGTTTTGTTAGCACCTGTATCTCTACTGGATTTTTTCATCTCTCCTGAGGATTACAGCGTGACATGGTTTTATGCAACGTTTTCCCGTATATTACGTATTGTCGCAGTTACGTTTTCCATTTGTGCAACGCCTCTATATGTAGCTGTACTTAGTTATCACTATGAATTAATTCCTAGTGACTTGCTGGAGACATTAATTTTGTCGCGAGCACAAGTACCATTTCCACCTATAATAGAGGCTATTTTTCTAGAATTAGCTATTGACCTTCTCCGGGAAGCAGGAGCACGTTTACCGATGAAAGTCGGGCAAACACTCGGTATTGTTGGTGGTATCGTTATCGGACAAGCATCGGTCCAAGCAGGATTGACTAGTAATATTTTGTTGATCATCGTCGCCTTATCTGCACTTGCATCGTTTATTACACCGATTTATCAAATGGGCAATGCGGTTCGTTTACTGCGCTTTCCCTTTCTTATACTTGCTGAGTTATGGGGGTTATTAGGAATTTCACTAGGATTTATCTTTTTATTAACAAGGCTTTTTCGATTATCATCCCTTCGAAAGCCGTATGGGTTTATTTATCCATTTCGTAAACAGTCGGCGAAGGACTCCCTCATACGAATGCCATTATCTAAAGTAGATACACGCGGAGTTCAAGCAAGACCACAACATGCCCAGCGTTATGTCAAAGAAGTGTTTCCAAAACGTATGACAGATTTCGATGAGTGAAAAGCGAGGAGCGCATATGAGTACAGTTAAAATCAACTATAAAGTATCTCCCATTTTTGTTTTTTTCTTAATCCATAGTGCGCAATTCGGTGTTGGTGTTCTTGGATTTGCACGTATCATTGCAAAGGTTGCCGGATACGATGCATGGATGGGCGTTATCATTGCGGGTATCATCATTCATATTCTAATGTGGATGATATACCGTTTATTAGAAAGTATAAATGGAAATTTGATTACATTGCATCAACATCTATTTGGAAAATGGATCGGCAATGCATTCAATCTCATCTTTATGGCATATTTCTTTCTTGTCAGCGTCTCCGTTATGCGCACGTACGTAGAAATTATTCAAGTTTGGATGTTCCCAACGGCAGCCACATGGAAGTTAACAATCTTTTTAGCCATACTTAGTTATTACATTATTTCATCTGGTTTTCGAGTTATGACCGGCATTTGTGTTGTTTCAGTTGTCGCTACATGTGGATATATCATGCAGCTATTTATAGTCATTAAATATGGAAATTTCGGAAACCTATTTCCTATGTTCTCCCATTCTTTCGGAGATATTTTAAAAGCAGCTCAAGCATCGACTTATACATTGATTAGTTTTGAAGTTATTTTGATGCTGTATCCATTTATCAAAACGCCTGAGAAATCTCATAAATTTGCACAATATGGCGTTCTATTTTCTAACTTTTTATATTTATTAAGTACAATCCTTGCTTTTTCATTTTTTAGCGAAAAACAATTGTCAAAAACAATTTGGTCACAGCTATCTATCACACAAGTCATTCACCTTCCTTTCATTGAGCGTCTAGAATATATTGCGATCTCTGGCTACGCACTCATTGTCATTACGAGTATTATCTTACCGTTATGGGCTGCAACAAGAGGATTACACGAAGTCTTTCATGTAAAACAAAAGTACATATTAATTTCTTTCTTATTCATAACCGTCATTATTTCACAACTCCTAACAGAACGGCATGACATTAATAATTTCATTACTTATGTATCAAAAGCAAGCTTTTGGCTTGTTTTTGTGTACATCCCAATCTTATTTCTTATAATGTGGGTGAAAAAGAAATGGCAAACACTAAGAAGCAAATAATATTCCTTTTTGGCTTATGTTTACTTTTGACAACAGCATGTGTCCCCAAAAACATCGTTGACGATATTAGCCTCATTCAAGGTGCTGTTTTTGATGTCGCTTCAGACGCAGGTTCAGACCGCGGAAGAGTAAAAGTGACTTACGTTTGTCCAATCCAAAGAAAAGGGAATAAAGTACAAGTACTTCAAGGCTATGGAAATACAATTAAGCAAGTGAAAACAACAACCTCTTTAGAATCTGGACAACCTCTTGAAAGCGGACAAATACGCGTTATTCTTTTCACAGAAAAATTAGCTAAAAAAGGACTCTCTAGTACATTTGATACGCTTATTCGCGATGTAAATATCGGAAACTTAGTATATGTTGGTATCCTTGAAGGAGGCGGCAATGACGAAGGTGAAAAACTTTTATCAGGCAAATACAACACTGCTTCTAACGTAGCAATCTACATCAAAAAAATGTTAGAACATAATATGAAAACCGGTGTCGTACCGAACGATAATTTATACCTGCAAACTTTTCGCTATTATCGTGACGGACAAGATACATATATGCCTATATTAAAGAAAAAAAAGAAAAGCATTAAAGTTACAAGTATAGCTCTTTTCAAACAAGATAAATATGTGGGGAAAATAGAAGAAAAAGATATGTTTCTTTTCAAAACGCTCCTCGATAAAAGTCAACTGGACTCACATGAATTTAAAACAAAGTTAGGCTATACGATAATTAATAATATTCGTTCTTCTCCCTCTTATCATGTATATGTAAAGGATGGAAAACCTTCCTTTGTTGTTCGCGTAAAAATGGCAGCACGTATTCAAGAGATTTCGAAACATACGAACTTAGAAAATAAAAAAAATGTAGAAAAAATACGAAAAGACATTGTAAAGAGCTTGAATACAGATGGAGAAAAGTTAGTTAAAAAGCTTCAATCTCTAGGTGCAGATCCACTTGCTTTAGGTGCCAGGTTTAAGCAGCACTACCGACCGTTTCAATTAAAAAAATGGAGAAAAATGTACAAAGATGTTCCTGTAAAAGTACAATATGAGGTTGATATTACAAATTCAGGAGTTATTGAGTAAACGATTTGATCCTCTTTCCTAACCCGAAACTGGAAAGAGGATTCCCCGCAAAATGGCTTTTCATATCTCATTTTATTCCCTATACTCAAAGTTAAGAGTTTGAAACGGGGGGATCTCATGCCTAAAAAATTAATAAAGCCTATGTTACATATCGTTCTCTTTTGTACTGTCTTTTTATTTGCTCATACCTATTTAAAAAACGCTTCCCTTACACGTTATCTCCTTATAACAGTACCAATACTTATCATTGGAATGTTTGGAATAGATATCGCACTATCCTTAACAGAAAAAAAAGAATAGCATTTGGAAAAGTCGAATGTACACTGCCCTAACCGAAATCATGTTACAATAACAATCGGAAAAGAACGAGAAAGGATGAAACAACATGACAAACGAAAAAGGTTTAGATAAAGGTTACGAACTTGTCGCGAAAATGCATGAAATATTCGGTCACCCTGTTGCAGATGCACCAACAAAATTAACAGAAGAGCGTGCAAAAATTCGTGCGAGCTTCATGCAAGAAGAACTAGAAGAGTTCTTAGAAGCAAACACAGTAGAAGATCAATATGATGCACTAATTGACTTAATTTATTTTGCATTTGGAACGTTTGCAGAAATGGGTGTACGTCCTGATAAAGGGTTTGAGATTGTAAACAATGCAAACATGGCAAAATTATTCCCAGACGGAAAACCGCGCTTCCGCGAAGGTGACGGCAAAATTTTAAAACCTGAAGGATGGGAAGCACCAGAACCACAACTTCGCGCTGAAATTGAACGCCAGCGTCAAGAAGCACTTGAAAAAGCAGGAAAATAACAGCGAAATCATGTCATATATTGTCGAATGGTCTTTATATTGTGTCGAACCGCCGATATATGATGAAAAACGGTCGATATATTTCAAAAAGCGCCGATATATTGATACTTTGAAAAGGAGCTATCTACATAGATAGCTCCTTTTACGTTATTTCTTCTTCGGTGCTGTCGTTTGACTTTGTTTCCCTTTAGAGAAATTAGATGAATCATCGAAGTTTGGCTGTCTTTTTCCAGCGTTATTGCTTCTTCCTTTACCCATATGTAACACCCCCTTCTCCTTTAACATTCCCAAATAAAAAATCTCCTTGCATAGAAGGAGATTTTACATAGTTGATAAATTTTACATTTTATTGGCCTTGATACGGCATGCCATAATGGTGGCCATGATGTGGATGATAAATAACGTGTTGATAACCATGGTGATGATAAGGATAATGGTGGTGATATGGATGATATCCCACATGTTGATAGCCATAAGGATAGCCTCCATGTGGATAATGACCTACTTGCATTTGTGGAAATCCCCCCATACCGTATGGAGTAGGCATTTGTCGTTGTTCAATATAATTCATTCGGTTCACCTCTTCTTCACGATTTGATGTGTCGATGTTATCATATTGCAAAAAGAAAAATAGGTGTTTGTCTATGCTGTAATTCCGCTCTTATCCCCTGTTTGAAACAGAAAAAGAGCACCTAAAATAGGTACCCTTTTTCATTAGTTCGCTACGATATTTACAAGTTTTCCAGGAACAACAATTACTTTACGAACTGTTTTCCCTTCAATTTGTTCTTTAATCGCTTCAAGTGCAAGTTGTTCCATTTCTTCTTTTGATGCGTCTTTTTTCATTGTTATCTTCGCACGTACTTTACCCATGACTTGAACAACAATTTCCACTTCATCTTCTACAAGTTTAGACTCATCAAATGTTGGCCAGCTTACATATGAAATTGTTTCGCTATGTCCAAGCTTGCTCCAAAGTTCTTCCGCAACGTGCGGTGCAACTGGCGCTAACATTTTCACGAAACCTTCTACATATTCTTTCGGAAGAGTTTCTGCTTTGTATGCATCATTAATGAATACCATCATTTGAGAAATTGCAGTGTTAAAGCGAAGCTCTTCATAGTCTTCTGTTACT
This sequence comes from Bacillus pseudomycoides, assembly GCF_002551005.1. Lineage (GTDB taxonomy): Bacteria > Bacillota > Bacilli > Bacillales > Bacillaceae_G > Bacillus_A > Bacillus_A pseudomycoides_C. The sequence goes on from NZ_NVOY01000005.1 coordinate 60,604, forward strand.
TTCTTCACTGTTTGGTGATATACTTTTTCAAGATTTTTGTTTGGTGCATCTGTAATTTTCTCGCTTAGTTCACCATTGTCTTGAACAAATAGACGCCATGCACGATCTAAGAAACGACGAGCTCCGTCAAGGCCATTTTCAGACCAAGCAATCGAAGCATCTAATGGTCCCATAAACATTTCGTATAGACGAAGTGTATCTGCACCATGGCTTGCTACGATATCATCAGGATTTACAACGTTACCTTTTGATTTACTCATTTTCTCGTTGTTTTCTCCTAAAATCATACCTTGGTTAAATAGTTGTTGGAACGGCTCTTTCGTTGGAACCACACCGATATCATATAATACTTTATGCCAGAAGCGTGCATATAGTAAGTGAAGTACTGCATGCTCCGCACCACCGATATAAATATCAACTGGAAGCCATTGTTTTACTTTTTCAGGATCTACAAGTGCTTCGCTGTTGTTTGGATCAATGTAGCGTAAGTAGTACCAGCAGCTACCTGCCCATTGCGGCATTGTGTTTGTTTCACGACGACCTTTTTTACCAGTCTCAGGATCGACAACATTTACCCACTCTTCGATGTTTGCAAGTGGAGATTCCCCTGTACCAGATGGACGAATGTTCTCTGTTTTCGGAAGAACTAATGGTAATTCTTCATCTTTCACAGCTGACATTGTGCCGTCTTCCCAGTGAATAATCGGAATTGGCTCACCCCAGTAACGTTGACGGCTAAATAACCAGTCACGAAGACGGTACGTTACTTTTTGATTTCCTGCGCTTGTCACTTCAAGCCATTCAATCATTTTCGTAATTGCTTCTTCTTTATTTAATCCATCTAGGAATGCAGAGTTAATATGTGCGCCATCACCTGTATGCGGTTCTTTCGCGATGTCTCCGCCTTCTACAACTTCTTTCACCTGCAGCTCAAATGTTTTCGCAAACTCATAATCGCGCTCATCATGTGCTGGAACCGCCATTACTGCACCTGTTCCGTAGCTTGCAAGCACATAGTCAGCGATCCAGATAGGTAATTTTTCACCGTTTACTGGGTTAATCGCATAAGCACCTGTGAATACGCCTGTTTTTTCTTTCGCAAGTTCTGTACGCTCTAAATCACTTTTCGCTTTTACAGAATCAATGTAAGCTTCTACTGCTTCTTTTTGCTCTGCTGTTGTAATTTCTGCAACAAGTGCGTGTTCTGGAGCAAGCACACAGTACGTTGCACCGAATAATGTATCTGGACGCGTTGTAAATACAGTAAATTTCTCATCTGGACCGTCAATTTTGAAGTGAACTTCAGCCCCTTCAGAACGGCCAATCCAGTTGCGTTGCATATCTTTTAAGCTCTCTGGCCAGTCAAGTTCATCTAAGTCTTCTAGAAGACGATCTGCATAAGCTGTAATTTTAAGCATCCATTGTCTCATTGGACGACGCTCAACAGGATGTCCGCCGCGCTCACTTACGCCATCGATTACTTCTTCGTTCGCAAGTACCGTACCAAGTGCCGGGCACCAGTTTACTGGTACTTCATCAACGTAAGCTAAACCTTTTTCATATAGTTTTAAGAAGATCCATTGTGTCCATTTGTAGTAAGTTGGATCTGTCGTATTTACTTCACGATCCCAATCATAAGAGAAACCTAATGCTTTAATTTGGCTTCGGAACGTGTTAATGTTTTTCTCTGTAAATTCTGCTGGGCTGTTTCCAGTATCAAGCGCATATTGCTCAGCTGGAAGACCGAATGCATCCCATCCCATTGGATGAAGAACGTTGTAGCCTTGCATACGTTTCATACGAGATAAAATGTCCGTTGCTGTATATCCTTCTGGATGTCCTACGTGCAGCCCTGCACCTGATGGATATGGGAACATATCTAGTGCGTAAAATTTCGGTTTTTCTGTTTCATCTGGCGTACGGAATGTTTTATTTTCTTCCCAATACGCTTGCCACTTCTTTTCAATTTCTTGATGATTGAAGCTCATGAAATACCCTCCATTCAAATTCTATATATTTTCACCGCCAAAAATACAAAAAAACCCTCATCCCAGAAAAGGGACGAGAGGTTATAGATTCCCGCGGTACCACCCTAAATTAATGTAATAAAGGATGTTCAAAACGTCCGGTAAAGATAGCTATCGCATTTCTTTATCCTCCTTTTTGAACAAGCATTAATATACATTCGCTTAGATCCGTAACGTGGATGGACGGCAATTGCTACTTTGTTTCACAACTGCAACTCAAAGGCGAGTTCATAACGAAACGTGGATTGACTTGCACCAACCGTCAACTCTCTAAACCAGCTTCTATTACTACTACTCCTTCTCACTGTTATTACATATGAGTTATTTAAAATATATTCTAAAACAAGTTACATGTTCCGTCAAACTAAACTGCAACTTTTTCGTCTACTGTTTCTTCAACACGTACTCTCTTATCATACATACTCGTTGCGATAATTGCTACTACAAGCATTACCATGATTGCGATAAACAATACTTCCATATTATATAAATCAACAATTGCTCCGCCGACAACTGGGCCAAACATTTTTCCAACAGTCGCTGCACTATTTACAACACCTTGATAAAAACCGAGCTTATCTTTTGGTGCAAGGATATTCGCAATCGTTGGCACAGCTGGCCAAACAAATAATTCACCAATTGTTAATGTCACCATCGCAACAAGGAACATTGTAAATTGCTGCGCTTGACTCAACACGATAAACGACACTGCGAAAATACCAATTCCGATCATAATTTGTTGTTTTAAAGAACGTTTCATCGCGCGAATAATCATACTTATTAATGGCTGGGCACAAACAATCATCGCCCCGTTTATCGTCCATAATAAACTATAATGGCGAAGACTAATATTCAGCTCCTGCATATGCGTCGCAATCGCTCCTTGCCACTGTACATACGTAACCCAGCATAAAGCATATGCTACACACACAATAAGAAGCGCCTTGAATCCTGGCGTAAGTGACCAACCGTTTTTCGTCTTTTCTTTTACCGCTACACGTTTCTCTTTCTTATCTTCCATACCACGGAATCCAATAAAAGCAATTAAGAAGAAAATAAAGTATAAAATAAAGTTCGCTAAGAAAATGTAATCGAAGCGATAAGAAGCAACTAAACCACCGCACGCCGTCCCAACAGCGATCCCAACATTTTGTCCAACATACATCGCATTAAATGCTCTTCGGCCGCCTTCTGGCCAAACCGTTCCAACCATCGCATACATCGCCGGGAAGACCATTCCAGAACCAAATCCAATTAACGCTAGCCAAATAATATAAAATGGCCAGCCATGGAAAAATACAAGACCTAAAATTGATAATAATGTAATCACAATTCCAACTAAAATTGACTTATATCCGCCCCATTTATCAAATAAAACACCGCCGAGTAAATTACCAACTACTCCTGTTAACGAGTTAATCATTAATACCATTCCGGCCACAGATAATGACTTTCCTAAATGATCATGTAAATAAATTGTATTAAAAGGCCATAAAAAAGAAGCACCCGTGACATTAATAATCATCCCGGCTACTAATAGCCATACTTTCCTTGGCATAGCTTCCCTCCTATTCTATTTTTTCGTTCCTATATAACAGTAAAATTGTAGTCGTTTTTAAATAAGAAGGCAACTGATTAATAGTTGGTGAAATTCAGATAATAAGATATAAACTATATAAATACAATTTAAAAATCGACATAAAAACCCTCTTTTCTTAAGTAGGCGAGAGCATCTGGCCACGCATAGGAGCGGTCAGGGCCTTTTTCTGCCACATGCAATGGTTTAAAAACAAAGGGAGCAAGCAAGTGCAGGTCATAATGTATTCTGCATGGCAGCGACTTATATGCCAAAACATTAAAACGAATTTATATCATATAAACATAAAAAAATAATTACTGAAGGTTATCTACCTTGAAATACCATTTTATAAAAATTAACTATAATATGGTGTATTATAGAATAAATCGAAAATAATGTAATGATATATAAATAATTATATTAGGAGAAAAATTATGAAAAAAGCTCGTTTTTATTTTTTCTTTCATCTTACTCGCTCTTTCTTGTATTCCGATGTTTCATATACTAAGAGAATTATGGATTGTAACGAAAATAGAAAACACTTATGAAATACACCATGCCTATACCAATAGAGATGGATTTGAAAATTCATTAGATGTCCAAGAATTAAATGTAAATGGTATCAATCTTAAAATAGAAGAAGAAAAAACAAATAAACTAGCACCACGCACTTTTTTTGACGTAGAAGACAACGTTCCTCCTGGTGAAATCGTTAAGATTCATCTTTTTATAAATAATAAAGAGGTTTCTACTCCTGATGAGATATGGCTCTCCAATCGTCAAAAAGGTGGGAAGTATTTTTCATGGTTAGATATATTAACCGTAAAGAACAAGCGAACTGGTGAACAGCAAGTTTATGTTGTGCAGAGATTAACAGATGATAATGCTCCTATGGAAAAAAGAAAATGGAAAATTATTCATATCAATCAAGATGGTACTTCTTTCGAAGAACGCTTCACTTATAACGAAAGAAGCAATCATAATCTTGGTGTAAAACTTATTAATTTCTCGCATACAGGTTTAATGTCAATGGGGCATCATTCAGACATAATGCAAGGATTTCCAAGCATGTTTTTTCCTCTACTTTATCCAATATTCACATGTATATTAGGCGTTATGTTGCTAATCATAGCTATTGTATTACGAAAAAATAAACAAAAAACTCATAATTAAAGCTCCTTCTCTACAATTAAAGGAGCTTTAACTATAATATATAAAGTGAGTCTTCCGTCAGTATTTTTTCATCTCCTGCAAATAGTCTGATAAAGCTTATACTAATCTCAAAATCGAAATGGTTATTTCTCGCAATTTACAGAATTTGGAGAATACCCCGAACTTTCTCCCCCCTTATAAATCACGTGACTTAAATGTACGAATCGCTATAAAAATAGCTGCTAACACATAGAAAACAGCGTAAACAACCATCATGTTACTCGGTGTTGACACACTCCCGAATACTCCTTGTGAGGCGATTGATAAAGGATTGTCTGTGGAATCAAATAAATAGATTGTCATTTTACGATACATTGTATCAATTGGGAATAAAAGGCTTGCGATTATGCCCATGTTCACAAGTGCTGTTTTTTGTGCCAACGTACCGATTTGTTCAACAAATCCGCCAATAAACCCAGTTCCGTATAAAATAATTAACACAATGCCAGCATTTAATGTCGCCATACGCGTGCTTAGTAATATCGCGATACTAATTAAAATAACAGGCTGTAGCAAGAAAAGCGCTAATGCTTTTATAATCTGCGCGGCTGTGAAATCTAAATGAAACGTACTACCTCCCATTGTTTGATGAATAATCACGATACTTATAAACAGGAAGGCCGCGTACGCAATCAGTAACAAGCATAAGCCGATCCATTTCCCCATTAAAAAGGAAAAGCGTGAAATCGGTCTCGTTAACCATGTATCAATTTGATGACTTTCAATTTCATTTGCAATGCTGCCAACACTACTTAGAATAGCTAATAACGCAGTAATAAATGAAGAGAAGTATAAACCCACTCCAAGAAGCTGTGTGGAAATAAAACTTTTGTTCATAAAATCTTGCGCTGCCGAAAGACCGCTAGATTCTCCTGGAAGGATTTCACTGACGGCATAATGAATGGCCACTCCATAAAATAGTAAAAAGGCAAAAGTCATACAGAGCGTAATGGTAAAAATACGTTTTAATAGAATTTCTTTAAATGATAACTTGGCGATTGTCCACATGCTGCGTCCCCTCTTTCTTATTTACCCAGTACATAAACACATCTTCCAAATGCGGGTGAACCGGATTTAACTGATACACAGGAATGTGTAGTGCTACAAATGCTTCTAACAATCTAGGAATGTCATTTTCTTGTTGCAGCGTTATAATCCAGCGCTTACGATTTTCACGTTCTTCTATCTTCCTTACATTTTTAATAAACGAAGGCAGTTGTTTAAAAAATAATTCGCTCTTTTCACCGAGTGTTATTTCCACTTCCGTTTGAATCATCATCAATGAGCGCCAATCTCCTTGGACAATTAGCTCCCCCTTATTAATAATCGCCACGTGATCACATACATGTTCAATTTCATTTAATAGATGGCTGTTTAAGAATACTGTTTTCCCTTGGTCACGAAGCTCTTCCATTAAATGACGCACTTCTTTTCGTCCGATTGGATCAAGCGCTGATGTTGGCTCATCTAAGAAAATCAATTCAGGATCAGAAAGCAAGGCACAAGCAAGTCCAATACGCTGCTGCATTCCTTTTGAATAACCGCGAATTTTTTCTTTTTCCCTTCCTTTTAGGCCTACTTTTTCAATAACTTCACTCATTTTTGCTTTCCGCTCCCGAAAAGGAAGATCGCATAATTTCGCATGCGTTTCAAGTAACTGCCAACCAGTCAGCCAATCTGGATAGCGAAACAGCTCTGGTAAATAGCCAATGCGTCGTTTTGATTCAATTGTCCCAATCGGCTGTCCTAGCATTTGTGCTGTTCCAGAATCCGGATGAATCAATCCAAGCATTGTTCGCACAAACGTACTTTTTCCTGCACCGTTCGGACCTATAAATCCGAATACAGTACCGCGCGGCACATCTAATGAAATGTTACGGATACCGCCTTTTCCGTTATATTGTTTTGTTAAGTTCTTTGTTTGAATAATCCAGTCTTCGTTCATGTTTTACCTCCGCCCTATACAGGAACAGAGCCGCCCCTTTTTTGCGGAGCCGCTCTTGTTCAATCATTATTTTATTTCATTTGCAAGTTTTATAAGATCACTTGTATTCATATCTTTCCCCTGCTCTTTATGTTGCTCGATCATGTGCATTTTTCCGTCTTTCTCCCAAATAAGCACGTTTTCATAATCTGTATTATATAAAACGGCCTTTACTCCTTGAACCTTTGTCTCTGATACTTTTGCATCTTTTGCTACATAAGGAATTGGCAATGTATGTGTCCAATCTTGAATACCTGCAAGTTGTGTTTTCACATTCGCAGGAATAATCGGAAGCTCTAAAACTGTTTTTTGTAGTTTCGCAACATCTACGCCTTCTGGAACAGAAATTTTTGGCGCATCAATCACATTATAAGAAAAACTATTCGTTCGATTGCCCTCAACTTCTATTTGTGTACGTACTGATTCCGGAACTGTGATTGAAAACTGCTTGCCATTCAAAGCACTTTCAAACTGCGTATTGCTCTGTAGTTGTTTCAACAATTTATTTGCTTTTTCTGTATCAAGTTCAAACTGCATTATAAATGACGGGTTCGCATCCACACTCGTTACACGGTATCCATTTGGCACTTTTGGAACAGCATATCCAGCTTCTCTTGCTTGTTGTTCCGACTGAAAATGAGCATCTTTTTTGCTTCCATTATCTTTGATTCCTATTTTCCCAATTCCTTTAATGGACTTCTCTCCTTCTTCCGTTTTAGAGATCCATCCTTCAATTTCACGTAAGTCCGAATCGGTAAGTTGAACGAACTGCACATCCTTTACTCGAAAAATCGATAACAAGTTACTTGCTCCTGCCCGTACTTCCGGAACTGTTAAAGACACACACACAACTGCCGCTGCCGCTGCTGCAGTAATCCAACGTTTAGATGATTTCTTCATATTATGCCATCTTCCCTTCTTTTTACTTTCTTCACTGTTTGTTTCTTCCGTTTTATGAGTTTGGATCTTTTGTTCAAAGGTTTTCCAAGCTTTATTAACATCGATATCAATATCTTGACTAACGTTTGCAAATTCATCGTCCAATATCACTTGTTCCCATTTATTAAGTTTGCTCACTTCTTCTAACTTCTGTTGACATGCTTTACATTGGTCAAGATGTTGAATATATTGCTTTCTTTCATCGCGGTTTAACTCTCCATCCAAGTATGTCTGAATAAATCCAATATCTTGGCATTTCATTTGTTATCCCTCCTTCATCCCTCTATACATTTTCCGGAATTTTGCTTTCGCTCGTGCTAGCAGTGTTCCAACCGAGGATACTTCCATATGAGTAGCCTCCGCGATTTCTTTATATTGAAATCCTGAAAACTTCATTAACAAGAGGGTACGTTCACGCTCATCCATCTCTTTTAATGTACTTTGTACACGAGTAATTTCTTCTTTGTGAATACATTGTTCTTCCGATGACGGACTGCTAATTGACTGTTTATAATTTGCTTCTTTTTCAATTCTTGCTTGATGCCTTTTTTCAGATCGCAAATAGTTATATGCTGCATAAATGGATGCCTTTGCAAGCCATGCTGATAAACTTTCAATCTGTTTCCATTCTGTATGATATAATTGCAAAAATACTTCCTGCGCTAAATCTTCAGCAATTGCTTGCTCTCGCACAATCCTCATAATTTGTCTCACAACGTTAGCATAATATTGTTTAAATACATCTTGAAACTGTATATTTGAAACTGTATCTTGTTCATTTATATTTAACAATGAAGCTTTCACCTCCACTCGTTTCTTCCTCCTTATTGGCTACTGTCACTATAAAGAAACCACAAATTCACTATTTGTGACAAAAAAATAAAAAATATTTTCTTGAATGGAAACGAATTACCTTTCCCTCTAAAAAAACCCCCTCCAGGAATACATCCAAAGCAAATAAAAATCCTGCTTTTTAGTTAAGCAAGAGCATATGTCCATACATACAAATTATCCATGAAATGGTATAAATACATATAACCATTTTTAAGGAGAAGCAAATGAATAAAATCAAGAAAACAAAGAGAAAAGTAGGAATTGTATTACTTTCTACGTTGCTTATTGGAGCTAGTTTTGTATATTGGAAGTTTTTTAGTTTGCAAGGTGTTCCAACAGGAAAATTAATTCGAACGATTGAATCCCCAAATGGATATTATAAAATTAAAACTTATTTCCATGATGGCGGGTCACTAAGTCTAGACGCCGTTAGAGGTGAATTGATCAATCTGAGAACGAATTCTACTAAAACGATATACTGGAATTATCCTGATAACGATCCACTCGTTGAATGGATTGATGAAACTACAGTTACAATTGGAAATCAAACTTTACATATTCCAAAACAAGAAACGTATGATTGGCGTGACGATGAAAACCATATAAGAGAATATCCTAAGCAATTTGTAAAATGAGAAGGAGAGTTATCCCATTAACAACATACCTGAAAAAACGTTAAAAAAGATCGAAAGCGATATTCAAAATAATGATTTAGGAAAAGCGAGAGATCGACTACATGGTTTAATTTCGACTTATCCTAATGCATTAGGCCTTCGTAAGAAACTAGGAGATGTCTATTACAAATTACAACACCCCACAATGGCTGGGCGATATTGGTACTTAGAAGAACAGAAAACACCTGAGATGATTGAGGCGTGTTCGCAATTTGAAAAATCTATGGGGAACAACGCTAATCATATAGGGAGAGCCTTGAAATTTAAAGGGGATAACGAAACGATTAAAATGCTATATTCTGAACCTATCACATCTTCCCTACAAGAAAAAGTAAAAGAAAGCATGCTCGAAGAATATGAAGAAACGTGGCAAGATAAGCTCGTTCCTTTTGGATGCATCTCGGCGCTTATATTAATCATTTTGTTTGCTCTACTTGGTATTTATACTGCCTTCGACTAGATATTTTAATAACTTATTCTTAGAACGGGAGGCTACATATGCAAAATATAAGTGAGCACAATTTCTCAGAGGTTATTTTTGCAACTGTATATCACTCGTTAACAAAAAAAGCTAGCCAACAAATAAATTGTTTGCTAGCTTTTTTTCATAGTACTGTATCTAATTCTACAATTTTTAAAAATCGGTTATTCCAAATATTTTCATGATGCTGAATAATTTGCTGTGCTTTTAATACTGCACTCGTTATTGTACTTTGTGTATTTCTAGAAAGAAGGTTATTTTGGTACCCTAAGCTATAAGCAGCGCGAATTGTAGTATCCAAACAAAATTCAGTTTGAGCTCCTGCAAAAATAATTTGCTCAATTTCTTTCTCTTGTAAGTAGTCTAATAGCTCTGTTTGATAGAATGCATCCCATTTCGTTTTTTGAATAACTTTATCCGCAGAAGTTTTCACTAGCCCCTTATGTAATTGCCACCCATCTTTTCCTTCAAACATTTCATCTGTTTCTTCTGTACCCGTATGTTGAATGAAAATAACCGGAATATTTTTTTCGTGAGCTTTCGTAATTAACTTGTTTATATTTTCAACTATACGTTCTTTATCATATAAAAAGTTTTGCGGTTCAAGAAAGAAAATCTCCTGCACATCAATGACAACTAAAGCTTGTTTCATTACTATTCCCCACCCTATTTGTTTCTTTTTTATTATAGCATTTATTACCAAAATCCGTTATTCTTTCTGTACCATGATAAACAAGAATAACCCACAGAGACTTTATTTTCTCTGTGGGTTTTATCTTTAATTCTTCATTCTATCATTTTACCGCTACTGTATAATTCCCTGTTCCACCGCTATATTTATATACACTCAAGTAATATTTCCCTGGCTTCGCATTATAATTTCCAAGTAATTTATTTCCGTCGCATTTTGTTGCATAAGCGGCATAATTATTAAGATCTGATTCAGAATATAATACCCAGTTCATTCCAAGGTTTTGTTCATTTGTAACGGTAATCTGTAAATCTTTCGGATCCTTTACATCAATAACAAATCGGTCAACTTGATCTTGATCACTTAGGCTACCTCGTAGTAATGTGTTCAAAGATAGCGGATTCGCTGTATTAAATTCATTATTCGGTTCTTTTTCTACAATAGTATCTTCTTCCGCATTCACTCCGCTAAACACAACATCATATTCAACTTGTCCAACAGCATTAACGCGGTAATTCACGAAATACGCAGTTAATGTTTTATATCCGCTCCAGTCTTTTTCGGAAAGATGTTTCAGCATATCATTTGTTGCTTGATTCATTGCTTTCCAGTCCTCAGTTTCTCCTTTTGATGCACTCCCTGTATATGTTCCTTGCAGTGTAAATGTATTAAAGAATTGTGATTTATTCTTTGTTATCTTCACATCTTTTAACTTCGCTTCATTTGTGATGTCTGCAGCAACATCTGAAAGCGGTTTCGGATCATGCTGCGCCAAATAATCATCTGCTACTTGCGGAATTGTATACTTATCACGATTATCAATTAACATTTGCATGTAAGATTGGTAGTCTGCGTTTAATTTACTATCTTTACTTAATGCAGAGCGGTACACATCGTAGCCTGGGACATCATTTGCACGAATTAAATCATGCACTTTATCGAACATGTCAGGGCGGTTATTATACATATAAGATTGCAATACAAACGAATAATTATAAAAATCCCACGTTCCATATTTCGCATTTAATGTTTGCTCTGCTGTGTATCGTTTCGCTGGATCATTAGATAATCCGCCAATTATACTTTTCGCGGTACAACGCTATCTAATCGCGTTGAGCCTGCAAAGAACTCCGCATTTCCCTCTTCAAACCAAGTTAAGCGTTCATTTTGATATAAGTCTCCTTGTCCCCATAACCCAGGAACTTCGTATCTTCCCTGTAAATAGTGTGTAAATTCATGACGGAATAATTCTTCTAAACTATAAATACTTTGCTGTGGTGTACGCTCATATGTAAAGAACGTTCCAACTCCTTCAATGTAAATTCCACCATTATTCGTTTCATAGCCGTACAATTGACGGTTAAATTGATATTCATCTGGACTATTGTAGATGACCATCGTTAACACATCATCAGCATGTCCATTTTCAAGCGGCTTATCGCTACCAACTGTACGATAAAATTGAGAGCGTACTTCTTTTGCAGCCCAGTATAAACGTTTAATTTTCTCTTCACTAACCTTGTCTCCCGCCTTAAAAACGATTGTCCCGTCATCAAACGTATACGTTTTCGGCAAATATTTCTTCTTACCATCTTCTCGAATTTGATCTAAATTTATTGTTTTTCCGTTCGCATCTACTCCGCCGTAATTTGTAACAATTTGTTCTGCCGCAACAAAATATTGCTCTCCTAAATATGGATAAATCCGCATCGCTTCTGTAACAACTTGCTGTCCTTTTGTCTGTGTACTATGAAACTTGCCAAATCGACTAGCATAGTAAATTCCGTTATTAATTAACCATCCGTTTTTATCTGTTACCGTACCAATGAGTGCAAAACGATTTATCTCATTAATAAAGCTATCAATTTTTCCATACCACATCGTATCTTTTGGTTGTTTGCCCGTATCATACATATACGACTGAACATCAAAATCAATATTTTTCATCAACTCATACACAGCATCGCCTTTTGTTCTGTCTTCAATGAAAGTTGCAAGATTATCGTTATATTGTTTGAAGATTTCACTTGCATATTGAATAACTTCAGCATCAGCTGATGCGTTTCCAATCAGCTTTCCATACGATGAAATAACTTTGTTTTGTTCCGATGTACCAAGTTTGAAATTTGGATTTTTTGCAATCGTTTTTAAAGCTGGTAAACATTTATCATGATAGCTACGCTCATTTAGTTTGCTTAATTCATCATGATAAAAACCTAAATAAAATGCCGCACGTAGAGCTTCTACTAATGTCTCAATTCCTTTTGAATCATCTTTCGTATAAGCTTGTCCTTGTTCTGCTAGTTTATCAATGATCGCTTGCATCCGGCTATCATCTTGATAGAACTTGAGACTATCACTATTAAACTGAAATAATTCCGGAATTTGATACCATTTAATTGTAATAAGAAGATCGGTTAATTGTTTGTTACTTAATTGATTTAATTCAGCCATCGAATATTTTCTTTCTTCAACTAGCTGTTTAGCATTCTCTTTTGGCGCTGGCGGGCGCTGCGATAAATCTGCTAGCTTTAACCGTTTTGTAAAGGACGGAATTTCTTGTACTTTCGAAGCGTGCGCTAACTCATCAACGGATTTCTGTATTCCTACCGGCTCCATCTGTAATACATTCTTCGCAGTTTTTTCTTTTGTCTCTGCTTGAATTTGCAATCCATTACATGATATCGTAACAAGCCCCACACCAAGCATCAGTTTATAAAATTTCGAGTGTTTCACCATACTATTTTCTCCTTTTCTTGAAAATAATGAAAATTCTGACTATTTAAACCAAAACTGTTAGACAACGGCATCCCCAGTTATACCGGTAAAATCAGCAGCCAATATTTTCAATAAGTCTTCTCTTATGACAGCTACTGACAAATTTCCTCCCTTCCTTATTTTATATAAGCAAGAACTGTGCCAATATTGAATTTCACAAAATAGACACATTTTAGACGGAATAATCAAATAATTTATACACAAATAATTTATCCATGTATAAATTATTTTACATAAAATCCCCTGTTTCCTAGAGCTAATTATTCTATTGGAATAAAATTTGTCAGATTATCGAAAAATGTCGAATTAATAAGAATATTGTCTTTTTTTCGTTGATTTATTTTATTTTTAATGATACACTCATATCATAAAGAAAGAGTAAAAACGAAAAAACCCTTCAGTTTTAAAGTTTTCCGAAAATTGAGTATTTAACCATTTTACTGTTCACTTCCATGCTTGTGTTTCTCCTACTCTTTCTTTTTAGCGTCCCCCCTTATCAAGCTACCCTTCTTGATAAGGGGGGATTTGTGTATGAAATCCTTGTTCATTAAAAAAAGCACTTTTGAAAATTTCACAAGTGCTTTTTAAAGTTAACAAATTATCAATTCATAAATTGCATTCCTATATCTGTTGCATCTTCTTTATTTAAGTGATAGATCGTTTTGTTTCCAACACATTGAACATAAGCTTCGGCATAGTATGGTTCAACGCTAAACAATACTACATTAAATGTAATTTTTTTCCCGTCATCTAACACAAAATCAATTTTACGGTGCGAAGATTGTTCAAAAAATCTCTTCTTAAAAAATTCTTTTTGTGTTACCACTTTTTTTGAACTGATTAACTTTTGAAATACATCTCTCGCCTCTTGGCCACCGTCTGTAATCGTACCTCCAGCAACCGAATCTGTTTCTAGATAGGTTACCTTTGAAATCATATCGGGTGTTAGTGCTATTTTATCTTCTTGTTCTATTAAAAAAATATATATAAATAAAGGAACGAATATAAATAATAATCCTAAAATAAATATGCCTATCTTTTTCTTGTTCATTTTCTAGAACCTCCTCGTGTAATCGTAACACAAAAAGACTTTATAACAAGTTTAATACGTTATAGATAAAAAAATACCGAGCACCAACCGCTCGGTATTTCCCAAATCCTATTCCTCTTTTGGAAGAACAATTCCTTTATACAATTGAGCTGTAATAAAATAATAGATTGTATAAATGACTACGAAAATGACAATTGGAAGCCAAATGCGGAAGTACGGATTAAGTAAGATGAAGCCGAAAATATTCATTCCGATTAATACGTGTACAATCCCGACAATTGCTGGGAATAAGAATACTAAAAACAATTCTTTATAAATTGACTTCGTTAGCAACTCACGCCGCACACCGATTTTACGTAGCATGTTATAGCGTGTAATATCTTTTGATGCTCCGGATAGGATTTTAAACATTAAACAACTTGCCATCATTGCTAGGAACGCAATTCCTAAAAAGAAGCCCATAAATACTGTTCCACTTGCTATGCCGTAAAATCCAGTATACATCACATATTTCGTTTCTAAATCATTTGCTTTTATATCTTTATATTTCGATAGCTCCAACTCGTCAAGTTTTTTCCATTCATTTTTGTGTGCGACAAAATCATCTGTTTTTCCAATAAAAACAATGCCTTCTTTCCCTTTTACTTCATTGTACATTTTCTGATCTACAATTTTAATCACTTGATTGCCGTATAAATAAGATGGTTGAATACTTCTTAACACCTCGTCCCATTTTTCTGGGATTGCTACTGCTTTTTCTTGACTACCTTTTGAAACGGCACCTACAGGAAGATCTTCTGAAACACGTTTGAACTTACCAAAGCTTTCTTTTCCTATGCCTTCTCGTACTAACGGGCGTTTTTTCTCTAAATCTTCTTTTAAGTAGTAAACAAACTTATCATCAATTTTATAACGATATTCGTTTTTCTCATTGAATGTAATACCATTTAATATTTTCTTTTGTTCTGCCGTTGGGTTATGAATGACTGAATCATAGATTGCAAAACCATCAACAGTCATCATGACGTTATTTTTAAAAGCCATACCGCCTGAAATAGCTCCTGCACCAAGTGCAACTAACATCGCTACTGTTGCTAGTACTCTCGTTAAACTGTTAATACGGAAGTTTAGCTGTGCAAATGTAAAGGCATTAAGCCCTTTTTCGCTTCGCTTTTTATTACTTTTCAGCTTTTTAATCACAAGCGGAAGGACAGAAGCAAATAACATATACGTTCCGGCTGTTGTTGTAATCAATGCAATGATGATACCAACTTGTTGTAATTTTTCCATATAGATCATAGAAGCATAACCAATTGCTAATAAAATAATCGCAAGAAATGCAACCACACCAGTCATTTTTCCTTTTACAGTAACGCGCTCTGCTTGCGCTTCTGCATGCACAAGCTGCAATACTGAAATACGTGATAATTTAATACTATTCATAATTGCTGATAACACAAATAACGAAACGAAGAAGATACATGTAACCGTCATCGATGGAACATAAAATGCATGATAACCGTCCGCATGAAACTCCAGCTGCTTCATAAGTAACTGACCGATTCCTTGTGCTAGCCCTGCACCAACTGCAATCCCGATTATAAGAGACGCAAATCCAATTACAATTGTTTCTATAAACATAAGCAATGTAACCTTATGTTTTTTTGCTCCTAACATCATATACATCCCAAACTCTTTTTGACGAAGGGATAATAAGAATGAGTTCGCATATAAAATATAGAAGAATGTGATAATAGCTAGTAAAAATGAGCCTGCTTGAAAGACAAAGCCAATTGCTGCAATAACGGAATTTGACTCAAGAAACGTTTTATTCAGTGCAAGCGTTTGGAACATATAAAAAATAGAAATTGACATAACAAGACCAGTTAGTAAAACGATATAGTCTTTCAGCTTACTTTTCAGTCCTGACATGGAAAGCTTAAATAACATGATTGAACCTCCTTTCTTACGCTTTTTGTGTGCCTAAGTCTGCCAGCACATCTAAAATTTCTTTATAAAATTCTTCACGTGTACCCTTGCGGTGAATTTCTTTATATAACTCACCATCTTGGATAAATAAAATACGTCGGCAATAACTTGCACTATACGGATCATGTGTAACCATCATAATAGAAACACCTTGTTCTTCATTTAAGCTTGTCATCGCATCTAAAAGACTTGTTGCGTTTTTAGAATCCAGTGCTCCGGTTGGCTCGTCACCTAAAATAATGGCAGGTTCATGTACAAGTGCACGTGCCGCCGCTGAACGTTGTTTTTGTCCACCAGATACTTCAGATGGATATTTTTGAAGAATCTCTGAAATCCCTAACATTTCCGCTACTTTCTCTACTTTCGGGCCAATCTTTTTAGAAGAAACACCTTGCAGAGAAAGCGGCAATGCAATATTTTCATAAATTGATAAGTTCTCTAGTAAATTAAAGTCTTGGAAAATGAAGCCTAGTTTTTGTGAGCGGAAATCAGATAATTCCCCTTGCTTCATTTTTGTAATATCTATACCTGCAATTTCAACAATGCCGTCCGTCGCCTTATCTAATGTTGAAATAACATTTAATAATGTTGTTTTCCCAGAACCCGATGGTCCCATAATCCCAACAAATTCACCTTCTTGAATGGAGAATGATACGCCTTTTAATGCATGTGATTGGCTCTCACCTTTTTTACCGTATACTTTTTGAACATTTTTCACGTCTACAACTGGTGTTTTCATATAAATCCTCCTGTACTTTGTTTTCCTGTTTCTATTTTGCTCCTTTCAAGCATTACCTACCATAGATTAAACTTACATTTGTCTTACATTTTTGTCATATAAGAAAATGGCTCCATATGTTACACGTTTACACGTAACATATGGAGCCATTTATTAATTTAATATATGTATATAAACACACTTTAATTTTCCGACATATAAGCCACTGCTATGCAGAACACAACATGGCCGCTACTTGCTTTCTCCCTTTGTTTTAAACCTTGCATGTAGCAGGAAAAGGTCCTGACCGCTTTATGCACGGCCAGGTGCTCTTGACCGCCTAAAAAGAATGCTTTTATGTCAATTTTTTAATTTGAATTTATCTATTTTCATGTCATGTAATCAAGTTGCATTACAACCGTGTGATTTTTCCAACGCTCGCACTTGGATCTACATTTAACGTATCGCTATATTCAACTTCATCCACTTTACAATCTGGACCGATCTTTATATGACGACCCGACACAATTGATGCATCTGTTTTACTTAAAGTGATGTCGTTTCCTTTTATCGTTTTACAAGCCATTCTTTTCTTTATACCTGGGATGAAACTTGTAAGAGATATAAATTTACGAGATGGTGCTAACTTGATTATATCCCCTTCAACATTTTGCAATTCACTAGGTGCTATAAATCCTATTTCAATCTTTTTTGCTTGTAAATTTCCATTTACTCGAACAGCCCCTTGCACTGTAAATGTTTCGGCACACACATCTTCCTTTATCGATAAAGTACCCGATGAGTGTATATGACTTGCCTGTATTTTTCCTAATTTACAACTACCAGTGTTTTTTATTTCGTTAATTTGAGATAATCCTTCAATCTTGCATGCACCAGAATTACTAAAACTTTTAGCAATTAAACTTCCCCGAATTGTGCAGTCCCCGATTATACTAAATTCATTAGCCTGTACATCCTTTTTAAAAGATGCAACACCTTTCACACTAACACTTTCAACAATAACTGGTTGTGAAAAAGATTTACTTCCAAATACATTGAGTTTCTCCTGTACATTATTCGCTCTTGTCTCCATAGTATTTTTCATCACTATTTCCTTCCCTTTATTTTTCCCCGTCGTATTTTCTAAAACCTCAAACATGTTAATATTTCTCTCTATATAAAACATACCACATATTACCATAATGGACATAAAAAACTGAACTCATGTAAGCTCAGCTTTTTTCATTTTATCCTCTTAAAACAAACTCATTACCTTCGTTATCTTTAAAAATGGCAAATGTGCCCCATGGCATTTCGTTTGGCTCTTGTGTAAATTCCACACCATTTTTCTTCATTCTCTCATATGTATCTGTCATATTTTCTGTTACAAATACAATCGATGCTTTTAGTTCATTTGCATTTTTCATCATTGATTTCGGATAAATAACTAAGTGAGAACGTGTCCCTTTCGGCCTTACTTCAATCCAGCTTGCATTTGGACCCATTGGATCATTACGGTATACTTCAAATCCTGCTTTCTCTGTCCAAAATTCTAGCGCCTTTTGCTAGTCATCTACGTAAACTGCTACTGTGCCGATATGTGCAATCATGTTTCATTCCTCCGATGTATATTGTTCAGGCTTTATTATAAACTCTCCTATGACTCAAAAAAATGATATGATTCCTTAGAACTTGAACAAAAAGACAGCTGAGATCAGCTGTCTTTTTATTCAAATTCGTCTTATTTATTAGCGTTAATTTCTTGTTGTAATTTCTGATTAGAATTTTGTAATTGTTGATCAAATTTTTCTAACACAGTATTAATAGCTGCTTTGTCTTTCTTTTGAATAGCTGCTTTTAATTCTTTTCCAATACCACGTTTATCTTTATCTTCATGTTTTCCAAATACCGCTTCTAATTGCTGATGAGCTTGCTGTTTTGT
The DNA here is from genome assembly GCF_002551005.1 of Bacillus pseudomycoides. GTDB lineage: Bacteria > Bacillota > Bacilli > Bacillales > Bacillaceae_G > Bacillus_A > Bacillus_A pseudomycoides_C. The sequence continues at coordinate 79,503 of NZ_NVOY01000005.1, forward strand.
TAATTTCCCATCTTTAACTTGCTGTTTAATAGAGTCAATCTCTTGTTTATGAGCTTGATAAAAGGCTTCTCGTTTTGCTTTCTCTTGTTCCTTTTGTTTTTGGAAGCCAACTGTTTGGTGCAATTGGTTCTCTAAATTTTTATGTGTTGCTAAATCTTGTGTAAGCTTAGTTTTCAAATCAGGAGAAGCGTATTGATTAATAATATTCGTAAGCTCTTTCTCATGGTTACCTTTATCGTGATGCTCTGCTTTTTCATGTGTAGTTGATTTGCTAGGTGTATTGGAATGGTTCACTACTGCACTGCCAACTGCTGGAGACAATATAGATACTGCTAAAATAGGCGCAAGAAAACTTGATTTTAGTTTCATTTGAACTTCCTCCTAAAATGCTTAATTGTGTTACTAGTAGCATTATCGGACATGTTTCTTAACTTTTCCTTAACTAAAAAACACCTAATAATAGTCCGCCGCGTACCTTTCAAACAAAAAAATAAAACCAGGTCATATTCCGACCTGGTTTACTCAGATTGCTTTGATTTTTGCGGTTGTCCTTTTTTACGATTGTTTTGCTTTGCCTGTACTACTGGATCTAATTCATTGGAAAATTCAGCGTTATGTCCATTTTGTGTTTTTTGCTCTGGGTTATTTTGATCTGAACGCGTTGCCATTTCGATCGCTCCTTATTAATGCGGTGTGATAATCATTTGATGTTGTAATTGTCGTATTGCCATACGTGCGCGATTTAATTGTTCACGCTGTTCATCATTTGCATAGTGCTGCATCGTTTGCATCTCATTGTAAGCTTGTTCTAATTGAAGCTGTGCATCAGAATATTCCATCGTATTGTAATGTTCTTGTCTCATTCCAATTTCTAATTGTTCTTTTGCATATTCCATTGCTTGGTGTGCATTTTCAATACATGCTTCTAGTGATTCACGCTCTGCCATGATTGTTCCTCCTTACCTATATTTCTCCTTTAGCTTGTCCGTTCTATATGAACCTTATGAGTATGTTATAATGATTTTTGCTCATATCATTGAGGAGGAATAACATGAAAGTCCAAAATCCTTTCCCATATTCAAATGACAATAAACGTTACCATACGTGGAACTACCATCTGCGCGGACATTTCGGCGAGAAAATTTTTAAAGTTTCTTTAGATGCTGGATTTGACTGTCCAAACCGTGATGGCACAGTTGCATACGGCGGCTGTACATTTTGTAGTGCGGCTGGTTCCGGAGACTTTGCTGGTGACCGCCGTGATGATGTTGTTACGCAATATCATGAAATGAAAGAAAAAATGCATACGAAATGGAAAGACGGTAAGTGTATTGCTTATTTCCAAGCTTATACGAATACACACGCTCCTGTTGAGGTATTAAAAGAAAAATTTGAACCTCTTTTAAAAGAAGAAGGCTTTGTCGGTCTTTCGATCGCTACAAGGCCGGACTGCTTACCTGATGATGTTGTCGAATACTTAGCTGATTTAAATAAACGTACGTACCTTTGGGTCGAACTTGGCTTGCAAACTGTACATGAACGTACAGCGCTTCTGATTAACCGTGCTCACGATTATCCTTTATATGTAGAAGGTGTCAATAAACTTCGTAAGCATAACATTAACGTGTGCTCACACATCATTAACGGTCTCCCGCTTGAAGACTATGACATGATGATGGAAACAACGCGCGAAGTCGCAAAGCTTGATATTCAAGGGATTAAAATTCATTTGCTGCACTTATTAAAAGGAACGCCTATGGTGAAGCAATATGAAAAAGGACAACTCCAATTTCTTTCTCTTGAAGATTACGTAAATCTCGTTGTTGATCAGCTTGAAATCATCCCATCAAATGTCATCGTACACCGCATCACAGGTGACGGTCCGCCCGATTTAATGATCGGTCCGATGTGGAGCCTGAACAAGTGGGAAGTATTAAATGCAATTGATGCTGAATTTGTACGCCGCCGCAGCTGGCAAGGCAAATATGCAAATGAGGTGAAGAGAGTATGAAATTAGATCGCATCTTACCATTTGCTCGCACGCTGCTAGAGCGTGCGGTGAAAGAGGGAGATTACGCCGTTGATGCAACGCTAGGAAACGGTCATGATACGTGCTTTTTAGCAGAGCTTGTCGGCGAAATCGGAAAAGTATTTGGCTTCGATATTCAAGAAGAAGCCATCACAAACTCAAGCGCACGGCTACAAGAAAAAGGATTAAACGAGCGTGCCGTTCTTATTCATGATAGCCACGATACATTAACAGCCGTTTTACCAGAAGACGCAAAAGGAAAAGTAACAGGAGCAATCTTTAACTTAGGCTACCTTCCTGGCGGTGACAAAAGCATCGTCACAAAACCAAACTCAACTCTTTCTGCCTTGCAGCAGTTATTAGAAGTTATGGCACCAGAAGGAATCATCGTCCTTGTCATTTATCACGGACACCCTGAAGGACAGACAGAACGCGATGCCGTTGTCAAATTTGCAGAACAGCTAGATCAAAAAGAAGCACACGTACTGAAGTACGAATTTATGAATCAACAAAATAACCCGCCGTTTATTATTGCGATTGAAAAAAGATAGGGCTTCTCGTGGATATATCAGCGGTTCGACAAGTTTTGAAGATCCTTCGACAAATTACAACATGAGTACCCCCACAAAAATACGTGCATACTGCGCGTATTTTTTATTGTCAAAGAAGGATTCTCTAACTCGAAACAAGAATTTCTATATCCGAATCAAAACAAAGGGGATGAACAGCTATGATTGGAATACTAGCAGGAATGGGGCCAAAATCTACTGGACCATTCGTTGATAATGTAATAAAACAATGCCAAGAAATTTACGGTGCGAAAGATGACATGGACTTTCCTCATATGATGATTTACTCATGTCCAACACCATTCTATATCGATAAGGCCATTAATCATGAAGATATGGAAAGAGCTATTATAAACGGGGCACAAAAACTGGAAAGTACGGGTGTCGACTTTATTGCTCTGCCATGTAATACGGCACATCTTTATTTTGATCAACTGCAGGCATCCCTCTCAATTCCAGTATTAAATATGGTGGATGAAACGCTAAAAGAAATCCCTACTCACATTAAAAAAGTATCTCTTTTAGCAACTGATGCTACCGTTCAATCTAGTATATATCAAGAGGGCTTTTTAAAACGTGATATAGATTATATTCAAAAAGAGAGCTGGCAAACTGCTATCAATCAAATTATATATAAAATAAAAAGAGGACAAATAAACGAAGCGAGTCAATCGTGGAATAAACTATGCTCAGAATTAGCTGAAACTGTCGATGCTGTTGTCATAGCCTGTACAGATTTAAATGTCATATCAGAGACAGAACAAAATCAACTTCACATTGTAGATTCCTCTACCTGTCTTGCTAAAGCTATTGTAAATAAATATTTAGCTTATCAAAAGGATATCAAGAACTGATTGACTCCACAGAACCGTGTATTCAATATTGCCGTTCTATTTTGATAGATTCTAGCAATTAACAAATGTCTCATCAAAATATCGGCGACTTTTAAAATATATCGACGCTTCGACACGATATAAAGACCCTCCGACACAATTCGACATGAATACAACTAAAAAAAGGAGCCTCCATACAAAAGTATGAGCGCTCCTTAATTCGTTTTTTCCGGATGCTTTAAGAACCAAATATCCACAATAATAACAACTGCTAATACCGCCTGTATGATGTAATCTACAGTTGTTGGTCCACCTGCTTTTATCAGCATATTATAAATACCAAGTACAAATGAAATAGAAAGGCACACTAATAACGAAACTTCGATATTATCATATAACTTTTTAAAGAATTTCTTCATTTTAGCACCTCCGTATTTATATTTTACCATATAATAGAAAAAGCAGGTGAATACATGACAATATTCGGTATCATATTTTGGTCCATTTGCATTTTGCTTATTAGTGTAGGGTTTTTCTTACAGCGAAAATATAAATCTGAAGCTCCAAATAAATCAGCTAACCAAACCATTCATGAGGAACTAGGAAGAGATGATCAGCATCGGAATGATCCTTTTATGCATTAACATAAAAAACAAGCTGCATCCTACCTCCTGTAGAATACAGCTCGTTTTCATCACTGCGCCATCTTCTTCCGATACATCTTTCCATTCCAATAGAAAAAGCGTGAAGTAAGGCCCCCGTATTTCACGATGCGCCGTGCCATGTACTGCATTTCTTTTTGCTGCGACACTTTCTCGTCTGATAAATAAATGCCAAGCAGTCCTCGGCTGATGAGGCGATGGAATTTCATATGCGGCAATTGTTCTAAATTTCTTTCCGCTTCTATTACAAAATGTCGCAATCTCTCAAGAGTTGCTTCTTTATTTTCATAATAACTACAAAAATTTAAATCTCCGCCAATACGATCTTCTTCTTGGTCTATGAAGTAATCAAGTAAAATATGTAATCCTTGTACATAAGGAAAATACCCTTGTTTAATTTTCATAATATCATCGTCTGTTAATTCATCATGGAATGCATACGCTACAAGACAGAAAATACCAAGCGTTGAACCTGCACAAGCGGAAAATTCAAACCAGCTCATTGGCGGAACTTTTTCACGATGTGCTGCAAACCACGTTTTTAAGCGCTCTTCTCTCTCTTCTTGCTTTACATGTTTATGAATTTGTAAATCACAGTAATAACAAGCAAGTTCGTGAAGAATTGGTGCAATCTTGTTATAATGCTTCGTCTTCGCAAGCACTTCTTGACAAGTTATTACAAGTTCATCTAAATAACCACCATCATCTTGATCATCACGATAACGATAATAGTTGCTTCCTTCACTTCCTGGTGTTAGCGCTGCAAGCATTGACTCATGGAGCGCTGCAAAATCATTGGGATCAAGTGATGTGCTACGGTCGCATAAATTATCCAAATAATCACTAATTGTTTGATATGCTACAATGAATCGAATGCATTCCTCACGATGTTCATCGGCAAGCAGCGCTAAAATGCCGCCGCCTTCACAGTGAAATGTTTTATGCTCAATACTCGCTAACGCTTGATTATGGAGTTCATCATTCGGAATATGGTAGGCGCGTTCTTTCCACATTGCGAGCTCATGGTGTACGACCGGAAACACATCTCGGTATACTTTCGCCATGAGCGTTATGGGGTTACTCGGTACTTTCACTTCTTTCTTCATCTCCTCTAAATGAATATAAAATTTATACTGTTAATTATTTATTTCTGTTTCTTGAATTAAATGTGTTTCCACAAACGATTTGGCATATGCAAAAATTTCATCTTTTTCATACTCATTAAACAGCTCATGATAACAATTCGGCCATTCCTTGTATGCTTTGTCACTAATTTTCAGACTATCAAACCAGTTGCGGACACGTGTTTTATCTACAAGTTTATCCTCACATGCCTGCATTAGCAAGAGTGGTACGTCTGGAAATTCATCTCGTTTTTCATGTGCAACTTCTATAGCTTTAATTAACTCACTATACCAACGAACTGATACTTTGCGCAAGAACAATGAATCATTTTCCATCGCATCACGAACTTCATGATTGCGCGTTGCCATTTCCACTGTAATATTTGAATGAAATTGCATTTTCGGTGCCACAACATTCAGTACTTTCGCAATCGTACGAATCGGTAGTTTCGGCGTTGATAACACCCCTAAACATGGTGAAGTCAAGACTACTCCCTGCACATCCATTTTCGTTTCTTGTAGTACGCGAATGACGGTTAACCCTCCCATACTATGTCCGAATAGAAAAAGGGGCAAGTAATATTTTCTTGCTTCTTTAATCCATGTCTTTACTTCTTCTATGTATTCATCAAATGACGTAATATGTCCTCTATTTCTTGAAGTTGTTCCGTGCGCAGGTAAATCTCCCATCACAACATGAAAGCCCAGATGACGCCACATGTCTGCAAGTGCTTCGTATCGTCCATGATGCTCCATTGCACCATGTACCATAACTATAACACCTTTCGCCTCTTCTGCTTCATAATTCCACATAAAATTCCTCCATTTCACTCTATTTCATAATTTGCTACACTAATATTAGTTTCTAGGAGAGGAAGGCTACTTATATGATTTATCCTTACAAAGACAAAAATCCGAAAATTGCTGATAGTGCATTTATCGCTGACTATGTCACAATTACAGGCGATGTTACAATTGGTGAAGAATCAAGCGTTTGGTTTAACACTGTCATCCGCGGGGATGTTTCTCCAACGATTATCGGAGACCGGACTAATATACAAGATCAATGTACACTTCATCAAAGTCCAAAGTATCCACTTATTTTAGAAGATGATGTCACAATTGGACATCAAGTCATTTTACATAGTTGTACAGTGAAAAAAGATGCTTTAATCGGTATGGGTTCTATTATTTTAGACGGAGCTGAAATTGGTGAAGGTGCATTTATTGGTGCCGGCAGTTTAGTACCACAAGGAAAGAAAATCCCGCCAAATACACTTGCATTCGGTCGCCCGGCCAAAGTAATTCGCGAACTAACAGAAGAAGACCGTGAAGATATGGCTCGCATTCGTCGTCAATACGTCGAAAAAGGACAATATTATAAAAATTTTCAAACGAAATAAAGTGAAACTTCCATCAGTGACGCTTTTCTCACTGATGGAAAACCCGCCCAATCGGGCTTTTACGGGCAGTTTTCTTCCCTGCACTTCTCCAGCCTTTACTGCCCACGAATAGCGGGATAATCTTTTTAGCTGCCACCTTACATGGCAGCCTTTTTTTCGTAAAACTCTACATTTTCTTTACAGAATCTTAGTATTCCCTCAATAAAATTTTATTAAAATCACAGTAATACTTCAAATATATGTAGTGAGGGGGAGAAGTTTGATGAAAACTAGATCCATCAGCTCCTTATATAAAATAGAGTGCTACATCTTCAAAGGAATTAATCGCTATTTTGAACGTAAACCATTAAATATCTTTTTTCGCACCATTACTCATATGGGCGGTGCAACTTTTACAATCTCTCTTATTATATTCTTACTTGTTCTCACAAACGGATCTTTACGAGGAGTAGCAATTGCAAGCGCTATTTCCCTTACGATTAGTCATATTCCTGTGCAAATTTTAAAAAAGTTTTATCCGCGAAAACGCCCTTATTTAACGATCCATAATGCAAAGTACCCAACGAATCCATTAATGGATCATTCTTTTCCATCTGGACACACAACTGCTATTTTTTCTGTTATCATTCCTTTTTTATTATATGAACCAAACCTAACATTCTTGCTACTTCCCGTGGCAATTAGCGTGGGTATTTCGCGTATTTATCTTGGTTTGCACTATCCATCTGATGTACTCGTTGGCATGTGTCTTGGATCAATAGCCGGCATTGTTTCTTATTATCAATTCATTCCACTTTAGGCATTCATAAAAAACTAAAAGCCCTTGGGACACTTCCCAAGGGCTTTTAGAATAATATCTCAAGCTGAATGTATTTCATTCAAAATTGAAGTTTTATTTGTAGTAAACAACAAATAATTATGTTTTTTAGTCTTAATCAAGATTCGATCGGTTGTCCCATACGGCGTTCCAATGCGAATTACACTCGCTTCTTCTCCACCGTAAGTGTCATCTTCAATGACCTCAATAATTTCCTTTAGAGGAATACAAATTTTTGCTAGTTGCCATTCAATCATTAATTCTTCGTCTGTTTTTGTAACTTTAATTCCGAGCATATGATCAAGACCTTTCATTTTAATAGATTTTCATACCAAAATAAAAATCTATTAAAAATTTTACCTCATTAACAAAAAGATAAAACATGCAATTATGCATATTTCGCATGATAATTATTGTATTATAATTATCTTATGTACCGAAGATACCGAGGTGGAGATCATGAAATTTAAAGTAAAACAAAATCCTTTTCATCTGCTCATGCTTTTAATACCTATTTTCTTTTTTATTGCAATGTTTTTCATACAAGAGGACAGTAATGTTTATGTAAGTTGTATGATATTGTTAAACATAGTTAATTTGTTATTAGTTTCTAGATCCACTTATACCATCACCGATAAATCCATTATTATTAAATACTATTTTACAAACACCGAAATTCCTTTTAAAGATATCCAACACATGAAATACTACGGCAAATCATTAAACTCCCAAAAATGGACAAGACGACGATTAGAAATTGCATATGGTTTATTTGATATACTAACAGTTTGTGTACCACAAGAAGAAGAAAAATTTATTAGTTTATTAAAAGAAAAATCCCCTACTATCAAGATTATAAATAAACCCGCTAATGAATAGTTTTAGCGGGTTTATTTATAACAAAATTGGCGCTCCTCGCATAAATTTCCTTCTACAATATCCCGATTTCCATAAGTTACGATTCACTAAATAAAATAGAGACACTTCTTTCTATGAAGAAGTATCTCTATTTCTATCTTTATCCCGCATTAACGGGGATGAAGCCCCCCCATTGATGGAAGTTTCACTTTATTTTACTTTAACAGAATATGTCCCATTTTCCCCAGGTGTATACACATATAAATAATACTTCCCTGGTTTTGCAGTAAACTTTCCTTTAAGTATATTTTCATTAGAGCTTTCGCCTGCAACGTATCTTTTCATATCTGATTCATGAAAAAGCACCCATATCATGTTGATTTTACATTCGTTTATGACAGAAATGTTCATTTCTTTTGGCGATGACACATTAAACGTATAAGTATCTTTATAGTCTTTATCCTTAAATGAACCTTTGAGAAGCGTATTAAACGGAATTACATTTGCTTGTTCTGGATTATTATTTGGTTCTTTTTCAGTTTCTCCTATTCGATCTACATTAACTGTCATTTGTTCTTTACTTTCTTTTCCTTTATCATCTTTCATTGTTAAGGTTGCCGTATACGTTCCTTCTTTTTCATATGCATGGGTAGGATTTGTTTCTGTGCTTGTCTTCCCATCTCCAAAATCCCAAAGGTAAGAAATAATTTTTCGATCTTCAGCTTTTGAACTATCGCTCTTAAACTGAATTGCGTTATTTTCTTCCCCGTAATATGTTTCTCTTGCTCGATCTACATTAACTGTCATTTGTTCTTTACTTTCTTTTCCTTGATCATCTTTCATTGTTAAGGTTGCCGTATACGTTCCTTCTTTTTCATATGCATGAGTAGGATTTGCTTCTGTGCTTGTTTCCCCATCTCCAAAGTCCCAAAGATAAGAAACGATTTTTTGATCTTCAGCTTTTGAACTATCGCTCTTAAACTGAATTGCATTATTTTCTTCCCCGTAATATGGATCGTTTCTCCTTACAATCGTTCCTTGACTTTCGCCTTCATCTGTTGCAATACCGTGGAAAACAATATCATATTGGAACTGATTTTCATTATTTACACGATAATTTACAAAGTACGCTGTTACTGTTTTATAACCGCTCCATTCTTTTTGTGACAACTTTTCTAATGCTTCGTTCACTTGTTTACTCATCGTTTTCCAATCTTCAGATTCACCTTTCGTTGCATTGCCTGTATACGTACCTTCAACTGTAAATGTATTAAAGAATTGAGACTTATGCTTTGTAATCTTTGCATCTTTTACATTCGCAACATCCGCAATTTCCTGCTTCACTTCAGCTAGTGCTTTCTGTGCATGACTTACTAAATAATCATCTGATACTTGCGGCACAGTAAATTTTTCTCGATTATCAATTAATTGCTGCATATATGTTTGATATTCTTTATTCAATTGTGCATCTTTACTTAACTCCTCTCGGTATGCATCATAACCTTGTACATCATTTGCACGAATTAAATCTTGTATTTTATCGAATGTATCAAATTTGTGATTATACATATAAGACTGCAATGCAAAAGTATAGTTATAAAAATCCCATGATCCATACTTTGAAAATAATGCTTGTTCTGCTGTATTGCGTTTTGATGGTTCGTTTGATAAATTGCCTATAACACTCTTACGCGGCACTACGTTATTCGTACGCGTCGATCCTGCAAAAAATTCCGCATTTCCTTCTTCATACCATGTCAAACGTTCATTTTGCTGTAATTCTCCTTGCCCCCATAATCCAGGCACTTCATATCTTCCTTGCAAATAGTGTGTAAATTCATGGCGGAACAATTCTTCTAAACTATAAATACTTTGCTGCGGTGTACGTTCATATGTAAAGAATGTTCCGACGTTTTCAATATAAATACCACCATTATTCGTTTCATATCCGTACAATTGCTGGTTAAATTTATATTCATCCGGCGTATTATAAATCACGATTGTTAATACATCATCCGCATTCCCTTGTTCCAATGCTTTATCATTTCCGATTACACGGTGATATTGTGCTTTTACTTCTTTCGCAGCCCAGTACAATCTTTGAATTTTTTCCTCTGTCACTTTGTCTCCCGTTTTAAAGACAATTGCCCCGTCATCAAACGTATACGTTTTTGGTAAATATTTATTCTTTCCATCTTCTTTAATTTGATCTAAGTTTACTGTTTTTCCGTTCGCATCTACTCCGCCGTAATTTGTAGCAATCTGCTGTGCCGCACCAAAATATTGCTCTCCTAAATATGAATACATCCCCATTGCTTGCGTAACAACGTCTAACCCTTTCTTCGGATTACTATGAAATTTACCTAGACGTCCTGCATAGTAAATACCATTATTAATGAGCCAACCATTTTTATCCGTCACATTACGTATAAGCGCCATTTTATTGACTTCATTTATAAAACTATCAATCTTTCCATACCACATTGTCGCATTTGGCTCTTTACCCGAAAGGCGCCAATCAGTCTCTATATCGGCATCAACGGCTTGCATCAAAGCGTATACAGCCTCTCCTTTCTTACGGTCATTTTCATATGTAGAAAGGTTATTATTATACTGTTTTAAAATTTTTGCTGCATATTGCACCGTTTCAACGTCACTAGAAGTATTCCTCATTAAATCCCCGTATGCATTTACAACCAAATCTTGCTCAGCTGTACCGAGTTTAAAATTTGGATTCTTTGCAATTGCTTTTAATGCCGGTAAACACTTATCTTTGAAGCTTCTCTCATTTAAATAACTTAATTCATTATTATTATATCCGACATAAAAAGCAGAACGGAGCACTTCAGTAAATGTATCAATTCCTTTTGTATCATTTTTTGTAAACGTACTTCCTCGTTTCTCTAATCCATTCATGATTACTTGCATACGCTCTTTATTTCCATAGAAAGCTTTTGTTTCTTCGTTAAACTGAAATAAACCTTTAATTTGTCCGCTGCGAATATTCGCTAGTGTATCAATTAACTCCTCATCGCTCATTTTATTCAGCTCATCTAAAGTGTAGCTTTGCTGCGACTGATTCGCTTTCATACTTTTCTTAGCGGAAACTGGCTTTTGTGAAAAATCTCCAACTTTTAAACGCTCTTCAAACGATAATGTTTCATCAGCTTTTGAGGAATGAGAAATGGCATCTTTTGGCGTTTCTATCCCTGCTGGTTTCATTTGCAGTACATTGTAAGGTACTTTTTCTTCCGCTGATACTTCAGCTTGCAACGCCCCTAACGATAATGCCATTGTACCAATTCCAATCATAATTTGATTCATTTTCTTTTTCATAATTTCCCCCCATATCTGTATATCATTAAAATAAAATAACATATTATTAAATTCGAATAACTAAATATGTAATATTTCATATTATTTCCCAATAGTTTTTGATCATTTTGTGAATTTTTTTAAAAGAAGATAAAGGCATTTTTAGGCTACGAATAAGCTTCATATAGGGAGTACACTACATACTAATATTGTAAATGTGATAAAAAAAAGATGAGGTGATGTTTTCATGAATAATCAACCAATGTATTTTCCGCATCCAAATTATCATCAACCACAGTATTACCCGCAAAATCCAGGTTATCAACCCTTAGGGGACATGAGAGAAATCGATGATGATGTATATCGTCCTGACGATGCTGAAGATGCGCCAACATCAGCACCACCAGCACAACCACCATCAGCACCATCTACATTTTCTGCTCCTGCACAAATGGGTCAAATACGATCAGCGCTGTGTAATTGTTTAGGAAGATGGGGATTTATTGGGTTAAGAGGACAAGGCCCTTTCGGCCGGGACTTTTGGTTTTATCCTACTGAAGTAAGAACACACGGAGTATCCGGATATACATGGAAAGCAGGGCGCCGCCGCAAAGTAAGCTATCGCTATTCACAAATCAGAAACTTTATATGTGTTTCTTAACGCAAATAACAAACTAACAAAATCCAAAAGTCAGGATATGCAATATTGCATAAAACTTAGGTGGTTTACGGTGTTATAATATATATCGAGTGAAATTACCTCATATATAGCAATATACCCTAGTATTCTATTTCAAAAAAGCGGAGAATCATAAAGATTCTTCGCTTTTTTTATCGTTCACTGACCATTTACAAAAATTAAAACTATAAAATTTCAGACATTAATATTATGATGAACATAACTATGTATAAGTTAAAAACTCAACACAAAAACCCCTTTCTTTTTAGGCGGACGAGAGCATCTGGCCGCGTATAGAAACGGTCAGGGCATTTTTCTCCTACAAAACAACAAATTATACCTCAAAAAATTAATATTGAAAGAAGTTGAGAAATATGAAAAAAATGTGTTTAAAAAACGGAAAAGAAGTAATGATCAGAGAGGCTACACAAGAAGACGCTCAGGCTATGATCAAATTTTATAATATAGTCGGCGGAGAGACCGATTTCCTTTCGTTCGGAAAAAATGAGTTCAGCAGGTCTTTACCTGATTATGAAAACTTCATTGAATCGACTAAAGCAGAGCATCATTCAATTATATTGCTAGCAACAATGGATGATGAGATCATCAGCATCGCCTCTATTACCTCCGGTCAAAAAGAGCGAACGAAACATGTCGGAACGCTCGGAATTGTAATTGCAGAAAAGCACTGCGGATTTGGCTTAGGTAGAAAATTGATGGAAGAACTTATTGAATGGGCAAGAGGAAACGGCATAACAAAGAGAATACATCTTGTAACTCGAGCAGACAACGATAGGGCAATAGAACTTTATAAGAAGGTTGGCTTTAAAGAAGAAGGATTATTAGAACAAGATACGTATATAAATGGTGTGTATTATAATACTCTTATTATGGGATTGCTGGTTTAAATATTATCTCTGAAACGGTCAGGGCCTTTCCCTATCACATACAAAGTATAGAACCAAAAGCACTCAAATATGAGTGCTTTTGCTTTCAATCTTATGTTTTTAGAAGATTTATAAATACAGAGCAATCGCTATAACTTCATCTTCTCTCTCATCAACGTAATAATACTCTCATAATACGAAAGCTCATGCGCCACAAAATGGCTTTTATCTACCGTTTTATGAATAGAAACTTTTTCTCCGGCTTCATTCATTTCGAATCCCTCTACTGTAATTTCATTTCTGTCTCCTAACCAAAGTTCAGAAAAACGATTAAAGTCAATTTTCACCATACCTGACACTTCTTCTACTTGCAGTGTATAATCGTCCATTGCGCCTTTCATTTCATATAAAAAAACGTGAGCTAATTCTTTATCAATAAAATCTTCCATTGTAACACAATAACTGATAATGCCGAGTGATATAAGTTCATCAAACGAGACTTCAATCTCCACTTCTTCTTGCACTTCGCGTATTCCATCATATACAGTTTCATGAGCTAATATATGTCCCGCTGCTGTAATGTCTAACAAATTCGGATAATCCTTTTTTGTATGACTGCGAATTTGCAGATGAATATAATCTATTCCATCTTCCCTACTTATAAACCAGCAATGAAACGTTTCATGCCAAAGCCCTATTTTATGTACTTCTTCACGTGTTGCGACTCCGACTGAATTTCTATGTTCATCAAATATTTTTAGTAATTCGCTTTCCATTATTTATGCTCCTTATTTTCAGCATTCTTCTATTAAAAAATTTATACCCTAATATCAAAAGTACTCTTTACTTATTTTACCGAAAAAATAATAATTTTCAGCCTTTTTATCAAAAAAGAAAAAGAGTCTCAGCTCTTTTTCTTCTGTAATTCGTTATATTCTTCCTTTGTATTCACATTAATAAATACATCAGCTTCTTCCACCGTTACATACTGAACGTTACACTGTGATAGTAACCCTTGCATGCTTCTTTTCTCTTCTTTTAATAAATGTTCTATTTTTTCTTTTACTTTATAATGATATAGCGCTAAAAGCGGCTGTTTTCGTCCCTCCACAATCGGAACAATTGCTCCATATGTTTCATCCGCTCGTTCTATTAATTCCAGTGCCCACTCTTTCGAAATATTTGGTGTGTCACATGGTGCAACGACGTACCAATCTGCCTTTGCAAATTCCATGCCTGTTACTAAACCTGCAAGTGGACCATTTCCTTTATATAATTCGCTATCTTCTACAACGGGCACATTCAGTATATAGGAAAGTTCATTCGTAATATCTTGATGGCTAATCACAACAATATCAGTAACAACTTCTTTTAATGCCTCTACACTATGTTCAATAAAAGTCTTTCCCTGCCACATTGCTAATGCTTTCGGCTCTCCAAAACGACTTGATCTTCCGCCTGCTAATACAATTCCTGCAATTTTCATTGACGATGCAGCTCAAATGTAATATGGCCAAGCTCTGGTAAAATCAATTTCTTCATCGCCAGACGCACCGCCCCTGTTGATCCCGGCATTGAAAAGACAACTTTTCTACCGATTGTCCCGCCAATCGCTCTGCTTAACATCGCTGCGCTGCCGATATCTTCTAAATAACTAATCGTTCGAAATAACTCACCAAAACCAACGATTTCCTTATCTAATAATGGAGAAACAGCTTCAATTGTCACGTCACGCTTTGTAATACCTGTTCCTCCATTAGTTAATACAACATCAACGTCCTCTTGCTGGTAACCTGCTAACACCGCTTGCTGAATACTTTCCTTATCATCTTTTACAATTTCATACGCTGTTACTTGATGATTTGCTTCTATTAATAACTCTTTTAATAATTGTCCACTTTTATCCGTTTCTTCTGTTCGCGTATCTGAAATCGTGATGATTTTACAACAAACTTGTACAGGTGCTTGTTTTTTATGTTCTGTGACGCTCATTCTTTTTTCCTCCCCGTTCATAAAGCTATCTCAATTTTATCATACACGATACAGCCGCAAAAAAATGTAAAACCTGTCACACTTCTTTTCTATAATTTACCTTATAATAAAAATAAAGGATTTCTAAAGGGGGAGATTTACATGGATACAATGAGAAAATTAACGACACTATTCATTCTCCTTTTCGTGGCTTCCATTAGCGCTGGCATGGCACTAAAAGACGCTGTACCATACGCAGCAATTGGTGGCTGGGGATTTGGTACACTCTTTTTACTCTGTTCGGCTTTTTGTGCAGGAAAAATTCGTTATCGTAAAGGGGACTAATTATGTTTGGTAAAAAATCAACTACGTGTACATCATGTGGAAAGGAAATTGCAGTACATGAACGAGCTTGGATTTATATGCAATATCCGCCAAGCGGTATAACAAATATGCAAAAATATATTGAGCTCGGCGGCGAGGTATATTGCACTTCTTGCGTCGGGAAATTAGAAAAACAGGAAAATAACTAAGAGGCTACAAATTTTATCGGTGTTATTTGCGATATATCGGCGACTTTAAGCAATATAAAAACCTTTCGACACAGGATAAAGTGAAACTTCCATCAGTGACGATTTTCTCACTGATGGTTAGTTGAACCAATCGGGCTTTTACGGGCAGTTTCCTTCCCGCTCTTCTCCAGCTTTTACTGCCCGTTAATGCGGGATAAAGCCCCTTCGACAACGTTCGGCACGAGTCTAACCACCACATCACAACAAGAAATAGAAAGAGCTGAGCAAAATTTGCTCAGCTCCGTGTTTCTTCCTATATTATAGACCAGCTTGCTCTTTTAAAGCTTCAGCTTTGTCTGTACGTTCCCATGAAAGATCTACATCAGTACGTCCGAAGTGACCGTAAGCTGCTGTTTGTTTGTAAATTGGGCGACGTAAGTCTAACATTTTGATGATACCAGCTGGGCGAAGATCGAAGTTGCTGCGAACTAGTTCTACTAGTACTTCTTCAGATACTTTACCAGTACCGAATGTATCAACAGAGATAGATACTGGTTGTGCTACACCGATTGCGTATGCAAGTTGTACTTCTGCTTTGTCAGCAAGTCCTGCTGCTACGATGTTTTTCGCAACGTAACGAGCTGCGTATGCTGCAGAGCGGTCAACTTTTGTCGCATCCTTACCAGAGAATGCACCGCCGCCGTGACGAGCATATCCGCCGTAAGTATCTACGATAATTTTACGACCTGTTAAACCAGCATCCCCTTGTGGTCCACCGATAACGAAGCGGCCAGTTGGATTAATGAAGAATTTTGTTTCTTCATCGATTAATTCAGCTGGTACAACTGGTTTAATTACGAACTCTTTTAAGTTGCGATCGATTTGTTCCCAAGCAATTTCTGGATGATGTTGCGTAGAAATTACGATTGTATCGACGCGAACTGGTTTACCATTTTCATCATACTCAACTGTTACTTGTGTTTTACCGTCTGGACGTAAGTATGGTAATGTATCATCCTTACGAACTTCCGTTAAACGACGAGCTAATTTATGAGCAAGTGAGATTGGAAGTGGCATTAATTCTTTTGTTTCATTACATGCGAAACCAAACATTAAACCTTGGTCGCCAGCACCGATTGCTTCAATCTCTTCGTCAGTCATTTGACCTTCGCGTGCTTCTAACGCTTGGTCAACACCCATTGCGATGTCAGCAGATTGCTCATCGATAGATGTTAAAACTGCACAAGTTTCTGCATCGAATCCGTATTTTGCACGAGTATAACCGATTCCTTGAATTGTTTCACGAACGATTTTTGGAATATCTACATAAGTAGAAGTTGTAATCTCTCCCGCTACCAATACTAAACCAGTTGTTACTGTTGTTTCACAAGCTACACGTGCGTTTGCATCTTTTGCTAAGATTGCATCTAAAATTGAATCAGAAATTTGGTCACAAATTTTATCTGGATGTCCTTCAGTTACAGATTCAGATGTGAACAGATGACGTTTTTTTGTCATGTGGTAAACCTCCCTACAGTAATTGTATATATTGTACGGAACTCATCCTTAATTTGCCACAAACTGCGACATTCATGTATTTTCCCACACAAGTGCAAAAGAAAAACCTTTCCTTATAGAGGAAAGGTTGTATTTGCTACTTGCATACTGCTTTTTGCCCTTCGCTCTTATCGTTCGAGACTATTCGCCTCGCACAGGTTTAAGCACCTATTCACTTGTTTGTTATCCATACAAGTGAGGTTGCCGGGCTTCATCGGGCCTGTCCCTCCGCCAGCTCGGGATAAGAGAGTATCCGTCCTCAACTATACTAAAGAAATGACTTTCATTTGTCAATCCAAATACACATATTCCTATAAGTTTTTCATACCAGAAATTTATGGAAAAAAATAATATAATAACACAAACAAAAATAAATAAATAGTATACATTATTTATATGATTGTGTTATACTTTTGGTGGGGATTACGATGAATATTCATAAATCAAATAAAGGATGGTATATAAATATGAGTACTGTGAATGTCCAAATTGGATTACATGAACTATTGAACGGAAGCAATGCACAGGTTCAATTGAGCGTTCCGCAATTAACGGAAAAGGTATTAATGAGAAAAGAAGGTCAATTATCTTCTACTGGCGCTGTTTCTGTTTCAACAGGAAAATATACAGGACGTTCTCCGAAAGATAAATTTATAGTAGACGAAGCATCTGTTACGGATAAAATTGCTTGGGGATCTGTAAACCAACCAATTTCTGAAGAACATTTCAATAAATTATATACAAAAGTGCTAGAATACTTAAAAGATCGAGAAGAACTATTCGTATTCAAAGGATTTGCAGGAGCAGACCGCAACTACCGTCTTCCTCTTCAAGTTATTAATGAATACGCTTGGCATAACTTATTTGCACATCAATTATTCATTCGTCCAACTGAGGAAGAATTAGAAAATCATGATGCACAGTTCACAATTGTATCTGCACCAAAATTTAAAGCAGATCCAGCAGTTGACGGCACAAATTCAGAAACATTTATTATCGTTTCTTTTGAGAAGCGTATCGTGTTAATCGGCGGTACAGAATACGCTGGTGAAATGAAAAAATCAATCTTCTCTATCATGAACTACTTACTTCCAGAGCAAGACATTTTCTCTATGCACTGCTCTGCAAACGTAGGCGAAGAAGGCGATGTTGCTTTATTCTTCGGTTTATCTGGAACAGGGAAAACAACATTATCTGCTGACCCACATCGCAAATTAATTGGTGATGATGAGCACGGTTGGTCTGATAACGGTGTGTTTAATATTGAAGGCGGTTGCTATGCAAAATGTGTGAACTTATCTCACGAGAAAGAGCCACAAATCTTTGATGCAATTAAATTCGGATCTGTTTTAGAAAACGTTGTGCTTGATGATCATACACGCATTGCAGATTACGATGACACAACACTAACAGAAAATACGCGTGCAGCTTATCCAATTGATGCAATTGATAACATCGTATTACCTAGCGTTGCAGGTCATCCAAATACAATTATTTTCTTAACTGCTGATGCATTCGGCGTATTGCCTCCAATCAGTAAATTAACGAAAGAGCAAGCTATGTATCATTTCTTAAGCGGTTACACTAGTAAACTAGCAGGAACTGAGCGCGGTATTACTTCACCGCAAGCAACATTCTCAACATGCTTCGGTTCTCCATTCTTACCGCTTGATGCATCTCGCTACGCAGAAATGCTTGGTGAAAAAATCGAGAAACATGGTGCAAAAGTATTCTTAGTGAACACTGGCTGGACTGGCGGCGAATATGGCGTTGGAAAACGTATGAACCTAGGTCATACACGCGCAATGGTGCAAGCTGCATTAAACGGCGAGCTTGACAACACTGAAACAGCAAAACATGATATCTTCGGTCTTGAAGTACCACTTCATGTTCCTGGTGTACCTGATGAAGTATTAATGCCAGAACAAACATGGGCTGATAAAGAAGCTTATAAAGTAAAAGCAACTGAACTTGCGAATAAGTTCAAAGAAAACTTCAAGAAATTTGATACTGTTTCTGAAACAATTGTAAAACTTGGCGGTCCAATCGCTTAACCTGACTTTACTGTGAAATATCCTAAATCATGTGAATAAGTATGTTGTTATTGCAAGAAAACAAGTACTCACCGACAAAGCCCACGTTTTCTTGTAATACACATACTTACATACAAAAGAGGCTTACGAGTAATCTCGCAAGCCTCTTTCCTATTTCTTCGTATCTTTCATACTGTAATACGCTAAATTAATCACAATTAATATATACCCGCCCATAATACCAACAGCAAATGCCCACATCACCATATGATGCTCAATTTCGTACATAATAATGGCACCAAGTATCGCTGCTGCAAATCTGTTTATCATACCAAGAGTTGGTGACTTACTTTTTTTCACTATACTCTCTCCGATTTTTTCAATGCGGCGTCCTAAAATCCAAACACAATATGTGCTCACTAAAAAACCGAGACCGATTCCTAAAAAGTGCGGAGAAAAAGGAGTAAACGCCCAGCCGAGCAACATAAGTGCTAAAATATAATACATTTGTACTTTAAATGTTTGTAACGACATGTTAATCATGTTCTGGCTCCTCTACTGCAAAATCTCTATATCAACTTCATCCAAACTGAAAAAACAACTTAAAAACCACTGATGGGTGAATGTATGTAATCCATTCCATATCACATGCAATACAGAATTAAATCAATTCTCCATAGAAATGGTTTACATGTTGGAACATCAAAATAGATTTATATAGTTCCAACTATTGCGATAGTGTTTATGTTATTAAATATGTTTAAGAAATAACATTATACAAAACTTCTTTTGTATATAACGAGTCGAATTGTGTCGTTTTTCCAAACATTTTTTATAAAATAGGATATCATTCTAACAAAATATGGATATTATATAGTAAGTTCACAATAAAGGAGGGACTCCCATTGCTCTTCTTTCTGATTGCTCTTATTCACTTTATTATTCCAGCTCTTGTCGGCTTAACATTATATTGGTATACACCTCGACATAGTGTTTTCTATGCCGTCCTCAGCGTTCTTCTCACCGGTATGATTCTCGTCACTTATTTCCACTTTCCTTTTCTTAACTGGATTCCATTTGTTATAGCGATTTTGTACCTTATTTTCTTACCGAAAATCAAAAAATAAGAAAGCAGATCTACTCTGCTTTCTTATTTTGATATATTTTCTTTTACAAGTAACGTTTTCTCTGACTTTACAAACCATAAACCGATAAAGTGAAATTTCCATCAGTGGAGGTTTTCTTCATCCCCCACTGATGGTTAGTTGAACCAATCGGGGTCTTACTGCCCGTTAGTGCGGGATAAAAATAACACATACAGTTTATAAGGTAGTTCGCATATATAATTGCGATAAGCTTATCTTACTTTCAATATCTTTCAAATTACTTTCACAACTATTAGAAAAGCCTTTCGTAAATGTTACAAAAATCTTTCTTTGATTTTAGATAAGAGGCAAATATGGAGAGCTAGGGGAAATACACAATTAAAGGCATTCTCACTATCGTAAGAGCGAAACAAAATCAGTCGTATAAAATGGGATCTGGATTACGAATCTTTTTTAATCCGAAATATAGCCAGCCAATGAAATTAATTATGTACAGGTTGTATCTTTTTATAATAGTAGAGTTTAATGATTTACGGTAAGGGGGTTACATCATCTTATAATTAAAGCAGTTAGTGTTCTCAAAACAAAGAAAACGAGCTATATTCCTATAAATAACTGTAGAGAAGCAGAAGTAACACTCTCTGTGTTAGTGCATTAAAGAGATTAAAATTTGTTAACAATATTGAGAGGTTCACCAGAAATCTTATTTTTTTGTAATTTCATGAAAGGCTTTTGTAGATAGCTTGTTTGTTTTACTAACCTTACAGAACTGTCACCTTTATGTAAGGTTAGTAGATAGTTACTTTACTGTTTCCATGTAATAATAAGAACATCAGAAATAACAATAAATTTTTTAGAGAGAGCGTGTTAATAATGATCGTAACAACAACTAATACTATTCAAGGTAAAGAAATTATCGAGTATGTAG
Organism: Bacillus pseudomycoides; assembly: GCF_002551005.1. Lineage (GTDB taxonomy): Bacteria > Bacillota > Bacilli > Bacillales > Bacillaceae_G > Bacillus_A > Bacillus_A pseudomycoides_C. The sequence goes on from NZ_NVOY01000005.1 coordinate 100,786, forward strand.
GTATCGTAAACGGTGAAGCAATTATGGGTGCAAATATCGTACGTGACATCTTCGCTTCTGTTCGTGATGTTGTAGGTGGCCGTTCTGGTGCATATGAAAGTAAATTAAAAGAAGCTCGTGACATTGCGATGGAAGAAATGAAACAACTTGCAACGCAAAAAGGAGCCAATGCAATCGTTGGTATCGATGTAGACTACGAAGTGGTTCGCGACGGAATGTTAATGGTTGCGGTAAGTGGTACGGCTGTACGTGTGTAAATAGATAAAAAACTGTACCTCTAATTCTTAGACATAACTAACAATTGGAGGTATAGTTTTTTATGGCCAAATATTCTTTGAAAACCAGATGCATAGATAGCATTTGTTATGAATAATTTTCCTAATAACCATTTCGTTTTAATGTGCGATAGATAGTAGTTCTGTCAACATTTAAAAAATCGGCAAGTTCCTAATGATTTATACTTACTTGATGAAATAGGAGCGAATAAATATGTTGAGTATGCACTATCTTTTGATCAATCTTATTCATTTAGTGAAGTTCAAAAATTGTTAGATAAACAAAATACAGAATGGCTTTGGGTTGAAACAGAACCTGATAAAGAGATACATAGTATGAATCAGCAGGAACTGAAAGGAGAAGAAAGAGAATTTTTTCATATTGGAAACATATATGGTTATCCGTATAATTCAGAAAACGACTGGCAATCTCCTGATTTTTATGGAAACTATGCTGATAAAGCAAAAAAAGTATTAACACAATTAAAAAAAGATAATCCTAAATTAGATTCAGAAAAGGTGAAGATTGTTGGAGTTGGAGCTGTGGCAACTGGTACTTCTGATGAGTTAAAGAAGTATCAAAATAAAGAATTTATTAGAGCTTCTTCTCTTTGGGCTACAATAGATAAATATTAATTTTGTAATAAAATTAAAGGTTCTGGTACGAGAACTATAATAGATTATAAAAAAGAACAAGAACTTTGGCTCACTTGAGATGTAAAGGAAACTTATAACACCGGAAATTTGATAGAATGTTTTAATAATTTTAATAGTGTCTTTTTTAATAATTAGAAGGAGACAAGTAAGGACGGCGATTAATAGTGTTATTTTATATAGGATTAATAGTTGGAAAGTTAGCAGGATATAGTAGTAAAAAATTTGGTTTTAATGGATCTAACATTCCAGGGAAAATTACGAATTACTTATATAAGAATGCATTACAAAAATTAGCGGTACAGGTGGAAACTGTGGTTTTAGTTACTGGTACAAATGGAAAAACAACAACTTGTAATTTAGTTTCTTCCATTTTCAAGTCCAATAACAGTGAATATATCAGTAATATAGAAGGATCTAACTTATTAGAGGGAATTACTTCTGCTTTTATAAAAAAAAGTAATATACGAGGGAAAATACAAGGTGTGAAGATAGCAGTTCTCGAAGTCGATGAATTGACAATGACTGAAGTTTTGAAACAAATACAGCCTCAATTGATCGTTATAACAAATATCTTTCGAGATCAGCTGGATCGTTATGGGGAAATCAACACGCTGATTTCAAAAGTACAAACTGCTATTCATTCTAGCGATGCTTACTTGCTATTAAATGGTGATGATCCATATAGTAGACATTTTACTAAACAAAAGAATAAAACCATGTATTTTGGTTTAAAGAAAAATGTAGGGGATTTTCATAAAAGTAATATTAGAGATGCCGTCTATTGTTGTTGTGGCCGTCTATTGAAATATATATATACTCACTATGGACACCTTGGAAAATATTATTGTTCATGCTCCATGAGTAGTCCCGTATTAGATTTGGAGGTTACTTCAATTCAATCACAAAACAACTTAACGATTACTATACAAAATCAATCCTATACTTCCAACTTGAAGGGTGAATACAATGCATATAATATGCTAACGGCTATAAAAACTGGAGAATTTTTAGGTTTTAGTTATGAACAAATTTACAAAGGATTAAGAGAATATCACCCAAGCAATGGGCGTATGCAACAGTTTCTCATTGCGAAAAATATATACCATCTAAACTTAGCTAAAAATCCACAGGGGATGAACTGTACGATAGATTATTGCATACAAAATAAAAACATAACACAATATGTTTTTATTTTAAATGACTTGATTGCTGATGGGAAAGATATCTCTTGGATTTGGGATGTAGATTATGAACTATTAGCAAACTCCAATGTAAACCATATAATTTGCGCAGGAACACGTGCCTATGATCTTGCAGTGCGTTTAAAATATGCGGGGATTTCTGTGAATAGGATAAAGGTTATCCCAAATATTTCTGCTGCCATACAGAATAGCATTGCAGCAGGGAATGAAACGTCCGTAATTAGTAATTACACCGGGTTAAATACTGCCCGGCAATTTTTAAGCACGAAAGGAACGCTGTCCTCTTCATAAATAAGATGGTATCTATATACGTTAGTTTAATAATTTAACTGAGCGTATATAGATTGCAAATACACAGAATATAGAGTTGATCCTAAAAATAACGATATAAATTGGGTACTTACCTTAGAATTTATAATAAGGCCCGATTACGTTTTTAACATCTGGAGGTACTATGAAAAAATTGATTATCTACCATTACTTTCCTAATACTCTTAATTTATATGGCGATCGTGGGAATGTAACCATTCTACAAAAGCAATTAGAATGGAGAGGAATAGAAGCCGATATTCATTATGTGGAACAAGTAAAAGATTATCCTGTATCTCAGGCTGATTTAATCTTTATTGGGGGAGGTAGTGACAGCGAACAACAAATAGTTCAAGAACAATTGCTTTCAATTCGAAAAGAATTGAAGGCAGCAATAGAGGATGGTTTAGCAGCACTTTGTATTTGTGGAGGATATCAGCTATTAGGAGATTATTATGAAACTGCGAACAGTGATATCATACAAGGCCTAGGAGTATTACCATTTTATACATCATGTAAGAACACGGGCTCAAAGAATCGATTAGTAGGGAATGTAAGAGTACAATCTGAAAAATTCGGAAGAATAACGGGTTTTGAAAACCATAGTGGCCAAACATTCCATTCTTTTGAATGTCTCGGTCAAGTTCTACAGGGATATGGGAATAATGTAACAGAAAAAAAGGAAGGCCTTCTGTACAAAAATCTGATAGGTACATATTTACATGGGCCATTTTTAAGTAATAATATTCATGTAGCAAACTGGTTAATATTGCAAGCACTAAATAGAAAATATGGACTTACAAAATTAGAGACATTAGAATGCACTTTAGAAAAGACAGCATCCGAAGTCTCATGGGATAAGAGGTAAGGTTCGGTTGCACGTGTAATCGAATTTGAAAAGAGAGCGACAAATCCCGAAACAAAGTTTCCCAACAAGGGGTCCCCATACATGCCCATCAAGTTAACAAAAACAAATACCCCCAAGATGAAAATTCCGTGTATTTTTAACAGAAAACGGCTTATTTTTTCGTTTTGAGAAGTATCCATTTCTTAAATTAATGGTGATGTATGGTGACCCCTAAAATCTGTTTTCTTCTTTCCCATTCCTTACACCCGAACATGTAACTTCATATTCGGATTATAATATTGACTCGGGCTTTTTAATTGAAAGGTTCCCCCAGATTCAGAAAAATCAACAGTCAAATTATCATCCATAAAAACAAGCTTCGTTCGATCAGCAATAAACTGAAACTTGCTTGATGAAATGTCTACGTCGCGCTCATCTTTTTCAGACACAGCGACTAAGTCAATAATTCCACTCATCACACAACCGCATCCTTCTGTATCGTAAAATAATTTTATATATTTTGCGTCACTTGGAATCATCTCTTTTATTTTCGCATATGCTGCGTCCGTCACTGTAACATTCATTGTTTTTCCTCCTACATCTATCACGATTACCCTATTGTAGCATTCTTTTTTATAAATTGGTTCAGTTTATATATACAGAAAATTCATTCAACTATATAATTAAATTGATATATTTTTCCAAAGGAGGTTTCATTGTGCCAAAAATTCAAGACATACAACATCAGTTAGATGCTTTATTTGCAATACATAAATATGGAATAGACCCTGGGTTTAGCCGTTTCCTCCCAGCTGCTTATGATCCGATTTCATTTCCTTGGCAAGAGTTCTTTGAAGATGATTTCGTGACATACTTTAATGGGCTCATGATAAAAGGAGCAGATGTGGTTCGCAACGTCTTTTTAGCTGTATTTCCAACCGAAGAAGTGTTGGATAGGTTTCTTACTGAAGGAACAGCTGGAGACTTATTATTTATGCATCACCCGCTTGTTATGGAATGCGGCGATCCACACGGCTTACCAGGGCGCGGTTTTGTTCCTATTCCAAAGCATTATTTACAAGCAATAAAAGAAAAAGAATTATCCGTGTATACGTGCCATGCACCAATGGACCGTCATCAAACATACGGTACAAGTATCGCCATCGCTAAAGTACTGCATGCATCAGTAATTGAAACATTTGCTGAAGGCGATGGATTGATTTGTGAAATTGCCCCAACCAATACAAATGAACTAATAGAAAAAGCAAAACAGATTTTTGACATCCCGTATGTAGACTTTGAAGGACAAACACGTTCTCATATTACGAAAATCGCAATCATCGCTGGCTGCGGCGATAAAGTAAGCATGATGCAAGAAGCTGAGGAAAAAGGAGCGCAGACTTATATTACTGGGGAAGTGCATTGTTATATTGATAACGACTATGGCAAAAAGAGATATGCCATCATGAAAGAGTATATACCGCATACAAATATGTCACTCATTGGTGTTTCCCACTCAGCATCTGAGTTTTTAGTTAAAAAGACGCTCATGTATGATTGGTTTTCGCAAAACTTTAATGTAAATGTTGTCTTGCTGCCGCAGGAGAAATGGTGGTATTAACTATAGAAAGCAACCAAATTCATCATGCATTTGGTTGCTTTCAAATATTCTTTTCATTTATAAAAAAGACGCGGTAAGATACCTTTGTTTTTCATCTCAACATCCGCTTTTTTTTCACTAGCTGCACTTGTTTCATTACAACTTGTAGAAAACAAGATTGGCACACCGCATACTGTATCCTTCATTACATCTTTAAATACATTTGCCGCTACTGCTACAAACGTATTGCACAAGTTCGAAATGTCATCATTGAAAAACTGAATAACTTCTGGCTTAAACACGGGATACACTACATTTTCTCCACCAGGTAATTGGGGCTGTGCAACTACTTCCGCAAAATATGGATTTCCTTTTAATGCCACCCAAACTAAATGTGCAATTTCAAACGCATCTAACGGACATGGAAACGGAGAAACGAGCTGTCCTTCTCTATTTGAAACAAAAATGCTTACATTCACATTTCCAAAATTCACTGTAGGTTTGAGAAGTGTTGCAAGTGCTCTCGCTTTTTCATTCCCTGTTACTGTTATGAGAATAATATAATTATCACCAGCAGGAATAAGTGGTCCAACTGTTACTTCTGGATCTGTTCCAATCGAAAACTTAATTTCATTAAAATATGCGTTCCAAGGCGGTGAAATCCTGACATTGTTTTCATTAAAATTATTCCTCAAATGAATAAACCTCCTATCATTTTTCATGATAGGATATGAAAAATGATAGGAGGGAGCTTGTACAACTATCCTATATATTAAAAACTTCTTTTAAGCAATATTTCCATGGTGCCGCCTATATGTTGAAAAATTAAAGTACATTATATACTATACCTTTGTTTCTTGAATAGATTAAGTAATAAAAAAAGAAATTAAAGGAAATATAATAGACCACGCAGAAATACATTTATTTTATTAATAATGAATATGTCCCATTTTTATTTCCCTCTTCAAAAAATGCAACTAAATAATACTTCCCAGGTTTCGCTTCAAATTTCCCTTTTATATTATTTCCATCCGCTTGGCCCGTAATGACAGGATTTCCTAAATCTGATTCGTGAAACAAATCCCATTTTATTCCAATGACATGTTCATCTATAACAGAAATATCTACTTCTTTTGGAGATGTGACATTGAACGTATACATATACGCCATATTAGACATATCCATATTTCCTTTGAAAAGCTTATTAAAACGAATGGCCTTTGCACTGTCAAATCCATGACCTGGTGGCTCATCCTGTTTTACGGTAACCGTTGTTTGGCCTCGGCCTACTTTTCCTTTATTATCTTTCACCGTTAGCTTTGCATTATATGTTCCCTCTTTCCCATATACATGGGTAGGGTTTGCTTCTGTACTTGTTGTACTATCGCCAAAATCCCAAAGATAAGAAACAATTTTTCCACCTGTGCTTTCTGTACCATCGCTATGAAACTCAACTTTTTCATTTACTATTTCATTGTACGGTCCATTCATATTCACTTTAATCGTCTGTTTTTCTTCTTCTCCCGTTGCAACACCATGGAATACAACATCGTATTCAAATTGATTTTTCGCATTTACACGATGATTAACAAAATACGCTGTAACTGTTTTATAGCCGCTCCATTCTTTTTGTGCTAACTGTTCTAAAGATTGATTGATTTGCTTGCTCATCGTTTTCCAATCCTCAGATTCTCCTTTTGTTACGCCGCCTGTATATGTTCCTTCTAATGTAAACGTATCAAAAAATTGAGACTTATGCTTTGTCATTGTTGCATCTTTTATGTGTGCCACATCTTTAATTTCTTTCTTTACATCAGCTAATGGCTTTGGTGCATGGTCGGTTAAATAATCATCTGATACTTGCGGGGTATTATATGTACCCTGATTATCAATTAACTGCTTCATATAGTCTTGGTATCCTTTATTTAAATTTGGATCCTTACTTAAAGCTTCGCGATATGCATCATAACCCTTCACATCATTTGCACGAATTAAATCTTGAATCTTATCAAACGTTTCAAATTGATGAGTATATAAGTAAGACTGCAGTGCAAAAGAATAATTATAAAAATCCCATGATCCATATTTCGAAAATAATGTTCGTTCTGCTGTATAACGCTGTGCAGGATCAGATGATAATCCGCTAATGACACTTTGGCGCGGAACAACATTATTCGTACGAGTAGATCCCGCAAAAAATTCTGCATTTCCTTCTTCAAACCAAGTCAAACGTTCATTTCGATACATTTCTCCTTGTCCCCATGATCCTCGAACTTCGTATCTTCCCTGTAAATAGTGTGTAAATTCATGACGGAACAATTCTTCCAAACTATAACTACTTTGCTGCGGCGTACGTTCAAATGTAAAGAACGTTCCGATGTTTTCAATATAAATTCCACCATTATTTGTGTCATATCCATATAGTTGGCTATTTCGTTTATATTCATCTGGATTATTATAAATGACTATTGTCAGTACATCATCAGCTTTACCTGATTCTAACGCTGCATCACTTCCAATTACACGATGATATTGTGCCTTCACTTCTTTAGCAGCCCAATATAGTCTCTTCACCTTTTCTTCTGTTACTTTATCTCCTGTTTTAAATACGATAGAACCATCATCGAATGTATATGTTTTTGGTAAGTATTGCTGCCTGCCTTCTTCACGGATTTTCTTTAAATCTACTGTATTTCCGTTATAATCTTTTCCACCATAGTTTGTTGAAATTTGCTCTGCCGCAGCAAAATAAGCTTCACTTAAACGAGGGTACATATGCATTGCTTGTGTAATTACTTCTAAAGGCTTATTTGGATTACTATGGAATTTCCCTAAACGACCAGCATAATAAATACCATTATTAATTAACCAGCTATTTTCTGGTGTTACATGATTCAGAAGAGCCATGCGACTGATTTCATTTATGAAACCATCAATTTTCCCATACCATATTGTTTCATCCGCTTTTTTACGTGTATCAAACAAGTAAGACTGTATATCATTATCAATCTCTTTTATGAGATCATACACGGCTTGCCCTTTCTTCGAGTCACTTATATATGTAGAAATATTATCGTTATATTGTTTTAATATATCCCCTGCATATTGAACTGTTTCAGCATCACAAGAAGCGTTACTAATTAATTTACCGTATGCAGATATCACTGCATCCTGTTTATCTGTACCAAGTTTAAAGTTCGGATTGTTTGCAATTGCTTTTAATGCTGGTAAACATTTATCATGAAAGCTTCGCTCATTTAAATAGCTTAACTCTTTATTATTAAAGCCTAAATAAAAACCGCAACGTAATACTTCAACAAACGTCTCAATTCCTTTTGTATCATCTTTTGTAAATGAGCTTCCACGGCGCCCTAATTCATCAATAATAGCCTGTATTCGCTCCTTTTTTTGATAAAACGATTTTGTTTCTTCATTAAATTGAGATAAATCTGTGATTTGATCCCAACTCACATTTGCTAATGTATCAATTAATTCGTCATCACTCATTCTATTCAGCTCTGCCACAGAATACTTTTGCTGAAATTGTTTTGCCGCTGTTCGTTTCACGACCGAAGCTGGACGTTTTGAAAAATCACTCACTTTTAAACGTTCTTCATAAGACAACGTTTCGTCTGCTTTTGTAGAATGAGCAATTTCATCTGGTGAAGTTTCGATCCCAATTGGTTTCTTTTGTAACACATTATAAGGTGTTTTTTCTTCCGCTAATACTTGTGTTTGAATACTTCCAAATGATAAAGCCATTGTACTAATACCGAGCATCATTTGGGTAAATTTTGATTTCTTGTTCATAACATTTCCTCCATTTATATATTCCTTTCAAAAAATAACATATTATTACAACGGAATAATGAAATATGTAATATTGCATATTAAAATATATTGATGTTATTGTAAGCGCTTACTATAATAGGAGTATAAAGATGTATCACATCTTAACTCTAAAAAAGAGGAGGAAATAACATGGAAATCGCAATGGCAGTTTTAAAATTTATAGGCGGAGTACTTCCATTAGTTCAAGAACTTTTAAAAGCATTTATGTAAGTTTATCATTTAGTCATTATTTATAAGAATTATCATACAAATGATCTGTATATTAAAGATGAATTATTGATATGCAGATCATTTGTATGAGTAAGATCCTTTTAAAGGGACGGAAACGATTCAAAGAATAACCCGCCACATCTGAAAAGATTTCCGATTGTGGCGGGTACTTTTTATTATATTTTGTTTTTTAGTTTCCTATATAAAGCTGATCTTAAAACATTGGTAATCCTTCGTTTTTATGGTTGTCGATATTGCTCCATCTAATAATTCCATCCCTGATTTGAGTGAATTATGGCGGAATCAGCATCTAATTTCATTTTCAAAAAATATTTAGTCATAAAAAAACTGCTACTTTCCTATCTATTTACACACGTACAGCTGTGCCGCTTACTGCAACCATTAACATTCCGTCACGAACGACTTCGTAGTCTACATCGATACCAACGATTGCATTGGCACCTTTTTGCGTTGCAAGTTGTTTCATTTCTTCCATAACAATGTCACGAGCTTCTTTTAATTTACTTTCATATGCACCAGAACGCTATGCTACTAAGTTGTATTCAAATCTCAAAATTCCCAAACTATAAGCTATCGTCGTAAAGCAATAATTGTTTCTGTTCTCACTAATTTTTGATTCATAATGAATGTTATACCTATACATAAGAACATATTAATCGCGATAAGCAGACTATACGAAGTTCCATTTAACTCTAGTCCATAGTCAAATCGATTTTTATAGAACATATCTAATGCATTTACTAGTACAATTGAAACGCCTGTTGATACCCCACTGAATAGGAATGATTCTTTTAAAAAAATTGATTTTATATTTCTTCGGTTAAATCCTAAAGCAGATAAAAGTCCGATTTCCTTATACCTTTCGACTGAAATCTTATAAAGCATAATTGTACTAATAAATACTCCAATAATTAGAATAAAATAAGAAATGAATGTAAATAGTTTTATTAAATTCGTAAATGTTTTATTAAAATTTTCAACTTGTTTATAGTTCGTATATACCGCTATCTGCTTTTTACTTAAAAGATTTTGAACCTTTGGAATCTCATTAAATCCTTTGATGTCAAAACTAATCGATACCGCTTCATCAACATTAGAATGACGGTACATATCTTTTTCTACAGATGAGCTAAGAATAAAATCATCATATTTTGTATCGGATATGCCCGATACAGTAAGCTGAATCTCTTTATTTTCCCCATTTTTCCCTATGTAGGATACTACCATTTTTTTACCGACTGCTTTTTGGATTTGTTTTTCAAATTTAGCAGCTAGACTTGGAGAAATAACAATTTCTTCTTTATCATTACGAGGCATATTTCCGTATAGCAACAAAATTGTTGGCGTAACAGTAGGTATTTTAAATTCATTTTTAATCGTTTTATCATTCATATTTAATGTGATATTTTTCAAGTTATATTGATAATAGACATTTCGTATTTGCTTCATCGAAGTTAATTTTTCATAGATTCCAGTTAAGTCCTTATTGACTTCCTTCCCCTGATCATATTTTAGAACCATCCCCTTGTTAAAATAAAAATTTTTTTCTTTAAATTCATCAATAGCATGATTGACGATTCTTTTCGAACTAAAAGCGCTAAAAAAGGAAGCGGAGCCAAATGCGATAAGGATGGCTGCGATTAAATATTTGACGAAGTGAATTTTAAAATTTTTAAAACCTAGTCTAAAAAAGTCTTTCGATTTCAGCGGTAGTGAATCATTTTTATACGCTTCGTTCACAGCTTTTCTCGCTTCTCCGGACTTTTTTACGATAATCTGTTCATCTTCTATTTCAATAATTTCATCGGCAAACTCCGTTAATTTTTCATCATGAGTAATGATAATGACGGTTTTTGTTTTTGAAATTTCTTTTAAGATATTCATAATTGTTTCTGCTGATTCATAATCCAATGCGCCAGTGGGCTCATCGGCTAAGATGATTTGTGGATCATGAATTAATGCTCGAGCAATAGCAACCCTTTGCTTTTGTCCACCACTTAATATTTGAACATTTTGATCGATTTGTTTCTCTAAACCCAAATCGGTAAGCAGCTTCTTTGCCTTTTGTACATACTCTTCTGTTTCCGTATTTGCAGTGCTATAAACGGAAAGCAAAACATTCTCTAATGCCGTATATCCGTCTAGCAAATTATAATTTTGGAAAACAAAGCCGATTTCATTAAATCGATAAGTACATAATTCATTGGGCGATAAATCTTTAATATTCATAGTACCAACACGTATTTCACCAGTGAAATCTGAATCAAAACCAGCTAAGAGATTTAACAAAGTGCTTTTGCCAGAGCCGCTAGGCCCTAGCAAACAAGTTAATGCATGATTATTAAATTCATAGTTCACATTTGAATAAATGACGGTATCACCATATTTTTTTGTTACATTTTTGAGTTCAATCTTCATCATCGATCGCCTCCGCTTTGAAGAGCCTTAATTGGCTGCACCTGGCCCGCAAGAAGAGAGGCGATAATTCCCATTAGTAACCCTTGAATAACGATGATTAGGATAAATAAGATAATAGAGTGTTGATTTGTAAGCGATGACGAAAACATTTCTGTTGAAAACTTATTCAATAAAGGCAGCGCTGCAAAGAACAATACGAGAGCCATAGCAGACGTCAAAATATTTTCGATAATAGTTAATTTTGTAATACTCCCGAATGAAAAACCGTTTATTTTTAAGAGGGCATATTCATTTTTTCGAACAAATGTGTTCACAATTGTTATTGTAATCGTTATGATTAGCGCAAGTATACCCATAACTCCAGTGATAGAACTTGATTGATTATCTGTAGTAGCATTAAGATCCGAAATGTTTTTTACCATCATAAATTGTCCAAATGGAACGATTCCTTTCCCTTGTAATTCTTTAACTAAAGAAAGTACATTGGGAAGAGAGGTTGCTCTCAATTCAAATGGAATTTTATTCGTATCTTTACCAAATGCAAGATAAAACTCTTCCACAGCTTTCTTGCTATAAATGAAAGCATCTTCAAGTTCTATAGATGTAGCCTCTCCACCAGTTATCGATTTATCCATTTCCATCTTAGAATTGATGACACCAACTATTTTTAATTTCATCGTGTGAGATTTCCCCTCAAGAACAGCAGACTGATCCCCATCAACCATAGAACCTGTAATTTCGATTTCTTTATCTAAAGCCTTTTCAGGTGAAACATTAATTTTATCAAGAAAGGCTTTCGTTACAGCCACTTCTTCTTTATCGTTATTCGGCATTCTACCTGCTACTAATCCATTATTTGCAGGTGCATAATTGGATTGTTCTACTTTATGTTGATTGATTACTCCATCAATGGAAACAGCCATATTGTTTAACGTCAACAGAGGATAAATCATTTTTACTCGTTCATCATTCTTATAATCTTTGAAAATAGAAGATATATCTTGTTTTACATCCTTATTTTGACTGTTCGCACCGTTACCTCCAGCCCCTTCAGATGTGCTACCCGCTTCCATCGTTTCTGGAAAAATAGATATATTAAATAAGGATTGACCATATTGTTTCACTAGATTATCCGTTATTTCCTTCCCTTGATTCGAGATATTGCCACTAACATTAATTAATACGAAATAGGACGAAAAAAGAAGAACAATTGCTGTAAGTATTGTTTTCAAGACCATTCCCTTAATATTTTTAAAGCCTTGCGTAAGTCCGCTATTAAATGAAAACGAAGGTGCATTTTTTTTCATTTGCTTGCTTTTTCGAGTAGAAGCCTCCTGTTTTCTTTCTTGAATAATTTCCCCAGATTTCAAAACATAAGTGCTAGATAATTCATCTATAATTGATTGATCATGAGTAACAACGATAACCATTCTTTCTTTTGCAATTTGCTTTAATACGTTTATAAACTCTTTGGCATTCTTCTTATCTAGTGCCCCAGTAGGTTCATCCGCAATAATAATTTCCGGATCATTTACTAATGCTCTAGCAATGGCAACTCTTTGTTTTTCGCCACCTGACAGTGACTTCACATTTTGTTTCGCTAATCTTGAAATTCCTAATTTTTGAAGCGTATTCTTAACTTTTTGACTTTTGGTTTCTTTATCTAAATTCGATAATTCAAGAACAACCATGATATTATCTTCAACTGATAAATGATTTATTAGTTGAAAGTTTTGCCATATGAATCCAATTGAATTGTAATAGTAATCATTCCGTTCAGATTTCGAAAATTGTTTAATTGATTTATTATTAAAATAAACTTCTCCCTCAAATTCTGGATCCATACCACTTATTATTTTCAATAACGTTGTTTTACCACTTCCAGATGGACCTACAATAAAATTGAGACCATGGGAAAATTCAGCATTTATATTTTTTAGTACTTGTTCATTGTTAAATGTTTTACTTACATTTTTTAATGTTAACATATATAATATTCCTCCTTTGAGTTTTAATAATAATTAAGCAATGTGTGGTTTATGTGTGATTAAAGTGTGATTCATTTAAAAAATAGGCGTTGCACAAGTAATTCGATAGAAATCCCTGGAAATAATCAGTATTATTCCCCATAAAAAAAGAAGCTCTCAAAATTATGAAAGCTTCTTACTTAAAACAGATTGTAAATAGTACACCTTTTTTCGTATTCTTGAGGCTATATTGTATCTTATGGGCATCTAATAGTTGTTGAACAATAAATAAACCAAGCCCATTCCCACCAGTGTTGCGATTTCGTGACTTTTCAGTTCGGTAGAACGGTTCAAAGATATGCTCCAAGTGTTCTTCTTCAATGTACGCTCCTGTATTTAAGATTTCCAGTATAATCTCATCGTTTCGCCGATAAAGGGAAACGTATACTTCCTTACCTTCCTGTGTGTACGAATAGGCATTATGAAGTATATTTTGTATTACCTTTTTCAATAACTGAGTATCGGAAAAATAGTAAAGATTTTTTTCTATAAACTTAACCACTTTCAACTGTTTCGAGTAACGGAAATACTCATGTTCTTGTATAATTCTTTCAATCATAATAGATAAATTGGCATTCTCTTTGTTTAATTGTAGCCTTTCCGATTCCAACCTACTGAGTTCAAGTATTTCTTTTACTAACCCTTCCATACTATTCATCGTTTCATACGATTTCTGCAAATAGCGATCACGATCTTTATAGACGCCGATATTATAAAGCATTCCTTCTAGTTGACCTTTAACTACTGCGATTGGCGTTTTTAAATCATGAGATATAGCAGTTAAAAATTGTCTACGTTTTGCATCAAGCTCGCGTTCCTTTTTGATGTCATCTTTTAACATTTCATTAGAATTCTTTAATTGAATCATTGTTTGTTGTAAATTATTAGCCAAATCATTTAGAGTAGTTGATAATTCTCCAAGTTCATCATTGGATTTAATACTACTTTTTTGCGAAAAATCTAGCTTTGCCATCCTTCTTGCAACCTTATTTAAATCGATAAGTGGTTTAGCTAAAATCTTTGAATAAAATAGGGATCCTACAATTGAAATAACTATAATAATAGCAATAATGTACGGTGAGAATGATAAAAGAACACGGGAAATTTCTTCAATAGGGTATAGATACGTATAAAATGTAAACTGATAGCCTCCTTCTTGCAATTGAACTTCTTCTTTAATTGTGTAAATAGAAGGAGATTGTTGATTTTTTTCTTCAGCTTGACCCGTAATATTTACGGCAGATTGGACGGGGATAGCTGGCACTTCATCGACAGTACTCACATTTCCTTCGTCAGGAACATAGATAGAAGGGGTATAAACTATTGTCCCTTTTCGGTCACTCACGATACATATAACGTCTTTATTTTCAGACGAATATCTTTCTAAAGCCGCTTTAACATCCTTAAACGACTCTCCTTTTACTTTCTCGACAAAAATATTCACATTCTTATTAAGATTATTTTGTTTATACTGATAATAGAAAGATGGAAGTAAGAAATATAAGAGTAAGTAAATCAACAAAGCTGACATAACTAATAATCCTGTTGTAATAAGAAAAATTCTTCTTGTTACGCTGCCTAGTACAAATTTACGAATCAAGTTTATAACCAACTCCTTTTACCGTTTTGATATATGGAACATTAAGCTTCTTCCGTAAATTCTTAATATGTGTGTCAACAACCCTCGTATCACCGTAATAATCATAGCCCCATAATTGATCAAGTAATAATTCCCGAGATAACACTTTTCCTTCGTTTTTCATGAGTAACTTCAAAATATCGAACTCTTTCATTGTTAGTGAAATTTCTTCATCATTTACTTTTGCAATATAGGCATCACAATCCAAGTTAATTTCTTTAAATAGCATCATTTGTGTCGCTTCCTGTGGATACGAACGTCGAATAACAGCTTGGACACGTTTAATAAGAATATTAAAAGAGAACGGCTTTGTTATATAATCATCGACTTGCAAATCAAACGCCTTCATCTCGGCGTTTTCTTCATTTAATGCTGTTAAAATGATAATCGGAACGGACGAACTCTTGCGAATCATATTACATACATGAAATCCATCCATATTTGGCATCATAATATCAGCTATAACTAGATGATATTGACCCTTTTGAAAAAGCTGTATACCTTCAACTCCGTCATTCGCCGTATAAACATGATAATTCTGTGTCATTAAAAATTCTCGTATCAATTCCTGTAAATCCAGATTGTCCTCTATAACTAAAATATTATAAATCATGATATCACCTACTTTTTAAATTAATAATTCTCGATAAATTATATATATAAATACAAATTAAAAAATCGACATAAAAACCCTCTTTCTTTTTAGGCTGGCGAGAGCATCTGGCCATGCATAGCAGCGACTTATATGTCGAAAAATTAAAATGGATATATATAGCATTCATTTTAAAAAAATAGTTACTATATAGAGTCACCTTATTAAAAAAAGAAAATTGTACGTTTAGACACAATTGGGCACATTTTTACCTGTCCTCTGTACACTAAGCGTACAATAGCCCCAAGGCAAGCATTGCAAAAATTAACATATAGGCAACTATGACTACTAAAGTCATGGTTGCAATCTTATCTTTATTTGCTGATATTGAACGGAACTATATACTGAAACGAACGCAGGCTGGTCGTATGAAGTATGTAGAAAATGGCGGGAAACTTAAGATCAATGAGTCTAAAACTGATTTGATACTCGAGTTACTTAATCAAGGAAAAACGAAATTATTATTAGGAAAATGATTCATCACAAGTGCCATCTATACTTCTATAGACTATATCCATTTCTAGAAAAATTTGCGGTCTTTCCTAAAGGCTTTATCACAACAAAAAGAGCTAAATTATACATTAACTCCTCTTATTTGAAAATTATTTAATTATAAAGGATACGATTACTAAAATGACAAGCAGAATTCCACCTAAGAATTGTCCTAATCCAGAAGCCCCTCCAAGAATCAACAAATTGAAAAGATTTTTTCTTGTTTGGTTTTTTCCTACGAATGCATCATCTTTTTTCATTCTATATACGCCCCATAAGATTAATACTATTCCAAAAACGATACCGAATAATTTTAAGGCCATTATATTTACCTCCATTTATTATGTATATATTGAATTTTTTCTCAATCATTTTTTAGTTGGTGTTACAACTACTAACAACACTTTCTTATCATTTCTAAAAATTCATCATCACTTCTTATGATTTTATTATTACATTTAAACGCTAAATAAACTATCTATTAACCTTACATAAAAATGACATTTCTGTAAGGTTGGAATAAAATAAACAAGCTATCTACAAAAGTCTTTATTTCTTGTTGTGGATACATATAGGAAACTACTTTACACTCTCCGTTGTGATTGCTCTCTCTTCCCTTACAAGTAAAACAAATTTTGTCTCCTTAATTAACAAATAAAGAGGCTGCTGCCAAACAATACTTCTGCTTCTCTACAGTTATTTATAGGAATGCAGCTCGTTTTCTTCGTTTTGAGAACACTACATACTTTAATTTTAAGATGATGTAACCCCATACCCATCAAGCTAAGGGGGACAAGAGGGTATATGTGAATGTGTTTTTTGAAATTTCTACGACTACACTAAAGATGTGCATAACAAATAAACCTATTAAATAGGTGTTTTTTATCCACACTAAATCAGACATTGTTAAACGTTGCATTAAGTAACTTAATGGAAGCATTTTCAGTATCTGCTACAACCGTACAGTGGCTATCAACTGGTTTTATGTTAGTTAACGGTGTATTAGTACCAATCACTGCATATTTAATGAAACGTTTTTCTACACGCCAATTATTTATAAGTTCAATGCTACTTTTATTAGTTGGCTCTATATTGTGTGCAATAGCACCAAACTTCTCAATCTTACTAATAGGCCGTATGGTTCAAGCCATTGGAGCAGGAATTATTATGCCGTTGCTTATGAGTGTAGTTATGTTTATTTTTCCACCAGAAAAAAAGAGGAAGTATGATGGTGTTGCTTATGAGTGTAGTTATGTTTATTTTTCCACCAGAAAAAAAGAGGAAGTATGATGGTGTTAATTGGACTAGCAGTGATTTTTGCTCCAGCAATTGCACCAACATTATCAGGTTTTATTATAGATTATTATTCATGGCGTTGGTTATTTATTGGACTAATTCCATTTGTTTTAATAATCATTGTATTAGCGATGAAATATTTAGTTAATGTTTCAGAAACAGAAAACATAAAATTAGATGTAGTAAGTGTTATTTTATCAACAATTGGTTTTGGTCTAATTTTATATGGTTTCAGTAATGCGGGAAGCCGGGGGTGGGATGATAAAGTTGTAATAGTCACTATACTTGTAGGAATAGTCACTACTGCAATGTTCTGTCTACGACAAATTAAATCTTCCGATCCACTGCTTAACTTATCCGTTTTTAAAAATAGAATATTTACGCTAACATCTATAATCAACATTATAGTCACAATGATGATGTATGCGGATATAATATTGTTACCCATTTATTTACAGAACAGAAGAGGGTTCACTGCTTTTGACGCTGGTTTACTATTATTACCTGGCGCCGTGGTCAATGCCTTTATGTCTCCAGTTACAGGAAGAATGTATGATCGATTTGGTGCGAAGCCGTTATTTATTATCGGTTTGATTTTTATCATTCCGTCTATGTGGGTTGTAACAAATTTAACAGAAACAACAACTTTCATATTTTTAATATTTCATGACAATCTTAGCTATAATTGCATTTGTATTAACAATATTTGTTCCATCTAAAATTAAGATTAAACAACAATCATAATCATTAAGCCAATACATTTTTTATCCCGCATTAACGGGCAGTAATACTCCCACCTCAAAATTCGACAAAAGCAAAGAAGTTAGGTNNTAAAGTTTCACTTTATTGCTTTCCTTCTTTATCAAACGTGTTAAGAATGTTTTCGAAGAAAAAAACAACATAACTTTAATAAAGCCAGCAAAAATGTAGAAGGAAAATCAACGGTATAAAATATGTACAGAAATATGCTAATAATATAAATTAGATGTTAAATAAACGCTAAAGATTATCATAGTGATATTTTTGGAAACCCTATTTAGGGGTCACCTTACATGCCCCTCTACTTAAGAGATTTTAATACCCTTAAATACAAAAAAACGTTATCTTTTCTAAACAAGCTAGATTAGAAAGGATAACGTTTTTTATGAATTTCTCGATTCAAGATGAACTACAACCATTTGCGGAAGAATTACAACGATATGTTACACCTGTATTTTTAGAAGAACTTGCAAGAGAAGTCGGATTTATAAAGCGCAAACGTAAGTTTTCTGGATCAGACTTAGCTACTATTTGTATTTGGATCAGTCAACGGGTGGCAAGTGATCCCTTAGTCCGATTATGTAGTAGGCTTCATGCAGCTACTGGTACTTTACTCAGCCCTGAAGGCTTAAATAAACGTTTAAATGCTAAAGCAGTTTTGTTTTTAAAGCATATTTTTTCTTTACAATTACAACAAAAAGTATGTGAGCAAACGCAAATATCTAATCATCTCTTCTCTTATTTTGGACGAATTCGTATCTTAGATGCTACCGTATTTCAAGTGCCAAATGATTTAGAAAATGTATATCCAGGATCTGGAGGATATGCTCAAACAGCCGGAATCAAAATTCAATTAGAATATGATCTGCACAGTGGGGAATTTCTTAATTTTCAAGTTGGACCAGGGAAAAATAATGACAAAACATTTGGTACAGAGTGCTTAGATACCTTACGACCAGGAGATTTATGTATTCGTTATTTGGGTTATTTTTCATTAGAAGACTTAGATCAAATGGATCAACGAGGTACATATTATATTTCTCGTTTAAAATTAAATACAAATGTATATGTGAAAAATCCAAACCCAGAATACTTTAAAATGGTGCAATGAAGGAACAATCGGAATACATACAAATCGACGTAAAACAGATTTTAAAAGAACTACAGCCCGGAGAAACATTTGAAATAAAAAATGCTTACATTGGCGATAAACAACAACTGTTTGCACGCGTCATTTTTAATCGATTAACAGAAAAACAACTTCAAAAACGACGAGCAAAAATCGCAGAAAAAGTAAAATCAAAAAGTAGAACGTACTCAGAGAAAAGTAAAATGGCAGCGGGATTAAACGTGTATGTAACGAACACACCTTGGGAATGGGTTCCGACGGAACAGGTACATGAGTTGTATACGTTGCGTTGGCAAATAGAGATTGTCTTTAAAACATGGAAATCACTCTTCAAAATAGATCATTATCGTAATGTAAAACAGGAGCGATTAGAGTGTCAATTATATGGAAAGCTAATCGCTATTTTCCTGTGTTCCTCTACCATGTTTAAAATGCGTCAACTTCTTTTAAAAAAGAAGAAAAGAGAATTAAGTGAATATAAAGCGATTGGAATGATTCAAGATCATTTGTATCTGTTGTATCAAGCTATACAACAAAACACCCAAGAAATCACAAAGATTCTAATCCGCCTGTTCCACCTCCTATAGAAGAATGGACGAAAATCTCATCGATATGAGAAGAAAACAGTCTTTGATATTATGGATGTTGTTTATGAGTATAATGGATCGGAGAAACAAAAGAAAATCGCATAATTTTTAAAAATGATACCTATATAGGTTTATTTGGTATGCTCATTTTTAAGGACACAAAATATTTTAAAAGTTTTTTAGCTTATATGAACGAATATTCATTTTGTTTCTGTCCTTAAGTTGATGGGCATGTAACGTGACCCCTATTTTGATCAATCTTTTTTTAAAATGAATTTTTTATACTTATTGTAAAATATAGGTTTTTCAAGTGTTTTTAATCAAACTTTATTTCAAACCAACATTTGAGATTCTTTAGTAATACGTACGTTAAGTAAAATTGCTAACAACAAAAACACTCCATATTTTCCCCTGTAGCTCCTATGATAATCACACTACTACAAACAAGTACAATTAATAGGATAACCGAAACTAAATAAATACGATCATAATTCTTTGACATCTTCTTGTATTTTATGTGTTCTTTCCTTGCATCCGTCTAAATTCCTCCTTTAAATTATCCATTTCACTATCAAATAAATCTCGCCCTTAAAAAGGAAACAATATATCGTTTTAAATAATTAGTTTTTTTTACCAACTAATTTATATAACATAAAAAGAAATCCTACCAATATTAAGCTTTCCACCATGATAATCCCGACCCTCTCCTTCCTTTTAACCCCAAAACATCAGATAAAAGTTATGTATATCCCATATTAGCTGCAGCAAACAAAAAAGGACCTTCCCTTCTCGTAAAGGCTGATCCTTTTCTTCGTTCATTCAACTATTTTTAGCTATTCTTGATTAATTAGAATAACAGCTGGTCCATCTACACGAATTCCACCAACTTCGATTTTTTCATAAGGCTCAACTGTAATAGAAATGATTCCTTCTCGCTTCTTTAATTCATTACTTAGTTCTTTTGTTAACATTTTTTTCATGTGTGCACTCCTTCTTACTGCTTAATTTACTATTGGTATGTAAATAAAATTTAAAATGGTTTCCTGGTCTGGAAACCATTTTTTGTAGTTGACCATATGGTGTTACCAGTTCGTTTATCAATTTTACGTTAAGAAGATAAACAATTACTATTCACTGTCTCAGTAGATGTAAGGAACTCTTAAAGATAGCGGTGAGATTGATTGTTTTTTCTTCTGGAAATAATGACTTAGATAGTATATTACCTAAAACAATGAAAGCCCTACCTCTCTTTCATCCTTACGGCTCCTTGTCCGTGCCAGTGTGAATCAGGATTTCAAAAATCAAGTGACTATTTAATCGAGTTATTTGATGAAACTTTGAACGTTCGTAAAAGAAATTTAAAAATAAAAATGGATTAGATTGAAGTAATAACAAAAGAGGTTCCTACTCTAAAAGTGAGTTGAAGAAGTTGAATGTCTTTGAAATGATTTACTTTTAATAATCATCACATTCCCGAAAAATTCAGGATATTTTCGGGGGATGTAATACATTATCTATAATGAATCTTAACAGAAACTTTTTATTTGATTTTCAGTGATCCCTTTAATTAATCCTAGTTCACTAATCAAAAATTCATGTGCGTTATCCAACATTTTTTTTTCGCTTGTATTAAGTGCCTTTTCTTTCTGCATACGCATTAAATCACGTACAACTTCAGCACCTTCTTGTATTTCACCCGTTTTTATTTTTTCCGTGTTCACTTTATACCTTTGTTTCCACGGCAATAATTTATCTGATTCTCCATGCTGAAAAATGTGTATAATGTGTTTTAATGCAAGTATATCAGTAACTGGGCGTATACTCGAACTTAATATTTTACCCATAGGAATCATGACTTGCATATTACTGATTGACATTTTTATAACATAATACTGTTGCTTTTTCCCTGAGAATTCTTTTTCTTCTATGGCTTCAATTATACCTGCTCCGTGCATTGGATAAACAATGTTATCGCCAATTTGAAACATATAATCCACCTCCATATATGGTAACCTTCTTAACCTTAACACACATATAACTTTTTATCAAATATTTTATAATATCATAAAATTATTTTTAGTGTCAACAAATTTTTCTTCAAAAATCAAATTAAATAAAAACAGTACCAAAACAATAGGGAGTGTGTCAGATTTTCAATAAAGGGAAGGGGAATTTCCCCGCGTATATTCTGAAACCTCTACTCATTAACGTAGATCAGTTTTCCCTTGAAAACGACCAAATCGATCCCTTATTTTTTTCAATCTTGTGTGGTACTCCAAAATCTCAATTCTTGCTTTTTCAGCTAGAGGTGCAATTGGTCGTAAGTCTTTTAACCCCCAATAATCAATCACTACATCAAGTACTTGATCAAAATATTGTAGTGGTCCATAGTTAGCTTCTTTTGCAATCACAGCCATTCTATTTTCAAAATCAGGCATGACGGCACCTGGCATTTTAAAATTCATAATCACATTGGCAATATGATAGCAATAATTAGGTTCCAATTCCAAATGTGTTCGAATCACGTCTCGATAAAACGCATAATGAAGAGTTTCATCTTTTGCAAGACGGCGTAATAATGTAGCAAGATCTGGATCATGCTTACTTGCAACCTTAGCGACATTATTGTAAAACACCATCGTTGCAAGTTCTTGTAGCGTCGTATACGTCATGGCTTCGATTGGTGTATGAAAATCAGGCTCAAATCCACCCTCAACGACTGACTTTCTTAATTCATGTATTCGTTTAGGATTCACACTTCGAGTGAGTAGTAAATATGTCTCCAATAGATTCGAATGTTGATCCTCTTCTGAAGTCCATGTGTGAATAAAGTCCGTAATAACAGAAAGGGATCCTTTAAAAGTTGCAGATAAATACGTTGTAAACCATGGTAAATTCATTTCTGTTAATAAAGCTGTTTCAATGGCTGTAATTACACCAGAAGGAAGAGTAACTTGACTTTCATCCCAAGGAACTCTTTTAAAGTCCATTCCCTTATCCCATGGTAAAAACTCATGATAACCCCAGTCTATCTTCTGAGCTCTTATTTTATGTTGTTCATACAGTTCTTTTAGACGTGGTTCTAATCGGAAATCTAAATCATTTGTTAGCATCTATAAGTGCCCCCTTTTCTTATCATATAAATAATCATTTTATTTTTACTCTTAAAATTTTCTACAAATAAATATTACGTTCCTTTTTTAAAGTCAAACATAATAAATTTGTAACAAAGTCTGTTTTACTAGAAGAAGCATTAAATATTCTTGTATTTGCTGTCCTTGGGATACAGAAATGATTATGGGTATGAGAGGTCAATCTGGAATTTAATTACAAAACAAAAAAAGAACTTTATTCAAGTTCTTTTAATCTACGATACAGAGCGACCTGACTCACACCTGTAATTTGGCATATTTCTTTAACAGTTTTATTGGTATGCTTTCGCAATTCAATCGCATGATTCATACATGGTTGCTTACCTGTATACTTCTTCAATTTCCCTCTATACACTTCTTTTTGTTTCACTAACTTTATTGGGAACAACAATGCTCAGAAACGCTAGAGAGACCTCAGTACGAGTGTGCATTTAAATCATATCTATTACATTAGCAACTGAACTCCTATTTGGATGCGTTGGTGAAAAAGTTGAAGAAAAGGAGATACATTGTTAAGGAGCTATAAAAATGCTTATATTAAGGTTCAATTGGAATACGATAAAGAGCATGTTTTTTTATGTAAAACCCAATAGTTTTACTTCGAAGGTTAAATCAAGATGTCTGAAGTGCCCAGGAAAAGACCCCAAACAAACAGAAGCATAATTAAGAACATGGATTAAAAAATGGAAACGAACTGGTCATTATTGCAATGCATAGAAGATTAGAATAAAATAAACTAGATGTTATTTTATTCTGTAAAATTATATAAATGATTTTTACGATATAAAAGGCCTAGAATAAAAATTATAAAATCGATAGATTTAAATAGAAGTTAAAATGGTCAGAACATCTTTTCTTAAATTGCTAATCTGATCAAATTTTATATGAAATGTTAAGTTTTATTTAATTTATAAGTTAGCTATTAAACTAGTAGAAAAATTAATATCTTAATGTTATTTATTAATAGAAATTTTGTTACTTGAAGTATTAAATAATGAACATACCGCTTTATAAGTATAATGTGGGAATCATTTGAACACGCTTTTGGGATTTGTTTCGAGTATATTGCTTAAGTACTACAGTAATATTTATTTAGTTATTCTGTTTAATTATTGATATAATGGGAATAAAAGGGTGGTATCTCGATTGAATAAGGGGGACTACTGTGTCATTATGGAAAATTTGTGCGATAAGGACTACAAACTTTTATTATAAAGTTCTTTAGCGTTTAATACACGTTCAGAGAGATACAAATTTAAGTTTAATTAAAAATTGATTTGTTTATCTACTTTAAATGTTTTCTGGACGGATATCTTTTAGCGTACAGTAAATGTTTAAAATGTGTTTAAACGTGCAAATTCCCCGAAATGATATGGTGACCCCTAATAGGAAATTAATATCTATTAAGGAGCTTATTAATATGGAGAAAAATCTTCCAACATTCATCAATTCTGATGACAAGGAAATTATAACTGAGTCTTTTACTATAAAAGATAACATCTTAAAATTTAATGATATTACTTTAAATTTAAGTAATATAGCGCTTTTATATGCAGGTAAAAAGAAATTTAAAGTGCCATTTATCGCTATTTTTATTTTCTTAATTTCATTCTTTATATTATTTGAATTTTTAATGGTTGGATTAATTGGATGTGGACTTTCTGGTATATATATTTGGTTAATGTATCAATCATATTCAAGTAATAGACAATACTTAAATTTTCAAATGAATTCAGGAAAATACTATCGAATTTATTTTTCAGATAAGCCTTTTTTAGAAGAAGCCAAATCTGTTGTAGAGAAAGCTTTTAACAATAAACATATGGAATCTACAGTAAATATAAAAGAACAAAAAATAATTTATGGAAATGATTATCAAGTAAGCGGAAATAATAATGTTTTTGATGCAACTATTCAAGAAAACTCTAATGTAAATTCACATAATGCAAAAAGTTTTAATAAATATAATGAAGATAATTCTGTCAATATTAGAGATATTAAAGGTACTTCTATACAAGGAGCGATTTTCGGTAACAATAACAATTTAAATACTAGTAGCATACCCTCGAATTTTAATTGGGAAGAAATTATTTCTGATTTAGAAAAAGTGATATCTTCTATCAAAATCGAATCCGATGTAAAAAAAGCAAGTATTGAAGCTCTTGCTGCTAGTAAAAAAGAAGATATTTCTCTTTTTGAATCAATTATAAAAAAATATAATAAAGAATTCTTATCTGATCTCTTTCAAAATACTGCGAGTGGTCTACTTGTTCAAATAGTAAGTAAAATATTAGGTGTTGTATAATTATTAATTTAATATATTTAGATATGTATGAATGTATATCTGAAAGTTTGTAAGGGGTAGCACCACATCGCTATCAAGTTAAGGCTATGTATAATTTTCACCAAAAACAGCCACCCTTTCATGGAGTATCCATGAAAGGGTGGCTGTTTTTATGTCTTCAATGAGTCTTATAGAAGAACTACAATTATTAGATCAGGAATTAAAGAATAAATTTGTAACCGTCAAGTCGAATAATACAAGTTTTTCTAACTTGCGCTATACACTTTTGCTTAAAATAAATGTTTCCTGTTCTTCATTCGATAACTATCTCCATTCATGTGGATGACTTCCACACGATGTAAAAGTCGATCTAAAATTGCTGTTGTAATTCCTTCATCGCCCATCAATTCACTCCATAGTTCTGGGCTCTTATTGGATGTTAAGATGATAGAACTTCGTTCATATAAATGGTTGATGAGCTGGAAGAATAGATTGGCTTCACGCTGATCCATCGCCATGTACATCAAATCATCGATAATTACTAAATCTGACGTCTGTAGTCGCTTCATTTGCACTTGTGATTTATGCGCAAATTCCTGCGTTTTCAAGAGTTGAATCAGCTCTCCCATAGTCACGAAATATACTTAAAATCCCTTCTGAATAGCCTCGATGCCGAGTCCTATGGCTAGAAACGTTTTGCCAACGCCTGGTGGACCTAAAAAAATCAAATTATATTGTTGCTCCAGCCAACCAAATTCCTGTAATTGTGTCAGTTGCCTTGTGCTAAGTGCGTTTTGTTCCTCTATTTTGAACTCCTTGAGTGTTTTGTAGTACGGGAAACGTGCCCATTTGATACGTCTTTCAATGCTTTTTTCTTCACGTTTGTTCAACTCATACGTCGTGATTGCTTCCAAAAATTCTAAATAAGTCCAGGAAACTTTTTCAGCTTCGCGAAGGAGCTGCGGGAGTTCCTCGGCTGTTTCAGCTAAACGTAATTGTCTAAAGTGTGCCTGTAATTCTTTTACGGTCTTATTCAATTCGCAACGCCTCCTAAAATACTCGTGTATGTACTTAGAGAGCGTGATTCTACTTGAGTTGTCCCTTTAGTTCCGCCTGTTGTCGGCACTGCTTCCTCTTTCGATGCCTGCTTTAAATAGGACACGACATCACGAAAATCATTGGCACTATAAAGCTTTTCCGTCATGCACTTTTCGAGTGCTTTATCCATCAAATTTGGTTCATTTAAAATAACAGAACGAATGAGATTAAGTTGATCTCGACGATAGCGTGTATATTTCAGGCAAATTCCATCGATATATTCGACTGCTTTTTCTTGGTCTTGGAATGCTGAAATCACGCTGACCTTCAACTCTTCAATTTCTTTTGAACGATCACGGCCATGATTTCTATTTTTAACTAATACACCTTTTTCACGACTAAGTTTGTGCTGCGCAACGATGTCGCCATGCTGACTACTTCGAATGATTAACTCCTCTTGATTTTCACCAGCTATTTCAATCCATACTTTATTATCACTTTGTGATTCGTATGTCCCGATAGGGACTGAGTACCGATTGGATTCATAACGGATTGTGTTGTCCTTGATAACGTTCCTTGTTATAATGACTTCATTGGTACTTTCTGATGAAAGTAGTAGAGAGACGGGTTGTAAGTGTTGCTTTTCGACGGGGAACACTTCAGCTGGTCTCTTTTTCGTTGTGTTATGCACATTGTAATTACCTGTTCGCTCTAACCATTGAAGTGCTCTTGCATTCCAATCTTCAGTATCCTTAAATACACGGCTATCTGCGAAGTTACGTTTTATGTATTTCACAACGTTTTCAATCATACCTTTTGATTCCGGATCGGCTTTGCGGCACAAATGCACACGGAACTTTCGTTCCTTCACATAGGCTTGAAACTCAGATGTTAAAATTAAATCTCCAGCATTCTCACTCACTGTAATTAAATGATCTTGGTCGTAGACAATTTCTTCGGTACAACCACCGAAAAATCGAAACGCATTTTCATGACAAAGGATGGCATCCTTCGTTGTAAATGGACGGTCTTGCCACTCCATATATTTATAGCGGGAATGTGCTAAAACAAAAGCGATGAAGTACAATTTAATTTCTTTTTTCTGCGTTGTTTTTTGTTTTGTCTCACCCCAGTCGACCTGTAATTGCTTGCCCATTGGTTGTTCTGGTACTGCCTCATATTGTCTAACCATTGCCTTCTTTTCAATTTGATAAACTTCTCTCATCTCCTTTACATATAAGCGCACAGTACTATCACCGATTTCTAATTCTGGATACCGCTCCAATAACCAATCTTTAATCTGCGCTGCACTCAAATGGGGATATTCTTCTAACCAAGCGACAATCCAATCACGATAAACATCGAGCTTTTTTGGCTTTTGAAGTGGGTTGCCTAAATATTGTTGGGCCTCTTCGAAAGACATCGCTAAATATTTATAAACTGTAGCACGTGTAACTTTTAGGTGATCTGCGATTTGGGTAATCTTGAATTTCCTTTTATACATCTGATGAATTTCTACATATAACACTAACTTTTCCTCCAAGTTTCCAACCTCCAGTAAACGAATATTACAAGTTTACTAGATGGTGATTAGTTTGGCGAAAGTGTATAGTACATCTTAGCAGAAACTGTCTATTTCATATTAGCAGTTACAAAATTTTCACTTTCATTTTT
>NZ_NVOY01000060.1 GCF_002551005.1 Bacillus pseudomycoides
TTGAGACTCCCACGACTAAAGTCGCAAGCCCTAATCCTTACGAATTAACGGGTGGGATTCTTGAATGACTAAATGTTCGCAATCCATTTCTGTTTTGAACAGCCTTCAAGATTAGGGCATCTCATTGCCCCTCCTAAACCAGACCATATAGGTGCTTAGGCTGATTGACTGTTACCATCAATCACAGTTGCGTAGCGAATATTCATCGCCCCAACGATATCACGATGTTTCTCAAATCCGCATTGACACTTGTACTTTCTGTCTTGTGCCTTGTTCTTTTCAGAACATTTCGGACATGTTTGACTTGTATAAGCAGGGTTCACATATTCGACCTTAATACCAACTATTTTCGCTTTGTACTCGATGAATTGCGCCAAACGATAGAATGACCAAGTGTGTAGATTTTTTTCGTTTTTACGGCTTGTTCGTGCCGTCTGCCTAATATTCGTTAGTTGTTCTAATCGAATGACAGAAATGTTATTATCAGTTGCAAAATTAATTATTTCACGACTTATTTTGTGGTCTTGATCTTGCATCCATCTTTGCTCTTTATCATCAAGTTGTCGAATGGCATTCAATTTCTTGCTTTTCCCTAACTTCTTACGGCCACCACGAAATTTCCGTTTCATGTATTTGTTTTGTCTACCGTTTCCAAAGAATCTAACTGTGTCATCATCCGTGATGGCTACCGCAGGAACTTTAAGACCTAAGTCTACACCTAAAATTTTTGTTCCCTCTCTTTCATTTGTGGAAATCGTTACAGATATTTGGGCAATCCACTTATTGGATTTTTTTGTTATGCGAAGTGTACCTAACTTGTGTTTCAACAAATCCAAGTTACGATTATGTTTATCCATTAACAAAGCCCGAACTTTTAAACGAGTTGATTTTCCACTCACCATAAACGGAATTGAAATGTGTGTGGAGTCAAATGAATAGTTTTGGTTGTTCCATACACAAACAGGTTTCTTTAGAATCGGAACAATTTTGTATTTACTTTTCTTCACTTTTGTAGAAAATACACTTTTCGCATCTTTAATTGCTTGATTTTTCATCGCACTTGGAATATCGGCTTCGATATCTTTTGTACTTTTCTTAGTGCTTTTCTTTGCTTCAACCATTTCAGATACAAGTGTATTAATGACTTTAATATACTCCTGGCTACTTTGTTCTAATAGTTGGATTTGTTCTTTTGTCGGAAGCAATTTAACCTTGACCGTGATAGTTTGTGACACAAGTTTCACCCCCTCGTTTTTTGATTTTCAACATAATATTTTATTGTCTCACTTGATACATTTCCTGCAGTAGAAACAAAATAGGAGCGCGTCCATAGGCTTGGCAAGTGTTGAAGATGAGGAAATTCTTCTCTCAATTTTTTAGAAGTCACTCCTTTGATTTTTGCCATTGTATCAGCAGGACTAAGTGTTGGTAGTGTATTTAAGAACAAATGAACGTGGTCTTTGTCGCATTCCATTGCGACAATAACAATATCAAGTTCTCCGCATATTTCTTGAATCAACTCTTTGAAACGTTCTTCTACTTTTTCATTAAGGAAAATCTTTCTTCTGTATCGTGGACAAAACACAAAATGGTAGTTAATTAATGACACCGTTGTTTTGGTTCTTCTATAATTATTTATCATATTCAAATTGTGTCAGTTCAATTTATGAACTGCAACACAAAGACGAAAGAAAATAAAAATAAAAGCCACCGACATTTTGGATACTTAAAGCACCACAAACCTTGTGGTTTTCAGTGGCACTCCGTATCCAACCTCACTTTCATCCCATGCCTAAAGGCGATGGG
>NZ_NVOY01000061.1 GCF_002551005.1 Bacillus pseudomycoides
ACTTTAAGTTGATGGATGTGTGGCGGTACCCCTGTTAGCTTGATAGCGATGGGGTACCGCCAGCATTTTGGGGAAAATCTGTACAGAGATAATAAAGTTGTTGTAAAAATTCCGGTCATGTTATTCAGCAATTGGGCCAGATTATGGAGTGATTTTATTAATTGTTTCGTTAAGATTGTGAAGCAGTGTACTTAAGCCAACGTGGCAGTTTAGTTGAATGGAAAATGTTATAATTTTATTAAAATTTAAGAAATGTAGGGTGAAAAATGAAGAGTATTAAAAAATTGATTCAAGTCATCTTAGTAAGTACATCATTCCTAATTCTTAGTGGATGTTATTTCCCTAAAGATAAACTGAATCAACCAATACAAGAATATTTAAAAACAAACTATGGAATACAAGGTGAGTTTTCCGTTATTCAGACAGATAATACTTTTGCAGGGATTGGCCATCAAACTTATGTAGAAATGAAAAAGCCATATCGTACTTATCCGTTCCTAATGATTGAAAAAGATACTTTGAAAATTTTAGAAGATTATAGTGACGATATTTATCTCGAACAATTCAAGGGTGCATATATTGAGCAACACCCAGAAGTAGTTCAAGTAATGAAACAGATCATAAAAAAATATGGGTTAGTAAAATATCCTAATAAAGCTGCCCCAGAAGAAAATGGTCCTATTTATATGTTTCCTTACGATAACATTGGGTTAAATGTAAATAATTATCAAGAGCTACTTGATGATTTTAAAAAGACCCAAAAGATAGATACTACTGAACTTTTAACTAAATTAATACCAAGTGACGGTCGAAATGAAAAGCGTAATGGCAATTATTTAGGTGTGGTGAATTTTCGATTTGAATTTGACATGAATAAAAATAAACATCCTATTCCAAAGGCCAAAGATCTAATTGAGGACTTTCAAAAAAGTGGAGTATTAACAAAAGGAATATACAGTATCTATATGAACGTAGATGATTCAAATCACTATGTGGGATCGGAATATAGTAATGTAGCTTTGTTTGAAGTCGATGAAAATGGTAAATATACCATAATTGCTACTCCTAAATATGATGATCTTGATAGAACTTACTATTATGGTGATTACGCAGCTGAAAAAAATATAAAATAGAATTTTAGGGTGAATTATCACAAAGTTTAATCGTTTATTTAATTATATAGACGAAATAATTATTTTCCCTAAAAAATATTGGGGACTTAAGGGGATAGAATGAATCTTCTTCAACAATTGGGCGCTATTGTTGAAGAAACCCTAGATTTTTAAACGACTTTATTGTTATATTTTTGAGTACAGTTAAGTATCTTATATCGAAAATTAAACAACTATATTTTAACCCCGTCCTAAATTTAGAACGGGGTTATGCTTGTTTTAGGTTTTAAAATTTAATAGCTTTATTGTCTTTTTATAAAATCAGGCTAAGTAAAAAATAAAATAAGCCATCCATTTGGACAGCTCATTTACATAAAATTCGTTATCAGAAGTTACTCTTGGATTCTCATGATTGGATCTTGATCATGAAAACCAATACAAATTGGGATATGAATTGTTGCAATAATTTTTTTAAATGTAACAACAGTTCTAGCAATAAGATATAATGTTGTGCCTAGTGCTTTCTCATTATTATCAAATCCATTTTCAGTGTAAATCTGCGCAAATTCTTTTAAGTCAGGACCTTCTACTTCACTAATCCAATCACTTGCCCAATCATCATCTTCTTCAGATAATTTTGTATACTCATCGCAAATAAAGAAAGTACTGTTCCAGTCGTTGTCCATATCATATTCAAAATAAATGGCCTCTGCTGAATTTTGATTAGCTATATGTAGGGAGGCAGAAAAGGCATCTTTCAGCTTACTTTGAAACAAATCTAAATTTATATTCTGGATTTGTTTTGCTTGTTCTTTTCCTACTAATTTGGAGCATAGGTCGTAGTATTTCGCTTCAATCTCTGGCCATGAATGTTTTAATAATTCAGCTTGCATTTGATCTAAATAGTCGTATATTTCCATATTATCCATTCCTCTCTAAAAATAAGGCTTATATACTATTCAAGTTATCATAATTCTCGTTATTGGAAATAAATAGATGTAGTTTGTTTAATATTAATTATTTACTAGTTGAATACCAGAAATTTGTTTTTAGTCTGGTAACTCTAAGAATTCTTCTAGATGTTTCCTAAGTTCAATTTGAATGTCTTTTTCTGATTCATCAATAAGTTCTCCAATTACTTTGCTTCCAGGGAGATTTATCGAAACTGGGAGACTAAAAAAATGACGATTACATTCCCAAATTGGTATCGTATAAAAATCAATCATATCCCCTTGTGCATCAGTCACTCCCAGTAATATTGAGGATTTATAACCTATTTCAAAGGTATCCTTTTTACTTTTTTCAAGCTCAATAAAAAGCTCCATATCCTTTTTAATAAATAAAGGGGCGTAGTTTTGTAGTAATTGAACAGAAACATTTCTAAGTTTTTGTTCTATGTTAACTATCTTTTCTTTCAAATCTAATGTAAATTCTTTTTCCTTATAGTTCATCTAAAACCGCCTTATTAGAGGGATAAATATTATATAATCAAAGTTTATATTTTCTTTATGACTAATAAATACCCTTTTTGAATTTAATTTTTGAAGAACAATGAATACCATATTCATATAAGGTTAACATAACGTCTCATTATATGTAGCAAGGAAAACGCACAAACCTTTAATACAATTGGGTTTGTGCGTTTTCTTTTTTATCATCCTATGCATGATTTTATACATTGTAGAGATACTAAGGTTTTTCCGGCTTACGAATGTCCTGTATTAGTACAAAAATTTGTATAGAATTCTGTATAAAAAAGCAATTAGATTATTATGTTTTACTCTGGCTCATTTCAAAAGATAATTGAAAACTCATCTTTAAATGTAAAAAAGAAGGTGTTACCTTTTTAAAGAAGGAAAACACTACATAGCAACTGAAGAACAACTTAGAACAGAGGGAGGACAAAATATGGCTCAAACTTATTGGGGATCTGAGGTAGCCAAGAACTTAGGGATTGGCTCAAGTACTTTGCGTAAATATTGCCTTGCCCTGGAGGAAGCCGGGTATCCTTTTGAGCGCGGTAACAATAATTCTAGAATTTTTTTCCATAAAGATGTAGCAACTATAGAATGCCTAGTAACAGCTATGAATAAGAAGAACGTAACACTAGAACAGGCCATAAATCTAGCAATGACGAGTGTTATAGAAAATGAGATAGCAATTGTTGCTACGGATAGCGTAGCAGATACAGAACACACAAAAGCATTAATAGAACGTATAGAACGATTAGAACAACTTAATTTAGAGTTAATTCAAAGATTGGATCAACAAAGTAAACTTTTACAGGAAACTGATGCTCAAAGGATAATAAGAGAAGAACAAAGAGATATTCAATTAATGCAAGTGTTAAGAGAAATACAAGACAGTAAGCGACTAATAGCAGCTTCAGAACAGAGGAAATCACTTTGGAGTCGTCTATTTGGTAAATAAATTAGAATTTAATGATAGAAAGAAAAGCTCGTTTCNNGAAACGAGCTTTTCTTTCTACTACTGATAAGTGCTGTTATAAAGTTTTAAAATGGGGAGTAGCTCCCCTATAGCGTACGTAAGGGGAGCTACAAAAGAATCCAACCATGACAGAAATTTCGAATTACTTTTAAATACCTTATACGGGTTTTACAACTATAAAGTTGCCTTAGGTAAAAAAAATTACTTAAGGCAAAAATACATCCATTTTTTTGAAAAGTCAATATAATTATTTTAGATGTCATTTGATAAATTTAAGACTGAATATTTCTAATAATGAAACAAATATTTCTATAAATTCTAAACATTTACATTTTTTGAAAAAATGATACATTTGGGGTGTGAGTTACAAAACTATTAAAGGGGGATTTTTTATGTTCAAGAAATTAGTAGTCGGGGCATTAGCGACAGGTATTGCATTAACTGGGGGGATTGGTGCAGCATCAGCTGATACAGTAAAACCTATTTCAGCAGATAGAATTGAAAGTATAGTTGAAAATACAAATGAAGTCGAAAGACCATTTGTACCAAATTTTTCTGATAAAAATAATCTTATTGGAGAAAAAGCATTTGCAGCATTTAATTGGGGATATTCAGGTAATTATAATTTTTCTTCATCAGTTCAAGTGCAAAAAACTGTATCTGTAGCAGACAACGGAACTATTGGAGTAGCTATTCAAAACAATAAAAATTTTAATTTTAAAGTTGTAGTAAAAAGTTTATCATCAGGAAACACCGTAACCCATAATGTAACAGGAGGGCCAATGAGTGGTGGCGATTATGTTTATAACTACTTTGGTCCTATGAAAGCAGGAAACTATGTTGTAACTCTAGTAAATACAGATGGTTCATGGCACCAAGGCACTGTTTGGCTTGGATGGTAATTACTTAAATTTATTTATTTTTGAACAGACTTTTCAAAAAAGAAAAGTCTGTTCTTTTTAATTCTGCACGTCTCCTTGTTTTGGAGATGCTGATTTAGGGGTCCCGCTAACATTTCGCGGAAAACATACACTAAGACATTTTTTGAAAGTGGAAATTCGTGGTTAAGTAGGAATTTCCTTAAAAACGACAGCAATCAGATAATGTTGAGCCGCCTGATTGCTGTCGTCTTTAGTTTTAAAGATTAATTTAAAAATTTTTTCTTGTTATTTTTGATGTAGCTAACGACAATTACAAAGTAAATAATAGCTATGAGATTAATTATACTTAATGTTAGACCTGAT
Source organism: Bacillus pseudomycoides (assembly GCF_002551005.1). Taxonomy (GTDB): domain Bacteria; phylum Bacillota; class Bacilli; order Bacillales; family Bacillaceae_G; genus Bacillus_A; species Bacillus_A pseudomycoides_C. Next base: position 4,805 of record NZ_NVOY01000061.1, read on the forward strand.
AGATTGGACCAGGGAAGTACAAAAAGCCAAAATACTACTAAAATTGAACTCAATACATATAACCATTTGAATTGATCTGTCATTTTTAATTCCCCCATTTTTCCTTCTTTGATGATTTTATCTTTCAAGAAATCATCCCCTTTAATTAATTCATCAATGCTAATGTTGAATAAATCACTTAATGTAATAAGTGTTTCAATATTTGGATAGCCTTTTTCAAGCTCCCATTTAGAAACCGATTGTCTGCTTATGTTTAATTTAATGGCTAATTCTTCTTGTGATAAGTTATGTTTTAAGCGTTCTTCTTTTAGCTTTTTATAGAACTCCATGATTTCAACTCCTGTAATTTTATTTTTACTATAGCTTATAAAAATTTGTAAGAATCGCAAGGTAGAATGATGTAACCTAAGAGTAGCGAATGGTTGGAACATTCCGCAATCGGGCGCTTTTGCGGTCTGTACCTCTTTATTTACAGTGATTTGAACGTATACTTTTGTTGTTAATTTTGAGGATATCAGAGGATTGGCTGTGAAGTTAATGATTTAGAGATATTGAATGTAAACAAATATTCAAAAGTTTACTTTCAAAATAGAAGGGGCTAGCCCCACTCTTCGCTTCACCCCAGCCTTCACCATTTTACCCAAAAACAAGGGGATATTTATGAGAGTTTATCTTATTTTTTTGTTTTGGGGTGTTATAAAATTCTTAAGTTGATGGGCATGGGGTACCGCCCCACATCCATCAACTTAA
>NZ_NVOY01000062.1 GCF_002551005.1 Bacillus pseudomycoides
TATGTCGAAAATTTAAAATGAATATTTATAGTTACTTCTATTTTCATTGCGCATTTGCGGGCAGTAAGATTTCCACATCAATATTCAGAGAACACGAAGAAAATAGATGGTGAATAAAATTCTTCCGCTAATGGATATTCTACTTTATTCCATTCACAAAAACATTTATTAACGTCAATCTATATTTCCCCTCCTCATGTATTGTAATGGATAGATGGTTATTTTCCTATACTATAAACTATTTTTTTGAATTTTTCTTCGTTCCTATACTTGCTAAATCGATTCTTCGATATAGCGCAATTTCCATCACCGTGGTCTTCATCCCCGCTGATGGAAAGCCCGCCTAATCGGGAGATAAAGTGAAACTTTAATNNCACCTAACTTCTTTGCTTTTTCCGAATTTTGAGGTGGGAGTATTACTGCCCGTTAATGCAGGATAAAAAAAGATAAATGAGACATAACGTCCCATTTATCCCTTCGTCCCTCCAGCAGTTAAACCAGAAATAAAATATTTTTGCAAAGATAAGAACAAAATTGAAATTGGTATCGCAATTAAAACCGATCCTGCTGCAAATGTTGTAAATTCATTACCGAATTTTTTCGCTACCATTTCATATAGTCCAACAGCTAATGTATAATTTTCTGGTGTACGTAAAATGATACTCGCTAAAATAAAATCAGTAAATGGACCAATAAAAGTAAATAACGCTACAACCGCAACAATTGGTTTTGCTAAAGGCATAATAATTTGCCAAAAAATCCGAAAATGCCCTGCCCCATCCATACGAGCTGATTCGTCTAATTCTTTTGGAATCGTATCAAAGTATCCTTTCATAAGCCACGTATTCATCGGAATTGCACCGCCAACATAAATTAAAATCAACGCTAGATGCGTATCCATTAATCCTGTCAGCTGCGCTAAAATATACAATGCAATTAACGCTGAAAAGTTTGGGATCATTTGAAGAATTAAAAATGTTACTAACCCATTCTTTCTTCCGACAAAACGATATCTCGAAAATGCATATGCTGTAAAACTAATTGACAATACAGAGAAAATCATTGTCAAAATACTAACTTTCAACGTATTTTTATACCAAAGTACATAGTTACTTTGCGAGAGATCAAGTAGTTTTTTGTAATGATCCAGCGTCGCATTTTCAGGAATTATACTTGATCCTGAGAGACTATCTCCTGGATTAAACGATGATCCTACAATCCATAATAATGGATAGAAAATAATCACACACATCATGAAAATTACAAAATAACTTAATGAAAGACGTAATATCTTCTGTCGTTTTATGTTCATTTACATCATATCCTCTTCTTGGAATGATTTTGTTCTTTTAAATTGCCATAAAGCAACTGAAATAACAATTAACGATAAAATCATCGTAAGTGCTGCTGCTTTCCCATATTGAGCCGATGTCATCGTCAACTTATAAATCCAAGAAATTAAAATATCTGTCCCGCCTGCATCTTGTCCCGCTACAGCTGGACCACCGCCATTAAACAGATAAATAATACTGAAATTGTTAAAGTTGAACGTATATTGCGTAATTAAAATAGGAGCAGTCGCATATAAAACGAGCGGTAATGTAATTTTACGAAATTGTTGCCAAGCTGTCGCACCATCTACCGTCGCAGCTTCATACAATTCACCTGGAATCGATTGCAGTATACCTGTCGTCATCGCAAAGATAAACGGAAAACCGAGCCATGTTTGAATGAAAATTAAAGCGACTTTCGTCCAAAATGGGTCTGTCATCCAAGCTATTTCTTTAATTCCAAATAGAGCTAACACTTGATTGTTAATTGCACCAAATGATTCATTAAACATACCAGCAAATACGAGGATCGATACGAATGCTGGAACGGCCCAAGGTAAAATAAAGATTGTACGAATTATCGCTTTCCCTTTAATTCCTTGTTGATTCACTAAAATTGCCAAGAAAATCCCAAGCGCTACTTGCAATGTCGTTGCTAAAAACGTCCAAATGATTGTCCAAGAAAATACACTTACAAATGTGTTTCGCCACATTGGTAATGTGAAAATATCAACAAAGTTTTTAAAACCAACCCAATCTACAAGTTTTGCAGGAGGAGAATGATATAAATCATAGTTTGTAAATGCAATTAATATAACGAAAATAATTGGAAGTACAACAACAAAGATTAATAACAGAAATCCTGGCGAAACCATCATATACGGAAAACCTTGGTCTAATAAATGATGGTACTGCTCTTTCACAGAGTGTAACGGTATTCTTTCATCACGCTTTTTCCCATTTTGATACGCATCATATATATTAAATGCATATATACCTAGTCCAAATGCAGTGACGATCAGCGCTAAAATCCCTTTTACTAATAGAAAGATAGAGTGATCACGAGGAACTTCTGTACCGAGCGTTACAATCCCCCACAACCCAATATTTAACATGTCAGCAAATGCTACAAAAAACGAACCAGTTAATATTAAAAAAATAATACCTTTTACATATTGTTTATTGTACAGTTGACCAATACCCGGAATAATAGACAACGTTGCCGCTGTTTTTCGGTGTTTTGAACCGTTTCCTGCATGAGCTGGTTCAATGGATGTCTGCATGGTTCTTCCCCCTTTTTTTCTTCCCCTTGGAAGGAGGAGAATTCGTGTCTTTTGTATACAAAAGACACGAATTCTAAATTATTTTTTCTTACTATGATTTGCTTCAATGTTTCCTTTAATTTGTTTCACAGCCCCATCAAGTGCCGCTTTTGGATCTTGTTTGTTTGTTACAACTAATTGCAACGCATCACCTGCTGGTTTCCAAACTTCTTGCATTTCTGGAATATTCGGCATTGGAATACCATTTTCTGCTTGTGCTACTACTGCTTTTGCAGCTTCGTTATCTTTAATAACTGGATCTTCCATCACTGATTTTACTGGAGGAATTTCTTTTGTCTTTTCAAAACGAATTTTTGCATTTTCTTCATTTGTTACCCAATCAGTAAATTTTGCTGCTAAATCTTTATTTTTTGAGAAGCTTGTTACATGCCATCCTTTTACACCAACAAACGTTTTCATCGGTTGACCATTCGGTAATTTAGGCATTGGAGCTACACCATAGTCAATCTTTGCTTTTTCAATCGCTTGAAATGCCCATGGACCGTTCATAATAGACGCTGCTTTTCCTTCATTAAATAATCCATCTGCAGCTGATCCGCCAGACTCACCGATAATTCCTTCTGGGAATAGTTTTTCTTTATACCATTTTTGAATAAATTCTGCACCTTGTACTGCACCGCTATTGTTTAATCCAATATCTGCTGGGTTTGGTTTACCATCTTTTTCACCAAATACATAACCACCCATACCAGACATAAATGCATTCGCAAAATAGAAGTTATCTCCTAATGCTAAAAATCCATATTTTCCGTTCTTCGTAAACTCTTTTGAAAAATTAAATAGTTCATCCATCGTTTCTGGCGCTTTTGGCATTAATTTTTTATTATAAATGAATACAGGTGTTTCAATAGCTTTTGGTAAACCATATAGTTTCCCATCATATGTTTGTGCTTTTAGTGATAAATCAGTAAACTTACTCTTAACAGAATCATCTACTTTTATTTCAGAAAGCAGCCCCTCTGTTGCTGCATTCCCAATTTGATCATGTGGCAATGTTACAACATCTGGTCCTGTACCAGCTGGACCGTCAAGGCGAAGTTTTTTTACTTGTTCTGTCATCTGAACTTCTACAACTTTTACTTTTACATTATATTTCTTTTCAAAACTTTTTACGGCTGGATCTAAACCAACACCTTTTTTCTGGTCTTCCCAAACAAGAAGATCATAATCTTTCTTCTCCTTGCTCGCTTCTTTTTTTCCTGAATCTTTCGGACCACAAGCGGATAACATTCCGATTGTCAAAGCTGAAACTGTTAATAAAGATAACGCTTTCTTCTTCATCCCTAACTACCTCCCAAATTATGTACATAATACCTAAAAAATGAAAACGTTTGCATACAATAGTTTAATAGAAGCACAAACAACTTTCCAATCTATGAAAACGTTTGCGCTATTTGTCTATCATTATACATTCTTTTATAGATTTTGCAAATATTATTTTTCAAAAAATTTATGTAATCATTCTTTATAGTCATTGACTTTACATAAAATGAGTACTACTCTTATAAGCAATATTAAAGTTATATAAAAAGCAATCGTTTGCGATATATCTTTATTTAAATAATAGTAAAGGGGGATTTTTCCACATGTTAAAAGAAGCAATATACCATAGGCCAAAAGATAATTACGCATACGCTTATAATGAAAAAACACTTCATATTCGGCTGCGTACAAAAAAAAACGATATAGATGTAGTGTCCTTCATTTATGGGGATCCATATGAATGGCAGAACGAGAAGTGGCTCACAGCAAAAATGACAATGGAAAAGAGCGGTTCGACGGATTTATTCGATTATTGGTTTGTTTCAATTGAACCGAAATTTAAGCGCTTACGATATGGATTCGAACTAAAAAACAATACGGAAACTATCGTTTATACAGAAAGAGGATTTTTCACTGAAACACCTACCGACGACGTCGGCCATTACTTTTGCTTCCCATTTATACATGAAAAGGATGTTTTTACAGCCCCTTCATGGGTAAAAGATACAGTGTGGTATCAAATTTTCCCAGAACGTTTTGCTAACGGAGATGATACATGTAATCCTACGAACACTCTTCCTTGGGGCAGCACAGTTCCAACTGCAACAAATTTTTTCGGCGGAGATTTTGCTGGTATTATACAGCATCTTGATTATCTTGTAACACTCGGTATTTCCGGGATTTACTTTACTCCAATCTTTACGGCACATTCGAATCATAAATACGATACAATTGACTATATGGAAATCGACCCTCAATTCGGAACGAAAGAGACATTTCAAAAACTTGTTGAAGCATGTCATCAGCGCGGTATTAAAATTATGCTAGATGCTGTATTTAATCATAGCGGATACTTTTTTGATAAATTTCAAGATGTTCTTGAAAAAGAAGAACGCTCACCTTATAAAGATTGGTTTCACATTCATGAATTTCCAATTAAAACAGCACCTGTTCCTAATTATGATACATTCGCGTTTACACCCGATATGCCAAAACTAAATACTGCTCATCCAGATGTAAAAGAATACTTACTAGAAGTAGGCCGTTATTGGGTACGAGAGTTTCACATAGACGGTTGGCGACTTGATGTTGCAAATGAAATCGATCATAGCTTTTGGAGGGAATTCCGCAGTGAAATAAAAGCAATTAATCCTGAAGTGTATATTTTAGGAGAAATTTGGCATGATGCACAGCCATGGTTACAGGGGGATCAATTTGATGCTGTTATGAGTTACCCAGTTACAAACGCCCTCCTTTCTTACTTTGCACATGAAACAATTAAAGCTAGTGAATTTATGGAACAAATTACATCATCTTTACATTCATATTCCATGAATATAAACGAAGCTGCTTTTCATCTATTAGATAGCCATGATACACCGCGGATTTTAACAACCTGCAACGGTAATAAAGAAAAAGTGAAGTTACTTTATGTATTCCAACTCTCCTTCATCGGTTCGCCATGTATTTATTACGGTGATGAAATCGGAATGGAGGGCGGAATGGATCCAGGCTGCCGAACATGTATGATTTGGGAGGAAGATAAACAAGATAGAGAGTTATTTCAACATATACAAACATTAATTTCACTACGAAAGCACTCTAAAGCCTTTAGTGGACACGGTTCATTTCAATGGATTGAGGCAAACGACAAACACAATTATATTTCTTATATAAAAACATACAAGAAGGAAACAATCCTTTTTGCTTTAAATCCAACAAATCATAAAGTTACAGCTCCTATCCCTTATGATATTGCCGGTAAAAAGATTACAAACTTATATACAAAAGAAGAGTTTTCAGCTGAAACAAACTCACTACAAGTTACACTTCCACCATACGGATTTTCAATTTTGAAATGGTAAATCAGAAAAGCCTTGTAAAAAAACAAGGCTTTTCTTTATTTATAATCGGCAATGTAACGACTGCAGACAACCGTTCATTAGAAACTGAGGTATGTTACATCCTGTAATTTACATATTATTATTTCAGTTTATACACCCTTGTTTCATAAGGCTGTAAAGCAATATTTTCAATTGATTCACTCTGCACATCATAATTGTGTATGAACAACTCTGAACTACTATATGTTATCTCTTCCGGCAACTCAAATACACATGATTCCTCAGTAAAGTTTGCAATAACAAGTAATTTCTCATCTTTCCATGTTCTCACATAAGCAAAAATAGACGGATGCTCTTCTAAAATCAAGTCATATGTACCATATACAATGATTTCATGCTTTTTACGAAGTTCAATCAATTTCTTATAGTAATAAAAAATTGATTGCGGGTCACGTAATGCCTGCTCTACATTGATAGCTTTATAATTAGGATTTACTTGTAACCACGGCTTACCTGTCGTAAACCCAGCATGTTCACTGTTTTCCCATTGCATCGGTGTCCGAGCATTATCGCGCCCTTTCGCATAAATAGATTGCATCACTTTTTCATGATTTTCACCACGTTCCATTACTTTTTCACGGTACATATTCAGCGTTTCAATATCGCGGTACTCATCAATTGAAGCAAATTGGACATTCGTCATTCCAATCTCTTCACCTTGATAAATATAAGGAGTTCCTTTCATCATATGAAGTACCGTCGCTAACATTTTCGCTGACAGAATACGATAAGATTTATCGTTACCAAAGCGAGACACAACACGCGGCTGATCATGATTATTCCAATACAAACTATTCCATCCTTTATGCTCCAATGCTTTTTGCCACTTTGTTAAATTTTGCTTTAGCGTAAGAAGTGAGCATGGAAGCACATCCCATTTACCATTCTCTCCGGAATCTAAATCCATATGTTCAAATTGAAATACCATCTGTAATTCCTGGCGCTCTTCAGCTGTATACAATTTAGCTTCTTCCGTTGTTACACCCGGCATCTCACCAACCGTCATAATGTCATATTTAGACAGTACTTCTTGATTCATTTCATGTAAATACGTATGAATATTAGGCCCATTCATAAAGTATTGATGCCCTGATACATACCCTTCCGTTTCGGTATCAACAGCTGGGAGCCCTTCTGTTTTTGAAATAAAGTTAATGACATCCATACGGAAGCCATCAATCCCCTTGTCAAGCCAAAATTTCATCATCTCATAAATCTCTTTACGCACATGCTCATTGTCCCAGTTTACATCCGGTTGCTTTTTTGAAAATAAATGTAAATAATATTCATCTGTCGTTTCATCATACTGCCAAGCCGATCCACTGAAAGCAGCTCCCCAATTATTTGGCTCTTTTCCATCTTTTCCTTTACGCCAAATATAGTAATCTCGATATGGATTATCTTTTGATTTCCGCGACTCAACAAACCAATGATGTTCATCTGAAGTATGATTAACAACTAAATCCATCATTAATTTCATATTACGTTTATGCATTTCACTTAACAATTCATCCCAATCATTCATCGTCCCAAATTCATCCATAATCTTACGATAATCGCTAATATCATAACCATTATCATCGTTTGGAGATTCATAAACTGGTGATAACCAAATTACATCTATACCTAGTTCTTGTAAATAATCAAGCTTTGAAATAATTCCACGAAGATCACCAATTCCATCACCATTACTATCCATAAAGCTACGCGGATAAATTTGATACACAACACTTTCTTTCCACCACTGTTTCTCCATCATGCTACCCCATTTCATTATTTAATTGCAAAACAGGCGCAAACGTTTTCATTACTGAATAATAACAGATTTAAAAAAAAATGAAAACAGGCTTACATTTTTTATCATCAAAAAAATATAAACTTAACCCTCGATTAACATTAAATATACAATAGTTAAACTACACTTCTTTAAAAATATGAAAACGTTTTAATTTTTTTGTTTATTTTTTTTTTGCATTCGTATATAATAAACCCAAAGAAAACGTTTGCACACTTTTGCTAGGAGGAAAAGTCATGGCAGAATTAAAATTAGAAAATATTTACAAAATATACGATAACGATGTAACAGCAGTAACAGACTTTAATTTACACATTCAAGATAAAGAATTTATCGTGTTTGTTGGTCCATCCGGGTGCGGGAAATCAACGACATTACGAATGGTCGCTGGTTTAGAAGATATTTCAAAAGGTGAATTCTCAATTGATGGAAAAATAATGAATGATGTTCCTCCAAAAGATCGTGATATCGCAATGGTCTTTCAAAACTATGCACTTTATCCGCATATGAGCGTTTATGATAATATGGCATTCGGCTTAAAGCTTCGTAAAATTCCAAAAGAAGAAATTGATCGCCGCGTGAAAGATGCAGCCCGTATTTTAGGACTAGAAGAATATTTAAATAGAAAACCAAAAGCATTATCTGGAGGTCAACGGCAACGTGTTGCATTAGGACGTGCCATTGTTCGTGATGCAAAAGTTTTCTTAATGGATGAACCGTTATCAAATCTTGATGCAAAATTACGTGTAACAATGCGATCAGAGATTTCTAAGCTTCATCAAAAACTAGGAACAACAACTATTTATGTAACACATGACCAAACAGAAGCTATGACAATGGCATCACGCCTTGTTGTTATGAAAGATGGAAAAATTCAGCAGATTGGAACACCAAAAGAAGTATATGAAACACCCGAAAACATTTTCGTTGGTGGATTTATTGGCTCTCCTGCAATGAACTTTTTCCGTGGTCAGTTAACAGAAAATTACTTTGTAATAGACAATAAGATAAAAATTAAAGTATCTGAAGGAAAAATGAAACTACTGAGTGAACAAGGCTATATAAACCAAGAAATTATTTTAGGAATTCGTCCAGAAGATATTCACGATGAACTCTTATTTTTAGAAGCTTCACAAGATACAACATTTACAACAAAAATTGACGTTGCTGAACTATTAGGTGCAGAATCTATTTTATATATGAAACTTGGAAATCAAGATTTTGCAGCACGTGTTGATGCGCGACATATGTTTACAAACGGTGATCAAATCCAGCTTGCCTTTGATATGAATAAAGCGCACTTCTTTGATGTGAAAACCGAAAATCGCATTCGCTAAATACAAAGAAACCGTCCATATTCATGGACGGTTTTCCATTATAATACTACTTCTGCTGTATGAAATGATTGTTGCCTTGCACCTATAACACCAGAAATCGGTAAATCTGTTAACATCATTTCTTCTTGCTGTTTCATAAAAGATGACGTCAATTGCTTTATTTCTATCCAGACGTCATTTATGCAAAGTGTAGTGGAATCGTTCTCTTTTTCATGAGAAAATATGGGATCTATTTTATATAATCCAGCATTATTAAACAACATATCAACTCTATTATAGACTTCAAGTGCAACTTCTAAAACATGTCGCCAATCACTTTGCTTACCCATATCGTGAGTAACAAAAATTGCATCTCCACCTAATTCGACAATTTCATCAACTGTTGCTTGTCCGCTTTCCTCATCAATATCTGTCACAATTACTTTGGCACCTTGCCCTGCCAACAAAAGAGCCGTACTACGGCCAATACCAATGCCACCACCTGTTACAACGACAATTTTTCCTGCTAGCTTCATCGTCATTACCCCTTCTGGTTAGTCTTACCGTCACAGTATACTCCTTTTTTCAAAGCATCCGCAAGCAGGAAAAGATAGAAACATAAGATGTAATCGTTTACTTTCGAACTTTCTCTTTTTTCTTACTATTATATTGGTCAAAAGCTAGACCTACAAAAATAAGAATTCCCCAAAATAATAAACTTCCTCCCATCATTTCGCCCCCAAAAAAATGTAAATTTATTACTCTTTATTATCAATATATCATTTTCTTAATTTTCAGTCTAATCGAATTAAAAAAAGCGCGCCGTTCCGTGACGCGCCATCAATATGGAGGGTACTATATAGGAGATGCCTGTCCTATATAAATTCTATTATACCAATTAAAAATATCGAATTTTGTAAAAATTTATACTTAATAAAAATTTTTATTAATAAAGAAAGAGAAGCGGCTGCCTCTCTTTCCCTATACGACACTCATAACTTTTGTTTTTACTATAAGATCATGGAAACCGCTATTATCACTTCTAAACAGCATCATATATACATTACATATCACTGGAATCCCGAGAAATAAAATATTTGGTATTAATAATACAAAAAACCTCATTGTTAATATCCCTAACGTTAACTTTTCCTTTGTAAGTGATACAAGCTTTGTACGCGTAAATTTTTTCCCTGGTGTATATCCATTCCAAATGAATGGTAGAACAATAAAATAAAGTGCCATTAATACACATACAAGTCCAAGGTCATAACGGATGTCTCCTGAACTTACATTAAAACGATTCAAGATTGCTTTATAGTTGCCTGTTGTAATTGCGACAACAGCACCGTACAGAACAGAAATGAAAAACATATCAATAATCGCAGCCCCGATGCGATTCATAACAATCGCTGGACGATGTATTTTTAGATTCATGTTGTGTCGTCTCCTTTTTTCTATCCTTTATTAACTGTTTCATCGTATCATGTCTAAAAACAGTTGTAAACAACTCATAAATTGGTGTTTTACTCTCTTTTCCTGTACAATATGTATCAATCACATTTCGGAAGGAGGAGCTCATATTGAAACGATTCATCATCCTCTGCTCTTTCATACTTTTAGCTAGTTGTTCAACAGATTCTAATCACTCTCATTACAGTGTTAGCGATGAATATGAGCTCATTAATGTTACCGGTGACGCACTAGAACTTTTCCCAAAATCAGACGCCTTGTATGCTTCTCAATATATTCCATCAAAAATTGTGGAAATTGCTTGGAACGACGCTTATATTTTAGCAAAGCAAATAGAACAAACAGATGATCCTAACAACCCCGACGCTTCTATTACCAATCAAGCGATAGAAAATTATTGGATTATTGATTTAAAAAATAACCGCCGATTCGGTCCCTATACAAAAAAACAATTTGAAGAACAAAAACAAGAATTTCGCATATCAGAACAACTGCAATTACAGAACGTGAAAACTTACCTTACAAAAGAAAAACAACCATCTTAAAAAAGATCAAATGTTTCATTTGATCTTTTTCTCATTATTCCCCTTATAAAACAACATTCCATAAACAATAGTTCCAAACATAATACAAAATAATAATATGAATGTCCGTTGAATCAATACAATATGCAATCGCAAAATGTCTTGAACACTCTCAGCGTTATAGTATCCACAACCATAGAAAAAAACAAATATCAATATAAATATATAAATTTTATGCTTATAAAAATAATGTGCAATACTCATCCCAATTCCAAATAGTACTCCGATATATACAAATTCATATAGAAGATGAATAAGTGATAATTGCTCGATTCGTTGTAACATATATAATAAGCCTATTTGAAAACAGACCGCTAATATAACTCCGATCAACACCGTGAATCCCCTCACGGATTGTCTCCCCTTTCACTCTATTCACTTCATTATATTCAAGAAGTGATAAAACGAGCGGGGGGTTGTATTATATAAGAAGAGTTTTTACATCTTTCCAGCCGTATACAATTTCTTCTACGTGTAATTTTTCAATTTGTTTCTTATCTACAAAAGAGCCTTGTAATGCTTCATAAAAATATTTAGAAGGATTGTTTGCCACTATCCAAACCAGCATAGAACAACAGCCATTCTCATATAAATCCGCGGCTACCGCTTTTATTAATCTTTTTCCAAGTTGATTACGCTGATATTCTCGTAAAATATATATCGCATATAACTCTCCGTCATATCCATAACTACCCGTTCTTTCTTTCCCGCCATCTGCAAAACCGATGATTTTCCCATCAATTGTTTTAGCAACATAGACATGCGACTGCTGTTCCTTTAATATTTTTAGCCATAATGCTTCTCGTTTCTCATACGACTTTTTTTCTAATACTTCTTTCGGCATTATACCATCATATGTTTCTCTCCAACTCTCAACATGAACACATGCGAGTTCTTTTGCATCATTTACATTTGCTTTGACAATATACATTTTTTCCTCTCCCTGCCAATCACTATGTACATATACATTCTCTATAAAACGACATATTCCCTCTCCTACTCTATAAATCGATATTCATTTTTCAACATATAATTCACCGCTATGCAGAATACAACATAACCTGTACTCGCTTGTTCTCTTCGCTTTAACTTCGCATCTGACAGGAAGAGGCCCTGACCGTTTCTATGCATGGCCAGATGTTCTCACCCTCCCTAAAAAATGTCGTTTTTTCAACTTATATATAGCAACGAAAAAAACATTTCACTCTTATAGTGAAATGGTAAATGTTTGTGGTTCTGCTATTTTTTCATGTGTGTCTCCTGCCGCCAATATATCTGTTGTAAAAGAAACAGTTTTTACTTTCTCATTTGGATTACTTAATAAAAGTCCAACTAAGCCATCTCTTGTTTCACCAGGAGTATAATCCTCTCTCGATACACTTTTTGTACCAACAAGTGTATCTTCTGCATATAAAAAGTTTTTCGCTGGTACATGAAATGATTGTGTTTCATTTACAGTTACATCATTCATAGAAAAGAACTGCATCTCTTTTTCACTTGCATTTTCAACCTTATATGTAATTTCAATATATTTTGCAGTATCACCAATATCTTGTCCACTTAATGATGCATACAATTCTGCCTCCGTTTGCTCTAATGTCTTACCTAAGCGGCGTTGTACTTCTTCTGGAGTTAATTTTGTATACATTTTTAGCGTTTCTTTTGTTTCGGTTTCCATATTTGATAATGTAATCACTCTAACATTATCTACATAGATTTTCATCGTTCCAACTGTAAATGTTTCATTTACATGTTTGATTTGTTCTAATTTTAAAGTCCCCCAATTTTTTTGCTTAATCTTTTGCCCTACTTTTGTTAGTTGTATACCGCCATATTCATTCGTCTCGGAAATAGTCTGTTTCTTCGGCTGCTTCACTTTTTCTTGCTGAGCACACCCACTTAAAATAAGAAGAATGCTACATAAAATATAAAATACATTCCATATTTTCATCATCTTTCTCCTGTCATTACATACTATGAAACTATCATTGCATGTACTATTATACTATATATACCATTTTTAATAATTCGCCATATAATTGGCAGCTATACATATCTAGATGCTCTCTACTATCATAAAAAAAGAAGGCAGTCCATTTTTCAACTTGTATTTCTATAAGCTGTTTGGTAGCTTTTTTGCTACTTTAGAAATATATCCTACTTTAATGTGAGGTGCTTATATTGCAAGAGAAACAACCTTTTTTACAAACAATTTTACTAAAAAAAGACAAAGTCCCATCATTTTCTATGTATCCATTTTCATTACCTGTTGTTCGTTCGCTACAATCTTTATCCTTTCATCCAAAGGTTACCTATATTATAGGAGAAAACGGAACAGGGAAATCCACATTATTAGAAGCAATTGCCACTGCATGGGGATTCAATCCAGAGGGAGGGACAAAAAATTTTCGTTTTTCTACAAACGCTTCTCATTCAAACTTACATGAATACCTCACACTTGTAAAAGGTTTACAAAAACCAATAGATGGATTTTTTCTTCGTGCAGAATCTTTTTACAATGTGGCATCTTATATCGATGAAATTGATGCCAGTCGCTCTTATGGAGGTACCTCCCTTCACAAACAGTCTCACGGTGAATCATTTTTCTCTGTATTTATGAACCGCTTTTCTAGTAACGGACTGTATATTTTAGATGAGCCTGAAGCCGCCCTATCACCGATGCGCCAACTTTCTATGTTAATTCGAATGCACGAACTCATTGATGAAGGCGCACAATTCATTATAGCTACACATTCTCCGATTTTAATGGGATATCCAGATGCAACTATGTATTCCTTACATCAGGAGAAGATACAAGAAATTACATTAGAAGAAACAGAACATTATCAAACGATGAAACTCTTTTTTGAAGATCGTGAAAGACTATTCCATCATCTATTCCGCCCATAAACAAAACCAGCTAGTAGACACACTAGCTGGTTTTGTTATTATAATGCTTCTATAAATAACGCTACTCCCATACCGCCGCCGACGCAAAGAGAAGCAATCCCCTTTTCCAATCCTCGTCTTCTTAATTCATGAATCAAGCTTACTGTAATACGTGCTCCTGTACACCCAATTGGATGACCAAGCCCAATTCCACTGCCGTTTACGTTTACTTTTTCACGATTTAAGCCTAATTCTTTCTCTACTGCTAAATATTGTGCAGCAAATGCTTCATTTATTTCGAATAAATCTGCTTCATTTACTGACCAATTTACATTTTGCAGCCCTTTTTGAATTGCTGGCACTGGCCCTATCCCCATAATTTTAGGATCTACACCTGCTACAGAGTATCCAACAATTCTCGCCAATGGTTGAAGCCCTTTTTCTTTCGCTTTTTCTTCACTCATTAAGACTAACGCTGCACTTCCGTCATTAATACCCGATGCGTTTCCGGCTGTTACTGTTCCATCCTTGCGAAAAGCTGCTTTTAAACCCGAAAGTTTTTCTAACGTCATATCTGCACGAGGATGTTCATCTTTGGAAACGACAACCTCTTTTCTCCGTTCCTTCTTCTTAATTGGAACAATTTGTTCATCAAAATATCCCGCTTCTATTGCATGAAGAGCACGTTGATGACTTAACAACGCTACTTCATCTTGTTCTTTGCGAGAAATTTCATATTGTTCGGCAAGATTTTCCGCAGTTTCTCCCATCATAATATGATGGATTGGATCTTCTAGCACTTCCCACACCATATCACGGATTTCTCCATGTTGTAGTCGTTGTCCCCAGCGGTTCTCTTTTAATACATACGGACTAGAGCTCATCGCTTCTACTCCCCCTGCAACAACAACATCGCTTACACCTAATTGAATTTGCATTGCTGCTGAAATTAGTGCCTGCATACCTGAAGCACATTGACGCTGAATTGTATAACCAGTAACCGTATCAGGAAATCCCGCCATAAGAGCTGCTGTTCTTGCTGTATTTGCCTCATCTGTTCGCTGAATACAGTGACCTAAAATCACTTCATCTACTTCACTAGGCGACACACCGCCTCTTTTTACAGCTTCCTGTAATACAGGAACTATAAGTTCAGTTGGTTTTACATTTTTGAAAACTCCTCCAAATGTTCCAATCGGTGAACGAACTGCAGCTGTGACGACTACATTACGCATCGTGTACTTTCTCCTCTCTTATGTATCCTAGTAAATTTTGGATGAAATACCACAAGATGCATATCTATGTCTATTATATTAGAAAGTAACCGAAAAATCAAAATATTTAATAAAGTAAAAATAGAAAGATAATTATCTTCCTATTCTGTCAATGCTAATAAAAATTTTCGAAAGATTTTTTCTGTTGTTGTATTCAATTTCGGCAACTTATCAATTGGAAAATATCGTATATCCAATCCTTCTTCATCACAATGTATTTCACCGTACACACGATACGCTTGAAATACGTTGATTACATTATAAATTTCGCCTCCATGCGGATAACGATAATATAAGTCTTGACCAGAGAGTACACCGAGAAACTGTAAGGAATCTGTTTGTAAACCTGTTTCTTCTCTTAATTCTCTCTCTGCAGTTTCTTCAATTGTTTCTCCTAACTCCATTGCTCCCCCTGGCAATCCCCAATCATATGTATCAGAACGAAGTTGTAATAATACTTCATTCTTTTGATTTAACACAATAATTGCTGATCCTACTATTATAAGTGGTTTTGTTCCAACTAATTTTCTTAGTTCCTGTATATACCCCATTACGTAACTCCCCTTTCTTTCCCTCTCCTATAATAGCAAAATTCTTTCTTAATTTGTTTGACACCTATAAAATATTTTCATACACAAAAAGAGGCTAACTCACATTAGCCTCTTCATTGCTTATTATCTAGCCAATATGGCTTTCGTATTTTACGTCCTCAAATGCTTTTTCAATCTCTTCATCTCGGTAATGGACATATGTAAAACGTCCTAACTCTACTAAACGTGCAATTTCCCGCAATGCTTTTTCTTGTTCATACTTTTCTTTAATAGCGACATGAACATAAAATTTCATAAGCGGATGTTCATACAACGCTTCGCCCACTTCCACATATACATTTTCTACCCCTTGTATAACTTGAACATAACTTGCAAATTGATAAACAGCTTCACGATCTGAAACAATTTTTAATGTATACATGTTTTCCCCCCCTTTTCTTTTACTATAACAAAAAATGGGTATATAAACGTGTCGAAGTTTGACTATTTTCTGACTTCTTTTCACCAATTTTCATCACGCTATTCAGAGGTCATAAAAACACAAACATAATTTATTATTAAAACTGCTCACAAATTCATGTGAATTTAATAAATTATTAGTAACTCATGCTGCAACAGGATAAAAACCGCTCTAAACGATAGTTCATTTGTCCATACACATTCTCTCTTTTCACATAAAGTATGGTATAGACATTTTCTGTAGTTATTATAAGGAGAGGATTCTATTGTCTTATTATTATTATGATCGCTGCCGAAGAAGAATCCAGTATGATCAACCTGATCAATCTGATCAATCTGAATCACAAGAAGAACATACAAAGAAACATACACATAATCATAACGTTGCTCAGATTTCAGATAGTGGAAATTCTCAGGTGAATTTAAACGTAGACTCTGATATAGATACTGATACAACTGCTACTAATCAGCAGTCTACTGATGTAGGACAGGGGCAGACACAAGGACAAAGCCAAGATCAGGCACAAGGTCAAGGGCAATTGAATACAGATGTTACAAACCAGTTATTAGCGGCCCTGCTCCCATTTTTAACAAACGTATTAAATAACGCTACTCAACCCTCGCAAAATAATCAAAATCATCAAAATTACCAAAATCACCAAAATCAAAACCACAATAATCAAAAAGGAATAGGCTACTAAACAGTAGCCTATTTTTGTAAGGAGGATTTTTATGATGCGGCGAAATAGCTCCAATATTTCAAACAGCGGAAACTCTAATGTGAATATAACCGTAAACGTCGATACAAGCTCTATTGCCTATGCCATGATGTGTTATTGGCATACGAGCGGTATGATTACGGATGAACAGTTCTCTCATATGATAACCAATTTTAACAGTTTGCTAAACAAAGAGGACGCTATCCTTCCGCAGCTCTTATCAAATAAAGAATATTCTCCGTACATTATTCGGCAAAAAAACAATGTCGATACATTAAAAACATTTATTCCTCCTTTTTTCAATCGTTAAGTACATTGCATTTCTATTAAGATAGAAAAATCCATAATATTTGAGGTGTCTCCTATGTATCCCTACATTAAAATATGCATTTACATTACTCCTGGATCTCATATTGACAACCACCGAATTGCTAGAGATATTGCAATTGCTAAATATATTTGGCATCCTATCGTATTTAAAGTTGAAGATTTCAACGCACTAGATGAATCCTATCGTTTTCATGATGGTGAAATTAGTTACGTATCTTCGTTAAAATCGCAACCAAAGTTGACTTCTTTATTTGCTAAATGTTCTGAGCATGCGTCGCAATGCGATATTTATATTTGTTATATCGGCAGTGATTATTTTCAAGAACAATCTGTAATCGCTTGTGCCTATTCCATATCAATTCGTAATCAAATTAAAGGTTACATTGTATTAACAAACGCAGCCTCAGCTTCGAAGAACGTGTACACACTTGCCCACGAAATCGGTCACGTTTTATTCACACGCCGTGTACAAGATAAGCTTACAAATGCAGATCCCGAATGCCCAAACGGTTCCGAGCACCATCCTTCTCCTACGAACCTTATGCATTACATCATTCCTACCCCTTATAAATCACAAATAGATTCTTTATTAACAAATACCCAAAGAGAATTATCTTTACAAAGCCCTTTATTGCGTAAAGAAAAAAAATAAACGCTGTAGTTACTTCTACTTTTTATCTTTAAAATAGAAACATAAAATAAGAAAAGCTATTGCTATTAACGCAGGAAGTCCCCAATATAAATTTCTATCTCTTAATTGATCAAAAAGAAGCGGCGCAAGAATCATAACAATTAATATAAATAATCCACTCCAACCAATAAAGCGAATATTAATAATAGCAGTCAAAACGAACAACATGATTCCGATGATATATCGCAACTGCCCAGTAATTTCAAATAACGTTGTCTCATACCATTCATTAGAAAACATAAGTGTAAGAGATAATAATATAGGCGTTATAGCCATAATCGTCAATACTATATTTCGTTTCCATTTATTATTTTGAAAAGTCATGTTTCGTACAAATAACACATTACCTGCAAGTATGAAACCTACAATAAGCGAATAGCCAATGAAACTAATAACAGATACTTTATAAGGCTCATTCAAATTTCGAAATAATAAATCTAGAATTGTCCAATATGCAGTCACACTAATAATGAAAGTTATCAGCAAAGCAAAATTCTTCTTCCTATCTACGTCCATTTCTCTCGCTAATTCATCTGCATATCGCTTTGGAGAACCTCCAAAAATATCTATTACTGTTTTCCCTTACTGTTCTCCTTCTATTAAATGAAGATTAGCATCTTCTATAAAGCTATTTACATCTCCTTCCTTTTGCATGCGAATTAATGGCGGATAAATACATCCTTCACTTGCCATGGTAAAACCATACTGCGCCAGTTTTTCACTCATTTCATATCCGTATATTTCTCCTTCAGAAATAATAGCAAGTAAGCATCCTTCCAAAATACCTTTTAGCATTTGACTTGTCGACATAATTCAAATCCTCCCTCTATCTTGTTTTACAAGATAGATAAGTATAAGTATTTTGTAAAACAAGATAGCTTACGTATTTTTTTCCAAAAGCTTGAAGGATTTCCCACTTCGCTTCTATAAATAGAGCATTAGGCTAACTATATTCATGAAGGAGATGGAATAAAAAATGTTTAGCAATCGCGTTGTATTTTTAACAGGTGCAGCAAGCGGCATTGGATATGAAATGGGAAAGGCCTTTGCGAAAGAGGGAGCAACTGTCATAATTACGGATCGGTTAGAGGCCCGAGTACAAGAAGCAGTGAAGCAATTACAGAACGAAGGGTATAAAGTATCGGGAATGCAATGTGATGTAACAGTAGAACGTGAGATTGAACAAGCTATTTCTGAAACTGTTACACGATTTGGTTCACTTGATGTATTAATTAATAATGCAGGTATGCAATACGTTTCTCCAATTGAAGATTTTCCAACTGAAAAGTTTGAAATGCTGATTAAAATTATGCAAATTGCACCGTTTATTGCAATAAAACACGCATTTCCTATTATGAAAAAACAACGATACGGTCGCGTTATTAATATCGCTTCTATTAATGGTCTCGTTGGCTTTGCAGGTAAATCTGCATATAATAGCGCCAAACACGGGGTAATCGGGCTTACAAAAGTCGCAGCACTAGAAGGAGCTGAGTATGGTATTACCGTAAATGCACTTTGTCCCGGCTATGTTGATACCCCTCTTGTTCGTAATCAACTTCAAGATTTAGCTACAACAAGAAATGTCCCGCTTGAACATGTGTTAGAAGATGTCATTTACCCGCTCGTACCGCAACAACGATTATTACATACAGAAGAAATTTCAAACTACGCCTTATTTTTAGCAAGCGAAAAAGCAAAAGGAGTTACAGGACAAGCTGTTGTCATTGACGGTGGTTATACGGCACAGTAAATGACAACAAACTATGTTTCTTCTATATCAATTTTAAAAACGGATTGTGCCTATTCACACAATCCGTTTCCGTTACATATATAAATCCACTTTGGTTTTTTAACACACAAATCGAAACTATACAGGATATACACGCCTGCTACTGGCATGTGGTAGGAAAAGGACCTGACGGCTCCTATGCACGGTCAGACGCTCTCGCTCACCCCTAAAAAAGGGGTTTTTATATCGGTTTTTCAATTTGCATTTACATATTTTCTTTTGGAGATTCATATCTGTACATTTGCTTTGGTAACTTCTCAATCGCAACAATAACGCTATCTAACTTACTTTCAATTCTATGCAGCAAGTATAGCGTAACAACAATTGGAAAACCAACATTGCCAATAACTGATATCCATTCCTCCATCGTTGTCTCCTCCCTTCTTATTATAAATAAGCAGAAAGGCAAAAAAGTGGTAACTAAAAACAAATTAAATCATTTCAGCTGTTTTTTCATAATATCTTCAAATGCTGCTATGCAGAGCCTTCCATATAACAAAGGACGTAATGCTACTCATATCCTGACTCCCTTTTCAGAAACAATAGACTCAAATAGTATACGGAATAAGCGAGCATCCGCATTTTCTGTTTCATTTAGAAGTAGCTTTCTTCCTAAACGTAACGCATGTCGTTTAGCTAGTAACCTTGCTTCACTTTGAGGAATTCCATCTAAATCTGCAGCATGCGCTAATCCGATCGCCCGGCGTATAATCTCACATCCCGCAAATCCAACTGCATCAATGAAAATATTTTTTAGTACAATTGGTAACCACTGCTTTTCTCGCGTGTATGATTCCACGCCTTCAAGCATCCATAGTTTTGTAAATGTTTCTACGAAGACGCTCCATGTTTGTTCAACGTGATAAAATAATACGCTGCGCTTGTTCTCTTCACGCGACAATGCATTTATTAATAAATTTGCAATAAATTGACCAAAATCAAATCCAAGTGGACCAAATGTCGCAAATTCTGGATCAATTACTTTCGTTTCGGAAGAAGAAGAAAATATACTTCCCGTATGTAGATCACCGTGGATTAATGCTTCTTTTCTTGTTAAGAATTTATATTTATACTGTGCTACTTTTAGCTTCAAATTTTTATCACACCAAAGTTCGTCAACAATATCTTGTAATTCTTCTTCATAGTCGTTTGTTTCATAATTTGCAAATGGATCAGTAAATACAAGCTCTTCTGTAATCTTACATAAATCTGGATTTACAAACTGACTATCTAACACTCTTTTTTCTTCTGCTTGTAATCCAAAATCTGATGTATAGAAAAGAACATGGGCTAAAAAACGGCCAATATGCCGAGATAATAATGGATAATCTTCTCCGTCTATTAATCCTTTTCTCGTTATCGTTAATGCCGATAAGTCTTCCATAGCAATAATCGCTAATGTTTCATCGTGCCCATATACTTTCGGTACATATTCTGGTACATATTTCGCAAAAATTTGCAATGCATGACTCTCAATTGTTGCACGATGTAAAGATAGCGGCCAGCTTTCTCCTACTACCTTTGCATACGGAAGAGCCTGCTTAAGAATGAGCCCCTTCTTCCCATCATGTAGACGGAACACATAATTTAAATTCCCATCACCAATTTCTTCACAAGTAACTACTTTCCCTTCTGAAAAATACCCATTCTTTTTCGCATATGTCACAGCTGTTTTTTCTGTTAACTGCTTGTATCCCACTTTGATTCCCCCTCAATATATCAGGGCTTTTCATCATAAGAAAAACCCCTTTCTACAACGAAAGAGGTTTGAAGATTCACTTCTCCCCTCTTATCTACCAGAAAGTCTCTTTCTGTTGGAATTAGCACCGTGCCTTACTAGGCGCCAATCATGCGCCCCATTTCACAATGGTATTACGGTCGGTTGCTGGGTTTCATAGGGCCAAATCCCTCCACCTGCTCTTGATAAGAGTATATATAGTTGTCTGAATTTTTCGTTTCCGATTTTGACTATACCAAGAATAAAATTTGTTTGTCAATACTTTTTTGTCGTGTACAATTCTGAACGCCGATCAAAAAAAACAGGAATCCCTTTACGCACTTCAGAAATTCTCTTTATATCTAGCGTTCCATACAAAATAGTTTCTGTTTCATCAGCCTCAGTAACGATTTCTCCCCAAGGATCAATAATAAGGGAATGACCTGCAAATACATTATTAGGATCACTCCCAGCACGATTACACGCTACTACATAACATTGGTTTTCAATCGCCCTTGCTTGAAGCAATAATCGCCAATGTCCTAAACGAACAAGCGGCCACTCTGCTACAACAAATAATACCGTTGCTCCATCCGCAGTATGAACGCGCATCCACTCTGGAAAACGAATATCATAGCAAATTGTTCCTGCACACGGTATACCCTCCAATAGAAAATGCCCTGTTTCATTTCCAGCAATTAAATATTTATGTTCATCCATCAGTTGAAACAAATGCACTTTACTATATTCAGACACAATGTTTCCGTTTCGATCACTAATATACATCGTATTCGTAACACCATTCTCTGTTTGCTTAGCGATTGAACCACCGACAATATTTACTCCATTTTGCTTACTCCACTTTGATAATAAATCTTTTGTATCATTCCCATCTAGATCAGCAATATCAGGAAGACGCTCTAAATCATAACCTGTTGTCCATAACTCTGGCAATACAATAACATCTGGATTCCCCTTCATCGCCTCGCTTATTTTTTTTTCAGCATGTTCTATATTTTTTTCAACATTACCAAAAGCGATATTCATTTGTACACAAGCAATTTTCATTACGCTTTTCCTTCTTCCTTTTTATTTTTTTCTTTACAAAAAGTTGGAAAGACTATATCATTTGTCACTATAATTGTAACAACTTTCAAAAGAGGTGGAAAGTATGAAACATTTTCAACCTTCCGAGATATTAACATCATTACCAGCACAATTTTTTGCTTCTCTTGTCGCTAAAGTAAATGGAGTAATGCAAGCTGGTCATGATGTTATTAACTTAGGACAAGGAAATCCAGATCAGCCAACACCAGCACACATCGTAACAGCATTACAACGTGCAGCAGAACATCCTATTCATCATAAATATCCGCCATTTCGAGGACATGAAAGTTTAAAAGAGGCTGTCGCTACATTTTATGAGCGTGAATACGGTGTACAATTAAACTCGAAAACAGAAGTAGCTGTTCTATTTGGCGGAAAAGCTGGCTTAGTTGAATTACCTCTTTGTTTTACGAATCCAGGTGATACAGTTCTTGTTCCCGATCCAGGTTATCCAGATTATTTGTCAGGGATAGCCTTAGCAAAAACAAAGATTACTACAATGCCACTGCTATCAGAAAATCAATTTTTACCTGATTATACAAAGATTGATGCGCAAACTGCTGAACAAGCAAAATTAATGTTTTTAAACTATCCGAACAATCCAACTGGAGCCGTTGCAACAACAAAATTCTTTGAGGAAACTGTATCGTTTGCAAACGAACATAACATTTTAGTCTGTCATGATTTCGCGTATGGGGCGATTGGTTTTGACGCTAAAAAGCCGATTAGTTTCTTACAAATCGATGGAGCAAAAAATGTTGGCATTGAAATTTATACGTTGTCAAAAACATATAATATGGCAGGGTGGCGCATCGCGTTTGCCGTTGGGAATGAAAGTGTTATTGAAACGATTAATGTATTACAAGATCATATGTATGTTAGTATTTTTGGTGCCGTACAAGAAGCGGCTCAAAAAGCGGTATTAAGTCCGCAAACTTGTGTCGATGAACTCGTAGAACGCTATGAATCTCGAAGAAATGCTTTCATTACTGCTTGTCGTTCTATCGGCTGGAATGTTACCTCACCAAAAGGTTCTTTTTTTGCTTGGCTTCCCGTTCCAGATGGCTATACGTCAGAGCAATTTGCTGATGTACTATTAAACCAGGCACACGTTGCTGTGGCTCCAGGCATCGGCTTTGGCCAACACGGAGAAGGCTACGTTCGTATTGGCTTATTACATTCAGAGGAACGTCTTCAAGAAGCGGTTCAGAGAATTGCCGAGTTAGAAATTTTCAAAAAAACATTGACAACATAAAAATTCTCTGTCAAAATTCAGTTATCAAATTTTTAAAACATTTCCAAATACTTCTTATCAAGAGCTGGTGGAGGGACGAGCCCAATGAAACCCGGCAACCGATCTACTTTATGTAGGCACGGTGCTAATTCTCGCAGCGTTATGCTGACAGATAAGGAGCTGGTTGTAAAAAAACCTCTCCTTAACTGAGAGGTTTTTTTATTTAACTAGGAGGTTATGAAAATGAGCGGAATAACAGCAACATACTTCATTCATGATGATTCTCATCATTTAAGTCAAAAAGCAGAGCAAATTGCCCTTGGTTTAACAGTTGGTTCGTGGACACACTTACCCCACTTATTACAAGAACAATTAAAACGACATAAAGGTTCAGTCGTTAGCGTAGAACAATTAGAAGAAGATGAAACAACAAACATATATCTTAATAAAAAAGTAACACGCGGACTTATTAAAATTCATTATCCATCTGCTAACTTCACCAATGACTTACCAGCAATATTCACAACTGTTTTCGGAAAATTATCCTTGGATAGAGAAATTAAATTAATTGATTTAGCATTTTCTGATGATATTAAAAAGGCCTTCCCTGGTCCTAAATTCGGTATCGATGAAATACGAAACAATTTGAATGTTCACAACCGTCCTCTTCTCATGAGTATTTTCAAAGGAATGATCGGGCGGAATATCGGTTATTTAAAAACACAACTTCGCGATCAAGCAAGCGGCGGTGTCGACATTGTAAAAGATGATGAAATTTTATTTGATAATCCGTTAACACCACTGTCAGAACGCATTCATGCCGGAAAAGAAGTATTGCAATCTGTTTATGAAACATATGGGCATAAAACGTTATATGCCGTTAATCTTTCAGGACGGACTTATGATTTAAAAGAAAAGGCAAAACAAGCCGTTGCTGCTGGAGCTGATCTATTACTTTTCAACGTATTCGCATATGGGCTTGATGTGTTGCAAGCTTTAGCGGAAGACAATGATATTTCTATCCCAATTATGGCACATCCAGCAGTAAGCGGAACTTACATAGCATCTAAATTATATGGATTTTCTTCTTCTTTATTACTTGGCAAGCTTCTTCGCTATGCTGGTGCAGATTTCTCACTATTTCCATCACCGTATGGAAATGTCGCTTTAAAACAAGAAGAAGCACTTTATTTAGCCAAAGCACTTACAGATGAAAATGAACCATTTAAGCGGAGCTTTCCTGTTCCATCTGCTGGCATTCATCCAGGACTTGTTCCACTTCTCATTCGTGACTTCGGTGCGGAATGTGTCATTAATGCTGGCGGCGGTATTCACGGACATCCATCCGGAGCACAGGGGGGCGGAAAAGCATTTCGAGCTGCTATCGATGCAGCGTTAACCAACACGCCGCTTCATAAGAGTGAGGATTCTTATTTACAAGCTGCTTTGCGCTTATGGGGCAATCCAGCTAAAGAGGTGCAAGCATGAGCATTCAAATTTTTTGTGATTTCGATGGCACAATTACAAATACCGATAACATTATTGCCATTATGAACAAATTTGCACCACCAGAAGCGGAAACGATTAAGCAACAAATTTTATCACAAGAACTTTCTATTCAAGAAGGTGTAGGAAAACTTTTTTCTCTATTACCTACAAGTTTACAAGATGAAATTACAGCTTTTATAAAAGAAACCGCCGTCATTCGTTCTGGTTTTATAGAATTTGTACATTTTTTGCAAAAAAATAATATCACACTTTATATCATATCAGGAGGAATGGACTTTTTTGTTTATCCTCTTCTCGAAGGACTTGTTGATTTTGAACATATTTACTGTAATACAACTGATTTTTCCAATGACACAATTCAGGTAAATTGGCCGCATTCGTGCGATGAACATTGTGAAAATAAATGTGGTCTCTGTAAATCAACACTTATTCGCAATTTAAGCTCACAAAACGATTTTAAAATTGTAATCGGTGATTCTATTACAGATTTGCAAGCAGCAAAACTTGCTGACAAAGTATTTGCTCGTGACTTTTTGATTACTAAATGTATAGAGCATCGTATTCCTTATACACCGTTTGAAACATTTCATGATATACAAAACGAAGTAGAAAAATTGTTAGGGGTGATAAAGTGAGGCAGCTCTTTCGTCAGTGGCAAGAACTGAGTGAACTGAAAAAAGAATTAACTGATCGGAATTGGTTTCCAGCAACAAGCGGTAATATTTCAATAAAAGTGAGTGATAATCCTCTTACCTTTCTCGTTACAGCAAGCGGAAGAGATAAAACAAAAACAACACCGGATGACTTTTTGTTAGTTGATCAAAACGGCAATCCTGTTTTAGAAACTGATTTACGCCCTTCTGCCGAAACATTGCTGCACACTCATATTTATAACCTTACAAAGGCTGCTTGTGTCTTGCACATTCATACAACTGATAACAATGTCATTACAAATGTATATGATCAAGAAGTCGTATTCTGTAATCAAGAAATTATTAAAGCACTCAACATTTGGGAAGAGGGCGCTTCTATTCGAATTCCAATTATCGAAAATTATGCGCATATCCCAACTTTAGGTGAACAATTTCGCAAGCATATTTACGAAGATGCGGGAGCTGTTTTAATTCGTAATCACGGTATTACCGTCTGGGGAAAAGATGGATTTGATACAAAAAAAAGATTAGAAGCATACGAGTTTCTATTCCAGTTCCATATTAAACTTTTATCAATTAAAGGAGGCGTTCAACGTGGCGCAAATACGTATTCATGATGTTAACACACGTATTGAAAATGAAATAGAAGTACAGCAGTTCTTACAAAATGAAGGTGTTTTGTATGAAAAATGGGATATTACAAAACTTCCTGGTCATTTACTAGAAAACTATACATTAACTGATGAAAATAAGAATGAAATTTTAGAAGTATTTGCGCCAGAAGTTACTGATATTTCTAAACGCCGCGGCTATCAAGCTTGCGATGTTATTTCACTTTCTAGTGAAACACCTAATCTAAATGAATTGCTAGTAAACTTTAAACAAGAACACCATCATACTGATGATGAAGTTCGCTTTATCGTCAGCGGACATGGCATTTTTACAATCCAAGGGAAAAATGGCTCGTTCTTTGACGTTGAACTTGAACCAGGAGATTTAATTTCAGTTCCTGAAAACACGAGACATTATTTTTCTCTTCAAAACGATCGTCAAGTTGTTGCAATTCGTATTTTTGTAACAACTAAAGGTTGGGTTCCTATTTATTAAGGTAGCATGTTGAATAAAGGGAATTGGTTCCCCTTTTCCTTCCTTTTATTCACTCTACATATATACATCCTCCTATGGACAGGTTTATCTCCTTTTATGAGATAAACCTTCTTTTTTGTCGAAATGTTTTTACAATTTCATGAACATTTCATGAACATTTTATGAATTTTTTCTGAAAATTCTGTTTAAAATATGTTATAATACAAATAATAGTAAAAAAGCACGAAATTGTAAAAAGGAGGAAGGGAATACATGGAATTAATTTTAGCAATTCTTTTTGGTGTCGTTTGCGGGGCTATACCTGCTGTCGTGGGAGCTATTATGGATGAGTTAGAAATTGGTATGATTGGTTTCGTCGCATCTACTGTAAGCGCTTTATTTTTTAGTTTATACGGTGCGGTTCCTGTTGGTATACTGTTTGCCTTCTATATATTACGTCATGCTCGCACAAAACGATTTACTCGAAACAGAATGGCTGAAGTGATTCCCTTTCCAATTGAAAAAGCACGCCGGGCAACAAGCCTTTCCTAAATAAAAAAGTCCTCATGTGAGGCATAGCCATCAAGTTAAGG
>NZ_NVOY01000063.1 GCF_002551005.1 Bacillus pseudomycoides
TGACGTTGTTTAATATCAATTCGCTCTTTTTCTGCAAAGGCTGATAATATTGTAAGAGTTGCTTTTTGAATTGCACTCTGAATGACATCATTTGTACTTTCTCCAGTGTAATTGACGTTAATATAGGGTTCCTTTATAAATTGTAAATTTACTCTATGCTTTTCATAGTACCTAAATTCTTCTAATGTATCATTCATATTTCTCCCAAGTCTTGTTAAGGAATCAAATACAATGGTATCTCCCGCACGAACAAGACGTTTTAGCATTTGATAGTTCTCTCGCTCCATATTTTTTCCAGATTCTTTATCAATGAAAATATCCCGATCTTCTATCCCTAAACCCTTCATATTCTGAATTTGTCGTTCTTCGTTTTGATCTTTACTTGAAACTCGTACATAACCAAATTTTTTATGTTTCATATACTACACCTCACTGGTAATAAAGAAATTAACGCTGCCATTTGTATGGGCAACTGATTGCCATTCTACTCTGTTCCTCTATTATGTTTCAAATGCGGAAGTTACTTCTTATGAAGAAGAAACAAGAATTGAGTGAATATAAAGCTATTTATATGATTAAAGACTATTTTTTTCTTCTGTTCCAAACTATACAAAAAACACCCAAGAATTATCAAAGATTCTCCTTCGTCTGTTTAACCTCCTACAGCGCAACGGACGAAAATCTCATCGATACGAGAAAAAACAGTCTTTGATATATTAGGTGTCGTTTACAATTGTACCATATCTGAAGATCTAGCTGCTTAATTGAAAAAAAGACAAAACCCATTAGGGTTTATTTCGTATGCGAATTTTTAAATAATCTACACTGATCCCCTATAAAAAGTAAAAAAGCTCTCCTGAAAAATTCCTAATGTAGTCTTAGCTTGATAGCGATGTAGTGCTACCCCACACCCATCAACTTAAGAAATTGGTAGTTCCTCAAAACGAGAATTTTACCTTTCCACAGTTACCTATAACAATTTAGCCAACTTATTTGTTTTAGAGAACAACGAGTTTCTTTATTTGATGGCAGTGAGCGAGTGTCTCTTATATTTATTTATAATTTATCAAATTGTAAATTCCTTACATTAAAAGATATATTAACCAAAAATGAACGTTTTTTGGTGATTCTGAGTGGCACTTTTACATTCCGCTTTATAAATAGATTTTTTAAAACAAGGCTCTGTTAAAGTAAATTGTTGATTTTTAAGCAAAATTAAAAGACCACAAAAATTATGATCTTTGTTTTTCCTTATATAACTAACGCATGCGTTAGCTGAACAAGAATATTAAAATTCTATATAAAATGGGTGTGTGCTTTCATTCAAGCAATATTCTATTCTTTGCCTAAAATTTTTCAAAGTTACCATCTCTAAAGCTTCCTCAATAGGAAAATACCCCACTTCTAAACTCCCTGAAGATGTAGTTGGCTTTCCTCCAATTGGTCTACCTAAAAACAAAGTGTTACAAATTAATCCATTTACATTTTGAAATATTCCGCAAAACTTTAAAATTTCAATATCAATTCCACTTTCTTCTTTTGTTTCCCTAATTGCGGCCTCTTTCAATGATTCTCCTTCTTCAATTTGCCCACCTGGCATCTCCCATCCATTTCGCGGACCTTTAATTAATAAAATTTCATTTTGTTCGTTAAGTACGATTGTAGCTGCTGAAACAATATGTTTTGGTGGCGAGTAAATATTTTGTGTACTATTTACCATAAATAAATTCCCCTTTCAACATCTTAAAACTTGAGAAATACTTTTTATTTTATTCAATGAATTATATATAAAATCCTTTTCCTTATTTCACTATACTGCCATTTAGTTAAATAAGAAAATCAACATTATTCTTTAACAGAGCCTAAAACAAAAAGCTAAACCAAAAACAAATTACCAAAACAGCAATATTTCAGCGTTTTAGATTATATTCATTTACAATATTTGTTTTAACGTATACTAAGCAAATTTAGACATAAAATAAGCCGATGAAAAAGAGACCATCAAAAGATGGTCCCTTTTTCAGCAATACCTAGAAACTTTGGCACACCATTTAATCCTTTTTTTTCAAAGTGTTTTAGCAATGTATGAATTTTAACACTATCAGGCTTTAATTCTCGTCGAACCGTATCTCCCAAACGATATACACTGGAGACATTCCCTCCTGTTAGTACTTCTTCTTTTTCGTACTGACTTTTCATTAAAATCCCCCCATTTAGGGACTCTATGATTGTGTCAATAGAGACATATTTTTACCCATAAATAAAAGCAGATATACAAAGGTATCTGCTCGGCAATGGGAATTTAATTGTCCACACCATGTATCCCTTGAATGATTTAAGATAGACAAATAAACGCATCCTTAAGAATCAAGGACCGCCACTGTCTCTATCCAATTAAATAATCATTTCAAGGTATTCCACATATGTACAGATTCCCCTTTCCTTACATCTCTAAATTAGATGTTACCAGGGATTACTAACTAAAAAAGACTTTTGTATAAAATTTTTAAATTATTTTGCTATTTAGATTTTAAAAAAGTAATACTAACAAAAAAAGCTTTAGATATTATCTAAGGCTTTTTGTTTTTCTTTATCAGTTTTTATTAAACTGTCCATTTTACATGGGTACAGTTCAGGTCTCATATTGTCTATTTTCACTTTTACAGGTTCATCGTACTTTGACGTAATGTCGCCCATTCTTCCTTCAGTAACGAATACATAATCGCATCATGCATCACATCATTTTGATTCATATACTTTCGAAGCAATCCTTCTTCCGCAAAACCTGCTTTTTGTAATAATTTTCGCGATGATTCATTTTCTGGGTACACAACCGCTGAAATTCTCTCATAATACAGTGTTTCAAATCCATATGTAAGAATTGCTTGTAATACTTCTATCGCATATCCTTTTCCCCAATATGTTTCATCAAGTTCATAGCCGATTTCAGCTCGTCTATGTTTGTTATTTATGAGATGAAAACCGCATGTCCCAATTAGTTGATCAGTTCCTTTTAGTACAATTCCCCAGCGGTATGCAGATCCTTCTTCATATCTGCTTCTAAAATTTCTGATGACATTTTTTACTTCTTCAATATTTTGAAACGAATCCATCCCAAAATAGCGAATAACAGGTTCTTTTGCAAAATACTGAAACATTGTATCTGCATCGACTAACGTTAATTCCCTTAACTGCAAACGATTTGTTTCTAAACTAGGAAACCTTTCCATTCCCTTTCCCCCTTAATCTAATGAACTGCAAATTTCAATATAATTTCCATCCGGATCAGAAACGTAAGAGACTGTTTGTCCCCATGGTTTCGTAACAGGTTCTACTAATACTGTTACACCATGTTTTTTTAGCATATGTATTGTTTCATCAACATCATGAACTACAAAGCCAATCTCAAATGTAGACGATTGTGATAGTGTCTTCGGGATTGATAATCCAGTTAACTCTCGAACATCATCTCTACTATTGATCGCCAAAATGGTAGAACCCGTGTCGAACTCAACATATGTACCATGCTCTCCCTTTATCGGTAACTGTAAAATATCACGATAAAAACGGATGCATTCCTCATATTGCTTCGCATATAAAATAATATATTTCATTTGAAGTTTCACGTTTCTTCATCCCTCCTTCACATCCTTACTACATTTGACAAAAAATGCAATAATCCTTTAATTTTTTCATGAATAAACACCCCTATAGTTACAAATACTAACAATGGAGGTGTGTTAAAATGGAACCAATGCTTTGTCCAAGTTGCAAAACAAACCGCACACGATTCAACATTATTGAACAAACAGCAAAACCGGTAAAATTAAATCCACAAACTGGCCAGGTTGAAGAAGAATATACAAACGAGAATATGAGTGCATTTCATATGGCCTACCAAGGTCCTACATATCGCGTCCAATGCGCTGCGTGCGGATTAATTGAAAACCCAGAACAATTTATTAAGCCAGCACAAAATCAATCTTTTTAATTGTTAAAACAAAACTGCCCCAAAAGGCAATTTTTAAATAACTTTTGGGGCAGTTTCTTTTATTACTTCACTATGTGCACACAAATGTTGTCATGTTTCTTGGGGCACCTTTGTATATTCGGTATGATTTAATGCATAGAAATGTGCTTAACCTTTTCAAAGAATGCTTTTAATTGTATAAATTCTTCTTCATTCCCTCGTGTTGTAAAAATCTCTTGTTCCTGATGAAAAACTACGATTGCAGGAATCGTTTTAAAAAGTGCAAATACATGCTTCGTATCTTTTATTTTATTAATTTGATGATAAAGTATTTGTAACGAAATCGGGAGCTTTCCAAATATTTGACCATAAAATAATAACTGTTGTTCAGTGTAAGCTAAAATACCTTTCACAGGAATAGGATTTCCATTTGGTACACCTACTAAACCAGATATCCCATTTTGCGCTTCATAATAAGTTGTAATCATTCCTTGTATATTTTCAGTTGAGGATATCTTCTCTTGAAATTCTTTCATTGCTTGTTCTTTTAGACTCATGTTTATCACTCCGTTAATAAAATGTATAATAGATGTTTTACTAGAAAAGAGAAACTAAATATGAATAGAAATGCTACTTATTAACTGAGGTTTTTTATTCCACATATATTTACCTAAAACACCCCTTCTTGTTCGAAAGCCAATCTTCCCATGCATCTTCATGCTGTTTCACAAAGAGTGGTGGGAATTCGTCAACTGGAAAATACTTAAGCTCTAATGTTTCTTTGCCATCTATTTTTAACGTTCCGCCTACTGGCTTGCATTGAAAAAAGAATGCAATCGTCTGCGCTTGATCTCCATTTGGATATTCATCGTAATATTTCGTATACACGCCAATTAAGTGTTCAACTGTTACCATTAACCCTGTTTCTTCGTATACTTCACGAATGGCTGTTTCTTCAGCAGATTCACCAAGTTCCATCGCACCACTAGGAAACCCCCACGCATTTCTATCCCCTCTTTTTTGCAGAAGTACTTCGCCTTCTTCGTTACAAATAAGTCCACCTGCAAAATTTAGAAAGATTCGTTCAGGCCCTACTTTCTCTCGAATGAAACGAATATAATCTAGCTTTTTAGTCATGATAATCCCCCTATTACTCAACGGATTTTCACTAAATTATACCAAATAAACATGATATAATTATAATATCTAGAAAGGACTGATAGCAATGTCAACGATACAAAATACTGTAAATAAACTACTCTACAAAAATGAAACGATTCTTTTTCATAAAGAATGTTCTCTATCTTTATTTCTACATAAAGGATCCTCTTTACCGGGAGTAATATTAGTAACCAATAAAAGATTGTTGTTTATATATAAAAAAAAGACAGAATCTAATCCTCCGCGATATGAGGAATACTTATACGAATTTACTAATGAAGTAAAGGAACACCCTTATTTTTTCAGCTCTCATATTTCGATATACTACAACGATGAATGGGTACAATTTCGAGATATTTATGATAAAAATGTAAGAAAACAACTTTGTTCCATAATACAAAAACAAATTACAAGTAGCTCTTTATCCTAGGGCTACTTATTTATATATCTCTTCATTAAAAGATGTTCTACATTATAGTATAACGAAAAGTAGTTTTATTTTTTAGAAAATTTTGTTAAAATATTCAAAAAGATCGTACGAGAAAGGAAGAAACAAATGATACATAAATTAAAAGAGAATATCTCTTCTGTTTTTGTCGGAAAAGAAAATGTAATTGACCTCCTCTTAGTTTCTTTATTAGCTGATGGACACGTCTTATTAGAGGATGTACCTGGTACAGGTAAAACATTACTAGCAAAAACAATTGCCAAAAGTATTGGCGGACAATTTTCGCGTGTACAGTTCACACCTGATGTGTTACCGAGTGATGTAACAGGTATTGAATACTTTAATCCGAAAACAAGTGAGTTTGAACTGCGCCTTGGTCCTGTTATGACAAATTTATTATTAGCAGATGAAATTAACCGCGCAATGCCGCGTACGCAATCGAGTTTATTAGAAGCAATGGAAGAAAGACAAGTAACACTTGAAAAGCAATCCACACCTCTTCCGAAACCGTTCTTCGTAATCGCAACGCAAAACCCAATTGAATCTCAAGGAACATTTCCTCTTCCGGATGCTCAGCTTGATCGCTTTTTAATGACCGTTTCGATTGGCTATCCTACTCCAGAAGAAGAACTCCAAATGATGAGACGTTTTCGAAAGAACAAACCGTTGGACGAGCTTCATTCGGTCATCTCGCTAGAAGATATATTACAAATACAAAATAAAGTAAAAGATGTTCATGTATCAGAGCCTTTGGAAGACTACATCATCAAACTCGCTAATGCGACTCGTAATCATGATTTTATTGCAAATGGAATTAGTCCGCGCGGGACACTCGCTTTAATCCGAGCAATTCAAGCTCTTGCTTTTTTACGTAATCGCGATTTTTGTACACCAGAAGACGTGCAATTCCTACTTCCTTACATTTGGAAGCACCGTATCATTTTATCTATGGAAGGTGCTCTTCGTACGACAAAACAAGAAATTATAGAAGCAATTTTAAAAGAAGTTGATGTACCGGTGGAGATTGAGCAAGCATGAATGGTCAACGCCTCGTCACTGTCCCGTTAGTATTTCAAAGTCATATCATTAAATTGACGATTCCGGTTGCATTATTGTTCACATTTTATATACCGCAGTCATATATCGTATATCCGCTTCTGTTTTATTATTTATTTTCTTTTTTTATTTATCGATACGTCACTTACATAGAAGACTACTTTCAAATTATAAATAAGAAACAATCAACAAGAGTGTTTCCTGAAGAAAACGGACAACTATCCATTCTGTTACAAAATGAAGCAAAATTACCGTTAGTGAATGGCAAATGTTTTTTTCATATAAATCCAACGCTCGTTATGCATCCAAGTAACAGTCTAGATCAAATATCAAAAACACTCTTTTCTTTCCCATTTTCACAACGAGCTCGCTCACAGCAAATATGGGATTTAACTTTCACAACGACAAGACGCGGCGTTTTCCAAATTGAACAGTTTGAATGCATCATTGGTGATCCCTTTAACATCATTCAAGTTCATTTACCAGTTATGCATAAATTAAAAACAGAAATTATTGTCTACCCTGCCCCGAAGCAAGTTGCGGGGCTACAAGAAATACAACAACTATTACTAGGCTCTTACAGAACAAATTTTTCTTTTTTTCATGATGAAACGTCAATTGTCGGAGTAAAACAGTATGAAAGGGAATCATTTCGATCCATTCATTGGAAAGCATCAGCGAAAATGCAAAGTTTGCAAGCAAAACAATACGAAGCAGTAAAAAATTATAGCTGGACCATTTGTATCTGCCTTGCCTCAGATCGAGGACTTGGATGGAGAGAAAATATGGAAGACTTGATTTCCTATGCAACATACATTTGCCAAATTGCAACGGAAAAGAAAATTCCCTTTGAATTATTTATAAGCATTTTAGCAGAAGATGGGCCGCTGCACATGATGCTGAATGAAGGCCCCGTGCATTATGCAAAAGCACTGGAAGAACTTGCGCGTATTTCAGAAGATAGTACATTACTACCGCGAGAAGGTTTTCTGCATTATATGATGCAAAAAAGAGTGAGGTCGTCTACGCTGTTTTTCCTTGGCGTCCCTAAGCAAAATATCCCTCATACGATGCAGCCAACATATATTGTTCACGATGAAGGAGTGGTGGAACAACTTGAATACATGGCTACGGTACGTTAATGATTTTATTCTTCTTCTCCTTCTTTCTTTATTAACTGAAAAAGGAGAAATTGTACACATTGTTTTGTTTATTCTAGTCAGTCATATTTGCTTGCTGCCTATTATGAAAATTAGTAAAAAGAAAAATAGATGGCTTACTGCACTATTTATTCTACAAGTCATTGTTTGCTATTCGTTGGCGTTATTTTCTTCTATTAGTTCTGTATTATTGCCGTTTTTCTTTTTTCTTGTGTATGCAAAAGACGATGTTTCACCCTTTCATAAATTATTAGGGGCATTTCTATGGTCTTTTTGTTCCTTTCTCCTCCATATGCAGTTTCCATCCATATGGGAAATAGGATTACTTATTTTGTATACACTTCTAACATTATGGATTACAAGTTTTAATCGAAACCAACAAATGTTGCGTTTGTTCTCAATTACAGCTATTGGGAGTATTGTTTTTTTATTCATCCCTTTACTCTCTTACGTACGAACTGGTATTACTTATGCCCTTCAATGGATTGCTTTAGGATTGGGATATATATTAAATCCACTATTTTTATCAGCTGAGCGGAAGCAGACAGACCGTACTTTAAATAGTAATTTGACACAAGATAATTTGCCGCCTCCACCGGGTCCAAATAAAGAATATGATCCATTCATTATCCAATGTCTTACCATCTTGATCATTGTAGTTGTTGCCATATATGTGATTCGGAAACTATATAAGAGGCGTCATGAAATCAAATTTGGGCGTTTGTCTTCCTATGAACCTATCGCTGTTGGTCCAGAACAAGGAAATATACAAAAACGAAACCGAAAATTACGATCACCAAACAATGCAATTCGCAAAGAAATTTTTAAACTTGAAAACAAATTAAACCCGCCATTAAATCGGCAGCGCGGTGAAACAGTGGAACAGTGGATGGAAAGACTTCATAAAGAAGAAGAGGTCTCCATTCAATTTGAAGTGATTATCGATGCATATAACGCTGCAAGGTATGCCAATCGTGATAATACTGAACTTCTCCAGAAATTTAAAAGAGAAGTTCATACATTATACAATTATCGAAAAGCAATGAAAGAATAAGCTTGAATCTCAATACTACTAAAAACCTCGACTTCTCCTACTGGAGTCATCGAGGTTTTTAGGTAAGCGTCAAATACTCACCACCTACAATTTGTAAATAACCTATGAGATAATCTCCTTACATACTACATGTGGAGGTTTTTTTATGAAAAGACACCTATTAAAGAAAGAATGGGAAACTTATATTCAAGACTATAAAAACAGTGGATTATCCAAAGTTACCTGGTGTCAAAAACAGAACCTACCGATTCATCGGCTATATTACTGAATAAAAAAATTTCCGCCTGAAACGGAAGATCAAAATGAAAATGAACATGTGAATTGGATTACTAAGAATATCCCTGTCGTAGAAGAAAACATACATGCCACGATTCGAATTTACATTCAAGAAGCAACCATTGAATTAGATGTACCTTTTACCCCACAAGTGCTCCTACAAGTGATACAGGCGGTGAAACAACAATGATATCAGAAATCGCGATTGAAAAAGTATATCTTGCACAAGGGGCAACAGATTTACGTAAATCAATTGAAGAAAATCCATTTTATAAAGATGATAATGTAAATATAAAAGGTGCATCTAAAATAGCTGAAGAATTTTCAAAAAATGTTCTAATTACACAGAAGAAGATGATTATTATGATAGGGATAGATCAAGCGTTAGATAAAAGAAATAAAACAGAGTTCATTCGTTTATCAAAGAAGTATAGAGAGCTTACATAAAAGTTGGATATTTTTAAAGTAAAAAAGATAATGAATAGTAAAATTAACTATATTAATATACTAATAATAACGAGTAGTGTTTCATTCATTTTCGCTTCCCCCTATCATGCTATTCTCTTATATTTTTTGCTTACATAATAAAAGAAGAACACCTTATGTGCTCTTCTTTTATTATTATTCATATTAATGTAGCAAGATGCTGCTTTGCATCGTATTCCTCTAAACTTTCCCCATGTTTAACACGATGAACAAAATCCGGATTAGAAATCAATGGTCTACCAAATGCCGCTACATCAATTGTACCTTCTTGTAGTGCTTCTTCTGCCTCTTTTGGATTTAAATTCCCAACTCCTACAATTATACCATCCCAATATTTACGAACTAATTGATGTAAGTTTTTCCCGTCAGCTATAACTTGCGTATAATTCATTGTTGAAGGATGAATCATCGTTAATCCTACTTCACAGAACATCTCTACGAAAGTTTGAATTGCTGCTTCAGGATTTTCCCACATGTAGCTAGGGTTATCACCTTTAAATGCCGAAAAACGAATAAGCGTTTTATCTGCACCAATCGCACTTATAACGGCTTGCAATACTTCTTTCATAAATGTTAACCTTTGTTTTAAATCTCCGCCATATCGATCATTTCGATGATTCGCAATTTCATAAGCAAATTGATCAATTAAATACCCATGTGCCCCATGAATTTCTACCCCATCAAAACCTGCTTCTATCGCATTCCTAGCAGCTTGTGCATACTGTTCGATAGTCTCTTGAATTTCTTCTATTGTCATCGCTTCTGGCGTATCAAAAGGCTTCCGAAAACGTGGGACATTTCCTTGTGCCGCAATAGCTGAAGGTGCTTGTGGTAAGAATCCACCTGTTAGTTCATGATGGCTCATACGTCCTACATGCCATATTTGCGCAATAATTGTTCCACCTTCTTCATGTACTGCATCTGTTACTGACTTCCAAGAATCAATTTGCTCTTCGGTATAAATACCTGGGACACCTGGATTCCCCTTCGCTCTTGGGCTAATTACTATTCCTTCTGTAATAATTAGACCAACACCATCTGCCGCACGTTTCCGGTAATACTCGGCTACATCAGCTCCAACTACCCCGGTCTCATCATTAGCAAAACAACGCGTCATCGGTGCCATTGCCACTCGATTACGAAGAGACCAAACTCCAATTTGAATCGGATCAAATAACTTTGTTTCTTCCACGTTTTGAAATGATCCCCAATTGTTTATATTCGTGCCTTCATGGATACTGGCTATTTTATTATTTGAATTTGTCATCTTTCTTCCCCCTTAATTAAAAATTTCACCTATATTTCATTGAAACGATGGAAACTGTCTATAACCGTATCATAAATTTTCACAAACTAGTGCGTCAATTTATACGCTCTCCTTGTTATTACCCTTGTAGTGGTTTTCCATCAAAAGCTTTTATATCTAATGGTGCAACTAAAAATTGTTTTGCTTTGCCAACAAAAGAAGTAAAATGCTCACTCTTATTGTGATTAGCAACTACTTCGGCATTTTCCCACACCTCTACCATTGTATAGACATTTTCTTTTTCGGCATCCTTGTACAAATCATAAGACATATTTCCACTTTCTTTTCTTGAACCACTAATTAGCGGCTGAATCTCATCTAAAAACGCTTGTTGTTTTGCAGGGTCCACATGAAACTTAGCATGGATAATAATCATGGTACAGTCTCCTTTCACTTCTCTACTTGTATTTATGAAAAAAGTCAATCACGCAAATGTTGAACCTTATAATCTTCTATAATTACTTCCACTGAGCGATTTTATCAATTGGAAGGCGAACTGATTTGTAGCCACTGTCAGTTGCTTTACCAATTGAAATTAGCATAACTGGTACATAGCGCTCTTTATCTAAACCAAACGCTTCTGCAATTTTATCTTTTTCATATCCACCAATTGGACATGTATCGTAACCGTGAGCACGAGCTGTAAGCATAAGTTGCATCGCTACAAGACCACCATCAATTAATACTGTCTCTTTCATTACTTCCTGAGAAACTGTTGAAAAATAAGCTGTAAGCTTCTCCATTTGACCTTCTTTTACTTCTGAAGGCATATATCCAAGTTCAACTGCTTTTCCGTAAATTTCTTCAGCATTTTCGAAGTTATTCAAATCACCAAAAACAGCAATCATTGCTGCTGATGTTTCTACTTGAAGTTGATTAAACTTAGCAAGTGGCGCAAGCTTTGCTTTTCCTTCAGCACTATCAATTACTAAGAAGCGCCATGGTTGCATATTTACAGAAGATGGTGCAAGTGTTGCTTCTGTAAGAATCCCTGTCATTTCTTCTTTACTAATTTTCACAGACGGATCGTACTTACGAATCGAACGACGACCTGTCATAATTTCTGTAAAATCATTTGTTTTTTGTGTGTTAATCATAGATAGTTTCTCCTTTTTCTGTCTAATGGTTACATTAGAATTCTTTTATATTTTTTTGAATGCGATTTAACATATTTAGAAATTCATCACGTTCTTCCTCGTTAAAATCCTTTAACACATAACTGGCAAATCGCTCTTTTTCCTCTTGAAAGGAGTGAACTTTATTCCGACCAGCATCAGTTAAACTAACAAGGGTTATTCGATTATCATTCGGATTTTTACGTCTTGTAATCATTTCATTAGCTTCAAGTTGCTTTAAATGCCGGGTAATTGCTGCACTGTCAATATTGATTTCTTTTTGAAGTGCTTTTTGACTCATTTCATCAACTTGATAAAGTTGATGTAAAAGTTCAAGTCTAGACTGGCTAATCCCTGTACAACCTTCGAATTTCGAACTAATGTCTTTATTTAGGAAATGTAATTTATATAAAATAATCGCTTCCTTTGAACATGAATCGCTCAAATTACCACCCCTTTTTCAGACTATCTAAAAAGTTGATGCATCAATATTTGATATATCAATTATTGATGCATCAACTAATATACATGAATTATATTCGAAAAGCAATAATTTTGTTTTTATCCTTTTTTAATGGGCAGTTATCCCTTCTACTGCTCAAAGTAATACTTACCATTCCCTTTGCTTACCTGAATTATTATTCTCCTCTTACCTATATTCAATTTTTAAGAGCTGGGATTTCACAAAAAGAGACTACCACAAAAGGCACCTATATGCCTTTTCGGATAGTCTCTTTTTGTATGAAATTATATATAACCTTAACGGTACAGAGCCGTCTTTCTTTTAGTTTGTCACAATATGTTCTACACACTGCGGTAAATGATCTAGCTTTGTCGTTAAAAATGCAGGTTGCGTATTAAAAAGATGTAACTCCTCTAGCCGAACCCACTGGAATTCAAACTCTCGACCACCATCTTCTCTTA
Source organism: Bacillus pseudomycoides (assembly GCF_002551005.1). Classification (GTDB taxonomy): domain Bacteria; phylum Bacillota; class Bacilli; order Bacillales; family Bacillaceae_G; genus Bacillus_A; species Bacillus_A pseudomycoides_C. The sequence continues at coordinate 12,957 of NZ_NVOY01000063.1, forward strand.
TAAAAGAACCCGTTTTCGGAACAATGCAATCTTTTAAATGCGTTTCATAGTAAAAACCAATTTCATGAAACTCATGATTATCATAAGTAAAAAATTTCTCAACAATCCATATTAATCGTTTTACATTTGCATTCGCTTCTAATTCTTCTTGAAGCTCTCTTTTCAGAGCAGACTCACTACTTTCCAACATTTGAACTCGTCCGCCAGGTAAACACCAATAGTCATCTCCCTTGCCGCGATGAAGAAGAACCTGTCCATTTTCTATACATACAGCTGCTACACGATAGTTAAAACGTTTCCCATCCTCTGTAAAAACAATATCCATCCCGATTTCCTCCCCATATCTATCTGACAAATAAAAACCCACAAATTCCATTATAAGAAATTTGTGGGTTTTTTTCTAATTATTCCGCAAAATTTTTCGCAATTTCTCTCGCTTGTGCAATTGCTTTTCCTTTAATACGCTCTGCTTCATTCGGCATTTGATTCATACCTTCTACAAAAACAGATTGCACATCTACAATTCCAACAAAGCTCATAATGGCCCGAAGATAACGATCTCCAAATTCCATTTCTTTTGCTGGTCCTTCTGAGTATATACCACCGCGTGCTTGGATATGAACGGTCTTTTTACCAGATAACAAACCAACAGGACCTTCTGCTGTATACTTGAATGTTTTTCCTGCAATACAAATTGTATCAATATACGCTTTCATAAGCGGTGGAAAACTAAAATTCCACATCGGTGTTACAAATACATATTTATCCGCTTCTACAAATTGATCTGTTAATTTATTAATTGCAGAGACCTTACTTTGCTCTTCTGCAGAAAGATTTTCAAACACTGTCCCTTGTTGTAGTTTTCCCCATCCACTAAATACATCCGCATCAATGTACGGAATATTAGTTTTATATAAGTCAAGTTCAATAATTTCATCATTTGGAGCCTCGCTACGATATACTTCTAAAAAAGCTTGTCCAACTGAAAGTCCATATGATTGATCGGGTGTTTTAGGATTTGCAGTAATGTATAAAACTTTGCTCAATTGTTATCTTTCCTTTCAAAATATAAATTCAACCCTCCTTATATTGCCTTTTATATTGATTTTTATTAAAAATTTTATATTGTTTTGCTGCTTACATCATTTATATATACTTTACAAATAATGCTCGACTTCCACCTTTTCCATCATAGTTTGTATGTACAGACACACCATCTATTTCATCATCTCCTCTTTCAATCTCAAAACCTATCTCACGATGAAATTGAATAGACTTTTTGTTAACCGGAGATGTTATTGCTTTTACAACGTAACGACCATTGGAACGAACTGCATCAAAAAAAGAAGAATACAGCGCTGATGCAATCCCTTGTCTTCTAAATTTCGGATTCACACCGATAAAATGAACGTATGCCTCATCCTCAAAAGTTTGCGAGAAAAAACCACATAAAAATCCTGCAATTTCATTGTCTTTTTCAATAATAAAACTAGTTTCTTGGAAATGAATAAAAAAAAGCTTTGGTAGCATATCTGCCATCTGTCTTCCGCCCCACCAGTCATTCATAACAGAATTTATTGTAGTATAATCCTCAGGTTTAATTTTTCTAATGTACATATGTCATATCCTCTCTTTTTCCAGTAATACTCATATATTATTAGATATTGAGATACATTTTCCTGTTTAACTTAAAAATTTATTTTCGTAGATACATATGAGATAATTAGATGAACACAAATGAAATTAGGTGGAAATTATGCAAATCAAGCCTTCTTTTGGCAAGAAAAAGCCACATATAGAATACTTATCACGCCCAAGCGCTTATGCAATTATTTTTAATGAAAATACTAGTAAAATAGCCATTATCCAAAAAGATGTAAGATATTTTTTACCTGGCAGCGGAATAGAAAATAGCACAACAATAGAAAGTTGCTTACACCGTGAACTATTAGAAGAATTAGGCTGGGAAATTGAGGTGCAGCATTATGTCGGAAATGCTGAGCGCTACTTTTATGCTGAAAAAGAAGATGTTTATTATATAAATGATGGATATTTTTACATATGTAACAAAAGACGAAAAACACATATTCCAAAAGAAGATGACTATATCCTGCATTGGGTTTCTTCATCTGAAGCTCAGCTGTTGCTTGTTCATGATCATCAACAATGGGCTGTGAGGCAAGCGGTCTTATTTTGCAAACAAAAATAATTACTTTTCCTTAAATTTATAAACTTTTTAAATTAAGTGTTCTCATGAATACTTTTTCAGCTCTTTCGTATTGTACCGGGCTCATGCATTTTAGTTTTGCTTTAATTCGGTGAATTTTTCTATAAAGTCAAAAGGATCAAAATTTAACAAGATTACGAAAAACGCTATGATAAAAACCGACAAACTAAAGATCCAATAATTTAATTTGCTTATATGCAATCTTCGGTAGATAAAACGATTTCCTGGTACCAAAATGAGAAAAATGAAAAGTAACATTAGTAATGTTGAAAAAAGAGAAAAAACAGCTGATATCCCTACTTCTCCAATCATATCAGGAGGTGTGCTAAAGTAACCTATCAGAATCGCCGTAAAATAAATACTATATATTATAAAAAAAGGTATGTAAGGAAATATAAATGCAAAAATTATATGAATAAATATATTTAAAAATATAAGTTTTATTTTCATTTCTTTACTTCCTTTTCATAAAACTTTGGTGTTAAAAAAAAATTCTTCTTTATTTCCATCTGACAAAATACATATTTCTCCATTTTCCTTAATCCCTTTTTGAAGACATGCAAACGCAGAATTTGTAGCTGAACATTCCATCCCATAATCGTAATAACTCTCATAACCGGTTTCTTTAGGATAAATAGGTCTTATTTCTGAATTATCATTCTCATTAAATTGCGGCAACTCTGCTCCAATACTTATAGCACCTGCAATAGTTCTAATTAACAATTCATCTTCTTGCAATCTACCAATCTCTTCTTTTTTCCATTCAAGATGCTTTTTCCCGCATAGAACGAGCGAATGTTGTTCCATCTATCTCCCACCCTTTAATAACTCTGGCTCTCTACAATTAATCTCTTATTCGGTTAAAAAGTTCATCGAATTTATCTACTTTTTACTTTCTATTAACTTAATTCTTTTTTAATAAGTGCATACCATTTCGCATATGATACAGCTCGTATTCTCTCTGAAATCTACAGCAAATGAGATTTCACTCCGTTTAACTTCCATTATATTACTCTTCATCCGTTTATTTCAATTTCAAAAATTAATACTTCTTTTATGACATTATATATACATTCCGAACACACAAAAAAATAACCACACCCTTACGATGTAGTCATTTCCATACTAACTTACCTTCTTTAAATTAAATGCTGGCTTTTTCACTGTTCCTTTTTTCACAACATATAAGCCAGCGAAAATTACAAATCCACCGAACAACTGCATAATATTTACTTGTTCGCCTATCGTTACAGCCGCAAATATTACAGCAAATAACGGAACAAGATACATATAAACCATTACTTTTGTTGAACCAATTTTACTAATTCCAACGTACCACATTGCAAGTCCAAAAACTGTTGCAAAAACGATAGAGTATCCTAATGATCCCCAGCTTAACATGTCAGTTGTCCATGTTAACGAGTCAACATTTATAAAGCAGTATATAACAAGCGGCACAATTCCTAACAAAGTCGACCAGGCTGTTACCCGCATCGCGGAATATTTCGTAATAAGCGGCTGAGCTAAAATTGGATACCAGCCCCACGCAATTGACGCAACTAACCCAATTATATTTCCAATCCATGCGTATTCATATGTAGACTGATTTGTGTTCCCAGTTAATAACACAAGTGCTGCTCCGCCAAAAGAAAGTAACGATCCGATTTGTATTTTTAGAGAAAAGCGTTCTTGTTTATGTAATACCGCTAAAATCCCCGTAAAGATCGGTGACATTGCGATTAATAATGAAGCATTCGTCGCAGATGTATATTTTACTGAAAGCATAAATAGTGTCTGATATATAGTTGTTCCAACAATACCAACCATTAATAGTCTGAGCCAGTCTTTCTTCTCTATTCGTAACGAACGTTCCATAAAATAAGTAATCAGCAATAAAACTGGAGATGCAATTAAAAAGCGCATACTATTAAATTGAACGGACGACATATATGCCACCCCATATTTTCCTATCGTATAGTTTGCTCCCCATACTAACGCAACTAACATCAGGAGCAATTCCATTTGTCTTTGTTTCATCAATACCTCTCCTTCCCTTATTTAGCATAGTAAAATTGGCCCGATATAACACCATCCAATTGGCTGTTTTTTTACCCAGCCAATTTGCTATAATGGTGATAATGAGTGAACAAGGAGACGTTACAAATGAAATGGACATTAGATACTGATAGTAAAATCCCAATCTATCAACAAGTTGTTGATTATATTGAAAGACGTATTATGTATGGAGAGCTTCCACCAGGAAGTTTTCTTCCGTCAGAACGCAAGCTAGCAGAGCAGCTCCAGGTGAATCGAAGTACAATTACAACAGCTTATAATGAACTACGTGCAATGGGAATTGTTGAAAGTACAACGGGAAAAGGGACGCGTGTAAGTACACATATGTGGGGCGTATCTCCAAAGTTCACACCAAATTGGAGAGGGTTTGTAGAGGGCGGAACATTTTTGCCTAACTTACCGCTCCTTCGCTACATTCGTGAGCAAGTACAGCAAAATGACAATATCATTGATTTTGCAAACGGGGAACTTGGATGTGATTTGTTCCCCCATCAGCAATTACAAACGATATTACGCGAACAACCATTAACACAATCATTAAGTTATGATCATCCGCAAGGCTATCTTCCTTTACGACAAGCTGTATCTACATATATGAAGGAGCACTTACAAATTGATGCAACTGAACAATCCATTATGATTACTTCCGGGGCCCAACAAGCACTACATCTTATTGTCCAATGCTTATTAAATCCAGGTGATGCGGTAGCATTTGAAAGTCCATCACATTGCTATTCCTTACCTCTTTTCCAATCGGCAGGCATTCGAATTTTCCCATTACCTGTTGATGAACATGGGATTCACCCAGATGATGTATATGAGCTGTATCGAAAACATCGGATTAAAATGATTTTCTTAAATCCAAATTATCAAAATCCGACTGGAACTCTCCTTCATCCGAGAAGAAGAGAAACTCTTTTATCTCTATGCGCAGATTTACGCATTCCGATTGTTGAAGATGATCCGTCTAGTTTACTAACATTAGAAGAGAAAGAACAGGTATGTTCAACTTTAAAATCAATTGATACAAACGGAACAGTTATTTATGTTCATTCTTTATCCAAAATGATAGCACCAGGATTACGAATTGGCTGGCTCGTTGCTCCGCAATCTGTTGTTGAACGCTTATCAGATGCACGGCATCAAATGGAATTAGGCTTAAGTATTTTTCCGCAATGGCTTATGCAGCAATTTTTTGAAACCGTTCCGTTCGAAACACATTTACAGCAATTACGGTCTGAATTAATCCAAAAAAGAAATGTTCTAGCAAATGCACTGCAACATTCTCTCAAAGAAGAACTCTCATTTTCTATGCCAACAGGTGGAATTTATATATGGGGCAAATTGCATCAACCGATTAATGAAAAACAGCTGATTATGCTAAGTTTAAAACAACAAGTTGCTTTTATGCCCGGCAGTATTTTTGGCGCAAAAGATGGTTATATTCGTCTATCGTATGGAAAAGTAGATATAAACCACATTGCTGAAGGAGTTTCTCGCCTACAACAGGCGATTAAGTTGTCTCATACATGAAATTATTTCTGACATCTCTCTAAGCAACTACTAGCAAGTCAACTACCCACCACTTAAACGCTAACACGTTTTGAAGCGGGGGCTTGAAACAAGCCTTGGTTGTCTAGCCTCAGTCTTTTGTGGACTCCGTTCGTAGGTTGCATACCCTAGAATGATTCCCTAGTTCTTGGCTCTATGGTGGCTCTGTAACAGTTCTGATTGGGAAGGAACGGTCAACCACATGCCTTCTTGTATAAGAAGTT
>NZ_NVOY01000064.1 GCF_002551005.1 Bacillus pseudomycoides
ACTTTGTTGAAAAAAGATTATGTCAAAGAAAATGCCAAATTTTTTTGGCATTTTTTGATTTTTATTTGTTTTATAAAGTGGGTTCTTCTATAATTTGATGTGTTAGGTGTAAACCAACTCGCTTAAGTGAGCGAAGTTTGGTCCACTTTTTTAAGTTTTGTATGATGGCCGTCATCAAAACTTGTGCTTTAACCTTTTGAGCTCCACGGTATCGCGCATAGCGCAAACCGTGGAGTTCTTTACTATGTGCGAAACTCAGTTCCACCGTAGATGGACGAACAGAACGGAGAATTTTCCCTCTCGTCGACAAACGTTGTTCTCTTAATTGATCGTAAATGTCTTGATGAATCGAAATTCGTAACACACGATCTTCGTTTTCTTTTTTCGCAAAGGGACAGAATTGGCAGCTTCCTTTAGGTGGTTTGAATTCATGATATCCTTGACGATTTGTCGTTTTATAATAAAATGGTACACCACAAGGACAGGCATAGAGATCCTCGTTTACTTGTTTAAAGTGGTGGCGACGACACTGCGGATGTTCTTTTGTCGTGAATCGACGATAAGATATGTAGACAAAGAAGTGACGTTGAAACAATCTGTGTGCGAGGAAGGCGTTATAGTACCCTGAATCAAGGGCAATTTCTCCCGCATACTTTCCAAATAGTTGTTTTAACCATTCAATTTGTTCAATCAACTTGCGATGTCCCGGAACATTCGCAGCGGTGATATCTGTGGCAATAATAAAATTATGAAGCGAATCGACTACTCGGTGTTCAAAATACGCAAATCGGCCGCGTTTATCGTGTTTGACGGATAAACGTGCGTCAGGATCTACTGGGCTAATATTCGTCTGTTTTTCTTCTATTTTTGAACGTTTTGCTGGAAGCGGTTTTTTCCCTCGACGTAAGCGGTGATCATTAATCATCGCTAAATCTTTTTCTTCTATTACTTTCTCCTCTATCAAGGTTTCACGGATACGTTTATTTGCATTCGCTTTTAATTCTGTTTCATCCGCTACCCATGTTTCGTGCGCGATAAATCCTTCTTGATCAATCAAACGAAGACAATGCTGAAAAAGCTTCTCCCAAAACGCCGTATTTCGTAAACGTTGTGAAAGAAACTTAGAGATTGTTGAATGATCTGGAATTTTCTCTTTTGGAGAAATACCTAGAAACCAACGATACGTCGCATTCTGTTTTACCTGATTACATGTAAAACGAACCGAACGAAAGCCTTCCAAATACTGAATTAATAAGATTTTCACTAACATAATTGGATCTTTCGTTGGGCGACCGATACGATGTGGATAGAATACTTCTAACTGTCTTGTCACAAAATCCCAATCCATTACTTGATCTATCTTTACTAAATGATGCGAAGCATCATACATCATTTCATAGTACTTTCGATTCTCTTTAACTTGTTTCATGGAATATGTAACATACATAAAAACTCTCCTCGCTTCATTTCATTCACGAGGAGAGTTTATCGAAATTTTTAGTTTTTGTCTATTGACTAGATTGTTTTTC
>NZ_NVOY01000065.1 GCF_002551005.1 Bacillus pseudomycoides
TAAGTGGTGGGTAGTTCACTTAACGACATAAGTATTGTTTGAAAGTTCTATTTTCAATAGAAGCAAGAGGAATCGTTTGTTCCGTGCCTGCCTTCATATTTCGTAAAACAGCTACATCGTTATTTATTTCTTCTTCACCGATAATAAGTACATACGGAATGTTTTCTTTGTTTGCATAATTTAGGGCTCGTTTTAGCTTACGATCTGACAGTTCCAGCTCTATCTTTACATTTTCATTTGTTCGCAAAGTGTGAGCGATTTTTAGACACTGTGCCTGTGTTCCAAGTGGAATGATAAAGAGATCGACAGAAGAGGATACACGTTCTTTTTTGATAAGCGCAGTATAAATGACGTCTAAACCAAACGAAATTCCAACCGTCGGATAAGATTTATTATCATTTCGAAATGCACCAATAATGTGATCATAGCGTCCACCACTACCAATACTAGACGCAATACTTCCATCAGTTAAAAAAACTTCATAAATTGTTCCGGTATACATTGTGAGCCCTCGTGCAAGAAAGGGAGAGAACATTGTATTAGATTGAATTCCTAGTGCACCTAAGTATTGCTGAAGTTTTTGAAGTTCAGCAACTCCCTCTTTAACAAGAAGGTTAGGAAACACTTTATCAAATTCAGAAAGTGGCATAGACATACATGTTTCTAATGTCTTACATAACACATCAATCGTTTCGCTTTGTATCTCTCGATTTATTAAATCATTTCTTACACCGTCAATACCAATTTTCTCAAGTTTATCTACAGATAAAATAACATCTTGTACTCGCGATTCGGGGATTTGAATCGCCTGTAACAACCCTGTTAATAGTTTTCGGTTGTTATATTGAACGGTTACGTCTAAGTTTAATTTGTTAAAAATGTCAAGAGCCATTACCATTAATTCTGCTTCCCCTAAGACGGATTCAACACCAACAATATCTACATCACACTGTACAAACTCTCGAAATCTTCCTTGTTTAATAGGGCCGTTCCGAAATACTTTCCCAATTTCATAACGTTTAAAAGGAAGGCGAATTTCTGGATTCATAGCGACAACCTTTGCAAAGGGAATGGTTAAATCATAACGTAGTACAAGCTCGCGATTCCCTTGATCTTGAAGCGTGTACATCTCCTTTAAAATTTCAGACCCTCCACCGTATTTATAAGCCATTAAATCATACATGTTCAAAATAGGTGTTTCTAGCGGTTTGCAGCCATAAGCTTCGAATGTTTCTTCACAAGTCCGTTTAATTGTATTACGCAGCATTTGCTCTTCTGGTAAGTAATCTTTTGTCCCTTTTACATTTTGTAAGTTCATGTTTATCACTCCTTTTTGAAATAAAAAAAGCTATGCGGGTATGAAAATACCCACATAGCTTTATAATCGCTTCGTGGGTAAACAGGAATAACCCTGTACCCACGAAGAAAAAATTCTTCGGATACAAGGCCTTATGTATGATGATGAAGTTGGAAAGAACAATTTATTCTAAACATAAGCAATCTCTCCTATAGCTTTTTAAGTAGTATACTACTAAATATTGGAATTATCAAATTTTATTTTCCTTTTGAAATAGTTTGATAATCTAAGTGGTGTTGGACTGCATAACAAACCCGGTCTCATTTATTGTAACGGGTTCGGTCTTCGAGTACAAAAACTAAATTAGCATACCAATTAGCAGTCCAATTCGCAACTGAATTAGACTGTCCTTTTTTGTTATTATAAAAGGGTTTTTAAACGAATTAAGGGCAAATTTGTACAATTATTCGCAACCCTTTTGAGAGGTTGACAGAAGTAATTGTCAGTGTGCTAATTCATATGTTAATTTTGAGGCGAATTGTGTGGCTAATTTTAAGGAGGCTTATCGGATACTTATGTTAAAATAAAAGAAAGCATATTATACTTTGGTGAAGTTTGAGATATTGGAGGAAACACCTTGAAAAACTATAAGTTTGAAAATAATATTCCCACATTGAAGGAATACAAGTATTTGTGTGAGTCTGTGGGATGGACTAATTATATGAATTTTGATGTGGCAGATACTTCTCTAAGGAATTCTATTCACTGCATCACAGTTAAGGATAATGAACAGATTGTGGGTATGGGCAGAATTGTTGGCGATGGGGCTATTTATTTCTACATCCAAGATATAGCGGTTCATCCAGATTATCAGAAAAATGGTATTGGAAATGAAATAATGAATCTTTTGGTTGAATATTTAAATAAAAATGCCCCAGACAAGGCATTTGTTGGTTTGTTTGCATCTGAAGGTAAAGAACCGTTCTATGGGAAATATAATTTTAAAGACTTCTCGCCCAATATGACAGGGATGTTTACTGTAATTTCAAAAAAATAGACATAATATTTCAAATAATTTTCGGAGAAAAAATCAATCAATGTTAAAACTATTTTTCTCCAAACAACTTTGTTAAGCTATCGGGTGTTTTCTTTCAAAAAAGTCATGCAAATAAAAAGCTTGGAGTCATAACAGTCTCCAAGCTTTTTTGTGCTAATTTACTTTCAAAATAGTTTGTCATTCTTCAAGCGAATTTAAATGCTAAAAGCCCTGAAATTTCGAATTTTGTACTTCAAAATCGAACCTCTTACATTTATTGAGACAGGTTTTATTATGAAGTAATAGAAGTAGATGTTGCGTTACTAACTTTGATTAGGTCAGCGCCGTTCATAAAAATTTGTAATCCTCTTTTTCCAGCACTAATGCTAATTGGGTTTAGATTTGCAGCAGATTCATCAATAAAGAGTGGAAAATTTTTCTTCACACCAAGCGGGGAAACACCGCCGCGTATATACCCTGTTAATCCAAGTATTTCTTTCATTGGAACCATTTCAACTTTTTTATTTTTACTTGCAGATGCTAACGCTTTTAAATTGAGCTCTTTATGTGAAGGGATACAGGCCATAATTACGCCAGTTTTATCGCCACGAAGGACGAGTGTTTTAAAGACTTGTTCTAATTGTAAATGAACTTGCTGAGCGACATGTTTCGCATCTAAGTTCTCCTCATCCCATTCATATTCGTGAACTGTATATACGATTTTGTGCTTATCTAATAAACGACAAGCATTTGTTTTACTACTCATGTTACACACTTCCTTTTTGAGTTCTTCTTTTTAGTATACAAAATTTCGCTAATTTAGACAGGGAAAATAAGAAAGGACAAGAATATGTAACATAAATCATGAAAAGAGAAGAGGGAAAATGATGTGGAGAACGACTGATCTATATGATGCAAATGAAACGGAAGTACAAGTATGTAAACCATTATTTCAATCATATGGAAAGAAAAAGCAATTTCATGAGAAAATTGCGACAGTGAAAGTTAAAGATGATAATGTACTTGTAAAAAGGGCACTAGAGATGGTACCAGAGGGAAGGGTATTGGTTGTAGATGGAGAGGGTTCAACCAATTGCGCATTACTTGGTGATAATTTAGCAAACATTGCAAGGGAACGGAATTTAGCCGGCATTATTATATATGGATGTGTTCGTGATTGCACAGAGCTTCAAGAAATAGAACTTGGCATTTTAGCAATTGCGACGATGCCAAAGCGAAGTGTGAAAGAAGGGAAGGGAGAAACGGATATTCCTGTATCTTTTGGCGGAGTTTCTTGGGTTCCGGGAAATTATGTTTATGTTGACGAAGACGGTGTGATCGTAAGTGAAAAAGAAATTCATCATAAGCTATGATATAAAAATAAGGAGATAAAGTAAATTGACACGGTTTAAGAGGAAGTATGGCATTTTAGAATATGAAAATACCATTACGTAAATAGTGAATAAGTTTTATTTGTAAGGCATACATATATACAGTAGGATCGCGACTTACATATTCGTTTGCCTTTTGAGACACTTCTTACATCATGTAGGGGGTGTCTTTTTTATTCAGTAATACAATCTTTCATATTATGGTATGACATTGATAGGTATAAGTACATACAACAGAGGGATGTTGGCATGATCAGATTTTTATATACTGATGGTAATAAAGTGAAATGAATTAACACAGGGAGAATATTCCCACTGATACCCAGTGTAATGTATCGTATTATTACCAAGAAAGGGATGTAAAACATGATAAAGAATATATATGAAACACATTTACATGTAAGAGATTTAGAGAGGGCAATTGATTTTTACCAAAATAAGCTTGGATTAAAGCTAGCAAGAATAATACCCGAAAGGAAAGTAGCTTTTTTTTGGATAGGGGAAGGTAGACAACAAATGCTTGGATTATGGGAAAAATCAAAAGATACTTCTATTCAACTTAATCATTTTGCTTTTGGAGTAGAATTGAATTTTTTAAGACGGTCTAAAGCGTGGCTAGAAGATAGGGGAATTGAGGTAATTGGAAGTCAAGGAAAAGAGAATGAAGAGCCTATTGTCCAAAGCTGGATGCCAGCAGCAAGTGTTTATTTTCTCGATTACGATGGGAATAAGCTGGAATTTATTTCTCTATTATTTGATGAACCAAACGACCTTGGGTATGTACCTTATTTAAGTGAATGGGAGAAGGAGATAGAAAATTAAAAGGTTTAAAAACTTTTTCACAATGTAAAAAGATTATGGTGTGTTGCTGTAGCTGGAATTGTTCAATTATAGACACATTTTCATCAAAAGTCGAAGAATGAAATTATATATAATGAACATTGATAATCATTTTCGAAGTTGAGGTGTCTATATGATAAAACCAGTTATTCCAAAGCAACATGGTGCATGGGCGATGCTTCTAATCCCGTTTTTGCTGAGTGCTTTCATTGGCAAAGCTACATGGCAACATATACTACTTTTTATAGCATGGTTATTTATCTATTTAGCAACATATCCTTTTTTAATGTATATGAAACAAAAGCGACAAAAGCGCTATTTACATTGGACGCTCATTTATTTTAGTCTTGCTATATTGTTTGGTATAATTCCACTTACATACGAATGGCGTATTCTTTTGTTTGCAATCTATATGATTCCATTATTTTTTATAAACATTTATTTTGCTCGTCAAAAAAATGAACGCGCATTACTGAATGATGTTAGTGCTATTATCGTTTTTTGTATTGGTGGAATGATCAGTTATTATTTCACAATGAAAACAATTGATGAAACAGCATGGCTGATTGCGCTTGTTTCATTTTTATACTTTATGGGAAGTACGTTCTATGTGAAAACGATGATTCGAGAGAAGAAAAATCCAACATATCGTTGGATTTCATGGGGGTACCATTTATTACTTGTAATAGGTACGTTCATTGTATCTCCATGGTTTGTCATTACGTTTATTCCAAGTTGTATTCGAGCTATCGTTTTGTATGGTAAAAAAATAACTGTTTTAAAAGTGGGTGTGTGGGAAATCGTCAATTCAGTTTATTTTTTCATTACTACTACAGTATTATTTCAATTGAAGGGCTAATATTAAGTTAACGAATAAAAAAGTAAGCATGATTCATACTAAGTAGTTCAGATAACGTGGAGAAACCGTATAAATGCAGGTTAAATCGAGTATAAAATCACAAAGGTTTTATACTCGATTTTTTTTGTTGATATGTAAAGGTTTATCATATTTTCACTGTTGAATTAATAAGTGGAATAGCACATCAATCATCAGGGTGACCATAGTCATTGTCATTTCGTTATTTTTAATGCGAATAAAGTTTCTATTCGAGGTGTTAAAAAAGGGGTAGGAAATTTATGTTAAAATATAAAGGCAAGCAAAGTGGTTCCTGTTCCGTTAACGAGCAGGATTGTTGAACAATCGGCATTTGTTTTAAGAGTGTCTAGTTTTCTAATTACTGAGGGGAATTATCAGATGTCAAACTACGAAAACGAAGAAATACTAACGGGAGGGAATGTCTCAAACGTATATCGTTCGGAAGGTACTGTTCGACGAGAATTAAAGCAAGATAGTATCAAAATTCATAAGTTATTAAATCATTTGGAAAACAAAGGTTTTAGTTATGCACCAAAGTTTTTAGGTATTGATGAAAAAGATAGAGAGATATTATCATTTATTGAAGGAGAAGCTGGTAATTATCCTTTAAAAGAATACATGTGGTCTAATGATGTTTTAAAAGAAATAGCGAAGATGCTCCGTCTTTATCATGATGCTGTGAGTGACTTTCCGTTATCAGATGATTGGAAACCAATGGATAATACTCCAAATAAAATAGAGGTTGTATGCCACAATGATTTTGCAATATACAACATTATTTTTAATCACGAAAAACCAGTAGGTATTATTGATTTTGATGTTGCTGGTCCTGGTCCAAGACTTTGGGACATAGCCTATACTCTTTACACTTGTGTCCCCTTAAGTAGAGTTTATCATACTGAAACAGGTGAGGCAGTTTATTATAATTTATTACAGCATGCCGACCGCATAAAACAAAAAGTTAAGTTGTTTTTTGAATCCTACGGTGAGGGTATGGAAGAAGATTATTTGAAGATGGTATTGCTACGATTAGAAGGGTTATGTAAATACATGATAAGAAAAGCCGAAGAAGGCGATATAAATTTTCAAAAAATGATAGATGAAGGACACCTTGAACATTATCAAAATGATATTAAATTCATTCGTGAACATGGAAAAGAGTGGATTTAATGAAATAAGTCTTATACAAAAATAAAGCTCAGAGTCCTATAGGGACTTTGAGCTTTTTGGCGTGTTATTTAGCTCGTTATTTTAGATTTTCTCCACAATAACTGAACTACTTAGATTCATACGTGCTTACTGCATGTAAAAGCCAGATTGAGCGTGCTTTCCATCAGTAGGGGATGAAGAAAACCCTTCACTGATGGAAGTTTCCCTTTATTATTGAGCATTTTTTATTTTTGAGATAAAACTTCCGCAGTACTATCACACTGTTGCAAAGCATGTTGAACAGATTGTAAAGATTGTTCAATGCGTTGACGATTATCTGATTTCTCAACTGTTTGTAAGGCGTTTTGTAAACAGTTCTTTGCTTCATGTAAAGCTTGGCAAGAATCTTGAACGTGACCGCGTGCATTTTTTTGCATGACTGCACCTCCTTTGTTCTTATACATTTGTAGTATGAGCAAAACGATATAAAATATCATATCATTCAAAAAAATAAATCCTGATTATTCTTATAAGAATTGACTTTTTGGATTGCACTCATTATAGTAAGAGATAAAGTGAATATTTTCTTATCCAGAGAGGTGGAGGGACTGGCCCGATGAAACCCAGCAACCGCAATGCAGGTGCTAATTCCAGCAGAACAGTTTTGTTCTGATAGATAAGAAGGAAGAGATATATACCGCTTCTTCTTATCGAAGAGGTTTTTTTATTGCAAAAAAACCGATAATGAAAAATGGACAACGAGAAGAAAGGAGCGAGTATACTATGACACTTGAGAAATATATTACACTACGTAATGCAATTTATAATTATATGGAAGAGAAGGAAGAGCCGATTACATTATTGGATATTCAACAACATATTACTACTGAACATGAAGGGGAATTTGCGAAGAAGATGCTGCAGCAATTTTATTTATTGCGACTGCTAGATGAACTGAAATTAGATGGAAAAATTACTTTAGCAGAGCAACATAAATGTATAGATGATAAGGGAGTTTATTATATAGTAAAATAAAAAAGGGAGTTACGCTCCCTTTTTTATAGTGGTGTTTATTTGAAAATTCATTCTATTCGATAAGCGTTATGTAGATAAAAAGACTGTGCTATGCAGTCTTTTTACAAGGAAATGGTGCTGAGTGTGTAGTGTCAAAAAATTAAATGTTCCCCAAAAGATGGGCGTTCTCGGCTAAAAAATAAAAAAGACACCATCGCCGAATAGGTGTCAGTCGTTTTGTCAAAGAGGCTTGCCCTCTGACATGTATTAGAATAGCATGTGAGTATAGAAAAAGTCAAAAGGGAATTAAAGGAAAATGCTGTTTGCAATGAACATATTAATTGTATATGCGCATCCAAACCCTTCTAGCTTCAATGCTGCAATTTTGAAACATGTGAAAACAGGAGTGTAATAGACAGAATATTCTGTCGTTACCATTGGTTTGTATTAAGAATACTTTAGCCCTGTGCTGATATTTGATGAGGCAAAAAAGAGAAGAATGGTTATAAAAAATGTATGGAAAGGAAACGAAATTATGGAAAATAGAAAACTAATTTACAAAATTATGAGTGTATGTAAAAGAGAAGATGATTTGTTTTGTTCTTATCTTAAGTGTTTATTTGAGATAAAGGAGAAAAGCGAGCAATTTTCTAAAGTCAAACAAGAAGTGCGAGAAGAGTATCTTATAAAAGGCATTTGTGAAAGAGAAGTGGATATTTTAGTAGAACAAAGTGAACAAGTTGCAGATTTGTATGTACCTAAGTTGCTTCGATGGGGATTTTTACAAGAAAATGTCCGTTATATAGAAGATATCTGTTCTATGGTATTTCAATTAAAACCGTTATGTCTTTCAGAAGAACAATGGAAATATATAATTACAATTATTGAGAAAGAGCTGTCATGAGACAGCTCTTTTTGTAACAAAAATTTAGGGATTTAAACTTAATTAGAGGACTCTTTCTGTAAGTATTCAGCAATTTGTAAATACATATTGCTATATGCGGATTGTATTTCTCCATTATGATTCGCATTGGAAGAAAAATGAACGATAACCACATGTGCAGTTGGATCGATATATAATCGTTGTCCATAACTGCCTAGTACTTCAAATGCATTATGTTCATTGTGGGAGATCCACCACTGATTATGATAAGAATATTCCTCACCATCGCCGACTGGAAGTTCGTATTTGTTAATGTGTTTAATTTCTTCAATAATAGAAGAAGAAATAATTTGTTTCCCGTCGTATACACCATTGTCGACAATCATTTCCCCAAATCTTGCCATGTCTCGAGCGGTGGTATTCAATCCTGCACTCGCTTGTTCCACTCCTGTTTCATCAACAACGTAATATGCATTTTCTTCTGCGCCAATTGGTGACCAAATCCGTTCACTTACTAGATCTGCGAGTGATTTTCCTGTTACGGTACGAAGGATCCATGCTAGTGTTTCAGCAGAACCGTTATTATATGAAAATGTTTCTCCTGGAGCAGCGGTTTCGTTTGCTTCTAGCAACATGTCGTATATTCTTACCGGTCCATCATATTTTTTACTGCGAGGAAGAAGGTTGCTTGCTAAATATAATTGTGCATCTTGATTATCTAATCCAGCTTGCTTAAAACCGTGAGTTGGATATTTTACTGAAACTTGCATATCTAATAGTTGTTGAATTGTTGCTATTCCAAATGGTGTTCCTTTTAATTCTTTTACATAAGTTTCTGCAGTTGCGTTAGACTGCAGCTTTCCTTCTTCAATGAGGGTATTAACGAGCAACCCTGTAAATACTTTTGCTAATGATGCCATACCGTGTGTTTCGTTTTCTTTGCATCCATGAAAGTACCGTTCAAATACTAGCTTACCATCATGTAAAACAATGAACGCATCTGTTTTATGTTTTTCTAATAATTTCCGAACCGTTGTATTATTGTCATTTTCATCTTTAATTTCTAGATTATCTAGGTCTTGCAAATTAGTTGGGAGTGAGGATATATAATTTGGATTTTTAGCGACAACTTTTGTTGAAGCAAATTCGCGCATATGTGAATACGACCAACGCAGATACGGATCTTGTAACCAGTTTTTTTTCGTTACTGTTTGTCTTGAGGAAAAACTTTTATTTGGATTGAATAACGTAAATCCCATACCAGTCAATATACATATAAAAATTAAAATAATTAAAATAAGTGGGGATTTTTTAAATCTCATAATATAAGCCTCCTTCTTATTTTATTATAAGAGATAAGCTTATAAAGAAGCAAAAAAAGGAGAGTAAACGCAGAAGTTTACTCTCTCTTATATGATTAAGCTGATAGTTTTTCTTCTGTTGTTTGCCTTTTGAACTTTTGTTTCCGGCCATGAAGAAAATAGTAAATCAGTAATGTAAATGCAACGATAATCGAAGAAATAAAATACATATGGTGATAACTTGAATGTGCTGCGACAATTCCTAGTACGAAAGAACCAATACCGATCCCTGTATCGAAGAATGAGAAATAAGTGGCTGTAGCAGATCCGCGTCGATGATTTGGTGCAACACTAATTGCAATTGTTTGGAAGCTTGGAACTAAAGTTCCATATCCAAAGCCAATAAGTACGCCAGAAGCAAGTAACCAAAATGACGTTTGCGCTTGGCTTAAAACGAACATACCGATCATAAAGATAATTATAGATGGATAAATAAGAACATTTTCTCCGAACCGATCGAATATTTTTCCGGAAAATGGTCGAGAAATAACAACTACAATTGCGTATACAACAAAGAAATAACTAGCAATATCGGCCATACCAAGCTCTTTTGCATAAACAGGAATGAATGAAAGAATACCGCTATAGGAAAAGGAAAGTATACAACCTGTGAGAGCAATTGGAATTGTCGAAGGCTCAATTAAATCTTTCCATTGCATACGTTTCTTTTCGTTAGTGCCAGCTGTTTTTTCATCAGGAATATTTACAAATAGTCCGCATAGAAAAGCAAGGATAGAAAATATAGAACAAAGGATAAATAAACCTGTAAAAGAGAATTTAGAAATAATCGTTAAACCTAAAAAAGGACCGATAACCATCGGTAAGCTCATAAATACTCCGTAATAACCAAGTGCTTCACCACGTCGGTGAGATGGTGCTACATCTGTTACGATTGTACCGGTAGCTGTTGTTGCCATTCCAAATCCGATACCATGAGAGAAGCGAAGAGCAAGCAGTAAAAATAAGCTTTGTGCACCGAAGTACATGACTGTTGCAGCTAAAAATAACGAAAGGGAGATGAATAAAATTTTCTTCCGTCCTAAATCATCAAGCCATTTCCCTGTAAATGGTCGGCAGATTACAGAAGAAATAAGAAACACTGTTGCGACAAGACCCATTTCTTCAGGTTTTCCTTTTAATCCGTCAATAACATATATAGGTAAAGTTGTGATAAGCATATAAAATGTTAAAAAGAGAAATAGACTACTCAAACATGTTCCAATGAAGTCTTTCGTCCAAAGTCTTTGACTTTCCATAGTCATCCCTCCAATTTTTAATCAAGATTTCGAATTACTTTTTGTAGTACATGAAAAGCAAGGTGAAGTTCTTCCTCGTTAATATCTTGCAATGCTTTTTCTTCAAATGAGTCGACCTCTGCCTGCCAACTCGGTATCATTACGATTGCTGTTTCTGATAAAGAAATGAGCTTTTCGCGTCGATCTGTTCCCTCTGTTCGAGTAATCCATCCCATTAATTCCATCCGTTTTAAAGTACGGGTCATTGTTGGAGACTCAACGTTTAAGTATTGACACAATTCTGTTTGTGTACAAGGTCCGGTTTGATTTAGCCTAAAGATGACGGCCCACTGCGCGCTGTATAAACCGGTTGGAGAAACACGTTCGTTGAATCTTTTGGAAAATTTCCGAGCGGTTTGGCTGACAGTGTGAAAAAAGTGTTGTTTTTCGTCCATATTTTTTTCCTTTCCTAATTAGTTACCTAGCTAACTATATCTATTTTTTTCAGAATTGTCTAGTAGTCTATCATTATGCTTACGAAAAAAAGTTCATTTTCAGATTGAGAACGTATATTCTGTATGATATGATTAAGTTAGAATTTTCTGTTTTTTTAAAAGTGTGTTATTGATAATTTTGAGGGGGAAACAGAATGATGAAACCTGCCATTATGAAATCAGTAGCATTATCAAATGGAGAAACAATTGCTTATCAAGAAGCGGGAGATGGAACAGAAATAGTAGTGCTTATTCACGGGAATATGACATCTTCGCAGCATTGGGATTTGGTTATAGAACAATTGCAAGATTCTTATCATATTTATGCTCTTGATTTACGTGGTTTTGGCTTTTCAACTTACCATCATCCGATTGATTCATTGAATGATTTTACAGAAGATGTGAAGTTGTTTGTGGATGAACTGCAATTAAAAAATTTCTCATTGGTCGGATGGTCAATGGGGGGAGGAGTTGCGATGCAGTTTGCAGCAGCTTATCCGACGAATGTGAATAAACTCATATTGGTAGAATCAGTAGGGGTGAAAGGATATCCAATATATAAGAAGGATATAAATGGTCAACCAATTGTATCAAATCTGTTAACAACAAAAGAAGAAATAGCGGAAGATCCTGTTCAAATTGCACCTGTTGTTGAAGCTTTAAAACAAAAGGATAAGCAGTACTATCGTAATATCTGGAATTTACTTATATATACGCATCATCAGCCTAGTTCAGATCGCTATGAGAAATATCTGAATGATATGTTGACGCAGCGCAATTTTGTTGATGTGAATTATGGACTTGTAACATTTAATATTTCTGATGAACATAACGGAGTTGTAGTTGGGAGCGGGGATATGAATCGCATTCAGGTGCCAACATTAGTTCTCCAAGGGAATCGTGATTATGTGGTGCCAAAAGTAGTTGGTGAAGAGTTGGCAAAGCATTTACCAAATGCAAAATTGGTCATGTTAGAAGATTGTGGGCATTCGCCATTTATTGATTGTTTAGACGTGTTTATAAATGAAGTAATCGCATTTTTGAAAGGATAGTTGCATTGTCTCCTATTGCACATAAGAAACGTATACTATAATAGGATTGTTTTGAAAAGGAGAAGGTTATAGTGATTTTTTATACAGAACCAGCTACTTTTGTACCGATGATGATTCTAAAAGCGGCTTATCCATCAATTCGTTATAGGACTGTGTATACGCAACCTTTGTTAAATGGTACGAATACGCATATACAAAAATTATACTTCCATACATTTCCTCCAGTATATGGAACGAAATATTATGTGACTTATTCTTATTCCCATCCAGCGCAAGGTGTAGTTGTATCGCAACCCGTTTTTTATGCTCCTAAAATGAAATCATATATAAACCATATGCAGCCATATGTGAAAGCTCAAGTATGGGAAGGATGAAAGCTAGAAGTTTGAACTTCTAGCTTTATTTTTTTGGAAATTAAGAGTATACGATTTACGGATAAAACATCTATAATAAAGGATGTGAGTTTATCGAGGGAGCGTAATAACATGGGGAGAAAGTATACGTTTTGGATTATGGTTGGAATTGTTGCGATTTCTGGGCTTTCACAAGGTATGTTGTTACCAGCAATCGCAATGATTTTTGAGAAAGAAGGAATTAGCTCAAGCTTTAATGGCCTTCATGCAACGGCATTATATATTGGGATTTTTGTTATTTCACCTTGGCTTGAGAAACCGATGCAAAAATTTGGAATGAAACCTCTTATTGTAATTGGAGGCTTCATTGTTGTTGGAGCATTATTTTTGTTTACGCAAACCTCTTCTTTTTGGGGATGGTTTGTTCTTCGTTTTTTAGTTGGAGTAGGGGATCATATGCTTCATGTTGGAACACAAACGTGGATTACGACAACTGCTAGTCCGCACAAGGTTGGAAAACAAGTTTCTATTTATGGAGCATTTTTTAGTATCGGTTTTGCAATGGGGCCTTATTTAGCGAGTACAGTACAATATGGCATTGCAACACCATTTATTGTATCAACTATTCTTTGTTTATTAGGTTGGTTATTGTTAATTCCAACGCAAAATGCATTTCCTGATCAAGGGGAAGCGAATCAAGAAAGTGAATCATCTTTGCAGCGTTATAAGCAAGTTTGGATAATGGGTTGGATTGCATTACTTGCACCGTTAGCTTACGGAGTATTAGAAGGGATGCTTAATAGCAATTTGCCTGTATATGCGATGAGGAAAGGTTGGTCAGTTGAGCAAATTTCATTTTTATTGCCAGCATTTTCGATCGGTGGAATTATTACACAAATACCACTTGGTATACTTAGTGATCGTCTTGGAAGAGAGCGTATTTTAACATGGGCGTTTAGCGTCAGTACAGTGGTTTTTCTAATCGCAGCTATATTTGATAACTATTATTGGCTTGTATTTATATTTATGTTACTTGCTGGTATGGTTATTGGATCCTGTTTTTCACTTGGACTCGGTTATATGACTGATTTATTATCCAAACATTTATTACCAGCAGGAAATATATTGTGCGGAATTGCTTTTAGTATCGGAAGCATTACTGGGCCTGTATTAGGTGGATTATTTATAGAGAAAATACAGGATACAAGCTTTTTCTTTGCTGTTATGCTCATTATGGCAGGAATTTCGATTGTTTATGTGGCATATATGAAAAGTCAAGCAATGATAAGGAAAGTAGAAAGTAGGTAAAACAATGACAAAGCAATTAAAAAAGAAGAAATTTGAAGTATTACCAGATGAAACAATTGCACAGTGCCTCGAAAGAATGGAGAAGGAAGGATATGCACCGTCCCGCCGCATGGAGGAACCTATTTTCCATGAGGTGAAAAGAGATGGAAAAACGGTTGTAGAGCCTTGTGGACGAAAAATAATATTTGAAGGAAAGATAAAAACGGTATAAAGTGCAACGCTATATAAATACAAATTATAAAATCGACATAAAAACCCTTTTTCTTTTTAAGCGGGCGAGAGCATCTGGCCATGCATAGAAGCGGTCAAGTCCTTTTCTGCCACATGCAAGGTTTAAAACAGAGGGAGAAAGCGAGTACAGGTCATGTTGTATTCTGCATAGCAGCGACTTATATGTCTAAAAATTAATATGGATATATAGTTTGCGTGGATTTTTAATTGGAAAGTTACCAAGATCCCATCGCTATCAAGTTAAGATAAAATTATATTTTTAAAACGAAAAAATAAAAATAAAAATGGGCAAATTCAAGAATTCCATGCATATAATATAGCGAAAGGCCTTTCACCATTTTTCACCAAGGGGGCAATCATAATGAAATTTTTGTCATACCTTACAGCAATTCTGGTGATTATTGGCGGTTTAAACTGGTTATTTGTTGCGCTAGATTTTAATCTGGTGGAAAAAATTTTTGGTTCTGTACCAGCGCTTGTTGATACCGTTTATTGGCTTATTGGTATTTCTGCACTATATCAAATTTATGACCGTTTTTTTGCAAGTAATTAGCAATTATACAATTATTATTCAAAGTGTTAAGCAGACGTGCTTAACACTTTTTTGTTTCAATACGAAAAGGAAGTAAGGAAGAACTTGGTGAAAAGCCACTCATTAGAACGGTTCCAATACTTCTTAGAATAAAATGGGGAAAACAATTTGACCGGGTATTTTATATGAGTTATAATTCAGAAAGTTTTAAAATTTATAAACATAAAAAGAAAGAGGGGAATATGATGCAGCGAGTATACAATTTTTCAGCGGGACCATCTACACTTCCTATTTCTGTTTTAGAGCAAGTACAAAAAGAATTATTGAACTATCAGGAAACAGGCATGTCTATAATGGAAATGAGTCACAGATCAACAGCCTTTCAGGAGATTATAGAGGAAACGAAAAGTCTACTATGTGAGTTAATGAATATCCCTGAAAATTATGAAGTCCTTTTTATACAAGGAGGCGCATCCTTACAATTCTCCATGATTCCACTTAATTTAATGCACCGATATAAACAAGCGGCATATGTACATACAGGCTCCTGGTCAAAAAAAGCAATCCAAGAAGCAGAAAAAATCGGAACGGTTTCGGTTGTTGCATCTTCTGAACATGACCGATTTACATCCATTCCAGAATTCAATCGTACACTTTTTTCTCAAGAAATAGATTATATGCATATTACAACGAATAATACAATTGAAGGTACGCGTTATGTAAATATTCCTGAGACAAGAGAAATCCCACTCGTTGCTGATATGTCTTCAAATATTTTATCTGAAGAGTATGATGTCACTAAGTTCGGCCTTATTTATGCTGGAGCACAGAAAAATTTAGGGCCTGCAGGGTTAACAGTTGTCATCGTTCGTAAAGATTTAATTGGTGCTGCGAATTCTTCTTGCCCGGCAATGTTAAACTATGAAACTTACAGTAAACATAATTCACTTTATAATACGCCGCCAACTTTCAGTCTTTATGTAACAAAGCTAGTTTTGCAATGGCTGAAAGCGCAAGGAGGCGTGCAGGAAATCAAAAAAAGAAATTACAAAAAAGCAGCAATTCTATACAACTTTTTAGATGAATCAAGTGTGTTCACTTCACCCGTACAAACTACATACCGATCTTTAATGAATATTCCATTTACAACCTCTTCAAATGAACGAAATGCGTTGTTTATTCAAGAAGCGAAAAAGCATGGTTTTGAAGAACTAAAAGGACATCGCTCAGTTGGCGGCATGCGTGCTAGTATTTATAACGCAATGCCAGTAGAGGGTGTACAAAAACTTGTGAATTTCATGTATGCATTTGAAAAGAAACACAAATAAGGGGATGAGAAAATGTTTCATATTCAAACGTTGAATCAAATTGCCGAAAAAGGAATTACTACGTTTTCAAAAGAGAGATATAGAATAGGAGAAACAACCAAGAATCCTGATGGTATTTTATTGCGAAGTTACTCATTGCATCATGAGGAGTTTTCAAGTGATTTAAAAGCAATTGCAAGAGCGGGGGCGGGTGTAAATAATATACCAGTAGAACGGTGTACAGAAAAAGGGATTGTTGTTTTTAATACACCTGGGGCTAATGCAAATGCTGTAAAAGAACTTGTTCTTGCAAGTTTAATTATGTCATCTCGTAATGTTATAGACGGTATTGTATGGACAAAAGGGCTACAAGGTGAAGAAGTACCGCAACTTGTCGAGAAAGGGAAAAAGCAATATGTTGGTTCAGAAATCGCCTCGAAACGTCTTGGGATTATTGGACTAGGTGCAATCGGTGCTCTTGTAGCAAATGATGCCTTATCATTAGGAATGGACGTTGTTGGTTATGATCCATATGTTTCTGTTGAAACAGCTTGGCGATTATCGAGACAAGTGCAGCGAGCATTTAGTTTAGAAGAAGTTTTTGCGACATGCGATTATATTACCTTACATGTTCCATTGGTAGAACAAACGCGAGGTTTCATAAATGAACATGCATTTCAAGTAATGAAAAAAGGAGTTCGCATTATTAATTTTTCTCGCGGTGAGCTTGTTGACGAAGATGCGTTGGAACGAGCGCTTCAAACAGGGGTTGTGAATCATTATATAACAGATTTTCCAAACGAGCGTGTGTTGCAAATGAAAAATGTGGTTGCAACGCCGCATCTTGGGGCATCTACATATGAATCAGAAGAGAATTGTGCGGTTATGGCAGCGCGGCAGCTGCAAAGTTTTTTAGAAACGGGTAATATCCGCAATTCAGTAAATTATCCAAATGTAGATCTACCGTATATCGGCAAAAAACGAATTACAATTGCGCATCAAAATATTCCAAACATGGTTGGACAAATTACGGCATGCTTGGCGGAGCATCATATAAATATTGCAGATATGATTAATCGTAGTAAAGGCTCTTTTGCCTATACAATGATTGATATTGATAATGGTATAGATGATATTATTAAAGAAGATGTGTTAGCGAATATTAGAGACATTGCAGGTGTTGTAGCAGTGCGGATGATTAGTTGAACCAAGCGGTCTACTACCTGTTAATGTAGATAAGGAGAGATTTCAGTGGTAACAATTAAACCATTTCGGGCGATTCGTCCTATACAAGGGCGTGCAAAAGAGGTAGCTGCTCTTCCGTATGATGTACTCAATAGTAAGGAAGCAAAAGAAATTGCGAAAGATAATCCGTATTCGTTTTTGCATATTGACAAGGCAGAAATTGACTTAGATCCATCTATTTCTCCTTACGATAGCGAAGTATATGAGAAAGCAAAGGGAAATTTACAATATTTGATGAAATCAGGTGTACTTATAGAAGAAGAGCAACCATGTTTGTATATTTATGAACTTATAATGAATGGTCGTTCTCAAACTGGGATGGTTGTTTGTACATCGATTGATGAATATATAAACGATACAATTAAAAAGCATGAGCGGACGAGAGCTGAAAAAGAAAAGGATCGTATTCGTCATGTTGATGCCTGTAATGCTCATACAGGGCCTATTTTTGTAACATATCGCGGGAAAAGTGAAATTGCAAATGTAATCGCGAATTGGAAAATAACGCATAGCCCAGTTTATGACTTTACGGCAGATGATGGTATTGGACATAAAGCGTGGATGATTCATGATGAAAAAGTCGTTGCTACATTAATCGAATTGTTTGAGGACATCCCTTCTTTATATATTGCTGATGGTCATCATCGCTCTGCATCGGCTGTGAAAGTAGGAATGATGCGCCGGGAAGCACATGATGATTATACAGGTGATGAAGAATTTAATTACTTTTTATCTGTACTTTTTCCAAAAGATGAATTAGCAATTTGGGATTACAATCGCATTGTAAAAGATATAAATGGATTATCAGAAGAACAATTTTTAGAAGCGATATCGCAATCCTTTTATGTAGAAAAAGCAGAGGTAGCTCCGTTTAAACCGACAGAGCGTCATACATTTGGAATGTATTTGAATAAAGCATGGTATAAGTTGACGGTGAAAGAAGATAGAGTTGATGAAAATGATGTTGTAAATAGACTAGATGTATCCATTTTACAAGATCAACTATTGCATACTGTTTTACAAATTGATGATCCTCGTACAAATGACAGAATTGATTTTGTTGGAGGAATAAGAGGGCTGAAAGCGTTAGAGAGAATCGTTGATGAGGAAGGATGGACCGTTGCTTTTTCAATGTACCCAACAACAATGGAAGATTTACTAGCTATCGCGGATGCAGGAGAAGTAATGCCGCCAAAATCAACGTGGTTTGAACCAAAGCTTCGCAGCGGTTTATTTATTCATTCGTTAGAATAGAAGAGGAAGCAAATTGCTTTCTCTTTTTTTCTTGCATATTTTGTACCTATCTTATAATGTATAGTCGTACTGACTGAAGGAAAGGGTTGGATATATATGATACATATTTTGTTAGCTGATGATGATTTACATATAAGAGAGCTTCTTCGCTATCACCTTCAAAAAGAAGGGTATACAGTGTGCGAGGCTGAAGATGGAAAAGCAGCACAGTCTATATTAGAGAAAGAAACGATTCATTTAGCCATTGTTGACATTATGATGCCACATATAGATGGTTACACACTTTGTGAAGAAATTAGAAAATATTATGATATACCAGTTATTATGCTAACAGCAAAAGATCAGTTAGTAGATAAGGAAAAAGGCTTTTCTGTTGGGACGGATGATTATATTGTAAAGCCATTTGAACCTGCTGAAGTATTATTTCGAATGAAAGCATTGTTACGTCGTTATCAAATGCTAAGTGCAGATGTTATTCAATTGCATGGAACGACAATCGATCGAAAAAGCTATGAAGTACGTTGTCAAGAACAAACCATTTTATTGCCATTAAAAGAATTTGAGTTGTTATCACAGCTTGCGAGTTACCCAGGGCGAATTTTTTCTCGTGAAGAATTAATCGAACTTGTGTGGGGAGTGGACTTTGCAGGAGATGAGCGCACTGTGGATGTCCATATTAAGCGATTGCGTGATCGTTTCTCTAAACGAACAGATGATTTTCAAATTAAGACGGTACGTGGTCTTGGATATAAATTGGAGTTGAAATAAAATGCGATCATTATATTCACGGTTTGTTTTAATTTCTATTGTAATAATGTTAGTTAGTAGTATGATTGGGTTTTTATTATCGAATGTGTATTATCATCTGTATTTGAAACCATACAACAGTGAAAAGATTTTAAAATACGCACAAGAAGTGAAGCATTTATATGAGCAGTCCGATGAACAAAATCGTGAAGAGTATTTGAAATCTATTTCTAATCTTGGTTTTGAAATTTATGTGGTAGATGATCAAAAACAAGGAAAACGTTATGGAAATGCATTTCGAAAAATTAACGTGAGTGAAGAAACGATAGAGAGTGTATTAAAAGGTCATACATATAACGGAATTTCGACGTATCCTACAAGATTATTTATAACAGGTTTTTTTGATAATGAACTTTTAAATAGTATTGGTATTCCAATTCAACATGATGATAAGCAGTATGCGCTCTTTATTCGTCCAGATATTCAGCAGCAATTTGGTGAAATGCGTATTTTCTTTTCTGTATTATTATGTTTAATGGTTGGGTTAAGTATTATTTGTATTGCAATTGCAGCTCGGTTTATTGTACGTCCGATTCAGCTTTTTACAAGGGCAACTAAAAAAATTGCAAATGGAGAGTATGAAGTAGCTCTGCCAGAATATCGAAAAGATGAAATTGGAACACTGGCTGTCAGTTTTCGGAAAATGGCAAAAAGCTTAAAGGATTTAGATCGAATGCGACAAGAGTTTGTTTCAAACGTTTCCCATGAATTTCAATCTCCGCTTTCATCGATTCAAGGATTTTCGAAGACGTTACAGACAAATGAGATGAGTGGATCTGAGCGTAAGCGCTATTTGAAAATTATTGAATCAGAAAGTAGACGTATGTCTAGTTTGTGTAAGCAATTATTAACGCTTGCGTCTCTTGATAAAGAAGAGAGAGTGCTAGATAAAAAAACATTTGATGTAGGTAAGCAAATAAGAGATGTTATTTTTATGTTAGAGTGGCAATGGCGTGAAAAAGATGTTGCGATTGAACTGGATGTTCCAAGTATACAAGTGCATGGAGATGAAAACTTGCTCCATCAAGTGTGGACAAATTTACTGACGAATAGTATTAAATTCACAGAAAGTGGCGGGACTATTTCGTTTTATGGAGAAGAGAAAGAAACGGAATTGTGTCTTACGATTTCTGACACTGGGATTGGTATGAGCGAAGATGAGATTGACAAGATTTTTGATCGATTCTATAAAGTGGATGAGGCCCGCAATAGAACAATCGAAGGTAGTGGTCTTGGGCTTTCGATTGTGAAAAAAATTATTGACCTTCATGAAGGAAGTATTACTGTACAAAGTGTAAAAGGTGAGGGAACTACTTTTACCATTTACCTTCCGAAAATAACTAAAAATGTTTAGGAGGGCGAGAGCATCTGTCAGTGCATTGAAACAGTTAGTTCCTTTTTCTACCGCATACAAGGTTGAAAAGAAAAGGAGAAAGCAAGTGCAGATTATGTTGTATTCTTCATAGAACGATTTAGATATATAACCATGAACTGAAATTATATAAAAGAAAGCTTTGGTAACAAGAATTGATAAAACGGAAAGAACGAAAAACCGCGGTAAAACTTTGCTGCGGTTTTTTACGTTCTATTTCAAAACACTCAATTTATTTCCATCAGGAAGTATTTCACTTTCAGTCAATCTATAGATTTGTGGTATAGTGAGAAAGTATGTTTGCGGTAGAGGAAGGAGACATAAACATGATTACATCTGCGCAAACTCCTTCATTAACAGAAACGATGAAAGAGTGGCATGAAGCGTTAACATATGAAATTAAACATTGGAAGACAGTTGGTGGGAGTAAACTGTCTATTATAAATGGACGTTTTTTATATACAGACTATGAAAGTAGTGTCTATGTATTTCAGCTTATTTCTGAAGTAAGTTTACCAGACGGAACACCGATTCGAATTGAATTTGACGGTGAGGAAGCAACTGGGGAAGTATTATCTGTTCAAGGATTAGACATTGAAATCAAACTTAATTGTTACATGCAGCAACATATACAGGAAGCTGCATTATATAGTGAGCCGTGGCAGCTGTTAGAACAATTGCAAGAACGCTTAAAAGAAGTAAGAAAAGATAAACAAAGACGTCAGCGCGTGAAGCGGTTACTACAAGGAACAAGTGAACCAAAGCATATTGTGAAAATGAAAAAAGAGAAAAATGAACTTGCGTATCGTGCGTTTTATAATGCAACAACATACGTCTGGGGACCGCCGGGAACCGGGAAATCATACAATTTATCGCGCATTATTGCAGCACATTATCAAAGTGGGAAATCTGTTCTTGTATTAGCTCATAGTAATGCAGCCGTTGATGTATTAATGGGCGAAGTAACAAAACAAATTGAGAAAAAAGAGAAGTGGGTACCTGGAGAGGTAATCCGGTATGGTTTTAGTCAAAATGACCAAATTCGTAATCATGAAACGTTACTAACTACGCGATTAGTTGAATCAACAAATGAAGAATGGGAAGAAGAGAGGCTCTATTTAGAAAAATTAAGACAAGAATTAAGACAAAAAATCCTTTCTTATAAAGCGACTTCTGTTGAAAAGAGAAAAATGCAGGAAATAGAAGGCGATCTTCGAAAGCAAAAAGCAAAAGTGAAAGAGGTCGAAAAAGAGTATATTGAAAATGCCAAAGTCATTGGGGCGACATTATCAAAATGTGCAATTGATTCACTTGTTTATGAAAGAACGTTTGATCTTGTGGTCGTCGATGAAGTAAGTATGGCATATGTTCCGCAAATTGCCTTAGCAGCTTCTTTAGGGAAGCGTATTGTTGTGTGCGGTGACTTTTTACAATTACCACCAATTGCTTTATCGAATCATGCGCTTGTGAATAAGTGGTTAAAAGAAGATATGTTTTATCATGCGGGTATAGTAGAAGCGGTGAATGAGCGTATAAAGCATCCGAATTTATATATGCTGCAAGAGCAGCGTCGTATGCATCCGCATATTTCTAGTTTTACGAATGAGTTTATTTATAAAAACGAAGTGTTCGACCATCCTTCTGTGACTGAGCGAAATAAAATTGCAACTTTACAGCCTTTCATGAAAGAAGCCGCGGTTTTACTAGATACAAGTAATATGGGCGCTTATTCATTAAAAGATGTTGCGTCAAGTTCACGTTATAATATTTTTTCTGGATTATTAGCGATGCAACTTACCTTAATTGGTTTAGTGGATGGAATACCGTCAATTGGTATTGTAACACCATATCGTGCCCAGTCACGATTTTTATCAACGTGCATCAGGGAATTTCTTCAGAAAACAAAGTTCAAAAATGCACCTGTACTAGCAGCAACAGTTCATAAATTCCAGGGATCTGAGCGTGATATGATTTTGTTCGATACAGTTGATAGCTATCCGCAAGAACGGCCAGGTGTACTATTCTTCGATCAAAAAAACCACCGTCTCGTTAATGTTGCGGTAACGAGAGCGAGAGGGAAATTTATTCAGCTTTCAGATTGTCAATATATGAGGCAAAATCTTTCACGAAAACAAGCTTTATCTCATTTAACACAGCATCTACAAAGGCAAGGAAATGTGTATGATCGTACAACATCAAGATCAATTCTAGAGCGGAAGATTACGAAAAGATTGCGGTGGTTTGTACAAACAAGCAGAGAAGAAACGAAAGTATTATTAAAAGATATGATTTCGGCGAAAAAGAAAATTATTGTATCTATTCCGAATTCAAGTCGCATGGATAAGAGGGTATGGCAAGCATTAGCACGTGCAGAAGCATCAGTAATGATCTATACAGAAGGTCAAGTTCCAATAAAAAATGTACAAGTGCATCGTCAAAACAAAGTGATGCCATTTGTTATTATCGATGACGATATCATGTGGGTAGGTGCTCCGTTAACATCTCAGATGATCTTTGATGGGAGTCCAGAATTTCCGTATATAACAGCGAGACTTCAAGCTCCGCAAACAATTGGAGTTTTAAAAGGTTTTTTAGATATAAAAATATAGAGCTTTCTTCGAAATGGATTTATATAGTATGGGAAACATAGCAAAGATAACCTCAGATAAAAAAGTGTCTGGGGTTATTTTTGTATAAGCTTATTTATGTATTTAGGATGATATTAAGAATATCTTATATTTTTCTCATCGCATTTTAATAATATTTTAGTAGAGTATACCTTGTATCCTACAAGGAAAGAGGAAGAAAACTATGAAGGTACTACATTTTTTAAGCGAATATATAAAGCACCCACGAACTGTAGGAGCAGTATTTGCAAGTTCTAAGCAACTTGCAAAACAAATGGTATCTCCTATTAATTTTGAAAAAGCAAAATGCATTATTGAGTATGGACCAGGAACTGGAGTGTTTACAGAACAGCTCATTCAACATAAACACAATGATACTGTATTGTTAATTATTGAGAATAATAAACAATTTTACCGTATGCTTCGGGATAAATATTCAAATATAAAAAATGTTTATATTATTTATGACTCTGCCGAAAATGCGGAAAAATATATTCGGGCATATAAGATTTCCAAAGTAGATTATATTATTTCAGGATTACCTTTTACTAGTTTATCGATGGATACTTCTAATAAGATATTACAGATAACAAAAGAAGTGTTAGGGGAGAATGGGAAATTTATTACTTTCCAATATACACGGCTTAAACAACAATTTTTCCGGTCTTTCTTTACAAATATTGAGGTAAAAAAAACAAACTGGAATATTCCACCGGCTTTTGTATTTACTTGCTTTATGTAAGGTGAAATTGTATTCGTAAAGCAAAAAACGTTATTCTTTTTGTAGAAATATACAGAAAGGATAATGTTTTTTGAAATGAATTTATTTAACTTATTCAAGTAAAGCACCTGTTTGTCTAATAAGATTGAGACCAGTTTTTCCTTATCTCCTCTACTACAACCCCTGGATTATCCCAATGCAGCATGTGAGTAGTATTAGGAATTCGTTTTACTGTTCCGCTTGTTTTCTGCTCAAAAATGTTAGCTGTCTTATCTCGATATTCATCCATGCTGCTCGGTAATGTAGCTCTGAGTAAAATAATATTAGTTGGGAGGTTTCCATAAATATCTACTGTTTCGTGTTTATGCATCGCTTTCACAATATTTCCACCTGTTACGCCTCTTGCGTGCCAATATATTTTATTGTTCTTTTCTAGGCCAAGATCCTTTACTGCCATTTCTATGAGTGGAGACCACCTTGTATATGCCTCTTTTTCACTTTTGAAGAAACCTTTCCAATCATCAAATACATATTCCTCAAAATCTTTTTCATGGTAAGCGACTTCTTCCATAGTTTGTTCCTTAAGTCTTTTCGTTTGATAGCCACCATCAATAAGGATGGAACTCTGTACTCTTTCTGGATATTCCGCTAAATAAAACAAAGATACAAAACTTCCCCATGAGTGTGATAAAAAATAAAATTGATTAATCTCAAGATGATTCAATAAATCGTTTAGCCACGTTGTCAAACGAGGCATTTCGTATTCTTCAGCTTATTCAAAGGGAGAAGTTTTACCGTGCCCAGGCGCATCAATTGCAATCAATCTGTATTCTCCTTTGAGCTCTTCAGCAATTTCGATAAAGCTCAGGCTAGTGCTACCTAGTCCGTGTAAACAAAAGATTACAGGGTTATTTTCATTGCCCCATTCTGTAATATGTACATCTGTTTTCCCGTTGTTGATAAAATAGCGTTTCAAAATATATTTCCCCTAAGTATTTTTAGTGCGATATTTTTGAAAATTCATACAATTAATATTATTATATAATAGAGATGGAAAGAAAAGGGGCCTGTTTTATGGAAATTGTAAATGATCGAGCAAAATTGCAGTTATTATCTATAAATGATGTTAGACCATTGTATGCCATTTTTGAAAAACACCCGGATATTTGGACATATTTAATAGCGAAAATGGATTGTTTGGAAGATATGGAAAGATTAGTTGAGGAATCAATAAAAAAGTATAAAAAGGGAGTTGACCTTCCGTTTACTGTAATTGATCAAACGACAAGTGAGATTGTGGGTACGACGCGACTATACAACATTTCAAAGGATTGCAAAACAACAGAGCTGGGCCATACTTGGTATAGTCCAAGTGTGCAACGTACAAGTGTAAATACAGAGTGCAAATATATGATGCTTCGCTATGCATCTGAAGAGCTAGGAATTTTACGTGTCCAAAGTCAACTACCCACCACTTAAACGCTAACACGTTTTGAAGTGGGGGCTTGAAAGAAAGCCCTAGTTGTCTAGCCTCAGTCTTTCGTGGACTCCGTTCGTAGGTTGCATACCCAAGAATGATTCCCTAGTTCTTGGCTCTATGGTGGCTCTGTAACAGTTCCGATTGGGAAGGAACGGTCAACCACAAGCCTTCTTTTATAAGAAGTTGTCAACACCTACAAACATTGGCGAAGGGAAACAAACTCTTAGGAGGGACAAAACATGTGTGTGTTTGTCAAAAATTTAAGAGGGGAATCGCTTATGCCTTGTAGTCATCGCAAGGCATGGATTCTTCTCAAACAAGGAAAAGCGAAGATTATTGGATACAATCCGTTTACAATTCAATTGCAATATGCCACAGGTGAAGCGGTGCAAAGCATATTGGCATTGCGATTACCACTGGAGACAAAGTGTTAACAAATGGAACGATTGAATTGCGTCAAGACGTCAAAGAAACCCTTATATTAAGAGCTACATTACGCAGAGGCAGAAGACAACGAAAAACAAGGTATCGAAAAGCTCGTTTTCTCAATCGAAAAAAGAAAGAAGGATGGTTGCCACCATCGATTCAAAGCAGAGTAGATAACCAAATTCATTGGATTGAAACATTCAAGTCACTCTTACCCTCACCAAAAGTCATTGTAGAAGTAGGGAAATTTGATGCACAAAAGATAAAAAACCCCAATATACAAGGAATTGAATATCAACAAGGAGATGTGTTTGGCTTTTGGAATACAAGATATTATGTATTTGCCAGAGACAACTATACGTGTCAAATTTGTAAGAAGAAAAGTGGCATTTTGCATACGCATCATATTATTGAACGAAGTAATGGCGGCTCAGATATGGCAGATAATCTTGTAACGGTACATGAAGAATGTCATCTAAAGTTTCATCAAGGGAAAATCAAACACAGTTTCAAGAAGCCAAAACAATATAAAGAAATAGCTTTTATGAATATACTGCGTTTACAAATTATGAGGCGCTTAGATTGCGAAATTACGTATGGCAGTTACACAACGCCGATACGAAAAGAGTTAGGTTTATCCAAAACACATGTAAATGACGCCATTGCGATTACTAATCCAGCACAAATACAAGATTATGATCAAAGCGGTGAATTTTGCATCAAGCAATTTAGAAAGAAAAAACGTTCCCTGCATGAAGCAACTGCAAGAAAAGGAAGGAAAACAAAGAATACAGGTGCAAAACGGAACAAGAAAAATACACCGCATGTAGCCGGAATCTATTTAGGAGATAAAGTGAAAGTATTTGGACAAGTAGGATTTGTGACAGGATTTACAGGGAAAATGGTATACGTACAAGATATCGATGGACAATATATACAAAATCCAGCTAAATCTTATAAGCAAGTGAAGATATCAGATATAGAACGTATACACCACACGAACAATTGGAAATTATTACATATTACAAATAAGTTAGGCTATGCCTAACAATTGGGGGGCACTTCAGGGCTGTTGCCCGTCACGCGCTTGAAGATGGGGACTTCTTTCGGAAATACGTTAAAAGAAGGGATAATGCGAAATGAACGCCAACTTCCAAATGGATATGTGAGGGATGCGGTTGTTTATAGTATTATTTCAGAAGATTGGCCAAGTGTAAAAGAGCAATTAGAAAATAAATTAATGTGTTATAAGTAGAGGGGGATAAAATTGCCGTATATAGAAACAGAACGTTTAAAAATGATTTCCTTCACATTAGAATTAGTAGAGGCTACAATACAAGGGAATGAGGAGCTTTCGAAAATAGTTCTTTATAAAGTTTCTAAGCAATGGCCTATGCCGGATTATGCAGAAATTTTACCATGGATAGCAGAGCGATTACAAGAAAATCCAGAAAGTAGTAGGTGGAGTGGTCTTATTATTCATAAAAAAGACAATACAATTATTGGCGATATGGGTTGTAAAGGTGCTCCAGATGTGAATGGGATTGTTGAAATTGGCTATAGTATTGTCCCGGATTATCAAGAAAAAGGATATGCTACAGAGATGGTAAAAGGTCTTGTGCAGTGGTTATTGAATCAGGAAAATGTAACGACGATTAAAGCGGAATGTTTAACGAGTAATACTGCTTCTGTGAGAGTATTAGAAAAATCTGGTTTTTGTTGTGTGTTAGAGAAAGATTCAATGAAATATTGGATTTTGAAATAGTAGATTTAGTGAAATGCTTTCTAACATGTTAGGAGGCATTTTTTCTTACAAAACGATTACGTATTCTATATACTTTTGTTTCATCATTCCATTCTATAGAAAAATTCGCTACAATAAAGAGGTTAAGAATTTGAGAGAAAAATAAGTTGTAATTGTAAATAGTCTACTTATATGACTAAAAACACTCCTTTTTTTAGGGGAGACAACAGCATCTGGCCGAGCATAGAAGTGGTCAGAGCCTTTTTCCTACCATATGCAATGTTTAAAACAAAAGGTGTAGGTCATGTTGTATTTGGCATAGCAGTGACTTAAATATCGAAAAAATTAAGCGGATATATAATAGTGTGAAATATAAAAATCTCTTTTTATTGCAACGTCTTTTATAGAACTGTTATTCAGGAAACTACCTTCTTTCAAATGAATTCAAAAAACAAATTGACCGATTATTCGATGAAACGAATTTTAGTATAAAGTATGTATGAAATACGGGGGCTATAAGTTTATGAAGAAAAAAAGAAGTATAAAAGTAAGAGTGGTGCAGGCACTCTTATTCATACTTGGTTCCATTATTGTATTTATTAGTTATGCGGCGTATGATATTTGGCATTATCGTTCTAAGACAGATCAAGTTGATACAGATGCGGCAGTTGTGTTGGGTGCGGCTTCTTGGAATGGAAAACCGTCACCGGTACTTCGTGAGAGAATTAATCATGCCATTTCTCTCTATCAAAATGGAAGTGTTAAAAAAATTATTTTTACAGGTGGAACGAAATTTGAAGCGGAATTAGAAGAAGCGCGTACGTCAAAAATATATGCATTAAAGCATGGCGTGAGAGAGGAAGACATTTTAATTGAAACAGAGTCACGTTTTACAGAAGAGAATTTAAAAAATGCTCTGCAGATTGGAAAAGAACATGGCATACAAACGTATACAGTTGTAAGTGATCCGCTTCATATGAAGCGAGCAATGCAAATTGCTAAGCACCTCGGTATGGATGCCTATTCTTCACCAACACCAACGTCTGCTTACCGCAGCCTAGACACAGAGTTACCGTTCTTTTTTAAAGAGTTATGTTCTTATATTGGTTATGTTGCATCCTTACCTGTTAGGTCTTTGAAGGGTGATGAATAAAGGAGATATCCTAATGTTTTAGGATATCTTTTTTTGTTTAAAACATTGTTTTTCGTCAGAATAGTGCGACAATTGAGGTGTAGAATAATATGTTTAGGGAAAAGAATGGGTAAAGTGAAAGATCTATGAATGAAATTTTTGTTGTGCAATAACTAAAGGAAGCTGTATGCATATAATTTTAGGATGACGTGGAAAGGATTGATGAAATGGATTTTGTAAGAACGAAAGAGCAACAAAAGCAGCTTAGTGAATTACAACCATATATCACTCTATTTTCAAAGAGAGAGCAGCAGTTAGATGAATTGTATTCATTTCCTTTTGAAAATGTAAAAGATTTAAAAGGAATTGGGTATACATCCTGGACTGTTCCAAAGTACGAAGGCGGTTTAGGAATGTCCTTGTATGATCTTTTACTATTTCAAGAATATATTGCACAGGGTGATGGTTCGACGGCACTATGTATGGGGTGGCATCTTGGGATTATACATGAACTTTCTGAAAATCGTTCATGGGATAAGAAATTGTTTTCTTGGCTGTGTAAGAAGGTGAAGAACGGAGCACTTATAAATCGAGCGGCCACGGAACGAAACACGGGGAGTCCGACAAGAGGAGGAAAACTAGAGACAACAGCGGTACGAAAAGGAGATACTTGGATTATTTCTGGAAGAAAAACATTTACAACAATGGCACCAGTATTAGATTATTTTCTAGTTTCTGCATCTATCGAAGGAACAGAAGAAATAGGAGAATTTCTTGTTCCGCGTACTACAGAGGGTGTCTCAATTGAAGAAACATGGGATTGTGTAGCTATGCGAGGTACAGCAAGTCATGATTTGATTTTAGAACAAGTAGCAGTTCCATATAAATATTTTGTTGAGAAAATTTCACCGAGTACTACAGAAAAGAGAAGAGGGTGGCTTTTGCACATTCCAGCTTGTTATCTCGGAATCGCAGAGGCGGCGCGGCGGTATGCTTTGCAATTTGCTGCAACATATCAACCGAATAGTTTGAAGGCTCCGATAGCGATGGTACCAAATGTGCAAAGATTAATAGGAGAAATAGAATTAGAGATGATGCAAGCTCGTACTTTTTTATATAGTGTTGCAAAACGCTACGAAGAAGAAAATAAACAGTGTATGCAAGCCGAGATGGCAGCTGTGAAATATACGGTGACAAATGCAGCTATTTCTATTGTAGATAAGGCGATGCGTATCGTTGGAGCAAGGAGTTTATCTGAAAAAAATCCATTACACCGTTATTATTTACATGTACGCGCTGGCCTTCATAATCCGCCAATGGATGATATGACAATTTCGCTATTAGCACAACATGCCTTGCAAGATTTTGGTGTTAAAAAATAGGTACTACTTTCCTTTTTCGTATATAATAAAAATGGACAATGTACAAAAGGGAGTTAACAAATGCTAGAAGTCATCGCAACATGTTTAGAAGATGCCAAACGGATTGAGCGTGGCGGTGGGAAACGGATCGAATTAATTACAGCTTTTACAGAAGGTGGTCTTACACCGAGCTATGCGTTAATAAAAAACGTGATAGCGGCTGTTTCTATTCCGGTGCATGTAATGATTCGTCCTCATGCCAAGTCTTTCGTATATTCTTATGAAGAAATAGAATTAATGAGAGAAGATATTCGGGTGGCAAAAGAGCTTGGTGCAACTGGTGTTGTATTAGGCGTTTTAAATGAAAAGAATGAAATTGATGAAGAAAAGTTAGCAAAATTATTAGAAGTAGCAGAGGGAGTGAATGTGACGTTTCACCGCGCAATTGATGAAATGGCGGATTTAGTAGAGGCCGTCAAAATATTGCGGAAGTTTAAGAAAGTTACACATATTTTAACATCTGGCGGACAAGGAAAAATAGAAGATAACATTTCGTTCTTGCGCCAAATGCACGAAGCAAGTGAAGGGCAAATAGAAATGATTGTTGGTAGTGGCGTCACGAAAGAGAATATACTACGATTACTGCATGAAACAGGGATTACACAAGCTCACGTAGGTACGGCGGTGAGAGAGGAAAAATCGTGCTTTGGTGAAGTTGTTGTTCAAAATATACAAGAAATCACAAAAATGACTAGTTGTTAAAGGAGATAGGGGATAGATGAAAAAAAGTGAGATTATGTCATGGGTTAAAAGTATTGCTTTAGCTTTAATTATTGCATTTGTTTGTCGGGCATTTTTATTTACACCATCGCTTGTGCAAGGAGAATCTATGATGCCAACGCTAGAAAACAATGAGAGAATGGTTGTAAATAAAATTGGCTATAGTATACAAGGGTTAGATCGTTTTGAAATTATCGTTTTTCATGGGAATGAAGGTCATGATTTAGTGAAACGAGTAATTGGATTACCGGGAGATACAATCGAATATAAACACGATGTTTTATATGTAAATGGTAAAGCAGTTACTGAACCATATTTAGATGAATATAAAAAGCAGATATCTGGAGAGGTGTTAACTCCTGATTTTACATTAGAAGGGATAACAGGGAAGAAAACTGTTCCAGAAGGTTCTGTATTTGTACTAGGAGATAATCGTCAAGTATCTAAAGATAGCCGAGCATTTGGATTTGTTTCTGAAGAACAAATTGTTGGGAAAGGTTCAGCAATATTTTGGCCATTGCAGCATGCTAGGGCGTTATAATTGTTTTTGGAAGGACTCAAAACTCATTTGGAGTTTTGAGTCCTTCTTTTATTTTTTTCTGGAGAATGTGCAATCGGTATTAGCGTTGTAGACAGGATAACTTAGTAAGGAAATATTTCCAAGTTATTACGTATGCCTGTTATAATGAAAAAAGAATGATACATAGAGGTGAATGTTGTGCAGCATTATGGAGAAGTGCGTTCTATTATTAAAAGTGCCAAGAAAATTACAGTGTTAACCGGAGCAGGTGCAAGTACAGAGAGTGGAATTCCAGACTTTCGATCAGCAAATGGTTTGTACGCAGATGCAAAGGTAGAAATGTATTTATCAAGAGGATATTATAATCGAAATCCGAAAGGATTTTGGAAACATTATAAAGCAATTTTTCAAATTGATACATTTCATCAATATAAACCGAATGAAGGACATACGTTTCTTGCGCAATTAGAGCAGACGGGAAAAGATATTGTAGTGTTAACACAAAATATTGATGGACTTCATCAATTGGGCGGGAGTACACGTGTTATTGATTTACATGGTACGCTTCAATCTGCTCATTGTCCGAAGTGTCGTGCAAAATACAATTTACAATATATGATTGAACATGAAGTACCGCGCTGTGAAAAGTGTCATTTCATTTTGAATCCAGATGTTGTGTTATACGGAGATACATTACCGCAATTTCAAATGGCAGTTGAAAGGTTATATGAAACGGATGTATTGCTTGTGATGGGAACATCATTGAAAGTACAGCCTGTAGCATCCTTTCCGCAAATCGCAAAACGAGAAATAGGAGCAACAACAATACTTGTTAATAATGAACAAACAGGACAAGAACAACATTTTGATTATGTGTTTCATGAAACAATCGGGAGTTTTGCGAAGGGGATTTTAGCGGACAAAGAATAGCTTGAGTTATTAAATGTTAAGGAAAATATCGTATATGTTTAAATCGCGTAAAAAAACTATCGTAGTTTCAAAAAAAGGAGATTTGTTGCAAAGGGGAGAGCAGTTTGGGGGAGAACGAAAGAATATTACTAGAAATAATTAAAAATGCCAACAGTGGAAATCGGTTTATTTTAGGGATAGATGGCTTAAGTCGTTCTGGCAAAACAACACTCGTGAATAAACTTAGTCAAAATATGAAAGAGAAGAACATCCCGTTTCAAGTTTTTCATATTGATGATTATATTGTTGAACGTGAAAAGCGTTACAATACGGGAAATGAGGAGTGGTATGAGTACTATAAATTACAATGGGATACGAATTGGTTAAGTCAACATTTTTTCAGTAAACTAAAATCCTCTAACCATCTCACTCTTCCTGTTTATGATGATGAATCTGACATACATAGTCAGCAGGAAATACAGCTTTCTAATGCTTCAGTTATCATAGTAGAAGGCATTTTTCTTCAGCGAAAAGAGTGGAGAAGCTTCTATGATTATGTCGTATATCTAGATTGTCCAAGAAGTATGAGGTTTCTTCGTGAAAGTAAAGATACTCAAAAGAACATTGCGAAATTTGAAAATAGATATTGGAAAGCTGAAGAATTTTATATCAATACGGAAGCTCCTGACAAACATGCTGATTTGGTTCTAAAAGGATAAAATAAAAACAAACAACGCATTGCTTTTTCTATGCGTTGTTTGTTTTGTATTAAAAAGCACTATTTTTTCAGTGATAATCCATAAACAATCGTTTCACTCGGTGTTGTGATTTTAAACCCTGTATTGTAGTCAAGCGTCATAGTATCTCCGATGTAATCTTTTGTAAAATCGTCCATTTGAATTACGAGCTTTTCATTTTCAAATACGACATCATTTGCATTGTATTCATCAACGATTAAATCTATATTTACATAGACAGTACAAGTATTTCCGATACTTCCTTTTATTCTAATAATAATTTTATCTTCGTTTTGTAGCAGTTTTTCTTGTGCTATATTTGTAACACGAATATACATATAATCACGTCCTTTTCCTAAAATCCCATTTTAACAAAAACACTTTGAAACAGCTACTTATTTTTGGGTAAAATTAACACAAAAAATGTAAGCATTCTCCTTCAGATTGTTTCTTGAAAGAGGATGTTTACAAACTAGTGTTCATTAAAATTAATAGTTAATGAAAGAACGTACAATCATCTATTTGACGACAGGCCATTTCTCCTTGCGTAATGCATTCATCAATTCTGGCCCTATATGCAAATGTTCCTCTACTAGTTCTTTTGGAGTCAGAGCCATCCATTGGTTCAACGACACGTCAGAAAAGCGATTACTCTTGAACATCTCCAGAAACCATAGGCTTTGCTGGCCGGTGTTTTGGATGTAATGTCCCATAGCGAACGGTACATAGCCTACATCGCCAGCACGGTAATTAAAAGTTCGTGCTGTGCCATTCGCAGCAAATACCGTCATGCGTCCAGTTCCAGAGAGATAATATTGCCACTCATCGTTATTCGGATGCCAATGCATTTCTCTCATTCCGCCTGGCTTGATTTCAACCAACGCTGCCGCAATAGTTTCTGAAATGGGGAAGTTGGTGGAATCAACTATACGTACCGTCCCGCCCGGAGTTACAATCGGATCTTGTGCGAGCAGCTGATGTGTGAAGCTTTTCGGCACCGTACCGTAAGGGTCTGAAATCTTCTGACTCTCCAGTGATCCAGGCACCTTAGCCTGAAAAATGTAGCGCTGTTTTTTAGGGATATGAGAAACGGCGGTTTCGGGTACACCGAAATTCGCAGCCAGCACGTCCCTTGGTGTGTGGGCAAACCAATCAGTAATAGAGAAGGTATCGAAATCGGAGAAGCTGCCATCGTCGAACACGAGTAGAAATTCACAACCCTCCTCCAGTCCTTGAATCGAGTGTGGAATTCCGGATGGAAAGTACCACAAATCCCCTGCGCCGACATCGGCTATAAAATTCCGCCCGTCCTGGTCGACCGAAGTAATTCGTGCCCGTCCTAGAATCATGTAGGCCCACTCAGCTTGCTTATGCCAATGTAATTCACGTACACCACCAGGGGTCAGACGCATGTTTACCCCTGCAAGCGTGGTTGCAATCGGGAGTTCTCGAATTGTTACTTGCCGTGACCAACCGCCGTGATTTAACTGCATATTTGTGTCGGAAAAAGAGAACTTTAAATTAGGGATTGTTCCGGCATCGGTAACCGGTGGAACGAACATGTCGGGGTTCTCAATATCTCGCATGATGTCCCGGGGCCCAAAATCGGTCGCGCCAGCGCCATCATCTCTTATAGGGTGCGGTATATTTCTATGCTCAGTTTTCTTCGCAGATTGTGATTCCACAAACTATGCTCCTTTCTTATTACTCTATGTACAATATAGATAGAGTGTATAAGTACGCTTTTACAAATATATGCTGTAAACGTGTTTGATATACAGAATAAGGAGAGAAGCGAAGAAATAAAGATGTATATTTTATTCACGAGAAGTTTATCTAAAAACATAAGAAAACCTATCAACTAGAGTTGATAGGTTTATTGTTAAAGCTCACATTTATCTAATGG
Organism: Bacillus pseudomycoides; assembly: GCF_002551005.1. Taxonomy (GTDB): domain Bacteria; phylum Bacillota; class Bacilli; order Bacillales; family Bacillaceae_G; genus Bacillus_A; species Bacillus_A pseudomycoides_C. Next base: position 35,382 of record NZ_NVOY01000065.1, read on the forward strand.
AATGACTTTTGTTTTCTTTGTAAATTTATAACCTAACCAAAGTACTAAGAAAAGAGGTAAGCCGATATATGAAACGAGTACACCGTTCCAATCAATAGATTCTCCCATAAATGCACCGTAGTTTTGACCAAGGACAACGATTAAGCATAATACAAATGCAAAGATAGGGCCGAATGGGAACCATTTTGCTTTATAAGGTAAGTCATTTAAGTCTTTTCCTTGTGCAATGTATGCTTTGCGGAAACGATAGTGACTAATGGCAATTCCGATCCAAGCGATGAATCCTGACATACCAGAGGCATTTAATAGCCATACATAGACAACGCCATCACCGAATAAAGAAGCTAAGAAAGCAGCAGATCCAACTAATGATGTTGCAAGCAACGCATTTACAGGTACACCACGACTATTTAATTTTCCTAAAAATTTCGGTGCTTTACCTTGGTTTGCTAAATCCCAAAGCATACGTGCTGATGCATACATACCAGAGTTACCAGCAGATAAAACAGCGGTTAAAATAACGGCGTTCATTACTGATGCTGCAAAGGCAATGCCTGCTTTATCGAATATAAGTGTAAATGGACTTACTGTTACATCGCTTGCTGCCAGGTTTTCGTTTGTATACGGGATTAATAAACCAATTACGAGAATCGCAAAAATATAGAACAATAGAATTCGCCAAAAGATGCTGCGAATTGCTTTTGGAATGTTGCGTTGTGGATCTTCAGTTTCACCGGCCGCAACTCCTAATAATTCTGTTCCTTGGAACGAGAATCCAGCTGCCATAAACACACCGATGATTGCCATGAAGCCGCCGTTAAACGGTGCATCTGCAACTGTGAAGTTTTTAAAACCGACAGACTCTCCGCCCATAATACCGAAAATCATAAGAAATCCGACGATTAAAAAAGCGATAACAGTTACAACTTTAATAAGTGCAAACCAATATTCCGCTTCCCCAAAGCCTTTAACAGATAAATAGTTTAAAAGGAACATAATAGCTAAACAAATTCCACTCCAAAGTAGGGAAGGCGTATTTGGAAACCAAAACTTCATAATTAAAGTAACTGCAGAGAGTTCAGCAGCAATGGTAATGGCCCAGTTATACCAGTAGTTCCAACCTAATGCAAATCCAAGCGATGGATCAACAAATCTTGTTGCATAGGTGCTAAATGATCCTGCTACAGGCATGTAGGATGCTAATTCAGCTAAGCTTGTCATTAAAAAATATACCATAATACCAATTGCAGCATAGGCGACGAGAGCACCACCAGGACCAGCTGTGTGGACGACACCACCGCTTGCTAGGAATAAACCTGTTCCAATTGTACCACCAAGTGAAATCATTGTAAGATGGCGAGATTTCAATCCGCGTCGTAGTTCATTATTTGATTGAGCAGATTGATTTGTAGTTGTAGAGGTAACGTTAGTAGTTGCGCTGTTCATGTTCAACACTCCTTTTCTAGTAAGATAGGAAGGAGCGGGGGGAATTAAAAAAACCGCCAAAGGATTTTAGCGGAGCAATTCAAAAATAGCCACCCCATCATACCTTCCGTTAAGATAGCGCCCCACGTTTACACGGTAATTTTGTAAACGTGACAGTTCTGTTCCTATTCGAAAACAGCCCCAGCATATACTTCCAGAGAAGAAGTATAAACTTCGGCAACTTTTCCTTTCAGCTAGAGTTAATGACGTTCTCCGCGTCTCGTCTAGATTACTAATAAAAGTCGCAACCTCTACCTCATCGGATTGATGAGGATTTTTCTATTACTATGATTTTTAATATATGGCAATTGTAATGATTTTCTGAAAATATTGCAAGGATTTTTTTGTAGAAAAAAATGGCTATTTTAGAAAAGCGCTTTCAAAATTCATCCCGATCCTAAAAAATATGTATAAAGCAATCCTTTGATAAAAAAGGTTATACAATGGTTTCGCATCGCGTTTCAAAAATTCCTTTAAATTAATAGAAAATTCAGAATAATATTTTTCGACAAAAATACGTATTTATATAAAAACTTGTTTTTAAGTTAATTTTAGAATTGAAAAGAATAATTGAAAAATTATACACTTAATGGAAAAGGGAATGGTGGTGAGGAGATGTTCCAGTTTGATCATCTTGTCCATGTAATTTATTGTTCTCCAGCTGAGGCGATAAATCAAATGAAAATACATGGATTTCATGTCGTTCAAGGGGGAGAGCATACGAACTGGGGGACACATAATAGTTTATGTTATTTCGATTTAGCATATATTGAGTTTTTAGCAGTGCAATATCAAGAGGCAGCAAACCAAACAGAGAATCCACTTATTAGGCAAGTTGTTCATAAGTTGAAAACAGGAGAGGGATTGCTTCAAATTGCACTGCGGACTGAACATATGGAGGAGTTTGCTGAGAAACTGATAGAAAAAGGTTTTCATATAAACGGTCCATTGGAAGGGAAACGTATGAGGGATGACGGAACACTCTTGAGATGGAAAATGCTGTTTATTGAACAAGAAGAAGAAGGTCCTAGATTTCCATTTTTCATTGAGTGGAGCGAATCGGATGCCAAAAGAAGGGATGATTTACAGAAAAAAGGGGTGATTTCATCTCACGACAATCATGTAATGGGAATGAAAACAGTGTTCTATGCTGTTAATAATGTAAATGAAACAAGCAAACGATGGAAAGAGTTACTACAAATAGAAATGAGTCCTCCAAAAGTAAATAAGGAGTGGAATGCGGTAGTTCAAGGTTTTTCTCTCGGAAAAATAACCATTCAATTTTGTGAACCGATAGGAAATGGTATAGTTCAGGATCAATTAAATAATTACGGTGAACTTCCATTTGCTGTAGAGTTTCAGGGAGATAAGGAGCATAAGAGTGTACATCATATATGGAATGGTATGTACATATTTTAGGAAGAACTAAGGTGAATGAAAAATACTCAGAAGTATAGAAACCAACTGTACTTCTGAGTAATGTGGAAAGGAACAAAATTAAATTGTCCGATATAAATAAATTACATGTGTTTAACGTATTTCCGAAAGAAGTCCTCATCTTCAAGGTTATGACGGGCAAGAGCCCAGCGGTAAGGTGGGGATGAATTTCGGTTAGGCATAGCCTAACTGATTTGTAAGAACTGTCAATTGTTCGTATGGTGTATACGTTCTATATCCGATACCTTCACTTGCTTATAGGATTTAGCAGGATTTTGTTATATCTTGTACGTATACCATTTTCCCTGTAAACCCTGCCACAAATCCTACTTGTCCAAATACTTTCACTTTATCACCTAAATAGATTCCATTTACATGTGGTGTATTTTTGTTGTTGCGTTTTGCACCTGTATTCTTTGTTTTCCTTCCTTTTCTTGCGGTTGCTTCATGCAGGGAACGTTTTTTCTTTCTAAATTGCTTGATGCAAAATTCGCCGCTTTGATCATATTCTTGTATTTGTGTTGGATTGGTTATCGCAATTGCATCATTTACATGTGTTTTGGATAAACCTAACTCTTTTCGTTTTAGCGTGGTGTAACTGCCATTAATGTCACAATCTAAATGATTCATGATTTGTAACCGCAATATATTCATAAAAGCAGTCTCTTTATATTGTTTTGGTTTCTTGAAAGTGTGTTTTAGTTTCCCTTGATGAAATTTTTGATGGCATTCATCATGTACTGTTACAAGATTATCTGCCATATTTGAACCACCATTGCAGCGTTCGATGATATGATGCGTATGCAAAATGCCACCTTTCATCTTACAAATTTGACAGGTGTAATTGTCTCTTGCGAATACATAATATCTCGTATTCCAAAAGCCAAAAGCATCTCCTTGTTGGTATTCGATTCCTTGTATATCGGGATTTTTTAGCTTTTGTGCATCAAATTTCCCTACTTCGACAATCACTTTTGGCGAAGGTAACAATGACTTGAATGTTTCAATCCAATGAATTTGGTTATCCACTCTACTTTGAATCGATGGCGGCAACCATCCTTCTTTCTTTTTTCGATTGAGAAAACGTGCTTTTCGATACCTTGTTTTTCGTTGTCTTCTACCTCTACGTAATGCAGCTCTTAGTGTGAGATTTTCTTTGACGTCCTGACGCAACTGGGTGGTTCCTTTTGCTAGAACTTTGTCTTCAGTGGTAATCGCAATGCCGATATGCTTTGCTCCGCTGTCAATACCGATTGTTACGGGTTGCACCGCTTCACC
>NZ_NVOY01000066.1 GCF_002551005.1 Bacillus pseudomycoides
TTCAGTTTCTTACTCTACTGTGCGCATATCTTAAATTTTCTCAGTATTAAAAGCTGAGGAGTGATTTTATGAAACTATCGTTGAACTTTGGAAACGTTGAAAAGAAACGCCAAGAGAAATTAGACAGAATTGAAGTAGCTGAGAAGAAAGTTAAGAAAGCAAAAGAAGTTCTTCCAATGAATGAAGCTTGGAAGCAAATTTTCAGCCGCAAGAATTCAAACGCTGATGAAATGAAACTTAAAGAAGTTTATTTTGCAATGGAAGCAAATAAGATTGGCAGAGAACAGGGAGCTGAGGGAAAGACTTTTACAAAAGCAGAAGCTTTGCGCCAATGGAAAATGTTAAATGAAATTACAAGAATAGAAAAGCTTGATAGATTGGTTGAAGAAACTCCAGATAACTATATCTTAGTCCAAGAAGAAGAGCAGTTTGCTGAAATGATTCAAGCGCTTGTAATGGAAAAAGAAATTGGAGTGGATACGGAAACAACTGGAGTTGATGTTTACAGAGATAAGATTGTAGGAATTTCACTTACCGCACCGAAAGCAGATTTACATTATTACATTCCTATTCGTCATGAGACTGGAGAAAAGCAGTTAAAGCCTAAATATGTAATGAAGAGATTGACAAGTCTTTTCCTTTTGGAAAACATTTCCAAGGTATTCCATAACGCTAACTTTGACTTGCACATGTTCCTTGGTGAAGGTATTCGACTTGCTGGGAAAGTTCATTGTACACAAATTCGGATGCACTTATTAAATGAAAATGAAATGAGTTTCCGCTTGAAAGACTTGGTAACAAAGTATTTAAAAATACCTTCTGATACTTTCGATGTAATGTTTGGAAAGAACTGTTTATTCTCAACAGTACCTTTAAAATATGCCCGCTATTATGCTTGTAAAGACACTGATGTAACAATGAAACTTTACTACTTCCAAGAGAAACACTTTGCAACAAAAGAATTAGAGCCAGTTAAAAAGAACTATGCAAAAATTGAGCAGCCGCTTATTTATGTTGTTGTCGATATGGAGAGAGTGGGCTTTGAGCTAGACTTGGAAGAAGTTGAAAACCAACGCCACGAATTGAATGGAAGGAAAGAGCATTTAGAAGGCTGGCTGAGATTCCATTTTGGAGACATTAATTTTAATTCAGTAAAGCAGCTTTCAGATGTTATTTATGGGAAGAAGAAGCTTCACCAGCATCTCCCAAAAGGTGCTAAGAAATCAACAGATACAAAAACAATGAAACTCCTTGCGAAACATGATGAAGGTTGCAAGATGCTTCTGGAATATCGTGAAGTAAATAAACAGTTGACTTCCTTTGTTGAGTCTCTTCCAAAGCTTAGAAAACCAGATGGGAGAATTCATGGACAATTTAAACAAACTGGAACTGTAACGGGAAGATTCAGCTCCACTAATCCGAACTTACAACAACAATCTAAGCCAGCTAGAAAGATGTTTAAAGCACAAAAAGGCTTTGTCATTATGGGAGCTGACTTCTCAGCCCAAGAGCCAAGAATGTTAACTCACTTTACAAATGAGCCTTTCCTAATTGACGTATACGAGAATAATCAAGATTTATATACAATGATGGCTTCAAAGATATTTAAGTTGCCTATTGAACAGTGTGGAAAGAATCCAGATGGCTCAGACACAGAATATAGAAAGCAAATGAAAATGATTGTACTGGCTATTCTATACGGAATGAGTGAGAAAGCTCTTGCTGATATATTAGGAATCTCTGAGTTAAAAGCAAAGACTATTATCCAAGAATTCTTTGAGCAGTTCCCTAAAGTAGAGAAGTGGATTGAAGGAAATAAACAAATGGCTAAACAGTTTGGCTTTGTTCCAACAATGTTTAACCGCAAGAGAAGGCTTCCAGATGCTCGCTCTATGGATAAGTGGCAAGCACTAAGAGCAATGAGACAAGCCACAAATGCCAGAATCCAAGGAAGCTCAGCCGAACAGACTAAACTTGTTATGATTGCTGCCGCTGAACTTTGTAAACAGCTTTCCAAAGGTGAAAGAACATTCCACATCTTAGCACAAATTCATGATGAGTTATTATTCTTAGTTCCAAATGATATTACCAAAGAGGAAGTTGAAGCAATTAAGGATGTAATGGTTAACACTGTACAGCTAAGAGTTCCAAGTAAGACAGACGTTGAGCTGGGTGTGTGTTGGGGTAAGATGGTAAGCGAAAAAGATTGGTTTAAAAGTAAGGGAGTTGCTTAATAGCGCTCTCTATTTTTTTGTCTGAAAATGCGCAAATATTGCTTCTATTCAGTATTTAAATATAAGAGGACAAAAAGGAGGCGAGAAAGTGAAGTCAACAATTCGCAACAAAGAGCAAGTTGAAGAAGCTATTGATTTTTCAGTTATTAATAACCTTCTTCCAGATAAAATTTCATTAACTGATATTGATGGAGCGATTGAAAGAAATGGTCACGTTCTCCTTTTAGAGAAGAAGATGCACAAGATGCGCTTTAATATGGGACAACATATGTTATTGACTTCCCAAGTATTAAAAAATCAAACACATGTTATTTATTATTGTGTGCAAGGTGAGAAGATTTTGAGAGCTGATTTCTACCCATCTCAAATAAAGAAACCAGAAGATATTTTGAAAGTACAAACTTATGAAAGTAGTTATGAAGAAATTGCGGAATCAATTCATGATTGGTACAAGTGGGCAGATGCTCAGCCAAAGATAAAAGGATTATCATCAGCAGTTTGGAAATATTGCAGAGGCATTAGGGAAGAGGAGGAAGCAGCATGAGCATTAAGAAAGGTTTCAGCTTTGAAACTGATGAATTAAAACAAGCTGAGGCTGATGAAATAGCTCAAGAGTTTTTAAATGATTGGAAGATATTCCACAGTTTCCGCTTGCCAAGAGATAACGAATTAAATATTTTATTACACCAATCATATGCAGATGTATTTAGAAGAGATAAAGCACCCGAATTTAACGGGCTGCCATACTTCTCCCCAAGTTCTGCTGGAAGTTGTTCTAGAGAACTACATGAGAAAGTAAAAGGCTCTCCAAAAGATAGGGAAACGACAGTCTCCCACCATCAAACAATGTGGCAAAACATTGGAACAGCCATTGGAGACACAGTTCAATATCAAATTTTATTGATGGAAAGACATTTTACAAAAGTAACTGGACAAGAATTAAGATTTAAATTCCAAAAGAACGCTCTTCAAGAGCCATTATTTGAGGAGTTCAGTAGAACTTTAAAGAGAATCCACCACAATGGAGAGGATTTTTACCTTTACGGAGTCACTGATGGGATTATGTTGTATAAAAATTCACAAGAAGAAGTGTTGAGAGTAGGTTTGGAGGTTAAATCCAAGCAAACAACATACGCTTCTACTGGTTACAGAAACATGAAGAGTGCAAATCCTAAGCACGTGCAACAGTGTGTAACCTATTCCATGATGTATGGAGTGGACTATTGGGTAATTGTTTATGTAAATGGAAGCAAAAAGGCTTGGGAAATGAGTGAAGAAGAGCTTGAGAAGTATCCATACATTAGAGCCTTTGGAATTTATGTTACTGATTCTATGAAAAAGGCTGTTTTGGACAAATTCGCAAGCGTTCTTAAGGGTGTTAGAGAGAATAATCCACCTCTTCCTAGTCTAGTTGACTGGACATTTAACAACTTTAAGGAATCTATTGCAAAAAGCTTGACAGAAGAAGAGTTTCTAATGGTTATAGAACAGGCTGAACAGATAGAATTCTCTAATTTACCAGCATTTAAGAAGAAAGCTGCCCAGCAAGCTATTGAATTTATAGCTCAAAGGAGGGGTTTAGATGTCTAAATTCCTTCTAGGGCTTGACATTTCTGGGCGTTCCACTGGCTATGCAGTTGTAGAAGTTTCAAAAACAAAGAAATTAAAGTTGCACACAAAAGGTCATGTTAAAACTTATTCAAAAGAAACTGATGGACAGGGTATGAGCAGGATTAGAGATAGAGTAGATGTACTTTTTGATATGTATCCAATCTCTAAAGTTATTAGAGAACGGGGCTTCACTAAAGGAAACCGCTCAACTCAACTAATATTTAAATCTATTGGAGTTGCCGAGCTAACTTGCAATGATAGAGGATTTCCAGAAGTCGTTGAGTATGCTCCAACAACAATTAAGCTCCAAGTTGGGGGAAGTGGAAAAGCTTCAAAAGATGAAGTTGAGAAAGGAGTTAAGGAATACTTTCCAGATGCAACGTTTGCAACTGATGATGAGAGTGATGCTGTTGCAGTAGTTCTAACACACTTAAAGAAAGCTGGTGAGATTATATGAAAAGTATTCATTTAGAAGTATTAGATAAATTAGATGCTTGGGAAGCAAACAAAGACCATTTTCCAATGTCTTATGAAGAGTTAGGGAGATTAGTACGTAACAATTGGGATACCATCACCAGCTCACTATTTTTAGTAGATAGATATGATTTAGCGGAAAAATTACACAAAGAAGTTAGAGGAGGAAATATAAAATGAAAACATTTGAAGATATGCACTGGGGCGGAGATTTATTGAAGGTAACAAAAGAGGATGGAGAAGCAACTGCAATTTTACAAATAACTGAGAACCCTTATAGAAGCTCAACAAGCTTATTTTTAAATGAAGAGGATACAAGAGAATTAATCAAAGAACTACAAAGCTACTTACCAGAAACAAAATACGCTGATAATGAGCCAATTGAGCCAGTTGTTAATGTCAAAGTTAAAGTTTCTGTGGAGGTGGAATAAATGAAACAATTAAAAACCAGCTCCACAGAATGGCAAACAATGCGAGATGATTTATTAGAACGTGTGAAAGTAATTGATAATTGGATTTCAAGAATAACAAATGGAACTCCTTCTTATATCATGCTGGAAGGTGGGCGGGTTGGTTATAAATATGACTTACTAACAAAAGAACTTTCTATCTGGAATAAGGGTACACGATATTCTTCTGGAAGTCTTACAGTAAATGACTTAGGTACTTTACAAAGCATTTTAGAAGAATGGCAAACAGATTGTGAGGTGAATTTCTAGTGAGTAAAATCTATGTGGCAATCAGTAAGAATTCTGGAAAGATTATGAGAGGAGTAAAAGGACAATATGCCTATGGGAGATACTTCTACAATGTTTCGTTCTTTAGAACAAGCTTACATTAAGCCAAAAGAATTTGCTGAGGTGTTTGAATTAACTGCTGAGGACATTAAAAAAGTAGGTGTTAAAGTATATGGCTAAGATTGCATTAATGGGAGGTATCCGAACAGGTAAGGACACTATTGGACTTCTTTTAACCAATCATATAAGACTAGCCTTTGGGGATGAAATGAGAGATAGCTTCCACAGGGACTTTCCTCACATCCCCATGCTCCCAAAACCTAGAGAAGAATACATTGAGTATTCTACTGAGAAAGTAAAGGAAAATAAAATGGTTTGGGTTTCTGGAGTAGAGAAGAAGCTCCACACTTTAGAGGCTGCTGGAATTAAAGATTTTGTTATAACTGATTTACGACAACCCCATGAATACGAGTGGGCAAAGGAAAATGGATTTATCTTTGCAAGGGTTTTAGCATTTTCTGAACAACAGATTGAGAGAGCGCAAAAAGAAGGAGATAAAACTATTGATGTAAATAACCACTTAGATAGTTTTATTCACAACTTTAAACATAATTTTATAATCATGAACACTGGAACAATTGAGGATTTAGCTGAGGAAGTAAATAAACTAATGGAGAAAATAAAACAGGAGGACTAAAGGAAATGTTTGCAACTAGAGAGGAATACAAGGAGGAGCTAAATGAGCTTTTAACACAGATACATCTTTCACAAGAAGAAAGAAATCAAGCTGTTGAGGATATTACAGAAAGATATATTGAGAGCTTTGGAGAACGCCCAAAGAAAGAGGATTTAAATCAACTAACTAACTTTATCTTAAATGATGATTTAACAAGTAAACAAAAGAAAAAGAAAGCAACAGAGTACTCTCATCTTTCAGAAAGACAATTAAAGACAAGAAGAACAACAGTAATTAAAACAAATGATGCTAATGGAAAAGAAATTGTAATGGTTACTGGAGAATTCTTTTATGAAGGAATGAGAGTAGATGGAAAAGAGTTAGATGGTGATTCTCAGTTGGGACTCCTTAACCAATTAAACCCTAATATGGTTATCAGCTCACCAGAAGAGCCAGAAAGGTTATTAATTAAGAAAGACACACTCACCCACAAAATAAATAACTCAGAAGCAACAGAAAAGCAAAAAGAATTTATTGAACCTATCTTGCTAGGTTATTCAGTAAGACAAGCTGGAAAAATGATTGGAATAGGAAAATCTGCTGCTGATAGAAGATTTAAGGCATTAATTAAAAACATTGAGAAAGCTCCTAATTAATTTTAGGGGCTTTTCCTATTAAGTGCGCAAAACGGAAATCTTAACAGTATTAAAAATAGAGAGATATTCAGAAAGGAGCTTAATTATGATAGAAAACATTGAATTTATTACTGGAACTATGGGAGGAGGTAAGTCAACAAAGCTTATTGATTTTATTCAAGAAGCTGAGAAAGATAATGAGTCTTTCATCTGCTTAAAGCCAAGCATTGATACTAGAGACGGGGCTGAGATTAAATGTAGAACTCATTCAAAAACTTACCCTGCAATTACTGTTGCAAGTGATGAGGGAGCTTCTGAAAGCTTTGAAACTATTGTTCATTTAATTACTGAATACAATCCTTCTATTATTTTTATGGATGAAATTCAATTTATGTCCGTTACATTCATTGAAAGTCTGATATCCCTAACAATGATTAATGGAATAAAGCTTGTTATGGCTGGACTTCTGAAAGACTTTAAACAAGAGTATTTCCCTGCTTCTTATCATGCTTTGATGCATACCAAGAAAGCGTATTTCCTAAATGCTAATTGTGATAAGTGTGGAAAAGAAGCACTCCACAATGTTAAATATAACACCCTAGGAGCTATTCAATTAGAGGGGGAAACTGTTGAAGTTGGTGACTTAGGAAAATACGGAGTACTTTGTGAAACTTGCTTTACAGCCGCCCTTGTGGGAGGTGAGAGGGATGATTAAGGAATTAACCTTAATTGGAAGCCTTTTATATCCAGTACAATCAGATGTGCCTCCAGCGAATACAGAAGCTAGTTTAATGGAGCAGCTAAAACAAATTGAAGTTGCTAAGGAAGAAATTAAGAAGCGTGAAGAGATTATTTTTAAACAAATTGAAGAAGAGCGCCAGAAGCGTGAAGAGGAAAAAAAGCAGCGCATTGAAGAGCAAAAGAAAAAGGAAGAAGCTGAGCGCATTAAGAAAGAGATGGAGAAGAAACAAGAAGCTCCAAAAGTAGTTAAGGAAGCAACTCCAGAAGTTAAGCGAGAAGAGAACTATCAAGAAACCAATAAAGATAATTGGCAAGAAGGACGCTTTTCAGCCTACTATGCTGCTAATAACACTGTGGAAGGTGGTTTGATATCTGCCACTGGACATAGTTTGACAGAAGGAATTACTTTCCAAGGTTATAGAATCATAGCAGCTCCTCCAGCAATTCCTTTCTATTCAATTGTAGAGATTGAAGTTAACGGTTGGAAGTTTAAAGGAGTTGTATTAGATAGAGGCGGAGCAATCAAAGGAAATAAGTTTGATATTCTCCACCGTAGCTCAGAAGATGCCAACGCTTTTGGGAAGCAATCTGGAAAATATCGTGTTATTGGGACTGTTAAAGAGTGAGCGTATCAAGTGTATTAGATAGATTATTAAATGATTGCGAAGAATTTATAAAAGATTGTGAGCAGATGAAAAAGAAAATTGAAGAGGAGAAAGAGAATGAAGCTTAAAACTACTGTAACAATAACTGAGGTTGTCAAGAAAACAAAGGCGAAAGGGTTCGAAAAGATTAAAGAAGGTGACAAAATTACACTTAAATGGGGAATGGGAGGACATTACAAAGGCGCTCCTTATGTTGATTGCTATGTCAATGGTGAGTATGTTGATACCAAGAACGCAGATACACTTTGTAAATTATTCAAAGGTTATAGAAGTTGGCAAAACGGTGAATATGTTGACGTTATAAATTTCAGATACGAGGAGGAAAATAAATGATTACCAAAGAGGAATACGAAAGAATTATGAGCTTACCTAGTGAGAAAGTTACCACAGAAGAATTATGGGATTGTATTGCATATGAAGGCGGAATACAAATACATTCAAACGACTGAGGAGGACTTGGAAAATGAACAAACGAACAACTATAACTAAACAAATAAGCAACAAAATTAATTTAGTTTTAGAGTTTGTTGGAGAAGGGGGAGTTGGTTTTAGGGAAGTTAATTGATAGAAACAATAACACTACAATTCTATTATCCGCTTTGGAAGTATTGGTGTTTGATGCAGCTATCAAAGAAATGAGGGAATCGCTTTTATGAATAAAATGATAGTTGAGACTTTATTATTAATAACTTCGGGAATGTTTTTGGGCTATTGCGGATTATCCATTACACAAGTAATCATTATTGCTCTTCTAACAGTAGTTTATGGAGCAGTAAAGGCAGGGGAGAATAAATGATATATTTTGGAATTGCTTTACTAGTTCTCTTTATAGCTTTTATTGTTGAGGGTATTAAGTGCGGTGAGAAAATAAGTAATTTTGCGGCATATTGTGGAGCTGCTTATATTGTTGGAAGCCTTGTTTATATCTTAGTAACATTATTTAAAGACCAAATTTGAATTTTATTATGAAAGTGAGGTGCAAGGGATGGTTCACCTAACTATACGTGATTTTTATCAAAGGAAAAACTATGAGAACATTTGGTATTTCTTATTAGGAATGACTATTTGTACGTTCATATTGATTCCAGTAGGATTTACGCTCAAATTGTTCGATAAGATTACTGGAAACTAAACAAAACCGTTATTTTAAGGAGTTGGAGGAAGTGAAAGAATGTGTAATTTGTGGGTGCGAGCACTATGAAGCAGAATCATTTTGTATGGTGTGTTTTTTAGAAGGAAGAGTTGAAAAAGAAATTAAACGATTAAGAGACAGGGAATTATATGGAGAAAACGCCATGATAAGGTTTATTGCATTGAATAAGAGAATGAATTTACAAATTTCATTACACAATAAGGAGGGCTGAAGAGCTCTCTTTTTATTTGAATTAAAGTATTTAGAATATTTAAACGTAACGTTTAGTTATTTCGTTAAGTTATAACGTTATGTTAAGATATAAGTGTAGTTAAGAAAGTTGTTAAAAATAAGCGAACGAAAGCAGAATTAAGGAGTGGAACTCTCTTCCTTTTCTAAACTACTTAAAAAACTAAACGTTAAGGAGTGATAAACGTGGAATTACAAGGCAAACGAGCTGCTTGTATACAAGGTATTTACAGAGGTATGAAAGGAAGAGTTACAAAAGTTATAAACAATAAAGCTGTTCAATTTATCGATGAAAAAACAAACTTAGAAATTACCGATTGTCATTTTGATTGTATTGAAGTTATAGAAGATAATCGCAACCCCACAAGAAGAAAAGTAATTGTTAACTTTCATAACAATAGTAAAGGCGCTAAACGTATTTTACATGAAGATGATTATGGTTATTTTATTAAATACAACGGCGTTTTGGAAAGCGTGAAAGAAGTAGATGGAGAATTTTTTATAGTTCCTACAATAGCAACAATTCAAGATAAAAGAAATAACTGGGTTTAACATTTTAATAAACTAACATTAAGGAGTGGTTATAAATGTTATTAGCAAAGCTATATGATGAATTAGATGGATTTTATTTTGAGCAGAAATTTAAAAACCAAAAAGAGTTGGAAAAGTATTTAAGCCGTTACTCAGTAACTTTAGAAGGGCTGGAGGTGTTATAAGGTGAGTAGATTTGTACTGGACTATGACAAAACAAAAGAAGTTATTTTAAAGCGAGTTGAGGAAGGGAAGCTAAACGCTATGGAAAGTTATCTTTTAATAGATAACTTAGTAGGATTATTGGAATGTATTGAGAAGGAATTAAAATGAGTTCTTTATTACCAACTTTTAAAGATATTGCGCTGATGTTTGCTTTATTTTTACCTATTCTATTAATGGGGTTCTTTGATTGGATTGATGTTAAATTTAGAGGAAAACATTATTAAAATAACAAAAATTTTTCAAAATGTATTGAATTCATTACAAAGGTGTGTTATAATAAATATATAAGGAGGTGAGGGAAAGGTGATAAGTATTATAAGTATTCTCAAGTCATTAACAACTCTATATGGTACATATAAAGCTACAAAAGATATTGCTAAGGAGTTGAAAAAGAGATTTGAGAAGAAAACAAAAAAGCGCCCCAGACGTAAAGGAAAGCGAGTCCATCCAAGACGACTTCCTAAACATCTAAAACGCTAAATGACTTGGGAGTCTAGCCAAAAGGCTAGGCTTCCAAATTAAAATATATCACCTTTCAAAATAATATGTCAAAAAAATTAATGGTTTTAAATTTAATTTGTTTATTGTTTGCGGTTGATTTCTTTGTAAGAACTGACTTTAATAATTTAAGTATTGGGGACTATATCTATTTAGTTATAGTACTTGGATGGGCGGTAGTTATGGTTGTTTACTTTATAGTTGTTAAAAAGAAATAGGGAGGGAACGGGTTGGAAAATGATATTTTAAGCCAAATTTATACATCTAAAGAAGCAGCTATAAAGTGGGGATTATCTCAAAATACTGTAACTCAATGGTGTAATAGAGGAAAGTTTAGTGAGAAAGAAGCTAGAAAAAGTGGTGGGACTTGGATTGTTACACATAAAGCAATGGAAAAGATTGCAGGAAAGCTGGAAGAGTAGGAAAAGAATCCTGCTCTTTTTTTTGTTCTTAAATGATTACTAAATACGAACATTTGTTTGTTTTTTGGATAAAATTGTGATATTCTATATAAGAAATATTTGTAAAGTTCTTTCCTACTATTGTTAAAATGGATTTGTTATAATTTACATTAGGGGAAGTTATATAGGGAACAATTTAATTTAAGCGAGGTAGAATGTTTTGGAAAGACTTGTTCGAGTAAGATACCTAAAAAGTACTGTAAATCTCATTAAAGAGAAGTTTCCCAATAAAGAATGTGGAATTGATTTAATGCATGAGTTGGAGGAAATTGAGAAGTTAGCAGAGTGTAGCGAATTTGACGAAAGTCAAGAAAGACTAAATAATGTTTTATGTGAGGTGATTAATAACATGGATAGCTTAAATTACGAGTAATTAAGTGCAACAGGGAGGAAATTGTAATGAGTAACCAAGTTAATTTAAACAAAAAAAATAAGAAGAAGAAAACCTTGAAAGATAGATTTTATGAGGTGGTTGCTATTGTAACTATTGGGGCAGTTATCTTTGGAGTTACTTCTTATATTAATAATTTTAAAGAGAAGCGTAATGAAGAAGCAACATATCAGAAAGCAGCTAAAGAAAAGAAAGATAAAGAATTTAATAAGATGGTGGAAGAAGCTAAGAAGCAACCAGCAGCAGTTGAGAAAGATGGGGAGAAAGTTCAGCAAAAAGCAGATACATATAAAAATCGTGAAAGAGAAAGAAAAGCAGAGGAAGCTAGTTTGAATGCTTGGACTCCAACAGAAGATAGTTGTGAGACTGTTAAAAGCGAGTCTGAAATGTTAGATAAAGGCTTTGAGAATGGCGATACAAGCGCCAACGCTGGAAGAAATTATAAAGAAATTAGTAATAAGTTGAAGCAATGTAAGTCTGCTGGATTTATTAAATAAGTAGTTTTGGAGAGTCTGAGAACGGCTCTCTTTTTATTTGTAGAAGTATTCCTACATTATCCCCAATCCCTATACAGATAGTATATAAATACTGTTAGAATCTGGCTGAAATCATTGTGAATAACGTTAGAATAGAGCCTATTTAGAGGGCTATTTTCTGTATATATTTAAGTGTATTTGTGGAGTATTTAGTAAGTCATTGTATGTGGTGGAATGTGTGGATACGTTGTGAGAGTAAGTGTGAGGGCTTGTGAGATAGTTGTGGAAGAGCTTCTGTATTATTCTGAGAGAGCTACTGGCACGAATGACAAAGAGAGTCTATTATAAGAGTAGCATTCAACTTATCACCAACTATTGTTAACGTTCGTCTAAACACGAAAGAAGTAATTGAATTGTTTCTCTAGTTTACATAACCATTGTTATCGGCAGTTGTCTTAGCCTTCTTTTACGAATGATTACAGAATAAATTTAAAAAATGTTCGTTGAAAATAGCCTAGGCGGGGTGGGGTGCTTTAATTTTCATCTCTGAGTCGCCAAATACCTAGAATATATAAATTTCTATAAAACAACTCGCCTTCCCGAATACTCCCCAACTCTCTCCAAAGAACTTCTCAAAGGTAATTCCCAGAGATTTAGAAATAAGGAGAGCGCCCCAAAATTTCCCCAAATATAAACCCGCAAAATTATATACAAGTACTTCCCAAAATAGGTTTATCAATTATAAATACTATTATAATATCCTTCTTTGCGCAAATTCTGCCTCTTTCAAGTATTTAGAAGGGAGAGGAAGAAATTCCCCAAGCTATTCCGCATAGTATTTAAAAGGAGGGAACAGCATGAAAAAACAACCAGAGAAGCCAGCGCATAAGATTATTGTAATTTGTAAAGGAAAACCAGATATAAAGAAAATGGCAGCAGCATTAAATCAATTATATATCGCTACAAATAAGGGCTAGGAAATTGTTCCAAGCTCTTTTTTAATTTATAATAAAGTTAACCTTAGATAATGGGAGATGGCAAAATGGAATACACCTCACAAGAACTTAAAATGATGGCTGAAATGATGCGGATATATGATAAATTGAAAGATACCAAGGAATTTAACAACGCCTTTGAGGATGGAGATGTTGGTATTAAAGAAATGATTGAGCCAATAAATAGAGAAGTTTACAAACATAAAAATGCTCGATGGCGTTTATGTATATGAGGTGAACAATCACGATGGATTTTATGTAGAACATACACTACAGCTAGTGACGGAACAAGAAATGAAAGATGGCGAATCAGAGTGGATTGAACTTCATTATAAATTTACGTTTGGTGACCTCGTTCAAGTTACAGGCTATGAAAAAGATGTATTTCGTGTTGTTGGCTACCGGACGGAAGTATGGCGTTATAAAAATGATGCTTGGGAAGATACAATTTATGAATTATCTCGTATTACAGATGGAGAGTGGCTCGAAGCGGATGAGTCCGATTTGGCACTGATTGCGAATGCGCAAACAGCAAATGTAATTTTAAAGAAGATGAAACAAGATAAGGCGGGTATGAATAAGCTTGATTTAGGTAAATTAAAGTCTATTAATAATTCGAAAAAAGTAAGTATAAAAACGAATCGAAAAGAGATTATTGATGGTTTGTTAGATATTTTTAATGATTACAGAACATTGTATGAAACATTTCAAGATGAAGAATATAAAATTGTGATGGAAGTTGTACGTAATTATTTAATCAAATTATCCGAGAAAAAATAATTTAGAAAGAGAGAAGGAATTGAAAGAAAATATAAGTTGTATATGGTATGCCTACAATTGTTAAAAAGATAAGAAATATAGAAACTAGCTTGTCCACCCATGCATCCTCATGTACGAAATCTTCTTCTGTATGTAGTATTTCTTGTTTATAGTCCATTGTGTTTTCCTCCTTTATATAGCTTGTACTACATCTTATGCAAAACTATTTTTTTATATAACCTATATATCTAGCAAAAAAAGAAAAATGTTTTTCTATTGTTATACATAATTTCTATTTTTCTTCATAAAACAGAATTAAAGGGGTGATGCTCATGAAGGAAATAGAAGTCGTGATTGATACGGAAGAAATTGCAGAATTTTTTTATGAGCAATTAATTGTAAGAGGCTACGTACCAAAGCGCGAAGAAATTGAAGATCTTGCAGACATTGTATTCGATTATTTATTAGAGAAATGTATGATTGATGAAGTATTTGACGAAGATGATGAAGGAAAGTAACGACGGGATAGACTCGTCGTTTTTTGCATCGTATAAATAATAAAACTAATATCACTATATCGTGCTGTATTTGGTATAATAAAAGTGAAAATTTTCTGAAGAGGTGAAGTGATGTTCAAAAAAATTATTGATTCTATTCTAGGCAATAAGCATAAGCACCGCTCTTACTCCAGTAGTGATTATCGTCATCGACATCGTTCGTATTCTAGCAGCGATCATCATAAGCATCATCCATCTCATGGGTATGGGCATCAGCATTATAAAAGAAAACATAAAAGTCGTAGCTTTTTCTCTAGTAGTTGATGAATTTTCAAAAAGTTTTGGCGTGGTTTGATCGACCGCTGTGTATTGATACTGTCGTTGCACAGCGGTATCAAATTCAGCGTACTCTTGGTATGGGGAGCTATGGTTTTACATATCTTGTTACTGACTTGTTGTCTGGTGAGGAAAAAGTATTAAAACAACTTCGAAAAAGTAAACAGCGCTACGCATCAGGTAGGAAATCGTTTACATATGAGCAAGCGATTTTACAGCAGTTAGAGCATCATGCAATTCCTCGTTTCTTTCATAGTTTTTCATGGAGAAAAGGATCTTTTTTTGTAATGGAGGAAATGCGAGGAAAGACATTTGAAGATTTTATTTTTGAGTATGGAGAAATGTATACAGAGAAAGAAGTTTTTCTTATTTTATATAAAGTGCTTTATGTTGTTTCCTATTTTCATAGTCAAGGTATTGTGCATCGCGATTTACGAATTCCTAATATTTTAATGAATGATGATGAAATATCTATCATTGATTTTGGATTAGCTCGCTTTATTGGTGAAAATGATGAACGTGCTCATTCTTATAAAGGGGAACAAGCGTATATGCGTGAAATCCATTATCGTAGTGATTTTTATGCTCTTGGACATTTTGTTTTGTTTTTGCTGTATTCTAGTTATGAATCTTCAAAAGAAGAACGGCCTTGGCACGAAGAATTAACATTATCAGCAAATAGTATTGACGTAATTATGCGGATGCTACAAATGAAAGAGCCGTATTATGAAAATGTACAAGAATTAATAGATGATGTGCGCTGTATAATAGAAAGGATGGGAGATACATGTTTCAAAAGTTTTTAGCAAGCGTTGGTATTGGCAGTGCAAAAGTTGACACTGTGTTAACACAAGAAGAATGGCTTATCGGTGAAGAAATTACAGGGGTTGTACATATTACTGGCGGATCAGTAGCACAAGAAATTGATAGCATTTATTTAACGTTGTCTACGACATATATTCGTGAAGTAGACGACAAGAAAATAAGTTCAACATATGATTTAAAAAAAGTTCGTTTAACAACTCCTATAACAATCGGGATAAATGAAAAACGAGAAATTCCATTTTCATTCCCAATGCCGATTGAAGCACCGTTAACATTTGGAATGAAAACCGTTTGGGTGCAGACTGGTCTAGATATTAAACGCAGCATTGACCCAAGTGACCGGGATTACATTCAAGTACTACCGAACTTGTTATTAAAAAATGTATTAGAGGCAGTCCAAAATCTTGGATTTCGTCTTCGTCAAGCGGAATGTGAAGAACTTCCATACCGTTTGCGTGATCATGTACCATTCGCGCAAGAGTTTGAATTTGTTCCTGTATCCGGACAATATTATGGAAAGCTCGATGAATTAGAACTTCTGATCATCCCGCGTTCGTATGATAGTTTAGAAATTGTGATGGAAGTAGATCGAAAAGCAAGAGGGATTGCTGGACTATTATCTGAAGCTTTAGATATGGATGAAAAAGTTTTACGTTTCACAGTGAAGCGTGAGGACATTCCAACAATGCAGCAAAAAATTAACAGTTATATTTCTTGATGATTCATGCATAAAAAAGAAATGGAGAGGGAAAATAAAACACCCGCTCCATTTTTGTATAGTGAGGTTATGCAGATGAAGAGATATCGACATTTATATATGCTACTTTTTGTTTTACTCGTTTGTTTTGTCGTGCTATCTTTTTCTTATGAAACATCTATTATTGATCAATTTGACAATGAAGTAAGTAACTATATACAAAGCTTTCGTAATGATTATTTTACCGCTTATTTTGTATGGATGTCTTACATTGGATCAAAAAAGGTATATTTTCCTGTAATGTTAATCCTGTTTATGTATTTCTTGATTCGAAGACGATACATGACAGCGATTTTGTTAATGATAAATTTTTATGGTTCGCGCTATTTGAACTATAAGTTAAAGGTATGGTATGAACGACCAAGGCCCGATATATCACAACTTGTTACTGCGACAGGGTACAGTTTTCCGAGCGGACATGCGATGAATGCTGTTGCATTTCTTGGGTTTATTGCATACATTACAATTACTGAACATCGCCTACAATTGCATCAAAAATTACTACTGATTGTTATTGCCTGCTTTCTTATCTTCTCCATTTCTATTAGTCGAATATATTTAGGAGTACATTATCCATCTGATATTTTAGCGGGCTGGGCTGCTGGAGGAAGTTGGCTTATTTTATGTATCATGTTTCATCAAACATTTCTCCCGCATGTAGCCGACAATAAATCTTCTGTATCAAGTTAATCAATCATTCGTAATGATTCATTTCAATCCAATTTGTATTACATAAAAAGAACCTATGAGAGCATAGGTTCTTTTTGCATTGGCTCTACATGAATATGTGTGTGCCAAATATTGTGTTTATGGTGCAGTTTTTCTTCAATTTCATCAGTAATACGATGGCTTTCACTTACATCCATGTGTGCGTCTACTTCGATAGTAATATCAACATACGTTTGATTTCCATACATACGTGCTCGAATGTCAACAATGTGTTCAACGCCTTCAATGGTTTTAACTGTTTCGGCATATTGCTTCATTTTGTCTGGATCAATGCCATCTGTTAATAGGTGTGATGCTTCTTTGAAAATATCCCACGCAGTTTTACAAATAATGATACCGACAATAAGTGCCGCAATTGGATCAAGAAGAGGCATTTGAAACTGTGAACCGAAAATACCAATAACGGTCCCAATACTTACGAGAACATCAGATAAATTATCTTTTGCCGCCGCTTCTAGTGCTTTACTTTTTGTTTCCTTGGCAATTTTACGATTATAAACGTATACGCTATACATAATAGCAGCGCAAAACAAAGCAACCCAAGCTCCTATTAAACTAGGGGGGGGGCTGTTCTTCCTTGAAAAAGGATTGAACAGCATTTACGATAACTTCAAGTCCAACAGTCATCATAATAAAGGATGCGATGAGTGAAGCGATCTGTTCCGCGCGTAAGTGACCATATGGATGATCTGGATCACGAGGTTTTCGGGAAATTTTTAACCCAATTAATACAGCTAATGATGCGCCAATATCGGTTAAATTATTAAGACCATCTGCACGCAGTGCGCTAGAAATGGCTATGTAGCTTATTGTAATTTTAACAGTTGATAAAAATATATAGGCAACAATACTTAGCATAGCCCCTTTATCAGCAGCTTTGTTAGAAAGTGATTCCATACTATTCACTCACCTTTCTCTCAAAGATTCTATATATATAAGCGTATCAAACGAAAGTCGTGTGGGTCTATACAAACATTGTTGTGTACTTTTAGCATTTTAAGAAAGGGAGAACATTGTTTCGTGAGGGCAAAAAAGACAAAAAAGCACTTAGATATGCTTCTAAGTGCTTTAAGTTGTTTATATTATATTAATATACCTCTAAAAACTCAGTCACTTGCTCTTCAGTCTTTGCATTTGCACTATGTAAATGACCAAGTTTTTCACCGTTTTGATACACTAATAAACTTGGAATTCCCATTACTTGATATTCTTCCGCAATACTTGGGAACTCATCTTTATTAATGGAATACCACTCAAATTTTTTGAACTCTTCCATTACATCACCGATAAAATTGTCCATGCGCACACAATCTGGGCACCATGTTGTGAAGAACTTAATTACTACTGGATTTTCCTTTACGATAAGGTCGCGAAACTCCTTGTCAGACTTGATTTCTTTCATGTTTTTGACTCCCTTCAATGTCATGTGGATTTGCGAGTATTTTTATGCAAAATCCGTATTTGCAAACATTTTGCAAACATTAGCGTTTTTGAAATAGATTGCTTGCAAAATCTTCTACAGCTTTTTCTTGGAGACCTGGTACGACGTGAGAGTAGGTATCCAATGCGATTCCTATTCTTTTGTGTACATGTCGTTCGTTTATACTCTTCGGATAAATACCTTGTCTTTGTATGAGAATAGCATAGGTATGCCAAAGATTATGAAAACGAATATTAGAAACTTCACTTTTCTTTATAAGCTTTTTCTATAGATGTGTCAAACTTTTGAAATTGTCAGGAAGCCACAAAAGAAACTGGTATGTTTCTCGAAGCCTTTTTGTTATAAAAAAAGACACTCGTAGGAGTGTCACCAACTATCTTATTGCTTCCGAGGTTTGAAAAGGGAAGTAATGAAAAAGAAACCTTTTTCAATTTCAATTTAACATGTATAGAATATACAGTAAATTGAGAAACATTATCCCGAAAATTTAGTATAGATATTTTTCACTATTAGTATAGAGGAAATTAAAGGGAATACAAAGCTTGCTTAGCTAATTTGATATTACATTAAGGAATATAAGGACATAACAAAAAAGACACATTACAAGCGTCCTTTTTGTTGATACAAGATGTGTTTTGAATTTTTATAAACTCAATTTAACAATAGTTAATTCCACAGCATTTACACCATTATCACAAGTTATAATGCTTTGATTATTAAAGAAACTATTGTTTTTTAGTTCAAGTATCGAATTAGCTGGTACTGATATAATCGCTTCACCAGTAAGTTGATGACACCCTGTTGACTCTCTATCTAGAATTTCAATCGTAAAATCAGTTTGAGCATTTGCAATATGTTTGCTGTTTAAGAATATAGAGATTACAGGTATGTGAGGAAATACAGGATTTAAAGTCGTGTTAATTGATGAAATGAAAGAAACGCGATAATCACCTGCTTGTTTAATGCTGACAGTTGTAGGAGATAGTAAAGAAATTCCCCCAGCAGTTGGGCCTGTCTGATTAAAAGGAAAAGAAACCCCAAAAGGAACTGTTATGAAATTCGTTTGCCAAAAGTTACCATAAGCTGTAGTTATAGGCTCAGGTAGAGGAAAGAAACATTGGTAGGGAAAAGGTACTTGATTATTGTTATCACCCATTTTTACACCTTCTTTACTTATAAAATTAACTTACGCTATATAACATATGATTAAATTGATGTATATGTATGAGTAAATTAACTATACAAAAAATATATGCAAAATTGTACTACAGTCTCTATATAAAATTTAATAGAAATACAAAATTATATCTTGTTGTTATATTTAAAGACATACGGTTGAAATAGAAAAGTAGTATGAAAAGAGGAAAAATATATTGAATGAAACAGCTTATAATGTATCCTCATGAAAAAAGAAGAACCAAGTTATGCTGCATATACTTAGAAAGTGATAAAACGAAGAGAATTTTCGGAAAATTAAATAGTGGAAATATATTTCGTAGTCTACAAACAAAAAGAATGATATTCTTTTTGTATAGTTTTTGTGAAATTCCCTTTTTTATTTGTTAATTTTGACTTTTGAGATATGTACCTAAATCTCATCAAAGTAAGAGAGGAAAATCTAAAATGGAGGCATAAGACTATGATTCAATATAAAGATAATTTCATAACGATCTTTCAAAGTGCTATTTATCAAACCAATTCAGTTGTTGTAGAAACAGATAAATTTGTATTGGTAGTAGATCCGACTTGGCTACCGAATGAAGTAGATGAAATTCAGGACTATGTATATAAAAATAAAAAAGATAAAGATCTTTACTTACTTTTTACACATTCCGATTTTGATCACATTTTAGGTTATGGTGCGTTTTCGCATGCTAAAGTAATTGCAAACGAAAAATTAAAAGATTGCCCTGATAAGCAATCAATTATCAATAATATTCAAGACTTTGACGATTCTTATTACATAACAAGGAAGTATGAAGTAAAGTTTCCAGATGTGGATATTTCCATTCGTAAAGAAGATGAGGAATTAGAAATAGGAGATATAAAATTTCACTTTTATCAAGCCCCAGGTCATACTGATGATAGCCTTATTACAGTTCTTGAGCCATTCGGAATCATAATAGCTGGTGACTACTTATCAAATTTAGAATTTCCTTATATTTATCATAACAGCGATGACTATCTATCAACTTTAACAAAATTCGAATCTATAATAGAGAAATATGACATTAGCCTCCTAATACCAGGACATGGAGGATTTACAAAAGAAAAAACAGAGATGAAAAAGAGAATATCCGAGGCAGTTCATTATATATTACAAACTAAACAGTTACTATTAGAAGACAAACAAGAAGAAACATACGACCTTATAAAAAAATATAGTTATCCAAAAACAATGAAAAAATTTCATGATTATAACCTTACTTTGTTAAAAAAGGAGCTCGACCTGTAACATACTAAGTCATGTAAAAAGAAACCCAATCAAGGGTATTCTGTGGGTTGGTCGTTATATTTATATCCCAAATATTGAAATGGAAATTGATGTTGTTGGCAATAATATGGTGAATGCTGTGCATGCATTTGCTTTTGATTAGGGATATGATGAAATGCATTTCGACTTTCACTTGGATTGCAGCCTTTAGGAGGACCAATTACAGTAGTAGATTGAATAGGAGATACTGCTTGTTTCCACTGTTGTTCATCGAGACAATACGTATGAGCCATAATATTTGCGGGTGTTAATCGTAATATATCTGATCCAAAAGTAACTTCTGGAGTAGGGGCATTAAAAATGGCTAATAAATGTGTGTTGTCTACAGTGGCGATTTCATAATGCCACCAAGCTTGTGGTATATTGACAACTTGACCTGGTTTTATAGGGAAACTCAAAATTTGGTTTGTAAAGGGATTAAGCAAAGAAACGACAGCTGCACCAGAAATACAATAAACGAGTTCAGCCGCATTTTGATGTATATGAGGCTCTATAATATTTCCCGCACTTAAAAAAATGTCGAGTAAAGATGTATTATTTAATGTATTTAACTGTTTAATGCCTAGTACATTTATATAATTTTGCGCATCTTTTGTAAAAAAGTTAGTTCTACTTACATCTTGAGTGAATTGGATAGACGGAGAAGTATAATCTACAGGAGAAGTCATTTCATTTTCCTACCTTCCTGATTCGAAGTTGGTTTCGGTATCTGGAATAGGATATGAGTCTATCCCCATTGTTGTGCAGTTGTTTATATTGCCGTAAGGGGAAAAAGATATCTGCTCTTTCGTTTACTAAAGAGCAGATATGATGGTATAGCAGCTTTTATGGAGCTTAAATGTAAAATGTCAAAAAACTTAAACGAATGCACTAGGTAAATATTTCCACATGCATATCACGAAAGAAGATGTTATGTTCTGAATTGTTTGTTAAGGGGAAAATAGTTGAAAGACGTTTATTTTGAATGAACATAATATATAGGGAATTGTGGGCATATTACCTTTTAGTTTAATAAATATATAAGAATCAGGTAAATAAGTGGAACTTTTGAATGAGTACAAATCAGCCTCAAGTCTCATGCACTTAGCATTAGATATTATATAAAATATTACATAACAAAGAAAAAATACAGATAAAAGAGGTGATTTTTAAATGGAGTATAAAGGACTGAAAATATTCATTCACGCTAGTACTTGGTTTGCGCCTGTATTAGTTCCTTTTATTATATTTCTTGTGAGTTCAGATCGAGAAATTAAAAATTTATCATTACAAGCAGTCATATTTCATTTTGTCATAGGCGTACTAATTGGTATTTCAGCATTTTTCTCTTGGGTATTAATTGGAATTCCATTTTTAATTATTTTTGGACTTATGGCTTTAATTACACCAATTATTGGTATTGTTCGTGCGTTGAATAATCGACCTTTTCAATATCCGATTGTTGGATCGTGGCTGAAATAAACTAATATAAAATGTCTGAAAAGGATAGCGGATTGCTATTCTTTTTTTTTTTTTTTTTTAAATTTTAAAAAAAAAAAAANNTTTTTTTTTTTTTTTTTTTGAAATTATAATGAAAAAATAAATCGTTTATATATCCAAAGATAAAGAAAATAAAATAAATTGTAATTTTCTAAACTATCTGATATATTTGAGTAGAAAATGAAATGAGTGTAAAACGGGCGAAGATAAATCGTTTGTTTTGCATATCATAGTCTGCGTGGGGAGAAGGTGCTAATTTACGAAGATAAGTTATAGTAACAGTTGCGTTGGAAGATCTTTTTTATTGTCGTAATCATTAACAAATTATGAAGCTTATGAGAGATTCTTTGTTTGGAACATTTTATTACAATCTCAATCCTTTCAAAAGTAGCATTATTAACAATCTAAACATAGAAAAACCTTGTACGCTGCCAACCTCATATTCTTTGCGAGAAGTTAAAGTAGAGAATGGTGAGGGAAATATTTTGTACAATCTTGGAAAGGCTTACAGAAGTGTAAACGAAGATCTATTTGGATTGGAGGAAAACAAAATGGGAGCTGAAGAAAAATATTTTCCAGGACTTGAAGGGGTAATTGCAGCAGAGACGAAGATTTCTTTTCTTGATACAAAAAAAGGAGAAATCGTTATTCAAGGGTATGACCTGATTGAGTTATCTAAAACGAAAAGCTATTTAGATATTGTTCATCTTTTATTAGAGGAGAAACTTCCTAATTCAGATGAAAAATCGGCATTGGAAGAAACGTTAAAGTCTGAATATGAGGTTCCGAGTGGAATTTTTGATGTTTTAAAAGCACTGCCAAAACAAACGCATCCAATGGATGGATTGCGTACAGGAATTTCGGCGCTATCTGGTTATGACAATGAAATTGATGATCGCTCATTAGAAGTAAATAAAAAGCGTGCTTATAAATTGTTAAGTAAGGTGCCGAATATAGTAGCTAATAGCTATCGAATTTTAAATAATGAAGAACCAATTGAACCGATTCAAGAATTATCTTATAGTGCGAACTTCTTCCGTATGCTTACGGGTAAAAAGCCTTCTGAATTAGAAGAAAAAATATTTGACCGATCACTCGTTCTGTATAGTGAACATGAGATGCCTAACTCTACTTTTACGGCTAGAGTAATTGCGTCGACACAATCAGACTTGTATGGTGCCTTAACCGGAGCAGTTGCTTCTTTAAAAGGTAATTTACATGGAGGCGCAAATGAGGCAGTGATGTATATGCTACTTGAAGCAGGTACTGCCAGAAAATTTGAAGAATTACTGCAAAAGAAACTGTATAACAAAGAAAAAATCATGGGATTTGGACATCGCGTCTACATGAAGAAGATAGATCCAAGAGCGCTTATGATGAAAGAAGCATTAAAACAGTTATGTGATGTGAAAGGCGATTATACATTATATGAAATGTGTGAAGCTGGAGAAAAAATTATGGAGAAGGAAAAAGGAATCTATCCAAACCTAGATTATTATGCTGCTCCAGTCTATTGGATGTTAGGTATTCCAATTCAACTATATACACCAATCTTTTTCAGTTCAAGAACGGTAGGCTTATGTGCGCATGTGATTGAGCAACATACAAATAATCGATTGTTCCGCCCGCGTGTAAATTATATCGGCGAGCGACATGTGCTTAGCAAATAAAAACAACTGGGGAGTTGTTAAGGCCGCCCGCCAGATGAGTGTTTGACCGACACCCATTCTTAATAATAACGAATTTTCGATAGAAAGGGAAGGATAGCGTGATTAAAACAAATGAAATTAAACAAAAAGATGCAATTTTAGAAGAGATTACGGATTATGTATTAAATAAAGAGATTACAAGCTCAGAAGCATTTAGTACAGCACGCTATGTGCTACTTGATACACTTGGATGTGGGATTTTAGCACTGCAATATCCAGAGTGTACAAAATTACTAGGACCTGTCGTACCAGGAACTGTTGTGCCAAATGGTACACGTGTGCCGGGAACATCATTTGTGCTTGATCCAGTACGCGGTGCTTTTAATATTGGATGTATGATTCGTTGGTTAGATTATAATGATACGTGGCTTGCGGCTGAATGGGGACATCCGTCTGATAATTTAGGTGGCATTTTAGCTGTTGCAGACTATGTGAGCCGCGTTCGTATTTCAGAAGGAAAAGAACCATTAAAAGTAAGAGATGTACTTGAAATGATGATTAAAGCACATGAAATCCAAGGTGTACTTGCATTGGAAAATAGTTTAAACCGCGTTGGTCTTGACCATGTGTTATACGTAAAAGTAGCGACAACAGCAGTTGTTACTAAAATGCTTGGTGGCACACGTGAAGAAATCTTTAATGCATTGTCTCATGCATGGATTGATAACTCTAGTCTTCGTACATATCGTCATGCTCCAAATACAGGTTCACGTAAGTCATGGGCAGCTGGGGATGCAACAAGTCGTGGTGTTCATCTTGCACTTACTGCATTAAAAGGTGAAATGGGTTACCCAACAGCATTATCTGCACCAGGATGGGGATTCCAAGATGTATTGTTTAACAAGCAAGAACTAAAATTAGCAAGACCTTTAGATTCTTATGTAATGGAAAATGTATTGTTTAAAGTATCATATCCAGCTGAATTTCATGCTCAAACAGCTGCGGAATGTGCAGTGAAATTACATCCAGAAGTGAAAGAACGATTAGATGAAATTGACCGTATTACAATTACGACACATGAATCAGCAGTTCGTATTATTGATAAAGAGGGTCCATTAAATAACCCAGCTGACCGCGATCATTGCTTGCAATACATTACTGCAATCGGTTTATTAAAAGGTGACATTGTTGCAGATGATTATGAGGATGAAGTAGCTTCTGACCGTCGCGTAGATGAATTACGAAATAAGATGGTTGTTGTTGAAAATAAACAATACAGTTTAGATTATCTTAATCCGAACAAGCGCTCAATCGCCAACGCTGTTCAGATTCATTTTAAAGATGGTACAGTAACAGAAAATGTAGAATGTGAATATCCATTAGGTCACCGTTTCCGTAGAGACGAAGCGATTCCAAAGGTTGTTCAAAAGTTCTCTGCAAATATGTCTGTTCATTACTCTAATAAACAACAAGAAAAAATTCATGAGGCTTGTTTGAATGAAGAAAAATTAGAAAATATGAATGTAAATGAATTTGTAGATCTTTTCTTAATTTAAGTAAAGGGGGAATAAGAATGGCTTGGGTTGTAAATAAACAGTCAACACAAGAAGAACTTGCCAATCGATTCCGAACTTTAGTAGAAGCACCTGAAATCTTGCAAATTCCTGGTGCACATGATGCGATGGCTGCTCTTGTTGCAAAAAACACTGGATTTTCAGCTCTTTATTTATCAGGAGCTGCTTATACAGCAAGTAAGGGTTTACCAGATTTAGGCATTGTAACATCTACTGAAGTGGCTGAAAGAGCAAGAGATCTTGTTAGAGCAACGGATTTACCTCTTCTTGTCGATATTGATACAGGGTTTGGTGGAGTATTAAATGTAGCAAGAACTGCTGTAGAAATGATGGAAGCAAATGTAGCTGCTGTTCAAATCGAAGATCAGCAACTCCCTAAAAAATGTGGACATCTAAATGGAAAAAAACTTGTTTCTATTGAAGAAATGCAACAAAAAATTAAAGTTATAAAAGAAGTAGCACCATCAATGGTTGTTGTAGCTCGTACGGATGCTCGTGCTGTTGAAGGGTTAGATGCATCGATTGAGCGAGCAATTGCTTACATAGAAGCGGGTGCGGATGCTATTTTCCCAGAAGCTTTGCAGTCAGAAGAAGAGTTTCGTTTATTTACAAAAAAAGTAACGGTACCTTTACTTGCTAATATGACTGAATTTGGGAAAACACCGTATTATACTGCCGAGGAATTCGCTAATATCGGTTATCAAATGGTCATATATCCAGTGACTTCTCTTCGTGTAGCAGCAAAAGCTTATGAGCGTATTTTTCAGCTTATAAAAGAAGAAGGGTCGCAAAAAGAAGGACTTGCTGATATGCAAACGAGAAGTGAATTATATGAAACTATTTCTTATCATGACTTTGAGGAGTTAGATAAGGGAATTGCAAAAACAATTTTATCTGATGGGCAATAGATGAGAGAAAAAAGCGATGATACACATCTTTAGCAAAAACACCTGCTTGATGTAAGAGAGATCATCGCTTTTTTTGTTATATTAATGAATCTTTACATTCTTTTTTCACTCTATGTTATCCATTTCTTTAGTGTCACCAATTGAACGTTTCTTCTAAATATTGAGACGCAGAGAGTGCAAATGAGAGAAGGAAATAGTTAGGAGGATGAGAATGAAGAAAGCAGAACCGCAATGGAATGATTTTTTTTCACAATACAATAAAACATGGAGTGATATCGTAACTCCTGAAGATTTTAATGATGAGGATCACCTTATATCAAAAACAACTGAACAATTTGTTAAGCAAGAGGTTATCCCTCACATGCAATCTATTGAACAGTACGATTATAATGTTACACGTAAGTTGTTTGAGAAGGCAGGAGAACTAGGTTTACTCAGTATAGAAGTTCCAGAAGAATACGGTGGACTCGATTTAGGAAAAAAAGTGTCTGGAATTGTTGCAGAAAAGATGGGGGTTGGAGGAGCTTTTAGTGTTTCTTTTAATATCCATGCCGGTGTAGGGACATTGCCATACGTCTATTTCGGAACTGAGGAGCAAAAGGAGAAATATTTGCCGAAACTTGCATCAGGAGAGTGGATAGGTGCTTATGCGTTAACAGAACCTAATGCCGGTTCAGATGCACTTAATGCGAAAACAAGTGCTGTGTTGAATGAAGAAGGAACAGAGTGGTTGCTAAACGGAGAAAAACAATGGATTACAAATGCTCACCTTGCTGATGTTTATGTTGTTTTTGCGAAGACAAATAAAGGAATGACAGCCTTTATTATCGAAAGAACATGTAAGGGTGTAACTGTTGGATTGGAAGAGAAAAAGATGGGAATTAAAGGATCTTCAACAGCAACTCTCGTTTTAGAAGATGTATCGGTGCCAAGTACAAATGTATTAGGTGAAGTTGGAAAAGGGCATCATGTTGCTTTAAATATATTAAATATGGCACGTTTGAAATTAGCTTTTGCCAATATTGGAACGGCAAAACAAGCGATTCAATTAGCTGTAAATTATGGGGAAGAACGCAAACAGTTTGATACAGCATTAGTTGATTTTACAATGATTCAAGAGAAAATTGCAAATATGGTTATTTCTACATATGGAGCAGAAAGTGCTGCGTATCGTACGTCAGGTGAATTAGATGGCGCACTACTTTCAGAACAAGAACATAATGATATTGTCAAAACGATGTCAAATTATGTGATGGAGTGTGCGATTAATAAAGTAAATTGTTCAGAAGTACTTGGTGAAATTGTCGATGAAGCTGTGCAAATTCACGGTGGGTATGGCTATATGCAAGAATATGAAGTAGAACGTCTATATCGTGATGCGAGGATTAGTCGTATTTTTGAAGGAACAAATGAAATCAACCGCTTAACAATTGCGAAAATGGCACTGGAAAAATTTAGACAAAATGAATCCTTGGCGAACGAACCGCCGAAAGAAGAAAGCGCAGAAAGAAATTCCCGATATATCCAGTTGTCAAAACATTTACTGAACCAATCTTTGAAAACGCTATCTTACTCTTCTAATCTCAAACTTGACCAAGAGCAAGAATATTTACGTATATTAGCTAACATGCTAAAAGAGTTATATGTGATGGAATCTGCTTTTTTACGTACACAAAAAGCTTTAAAGCGAAATGGCGAGGAAAAGGAACAGATAAAACAGCTAGTAACAGATGTGATTTGTGAAGAAGGCTATCGTCAAATGGAGTCTGATGCAATATCTATTCTTTCAAGTGCTCAGCAAGATGAAAATAAGAGACGAGTGTTATTAGAGGAAATTCGTCATCAATCTATACCTCTTTACACAAATTTATTTATGAAAAAACGAGAAATTGCTAAAGCAATTATAAAGCGTTCTCGGTACTTCATTTAATAGGGAGGAAAGCTATATGAAAAAGATTGGTTTCATAGGTTTGGGAAATATGGGTCTGCCAATGTCTAAAAATTTAATCACTGCAAACTTCATTGTGTGTGGAGTAGATTTAAATAAAGAAGCCGAAAATTCATTTCAACAAGCAGGAGGAATTATTGGCCTTTCTATTCCTCAATTAGCGGAAAGTTGTGAGATGATCTTAACAAGCTTACCATCGTCTCGTGCAGTAGAAACAGTATACTTAGGAGAGGGTGGACTTATTAATAAAAGTCATCCAGGCATAATTTTAATTGATACAAGTACAGTTGCACCGCAGCTTAATATGAAAATTGCGGAAGCGGCTAAGCGTAAAGGAATTGACTTTTTAGCAGCACCAGTTAGCGGTGGGGTTATTGGAGCGGTAAATCGAACACTTACTTTTATGGTTGGTGGCCCAAATGAAGTATATGAGCAATCTTTACCAGTATTGGATGTATTGGGCGAAAATATCTTTCATGTAAGTGAAAAAATCGATAGTGGTACGACGGTGAAACTCATTAATAACTTACTTATTGGTTTTTATACAGCGGGAGTAAGTGAAGCGCTTAGTTTAGCGAAACATAGCAATATGGATTTAGAAAAACTATTTGATATATTAAATGTTAGTTATGGACAAAGTCGTATTTATGAACGTAATTATAAAAGTTTTATCGCAACTGAAAACTACGAACCAGGTTTCACTGTCAATCTATTGAAAAAAGATTTAGGGTTTGCATTAGATTTGGCAAAGGAGAATAACTTAGAATTGCCAGTTAGTAAAATGTTACTAGATCAATATGAAGAAGCAGGAAAAGATGGATTTGGAGAGAAAGATATGGCTGTTCTGTATAAAAAAGTGAACGAACAAAAAATTTCAACTAACGAGTAAGAAGGATATACTTTTAAAATTCGGAATAATCAATCTACTAAACAAGAGATAGATATTATATAAGAATAGGAGAGAATAAAATGATTATAACAGATGTAAAAAAAATGAAAAATCATATTAATGGAGAATGGGTTGATTCTACTGGTACAGAGATTGAAACGGTTCCCAATCCTGCAAATGGAAAAATAATTGCGTATGTTCCGCTTTCGACAAAAGCTGATGTAGATAAAGCGGTGGAGGCGGCAAAATGTGCTTATGAAACATGGTCACAAGTGCCGGTTCCGAACCGAACAAGATTTTTATATAAATATGTACAACTTCTACAAGAGCATAAGGACGAGTTAGCTCAAATTATTACATTAGAGAATGGGAAAACCTTAAAAGATGCTAGCGGCGAAGTGCAACGCGGAATAGAAGCTGTGGAGCTTGCTACATCTACACCGAACTTAATGATGGGACAAGCACTTCCAAATATTGCAGGGGGAATTGATGGTTCCATTTGGCGTTATCCACTTGGTGTGGTTGCTGGGATAACACCGTTTAATTTTCCAATGATGATTCCGCTTTGGATGTTCCCACTTGCGATTGCTTGCGGAAATACGTTCGTCTTGAAAACATCAGAGCGAACGCCTTTACTAGGAGCGAAACTTGTTGAATTATTTTATGAAGCAGGGTTTCCTAAAGGTGTCTTAAACTTAGTACATGGTGGTAAAGAGGTTGTAAATAGTGTTCTTGAAAATGCGGACATTCAAGCTGTTTCATTTGTTGGTTCTGAGCCAGTTGCTAAATATGTATATCAAACTGGTACAGCTAATGGAAAACGCGTTCAAGCGTTAGCAGGTGCGAAAAATCATGCGATTGTTATGCCAGATTGTGACCTTGAAAAAACAATTCGAGGCGTAGTTGGTGCAGCATTTGCTAGTAGCGGGGAGCGTTGTATGGCTTGTTCTGTTGTTGCGGTAGTAGATGAAATTGCAGATCAATTTATTGATGTGCTCGTTTCTGAAACACGTAAGTTAAAAGTAGGAGACGGCCGTTATGAAGAAAACTTTGTTGGACCACTAATTCGTGAAGTTCATAAAGAGCGCGTTATTGGCTATATTAATAGCGGCGTATCTGAAGGTGCTACATTATTAGTGGACGGTCGTAATATAAAAGAAGACGTTGAAGAAGGGTATTATGTAGGCGCAACAATTTTTGATCATGTACAACCAGATATGAAAATTTGGCAAGATGAAATATTTGCACCTGTTTTAAGTATTGTGAGAGTGAAAGACCTTGAAGAGGGAATTCAACTTACAAATAAATCTAAATTTGCAAACGGAGCAGTCATTTATACTTCAAGTGGGAAACATGCTCAAATTTTCCGCGATAAAATTGATGCTGGCATGATTGGCGTGAATGTTAACGTTCCAGCTCCAATGGCATTTTTCGCATTTGCAGGAAATAAAGCTTCTTTCTACGGTGACCTAGGTACAAATGGAAAAGATGGTGTGCAATTTTATACACGTAAAAAAGTAGTGACAGAACGCTGGTTTTAAGGGAAATGTAAAAAGTGTCCATTGTATTGGACACTTTTTTATTGGAAAAATGTTTAATGCTAGAAATTCAATTTGCTATTATTAGCTTCTTATAAGATGGAAAAAGTTATTTACAACTTCGTCTGAAACATCTTCTAAATGTTTATATTTATATTGTGGATTCTGGTCCTTATCAATGACAACAGAACGTATTCCTTCGAAAAAGTCTTCATGTTTCAGAAAGTTTTTAGCGAGCACAAGATCAGTAGCAAAGCACTCTTCTAATGTTTTTTCTTTTCCATCAATAAATTGTTTTAAAGTT
The DNA here is from genome assembly GCF_002551005.1 of Bacillus pseudomycoides. Lineage (GTDB taxonomy): Bacteria > Bacillota > Bacilli > Bacillales > Bacillaceae_G > Bacillus_A > Bacillus_A pseudomycoides_C. Next base: position 30,859 of record NZ_NVOY01000066.1, read on the forward strand.
ATTTTTAAAGAGAAAGGTGATTTTGACAACATTGTTTTTTTTGTTTGAGTTGCAAAAGGGCTCGCATCTTTTTCTAAAGAATGGATAATTTCTTCGATAGCATGAAAAGAAAAGTGTTTATTAATCTCTGTTTGGAATGACGAAAGTTCACTTTCGGTAACAGGAACTTCTGAATAATCATTGATTAGCTCTGTTAATGCTGTATGTATGTCTTTTGTATGCCAATTTATTTGTTCAATGTGATTAAGAAAGGCACCTAATTTTTCACTAGAGATATAAAAGTCAGCAGCATTGATATATAGTACATCAGGTGCTTTAATGACAGAAGCTGTTAATGCTAAGTAACGTCCGATATAGCCCGGTGCCTTATTTAAGAAATAAGCAGATCCGACATCAGGGAAAAAACCGATATTCATTTCTGGCATAGCCCACTTTGTTCGCTCAGTTACAATTCTATGACTAGCTCCGTAAGTAAGTCCAACACCTCCGCCCATAACAAAGCCATCTAAACAAGCGACGATTGGTTTAGAAAATTTATAAACGAGCATATCTAATTGGAATTCATCCTCAAAAAATTTCTCCGCTTTTTGCATGGCAGAGTCATGTAAACGAGCTTCATAAAGAGTCTTAATGTCACCGCCTGCACAAAGTCCTTTCGTACCTGCGCCTTTTATAATGACAAGATGAATTTGATTATCCATTTCCCATTCTTTCAATTTTTGCGTAATTGGTCCTATCATTTCATAAGAAATGGAGTTTAAAGCTTTTGGGCGATTTAACGTAATAGTAGCTACGCCATTTTTGTTAACTGAAAATAGAACTTGATCAGTCATCGTATATCCTCCTCTATCATTCTCTGTTTGTTTTCACAAGTTGTGTCTGTGTCTAGGAAAATAGACTTTTTGTAAAAAGACAGAGAAAGTGCACTTATATATATAAACTTCTTGTTTTTTTTCTTTAATCCTGCAATATCACATGTCTTTCTTTGTTTTAAAATGAAGAGCAAATGAATATACTGTAGAAAATAGACATGATCTTTACTTGTAATGCATTTTTTTGTGCTTTTTGGAGAAAGAGGGAAATATTCTTTATATTAATGAATAAAGAGTAAAAGTGCCGCATATTTTGGCGAGATATTTTGGAAGGATTTTATAAAAGAAAAAGGAATATAAAACTTCTAACGATTAATTGATATGATTTGCAAAGGTTATTATAAAACATATGATTTGTAATTTTTTATAATAAAGGTTTTAATAAATAGATATAACAAGTTTTCTATATTTTGGATTTGTTTGCGTTTTTATGTTTGTTGTATATCATGTGTAACTTAATGCGCCCTGAAAAAGTAAAGGAAGGGGAGATTGGAATGCCAGGGATTTTGCTATTATCGGTCATTATTTTGTCTTCTCTTATGGTTGGTTTAACTTTTTATTTCCATCTAGAAGATCCAGAGCAGGATACTGTGCAAGATAAAGTACGATTGGTATTTCCAATTTTCATTTTAACAATTGCAATTAGCTTTGCATTAACTGAAAATAATTACGTTGCAATACTTTCGTGGCTTTTTATGACTGTGTTACTATTCATTGTGTTGTACGTTGTGATGAAGGATTATTTACAAAAATAAAAGTGCCGTTTACGGCACTTTTATTTTACAGGCTGTGGAGAAAGCCTT
>NZ_NVOY01000067.1 GCF_002551005.1 Bacillus pseudomycoides
AAATTGAAATTTTATTTAAAGCATGGAAATCTATTTTTGGTATTCATGCGGTAAAAAGGATAAAACTCGAACGATTTCAGTGTCATCTATATGGACAATTGATTGCCTTGTGTCTTATCGCAAGTATGACGTATAAAATGAGAAAGTTGATATGGGAGAGGAAACAAAAAGAACTTAGTGAATATAAAGCGACGTATATCACATATATTTATTTTCCAAGTATACGCGATGTGCTATTCACATCCTGTCGAGATATGATTCCCATTCTTGTCAGATTGTTCGAAGACCTATCAAAAAATGGTAGGAAAGCACATCGGTATACCAAATACTCACCATTTGATATTCTTGGCATCACTCAAGAATATCAAAATTCACTTCAACACACCGCTTAAAAAAATATATGTTGAAGTCTTATTTGAGTATGTCCAAATACGAAAACTTGTATTCTATATCTAACAAAAATAACCCAGATGCT
>NZ_NVOY01000068.1 GCF_002551005.1 Bacillus pseudomycoides
AGCCGCTTACGCTTTTTGTAATCTAGCTTCAGCGGCTAGCTCTTCGTGTCTAAGAACCTCCCGCACGAAAAGATAAAAAGCATCTTTTGTGCGAGAGAACCTTAGCCAGTCAGAGCTGTGCAAGCCGCTTACGCTTTTTTATGTAATCCAGCTTCAGCGGCTAGAATCTCCGGTCGTTTCGCCCCCTCGGACGAGGCAAAAAGCGCCTCTCTGTCGGGTGCTCCAACGCCCTGCGATTCTGAACGAGCCGCTTACGCTTTTTAATTAAAAAGGGGTGACATCTATGATCATTTTAGAAAATGTAAAGAAAATATATCGCTCTAAACACGGTGATGTTACCGCTGTGGATGATGCGAATTTACAAATAGAAAAAGGCGAGATTTTCGGGGTTATCGGCTATAGCGGTGCCGGAAAGAGTTCGTTAATTCGTTTGTTTAATCAGTTGGAGAAGCCAACGTCTGGAAAGATTACGATTGGAGAGCGTGTGATTTCGGCAATTACAGGTAAGGAACTTCGAGAAGCACGTCAAGAAATTGGAATGATTTTTCAGCACTTCAACTTACTTTGGTCACGAACTGTTCGTGAAAATATTGCTTTCCCGCTTGAAATTGCCGGGGTGACAAAAGAGAAGCGAAGTCAGCGTGTAGATGAATTAATTCGTCTTGTTGGTTTAGAGGGACGAGGAGATGCGTATCCATCTCAGCTAAGTGGTGGACAAAAGCAGCGCGTCGGTATTGCGAGAGCGTTAGCAAATAATCCGAAAGTATTATTGTGCGATGAAGCAACGTCAGCATTAGATCCAGAAACGACAGATCAAATTTTAGATTTGCTTCTCGATATTAATAAGCGCCTTGGGTTAACGATTGTACTCATTACACATGAAATGCATGTTATTCAAAAAATTTGTAACCGCGTTGCTGTTATGGAAAAAGGAAAGATTGTTGAAAGCGGCAGCGTGTTGGATGTATTTCGTAATCCGCAGCAAGATATTACAAAGCGCTTCGTTAAGCAAATAACAGATTCTGAAGATGCAGATGAAACAATTGAGCATTTAGCAGAGAAATACCCGGAAGGGAAGGTCGTGAAACTGCAATTTATTGGTGAGGCAGTAGAAAGACCAGTTTTACAGGATTTAATGAAGCAAGATGGAGTGGAAGTGAGCATTCTGCAAGGGAATATTGCACAAACGACAAACGGAGCGTATGGAAGCTTAATTGTCCACTTAAATGGCGATGAAGATGTGGTTGCAAAAGCAGTTGCAACGATTCAACAAGAGCAAGTCGAGCTGGAGGTGATTGCACATGGATAATCTGCTTCAAAATGTCGATTGGGATACAATGCTAGAAGCTACTAGAGAAACGTTATATATGACGACAGTTGCCACACTGGCAACATTTGTCTTGGGCCTTATTCTTGGATTATTACTGTTTCTTACAGGAAAAGATAATTTATGGGAGAACAAACCGGTCAATGTTGTAATTGGTACGTTTGTAAATATTTTTCGTTCTATCCCGTTCATCATTTTAATTATTTTACTCATTCCATTTACGAAGTTTCTTCTAAATACCATTCTTGGAGCAAGTGCTGCACTGCCAGCATTAATTGTTGGAGCAGCACCGTTTTATGCGAGAATGGTTGAAATTGCGCTTCGTGAAATTGATAAAGGTGTCATTGAAGCATCGAAAGCGATGGGGGCAAAGACAAGTACAATCATTTTAAAAGTATTAATACCAGAAGCTTTGCCAGCGCTTGTTTCAGGCATCACTGTAACGGCAATTGCACTTGTCGGTTATACGGCAATGGCTGGAGTGGTTGGTGCAGGCGGCCTTGGTACACTTGCTTATTTAGAGGGATTCCAGCGCAACAATAGCGATGTAACTCTTATGGCAACAATTCTTGTGCTTGTTATCGTATTTATTATTCAAGTGCTTGGTGACTTCTTTACGAAGCGGCTTGATAAAAGATAAAGAAGAGTTTTCGTCTCAGACGAAGACTTTCTATAAAATTACTATTTTGAATATTACGAAAAGGAAGGGTGTCATAACATGAAAAAGGTATTATTTTCAGCACTTATTGCTGTATTTGTATTTGCATTAGCTGCTTGTGGTAGCAGCGAAAAAGATAAGAAAACAATTGTAGTGGGTGCTTCTAACGTACCGCATGCAGTTATTTTAGAAAAAGCGAAACCACTATTAGAGAAAAAGGGGATTACATTAAAAATAAAAAAATTCCAAGACTATGTACTACCAAACCAAACATTAGCTAGTAAAGAACTGGATGCGAACTACTTCCAACACATTCCGTATTTAGAGAAAGAGATCCAAGAAAAAGGATATAAATTTGTAAATGCCGGGAAAATTCATTTAGAGCCTATGGGAATTTACTCTAAGAAATATAAAAGTTTAAAAGACCTTCCAAACGGCGGAACAGTAATTATGAGTAATAACGTATCAGAGCGCGGACGTATGTTGGCACTTCTGCAAAAAGGCGGCGTTATTAAACTGAAAGACGGCGTAGATGTTGTAAAAGCAACAGAAAAAGATATTGTAGAAAATCCGAAAAACTTGAAATTTAAAACGGATGTTGAACCAGGTCTTTCACCAAAGTTATATGAGAACAATGAAGGCGATGCAATATTCATTAACTCAAACTACGCAATTGATGCAAAGTTAAACCCAACAAAAGATGCAATTGCAATTGAAGGATCAGATTCTCCTTACGCAAATATTATCGCTGTTCGTAAAGGTGACGAAAACAGAAAAGAAATTAAAGAACTTGTAGAAGTATTACATTCAAAAGAAATTCAAGATTTTATTACGAAAGAATACAAAGGTGCTGTGCTTCCTGTAAGTGAATAAGGTGAAAAAAGGGCTGGAAATTCTTAGCCCTTTTTTCTTTATATAATTAGGAAGAAAGGTGTATCATAATGTAATGTGCAGAAAATTCCTGTTCGTATTTGTAGAAAAATTGTTACATTTTTTCAGCGTTTGCGATATCATTTTATTTGATATAAAATTAGAATGAGAATAAAATGAGAATGTGAACGTTTTAGGAATTTTTAAAATGTATATAGAGAATTATTGGAGGTATTGAGATGGCTGGTTCTACATTAACGATTAAAGATTTACATGTATCAATTGATGGCAAAGAAATTTTAAAAGGTGTAAACCTTGAAGTAAAAGGTGGAGAAATCCATGCAATCATGGGACCTAACGGAACAGGTAAATCAACTTTATCTTCTGCAATTATGGGTCACCCAAAATATGAAGTAACACAAGGTAGCATCATCATCGACGGTGAAGATGTATTAGAAATGGAAGTAGATGAGCGTGCACAAGCTGGTCTCTTCTTAGCAATGCAATATCCAAGTGAAATTAGCGGAGTAACAAATGCTGACTTCTTACGTTCTGCAATTAATGCACGTCGTGAAGAAGGCGATGAAATTTCTCTTATGAAATTTATCCGTACATTAGATAAAAACATGGAATTCCTAGAAATGGATCCAGCAATGGCACAACGTTATTTAAATGAAGGTTTCTCTGGTGGTGAGAAAAAACGTAACGAAATTCTTCAATTAATGATGATTCAGCCAAAAATCGCAATCTTAGACGAAATTGACTCTGGTCTTGATATCGATGCATTAAAAGTTGTATCTAAAGGTATTAACGAAATGCGCGGTGAAGATTTCGGTTGCTTAATGATTACACACTACCAACGTTTATTAAACTACATTACTCCAGATCATGTACACGTTATGATGAATGGTCGTATTGTGAAATCTGGCGGCCCTGAGCTTGCACACCGTTTAGAAGCTGAAGGTTATGACTGGATTAAAAAAGAACTAGGTATTGAAGACGAAACAGAAGAGCAAGAAGCGTAAGAGAGGAGCAATAAACATGACAATTGGTACATTACCTTTCGATCAAGATTCTATCCGTCAATTTGCAAGCGAAGCGAATGAAGCTGCTTGGTTGACTGAGTTCCGCTTACAAGCTCTTGCAAAGGCAACTGAACTTCCAATGCCAACGCCAGATAAAACGAAAATTGATAAATGGGATTTTATCGGCAAAGGTAAAACTGTAAAGCAAGAGCCTGTGAGTTCTTTAGAAGAACTTCCAGAAGCAGTGAGAAATTTAATTGATGAAAATAATAACGTACTTGTACAGCGCAGCGGTACAACTGCATTCGTTTCTTTATCAGAAGAAGCAAAAACAAAAGGCGTTATTTTTACAGATATCATAACAGCTGCAACTGAGCATGCTGAATTAGTGCAAAAGTATTTAATGCAGGACGGCGTGAAAGTTGACGAGCATCGTTTAACAGCTCTTCATGCTGCACTAATCAACGGCGGTGCGTTCGTATACGTTCCGAAAAACGTTGTTCTTGAAACACCGCTTCAAGCTGTATTCTTAGTAGACGGCGAAGAAGCAAACGTTTATAACCACGTATTATTTGTTGCAGATGCAAATAGTTCTGCAACATATGTAGAAAATTACGTGGCAAATGAAACTGTTACAGGTATCGCAAATATCGTGGCAGAAGTCATTGTTGAACAAGGCGCACAAGTGAAATTTGGTGCGGTTGACTTATTAGCGAAAGACGTGACATCTTACGTAAACCGCCGCGGCGTAGTTGGACGAGACGGACGTCTTGAGTGGGCATTAGGTCTTATGAACGATGGAAACACAATTTCTGAGAACGTAACGAACTTAATGGGCGACGGTTCATTTGCTGATACAAAAACAGTAACAATCGGCCGTGGCAACCAAACACAAAACTTTACAACAAAAGTTGTTCACTTCGGTAAACACTCTGAAGGTTTCATCTTAAAACACGGTGTTCAAAAAGATAGTGCAACATCTATCTTTAACGGAATTGGTAAAATTGAGCACGGTGCATCTAAATCAAATGCACAGCAATCTTCTCGCGTTCTTATGTTAAATGAAAAAGCTCGCGGTGATGCAAACCCAATTCTTTTAATCGATGAAGACGATGTAATGGCAGGTCACGCAGCTTCTGTAGGACGCGTAGATCCTACACAACTATACTACTTAATGAGCCGTGGTATTCCGAAGAAAGAAGCAGAACGTCTAGTCATCCATGGATTCTTAGCACCTGTAGTAAATGAGCTTCCAATTGAAGGAGTAAAAGCACAGCTTGTTGAGGTAATCGAAAGGAAAGTTCGCTAATGGATATTCATGAAATACGCAAACAGTTTCCAATTCTTGATCAAAAAGTAAACGGCAAACAACTTGTTTATTTCGACAGTGCGGCAACTTCTCAAAAACCGATTCAAGTTATTGAAACGCTAGAACATTACTATAAAGAGTACAATTCAAACGTGCATCGCGGTGTTCATACGCTCGGTACGAAAGCGACCGATGCGTATGAAGGCGCACGTGAGAAAGTTCGTAAGTTTATTAATGCGAAATCGATGGAAGAAATTATTTTTACACGCGGTACAACAACGGCGTTAAATACAGTTGCGGCAAGTTATGGTATGGAAAATGTAAAAGAAGGCGATGAAATTGTCATCTCTTACATGGAACACCATAGTAATATCATTCCTTGGCAACAAGTTGCGAAGAAAACAGGCGCAACGTTAAAATATCTTCCGCTTCAAGAAGACGGAACAATCTCATTAGAAGATGTTCGTCAAACGATTACGCCAAATACGAAAATCGTTTCCATTATGTACGTGTCAAACGTACTTGGAACGATTAATCCTGTAAAAGAAATTGCAGAAATCGCACATCAAAACGGCGCAATTATGGTCGTTGATGGTGCACAAAGTACACCGCATATGAAAGTGGATGTACAAGATTTAAACTGTGATTTTTACACTTTATCCGCTCATAAAATGTGCGGACCTACAGGTATCGGCGTATTATATGGTAAGAAGGAATTGCTTAACAATATGGAGCCAATTGAATTTGGCGGTGAAATGATCGATTTCGTAGATTTACAAGAATCTACGTGGAAAGAGCTTCCGTGGAAATTTGAAGCAGGTACACCAATTATTGCGAATGCAATCGGACTTGGATCGGCGATTGATTTCTTAGAAGAAATCGGTCTTGATAATATTGAAAAGCATGAACATGAATTAGCGCAGTATGCTTTAGAAAGACTATCAGAAGTAGACGGTGTTACAATTTATGGTCCAAAAAAACGTGCAGGTCTTATTACATTTAATATTGATGAAGTACATCCGCATGATGTGGCAACAGTATTAGATGTAGAAGGGATTGCGGTTCGTGCAGGTCATCACTGTGCACAGCCGTTAATGAAGTGGCTAAAAGCTTCTTCTACAGCACGTGCAAGTTTCTATTTATATAACACAAAAGAAGAAATTGATACATTTGTCGAAGCGCTGACGAAAACAAAGGAGTATTTCACAAATGTCATTTAATAATTTAGATACGTTATATCGCCAAGTTATTATGGATCATTACAAAAATCCACGTAACCATGGCGTATTAGAAGATAGTGTTACGGTGAATTTGAACAATCCAACTTGCGGCGATCGTATTCAACTTACGATGAAAGTAGAAGACGGAATTGTACAAGAAGCGAAGTTTGAAGGAGAAGGTTGTTCCATCTCCATGTCTTCCGCTTCTATGATGACGCAAGCCGTAAAAGGAAAGAAAATTGAAGAAGCGCTTCAGCTTTCGAAAATTTTCTCTGATATGATGCTAGGAAAAGAGTATGATGACAGCATTGATTTAGGAGATATTGAAGCATTACAAGGCGTATGCAAATTTCCAGCGCGTATTAAGTGTGCGACATTAGCTTGGAAAGCGTTAGAAAAAGGCTTGAACGAAGAGAAGTAATGCAAATCACTTCCTAAAAACGAGGTTATCCAAGGAGGGACATACGAACATGGCGAAGCAGCTGCCAGATATCGGCGATTATAAATATGGTTTCAAAGATAAAGACGTTTCGATTTTCCGTGCTGAGCGCGGTTTAACAAAAGAAATCGTAGAAGAGATTTCACGTATGAAAGAAGAACCACAGTGGATGTTAGACTTCCGTTTAAAATCTCTGAATCACTTCTATGAAATGCCAATGCCACAATGGGGCGGAGACTTAAATGATTTAAACTTTGATGAAATTACGTACTACGTAAAACCATCTGAGAAATCTGAGAAGTCTTGGGATGAAGTACCTGATGAAATTAAAGCAACATTTGATAAATTAGGTATTCCAGAAGCAGAGCAAAAATATTTAGCGGGTGTATCTGCACAGTACGAATCTGAAGTTGTATACCACAACATGAAAGAAGACCTAGAAGCACTAGGAATCGTCTTCAAAGATACAGATAGCGCATTAAAAGAGAACGAAGATATTTTCCGTGAGCATTTCGGAAAAGTAATTCCGCCAACAGACAACAAATTTTCAGCGTTAAACTCTGCGGTTTGGTCTGGTGGATCATTCATCTACGTTCCAAAAGGTGTAAAAGTTGATACACCACTTCAAGCGTATTTCCGTATTAACTCTGAAAATATGGGACAATTCGAACGTACGCTTATTATCGTAGACGAAGGCGCACACGTACACTACGTAGAAGGTTGTACAGCACCTGTTTACACAACAAACTCACTTCACAGTGCGGTAGTAGAAATCATCATTAAGAAAGATGCATATTGCCGTTATACAACAATCCAAAACTGGGCAAACAACGTATATAACCTAGTTACAAAACGTGCAGTTTGTGAAGCAAACGCAACGATGGAATGGATTGACGGTAATATCGGATCAAAATTAACGATGAAATACCCAGCTGTTATTTTAAAAGGCGAAGGCGCTCGCGGTTTAACATTATCAATCGCGATTGCTGGTAAAGGCCAACACCAAGATGCTGGTGCGAAAATGATTCACTTAGCACCAAATACATCTTCAACAATCGTTTCTAAATCGATTGCAAAACATGGTGGTAAAGTAACTTACCGTGGTATCGTACACTTCGGACCAAAAGCGACAAACTCTCGCTCTAACATCGAGTGTGACACATTAATCATGGATAACCAATCTACATCTGATACAATTCCTTACAACGAGATCAAAAACGATCACGTATCACTTGAGCACGAAGCGAAAGTATCAAAAGTATCAGAAGAACAATTATTCTACTTAATGAGCCGCGGTATTTCTGAGCAAGAAGCAACAGAAATGATCGTAATGGGCTTCATCGAGCCATTCACTCGCGAACTTCCAATGGAATACGCAGTAGAAATGAACCGCTTAATTAAATTTGAGATGGAAGGTAGTATTGGATAAGGGGTTCCAACTCCTTAAATGATACCCTTCAATCTTTTGAGGGAAATACGTGTCTGTAGTGACTTTCACCTTTGCGTGCTTAAGTCGCTCGGACACGTATTTTATTTTTGGCGAAGTTTTTTTACTTCCGTTCTTAGTTTGTTTTATTTATTTTTTATTATATTAAAATAATTGAACGTAAAATAGGGAATATATGATATAATTTCCCTAAAAAAGGAGGCGAGTTTTTTGAAATTTTTAAATCATGTTAAAGCAACAAAATTTCTAGTATGTTTATCGGTTGGTTTATGCACTATTAATTATTCATCTATTTCTTTTGCTGAAACACAAACAAGTAATTCAACTGATCAAGCAAAAAATGCTAGTGGCATTGATACTGGCATAGGAAATTTAAAGTATGATAGTAGAGATATTTTAGCAGTAAATGGTGATAAGGTAGAGAGTTTTGTTCCGAAAGAAGGTACAAATTCAAATGGTAAATTTGTAGTGGTTGAACGTGAGAAAAAATCACTTACAACTTCACCAGTGGATATTTCAATTATTGATTCTGTGGCTAATCGTACTTACCCAGGAGCAGTACAACTTGCAAATAAAGCTTTTGCAGATAATCAACCTAGTTTATTAGTGGCTAAGAGAAAACCTTTGAATATTAGTATAGACTTACCTGGCATGAGAAAAGAAAATACAATTACTGTCCAAAATCCTACATATGGTAATGTGTCTGGAGCAGTAGATGAGTTAGTATCTACTTGGAATGAAAAGTATTCATCAACACATACGTTACCTGCAAGAATGCAGTATACAGAATCTATGGTGTATAGTAAATCTCAAATCGCAAGTGCTCTTAATGTTAACGCTAAATATCTTGACAATGCACTGAACATTGACTTTAATGCTGTTGCAAATGGAGAGAAAAAAGTGATGGTTGCGGCATATAAGCAAATCTTTTATACAGTAAGTGCAGAACAGCCTAACAATCCATCAGATCTTTTTGATAATAGCGTTACGTTTGACGAGTTAACTCGTAAAGGAGTAAGTAATGCGGCTCCGCCTGTTATGGTGTCAAATGTAGCTTATGGCAGAACAGTTTATGTGAAATTAGAAACATCATCTAAGAGCAAAGATGTACAAGCTGCCTTTAAAGCTTTACTTAAGAATAACAGCATCGAAGCGAGTGCGCAGTACAAAGATATTTTTGAAGACAGTACCTTTACCGCTGTAGTATTAGGCGGAGATGCAAAAGAGCATAACAAGGTTGTTACAAAAGATTTCAATGAAATCCGAAATATCATTAAAGATAATGCAGAATTAAGTTCTAAAAATCCAGCATATCCAATTTCATATACTAGCACTTTCTTAAAAGATAATGCGGTTGCTGCTGTTCATAACAATACAGATTATATCGAGACAACATCTACAGAATATTCTAGTGCGAAAATGACACTTGATCATTACGGTGCATATGTTGCTCAATTTGATGTATCTTGGGATGAATTCTCATATGATGAAAATGGAAAAGAAGTATTAACCCATAAAACTTGGGAAGGAAACAACAGAGACAAAACGGCTCATTTCAATACTGTTATACCACTTCCACCAAATTCAAAAAATGTAAAAGTCTTAGCAAGAGAATGTACAGGCCTTGCATGGGAATGGTGGAGAACCGTTATTAATGAACAAAATGTTCCGTTAACAAATGAAATCAAAATTTGGATTAGCGGAACGACATTATACCCAACTTATAATATTAGTTATAATTAAAAGTAATGTATACGTCCGAAGCGCCCTGTTTACAGGGCGCTTTTTTTCATGACTAGAAATTTATCGGCGATTTTTCCGATATATCGGCGCTTCGACCATGTTCGACACGCGAGAAGCTCTTACCTTTTAAAGAAGAAACTTTTGCTTTTTCCTTCAATGAGAGTACAATGTAAAATAGCAAGAAAAGACGAAAAGTATTTACAGGATTCAAGCTTATATATAGCGTAAACAAGAAGTATGGAATTGAGAGGAGGTTTTTTCTCTGCAGGAAGTAACAATTCATCTTTATCATACGAATGATATACATAGTCATTTTGAAAATTGGCCGCAAATTTCTCGTTTTGTGTTAGAAGAGAAAAAGCGTCGTCTTGCTGCTGGTGAAGCGGTTTTTACATTAGATATTGGCGATCATGTTGATCGTTTTCATATGATTTCTGAGGCAACGGGTGGAAAAGGAAATGTGCGGCTTTTAAACGAGGCATTGTACGATTATGTAACAATTGGGAACAATGAAGGGATTACACTTGCGAAAGAGCAGTTGGATCATCTCTATGACGATGCGAATTTTGAAGTGCTTGTTGCCAATTTATTTGAAAGTGATCAAACTCGTCCGAAGTGGGCAAAACCATATGTACTACAAACGCTTGATAACGGGATTACCATTGCGTTCATTGGTTTAACAGTCGCATATCCTGATTTTTATGCGAAGTTAGATTGGCATATTGAAGATCCGTATTTGCATTTAGAAGCCATTTTAGAAGAGGTGCGTTCGCAGGCCGATGTTACTGTTGTCTTGTCTCATTTAGGGAAAAATGCCGATGAATACATGGCTGAGCATTATGACATAGATGTTATTTTAGGCGCACATACTCACCATTTATTTGAGCGCGGTGTGTTGGTGAATGAAACGCTCCTTTGCTGCGGGGAGAAGTGGGGACATTATGTCGGACATGTGCAAATAACAGTGGATTTAGAGACAAAGAAAGTGACGAAAAAAGATGGACGGGCAATTAGTACGAAGCGATTAGGCGCATACGGGGACTCTCATATTTTATTAGAAGAGCTTGAACAAGAGAGTAAGCTCATTATGGCAGAGCCTGTTGTAAGTTTAAAAGAATCGTTAGAAATGGATTGGTTTCAAGAAACGAAATTTGCTCATATGCTTGCCGAGTCCCTCAAAGAATGGTGCGATGCTGAAATCGGTATGGTAAATGCCGGCGTATTACTTGAAGGATTACAAGAAGGTGTCGTTACACGGGGAGATATTCATCGTATTTGTCCACATCCAATTAATCCGTGCCGTTTGCAGGTGACAGGGAAAACGCTTCGGGAGATAATTTTGAAAGCGCGTCGTCCAAGCATGGAGCGGCTTGAAGTAAAAGGTTTAGGATTCCGCGGAAAAGTTATGGGGAAAATGATATATGCAGGTGTTGAAGTGATTCCAGATACGATTCCGAATAATAAACTATTACTTGAAGATGTCATGATTGGCGGAGAATCATTAGACCTAGAACGAATTTACACAGTAGGGACAATTGATATGTTCACATTTGGCTATTTGTATCCAGAGCTTGCAGTTGTACCAGAAAAAGAATACTATATGCCAGAACTACTCCGTGATGTTTTGACAAATACATTACGGACATATGCATCATCTGTAAAATTATAGCCTACTGCGTTGTTGTATTCACATTCGTTTTTCTCTTTTCATACAGATAAAGAGAGAGGAGTGTGAACTATGGTTAATATAGAACCAATAATAATAAATGAACATACGTTTATAGCAGTGAGTGTACAGCTTCCGAAAACAAATTTGTTAGCTGTTAAGAGCGATAAAGGATATATTATGTGCGGTGCGCTAGATGTGGCATTGTTAAATGAAAAATTAAGCGATCGCGGCATTCTTGCGGGGCGCGCTGTTGGGGTTAGAACAATTGAGCAGTTGTTAGAAGCGCCTCTTGAATCGGTTACGGTTGAAGCAGAGAGATTAGGAATTACAGCTGGTACAATTGGAAAAGAAGCATTGTTAAAAATGATTTAATATATCGTCCCTCCTTTTTGCATATACATGTGTAAGAAGGAGGGATTTTGTTATGCGCGCGTTTCGCCCCCGAACTTCTCGATTTCGGAAAGGACCATTGCCATTTCGTTACGTATTGCTTATTTCATTTGCTATTTTTATTTTGCTTACCTTACAAGGCTTGTGGCTTGTGAATAAAAGCATTCGACCAACGTTAATGAAGTATGCAGAAATGCAAACGAAGCGGACTGCGACAGTTGTGATGACGAAGGCAGTGAAAGATAGGGTTGCACAAGGGATCAACGTTGATTCATTAATGAAAGTGCAAACTGATAAGAACGGAAAAGTTTCTACAATGGATTTAAATACAGAAGCAGTTAATGAAATTTTAACGTCAACAACAACGTACATAGAGGAATATTTACACCGAGTTGAAAAAGGAGATACGAAAGCGTTAGGATTATCAGAAGAGGACGGAACTGCACTATCTGTTCCGCTCGGAAGAATTACGGACAATGTATTGCTCGGTAATATAGGACCAGATATTCCGATTACGTTTACAACAATTGGTCATGTATCGACAAATATTAAACAAGATTTCCAGCAGCAAGGGATTAACAATACGGCAATTAAAATTGTGATGGAAATTGAAGTGGCGCTTCAGGTGATTATTCCGTTTCATACAAAAGAAGTAACTGTGAAACAAGATATTCCAATCGCCACGCGCATTGTTCAAGGTGAGGTGCCGGGTTATTACGGGGGCGGCGGAGTTGTTGTCCCAGAAAAGAATGAGAAAAAAGCGGCTAACTGAAATGAGCCGCTTTTTTTAAATCATTTTTTCTTGGAGTTCATTCGTTCTTTTCGTTCCCATAAGCTTAAATGCATATATGGATCAAATGCCCACTCTGTATAGCCGTTATCTTTATATAATCCAAAATGCAAGTGAGGCGGAAATTTACCAGCTGTCCCAGGAGGACCGTAGCCAGTGCTGCCAACAAATCCAAGGACGGTGCCGGGTTCAATGATTTGACCAAGCTGTATTTCTTTTGAAAATCCGCCTAAATGTGCGTAATAATGGTAGTTGTTGTATAGGTCGCGAATACCGATGCGCCAGCCGCCAAGGCGATTCCACCCTTTCGTTTCAATAATGCCATAGCAAGTAGAACGAACAGGTACACCGTGCCCGGCGAAAATGTCTGTCCCCTCATGCATACGCCGTCCGCCAAAGCTTCGTTTCGCACCAAATGTACTGCGGTAGCTATGGTTGCTGTGAATAGGCAAGGGGAAGGCACTTCCTTCTAATTCAATTCGATTGTAATGTTTATACATACGAGCATACCCTAATATTAACTCTACTGTTTTTGCCCGCTGATAATATTCCCACAGCATAATTTTTAATTGGTCTCGATTTGCCCCTTGTTTTCCTATTATGGTAGCCATTGTGTAGAGAACGTCTTTTTCATTATTTGCATCTGCTAATCCATCGGCGTTTCCATCTAAGCCTATGCCTCCAAATAAGGAGACTGTATAAGGCTTTGTATCATGTAAGTTTGGATTAGCTGGGCCAGCCCACATTTCTGGTTTGAAATAAATTGAAATGGTAGCATCTGGCTTTTTCGGAATATCGCGGCGTACAGAACGAATATTTCGCTCGTACTGATCAATGGCAGCGAAGTAGTACCATGGAATAAGAGAAACGGTCTCCATTTCTTTGTATAATGTCATTCGCTTCTTATATATATCTTGCTTGTTTTCTTCCCCGTACACAATATTCGCTTGAAGAAGAAAGTAAATAAAAAGCAAAAGGAAAAGTTTTCGATGCACGGTAGTAAGCTCCTTTCCGAATCACTACCTTTAGTGTGAGATATACACGATATTTCATTATAAGTAATAATTGGAAAGAATTCTGGCAATCTTCATTTGAGCAAATCGCTTTCATGCGATAGAATAGATATGTTACATTGAAAGAAGCGAACACGGTAAACTATTTCATATTGTGCGGAGTTGATGAATATGACAAAACAAACAGAATACAAGCGCAAGCCCGAATGGTTAAAAATTAAATTAAATACAAATGAAAACTATACAGGCTTAAAGAAAATGATGCGTTCTAAAAACCTTCATACCGTTTGTGAAGAGGCAAAATGTCCGAATATTCACGAATGCTGGGCTGTTCGTAAAACAGCAACATTTATGATTTTAGGTGCAGTTTGTACACGTGCATGTCGCTTCTGTGCTGTAAAAACAGGCTTACCAACAGAGCTTGATTTACAAGAGCCAGAACGCGTAGCGGATTCCGTGTATCAAATGAACTTAAAACATGTTGTTATAACAGCGGTTGCACGTGATGATTTGAAAGACGGAGGAGCGGCAGTTTTTGCGGAAACAGTGCGTGCTGTTCGTCGCAAAAGTCCATTTACGTCTATTGAAGTTTTACCATCTGATATGGGTGGGATAGAAGAGAATTTAAAAATGTTAATGGATGCACGTCCTGATATTTTAAACCATAACATTGAAACAGTGCGTCGATTATCTGACCGAGTTCGCGCAAGAGCAAAATATGATCGTTCATTAGAATTTTTACGTCGTGCAAAAGAAATGCAGCCAGACATTCCGACAAAATCAAGTATCATGCTTGGGCTTGGTGAAACAACAGAAGATATTATCGAAGCAATGGATGACCTGCGTGCAAACAACGTTAATATTTTAACGCTTGGTCAATATTTACAGCCGTCTAAAAAGCATTTACCGGTTATTAAATATTACACACCAGCAGAATTTGCAGAGCTAAAAGAAATTGCACTTAGCAAAGGATTTAGTCACTGTGAGGCTGGTCCACTTGTGCGTTCTTCTTATCATGCTGATGAGCAAGTACAATCTGCAAAAGAGAATACAGTAGCAGCAAAATAATGAGGAGATCCTTCTTAGTAACTTAACTAAGGGGGATTTTTTTTCGAGAAAGGAAGAATTTCATGAAAGGATTTATTTTATTAGGGTTTGCAATTGTGAGTGAAGTTTTTGGAACAACGATGCTGAAGTTGTCGGAAGGCTTTACGGAAGTATGGCCAAGTATTGGGGTTGTTCTTGGTTTTGCATCTGCCTTTTATTTTTTATCGCAAACATTGCAGCATCTTCAGATTAGCACTGCTTATGCGATTTGGTCCGGAGTTGGGACGGCGTTAACAGCAGTAATTGGTGTTCTGATTTGGAAGGATGCGTTTACATGGCAAACACTCGTTGGTTTAGTGCTTATTATTAGTGGGGTTGTTGTATTAAATATGTCGGGTTCCGGTGCACATGGATGAAACAAGAGCTGAAATTTTCAGCTCTTGTTTCATTCATATTCTAATACGGTGTTTCCACATGTGGATAAAATTTTTCGCAATTCTTCTGTGGATAAAGAAATTGTAAATTCAGGGACCCCAGGTGAAATTAATATTTTTTCGTAATGATAAATGGAAGAATCCACAATAATCGTTACATCTTGTGTATAACCAAACGGAGCAACGCATCCTGGAATGCATCCTGTCATCTCTCTTAGTTCATCAGGTGAACAAAGTGAGACGCGTGTACCGATGATGTCTTTCATTTGCTTCATATCAAAGAGAGATCCTTCTAACGTAAAAAAGACATAGTAATCCCCAGATTTTGTTTTCATAAATAGGCTTTTACTCGGTTCGCCTTCTAAGCCAAGGCGTTCTCGAATGAGCCGATCTGTTTCATAATCTAAAATAGGTTCATGTTCAAATTTCTCATATAAAACATTCGTTTTATGTAGTAATGAGATGACTTCTTCATACATCGGAATGCAAGCTCCTTTCGTTTCACGTTTGGAATATTTTCCACAACTTTTCGAATTTCTTTTTGTTTATAATTTCATGTGTAAGAAATTGCCCATTATAAAAAGCGCTATATGTTGTAAAAGCACACGGCGCAGTTTGTGCAGCTTCCCGGTTTGAAAATTTATTACGCTGAATGGCAATATTGTATTCTTGTTCAATTTCTTTCAGTTCTTGCTGGACATAATAATAGGTAAACGGGCATTGATCTGTGTAATACACAACCAATCCTTCTTGTATTTCAACATGCATTTCTTTTGCGCTCGTATGAAATTGCGGAATTGGCGCTCCAGAATCAAACTTATACACAAGCAATTCAAAGTAAGGTGGTGCTGTATCACAAACTTCGAATCCTTTTTTCTTTAAATAGCCCCCCATCAGATAAATACGGGCGTTTCTTTTTGCTTGAAATCACGACAACACCGTGTTTACCTTTGATTTTGGCATCTTGTATACATTCGTCTAACAATGCAGCACCGTGCCCTTGTCCTTTAAAGCGTCCAGACACCCAAAAGCAGTTTATACACATATACCCTGGAGCTATAATGGGTACCCATGCGTATTCAGCTGGAAGGTACTCAATAAATACTTTTCCGTTTACATCTAACTTTTTGAAGACAAGTCCTTCTTCAATTCGTTTTTGCAACCATACTTTCTTTTGCAGGACTCCACGTGCCATTCTCTTGTCAGATATAGCGCAGCAAATATGTTCTGATTCTAAATTATCAGCAGTTATGCTAATTCGCTTCACAATGTATCCCCCACAATCTGTGGATAGTTGCTGCATCCTGTTCAATCGTAATTTCGTATACGTCTGGATTGCTTAAGCTTTTCCATGTGGAAAAACCGATGCTTTTGTTAAAAATCTTTAAAATGAGTGTGAATAAGTTACCGTGTGTAACGAGTAGTATTACTTTTGATGTATCGTCTTGTAATATGCTGTGGATAAGTGATTGAACTCTCTCTGTCGCTTGGCGCGTAGATTCTCCGCCAGGAAAAGCGGCATCTATGTCTATAAAAGTTTGTTCTAACATTTGTAGCCAATTACTTATTGGGACGCCGCTTAGTACACGCTCAGTTAACCGCTCATCCTCCTGAATTGGGAGCTGCATATGTGACGCATAAGGTGCAATGGATTGAACAGCACGAGTAAAGGGACTAGAGATAATATTTTCGATAGGAAGTTGTTCTGTGATGAGAAAACTGGCAAGGTCGTTTGCTTGTTGCTCACCTATTGCTGTAAGCGGAGCATCATGTTCTTGTCCAGTTGCCGAGCAATGGCGGACAACAATTAACTTTTTCATATTGTATCCCTCTCTTTTCTGACAGGTAGTAACCATGTACCCCGTTATATAGGCGAACCTGTACGTACTTCGACAAATAAAGTGAAAAATCCTCTATTTTTTCTAATTATTGGGAAGTTTAGGGCTTGCAAAAGAAAAAGCTAAGCCGGCTCGGCTTAGCTTGTATGTTCTAATGTGAATTTTGTTTTGATGTTACGAATAATCATGTAAGCACCAATACCAAACAGTATCATAAGTCCTTCGATTACGAACAAGTTGATTTGCCCGCGTTGGTAAAGTGCTGCGAAAAAGTCAGTAAACGCATGAAGGAATACTGCTAATCCTACAAACATGTACTTTTTATACTTTACACCGTATAAGACAAGCAATGTAAGAGCGATTTGCATAATAAAAGCAACAATTCGTTCTACGCCACCAAATAAATAGAGGTAAGGCGGATTATGTACTAATGCGTCTTGGACGGCGCTGAGCCCTGGTACTTTCTCGATCATTTGGGCGAAGGTGCCGTTATTAATGGCGAAAGCAAATACAAGGGTTTGGGCTCCAGTAGTTGCTCCGATTAATAATGATTCAATCCCTCCGTGTCCAATTCCGTAAGCGAGACCATCTTTATATTCCTGATACTTTTTAAGTAGAAAGTAAAAGGCAATAAAACGGCCCAGTTCTTCAAAAATGCCAGCTGTTAATCCACCATATAGGGCATAGAGAAACGAATTTTTTAACAGTGAAGCTGTCGCTGGATTTCCTAATATGAATACATGTAACGTTTTCTCTAAAATTTGTGAGAATCCAATAAAAAATACAATTCCGACACCGACAATTTTAAAAGAGATTCTATACTTTTTCCGAAAATAAAGGAGAGCAATAATCGGAATAAGAACAGAAATTGCGATTTGGACAATTATACTTCCAATTGCTGCATTTGAAACCATAAATTTCACCGCTTTCTAATATATATATTCTATATTATGCATGAAAAACGGTGAAATGTTTAGGAAATAACCTGAGATTATCTTCCCAGGTTATTTGATTCGGCAATACTTTACTTCAGTGTATTAGGCATTGTATCCGTTTGTGTATTGTTTAAGTGCGGCTTTTTGCTCATCTCATGTTTAAGCATATCAAGTGTTTGGGCATATTCTTTATCGTTTAATGTGCCTGATTTTAGTCCTTGAATTTGTGATATTAATTTTTGTTCTGTTGATACATATGCTTTGTAATAGCGGGGAACGATAGTCAGTGCTGTTTTTTGGACTTGATCAGCAACTAAAGCTGGGTCTGTTGTATTTGCTCGGTAGACAACAAACACCTCGTCATCTGTTACAAGTGTTGCGGCGTTCATCACATCTGGCAGTTTCACAGTTAAATCTGTAATCATTTCTGCTAATCGTTCTTTGTTAATGCTACCAACTGGGCGATTGGACACTTCATCTTTTTGTTTGTGAGAATAGCCAACCCTTGTTAACATTCGGTTTGGGACGTCTTTCCCGTATAAATCTTTATGTTCTGACACGAGTACACGGCTTCCTTCTTCACGTTTCATTTCAGCTTTCTTTGTTTGGCATCCAGCAAAGATGGAAAGAGTGAGAAGGGATAAGAGCAGTTGTTTTTTCATGATGATTTTCTCCTTCTTGATGAAAGTTTCACTCTATAGCATTTCCCACTGGGCAGGTTTTTTGTATTTGAAATTGTTGGTTTTGAGGCTTTATGATACGATAAAAAAAAGAAAGAACAGGAAAGGGATTGGAAAATGGAGCAGAAGCAGGAGATTCGCACTACAGTTCATGTGAATAATATCCACTATGAAGTAATAGAAGAGAAGCGAAATGGATTTAATGAAGAAGCGTTTAAAGCTCGTTATGCAGAAATTTTAAATAAATATGATTATATTGTGGGCGATTGGGGCTATGATCAGCTTCGTTTACGCGGCTTTTTTGATGATAGTAACCAGCGCGCAACGTATGACACAAAAATTAGTACGTTATCTGAGTATTTATATGAGTATTGTAATTTTGGGTGTTCGTACTTTGTACTGAGAAAAGTGAAGAAATAAAAAGAAGGAGCTGACTTTCAAAAGTCAGCTCCTTCTTTTTGATGTGATTCAGTTTTATGAGTGTGTCGAACGTTGTCGGAGGGTCTTTCATGTCGAAGCGCCGATATATCACAAATATCGCCGATAAATTTCCCATTTCCGCCGATATATGATGAGAAGTGGTTTTCTATATCCATGTAAAATTACATATATATAGAAATACAATCACCAGCTGTAAGTTTGGCATTTGGTTTAATCTGTTGCCCGTTTAAGTGAATAAATCCTTGTTTAATTTTTTCTGTAATTACTGTACGGCTCCATTCTGAAATATAGGTTGCGAGTGCTTTGTCGATGCGAAATAATCCATGCACGGACTCTAATAGGATAGTTAGTTCTGTTGTTCCTGCATTTTTATGGGACATAATTGAAATACTGTTCATCTCTTCTTGTTGTTCTTCCTGAGATATGTCGACTGTTTCAACATGTTCAGAATATGTTTTATAAATGTGTAATTTCTTATTCCATGTATGTCCTTTTTCGCATTTATAAATCGCAAAACGATAAATGCTTTTACCATTCGCGTTATGCCTGCGAATGTGCGTATCCGTAAAAAGAGTTGTGTAGCCGCAATTTTTACAATGTTTTTCTACCGGTGCTTCTAATTCTGTTTTATATAAGTTCCAAGAAAGTTGTACGTTCTGCATTTTCCTTCACCTCGTATTTAGATAAAGGAACGTCAGACATCTATTTGGATGTCTTGCGGTATGAAATATAGAAAAAAGAGAAAAATAAAAGAAGGTTCCCTTATGAGGAACCTTCGTAACAATCATACTGCAGATGTGCTACGTTCCTTTGTAATGGGAATTGGGCAGACTACTCCCTTGCAAAAAGCGTTGTGCTTTTTGCAAGGGAGTAATGCTATCCAGTTGCTGATCCATCACAAAGTAAATGTTGGCATACGTAGTGTAACATCCTTTCTATCCAAATAGATTTATCGTTAGTATATCATATTAAACTGAAAATTCGAAATAACGAGCGTGAAAAATCACCAGCTCTATTACAAGCCGGTGATTTGGATTACATCAGTTCAAATAAAAATGAGCGTAATTCTTCTGCGTTTTCTTCAGAAATCGAAAATGCATGTTCTAAGTAGCCAGGTTCTTCTAAATCGTCACGACCGATAATTGCAAATTTATTGCGCTGCATATCAAGGACGATTGTTTTGCCATAATGACGATCGGAGTACAAAAGCGCTAAATCATGGCGCTCGTTTTCTCCCATAAAGCTTACGAAACGCGTTTTTGTTTCTACTGTGTCATCGTAAAGAAAAAAACGTTCTTCCATGAACATGACTCCTTTTTAAATATCTAAATTTAAGTGTGGTTTATGATCTAAATGGTGGTGCGTTTTAATAAAGCGCACTGTTCTTGTTTTATAGCGCATAACGATTGAATATGTTTCGGCTAAATCGCCGCCAAGGAATTTCACACCGTCTAATAACTCGCCAGCAGATACACCTGTTGCTGAGAAGATTGCATCATCACCGGATACTAAATCATCTAGCATAAGCAGTTGACGAGGATTTTCTAAGCCCATTGTCAGGCAGCGTGCTTCTTCTTCTTCGTTCATTGGAACGAGACGTGCTTGCATCTCTCCGCCAAGGCATTTCAGTGCAGCAGCAGAGATAACGCCTTCTGGGGCACCGCCAGTACCAATGAATAAGTCGATTCCTGTGTCTGGAAGAGCTGTTGCGATAGAGGCACCAACATCACCGTCACCGAATAGTTTTACACGTGCACCTTTTGCGCGAACACGGTCAATAATTTCTTGATGACGTTCACGCTCTTGGATAATAACAGTTAAGTCGCGAATTTTTTTATTGTTTGCTTCTGCTACAATTTCAATTGTTTTTTCAATTGGATCATCTAAGCTAATTTTACCAGCTGCATTTGGACCAACCGCGATTTTTTCCATGTACATATCAGGAGCATGTAGAAGGTTTCCTTTATCAGCGACAGCGATAACAGCCATTGCGTTTGCAAGACCTTTTGCTACAATATTTGTTCCTTCTAATGGATCAACGGCGATGTCTACTTCTGGACCGTTTCCTGTTCCGAGCTTTTCTCCAATGTAAAGCATTGGTGCTTCATCAAGTTCCCCTTCGCCAATCACAACAGTACCTGCCATGTTAACAGAGTCAAACATTGTACGCATTGCAGTTGTTGCAGCGTCATCTGCCTCGTTTTTCTTCCCACGGCCCATCCATTGTGCTGATGCAAGGGCTGCTGCTTCTGTTACACGGACAATTTCTAATGCGAGTTCACGTTCCATTGTGACATTCCTCCAATTTCGAAAATCATACAAATATAACTATAACAAAGAACGAGAAAAAGGTGAATTCGAAAAATTGTCGATTTTTTTTGAATAAAAGGGTACAATTGGTGATGAAAATGCTTTAATTACCAGGTAGGTGACATATATGTACTTTGTAGATCGGAAAAAAATTGAACAAATGTTACAGTGTTTAGAGAAAGTTGTTGCAGCATTTCAAACGAAGCAAGAATATAAGGGAGCGCTTGATGAATATGCGTTAGAGCGTATGGCGCATCTCATGATTGATTGTATTTTAGATGTAGGAAATGCCATGATTGATGGATTTATTATGCGCGATCCAGGCAGCTATGAAGATATTATTGATATTTTAATGGATGAAAAAGTTGTTACAAATGAAGAAGGAGAACGTTTAAAAGAAGTTGTTCGTCTTCGTAAAATGATTGTACAAGAGTATGTAAATATGAGCCACACAGATGTGTATAATACAGTACAAAAGCATATTGATATGGTGAAACAATATCCTGCTAATATTCGTCGTTATTTGGAACAAGAACTTGGGCCTGTATCTGCGTTTGCGGGAGATTAGATTATGTTGGTTCTAATGGGCCTTGATGTACACGGTCCATTAGAACTGTAGGAAAGGAAAGTAGGTTGAGAAATGGGGGAAGCGACACGTTCCACGAAAGAGGAAATTCTTCAACTTTTAAAAGTAAGAGGAGAACAAACTGTTGCGACATTAGCAGAAGCGCTGCAAATTACAGAGATGGCTGTGCGCCGTCATTTAAATAATCTCGAAAAGGATGAGCTTATTGAAGTGAATTTGGTGCGGCAGCATGTCGGAAGACCGATGTATGTGTATTGCTTAAGTACAAAAGGAGAAGACCTGTTTCCGAAACAATATAAGCAATTTGCAGTTGAGATGTTAGAAGACTTGCAGCATATTGGCGATGCGAGGCTCGTTGAGAAGATTTTGCGGGCAAGAACGAATCGTATGGAACAACAATTAGCAAAACGTGTGAATCGAAAGGAAACGACATTAGAACGCTTAACAGAAATTGCAATGATGCAAGAAAAAAATGGGTATATGGTGCGCGTAGAACAAGAAGACGAGCAATCTTTCATTCTACAAAAGCAAAATTGCCCGTTAATGGAGGTAGCTGAAAAGTTTCCGCAAATTTGTCATGATGAGAAGAGTATGTATAATAAGCTATTGCCAACTGCTGATGTGAAAGTATTATCAAGTATGTGCGATGGAGACTGTTTCTGTTCGTATCAAATAAAAGAAAAAAAATGAACATTACGAGACGCTTTTGGAAAAAGCGTTTTTTTCTGTTGGAAAAAAGGATACGATAAGAAGAGAGTAAGTATCAAAAAGGAGTGACACCTGTGTATAAAGGCTATTTAATTGATTTAGACGGAACAATGTACCGAGGCGAAGAACGTATTGAAGAGGCGAGTGATTTTATAAAGGCGCTGCAAGAGCGGAACTTACCTTATTTATTTGTGACGAACAACTCGACGCGTAAACCGGAGCAAGTTGCAGACAAGCTGCTTCAGTTTGATATTCCAGCTACACCAGAGCAAGTATTTACGACAAGCATGGCTACAGCGAATTTTATATATGAAAGAAAACAAAATGCTTCTGTATATATAATAGGAGAAGAAGGTTTACGTGATGCACTTGTGGAAAAAGGCTTCACACTTGTGGATAGTAATCCTGATTTTGTCGTTGTTGGGCTAGATCGAGAAGTTACATATGAAAAATTAGCAAAAGCATGCTTAGCCGTTCGAAACGGGGCAACATTTATTTCCACAAACGGTGATATTGCCATTCCGACAGAACGCGGCTTATTACCAGGGAACGGTTCTTTAACATCCGTTGTAACAGTATCCACAACAGTAAATCCAATTTTCATTGGTAAACCAGAATCCATTATTATGGAGCAAGCATTAAAAGTACTTGGAACAACGAAAGAAGAAACATTAATGGTTGGGGATAACTACGATACGGACATTTTAGCAGGCATGAATGCGGGCATGGATACACTACTTGTCCACACAGGAGTCACATCTGTGGAAAAATTAACAGAATATGACGTGCAACCAACGCATGTTGTCCACAGTTTGACGGAATGGATTGAGAAGATGTAAGAAGAGATAGGCAATCGTAAATGATTGCCTATTTTTTTTATCATAAAAAATTCGTTCTAATGATAGATGTGGTCGAATTGTGTGAGATTTTATTTCTTTCTTGCAGAACAGGTGAATAGTATAATATGGAAAATGTAGTAAGGAGGCGTATTTATGAAGTGCACAAACATGATGAGGGTACAAATTCGAGGGGAAAACGTATCATTTACCCTATAAACTGCGTGGCTCCCCTTTAAAATGGGGGTATCATCCTAGTGGAAAAAGATTTACCGAATTATGTGTTTGCAGATGTGAAGAAAGCTTTTCTATGGCTTGGCTTTCTTGCTTTCTTCAGTGTATTGAATGAAATGGTTTTTAACGTAGTTTTACCTGATATTGCGAAAGACCTTGGTATATCACCGTCTTTGGCCAACTGGGTAAAGACGAGTTTTATGATTTCATTTGCGATTGGATCAATCACGTACGGAACAATGAGTGATAAATATGGTGTGAAGAAATTATTTCTCTTTGGTCTGCTAGTTTATAGTGCTGGCTCACTTTTAGGTGTGTTGGCGCATTCTCATTTTTTTGTTGTAATTGTTGCGCGTTTTATTCAAGGTGTTGGTGCATCAGCAGTGCCAGCGCTTATTATGGTAATCGTTGCACGCTATGTGAAGTCGGAAGATCGTGGGAAAGCATTTGGCGTAATCGGCTCGTTGGTAGCGATGGGGGAAGGAATAGGTCCAGTTCTTGGCGGGACGGTTGCCCATTATGTACAGTGGCCCTTTCTTTTTCTGATTCCGACGCTGACACTTTTCGCTATTCCTTTTTTTCTAAAAGAACTTCCGAATGAATCCACAAAAGGAAAAAGGGTAGATATTTTTGGGATAGCGTTACTGTCCTGTGGAATAGTCATATTCACTATAAATACAACGCAAAATAATTGGTTGTATTTGGCGATTAGCTGTGCGTTGTTTGCAGGCTTCATTTTGCATATACACAAGGTTGAACAGCCTTTTATAGAACTAAGATTATTGATGAACCAAAAGTTTATTTTGGGAGTGCTAACTGGTTGTGTTCCCCTAGGTACCGTGGCAGGTTGTATAGCAATGATTCCTTACATGATGAGAGGTGTACACCAACTGTCTGCAAGTAAGATTGGGTGGGTTATATTCCCTGGGACGATGAGTGTAATGGTATTCGGTACTGTTGGCGGTAGCCTAGTTGATAAACGAGGAACTACATTTGTTCTATGGCTTGGCTCATTTTTCATTCTTGCAAGCTTTTTTATCCTTTCATTATTTGCTGATCAAACACTATGGTTAGTTTCAGGGATGTTAATTCTAATGTTTGGTGGACTCTCCTTCGTTAAAACAGTAATTTCTACGAGTGTTGCTGCTGTTTTAGATCCGAAGGAAGTCGGTGCAGGTATGGGATTTCTCAGTTTCGCCTGCTTTTTAGCGGAAGGACTAGGGATAGCGATTGTTGGTGGATTATTAACAAAACATATGCTAGAATATCCATTACTTTCCACTATACAAAATGCGAAAGCCTACTTGTATAGAAATTTATTCCTCGTTTTTATTGTTACTGTATTAATTGGAGCAACCATCTATACAGTAGCTTATAGTAGAAGAAATGAATTGTAATTGATGTTGAGAAGCCGAACAAAAATGTTTGGCTTCTTTTCATTCACCAGAATGTTTTCAAGAGTTTGTATGAGATGACTACAAGACGATTATGCAAAATTGCATTTTTCACACAAAAATAATTAGATAAGATAGAAGTATGGGGGGATAGAAATGAATCCAGTATTAATGGTTATTCTTATTTTCATGACAAGTGCTTTCGCGGTGCTACTATGGAAAATATATGAGATAAATAGCGTGAAAAAGAAAATTGGAAAACGGATTGCAATGTATCGCCGGGCAAAACGATGTTTCTCTATGCTATTTTGTCCCGTTTACTTCATTGCACAACTCATTTTAACGTATGTTAAATATACAAATGATGAGATTGATAGTTTTGAAAGATTTTTATTACAAGTGGGAGTTTATGCAGTGACAATTTGTTTCATGAGCCTTTTAACGATTCAATTATTAAAGGGCATCGAGGTTTATGAAGCAGGAGTTGTGGATGGAATAAATTATTATCCTTATGAAGAAGTAAAAGGTTATAAAACATTCGTACAGGGACAGTTTCCGCAAGAGAATGTCTTTTTGGATCGCGGTATAGAAAAGTGGAATAATCATGTGAATTTATTAATTCGAAATGAAGATATAGAAGAGTTAGAAGAAGTCCTGCAAAGATATATTCCTAAAATGATTGGGAACTAAAAAATCCACCTCACAAGGTGGATTTTTCATTAGAACAAACGATTTACAAGTTCGTTCACTTCTTCAAGGTATTGTTTTCTTGCCGCATCATCCACAGAAGGAACACTCGTATAGAAAGCGTGCTCTACTGTTTCAATACCAGTAAAATCAAAAATACCTGCACCAGTTGTTTTCTTTATTGCCTCAAACATACCACTTGCCTCATAATTTTCTTTCGAATTGCCCATTGTGGATAATGATAGACCTTTTTTACCTGTTAATAACTTTTCAATGCCATTTGCGCCGTATGCATAAGCGAATCCATGGCTGAATACACGATCTACATATCCTTTTAAGATGGCAGGAAGACCTGTCCACCAAACTGGATAAATGAAAGTAATCACATCTGCCCACGTAATATGCTCTTGCTCAGCTTGAATATCAGCCGGTGTATTTCCTTGTGAAAATGAAATAAAATCATTGGCAGCTAATACAGGATTGAAGTTGATTGCATATAGATCGCGAACGCGCACTTCGTGTCCTTTTTCTTGTAGTTGTCCTTGCAGTGCTTCTAAAATCGCATGGTTAAAACTTTGTGGATTCGGGTGTGCATAAACGATTAAATGTTTCATTATAACTCCTCTTATATGTGGATATGTGAGTAGTATGTTCAAAATCAATCAAAAACATCTTATGTAACTATCGTAGTTACTTGTTAGGGGGTAGCAAAGAAGATGCTTTGTATAACAGGAATTCTTTTCGTGTGAGCGAATAGGTATAAGGAAAGCGAGGAGAGTATACAAATGAACATTCATAACCTTACATTAGAAGAAGTGAAAGAAATCAATACGTGGCAATATGAGGCCCCGTATGAACTATATAGTTTCAATGGAGAGGATGATACTTTAAAAGAATTGCTCGATGGTATATATTACGGCGTTTGTGATGAGCAGGATACATTCATCGGTTATTTTTGTTTTGGGGATAACGCACAAGTGCCGGGCGGAAGAGATGCGAAGTTATACACAGGTGAGCGTGTTGTGGATATCGGAATTGGGATGCAACCAGCGTTAACCGGAAAAGGGTTGGGGATATCTTTTTTACAAGCAGGTTTGCGGCTTGCGAAGGAAGAGTTTAGACCGGAGACAATTCGGTTAAGTGTTGCTACTTTTAATGAACGGGCCATTCATCTGTATATGAAAGCAGGTTTTCAAAAGAGAGTTTCTTTTATGAGCAGAGGTAGGGAATTTTTGCTTATGGAGTATGATGTGTCAAAATGCGAAAACAAATAAGAGAAACCAGCTCTTTATTTCTAAAGAAGCTGGTTTTCTTGTTGTTGTATTATTCAGCATGTGCAGCTCTATGCGCCAAACGACTTGAAGCAGCAGCAGCAATCGCTCCAACGATATCGTCAAGGAATGTATGAACTTTACCTGTAGATTTATCGTTTAAATATTGTAAAATACCTGGTTTTAATTTATCGATATAGCCAAAGTTTGTGAAACCGATTGAGCCGTATACGTTGACGATAGATAGGGCGACAACTTCGTCTACTCCGTATAATCCTTCATCGCGGTGGATGATGTCTTGAAGAGGAGCACTTAGCAAACCTTTTTCAGCAAGAACATCTAATTCAATTCCTGTAATGAGGGCATTTTGTACTTCGCGTTTGGATAAGACGCGTTCTACGTTATAACGACATTCTTCCATTGCTAAATTTGGATGATATTTTTTTTGAAGAAAATGAACGAGTTCTGCAATATCGTCAATTTTTACACCGCGTTCTTGTAGTAATTGTAATGCTCTTTCTTGTAGTTGATTTCGTTGTGTCATGTTTATCACCTTTTTTTCTTTTTAATATTGTATACGTATAGGTGTATGATGTGCATAGGCATGAAAGTTAATTACTAGCTCATATATATATAGAAAAAATGTAGGTGGCGAGTACGATGATTCAACATATTTATGAGAACTATCATATACACGTCAAAGAATTTACACCTCTTGGTCCTTATAAAAGCTTTTGGGTTCGTAATAAAATTTATGTGCTTCTTCCTGCGGTTCATTTGCAAGAAGAAGAGCTTGTTGAAATGAAGAAATTAAGTGATTATATGAATCAGCAAGGTGATATTACCGTTGCGACGTTTGTGCCAAACGTACAAGGTTATTATGTTAGTGAGCTAGAAGAAGCAAAGTATTGTTTGTTAAAAGGAATGCGTACGTTAGAGCGTAATGTTACTTCATTAGGAAGTGAGCTATCGTTATTTCATAAACGCGGTGCATTCTTTTCAGAAGAAATTGAACATCTTAGCCGAATTGGTGAATGGAAGGCGCTTTGGGAAAAACGATTAGATCAGCTCGAACGTTTTTGGCAATCCAAAATGGTGAGTCACCCTACTGATATGTTTGAACAATTATTTATTGAGTCATTTCCGTACTACTTAGGTCTTGCCGAAAATGCAATTCAATATGTAGTAGATACAGAAATTGATGATACTCCTCAAGTTGCTGATGCTGCAACCATTTGTCAGGAACGATTTACACCCTTGCTTTGGCAGCAGACAAAACGATTAAAGCTGCCGGCTGATTGGGTATATGACCATCCAAGCCGTGACTTAGCCGAATGGGTCCGTTATACTTCTTTTGAAAAAAAAGAGAACTGGGAAGAAACGGTTGTCCAGTTTTTAAGCGACTACGAACGGAACTATCCATTATCTTCGTTTGGCTGGCGATTATTATTTGCCCGTCTTCTCTTTCCGCTTCATTATTTTGAAACAGTTGAAGGATATTATTTAGCGGGAAGTGAAGCACAAAAATATGTATATCAAGATAAGTTAGAAACCATTTTGCAGCGCGTAGATCAGTCGGAACAATTTCTTCTTCAGTTTTATGATCTAATACATCTACCCATTGATAAGTTAGGAATTCGTAAGCTCGATTGGCTTACGTAATATGTAATTTAGAAAAAAGAGACCGTGGTGGGTCTCTTCTTCTAGTTTATCCAGCTTCAGCGGCTAGAACAGTCGGTGGCTTCGCGTCTTCCGTCGAGGCAAAAAGCGCCTCTATGTCAGAAGCTCCATCCTCCTCCTGTTCTGGGCGAGCCGCTTCCGCTTTTAAATTAAAATACTTGTTCTACTTCAATTACACCAGGTACTTCTTCTAAAAGAGCACGCTCGATACCCGCTTTTAATGTGATTGTAGAACTTGGGCAGCTGCCGCAAGCGCCTAGAAGGCGTAATTTAACGATACCGTCTTCGATATCTACTAATTCTACATCACCGCCATCGCGAAGTAAGAATGGACGTAATTTATCTAATACTTCTACTACTTGTTCGTGTAAGTTTTCGTTTTCCATTTTTATCGACTCCTTTCATCAGTTTTATTATAATCAAGATACAGGGGAAAATCTATTTTTTATGTCTTTCTTATGTTGTCAAAATAGTTTATGGAAGTTTTCTTCTTATATGTGACAATAAGGTGCAGGGAAAAAATATATGTGCAAATGGGGGAGAGAATATGATAAAAGTTAGTGTTTATGGGGCGAAGGTTGTATGTGCAAGCTGCGTTGGAATGCCGTCTTCAACGGAAACGTATGAATGGTTGCAAGCAGCGATTGGACGAAAATATGAAGGGCAAGAAGATAAGTTCTATTTTGAATATGTGGATATTCATGCGGAGCAAGAAGAGGAAGAAAAACGTGCTTTTGCTGAGCGTGTCATTGAAGAAGACTTATTTTATCCTGTTGTTCTCGTGAATCATGAGATTGTCGGAGAAGGTAATCCGCGCTTAAAGGATGTATACGAAGAAATTGAGAAATATTTATAACATAATTTATCACTCACAAAGCTCTTGCAACGTAGACTACGAATCGCAGGAGCTTTTTCTGTGCTTAGGAGGTTTCGACAGTTTCAAAAAAATTTATAAAAAGTTATAAAAGGTAATAAAAACCATCACATACACCCCTCTTTTTGTTATACTCTATAACAAAAAGAGAGTTGTTTTTTATGGGAAGAATGACAAAAATTAAAGAAGCGGCGGAATTGTTAGGTGTAGACAAACAAACGGTACGTTCTTGGTCTAACAAAGGATCATTAGAAACAATCATTACTCCCAGTGAACATCGATTATATGATATAGATGCAATTGACGCCTTTTTAGGCATTCAAACAAATAAAGAAAAATTAGTAAACAAACAAGTTTTTATCTATGCTCGTGTTTCCACAAAAAAACAAGCGGAAAACGGAAACAGGTCGTATGTTAGACTTCAAAGAATTCCCAATATCTGATGTGATTGCAGGGAACGATGTCAATCCTAATCGTATAGCCGTTAGTTTATGTACGAAGCAAGGGGATTTCAAAGGATCAAAAATCTTTTATTTACACAATCTAGATACGATTTCTACGGATAAACGCGCT
>NZ_NVOY01000069.1 GCF_002551005.1 Bacillus pseudomycoides
CAGGCTGTGGAGAAAGCCTTCTCCACAGCCTGTTTTTGTGTCTGAACATCTTTTTATCTGTCAACACTGATAAAAAAGATGCAAAGGAGCGATGCCCCATGATGGGAGCGCTGAAAAATCATCGTGATGAGCGCGTAACAATTTCTGTAGAAGAGTTAGTTCCGCAAGACCATTTCCTTCGTGCCATTGAGGCAACAATCGATTTTCATTTTATTGAAGAAAAATTACGTCCTTATTATTGCGAAAACAATGGAAGACCATCGATTCATCCAATTGTTTTATTCAAGATGATGTTTATCGGTTATTTTTACGGAATTCGATCTGAACGCCAATTAGAAAAAGAAATTAAAATGAATGTTGCTTATCGTTGGTTTTTAGGATTTTCTTTATCTGATACTGTAGCAGATCATTCCACAATAAGCTGGAATCGTCGGACTCGTTTTATTCATACGAATATTTTTGAAGAAATCTTTGATGAAATTGTACGTCAAGCTACGGAACAGCGCATGGTAAGTGGGCGTGCATTGATGACAGATTCTACTCATATTAAAGCGAATGCCAATAAAAATAAGTTTATTCATAAAGTAAAACAAGAAAAACCTAAATCTTATATAGAAGAATTAGAAGAGGCTGTCACACAAGATCGTGAGGATCATGGAAAAAAGCTTTAAAGCCCAAAAAGGAAGGTGTCGCCGACAAAGATAAAATCCGTGAAAGCACAACAGATCCAGACAGTGGTTTTTTAATGAGAGATGGAAAACCAAATGGATTTCACTATTTAGATCATCGAACAGTTGATGCGAAATACAATATCATTACGGATACATATATTACGCCTGGAAATGTGGCAGATTCCGAGGTGTATTTGGCACGTCTTCAAGCTCAAGTTCAAAAGTTTCAATTTCAAGTAGAAGCGGTGGCACTGGATGCAGGGTATTTTACGGGACATATCTGTAAGAAATTATTAGAGCAAAATATTTTCATGGTGATGGGATATCGCCGATTTGGCAATCAAAATAAAGAAGTACCAAGACGATTATTTCATTATGTTTCTGAAAGGGATGTATTTACATGTCCAAAGGGATGTATTATGAAGTATGCGACAACAGATCGAGAAGGATATCGTCATTATAAAGCGGACAAAAAGGATTGTGCAGTATGTCCTTTACGTTCAGAATGCTTTTCAGCTACTCAAAAAAGTCGAGAGATTACGCGTCATATTTGGGAAGAGTATAAAGATATTGCACGAGAATACAAGCGAACGAAAACAGGAAAACAATTATATAAAGTACGCTGTTCTACAATTGAGCGGAGTTTTGCCGATGCAAAAGAACTACATGGTTATCGATACGCTCGGTTCCGAGGGATGAAGTCTGTCCAAATGCAGGCATATCTCACCGCAGCCTGCCAAAACATGAAAAAAATAGCCCTTCATCTGACCAGAAAGGGTCAGTTGAAGGGCTATTTTTCTTATTTTTTATTGTTTCGTACAATTTTTTTATACATAGTTACAATAAAAGTCATCAGAGGTTGGGAAACCCAAAGGGTTTCCCAACACTCT
>NZ_NVOY01000006.1 GCF_002551005.1 Bacillus pseudomycoides
TTGAGGTTTCACGTTGTTTGTTTCGTTCAGTTTTAAAAGAACTTAGCCGTCGCCTGATTGCAACTTCCTTATGTTAACATCTCAGTCATTCGATGTCAACTAAGTTTTTT
Source organism: Bacillus pseudomycoides (assembly GCF_002551005.1). Taxonomy (GTDB): domain Bacteria; phylum Bacillota; class Bacilli; order Bacillales; family Bacillaceae_G; genus Bacillus_A; species Bacillus_A pseudomycoides_C. The sequence goes on from NZ_NVOY01000006.1 coordinate 111, forward strand.
ATTTCATTTTTGCTTTCTGCTTTGTTTCAGCAGCAACTCGTATAATACTACACCCTTTTATTTTAAACGTCAATACGTTTTTTAATAAAATATAAAAAGGCTCATTTCCTATCAATAAGCCTTTTAGCTATCTCTAGTTAATAACGTATAAATCACTGCTACCGCTCTCACTAGCCCCTGCCTTTATATCACTTTTTCAATTTGTCTATAACCCAAGTTATTTTCTTTATATAGCTTATACAGCTTTCATCTATATCAAGTTATGAAATATCCGCAAATCAACTGAACCTTCCATATTTTATTAAAACAAAAAGGACTAGGCATCCCCTCCTAGTCCTTTCAAAAAACCCCTTTATTTACGAACATACATGAAATAGAGTACAAACAAAATTGCCATGACATACATAATCGGATGAATTTCTTTTCTTCGTCCTTTCACAACCATTGTAATTGGATAGAAGATAAACCCAATCGCAATTCCCGTTGCGATACTGTATGTAAGCGGCATTGCAATAATTGTGAAAAATGCCGGTACTGCCGTTTCGAATTTCTTCCAATCAATTTCTCCTAATGATGAAACCATCAACACCCCTACAATAATTAAAGCCGGAGCTGTTACTGATGGTGTTACTACACTTAATAATGGTGAAAAGAAAAGTGCTAATAAGAAAAACCCCGCTGTTACAACTGCTGTAAATCCAGAGCGTCCTCCTGCTGCTACCCCTGCAGAGGATTCAATATAAGACGTCGTTGTTGATGTACCAATTATTGCTCCAATTACAGTTGCAATCGCATCAGAGAATAACGCTTTTCCTGCACGCGGTAATTTATTATCTTTCATTAAGCCAGCTTGATTGGCAACTGCCACAAGCGTTCCTGCTGTATCAAAGAAATCGATAAAAAAGAAAGTTAATATAACAACGAGCATCTTAGCTGTAAAAATATCTCCAAGATGTTGAAGAGCAACTCCGAATGTCGGTGTTAAGCTTGGAACTGCACCAACAATTGACTTTGGTGTATCAATTAACCCTGTTGCTACACCAACAATTGCTGTAAGCACCATTCCAAAGAATACTGACCCATTAACGTTTCTTGTCATTAAAATAACAATTACAACTACACCAAAAATAGCAAGTAATGTTGTCCCTTTCGTTAAATCACCTAAACCAACAAGCACAGCATCATTATTTACAATAATCCCCGCATTTTGAAAACCAAGAAATGCGATGAACAACCCAATTCCAGCTGCTACTGCAAACTTTAATTCTGTTGGAATTGCGTTAATAATTTTTTCACGAAGGCCGGAAGCTGTAAGAAAAATAAACATAATACCTGATACTAGTGTTCCAGCAATCGCCGTTTGCCATGGAATCCCCATTGTTAATACGGCTGTGTAAGCAAAGAAAGCATTAATCCCCATTCCCGGCGCTAGTGCGATTGGATACTTTGCAAAAATCCCCATAATTAGTGATCCAATTGCCGCTGCTAAAGCTGTAGCAACAAACACTGCTCCCGGATCCATTCCGGTTCCTGCCGGCAATCCCTTAACATGTCCCAGCGATAGTGTAGCGGGATTAACAAACAATACATATGCCATAGACAAAAATGTTGTTAATCCTGCAATGAACTCTGTTTTATAATTTGTGCCGAGTTCATCGAACTGAAAATAACGTTTCATCCTATGTTTCCCCCGTTATATAATTGCTCGTCGCACTCCTTACTAGCCCCTTTTTTATCTTTAAAAATAAAAAAGGCTTCCAATGCATTATACATGGAAGCGTCTGTAAACAAAGGCAAGTATCCCTTACCCTTATATTAAAACGCCTCGTAGTCAAGCCATTTACGGTAGCAAGGTAGAAACTTTCGGGCCATATTCCCGATATTATACGACGGCTGAAATATTCATTTTTATTATTAATTACATATTCATATTAACTCATATACAAGTAAGTGTCAATCCAAAAAAACGAACGTTTTTTACTTAAAGTTAATTTTCGTTCGTGTAAAAATCAAAAAAAGACGATCCATCTACACATAAAGGTATAGATGGATCGTCTTCTATAGTTTCACCTTATTCCCACTCAATTGTTGCTGGTGGCTTAGAAGTAATATCATACACGATACGGTTAACGTGTTTTACTTCGTTTACAATACGTACAGAGATTTTCTCTAATACATCCCAAGGAATACGTGCCCAGTCAGCTGTCATACCATCAATAGATGTTACCGCACGAATACCTACTGTGTAATCATACGTACGCTCGTCACCCATAACACCTACACTTCGCATACCAGGAAGTGCAGTGAAATATTGCCAAACTTCACGATCTAAACCTGCTTTTTTGATTTCTTCACGTAAAATTGCATCAGATTCACGAACAATTTCTAATTTCTCTTCTGTAATTTCGCCTAATACACGGATACCAAGTCCTGGACCTGGGAAAGGTTGACGCCATACGATTTCATCAGGAATTCCTAGTTCTGACCCTAATTCACGTACTTCGTCTTTAAATAACGTATTTAAAGGCTCGATTAATTTGAACTGCATATCTTCTGGAAGTCCACCAACGTTATGGTGAGATTTAATTGTTTGTGCAGTCGCTGTACCACTTTCAATAATATCTGTGTACAGTGTACCTTGTGCTAAGAAGTCCATTCCTTCTAATCTAGAAGCTTCGTCATCGAATACATAAATAAATTCATTACCGATGATTTTACGTTTTTGTTCTGGATCTTCAACACCCGCTAATTTGCTCATGAAGCGTTCTTGTGCATCCACTTTAATAACGTTCATGTGGAAGCCTTCGCTAAATGTTTTCATAACCCCTTCAGCTTCTCCTTTACGAAGTAAGCCGTGATCAACGAAAATACATGTTAATTGATCACCGATTGCTTTATGAATTAATACAGCTACAACTGAAGAGTCTACGCCGCCGCTAAGTGCACATAATACTTTTTTGTCGCCAACTGTTTCACGAATTTTTTCTAATTCTACTTCAATGAAGTTCTCCATATTCCAGCCTTCAGTACAACCACAAACACCGAATACAAAGTTCTTAATTAAATCATTACCGTGCTCAGAGTGACGTACTTCTGGATGGAATTGTACACCGTATAAGTTTTGTGCTTCATTGCTCATTCCAGCAATTGGACAAGATTCACTTGTTGCATCTACTACGAAGCCTTCTGGTAAGCCTGTTACTAAATCACCATGGCTCATCCAAACAACTTGTTCTTCTGGAAGGTTTGTATATAATTTTGATTGATTCTCTACTTTTAATACTGCTTTTCCGTACTCACGATGGTTTGCACGTTCTACTTTTCCACCAAAGTGCTTTGTCATTAACTGCATGCCGTAGCAAATACCAAAGATCGGTAAGCCTAAGTCAAAGATTTTTTCATCGCAGTGGAATGCACTTTCGCCATACACACTGTTCGGTCCACCAGAGAAGATAATTCCTTTTGGATTCATCGCTTTAATTTCTTCTGCTGTAATTGTATGTGGATGAAGTTCACTATACACGCCAAATTCACGAATGCGACGTGCAATTAACTGGTTATACTGACTTCCAAAATCTAAAACGATAATCGTATCGTGCTGTTTCTTCAAAATAATCACCCCATAGTTCTGTATATAAACATTTTCACCAATTTGGTAAAAACAATTACCAATATAATAAAAAAAGCCAGTCCCCTGCCCTCAGTCTCATAACAAAGAAAAGGCAGGAGTCTAGCTTTATAAAGGAATTTGTTCCTTATAAATATAGACGCACTGCCTTCATAGTCAGGTTGTTTACGGTAACCCGGTAGAGACTCTCAATCCATATTATTGAGGATATATGAAGGAACGTTTAATATTATCTTTCTAGATTCTAACAATGAAACGTGAATACGGTCAAGAAGAAAGCGACAAAATTCTACAGAAATTATTTCCCTATATAGTAAGACTACTCTCAACGATTGATATCAAATACCATTCAACGCAAAAAGACTACCTCCTTTCATTAGGAAGTAGTCTTCTTACTAACTATTTATACATTGAACAGCTTCTCAAATGAGGGCGTTATTACATCATGCCGCCCATACCGCCCATGCCCATGCCGCCCATGTCAGGCATTGCAGGTGCATTTGGTTCTGGTTTGTCAGCAACAACTGCTTCAGTTGTTAAGAACATTGCTGCAACAGATGCTGCGTTTTGAAGAGCAGAACGAGTTACTTTCGTTGGATCTACAATACCAGACTCAAGCATGCTTACCCATTCACCTGTTGCTGCGTTGAAACCAACGCCAACTTTTTCGCCTTTTAAGCGCTCTACAACTACAGAGCCTTCTAAACCAGCGTTCACTGCGATTTGACGAACTGGCTCTTCTAACGCACGAAGTACGATGTTAATACCTGTTGCTTCGTCGCCTTCAGCTGCAAGACCAGCTACTTTAGTATATACGTTCATAAGCGCAGTACCACCACCTGCAACAATACCTTCTTCTACTGCTGCACGAGTTGAGTTAAGTGCATCTTCAATGCGAAGTTTGCGCTCTTTCAATTCCGTTTCAGTTGCCGCACCTACTTTAATTACAGCTACGCCACCTGCTAATTTAGCAAGACGCTCTTGTAATTTTTCACGATCGAATTCAGAAGTTGTTTCTTCTAACTGTGCACGAATTTGACCGATGCGAGCTTCGATTTGTTCTGTGTTTCCTACACCTTCAACAATTGTTGTATTTTCTTTCGTTACAACAATTTTGCTAGCGCGTCCTAAAGATGCGATAGTTGCAGATTTTAAATCACGGCCTAACTCTTCTGTAATCACTTCGCCACCAGTTAAGATTGCGATATCTTCTAACATCGCTTTACGACGATCACCGAAGCCAGGAGCTTTAACAGCTACTACATTGAACGTACCACGAAGTTTATTTACTACTAATGTAGCTAACGCTTCACCTTCTACGTCTTCAGAGATGATAAGAAGTGGTTTACCTTGTTGTACCACTTGCTCTAATACTGGTAAGATTTCTTGAATACTAGAAACCTTTTTATCTGTAATTAAGATAAATGGGTTATCAAGAACAGCTTCCATTTTATCAGAATCAGTAATCATGTAAGGAGAAGCATATCCACGGTCAAACTGCATACCTTCTACTACATCTAATTCTGTTGTGAATCCTTTAGATTCTTCTAATGTAATAACGCCGTCGTTACCAACGCGCTCCATTGCTTCTGCAATTAATTGTCCTACTTCTTCGTCAGCAGCAGAAATAGCAGCTACTTGTGCGATAGAAGATTTACCTTCGATTGGTTTAGAAATCGTTTTCAGTTCTTCAATTGCTGCTACAACAGCTTTTTCAATACCTTTACGAAGACCCATTGGGTTCGCACCAGCTGTTACGTTCTTTAAGCCTTCACGAATCATTGCTTGCGCTAATACAGTTGCAGTTGTCGTTCCATCACCAGCTACATCATTTGTTTTGCTAGCAACTTCTGCAACTAGTTTTGCACCCATATTTTCAAATGCATCTTCTAATTCGATTTCTTTTGCAATCGTTACACCGTCATTTGTAATAAGCGGAGAACCGAATTTTTTTTCAAGTACAACGTTGCGACCTTTTGGTCCAAGTGTAACTTTTACTGCGTTTGCAAGAGTGTCGACACCGCGAAGCATCGAACGACGTGCTTCTTCACTAAATTTAATATCTTTTGCCATAATATTTGACCCCCTTGAATTTTTAAAGATTTATATAATTAACCGATAATTGCTAAAATGTCGCTTTCACGTAAAATTAAGTATTCTGTACCTTCGTATTTCACTTCAGTACCTGCATATTTTGAGAAGATGATACGATCTCCTGTAGCTACATCTAAAGCAACACGCTCACCATTTTCAAGCACACGACCAGTACCAACTGCCACTACTTTACCTTCTTGTGGTTTTTCTTTTGCAGTGTCTGGTAGTACGATACCACTTGCTGTTTTTTCTTCTGCTTGAACAAGTTCAATAATAACGCGATCACCTAATGGCTTTAGCATGAACAACAACCTCCTCAATTTTTTATGTAAATTTCATGTTTATTAGCACTCTATCACTTCGAGTGCTAACACACTTATTATAATAAAGAATCTCATTTTCTTTTGCAAGTGAAAAAAACGTAATTTTTCGAAAAACTATTTCATCCCCTCTCTAACTTGTTCAAAAGTGATTATGCTTTACTTGATAATTACATAAGGGAAGATGCACTGATAGATTCCATCTTTTTTTCATCTTCTCCTATGTTACAATAAGAAAGATGCCATAAGTTGTTTTCTCTATGGATAGAGCATTTTCCTTTTTCTTTACAAAAAATTCAAAAAGGAGTTACGAAATTGAAGAGACAATATTGGTGGGTTATTGTTACATATATTTTGATGCAATTATCAGGTATAATTGGTGGATGGATTCTTTTAAAAAGCGGAGTATACAATAATGGCCATCGGACCTTCGAAGAAAAAGTTCAACTGGCAACGGCACATTGGGGACTGATTAGCTTCTTTATCGCTCTTATCATCATCCTCGTATTACTACGTAATGATACACAATCAGAAAAATGGAATCGCGGAAAAACAAATGTCCCTGCTACAATAGGGTGGATTATTTTAGGAGTTTTTCTTGCTTTATTTGCCCAAGTCATTGCCGGCACAATTGAAACACAAGTTTTTAAAATTAAAGCTGAATCTGAAAATACACAAAACATTATCGGAATTATAACAGCTGCTCCATTATTTATGATTGTTTCATCCATATTCGCTCCCATTCTTGAGGAAATTGTATTTAGAAAAATTCTATTTGGAACACTATATAAACGATATAACTTCTTTATCGCAGCAATCGTAAGTTCGCTTATATTTGCTCTCATTCATTTTGACCCTACACATTTATTAGTGTATATTTCCATGGGGCTTGTTTTTTCATTTTTATACGTACAAACAAAACGAATCATTGTACCAATTATGGCTCATGTTATGATGAATACAAATGTTATGTTAATTACATTTGTACTTCGTCCCTATCTAGAAAAAGCTGAAAAACTGCAAGGATTCATCGGAGGATTTTAAACATGCGAAATTCACCATTTGTTATGGCAACTTTGTATTTTCTTCTAGGGTGTATTTTTACATACTTAGCAATCACAAGCGTGAAAGATACAATTTGGAATTTTTACACACTATTGCTTGCTGTAATGGCAACAGTTGATTTTAATTTGGCAATTCGCATTCTTTTTTCTAAACCGAAAAAAGATAGTAAGAAAAAATAATAAAAACGCAGGACATTCCTGCGTTTTTATTGTGGATAATTTTTCAAAAAGTACACGAGCGTTTGTAACTCTACCGCTAAATCAATATGATGAATACGAATATGTTCTGATAAGTTTAACCTAGCAGGTGTAAAGTTTAAAACACCTTGTACGCTCGTATGCGATAAGCGATCTGCTACAGCTTGTGCAACAGAAGCAGGCACTGTTAATATTGCCACTTTTATATCATCTGATAGTCTCTCTTCCAATTCATCTAAATGATATACTGGAATCCCGCCGATTTCTTTTCCAACTTTCTCTTCATCAACGTCAAATGCCATCTCAATTTTTGTATTATTATTTTTCGTAAAATTGTAATGTAAGAAAGCTGTACCTAAATTACCTACCCCAATTAATGCTACGCGTGTTACATCGTCTTGATCAAGTGTTTCGCGGAAAAACGACAATAAATAATTTACATTATAGCCATATCCCTTTTTCCCTAATGCCCCAAAGTATGAAAAGTCTCGTCGAATTGTCGCTGAATCTACTTTCACCGCTTCACTTAATTCTGCAGATGATACGCGTTGCTTACCAGATAACGATAGGTTTTGGATAAATCGATAGTATAGAGGCAATCTTTTGGCAGTCGCCTGCGGAATTTTAGGCTGCTCCATGCAACCCCCTCCTCTCTTCCTATCTGTTCAAGTGATTAAAACATGTACGGAAGTTTAGCATTGCAAGTTTTCCTTGTATAATAGAGAGAGAATTTCTCTATTTATGTTCAACTATACACTATTTTTAGTATGATTGAGAAATATAATCATGGCAAAGTTAAGAAATTATTTGAGGTGAAAACATTGATTTTACTACAAGTGAATAACCTTTCCAAATTGTTCGCAGCTGAAGTGATTCTTTCAAACATTAAGTTAGAAGTACAGACGCGTGATCGTATTGCGCTTGTCGGGCGTAACGGCGCTGGAAAGTCTACATTATTAAAGATTATTGCCGGAGAACTATCTCATGACGGCGGCGAAATTATAAAACCGAAAGATGTATCTATCGGTTATTTAGCACAGCATACTGGTCTTAAAACATCGTTAACGATTTGGGATGAAATGCTAACGGTGTTTCTCCACTTAGAGCGCATGGAAAAAGAACTCCGCAGACTAGAACAAGAAATGGGAAAAGAAGAAAATTTCACAAATGCAACCATTTACGAAAAATTGTTAGCAGAGTATGATCGCCTACAATTAGATTATAAAAATAAAGGTGGTTATCAATACGAGGCTGATGTTCGCTCTGTTTTAAGCGGACTTGGTTTTCCTCCCGAAACACACGAAACGACAATTTCCACATTAAGCGGTGGACAAAAAACTCGTTTAGCCCTTGGGAAGTTATTATTAACAAAACCAGATTTACTTATTTTAGATGAGCCAACCAACCATTTAGATATCGATACATTAACGTGGCTCGAGCAATATTTACAAGGTTATCCTGGTGCTATTTTAATCGTTTCACACGATCGGTACTTTCTAGATAAACTTGTAACGCAAGTATATGAAATCTCTAATAAACAAAGTCGAAAGTACACAGGAAACTACAGTAAATACTTAGACCTTAAAGCGACACTATATGAACAAGAGATAAAACGTTACGAGAAGCAGCAAGAAGAGGTAACAAAATTACAAGACTTTATCCAAAAAAATATTGCTCGTGCTTCCACAACAAAACAGGCGCAAAGCCGCCGAAAACAATTAGATCGTATGGAACTTATGGAAAAACCAATCGGTGATACAAAATCTGCTTCTTTCCATTTTGATATCGATAAACAAAGCGGTAATGATGTATTACAAGTAAAAAACATTACAATTGGTTATAATAATGAGCCAATTATTCAAAACATTCATTTCCAATTAACGAGAGGCGATAGTGTTGCGCTTGTTGGTCCAAACGGAATCGGAAAATCCACTTTATTAAAATCTCTAGTGGATAAACTTCGTCCTTTAAACGGCACTTTTTCGTTTGGTTCTAACGCTTCTATCGGATATTATGACCAAGAACAGGCAAACTTAACATCATCAAAACGTGTATTAGATGAACTTTGGGATGATTATCCGATGCAACCAGAAAAAGAAATTCGCACAGTACTTGGGAACTTTTTATTTTCTGGTGACGACGTTCTAAAACCCGTTTCTTCTTTAAGCGGTGGACAAAAAGCACGTTTAGCTCTTGCAAAACTTATGATGCAAAAATCAAATGTACTTATTTTGGACGAGCCGACCAACCATTTAGATTTAAGCAGCAAAGAAATTTTAGAAAATGCGCTCATTGATTTTCCAGGAACAATTTTATTTGTTTCCCATGACCGCTATTTCATTAATCGCATTGCCACAAAAGTTCTTGAGTTATCCACAGACGGAGCAGAGGAATACCTCGGTGATTACGATTATTATGTAGAAAAGAAAAATGAAATGCTCGAACGCGCCGAACTTGAAGAACAAGAAACAAATAAACCTGTACAAAAACAAGTGGCACAAGAAAAATTAAATTACATTGAAGAAAAAGAACGTAAAAAGCAAGAACGTCAACGTATGCGTAGAATTGAAGAACTAGAAGAAAATATTGCAACAATTGAAGAACAAATCATGGCATTAGAAGAACAACTTTGTCTTCCAGAAGTATACGCTGATTATGAAAGAACCAGTGATATTACAGCAGAAAAACAAACACTTCAAGAACAATTGGAAGCATGTATGGAAGAGTGGGAAGAATTACAACTGTGAAAAGGTCAGTGATTACACCGACCTTTTTTATTTATCCCGCTTTAACGGGCAGTAAGACCCCTACTGATGGAAGTTTCACTTTATCCACAACAATATTCACATATTCATCTTTGTATTTTCAAGAAAAACAAAAGTTTTCCACATTATCCACAGGAATAATAATATTTATCCACATTTTATACTCACAAAAAAACCTACATTATCAACAGATAATATAGGTTTTATCCACATGTTGTGGTTAATTCTGTGTATAAAATTACATCTTTTATCAAAAAGATTTCTCTATCCACACACTTTTATCCCGCATTAACAGGCAGTAAGCCCCCCATCTCAAGATTCAGAGAGACACATTGTCCAGCTCTAGCGGCTAGAATCTCCGGTCGTTTCGCCCCCTCGGACGAGGCAAAAAGCTCCTCTCTGTCGCGGGCGCGGGCGTCCTGCGATTCTGGGCGAGCCGCTTCCGCTTTTCTAAAGATGATAGGTTGGGGATAACTGCCCGTAAAAGCCCGATTGGACGGACTTTCCGTCAGTGGGGAATGAAGAAAACCCCTACTGACGGAAGTTTCACTTTATGTTATCTTACATTATGATTCAATATCCAAACCAGGGTTTGCATTTAATGCTAACGTTGCCCTCTTTCCTTGCTCATATGCAATCGTACCAGCAGCAGCAATCATAGCAGCGTTATCTGTGCATAAGGATAACGGAGGAATGATAAGTTCAACATTTTTTTTCTTTGCAAACTCTTCCTCTAAGCGTGCCCGTAATCCTTTATTGGCTGCTACCCCACCAGCAAGAAGCACTTGCTTTACACCATATTCTTCTGTTGCTCTTATTGTTTTTGTTACTAATACATCAATTACACTTGCCTGGAAACTAGCAGCTAAATCTTCAGGTGCTAGTTCCTCCCCGCGCTGTTTTGCGTTATGCACAGTGTTAATAACTGCGGATTTTAATCCACTGAAACTAAAATCATAAGAATCAGGTTCCAGCCATGCACGAGGCAAATCAATCGTAGGCTCTCCTTCATGCGCAAGACGGTCAATATGAGGTCCACCTGGATACGGCAATGATAACGTACGCGCCACTTTGTCGTACGCTTCTCCTGCAGCATCATCTCGCGTTTCTCCAATTACTTCAAATGAACCATGCTCTTTCATATAAACAAGCTCTGTATGTCCACCCGATACAACGAGAGACAGCAATGGAAATTGTAGTTCTTGTACTAAACGATTCGCATAAATATGTCCTGCGATATGATGCACACCAACTAAAGGAATATTGTGCGCAAAAGCTACTGCTTTTGCTGCATTCACCCCAATTAACAACGCTCCTACGAGGCCTGGTCCTTTCGTAACAGCAATTGCATCAATATCTTCAAGTGTCACTTTTGCTTCTTTTAACGCTTCTTCTAACACAACAGTTATTTGTTCAACATGGTGACGAGATGCAATTTCTGGAACAACTCCACCAAAACGTTTATGACTTTCAATTTGCGAAGCTACAACGTTCGCTAAAATATCTCGTCCATTTTTCACAACCGCTACAGCCGTTTCATCACAGCTTGTTTCCATACCAAGAATAATTGTATCTTTTTTCATCATAAGTTCACCCACATTACAAGACCATCTTCATAATTGTCTGTATAGTATCTTTTACGAATTCCGCCATTTTGAAAACCAAATTTTCGATATAACTTTTTCGCAACTTCATTTGAAACACGTACTTCAAGTGTCATCGTCTTTGCTCCAAAAGCTCTCGCTTTGTTCATTACCTCTTGTAATAACGCTACTCCAAGCTTTAGACCACGGTATTTAGGCAATATTGCAATGTTCGTGATATGTGATTCATCAAGAATGATCCAAAGCCCGCAATAGCCTATAATTCCTTCCTCTGTTTCCAGCACAACGTAGTTCGCATACTCATTCATGTTTAATTCCCGTTCAAATGCTTCGGCAGTCCAAGGCGTCGTAAATGAAGATTCTTCAATCACAACAATTTGTGGTATGTCCTCTTCCTTCATATTTCTAAATGTAATATTCATTTATAAGACTCCTACTTATTTTGACTTTCTAACCATTTTGCCTCTGCTTCTGCTAAACGAAGATAACTTGGTACAAATGTATGCACGGATTGCTCTTCTTTCTGTAAGCCTAAGAAAGCTAATTCACTTGGACGTGGATTATGTTTCGTCGGCGCAGCAAATACAGCTTGATCTCCTAACTGTTCTACAATTGTATCTTTATGCTGCTCTACATCGTTTCCGATAAATAAAATAGGTTGCCCCATCTCTTTTAACATTTGCAGCCAATCAACAATGAGAACAATACGATCTTCTTTCACAACTTGTAATGCTTGTTCCCTATATGTATATAATCCTGTATAAATTTGCTGACGACGGCCATCAAATAATGGGCAAATGTATCCTGGGAAATTGATTCCGTTTGCTGCTAGTACTTCTAAGCTCGATACACCGACAATTGGAATTTGCAGTGACCAAGCCAATGTTTTCGCTACTGTCACACCAATACGAACACCTGTATAAGAGCCCGGACCAGCCGCTACAACAATTTTATTTAATTCTTTTGGTTTTACATTACATTCTTTTAAAAGTTGCTCTACTGCTGGCATCAAACGTACAGAATGGTTTTTTGTTAAATTTGTAATGATCTCTCCTACAACAGTATTTCCATCAATAAGAGAAACTCCCATTACATAGTTAGAAGTATCAATTGCTAGTACTTTCATTTTGTAATAGCTCCTCACATAATCTAATATAACGTTCTCCGCTCGGCTCTAATACAATTTTCCTTGTACTATCTCCCTCGTGGAATAAACTAATTTTTAAAAGTGAAGGTGGTAAGAAAGCCTCTATTAAATGGGCCCACTCCACCACTGTTACACCTTCACCATAAAAATATTCATCAAAACCTAAATCTTCTTCGCTCTCTGCTAGACGGTATACATCCATATGATACAGCGGTAATCGTCCTTTGTATTCTTTAATAATATTGAAAGTTGGGCTATTTACAACACGTTTTACACCAAGACCTTTTGCAAGACCTTTTGTAAATGTTGTCTTACCTGCACCTAAATCCCCTTCTAAAATCAAAACATCCTGCGCCTCAACTAATTGTCCAAGCTTTTCTGATAAATTCTGCGTTTCTTCTGAAGACATTGTCGTTATTTCATATTTATTCAAAGGTTTCACCTACCTTACTGTTAGTATTCTCTGCTCTTTATTATACAGATTTTTTATTTTTGTTTCAGTTTTAAATATATAAAAAAAGACCTTAGGAGTTGTCCTAAGGATAAGATTGACTGTCTTATAAGTTTAATTAGAGTAAATAAAAAAACACGAAACATATTGTTTCGTTCTTTATATAAATGGCGGTCCCGACCGGGGTCGAACCGGCGATCTCCTGCGTGACAGGCAGGCATGTTAACCACTACACCACGGGACCATTTGGTTGCGGGGACAGGATTTGAACCTGCGACCTTCGGGTTATGAGCCCGACGAGCTACCGAACTGCTCCACCCCGCGACGACAATACTTATAATTTTATATGGTGGAGGATGACGGGATCGAACCGCCGACCCCCTGCTTGTAAGGCAGGTGCTCTCCCAGCTGAGCTAATCCTCCGAAGTGGTGACCCGTACGGGATTCGAACCCGTGTTACCGCCGTGAAAGGGCGGTGTCTTAACCACTTGACCAACGGGCCAAAATTATGGCAGAGAAGAAGGGATTCGAACCCTCGCACCGCGTAAGCGATCTACTCCCTTAGCAGGGGAGCCCCTTGAGCCACTTGGGTACTTCTCTATACTATATGGCTCCGCAGGTAGGACTCGAACCTACGACCGATCGGTTAACAGCCGATAGCTCTACCACTGAGCTACTGCGGAATATTTAAGACAATTTATATCTTATAAAAATTCATTTTCTAAGTCAAGCGCTTCCTACAATATTCTGTAGTGGCGTGACATGTTTATACTATACTGGATTGTTTTTTTAGTGTCAAGGAGTTTTTAAACCTGCTTCAATTTACCTTTACACTTTCCGCATACATACCGAATCGTATTCACTTTACGCCTTCTTACATATTGAAAATGACACGTTATACATTCATACATATATTGTTTTATCTCTACTTGTCTTCCTGCAATTCTTTTACAAAACCGCGGTGCATTTACCTTCTTTAATAATTCACGAAAATCTTTATCTCGATGTTGATACCCTTTCCCCATAAGATGCAAATGATAATGACACAACTCATGTTTAATTACTTCAATTAATTCCTTCTCCCCATACGCTACATAATAATGATAATTTAGTTCTATATTATGAGTACTTAATATATATCGCCCACCTGTCGTACGTAACCGTTTATTAAACATCGCCTTATGCAAAAAAGGTCTCACAAAATATTTTATCGATACTTTCTCCACCAATCTCTGAATATCTACTTCATGCATCCTTATCTCCCCTACCCATTAAAATAAATCTACACGTCTCGTTTGTCTCATGCATACATTAAATAGTACATATACCCATCCTCATTCTTGCAAAAGGAGGGATTCATATGCCAGCATGGCTTCGCAAACAAATGCGGCGTGCTTATTATGAAAAAAACCGCTATCAAATCAAATTACTTAACGAATGCTGGTTTTTTTATAAAAAAAAGCAACATCCCTAATAAACAAAGGGAATGGATCAATATTCCACTCCCTTTTCATTCAACTACCAATAAATTTGCCCATGGGCGTGGCACCCAATCATTTATTTTTTCAACCTTCTAACGGTAACATAGATAAGGCAACGCGTCCTTTTTTCATATCAACCGCATCGACCCACACTTTTACAATTTGTCCAACAGACACAATATCTAATGGATGTTTTACAAACTGCTTACTCATTTTCGAAATATGAACTAGTCCATCTTGTTTTACACCAACATCAACAAAAGCACCAAAATCAACAACATTTCGAACTGTGCCTTCCAATTCCATACCGCGTTTTAAATCTTCTAGTTTTAAGATACCTTTTTTAAGAAGCGGTTTTGGTAATTCATCACGCAGGTCTCGCTCCGGACGAATAAGGGCATCAATAATATCTCGCAGCGTAGGTTCGCCAATGTTTGTCTGCTCTGATAACGAAGAAATTTCTACTTCCTCTAAGCTTTTTTGCAAATGAGGTTGTCCTACATCTGTAATAGATAATCCTAAACTTTTCAATAACAATTCCACATTCTTATATTGCTCTGGATGAATGCTTGTTCGATCAAGCGGATTCTCACCTTCTAAAACTCGTAAAAATCCGATGCATTGTTCATATGTCTTTGCACCTAATCGCGGTATATCTTTCAGTTCAGCACGTTTCGTAAACTTCCCGCTCTCTTCACGTTTTTTCACAATGTTTTTCGCAACTGTTTTCGATAAACCAGAAACATATTGTAATAAGGAAACAGAAGCCGTATTTACGTTCACCCCAACTTGGTTTACAGCTGTTTCAACAACAAATGTCAATGATTCATTCAATCGTTTTTGCGATACATCATGTTGGTATTGTCCTACCCCAACAGACTTCGGATCAATCTTTACTAATTCTGCAAGCGGATCTTGCAAACGTCTTCCGATAGAAACTGCGCTTCTTTCTTCAACTTGCAAATTTGGAAACTCTTCTCTCGCTAATTCTGATGCGGAATACACACTCGCACCTGCTTCATTGACAATAATATAAAACACATCATGCACAGCCGCTTGTAGCACATCTACTACAAATTCTTCCGTTTCACGAGAAGCCGTACCATTGCCAATTGCAATTACTTCTACTTCATACTTTTCTAAAATTGAAATACATTTCTTTTTCGCTTCTTCATATTTCTTAACAGGCGGATGCGGATAGATAACATCGATATGAAGCACTTTCCCCGTATCATCTACAACTGACAGTTTGCATCCTGTACGATAAGCCGGATCTACAGCCAATACTACTTTCCCCTTCATCGGTGGCTGTAACAATAAATTCCGTAAGTTCTCTGAAAAAATATGAATTGCTTGTTCTTCTGCTATTTCTGTTAGCTCTTTACGAATTTCTCTTTCAATAGACGGTTGAATTAAACGCTTATAACCATCTTCGGTTGCTTCTTGTACATAATTCGTACTTGGCGCGATTGAATTTTGAATTACTTTTTTATGTAAAAATTGAAGAATTTCTTCAACCGGAGGAGCAATTGTTATTTTTAAAATTTCTTCTTTTTCACCACGATTCATAGCCAATACACGGTGAGGAACAACCTTTTGCAGTGGTTCTTCATAGCTGTAATACATTTCATATACATTCTTTTCGTCTTTTTCTTCATCTTTTACAACTGCTGAAATTATTCCTTTTCTAAAGGTAGTATTGCGAATCCAACTCCGATAAGACGCTTCATCAGATACATATTCTGCAATAATGTCTTTTGCACCCTGTAGCGCTTCTTCTGGCGACTGGACTTCTTTTTCCTCATTTACGAACGCTTTTGCTTTTTCTAGCACATCACCCTTCGCAAACGTTAACAGCCAATCTGCTAAAGGTTCTAATCCCTTCTCTTTCGCAATTGTTGCTTTTGTTCTTCGTTTTTCTTTATATGGACGATATAAATCCTCGACCTCTTGTAGTTTTGTTGCAGATGTAATGTTACGACGCAATTCTTCTGTAAGCTTTCCCTTCTCATGAATTAAACGCAACACTTCTTCTTTACGATTTTCAAGCTGAGTGATATATTGCCATCTTTCTAAAATCGAGCGAATTTGCACTTCGTCTAATGAGTTTGTCCATTCTTTTCGATAACGAGCAATAAAAGGGACTGTATTCCCTTCCTCTGTTAACTGAATAACATGACGAACTTGCTTCTCTGAAAAATTCAATTCTTTCGCTAACATTTTCATTAACCCTTGACGGTTATCTACCATTTCCATTTGCAACAAAACCTCCTTCAATAATAAAAAAAGTTGCTCTTACAAGAGAGCAACTTCAACGTTGAACTAAAAATCTATCAGTCCTAAACTAATTTGCAGAGCTTCATCTACACGATTCATCATCAGATCGTCTAACTGAGTGATTTTGTCCGTTAAGCGCTGCTTATCGATTGTTCGAATCTGTTCGAGCAAGATAACCGAATCTCTCTCAAATCCATACTTTTTTGCATCGATTTCCACATGGGTGGGCAATTTTGCTTTCTGAATCTGCGCAGTAATGGCCGCCACAATTACAGTAGGACTAAAGCGATTCCCAATGTCATTTTGAATGACAAGAACCGGACGAACGCCTCCTTGCTCAGAACCAACAACTGGGGAAAGGTCTGCAAAATACACGTCGCCGCGTTTTACAATCAAAAGATTACCCCCCGCTAACTAAGCGTTCTACTGTATGAGCTGCTTCATACTCTGCTAAGAAAGCTTCAGATGCAATACCAAGATTGATTTTTCCCATTTCAATGTACCCACGTCTCATTGATTCATGCTGGTAGCGCTTCTTCGTTTTATGTTGGCGCAATAGCAATTGTGTTGCCTGGCAAATAAGTTCATGGCGATTCTTATTCTCTTGTTTTCCAATTCCGTCTAATTCTGTTACCACTTGTTTTGGCAACCGAACAACGATTTCAGTAGTTACACTTGATTCGGACACAAAAATACACCTCCACCGTCAACTACACACACATATATGACACCTATTGTAATAATACCATTGTATAGGGCCTGTTGCAAAGACTTCCTAATGTCTTGTTTTATGTTTTCCAACTTGGAAATAAAACATTCATTTCCCTATATTTTTCTTTGTTATTCTTCTAAAGCGAGTTTCTCAAATTACCATCTAGTAAAAAACATTATTATAAACGTACATTTAAACCTCAGAAGCCCCTCCTATATATCATGCAAATAATTTACCACCTCTACAACTTTTCCATTTTATATATATACGCGTGGAACACGAAACCCAATTGTTGCAATCACTTCATAATTAATTGTCCCTAAATACTCCGCAACCTCTGTAGCACTAATATACCGATCGTCTTGTCTTCCAATTATAGTGACCTTTGTCCCAGGCGATACCTCATATGGCATACGAAGCATTAGCATATCCATTGTAATTCTCCCCACAATTGGCACTCTTATACCATTTACAAGAATTTCAAACCCTTGCAACCTCCGCAACCAACCATCAGCATATCCAACAGGCAACGTAGCAATCCATTCTTCTTTTTTCGTTCGATAAGTGGCGCTATAACTAATCCCATCACCTTTTTCGCTATTTCTATCCACTCTTTTTGAAATACAGTTAATGTAACGTCATTCTCCGCTGCCACGTTAACATCTTCCGGACGTGAAGGTCCTAATACTAAAATAGGAGATTTAATTCCAGCTCTCCTCAAAACCAAAGCTTCATCTAAAAAAGCAACAGCTAACCTTGTTGCCCCCGCCGCTAATGCTGTATTTGCAACCTGCACTGATCCATGACCATATGCATTTACTTTCATAACAGCAAAAATCTCTACGTCTTTAGGGATAATAGACTTAATACGAGTTACATTCTCATAAATCGCATCTAAATTTACCCAGGCCCACGTATCACGATAAAATGGCGATTTCTCCATCTAGAAAAAACACTTCCTTTATACGATATGCAAAGCTTATTCTTTTATATTCACTTTTTTCTCACCTTTATTTCATCAGATTACATAAACATTTTTATCAATACACGAAAACGTGCTAAAAAACGTGGTGTCCACTGTAGTCACCACGTCTTAGTCGTTTACTTTACTTGTTTCTGAGTCACAGAACGCGCTATCATTAATATTTCTTCTTGTTTCAAATCTTTTGATACAAGCATATACTCCACTCCATTATGTGACCATGTAACAGAATCCTTTGTTAATGCCCCAATAGTGAAACCTAAATCAACAGGCTCCCCGCTTACACTTTGCGTCGCAATAGTCGGTGCTACTTTCGCCTTTTCTTGTATTAACGTAAAACTCTTCTTATTACCAGTGTACGTAAGAATACTACGTTTTCCGTTATCTGTATTAAACTCTTTCTCTTCTTTTAAAGTCATGCCTTGCGGTGTATCACTTGGATACAACACAGCAAATGGTTTTTCTTGTTGAGCTGTCGTTTGTATATCTACTTGTGCTCTAGACATATTTTGCTTCGTATCAAATGCACCTTTATCAAATTTCGCATCAAACTTTACCTTTGAAAAATCTACTTGCACAAGAACATTTTGATCGTTATCCATCAATTTCACTGAAACAGGCGATAAATCTTTTTTATTAAATGTAATTTGTTGCTTTGGCAACATATTTTGATGATGATAGTTTGTTTTTGTTTCAAACACATAATATTTGTCAGTTTTCTTAAACGAACGGTCCTTATCGTTCAAAATATCCCTGACAAGTGATTCATATAAATATGCTTGACTGCTATTTTGCGGCCAATCACTTTGAAAGCGAAAACTTTTATTTAAAGATGGAGTAAGAACAAACACACCTTCATCATTTCGTAAAATAATTTGACTTTGATCTTTCTTTGCGTTTTTTAAGTTCACTCGGTAATACGATGGTTTATTATACCAAACCTCAACATCATACACCTGTGGTTCATTCCCCGTTTTAATCGATAGTTTTGCTTCTGCTTGATAGCTTTTCATATCTTTTACTCTTTCATTCAAGTCTTGCACAACATCTTCTTTCTTCTTCTCCATGCAACCTGCTAACAGAAAAACGGTCAACAAACCCGCAATAAACAAAAATAGCCGCCTTTTCATACGTTCAGCCCCTTTGTCTCAATAAGTAAGTGGAAGAAAACATCTTCCTTAACGCTACTCAAATATATGAGACAAAGAGATGAAATATGCAGACTAGCTTGACGAGCTTTCTAAAACAACCTGCGCTACCGCAAACTCTCGGCTATGGCTAATCGAAAGATGGATCGTATGATTTGTATTGGCAAGTAAAATAGGTTTCCCTCTTCCATCATTCATAATTTCAATATGTAAAAAACTAACCTCTTTTCCAATTCCAGTACCAAGCGCTTTCGAATACGCTTCTTTCGCCGCAAAGCGCCCTGCAACAAATTCACTACGTCTTTTTCCTTTTAACGCACATGCCACTTGGCGCTCGTTTTCCGTTAAAATACGCTCTATAAATTTCGGTTGCGCTTCTATCATCTTTTCAATTCTTTCAATTTCAATAATATCGATTCCAACTCCTACAATCATATCCTTCCGTTCCTTCCTTCTATTTTCTTTCTCACTTTCATATTGTAAGAATAACAGACAATACGCTAACAGCAAAAGGAGTGTAAATATGAATACTCCATTAAAATACTCATTCTCTTCTTTCCCACCGGTTACTACGGCACTACTTTCTATACAACTTGTTTTACTATCATTAGGGAAGCTCTCTATCGGAATTGCTTGTAACGAGTGTATAGCTGAAGGAGAATGGTGGCGACTCATTTCTTCATTATTTGTTCATACAACATTTTCTCATTTTCTATCCAATAGCATCTGCTTCTTTGCGCTTGGGTTTTCATTAGAAAAACAACTGCATAGCATTCGATTTTTATTTGTGTTTCTTACGTCTGGAATTATCGGAAATATCGCCTCTTACTTTTTCTTTCCGATCCACTATACTCATACAGGAGCTTCTGGTGCTATTTTCGGACTATTAGGATTACAGCTTTACCTATTCTATATGCAATTTCAGCCTACTAGAAGAAAAGAAATTCTTCTCTTTGTTATCATTTTATGTATTCTCCTTGCATTTACATTTCTCGATACAACAACAAATTCAATTAGCCACCTAGCCGGATTACTTACAGGAGCTTGTTTAGGACCATTATTCATAAAAAAAACAGATGGTGCATAAGCTTATTTCACCCAAAAGCTTGCACCATCTATCATCTCCAATCCCACCTTACCTGCCATATCCCTCATCAACTGCAAGAGCGCTTCATCTTTTTGTTTCGCCTCTATCATACAGTGTATTTCCGGAACACTTCCTTTTATGTGTCGCAAAAAAGAAACGAAAGAATCAGAATCAATAAAATCGGCATGCGCCCGCGGATTCTTCCCTTCTCGCGGACTCGAAATATGCATTTTAATCGGCAAAGGGGATTGCTCCCACGTTTGCACAACACGTTCCCAGTGAATTTCCCATTCTTCTAAATCATGATTCATCATATGATGATGCAAGTCAAAAACGACGGGAATCCCAAGTTTTTCTCCTAAGTACAACGCCTCTTTTAAAGAAAATGTTGTGTCATCATTTTCTAACATAATCATCTTTTGAATCCCCACTGGAACAAGCGACCAATTTTCAATAAATTGTTCTAACGCTTGTTCTTTATTCCCGTATGCACCGCCAACATGTAAAACACAACGATGCGTTCTATCAATCCCCATTCCCTGCAGCAACTTCCCATGCATTTGCAATGTTTTCAGCGACTGCTTTAAAATAGCTGGATGCAATGAATTCAAAACAACAAAATGATCTGGATGAAAGTCAATTCGCATCTCTTTTCGTTTCGCATATTCTCCAATTTTCCGTAAATTTTCTCGCAAAGGTTTTATATGATCCCACTCTAACAACGCCTCATGGTTTGCTAGAGGAATTAATTTCGAACTTAAGCGAAAAAATGAGATGTCATGTCCATCGTTATGCTTTAACAACCGTAGACAATTCTCTAAATTAGAGTTAGAAATCCTCTCCAATTTCCTAATCGCCGCCTCTCGGTCTTGTATTCGCTGAAACTGCGCATACGTCATTGTTTGTGAAGGAGAAGCATTCTTTACATGCACACTCATCGCAACATATCCAAGTTTTACAAGCATCCCATCCCCTTCCTTCCAAATACAAGTTTCTACGTAGTATACCCAAATCCAAAAACAAAAAAGACAGCCTTTGAAAAAGACTGTCTCTCTTCTATAAGTTTAATTAGATTGTGGTTTACGGCCTGTATGCTTTCTTTCTCCGCCGCGCCCTCTAGGAGCTCCAGAACGACCTTCGCGTCCTTGACCTTCTCCTTTACGACCACCACGATTACGGTTGCCATCACGGTTACGGCCACCTTCACGATTACGGTTGCCTTCGCGGTTACCATCACGATAACCACCTCTTCCATTTCCGTTTCCGCTGCCGTTTCTCTTTCTAGAACGATCTTTTGAAACTACCGGCGGTTCTGATGTTAAAGAAACTGGCGTTGCGTCCGGCTCTTTTGTCATCATTTTTAAAGCAGCTGCTACAACCGCTACAGAATCATGCTCTTCTAATAACTCTTCCGCAATACGTTTGTAGTATGATAAGTTTTCACTTTCAATCGTACTTTGAAGTTTTTCAGCAATCAAACGTTGTTGTCCTTCTAAAGCTTCATCTAATGTTGGTGGATTCATACGATCCATTTTACGTTTTGTTGTACGCTCAATATTCTTTAATTGTCCTGTTTCACGCGGTGTTACAAACAGCATCGCAAGACCTGTTTTACCTGCACGACCTGTACGACCAATACGGTGTACGTATGATTCAGGGTCTTGTGGGATATCAAAGTTATATACGTGTGTTACACCTGAA
Organism: Bacillus pseudomycoides; assembly: GCF_002551005.1. GTDB lineage: Bacteria > Bacillota > Bacilli > Bacillales > Bacillaceae_G > Bacillus_A > Bacillus_A pseudomycoides_C. Next base: position 22,770 of record NZ_NVOY01000006.1, read on the forward strand.
ATATCAAGGCCACGTGCTGCTACATCTGTCGCAACAAGAACTTCGATTGAACCTTCTTTAAATTTACGTAATACAGAAAGACGCTTCGCTTGTGTTAAATCACCATGAATTCCTTCTGCTGCATAGCCACGTAAGTTTAATGCTTCTGATAATTCATCAACACGGCGCTTTGTACGACCGAATACGATTGCAAGCTCTGGAGATTGAATATCTAATAAACGTGTTAACACGTCAAATTTCTTTTTCTCTTGCACTTCTACATAGAACTGCTGAATGTTTGGCATAGTTACTTCTTTTGCTTTAACCTTAATATGTTTAGGTTCGCTCATGAAGCGTTCCGCAATGCGACGGATTGGGTCTGGCATTGTTGCTGAGAATAATAATGTTTGGTGTGTTTCAGGCACATCTGTTAAAATCGCTTCAATATCTTCAATGAAGCCCATATTTAACATTTCATCTGCTTCATCAAGAACAACTGTCTCTACGTTTTGCAGACGAAGTGTTTTACGTTTAATATGATCTAAAATACGTCCTGGTGTACCCACAATAATGTGTGGACCTTTTTTCAACGCACGAATTTGACGGTTAATATCTTGACCGCCATAGATTGGTAAAATGCGCACACGCTTATGTTGACCAATTTTGTATAGCTCTTCACCTACTTGAATTGCTAATTCACGAGTTGGCGCGATAACGATACCTTGAACTGTATCTTGGCGTGTATTTACTTTTTCTAATAGTGGTAATCCAAATGCAGCTGTTTTCCCTGTACCCGTTTGAGCTTGACCAATGATGTCTACACCTTGTAAGGCTACTGGAATTGTTTCTGCCTGAATTGGTGTTGCCTCTTCAAACCCCATGCTTTCAACAGACTGTAACAAAGAATTGCTTAATCCTAACTCTCGAAATGTTGTCAATTTTACTTCTCCTTTTCTATCTAAAATAGCCCAGATTATTCCTTCTTCTCATATTCACAGGATATTCAAGTAAGGTTGGGCTAAGTCTTCTTCAGACAAAATGCGTTATCAGCGCAAGATCGCCTGACAATTATAATAAAACTAGCTTTTGAAAAATGAATGTAACAAGTATACGCACTTTAAACATCCAAACGTAAAGCTAGACAAAAGTAGTCCCGAGACAAATTTATCCCGCTATTCTTGGGCAGTAAAGCCCCAACTTCAAGCAATTATAACTTTTAAATGGCAGGAGTAATTATCCTAGCTATTCATTCAAAAAAGACATTTTCCGTGTTCGTGGAAAATGCCCTTTCCCTTATGTTCACATATATAAACGGGCCTACATTTATCACAAAAATACTCTACAACGTTATTACACCCTATCAATTATATGTTTTGTATGTGTAAAAAGCAAACCCAACTCTCCCCATATTTTATATATGAACTTTTCCATCTTCATCCTAGATTTTGAATCCCTTCATTGTAAGGGGTTCCAGTAATCAATTAATAGAGTAAATCATATGCAAAGGCAACAAAACCCCATTACTTTATCATCGTAATAATTTCCTCTAACTTCATGCCACGAGATGCTTTTACTAATACAACGTCTTTCACATCAACGACTTCTTTCAAATCTTTAACGAGTTCTTCTTTATTGTCATAAGCCTTTACTCGCTCATTAGGAAAATTAATTTTTGCGCCTTCTGCCATTTGTTCCCCAAGCGTACCGTACGTAAACACATATGCAATACGGGCTGGATCAATTAGTTTTCCAACTTCATAATGAAATTGCACTTCTTGGTCACCAAGCTCCAACATATCGCCAAGAACGAGAATTTTTTTAGAAAATCCATTTAATTCATTCATTAAATGGAACGCTGCTTCCATCGCTGTTGGACTCGCGTTATATGCATCATTAATAATTGTTAACCCAGCATCCGTTTTTACAACTTCCATACGCATGCCTGTCATTTTCAAATTCACTAAACCTTGTTTCATTTCTTCCCACGTTACGCCAAAGAACTCAGCAATCGCCATTGATGCTAATGCGTTATATACATTATGTTTCCCAAGAACGGGCAAATAAAATACTACATCCTGCGCTTGATTCATTTTAAATTGTGTACCTGTTGCTTCCAATTTCACAGAAATTGGGTAGTAATCATTTGCTCTTGCATCACCGAATGTAATTGTCTTTGCTGATAAATCCATGCCTGGTACACGTGTAGTTAGCAATGGCTCATCTCCGTTATAAACAAATACGCCATTATCTTGTAAACCTGTCACAATTTCTAACTTCGCTTCAGCAATTGCATCACGAGAGCCTAAATCCATTAAATGTGCTTCTCCAATATTTGTGATAATCGCTGCATCAGGACGAGCAAGCTTTGACAAAAATTCAATTTCACCACGGCTCGACATACCCATTTCTAATACAGCTATTTCTGTATCTTCTTCTAAATTCAAAATGGTCAACGGAAGTCCGATATGATTATTGAAATTCCCTTCTGTTTTTTGCACTTTAAATTTTGTTCCAAGTAAACTTGTCACAATATCTTTCGTTGATGTTTTTCCGTTACTTCCTGTTACACCAACTACTTTCACATTTAACTGATCACGATAGTTTTTCGCTAATGTCTGCAATGCTTGTAATGTGTCTTCTACAAAAATAACTGGTACATTTTCTGGCGGGTTGGCTACACCTTTTTTCCATAGCGTTGCAACAGCACCATTTTCGATCGCTTTCCTCGCAAAAGTATGACCATCAAAACGTTCTCCTTGAATTGGAACATATAAATTTCCTTTTTCAATCTTTCTTGTATCAATGGAAACACCTTTTATCGCTACATCATGCCACTGCTCTGCTAAACTAGTTCCACATACCATTTGCTCAACTTGCTTCGCTGTTCGTTGTATCATACAAAAACACTCCTTACAAGGAAGAAACACTATTCATTTGAATAGTGCTTCTCCTTTCTTGTTAGATTGTATATTTAATTTTTTGTTTTTCTTCATGACGTTCAATCGCTAAGCGCACTAGTTCTTGAATAAGCTCTGGATACGCCAACTCTGTATTTTCCCATAACAGCGGGAACATACTAAACGGCGTGAATCCTGGCATTGTATTTACTTCATTAATAAATACATCACCATCTTTCGTTAAGAAGAAATCTGCTCGCGTTAATCCCGCACCGTCTAAAGATTGGAATGCACGAATCGCATACTCTTTAATCTTCTCATATTCCGCTTCCTTAATTTCAGCAGGAATAACCATCGCTGTATCGCCATCAATGTATTTTGATTTATAATCATAGAATTCTTTTTTAGCTACGATTTCACCTACAACCGAACATTTCGGTTCATCATTTCCTAATACACCAACTTCCACTTCACGACCAACAATATTCTCTTCTACGATGATTTTACGATCGAATTGGAACGCTTCTGCAAATGCACTCTCTAACTCAGCACGATTTTTACATTTATTAATTCCAACGCTCGAACCAAGATTTGCTGGTTTCACGAAACATGGATAGCCTAATGTTTCTTCCACTTTTTCATACGCTTCTGTGCGATTTTTCTCCCAAACACTGCGAATGAACGAAACATATTTTGCTTGCGGTAAGCCCGCTTCTGCAAAAATATTTTTCATAACAACTTTATCCATACCAGCAGCCGATGCTAATACACCGTTCCCTACATATGGAATATTCATAAGTTCTAACAAACCTTGTACGGTTCCATCTTCACCATTTGGCCCATGTAATAACGGGAAAATTACATCGATGGCATTCTCTTTATCAGAAGCTGACATCGGGATAATCTCTGAACTTAATGATAAAGGAGAAATTGCGTTCTCTTCTCCGTTCAGTTGCAACGCTTGAACGCTGTTTACTTCACCTTCAATACGCTCACCGCGAACCCATTGTCCTTGTTCAGTAATATAAATTGGATGAACCTCAAATTTTTCTTGATCTAACGCTTTACTAACAGCAAGAGCCGTTTGTAAAGAAACTTGATGCTCCGCTGATTTTCCACCATATAATAAACCTAATTTAATTTTCATAATGAAATCACCCTAATCGTTTGTTTTCATTTTTCTATTGTAGCACTTTTTAAGAAAATAGATAGTTCCTATTTTCGTAAAAGGTGAAACTGTCCACAAATAGTAAGATAGCCGCGTCGACATAACAATTTTTCTAGTTATATACCTAATAATATGAGAAAAAGCATCTATTTGTGTATAATGAAAACCTTATGACGTTTGCTTTACCATGTTGTCTTTTTGTCTTTGCTCTACAAGTCGATCTAATGATATGTAAACAAGTCCTGCTATCACACATCCGATTCCTAAAATCGTAAATAAAACGTGACCTAACAAACGATCGAGTAAAAATCCTGCAAGCAGAGGACCGAACGCACTACCTGTAATCCACTGTAAGCTAGCCGCTCCCATATACGTCCCTCGCAGGTGCTCTGGTGCTAAATTTGCTACAAACGTCATTTGGACAGGAGACATAACCATTTCTCCTAACGTATAAATCGCATATACAATTAATAGCGTAACAAAAACTACAGTAGCATTTGTTCCCATTTCACCAAACCATTTCGGAAGCCATCCAATCGCAAGAAGACCGATACCAAATAACCAAGCACCATATAGCATCGTTTTTCCTACTGGTTTATCTGTCGCCCATTTCGAAATTTGAAATTGAAACAAAACCACCAAAAGTCCATTCATAGCCATTAAATAAGGATACGGATTATTCATTCCAAATATATCTTTCATTTCATTATCAAAATGAAGAGGAAGCATGCCTTCTGTTTGCGAAAATCCCATCGAAATAACAATTCCGGCTAATATATAAATGAGTAAAATTTTATCTTGGAACACAACTTTCCATACAGATTGTTTCGTCTCTCCTTCCTTATTCATTTGTGTTATTGCACCTTTTGGCATTGTCTCTTGAATAAGTAGTAAAACGAGTAATGCATAAAATAGCATAGAAGATGACGCAATCATAAAAATAACCGTTTTAGAAAGCAACGCAACTGAAGCACCTAGAATCGGCCCAATTGCCGCTCCGATATTATGCCCCATTCGCAGCAAACCGTATGCTTCTGTTCTCTTTTCAGGTTCTGTTACATCAGCTACCATCGCAGAAGCTGCTGGATGGAACAACGAATTACTAAGTCCTAAACAAACGGATAGAATAGCATATGGAATAAACCCATCTATAAATAAGAACCCCAGCATTAAAATCGCATTGCTAGCCATTGAAAATATCATAATTGGCTTTCTTCCATAAATATCGGCAATTCGGCCACCTATAAGAGAACCAAAACTTGCCGCAATTGGAGACAGCGCCATAATAATTCCCACTTGTAGCAGTGAATCTACTTTATCTTTTAAATATAATGCAAAAAATGGCATTAACATCATCATTGCAATTCCATTTAACGTTTCTCCAATAAATCGAATCCAAACATTACGATCCATCTGCTTTAATTCTTGCCATGTTTTCTTCATATTCCCCCTCCTTTTCCCTCACTACTTTTAACCAATAAACACCTGAAATTTTACTTTAGCGACCAATTTTCATCTTATATCATTTTTAGAAAAATGTAAATTTTCAAAAATAAAAAGCCGTTCTTTTTCTACGAACGGCTTTCAACTTTATAGAATCACGGTTTTTTTATTATCTGCTTCTTTGTGTAACGCACTATTCTTTCTACTATATAAGAAATAGACCGCTATTCCAATTACCATCCAAATTCCAAAGCTCTTCCATGTAATTGCCGGTAATTGAAGCATTAAATATAAACAGAAAATTACTGTTAATGCTGGTAAAACCGGCACAAGCGGTGCTTTAAATGCACGAGGTAAATCCGGATGTGTTTTGCGCATTATAATAACCGCAACTGCTACAAGTGCGAACGCAGATAGAGTTCCGATATTTACAAGGTGAGCTAACACACTTAAGTCAACAAGTCCTGAAATAAGCGCTGCTACAATACCTGTTATCCACGTATTTAAAAACGGTGTTTTAAACTTCGGATGTACTTTCGCAAAACGGTTCGGTAATAAACCGTCACGACTCATTGCATACGACACTCGGACTTGACCATACATCATAACTAACATAACAGTTGTAATCCCTGTAATAGCGCCTACTGAAATAATGCCTGCTAAACCATCTTGTCCAATAAATTGAAGTGCAAATGCTACTGGATCTGATATATTTAATTGTCCATACGGTACAATACCTGTCAAAATAAGCGAAACAGCGATGTACAAAACGGTACAAATTAATAACGATGCTATAATACCAATCGGTAAATCACGCTGCGGACGTTTTACTTCTTCCGCCGCTGTTGAAACAGCATCAAAACCAATAAAAGCAAAGAATACTGTCGCTGCACCTACCATTACGCCATCAAAACCAAACGGCATAAATGGTGTCCAGTTTTCTGGTTTTACATACTTAAACCCAGCAAAGATGAACAATAGTACAACAGCTAATTTAATAAATACCATAATATTATTTACGCGGGCACTTTCACGAACACCTCGTGATAAAAGAATCGTCATAATTAAAATAATACAAACAGCTGGTAAATCAATAATTCCACCTTTTCCTGCCCCAGGAGCAGAAGCTAAAATCGTTGGAATTTGAATTCCAAACCCCTTTAATAAAGACTGAAAGTAAGCAGACCATCCATTAGCAACAGCTGATGTTGCTAATAAGTACTCAAGCATTAAATCCCATCCAATTAAAAAGGCAAACACTTCTCCCATCGTTGCGTATGTATACGTATACACACTACCAGATACCGGTACGCTAGAAGCAAATTCTGCATAGCAAAAGGCAGCAAAGGCACAAGCTAGCGCGGCTAATGCAAAAGATAAAATAATAGCAGGTCCAGAATGTTTCGCAGCAACTACCCCAGTCAAGACGAAAATACCCGTCCCAACAATTGCCCCTACCCCTAACATCGTTAAATCTAACGCTCCTAATGTTCGATCTAATTTCTTCTGACTTCCCTCTTGCAACAGTTGTGTAATCGGCTTTTTTTGAAAGATTTGCTTCATACTCAGCACCTCAACATTTATAATTTTCTGAAAATTTTAATATTTACATTCATTTTACTTATTTCACCTTTTTTCGTCAATAACTTAATGGAAAATTTGTCCTTCCACCACTATTTTGAATAATCCAAAGTAGTGCGGTTCGTTATTTTATTACTAATTAAAGCAAAATGAAAATCATAATAATGGTTTATATTTCTATATTTTTATATCATTTTACAAATATTTTTGGTATTTTATATAAGTCGATTCCTTTATGAGCACAAGCACACCCATCAAATGAGTGTGCTTGTTGTTCTTTACATCTTATACGGTATATGTGCCTTGTTCTAGCCAGCTATACATGTATTGCTCATCTTCCACATCATGCGCATCATTTATAACGCGTAATGGACGGAATGTATCAATCATAACCGCTAGCTCGATTGTTTCTTTTTTACCAAGGCTAGCCTCTGTTTTCCCAGGGTGCGGTCCATGTGGAATACCGCTTGGGTGAAGCGTAATAGACCCTTCCTCTACACCTTTTCTGCTCATAAAATTACCTTCTACATAATAGAGCACCTCATCACTATTTACATTGCTATGATAGTACGGTGCCGGTATTGCTTCTGGATGATAATCATATAGACGCGGAACGAATGAGCAAACAACAAAGTTATGCCCCTCAAATGTTTGATGTACTGGCGGCGGCTGATGAATGCGTCCTGTAATTGGCTCAAAATCCTCAATATTAAATACCCATGGATATAAATGTCCATCCCATCCAACAACATCTAAAGGATGATGCTGCAAAACATGTTTATGCATATATCCTCTAGATTTTGTCATCACAACAAATTCACCTTTTTCATCGTACGTTTCTAACGTCTCTGGACCACGAATATCACGCTCACAAAACGGACTATGTTCTAACAATTGTCCGTACTCATTGCGGTAATTACGCGGTGTTGTAATTTGACTATTTGCTTCAACAACGAGAAGTTTTGATTCTCCCGCTTCAGGGATTACCCGGTAAATTGTACCGATTGGAATGATAATATAATCTCCTTTTCGGTAATGAATCGTACCAAACATTGTCTCAATTTTTCCAGATCCGTAATGAACAAATAACATTTCATCTCCATCGCCATTGCGATAAAAATAATCCATCTTTTCCGCCCCGTTTACAACCCCAATTAGTAAGTCTTCATTTCCTAATAGAAAATTCCTTCCGTTCACGGCATCTCCTATTTTTCTATATTCTTTCGTCCGAAAATGACGATGCGCTAACGCCACATCTTCTTCGTACTGCACACGACAAGACCCTGCTAAAGAAGCATGCCCAACTTCTGTTGGCATGTAGTGATGATACAAAATAGATTGCGTACCAGAAAAACCTTTCGTCCCCATAACTTGCTCACGATAAAGCGTTCCGTCTTGTTTACGAAACTGTACATGTCGTTTACGAGGAAGTTCCCCCATGCGACGATAATACATGCTCATCCCCCGCTTCCTTTTCTGCTTTTACCGTATTACGCAATGTTCCCAAACTAGTAATTTTCAACTCTACCACATCGCCAGCTTTCAGCCATCTCTCTGTTCCAAGTTCTAAAATACAGCCGCTTCCAACCGTACCAGAACCAAGTACATCTCCTGGGTACAACGTAACACCTTGAGATGCTCGTTCAATCATTTCAGCAAACGTATAATAAATATCTTGAAAATTACCCTTGGACCATTGTTCACCATTAATATTAGCTGTCATTTCTAAATTGTAACGATCCTCATTTCGATACGCGTCTAACTCATCTTTCGTTACAATATACGGTCCAAGCGATGTAGCAAAATCCTTTCCTTTTGCCGGTCCAAGTCCGACTTTCATTTCATGCGCTTGTAAATCTCTAGCGCTCCAATCATTCATAATACAATATCCGAAAATATATTCATGCGCTTGCTCGCGCGAAATATTTTCACCTTCTTTTCCAATGACACAAGCAATCTCTAATTCATAGTCAAGTTTCTTCGTTGTGCCTGGACAAACAATAGCTTCTTCCGGTCCGATAACAGCGCGATGATTCGTAAAATAGAAAACAGGAATATCATACCACTCTGGAACAATATCCAAACCGCGTCGGCCGCGCGCTGTCTTTACATGCTGTTCAAACGCATAAAAATCACGGATACTTCCCGGATTTGGTAAAGGTGCACAAAGCTCTACATCCGTAATATGATAAATCCCTCTTTCTGGCGTACCAATCTTACTGATGATTTTCATATATTCATCGGATTTCTCTAAAAAAGAAATCATTGTGGACGGAAGTGCCCCATGGCTTGCCATATGCATATCAATAACTTTGTCACCTTCAAGCCAGCCAGCTCGCATTTCTTGTGAAGGAAGACGAAATGTAATAAACTTCATCATTTTCTCTCCTCGCTTAAAAAGTAAAGCGCGGGAGGAAGGAGCATCTCTCCTAACCATTATCCCGCTCTAACAGGCAGTAGAATTTTCACTTTACAGATTTCCGCGACGCGCCTGTTCTCTTTCAATCGATTCGAATAATGCTTTAAAATTACCTTCACCAAATCCTCTTGATCCTTTACGCTGAATAATCTCAATAAATAAAGTTGGACGATCTACAATTGGCTTCGTGAAAATTTGTAATAAGTACCCTTCATCATCACGATCCACAAGAATTTTTAGCTCTTTTAATTTTTCAATCTCTTCATCAATTTGACCAACGCGTGCTGTTAACTCTTCGTAATACGTATCTGGCGTATCTAAAAATTCAACACCATTTGCACGCAGTGCGGAAACAGTTTTCACAATATCATTCGTTAATAACGCGAGGTGTTGTACACCTGCTCCATTATAGAACTCTAAATACTCCTGAATTTGTGATTTTCTTTTCCCTTCTGCTGGTTCATTGATTGGAAACTTAATACGACTTCCATTCGTCATTACTTTCGACATTAACGCAGAATACTCTGTACTAATATCATCATCGTCAAAATGAATCATTTGCTTAAAGCCCATTACATTTTCATAATAACTTACCCATTCTTCCATTTTCTCCACATTTCCAACAACATGATCAACAGCAACTAAACCTGTTTCTTCAAATGGAACAATAGATTCAAGTGGTTCATATCCTGGCATAAACGCACCTTTATAGTTTTTGCGTTCTACTAGTGTATGAATCGTATCACCGTACGTGCCAATGACCGCTTTTTTTAGCGTTCCGTGTTCATCAGATAGCTCTTCTGGCGGAGCAATTGCAACTGCACCACGCTTTACAGCTTCTGCATATGCTTTCTCTACATCTTCTACTAGAAGTGCCACATCTTTTACACCATCACCGTGCTGTTTTACAAATTCAGCAATGCGGCTATTTGTATTTAAAGCACCCGACACTACAAAACGCATATTTTTTTGTACAAGTACGTAAGATACTTTATCGCGATTTCCTGTTTCTAGACCAGAATATGCAGCTATGCTAAACCCAAATGCTCTCGCAAGGTAATAACTTGTTTGTTTTGCATTACCGACATAAAATTCAAGATGATCAACATCACGTACTGGGAAAAAATCCTCCATCTGTGCCGCTAAAGTATCCATAGACTTTTGTTTCATAACTTCTTCATCCCCCTATAATATAAATTTCTAATACCTTCTCCCAAAACCGTAAACGCTTCCAAATGTAAGTAAAAAACAAATTGTGCCACGACTTATTTTTGTCAATTTTAAATTTTCTATCTTTTCTGCCAAATACCTTCCTTTTTCTCACATAGAAAATTCGACTTTTTTCTATCTACCCTATACGAAGTAACGTTTTCCTTACTATATAAATCGCTGCTATGCATGAGCAGATGCTCTCGTCCACCTAAAAGAAAAGGGTTTTATGTCGTTTTTTAATTTGTATTTATATAATAGTGCAATAAAAAAAGGAACTTCGTTTTTCGAAGTCCCTCTTGTCTTTCACGTTCAAATTTATCTACTTAAATTATACTAAAGCACTTGATAGAAACATAATTAGTGCTGTTAAACCCATTGCTACTCCTGCTGATCCTAATAAGTCCGTTTTTGTTAATTGTAATACTTCTTTGTTTTCCATTATTCTCATTCTCCCTTTAATAGATTTCTATATGTAACTTGCATTTTGTAATAGTTTTCCGCTCTACTTCCTATACAAAATTACTTTGAATTATACTAACGCACTTGCAAGAAATACGATTAATGCTGTTAACGCTGTTGCTACTCCTGCTGATCCTAATAAGTCCATTTTTGTTAGTTGTAATACTTCTTTATTTTCCATTGCTCTCATTCTCCTTTTATAAGATGTATATATTCCGCTCGGTTTTTACAAATTACACTAAAACACTTGATAGAAATACGATTAGTGCCGTTAATGTCGCTGCCGCTCCTGCTGATCCTAGTAAATCCATTTTTGTTAGTTGTAATACTTCTTTATTTTCCATTGTTCTCATTCTCCTTTTTTTATAAATATTTATATGTAATTAAAATTTTATGTCATATTCAAGAAATAGTTTATTCATAGTTTTTAACTTATCGTCACATTGAAACAATAACTGTAACGTTTGTAACATTAATGTAACATAACTATTTTATTTAAGCAATAGCTCTATGAATTTATTACAAATTTTTTTTAGGAATCTATAATGCTATTATTTCTTTCCAATATATGTGTAACAGTTTCGATATACCGCGCAATTTAGTATGATGGAAACGAAGAGGTGATCACTTTGAAATTAATCGCACTTGATATGGATGGCACACTGTTATCATCCAATCTAGAAATCTCCAATGAAAATTTAGAAGCAATTAGAAATGCTGAAGAAGCAGGACACATCGTTATGATTTGTTCTGGCAGAGCCAAAGAAGATATTTTAAAACTACTTGAGCAATACCAATTATCCCTTCCACTTGGGGCTAGTAATGGAGCAGTAGTATACGCTGATGGAAAGGTCATTCACTCACGTACTTTGAAAAAAGAAAAAGTATATGAAATTGCCAAGCAGCTCGAAGCGGAGGAGTTTCCGTATAAACTCTATACAAACAAGGGTGTGTATGCACCATATAATTGGAAAGAACAAGTTACGAAATCTTTTCAACTAAACAAAGAGTCTCTTGACATTACAATTGAAGAAATTGAGCGAATTACTGAAAAACAGCTAAAGGCTAACTTAATTACAACATTCCAAAGTATCGAAGATGTAATATCTGATTCAACTATTGAAATTTCTAAATTCTTCATCCTTACATTCAATAAAGATAATCGTACACAATTACTACAATCATTAGAAAAGGATGCAGCAGTAATGGTGACAGCATCTGCTCCAACAAACTTAGAAATTATGGACAAACACGGGCATAAAGGCAACGGATTGCAAGAAATGGCAAAATATTTTCATATCCCTTTACAAGATACAATTGCCATTGGAGATAATTTTAATGATGTAACGATGTTAGAAGTAGCAGGTTTGTCGATTGCGATGGGAAATGCAGAGGACGCTGTCAAACAGCTCTGCGATATCGTAACAGCGACAAACGATGAGAATGGTGTAGCTTATGCCATCCGGCAACATATTTTACCTAAAACAATACAAGGGTAATAAACAAGAGGAAAAGAAGATAGCCACCTACTATATATAGTAGGGTTATCTTCTTTTTTGTTTTCTGGACATTGCTAGAATTTCTAATACTTCTTTCTTACAAATATTCGTGGCAAATGGTCATGTGTATGAAAATCTATTCTATTTTTTGTAAAACGAGCATACGATAATAGCAGATTCTTAATAAAGGGGAGAAAACATGGACAAGTTATTCCTACACGTATTGAACTATATTTGTTTAATGCTCGTTATATTAGGAGCATTACTCTTATTCCCGTTCTTCCCGACGTTCGTCCTCTTTTTAGTGCTTATCTTCATGTTCGGGATTGCGATTATTATTTCACTTAGACCAATGGAAAAACAAGAAAAAGAAAGCAGAATGCAGCGTGCCGAGCTGTAAATTCTGCTTTCTTTTTTTCAATCATAACGTATTCTTGTTAAACCAATGGCAAAGAAGATACCGGCAAATAGAAGTAACACTCCAATATATCCTGTTATATCTGCCAGTCCTCCTCCTCTCGCAATTAATTCTGTAAAACCGCGCATTGCCCACGTTTGCGGGACAAAGTTAGCAATCTTTTGCATAAACTCCGGTTCTATTTCAATTGGCCAATACAGTCCGCTAATCATACAAGTTGAAATAATGACGATATTTCCTAATGCCGATTGTTGCTCTGTCGTTTTCACAACACTGGCTAACAATAAAGCTAACCCAATAACAGCAAGTAATAGCACTGAGACAAGCGCAATAATCCCCAACATATCTCCCCACTGTACATCAAATAATAGATTCGTTAATATCATAAGTGCTCCAAATTGAACCCAACCGATTAAGAAGAATGATAGAATATATCCAGCTAATACTTGGGCTTTTGTAACAGGTGTTTCTAGCAAACGATGCCATACACCCATTTGCTTCGCTTTTAAAATCGTCCCTGTGGCACTAAGCATAACAATCATTACAAATAAAATCGAAAATCCTGCTGCTCTAGCCGATATACCATTAATTGTTTTCTCTCCTGTTACAATAGATTCTTTGTGAATTTGAACAGGTTCTGCTTTCGTATGAATGGTTTCGTACATTGTTTCCCAAGGCTTTCCGCTATTTTGGCTCCATACATTCGCTCCTTTTACTTCCACTTCCATTTTTTTCAGTGTATTTTGTAACACGTGCTCTACAGAAGCACCGCCTGTAAAATCAGCACTGGATTGGAAGATAACTTTATCACTTTTCCCATCTAACATTTGCTGTTGAAAGTCTTTTCCAATCGTTACAATACCAGAGGCTTTTTTATTTTCAATTTTCTTCTTTGCCTCTTCATATGATCCTTTTTCCACACTTACAAGATCGCTATGCGTTAATGATTCATAATAGGAAGCTGACAATTTTGATTGATCTTCATCAACTAAAATAATTTTCACCTTATCATTACCACTTCCGCCTAGAAGCCCACCAAAAATTAATGTGAAAAGAATCGGCATACCTAACATAAGAAAATAACTTTGCGGCTTCATCAATATTTGCTTTAACTCTAGTGAACAAATCGCCCAAATTTTTTTCACTGCTCTCTCCTCCTATCTAGTACGTAACCGTAATGTTCCAATGATAACGGAAAGTATGCCAGCACTAGATAAACTTAAAATAATTGGTAATAACGTATTCCAAGACGTTCCTGACATAATGTCTAGAAAACTCGTAAGTGCCCATTTATTTGGTGCAATATTAGCAAACTTTTGCAACGCACTAGGGAATGCATAAATTGGTAACATAGAACCGCCTAACACTGCTAACAGTTGAATACCAATCCCGCCCATAACATCTGCTGTTTTTTCATCTCGAATAAATGCAGCAATCAGCATCGATAAGCCCGACACACAAATTGCATAGGAAACCCCCACTGCAATAAGCTGTGCAATGTCATCCCCCCAATTCACACCGAATGCATAATGGGTTGCAATGACAAATACACCAAATTGAATACACGCGAATAATAATGTTCCAAAAAATTTACCTAACAAAACAGAATAAGAACTTGTCGGTGTCGTTAACAACCTCGCTAACGTTTCTGTTCTTTGTTCTCCTACAATTGATTTTGCACCAACCGTTACGTTATATAGAAGAAACATAACCAACATGGCCGCAGCATAATATTGTATGGCAACAACCGTTTTTTTACCAATTGTGCCTGTTTTAATTCCATTTTCATGTGAAATTGCAATAGCTGGCAGATCGCTTCCCATATTCTTTGCTACTTCTTGCACATTTCCTTGCTGAGATTGCGCTAAATCCGTTACCACACTTTTTGTAGCAAAAGCTACCGTTTGCGCTCGTTCAGTAAAAGAAAGAATCAATGAATCTGCAATTTTCGCTTGTATGTCTTTTGCAGGATCAGTGAGTAATACAACTTCTTTCAATTTCCCCTCCTGCGTGTGTTCACCCCACTGTTTCGGAATAATAATCCCCACATCAATCTTCTTCTCCTTCAACATCTTTTCTAAGTCGGTTCGTGACGAAACTTTCTCTACTTTCACATCATCTTTTATTTCTTTTGCCTCTAAGACGTCTGTTCGAAACATATTAGCAAACGTATCTTCATCCTCTTGATAGTATCCAATTACTGTTTTCGGTAATCCGCCTTCATCTAGGACCGCACTTAAAGCTGACCCTAAAATAGCTGTTAATAAAAGCGGCATAAGCAACATCATCATGAAACCACGCCGATCCGTAAAACGTATCTTAAAATCTTTCCATGCAATAATAAAGCTTTTCATACTCTCTCCTCCTTAATCACGAAGTGAACGACCTGTCAGTTGTAAAAAGAGTGCTTCTAAATTCGGCTCTTGTACTTCAAGCTTTGCAATTTGCACACGATTTCCAACAACCTCGGAAACGACCATCCCAACTGCATCACTATGTGTTAGCGCAATATCAATGGTATTCGAATCCTCATCCGCTACAATACGCTCAACAACAGGAAGTGCTTGTAATTTCTGCAATAATTGTTGATCGTAACGATTGACCTGTAGCTTCACCATAAAACCATCTGCAAGACGATTACATAGTTCGCTTTTCGTTCCAAGTGCAATGACCTTGCCATGGTCTACAATTGCAATGCGCTCACATAAATACTCAACTTCCTCCATGTAATGACTCGTATAAATAACTGTCATTCCCTTTTCATTTAACTTTTTCACTGTTTCTAAAATATGATTTCTTGACTGCGGATCAATTCCAACTGTCGGTTCATCCATAATTAATAGCTCAGGTTCATGCATAAGTGCTGCCCCAATATTTACACGGCGCTTCATACCGCCTGAAAATGTTTCAATCTTATCTTTAGCGCGGTCTTCTAAACCAACATACGCTAACACCTCATCTGCACGTTTCTTTGCCGTTGCTCCGCTTAGGCCGTACATTTTCCCCCAGAAAATTAAATTCTCCTTCGCTGAAAGCGTCGGATATAACGCAATGTCTTGCGGGACAACCCCAATTTTCTGCTTCGTATCCATTGGATATTCCTTCACAGACTTCCCGTCAACACGTATATCCCCGCTATCATACGGAAAGAGACCACAAATCATGGAAATGGTTGTTGATTTTCCTGCTCCATTTGGACCAAGCAGTCCGAATGTTTCCCCTTTCTCAATCGAAAATGATACGCCTCTCACGACTTCTTTTTTCCCGAAAGACTTTGTAATATGATCTACGACTAGCATGTCGATTCAACCCCTTTAATGTAATCTCACTATGATTGTAAAAAAATCCCCTCATCTTTCCATCTCTCTTTAGATAGAAAATGCATAACAAAAAAGCAGCATTATCTGCTGCTTTCTTATACTTATCTATGCCAAAAGTCATATGTAAGCTGTCACACCGTACCGCACAGCAAAAATAGCTGCTTGTGTTCGGTCGCGAAGCTCCAATTTACTAATAATATTAGAGACGTGATTTTTTACCGTTCCTTCTGTAATAAATAGCTTCTCGGCAATTTCTTTATTATTTAATCCATATCCTAATTCCCGCAACACTTCCACTTCTCGTTCTGTTAACTGCTCTATTTGTTTTGGAGCATGTTGCTCAGCAATACTATCTACTTTCGTTCTCTTCAATTCTTTTACAATTTCAGCGGTCATATCTTGCGGGAGTACAACTCCCCCTGCATGCACAGTCAAGATTGCTTGCACAATTGTATCTGTCGCCATATCTTTTAATAAATAGCCACTTGCCCCTTGTTCAAGCGCTTCAAAAATAAGTTCACTATCATTAAACGTCGTCAACATCAGTACTTTTATATGAGGAAATTGCTCCCTTATTAAACGCGTTCCCTCTACACCATTTGTACGCGGCATCCGAATATCCATTAAAATGATTTCAGGTTGAAGTCGTTCGGCATTTTGCATGGCCTCTTCTCCATCACTTGCAGTTCCAACTACTTCAAGTTCTGGACGTAAATTTAATAACATCGCTAATCCATCACGAACTAACGACTGATCGTCAACAATCATAATTCGAATCATACCGCTCCCCCTATTACCCACGTCTTTTCCCTTAGTGGGAACTCCACGTTTAGTTGAAATCCTTTATCTTTTTCACTTTCAAACCGAATCATTCCTCCACGTTCTTCTACACGTTCTTTCATATTAATAAGTCCAAAACCGGGATGCACTTCATTTACGCCTGCTCCATCATCAGAAATGAATATGTGTACCTTTCCATCCAAGCAAGAAAGTTTCATTTCACATGTATTTGCCTTACCATGACGTTTTGCATTTGTTAACGATTCCTGCATAATACGCAATATAGTTGGGTGTAATGACAACGGAATGATGGCTGGATCACCATGCAATTTAAACGTCGTTCTCACTTTTGTTGCATGCGAAAATTCATGTAACATCTGTCTAATATTACCGACTAAATCCCCTGCATTCTCTTCTTCTTTCAAAGTTCGAACAGATGCTCTCACCTCTTGTAACGATCGTTTTGCTAACTCATGACATGTTTGCAAAACTGCTCCTGTCTGATCTGATTTCTGTTTCAATAACTCCTCAGCAAGCTGCAGTTGAACAAGTAATGCCGTCATATTATGACCAACTGTATCATGAATTTCACGCGCAATTTCATTTCGTTCTTTAACTGCCGTTAATTCTTCCACCTCTTTTGCATATAGCTGCAATTGCTCATGCGCTTCTTGAAGCGCTTCATGTGATGAAGTCAATTTTTCATACTGTTCATCTACAGTTTGGCGAGCTAATGTTAGTTTTTTAATTAACCCTCCAGTAAGAGCACTAAATACAACGAACATAAACGAAATAATATTACCCCAAATTTCAAGTTCTCCAAAATGTTGATATGAATATATTAAAATAGCAAACCAACATAGAAAGAAAAATCCGATAAAAAAACGGGCTGTCACTTTCGAGCGAACATTAATAAATAAAGTTACCGCATCTACACCAAATAAGATTAAATACAAATCGTTATTTGGAAATAAAAATCCAAAGATAGTTGTTACAATCCCATTCAATAACAATATAAAAAACAACCGCCGCTCCCCGTTATGCGGCATCATAAGCAAACAATGATTCACAACATACATAAAACAAGCAGCACCAACAAATATTTGCAGACCTAATTCTCCGTGCGGAATATGCAAAGCATACACAACACAAATGAGTACAAACATTAATAACCGGGTATATACTAACATATGCTTTCACCTCGTATTCAAACAAAATATACAGACTCTATATTCTTTCTCTCCTTATGTCTCCCCTTTTAGAAATGTAAAAATCCGCATTACCAAACCCTACTTTTCAAAAATGGAAATATCAAACTTGAATTCCAATATACAGAAGATAGGAGGGTTTTATGTTAAAGTAGAATTGTGGTTAATATTTAAAGGAGCATAATGCCTTATGAATCTAAAAATTAAAAGACCTTTAATTTTATTGATTCCCTTATATATTATTCTCGTTTTATTTGATTATAACAATTATAACCAATTTAAATGGGTTAAAAATATTATACAGTCATTATTTTTAGTGGCATTTTATAAATTTCTCATGTGGTTATTTTCTACAAAAAAAGAATCAACCTCTAAAAATTAAACAGATTACGTGTAATACAACAACAAAGCGATGACTTAAATAAATTTGTATATAAGATAAATCCATACAATTTAAAAAGCTGGTATACACCAGCTTTTAATCTTTCATATCTATACCATTCTCCAAATCCTCATATAATTTTGTTCTTAACAACTCTTTTTGCTCTTTTTCATGATGCAGCTTCTCTAGTTCTGCAACATTTTTCGTTTTAGCCATTTGGCAATCTAACTCGTATATACTTTTCTCTACATTCATAAGCTGTTCTTCCAGATCGACAATCTCCTTATTTATAGGCTTTGGCACGGCTGCTACTCGTTCCTTTTTCACAACGCTTCGTTGTTCTTTTTCTCTTTTTTCTTGCCACTTTTCACGTGCCCAAGCGTAATTTCCAGTAAATCCATACGCTGTTTGATTATCAATCCAATACGTTTTAGGGAACAATTTATTTAAGAAATAACGGTCATGAGAAACAGCCAAAATCGTTCCATTATACTGTTCAAGTGCCTCTTCTAATACTTCTCTCGATTCAATATCAAGGTGATTTGTCGGTTCATCAAGTACAAGAAAATTAATATCTTGATACATAAGCTGGGCCAATCGTAAACGCATTCGTTCGCCCCCGCTTAATTGATTCACCTTTTTAAATACAGCTAGGCCGTAGAATAGAAAGCGGGCAAGGATATGACGCGCTTCTCCTTCCGTTACTGCTACCTGCTCTCGGAACATTTCTAATACCGTTTGTTTACCGTTCACCTTCATATGTTGAGACAAATAGCCAAGCTTTACTCCGCTACCAATGCGAATTTCACCTGTATCTGGATTCATTTCTTGTAATAATAATTTCAATAACGTTGTCTTTCCTGTACCGTTCCGTCCAACAATCGCAACGCGCTCTTGAAAACGAACATGTAATTCTACATTTTGAAATAACACATATTCATCAAAATTCTTTCCCACTTCTTTCATGATCACAACGTCTTTCCCGCTTCGTTCTTGTCCTTCAAACTGAAGACCCATTTGCTTATGCTCTAAAATTGGTTTCTTCAATTTTTCCATTCGCTCTAGAGCGCGTTCCATATTGTGAGCGCGTTTATGCAATCCCTCGTTTGGCGGATTTGCTTGATTGGCCCATTCCCTAAGCCTTTTAATGGCTTCCTTCATTTTCTTTATTTTCTTTTGCTGCTCTTGATATGCTTGAAACTCTTGCAATAATCTTTCTTCTTTCTCCTTTACAAACTGTGAATAGTTCGTATGGTAAACATGTATTTCCCCATCTTCTAAATCAAAAATCTTCGTTACGACTTCATCCAAGAAATAACGATCATGTGAAATGACAACAACTGTCCCATCATATTCCTTTAAAAATTGCTCAAGCCATTCCACTGCGAATAAATCTAAATGGTTTGTCGGTTCGTCTAGGAGCAATAAGTCCGGCTTTTTAAGGAGCATATATGCAAGACTCACTTTCGTCTGTTCACCGCCGCTTAGTTCTATAAAGCTGCGCGAAAATAATTCCGTCACTTGCAGACCGTTAGCCACTTTCATCATATTCGCTTCTATTTCATAACCGCCTAGAAACGAAAACTGTTCCTGTATTTCTCCGTACTCCGCCATTATTTTTTCCGTAACGTTTACGGCCATCTTCTCTTCAAGTTCCCTCATCTTTCTTTCTAATGCTTGCTCTTTCGCAAACGCAGAACGTAATACATCATATACAGTCATTCCTTCAGTAAACTTCGGAATTTGGGCAACATGACCAATACGCGTACCTTTCTTCATGTGTATCGCACCGCCATCCACATGTTCAATTCCCGTTAACAGTTGAAAAATTGTTGTTTTCCCACTGCCATTTCGGCCAACTAAACCAATACGTTCACCTTTCTTTATTTCAAATGATATATTTTCAAATATGATATTTCCACCAAACGTCTTCGCTATATTATTTACACTACAAATCATCATCTTTTCCGTACTCCTTTCAACGTAAAAAAGCCATGAGTAAAGAACCTTACCCACGGCTTTCATTTCAAAATAGAAAAGGGAACTACCATAGTTCCCTTTTCACACGTTTCTATAAAATGGGTGAAGAGACCTCTATCGTTCAATAGTTATTATGAAATTGCTAAAAAAGGGCATACGTATCCCGTTAGCAACTACACGATGAAAAATTGCACGACAAATGTAGATAAAATCTAAAAATTGCGTGCGCATAACTATAGAACGATTCATCTCTTTCACCTCTTTCGTACGGAATTTTATACTTACCTTTTCATTATACTCTCCTAAAATACGTTTGGATAGTCATTTTTCTGAAAATAATGTAAATAGACATATCCATACATAAAAGACAGCTGTGACCCAAAAATAAAAGGAGGAATAACACATGATAGATATTGTAAAAACCGTTATTCACATTTTAATTGATGCAAAACCAATCGTTGATGAAATTAATAATGTATGAAAAGATGACAAAAAAAGTAAAGACG
Source organism: Bacillus pseudomycoides (assembly GCF_002551005.1). GTDB lineage: Bacteria > Bacillota > Bacilli > Bacillales > Bacillaceae_G > Bacillus_A > Bacillus_A pseudomycoides_C. The sequence goes on from NZ_NVOY01000006.1 coordinate 44,021, forward strand.
AGATATCCTAAATCAAGCAGGATATCTCGTCTTCACTTTGCTCCATAGCAAATTGCTGTTGGACAATTTTTTTGTAATATGCATGATTCTCCATCAGTTCCTCATGCGTACCTACACCAGTAATATTTCCATCCTCTAATACAAGAATTTGATCTGCTTGTAAAATTGTCGATAAGCGGTGAGCAATGACAAACGTCGTCTTATTTAACGATACATTCAACAAAGCCTCTTGTATTTTTGCTTCTGATTCCGAATCTAAGCTAGCCGTTGCTTCATCTAATAATAAAAATTCAGCACCTCGCAACAATGCACGTGCAATCGCAATTCGCTGTCTCTGACCACCCGATAGTTGGTTTCCCCGCTCTCCAACTTCTGTATCGTATCCCTTCGGAAATTGCATAATAAAATCGTGGGCATTTGCTAACTTTGCTGCCTTCACCATTTCTTCATTCGTAACAGAACAATTTACACCATACTTAATATTTTCTTTAATCGTTCCAGATAAAATTGGCGATGACTGCGCTACATAACTGAAATGATTACGCCAGTCATAAATGTTACTGTTCCGATACGAAATTCCATTTAATACAATATCACCTGTAGTCGGTTCATAAAATCGTTCCATAAGAGAAAAGACTGTACTTTTCCCTGAACCACTTGGACCAACTAAAGCAGTCATCGAGCCTTTTGTAACTGCAAACGAAATATTTTTTAGCAACGGCTCTCGCTGATCATAACTAAAACTTACTTGTTCAAACTTTAAGCATTCTGGTGCTTCTAAAATTTGCTCCGTCTGAACAACTTCTTCTTCTTTTTCCTCCAAAATTTGAAATAAGCGGCGCGTAGAACCTTTCGCCTCTTGAAAGCTCGTCACAAACTGATTCATTTCTACAAAGGGAATTAATATTTGAAATAAATATAAGATAAATGCAACAAGTTCACCAGAGGAGATTAACCCTTGGTCAACACGCCAAACACCAAATCCGACAACTCCCATTAAAATAACTAACGTGGATCCTCCAAGAATTGGGCTTAAAATCGATCTAATCTTTGCCCGTTTCATCCCGTACTGAAATAGCGTTTGAAACTGTTCTTTCCCTCGTTCATATTCAACTGCTTCTGTATTGTACGATTTAATTAATTTTATTTCTCCAAGCGTTTGCGATAAAAATGCTGTCAACTCCGACATTTGCTTTTGCTCTTGATCAGATAAGTCATTAATCTTTTTCCCAAGTGGTAGAACAACAAACAATGTAATAGGAACTGCTAATAACAATACAAGTGTCATTGAAACATCAAGCATAAACAAAATCCCAATTGATACGATAATTGATAATATGTTTGTGAGCAGTTGTATAATATCGTCGGAAATTAACTTCATTAATACCGTTGTATCATTTGTAATCCGGCTCACCATTTCACCGGAACGATTTTTATCATAATAAGAAACCGGTAAATTTAATAACTTCACCCATACTTTCTCACGAATTGTTCGCACAATCCCTTCTCCAACTCGCGATAAAACATATAAAGAAATAGCAGAACTCGCAAACTCAAGCAACAATAGCACAACGATTGTTCCTAAAACAGGCAATGAAAATCCTTTCGAAAAGCTTTCCATTAAATTTTTAATAAACAGTGGGATACATAACCCAGCAATCGTTGAGAAAATGGAAAAAATTAATCCGATCACAAATAGCTTTTTTGAGGGATTTGCAATACGCCATATCTCTCGAAATGATACATTTTTTTCTTCTTCCATACAATAATCCCTTCTTCTAATTTTTTCCTAATTCCACTATAAAGGATTTAAAATGACTTTTCACGAATATGTACTAGTTGGAATATGACAAATAGGGGGGGGAAATATGTTTTTAGCAATGGTAAATTATATCCAACCACTTGAAGTTGTAGAGCACTATCTAGAGAAGCACATTCAATTTTCAGATAAATACTACGACCTAAACAAGTTCATATTTTCAGGCCGCCGCAATCCTCGCGTTGGTGGAATCATTTTAATGAATGCCGCATCGAAACAAGAGGCAGAAGCAATTATGGCGGAAGATCCATTTTATATTCATAACATCGCTCGTTATGAAATAATTGAATTTACACCAACAAAATATGCAGAACCTTTTCAAGTATTTCTTAACAATACTCCGAATACAAGATAATTTCTCATATACATACGGCTACAGGGGGGAGAAAAATGGAGACACAACAGCAGCTATACTTTGTAAATCAGATTAGTCAACAAAAACCAAACAGCATGCAAAATAAAGAGACATCTTGCCCATTTTGCGACCACACACAACTAAGCGATATTTTAGAAACGGATGAGACAATCATTTGGCTAAAAAATAAATATCCAACATTACAACATACATTACAAACAGTCATTATCGAAACCGATAACTGTCATGATCATATTGCAACCTATACCCAAGAGCATATGCGAAAGCTTATCCGATTTTCAGTTGGGCACTGGTTATCGTTAGAGCAAAGCGGAAAATTCCAATCTGTTATTTTATATAAAAACCATGGACCTCTATCAGGGGGAACAATCCACCATGCACACATGCAAATTATCGGTATGGAACAGGTCAACTATCGACAAAATATAAAAATCGAACACTTCAAAGGAATCGTTGTAAGCAAAGAACACGGAATTGAACTAAATATTTCTACTCATCCCATTATCGGTTTTACAGAGTTTAACATTCTAATAGAAAATACAACTCAAATTAACCTAATGGCTGATTATATTCAAAAAACAGTACGCTACGTATTACACGATTTTCATAAACGGTGTAATAGTTATAACATGTTCTTTTATAGCTTAGATGGAAACATTATATGTAAAATTGTTCCACGTTTTATCGTTTCACCGCTATACGTTGGCTATAACATCCCTCAAGTTTCTACGCAATTACAAACAGTAAAAGAACAGCTAGAGACATATTTTACAGAAAAATAGAGTAGGTCATCACGTAACCTACTCTTTCATAACGCCTTTATTTTGATAATACACATTCTCTAATCCAATATTATATTTCATATTTTTATCCGTCCACTCTGTCCCAAGAGTACCAGGCCAACCAGATGTGTTCGCCACATATTTAAGTAACTCAAATTCTGTTAACCCTTTTTCCATACCTCTTTTATATCCTTTTGCCAAATGAGACATAGCAATTTCAGCATTTTTGCGCGGATCTTTTAACTCCTCATCTGTTACATTTTCAGGAGCAAGTCCACCACCGCGATGCAGTTGAAACAACCCAAACGATGTTCCATGATCCCCAACAGCCTTTGGATTAAAACGACTCTCATGCTCGGCAATTGTAAGAGGTATCCATTCCGGGAGATTATATTTCTTAGCCTCTTCGCCAATAATTTGTTTCATCTGTTTTGCTTCTTCTGAATCAACATAACTCGTTTGGCTTACAGGTTTTCCCGCACCTTCTGATTCGCCTCGAAAAAACATATATACTCCAAAAACAACTAAGAATCCTATAAAAAATTTCTTCATGTATATTACCTCTTCTTTCGCTGAAATTTGTCCCCTTTCAGCATTACGTATATACAACTGCTTCATTATCTATCATACCAAGAATATACAGCTCCAACATCCTTCTTAAGTCTGATTTTGCAATGCAGAAGGTACGAAACAAATATAAAAATGTAATATTTCTCTATTAATCATTGAAACTAGTTTCAATGATTAATAGAGAAATCCACTTTAAATTTTTGACATATAGATTGCTGCTATGCAGAATACATCATGACCTGCACTTGCCAGGAAAAAGCCTGACCGCTCCTACACATGGCCAGACTCTCTCGCCCACTTAAAAGAAAAGGATTTTTATGTCCTTTTTCAACTTGGATTTATATATTTATAAATTATAAAATTGAACCGTATTTTTATAAATCGTTTCCGCTACATCTTCAAGCGATAGTCCTTTTATTTCACTCACACTCTTTAACACTTGCAAAATCATACTTGGATGCGTCATCTCATCATTAAATTTCCACGGTCCATCTGTTTCCACCATAAGATGTGATAACGGATAAAAAGCAGCAATATCTTTAATTTTTTCTTTATATACAATGTCAGGGGTGATCGAAATATAATACCCATTCCCTATCATTCTTTCCATCGTTTGTTCACTTCCCTTAAACCAATGAAAATGAGCATGGCGTATTCGATAAGATTCAAGTAAATCACAAACAACTTCCGCATCATCGTATACAGCGTGTAATATAATTGGTAAATTATATTTTTGAGCCATATGTACAAATCTTTCTAGCATTTTAATATATGGCTCTAGCAACAATGTCGGATTTTCTTGGCGTAAATAATAAGGCAAACCAACTTCTCCAATCGCTGCAATACGATGCGCTTCTTTATCAATTAATTTACAAATTTTTTCGCATTGCTTGGAATCAACATCTTGCTCAGGATGATATCCAAGAGCTGGATAGATAAATGAATAATCCTTCGCTAGCCCCAATGTTTGCTGACAAGAATGATAATTCATCGACACCGCAATCAGTCCTGCTATTTCCTTCGTCTTCTGTATATCTTCAATTAACTGAAATTGCTCTTCTCTTTTATATTGATCCAAATGTATATGACTATCAATCCATTTCATTTCTATCACCTTTTCTTAGCATTGTATATAGATTCATTTTCCAACATATAAGCCGTTTCTATGCATGGACAAGTGCTCTCATCCCTCCTCAAAAGAAAAGGTTTTTATATCTTCAACTTGTATTTATATAGTACAACTTCCTAAAATGTATATAAAATAAAAAAAACAAGAAGGCTCGCCTTCTTGTTCATTTATTTATTAAACAATAAAGTTTGTAATTATATCAAAAATCCCAATACATACAATCGCAACACCAAAGTAGCTAAAACACTCTACTAACGGAAACTTAACTACTTCTTCTTTTTGCATCTCACTCGTCTCCCTTCTATAATCTCCCTAACTTTTATATCTATTTCTATTATGAGAGAAATATGACAAAAGAGCCATTGAATTTGCTTACGTAAACCTTACATTTTTGTAAGATAGAAAAATAGTCCCATCTCTTTTGAGATGAGACCCACATGTAGTTGGTTGTTAATCCTTTTCATCACATTATTGATTCAGACAGAAAGATGTATTTCGTTCTTTCTGCTTTTAGTATAGGTCATACTCGTAATCACAACTATCGAATTACATTACACCTACCTTACAATATTGTAATAAGTCTTTCTTTTTATTGAATCGTTAAAAGCTTTCCTCTTGCATTCAACGGAATATCTTCTTTATCTATTTCAACTAATTTCTCAGCATAACGTCCTTTTGCAATGATTTCTAACGGTTCATTTTGTTTTAACATTTTCTGAATCGTTTTTGTAATCTTCTGTTCCCGTCCATCTTCATCGTATCCAACAAACTCATATTCATACCAGCCATCTCCAATATGTTGCCCGATACCTTTTACGACTGTGTAATACGCTTTCGTTTGATAAAACGGATTATATTTATCGATTACTGGACCAAGCTTTGTTGGTAATAGTAAGACAACGATAACAATACTAGCAAGTACCCCAAAAAATAAACGTCTCCGTATTTTTTCCATTTCGGTTTCCTCCCTTGTATTTTATACGTAACCTTTCTTTCAGTTTAGAAAAAAAGGGGAACGTATACCATTGAACTGCCTTACACTTCTCTTACAAAAATGTAAGTTTCCTGTAAGCTAATTCGATAGTTCAAACTTCCCTGATTTCGTACAATAAAGTCAGAAGCAGAGCAGATTTAAAAAACTGTTTCTACTACATGAAACAGGTAAGGAGAGATTATAATGGAAAACCAAATGACTTTTAACAAATTTGATTACGTTGGACTTGCTAGCGGTGCGGCTCTTCTTACAGCATTCATTTACGTTGCCGCAGTAATTCTTATATAATTTTGTGTCCCCTTTCCCCTTATATAGATAAATTTGAAAAGACGACCTTCTATGCCAGGTCGTCTTTTCCTATTACTATTATGCTGTTTTATCTTCTTGTAACGTTTCTTTTAACTGTGTAAACGTCTCATTTAATTTTTCTGTCATCAGTTGCATCACTTCTTTACGATCCATTTGTGCCGACTGCTCCACTTGAATCGGATCACCAAAAATTAATTGCGCTCTTTTTCCACGAAACAATTCTTTTAAACTGCTAGGTCCAACGTATGCAGCCGGAACTAACGGAACATTAGAACGAAAGGCAATTGTAACAGCACCAGCTTTCAGAGAAGTCGCTTCTGCCGATCTCGTTCCGCTCGGAAAAATCCCCACAACTTTTCCTTCTTTTAATAACCTAGATGGAATTTTCAGCGTACTTGGCCCTGGATTTGCACGATCAACCGGAAACGCATTTACGCCCTTAAAAAACCAATTTCCAAATTTACTTTCAAACAATTCCTTTTTTGCCATATAGTAAATTTTCGTTGGTAACATTCCCGTCGCTAACATGACAACATCCATCCAACTTGTATGAGTACAAGCTACCACATATGCTCCGCTTTGCGGTAATTTTTCTTTTCCATATACTTCTACTTTTCCAAATGTTTTAAATATATATTTCAACAGCCTTACAATGAATGTATACATTCGACCTGTTCCCTTCTACAATTTAATTTTTTATAACTGTATTATTTATCCTTAATTATAACACTAAGTATTAATAGTTGGTAATAAAATTAAGTGACAATTTTAAAAATCTTTTCCTTACAAAACTGTAATCCTACTGTAAGCTAATTCGATAGTTACTCCCTTATACCTGTCATATACTTAAAACAGAAACAGGGCAACAAAAACACATCGAAAAGGCACTCACATACTAAACAAGGGTCGCAACTACAATGCGGCTCGTGTTATCCCCCTTATCGATGCAAAAATTGTTGCTACTGATTACATAAGTAAGGAGAGATAACTATGAACAGCATTACTTTTAACAAATTTGATTACATGGGACTTGTAAGCGGTGCAGCTCTTCTTACAGCAGTTATTTACGCACTCGCACATGTCCTTGTATGAAAATACACTCCCCTTTTTTTATAGAAAAGTGCTGCTTGTAATTCTACAAGCAGCACTTTTTAATTTGTTTCATATATAATTTGACCTGTTTTACTTATATCATAACCACCAATAGCACGCAGTTCGTTTTGAAATTCAGGAGACTGTAATACCGACTTTACTGTTTCAATTAACTCCATGTTCTCTTCTGTTTTTAAAATTACTAAATCATAACGTTCTTGTATAAGTGGAACAAAATCTACATTTACAATTTGCGCTACTTTTTCTGTTCCTACTCCTACATCAGCTTTTCCATTTGCAACTTGAGAAGCAATGCCAATATGATTTGACTCTTCCCAATCATAGCCACAAATGCTCATTTTTGATATTCCATTTATACGCAATTGTTCATCAACAAGAACACGAATACCAGATCCTCTTTCCCTATTTACAAATTGAATGGATGTATTACATAAATCATTCCATGTCTTTATCTGTTTTGGATTTCCTTTTTGCACATAAAAACCTGATGTTCTTGATAATAAATTCATAACAATACAAGGCTGTCCAACTAAAATTCGTTTTACATATGGAATGTTGTATTCTCCCGTATCCCCATCGAACAAATGAAGACTAACAATGTCTCCTTTTCCTTGATACATCTGAACCAAACTTGTTAAACTCCCTTGATATGCCCGTAGCATATTAGAAGCTTTCAAACGGCTCTCTACATGTTTCGTTAACATATCTAAAGATAAATCTTGTCCACTGATAATACAAGAATCAGATTTACTTGGCGGGTTCATTACTTGCATAGATGAAGAAACTGCCTGTACTTTTCCTGTTTTCATCTCTGTAATATATTGCTCTAAATCACTTGCATCAACACGCATTTGCCTACCAACTCGATAAGAGGGTAATTCACCTTTTTTAATTAAATCATACACTGTTAATTTCGATACTTTTAACCGCTTCGCTACTTCTTCTGTTGTGTAGGAATGATGATCCATAAACCGATTCCTCGCTTTCTGCCTTCATTGTAACAAAAATAACAGTTTTTCTTCTATTTATTTTCACTATCGTGAGAAAAATCACAACATAACTAAATATAACTATTTATAATTAATTATATTTAGTTATAATTAAGGCGGGGATAAAAGAAGGGAGAAATGAAGATGAACAAGTACATATTTCGTTTTATTTGCAGTATTTTATTCACACTACTTCTCGTAATAAGTACGGGATGTACAAACACAAATAAACAAGAAAAAACTACTGCTAAAGAAGAAAAAGTTGAACTTACCATTTCTGCAGCTGCTAGTTTACAAGATGCACTAAAAGAGATTCAAACACAATATGAAAAGAAAGAACCAAATATAAAGCTCTCATTTAACTTCGACGGTTCTGGCAAGCTTCAACAGCAAATTGAACAAGGAGCTCCTGTTGATTTATTCTTCTCTGCCGCAGAAGATAAATTTCAAACACTCGTAACGAAAGGACTTATTGATCAGAAAGAAGGAAAAAATCTACTCGGCAATGAGTTAGTATTAGTTGTTCCTAAAGATAGTAATCTAAAAGATTTTCAATCGTTAAAAGATGAGCAAGTAACAAAAATCGCACTAGGTACACCTGAATCTGTTCCGGCTGGAAAATACGCAAAAGAGGCGCTTACTCATTTAAATCTTTGGAACGACCTTCAAAATAAAATCGTATACACAAAAGATGTACGCCAAGTATTAACATACGTAGAAACAGGAAACGTTAATGCAGGGATTGTTTATAAAACAGACGCCCTTATTTCAAAAAAAGTAAAAATTGCTACTACAGCACAGGCAAATTCACACGAACCAATCCGCTATCCATTAGGTATTGTAAAAGCAACGAAACATAAAAAAGAGGCAACTGCTTTTTATGAATATTTACAGTCTAAAGACGCTATAGCCATCTTTAAAAAATATGGTTTTACAGTGCTGTAATTGTAACTATGATATTTGATACATTTTGGTCACCTATCATTCTTTCACTAAAAGTTGCTGCACTTTCTACGATCATTGTGATGGTGTTCGGAACGATAATTGGCCGTGTTTTAGCTCGATCTTCGAAGCGCTATAAAATTTTATTAGAAACCATTTTTCTACTGCCAATGGTACTGCCGCCCACTGTAATTGGATTTTTTCTCATTATCATCTTTGGAAAAAACAGTCCCATCGGTCAGTGGATCGAAACTTTGTTTCAACAATCGATTATGTTTACATCTTGGGCTGCTGTGATTGCTGCAACTGTAGTTGCATTTCCGCTTATGTACCAATCAGCAAAAACGGGTTTTATCATTGCCAATGAACAAATTGAAGACGGGGCTAGAGACCTTGGAGCAACTGAATTACAAGTGTTCTTACATGTAACATTACCACTCGCGTTCCCTTCTCTACTTGGCGGAATGATTTTAAGTTTCGTCCGCGCCCTAGGAGAATTTGGTGCGACGCTTATGTTCGCTGGTAATATTCCTGGTAAAACACAAACAATTCCAACTGCAATTTATATGGCAATTGATGCAAGTAACATGCCCCTTGCCTGGGCGCTCGTTCTTACAACTGTCGGTATGTCAATTGTCTTTTTATTGCTTATTCAATTTATCAATAAAAAGGTAACTTCTTTCTAGCAGTAGCTTTCGACAAAGCTACTGTTTTTTGTATTATTTCCCGCGAAATGAAATGGAAATTAGATGTTTATGTAGAATTATAGAAAATAAGGGGGAATTATATGTATAACCAAACACTTTGTTTTATAAAAAAAGGTAATGAAATATTAATGTTAAATCGAGAAAAATCACCACTGCAAGGCTTGTGGAACGGTGTTGGTGGTAAAATGATAGAAGCGGAAACGCCAATGGCATGCATTCTACGTGAGATTGAAGAAGAGACAGGACTACATTTAACAGAGCAAGAAGTCACCTATAAAGGAACATTATCATGGACAATCGACAATACAAATTCCGGTGGATTATATCTGTTTACCGCTAATCTCCCAGCTCATATTTCTTATCACACTCCGAAAAAAGTAGCTGAAGGTATTTTAGATTGGAAGCACATTTCTTGGATTTTATCTAACGAAAATAGAGGAATAAACTCTTTAACAAAGCACTTTTTACCCACGGTTTTACAAGAAGAAAGCGTATATGACCATACTTCTGTTTTCCACAATAATCAGCTTGTGCACTACGAACAAAGAACACATGCAAATGTAAAATAGCCTCTTTAACAGAGGCTATTTTGCTATATATTTCGGCAGTATCTGTACGATACAGCCTGTTCTTCTTCTGTACTTCCTTGACTCGGACGTTCAGATTGTTTTACAAATCCTTTTGCTTCATAAAAGGGAATTCCTTTTTCATTCCCCTTGGCAACCGACACCCACTGCTCTACAATCCCTTTTTCTTTTTGAATTTCTGTAAAATGATCTACTAACAATGTCCCAATTCCTTCTCTTCTTCGATTCGGATCTAAATATAGGACAAAGATTTCTCCACACTTTTCACCCGTTGTGCCTCCACCAATCGCTCCAACAACTTGTCCGTTTTCCAATGCGACGAACCATCCATACCAATTTTCGTTATTCGTCAGTACTTCCTTATAAATACGCTCATGATTATAGTATTCTTCAATGACACGATCGATATATTCCTGGCTATACAAACCTTCATATGTCGCTAGCCATCCATCTGCACAAACCTTGGCAATCCCTTCGACATGACTTATATCTGCTCTTACCACTTGAATCTTATTTATTTTCTATTCTTGCACTACATAATCTTTCACACCCTACATCCCCTTTATACTCTATTTTTCCCCTACTACACCAATTTAAATGGATAAAAAATCCAATTTGTTATAATTTATTATATCTTCTAATTCCCACATAAACTATTACAATTTTCATATTCATAGAAATATACATTCTATTTGAATTTACTTTCTAAAAGAGACTCTTTCCTGTTATTATATGGAGGTGCCAAAAAAGGGGATATGAAAACGCATTTATATAATGACAGCGTTCTCCTTATAGACATCACTACTTCATCGTTTTAACGATTCGTAAGTGGAAAATTACCAATCGTTAGAACTACATATATTTTATTGATATAACAAGAAGGGAGTCTTGTAATGGACATTTTATTAGCACTTCTTCCTGCATTAGCATGGGGAAACGTTTTATTAGTAAGTGTAAAAATGGGTGGCGGTGCATATAGTCAAACGGTAGGTATGACAATTGGTGCTCTATTCTTCGCAACAATTATGTATGTATTTACAACACCGGCACTATCTTTAACTATATTAATTGTTGGCTTTGTTTCAGGCTTATTTTGGGCTTTAGGACAAGTCAATCAATTAAAAACGGTTCAAACATTAGGCGTTTCAACAACAGTTACCATTTCAACAGGGATGCAGCTTGTAGCTACTTCTATCTTTGGGGTTATCGCATTTCATGAATGGACAACTACTACTACAATTATTATGGGAACGATTGCAATTCTCTTAATCGTAGTCGGTGTTGTTTTTACTTCTTTAGATGATAAAGAAAATGCACAACCGCCGGGACAATTGAAAAAAGGGTTACTAACTCTAATTGTTTCGACTGTCGGTTATTTTATGTATGTAATCATTATTCGTTGGTACAACATCGATGGCTGGTCTGCTATTTTACCTCAAGCAGTTGGTATGTTTGTTGGAGCAGTTGTACTGACATTTAAACATAAACCATTTAACAAATATGCAATTCGCAATATCTTATCTGGTCTACTTTGGGGAACAGGAAACTTATTCTTACTTCTTTCTTTACCACGAGTTGGCGTTGCAACAAGCTTCCCACTATCGCAAACAGGGATTGTCATCTCAACGTTTGGTGCAATCGTCTTCTTAGGTGAAAAGAAAACAAAACGTCAAATGGTATTTATCGCGCTTGGCAGTGCTTTAATTATCGGCGGGGCTATTCTACTTGGTATGACAAAATCTTAATGATATATCCTAGTTTCGGAAATGCTACTTTCTGAAACTAGGATTTTTTTGTATACAAGTCTTTTCTTTTTACAATTCTCTTTTATCAATGTTATCGTTTTAGCAATACATTTCCTACAGGAAGGATCAAAAAATATGCAAAAGAAACAAAGAGTGTTATTTATTGGTGCAGGTCGTATGGCTGAAGCCCTTTTCGCTGGACTTCTTCATACAAGTAAAGAACACATTGCTGAGATTGTCGTATCCAATCAACGAAATCAAGAAAGGCTTACAGAGCTGCGTGAAAAGTATGCTGTTTCTACGACAACTGATTGGAAACAATATGCGGAAGATGCTGATGTTATCGTCTTAGCAATGCCTCCAGAAGCGCATGAACAACTGTTAACTGAACTCTCTCCACTTGTCAGCAATCAATTTATTGTAACAGTTGCAGCTGGTATTGGACCTTCTTATTTAGAATCAAAGCTTCCTAAAGGTACTGCCGTTGCTTGGATTATGCCAAATACAGCTGCTACAATTGGGAAATCCATTTCTTTATACACAGCAGGCTCTTTTGTAAGCAAAAAACATATTGAAATCTTGCAAATGTTAGTAAAAGGTATTGGAGACGCACAATTATGTACAGAAGAAGAAATTCATCAACTAACAGCTGTCACGGGCAGCGCCCCTGCATTTCTCTACTACTTTGCTGAAAGCTTAATTGAAGCAACAAAACAGTATGGTATTGATGAAATAACTGCAAAGCATCTCGTAATCAAAATGATTACCGGATCTGCTTCTATGCTAGAGAGCGAAAACAAGCCTGCTCTGCTTCGTGAACAAGTGACAACACCAGGCGGCGCAACTGCAGCAGGTTTGGAAGTGTTATATGAAAATAATTTCATGAACATAATCCAAGAAGCAATTGAAGCAACAAATAAGAAGGCTAGTGGAAAAGCAATTCAATTGTAAAACAAGCAGAAAAAATCTTATTTAAAGATACTGTAATCTCACCTCTATATCAAAACGGAAAATCTTATTTACAGCGCTCTTATGTAAAAGGTATCGTTGAAGTTGATTTTGCAGGCCCATTAAACTTTAAATGGGCAAAAATTGAAAAGTAATATACAAAAGGTATCCCCAAAAAGGATACCTTTTTCTCATTCCCTTTTATCCCGCTCTAACGGGCAGTAAGACTCCCACCTCAAGATTCTGAGAAAACAAAGAAGACAAGTGGGAGATAACTGCCCGTAAGAGCCCGATTGGTTCAACTAACCATCAGTGGGGATATCCCCCTCACTGATGGAAGTTTCACTTTATTACAGCTTGATTTCTCTTAAGTGAGATAGATATTTTATATCCAATCACAGCAATGATTTGAGTTACCACAATAATCATGCATAAATACATGATATTTTTTGTTAAACTCTCTCCTCCAAATATAATTGTGTAATATCCATTCGCTGCGTATGTGGCAGGGAGCAATGTTCCAATTGTTTGATACGTATGTGATAGCATTACATGTGGCACCATCACACCAGCACTCACAAGCTGTAAAGATAACGAAAGAATATTAAATAGCATCCCTGCATTTCCAAACAAATTAAGAAACATTTGCGTTAAAGAAAGAAAAGCAAAGAAGACAATGGTTTGAAACAACCAAACCGTAAATATCGGTTCCTGTATTTGAATATGAAAGAACTTCATCAAAATCACTGTAATAATTGCTAATACCACAGCAACAACCATATTAATAAGTTGCCTTGAAAAGAAATTCCCCAAACCTCTTTCAACAAGTTGCGATGCTTTATATAATTCCATACTCATAATCATCGCTCCTACAAATGAAGCTAATACGATCATAAGCGGTACCATGTTGATGGAAAATCCCTTCGCATCATTTACTTTATGAACCGTAAATCCAACTGAATCTTCCGTTAATCCTTTTATTGCTTCTGCGCTGCCTGGTTCCATAGCTTGCAACTTCCCAGCAACTGCTTGCTGTTTATAGCTTGATACCTCTTTATTTACATTGTCACGAACTTGCTTCGCAGCTCCTTCCATCATCTGCTTTTCCATCATAGCGCTTGCTTGGTTAATATGGAAATTTAAATCCGCCTTTCTTTTTTCACTTATATCTTTTGAAAAAGAAGCTGGAATTTCAATAATCATATCGTATACATGTTTATCCATTTCCTCTTTTGCTTTTTCCATAGACTTCTCATTCTTCACTTGAAAAGGCAAGTTGTTCTGTAAACCTTGTGCGATTTTACTTCCCATGTTCGCATCTTGATTCACAATAGCAATACGCATTTGATCTGCTCTTTCATATACCCCATCATACGCTGTTAGCCAAACACAAAAGAAAATAATTTGAAATGCCAACGCTACCACAATTCCTATATACGTACCTGGTATTTTTAAAAACCGTTTAAATGTATTCATCTTTCCCTCCTTAGCAAGCAAGTACATACTTGCATTTATTTTTAAATAAATACTAGGGTCTTAATGCCCTAGCATATAAGGTAATATTATTTTCAATAAAATTCTCATCATTGATTTCCATGATTCGATTGTCAAAACGTAGTTTGGATAGAAAATAACCAAAATTAATCCATATAAAATTCATGACTTGTGCTTCAATATTTGTATGAATAATTTTCCCTTTTTGCTGCATCTTTTCAAAATAAATCATCAATTCTTCTTTTAAGCCTTTTGGTATCTTAGCAATTTCATCATCTAATTCAGGAAATTCACCTGTTTCACGTATACCAATAGAAATCATGTCTTTCGCTTCATTCAAAAATTTATGATAGTGCCTTGCTAAATTCTTCAAATCTGTTTCTAATTCCCACACAATTTCTGTTTGTAAAAATTGTTTTAAATGCGGTACATATGAAAATTCATAAACGGCTGCTTCAATGATACCCTTTTTGTTTTTAAAATTACGGAATATGGTTACTTCATTGACGCCAGCGCGCATTGCGATTTCTTTCGTTGTTGCCGCTTTATATCCTCTTTCTTTCACTAACTCAATTGCTGCTTGAATAATTTTCTCTGCTGTCTTTGAGCGCGCCATATAATCCTCTCTTTCCAATGCAAGTGATCACTTACATTTAGATTATATAACTTTTCTAATTATTGTCAATCCGTTTTTTGGAAATTATTAAGAGCGATACTTGAAAAAATAATTGCTTTTCCTTACATAAAAAGATAAATATTGGAAAAACTTTATTTGAAAACAACTAAGGAGGTTTTATAGAATGAGAATCTTATTTTCAATCCTTTTAGCATTCATGCTATTACCTGCAATGACAGGATGTACACCTAAGAAACAGGATACAACTACTGATAAGAAAACGACAGAAGGTGGAAAACAAGCAGCTAACCAAGATTTAAAATTAAGCTTCAATGAATTTGATTTAAAAGCAAACTACAAAGATACAAAGAAAGACTATGAAGCTGACTACAAACATAAAACAGCAAGTGACAAGCCAGAGGTAAAATTAGAAGATCGTAAAACAAATGAAAAGCTAGCTGGAGATGAAGCATTAACAAAGCTCACTCCACTCTTACAGCAATTAAAATTTGATAAAGACACAAAAGATGAAGATGTCATTAATCAAGTAGTAGATGTATTCCAACTGGACAAAGACTATGAAAAATTCGACTTAGAAGTTGTCTTTACCGATGGAACGAAAAAAGAATATAAAATGCCAAAATAGAAGGTGAACTCTAAAAGTACACCTATATGTATCATGAAGATCCGAACAGATAGAAATAAAGTAGCCCTTTTAACTTTCGTCTAAAAGGGCTACTTTATAAATTTTTTTATTTTTCATTAAAACATTTTTTATGAAATCTTTTCCCATCCATTTTGTTATAATATACTTCATATTTCTCTCTCGTAGTTGGATCAAAGTATATTTCTCCTGTAAATAAATATCCATTGGGCACTTCTGTACCATGATTATCTTGTAATCTTTTATCTTTTCTCTTAGCCATTAGTAAAATAATAAGGAAAATAATTATCTGTACACAAAAGTATATTACAATACCTTTCCACATACTATTCAACCTTTTCTACAATAACAGCTGTACCGTACGCTACAATCTCACTCATATTATGACTTAGACTTCCTGAATCAAAACGAACCATAATAATCGCGTTTGCACCCATTGCTGCAGCATTTTCAACCATGCGATCTAGCGCATATTTTCTTGCGTCCTCAAGCATCTCTGTATACTGTACAATCTCTCCACCAAATAACCCTTTGAATGCAGCCATAATATCTTTCCCTAATCCTCTTGCTCGCACCGTTAATCCAAATACCGTTCCTAACGTCTGTTTCACTTCATAACCTGGTAAGCTCTCCGTTGTTACAACAATCATTTCATTCAACTCCTCTTCTAATTATTATTATCATTATCGATAATGATAATAATATATACAAAGAATGTCAAACATTCTTCAATTTCGGTTAAATGTTTATAAACTAACGAGATACACCTCATGAAATAAAAAATAACTTTGTTTGAAAACAAAGTTATTTCGCTGATTTCTCTTCTTTTTTAAAACGGTCATAATAATTAACTGCTGTAGAAAGGTGCACCTCAATATCGCGAATTAATGAAGTGTCTCCTTCTTTCACTAATCGGTCTAATTTTTTCATCGCTTGTTCTGTTTCATTTAAAAAACCTACGTATAATTCATTTTCTCTTTCTTTTGATTTTGGAACCCGAATTTCTTTACGCACATTCTCAATATCTGCTAACGTATTGTCCGTTACCTTTTGTACGTCTTCTTTAAACTCCGGGAGTTTCATTGCCTTTCCAGATTCCTCTTCCGCTTTTTTCCAAAGCTTCATAGCCTCATTTACTTCATTATTAATTTTGTCTTCATATTGACTATGTACAGATTGATACACTTTCAAATCTTCAGGATTGTCTTCTTTATGGTTTGTTTGCTCTACTTTTTCTTTCGTTTCTTGTTTTGCTTCTTTATTACTAGTACATCCGGTTAATAGTAATGCACTACTAAGCAGAATCGCGCCCCAAGCTTTTTGCTTCATTTTAAACTGCTCCTTTTGTTCACTGTATGTCTTCTATCATTATTATAGCGATAACAAGTAAAAATTTACACGTATCTGCTCTCATTTCTACCTACAGCGATATTCTGTTCACAATATCGTCACTTTATCCACATTGCTTATATGACAATCCCCTTTTGTAGGTAAAAAGAATAAAACTAGCAAAGCAATACAAACTAACAATAGAACATTTATGTAAATCAAAAAGGAGCAGATACCCATGAAAAAGCTACTCTTGAAATTCACACTATTACTTATGTCTTGTACTTTCCTCTTGTCGCCAGTAAAAGTAGGCGCAGAAGAAAACGTACGTATCCAAAATCCTTGCCCCAGCCAATCAGCAATACAACTGAAAGATGATTTAAGAAGACTTTGGATCGACCATACAATATAGACAAGAAATTATATTATAAGCGCCTTAGCAGGGCTGAAAGATCAAGATAAAGTACTAGCAAGACTGTTAAAAAACCAAGATGATATTGGAAATGCAATAAAGCCATATTATGTGGAAGCAGCTGGTAATAAGCTTGCCAAGCTATTAAGAGAACACATTCTTCTTGCAGGAAAAGTAGTAGTTGCAGCAAAAAGCGGTAATCAAGCAAATTTAAAAAAGTTTAACACAGAGTGGTATAAAAATGCTGATGACATCGCTCAGTTTCTTAGCAGCGCCAACCCAAATTGGTCAAATGCTGCATTAAAAGACCTATTGTATACACATTTAAAATTTGTTACAGATGAGGCTGTAGCGAGAATTAAAAAAGATTGGGATGCAGATATTCTTGCTTTCGATGAAGGAGAAGATCATATTATTAAAATGGCCGACGTACTTGCAGAAGGTATTACAAAGCAATTTCCAAATAAATTTTAACAGTGTAAAGCTCCTTCATAATTCTGAAGGAGCTTTATTTTTTCGTCTGTTACTGTATATCCATTTTAATTTTCCGACATATAAGTCGCTGCTATGCAGAATACAACATGACCGCTACTTGTTTTCTACTTTTGTTTTAAACCTTGCATGTGGTTGAAAACAGGCCCTGACCGTTTCTATGCGTGGCCAGATGCTCTCGCCCACCTAAAAAGAAAGAGGTTTTTTAACTTGTATATATAACAGTTCAAAACTTAAATTGTGGTTCTGTTTGTAGATAATAACCATTCCTAACATGCCCTACCCAGTTAGCAAAGAATTCTCTCCATGAAACACTATTAAAAAATGCGTCTACAGATTGTGTTTCAGAGTTCCAGTCTAATATTAAAAAGGGAGCATTTCCTAACTGCCAAATCCCCCTATTAACATCCGTTCCGGTTTCTCGAATTAATAATAATGGTAATCCATATTGATAACCCATCGATGGTTCAATTTGTGAAAACGGAGTCCCTTCCCAAAATGGTGTTTGTGGTTCAAATGGCCCAACATTTGTTCTTAAACCTTGAACAAAAAATCTTTGGAAATTGACCGCTACTAATCCATAACTAGATAATATCATTCTCCGTATACTTGTTAGTGGCGCTTCAGGATATTGATCACTTCGAGGGATTGTACGAGGAAACAGAAGAGCTTGTTCAATTTCTAAAATAAGTCGATCTAAAAATTGTTGTTGCAGTTGATTTAAAGTATTTACTGTACTTAAAAATACAGGAATTCGAAAAGCTTGATCAATTGCCTGCTGCAGCTTTGCAGAATAATAGACACCTTGTTCAGTATTTATAAAAGGACTACCAGTTACGTTTTCTTCCATTAGTATCTCTCCTTCCTTTTTGTTAATTAGTATATGTAATTTTAAAAAGAAAGCTTGGACACCCTCAAGTCACAAAGGCAGAGAAATCTATTCCTTTTGATCAAAAAATTGTAAAATCATACAATATAGTATTTTATACAATTGGGGGTATAACATTTTGTTCTTTTCAAAAGCAATCGACTTATATGTCTTATATAGTTTTCACAAGAACCGCAGCAAAGAATTGCAATTTTCTTCTCTTCCTAACAAAATGTTAGATACAATAGACATCCAAAAATTTTATAAAACCAATTCAATCGATATTCAATTTCAAATGAAAGATGTTAATAACCAAAATTATGCTACCGGGAAATTTGAATATAAAAGCTCAATTCAATCTGGCATTTCATGTAATGATGTTGCGACGGGAGAAGTCTTTTTACACCAAAATGATACCTCACCTAACATTATTTTTGTTCACGGTTGGAGAATGGATTCAAATGAAAGGGTAAAAAAAATATTTCATAATCAAATAATGACTTTAGGGTGGAGTATGTATTATTTCACGCTACCATATCACTTCGAAAGAAAACCAAAATGTTCATTATATAGCGGAGAATACATGATTAGCGCCAACATTGAACGAACAGTCCAATCATCTCAGCAAGCTGTAGCTGATTTAAGAGGGTTAATACAATGGATTAAGGAAAATAAACAAGGCCCGGTAATTTTAGTTGGCATTAGCCTAGGTGGATTCATTGCAAACTTAACGGCTTTAGTTGAATCTCAAATTGATGTACTAGCCTCTATTTTCTATGCCAATCGTCTTTCTTATTCCATTTGGAACACAAAACCTGGGAAATATATTAAAGCAGACTTACAAAAACATGGAATTACTTATCATGATTTAATACAGTATTGGAGAATTACAGAACCTAACCAAACTGTTCCGGTAATGAACAAAAACAATATTCTATTAATCTCTGCCAAAAACGATCAGTATGTCCATCTCGAAGATACTGATTACTTATGGAAGTCATGGGGAAAACCTACACGATATGTATATAATAGCGGTCATGCTGGAATTGTCCTTAATCGCAATAGAATTGCGACAGATACCATCAACTTTATTCAAAGAAGAATAGCTGGGGAAATACACTAAAAAAACTATCCACCTATTCTAGTGGATAGTTCCTTCTATTTATGCATTATACGGCTTCTTTCGCCTCTGTTAACACTTTTGTACCAGCAACGGCTTCTGCATGCCTTGCTTCATCAAATTCATTTTCACTCTTTGCGACAACGATTGTCGCAATCCCGTTTCCAATTAAGTTTACGATGGCTCTTCCTTCACTCATAAAACGATCGACTCCAAGGAGTAACGCTAATCCTTCTAAAGGAATAACCTTTAACGCAGCTAACGTAGATGCTAATACAATAAATCCACTTCCTGTCACACCCGCAGCACCTTTAGACGTTAACATAAGTACTAAAATAATGGTAACTTGCTGTCCAATTGTTAGATCGATACCAAATACTTGTGCTAAAAAGACAACCGCCATCGATAAATAAATAGATGTACCATCAAGATTAAAGGAATAACCTGTTGGAATCACAAGACCAACAACAGATTTTGAACAGCCATATCGCTCCATCTTATTCATCATTCTTGGCAATACAGATTCAGAAGAACTTGTTCCTAATACAATTAATATCTCATCTCGAATAAACTTTAAATAATTCCATAAACTAAATCCATATATCTTACAAATAATATTTAAAACAACAAAAACGAATAAGAACATCGTTATATATACTGACATCATTAATTTCCCAAGTGGTACAAGCGAAGCAAGTCCAAAATGACCGATTGTATATGCCATAGCACCAAATGCCCCGATCGGTGCAGCTTTCATTACATAACCAATAATTTTAAAGAATACGTGTGAAAGTTTGTCTAAGAAATCAATTACTGAGTTTCCTTTTTCCCCAAGAGCTGCTAATCCTACACCAAATAAAATGGAAAAGAATAATACTTGTAAAATATCACCTTTCGCAAACGCATCAACCATATTAGACGGAACGATATGGGTTACAAACTCAATCCAGTTAAGGCCATGTCCTCCGTTTTGCGTATACTTTGATACGTCTCCTTTTGCAAGCTCATTAAAATTAAGGCCTTCTCCTGGCTTCATAACATTTACAACAATTAAACCAACAATAAGTGCAAAGGTTGTCACTACCTCAAAATAAATAAGAGCTTTTCCGCCGACCTTACCAACCTTTTTCATATCTCCCATTTTGGCAATACCGAGTACAATTGTTAAGAAAATAATTGGTGCAATTACCATTTTTACAGCATTGATAAATGTGTCGCCTATCGGCTTCATTTCTTTACCGACACTTGGCCAAAGTAATCCAACTAACACCCCAAGTACAATAGCAGTTAATACTTGAAAGGTTAAATTTTTAAAGAGTTGTTTCACCTTTCTTCTCACTCCCCTTATTTTTCTAAATTTTCTCTCTGTTTATTTCTAACATAATGATAGCGTTTACACGGAAAAGTGAGAAGTTTATGGTCATAACGAATATTTTGTTCATTTTGGTCTTAACTTTTCGTTTCTCGAAACACATAACGATTAATTGGTCTTCCAACTCCGCCATACTGAACTGCCAAGTGAATGACACCTCTTTTTTCTAAATAATCTAAGTAACGACGAGCCGTCACTCTAGCGATCCCAATGGCACGCGCCACATCTTCAGCAGAACGGGGTTCTTCTTGCTGTTTTACATACGTTACAATTTCATTTAATGTAAACTCGTTCAAACCTTTCGGTAAATTGCTCGTCGTTCTCTCAGAGCGCCCAGAATATAATAATAAATCCAGCTGCTCCTGCGAAATAGATCCAGAATCTCTCAAACTTATTCTATATTGGCGATACTTCTCTAACGCTTGCTGGATGCGATGCAACTTAAAAGGTTTAATAATATAATCTATTGCTCCATTTTGCAGCATGAGTTTAATTGTTTCCCTATCTTTCGCAGCAGAAACAACAATTACATCTGTTTCTAATTGTTGTTTTCGAAATTCTTGTAATACTTGAATACCATCCTTTTTAGGCATAAAGATATCCAAAATAACAAGATCTGGATTCATTTTTTTTACAAAGCTAATCCCCTCCTCGCCATTGCTGGCGATAGCAATTACTTGAAACCCTTTTACACTTTTTATAAACTCTTTATTTACTTCCTGAACCATTGGATCATCTTCTATTAGCACTACTTTAAATTCCTCTTTATACGCCATACAATTCCGCCTCCATCCCCATTGGAAAAGTAATGATAAAGCTAGTTCCTTCACCTTCAAAAGATGAAATTCTAATTTCTCCTCTTCCTTTTTCAACAATTTGTTTTACTAGAAAAAGACCATAACCTGTCCCGTCACGTTTATTCACAGTAAACCCTTTTTCATATAACCTTGGTAAATGTTCTTCTTGTATCCCGCATCCATTATCTTCTATTAATATCGCACACACATCTTCTGACTGCTCAATACTAATATCAATTCTTTTATTCGCTGCCTCAATTTGTTCAAATGACCCAAATGCGTTTTCTATTAAATTGCCTAATAATACAACAAAATCATGTTGATCTAATTGGTACGGAAAAGCTTCTAAATAACTATTTTGATCAATATTCACTTGAATTCCGAGCTCTTTTCCTCTACTTATTTTACTTAAAAGAAGCCCTGCAACGGCATCGTTTTTAATTGTCTCATTTAAAAAGTTTGCTACGTTCTCCTGTTCTTCTGAAGTGTTATAAGCAAGTTGTAATGCCTTATCAGCTTTACCGAGCTGAATTAGACCTGCGATTGTATGAAGTTTATTCATATGCTCATGACTTTGCACACGCAGTGCCTCAACAAAGTTCTTCACCCCAGTTAATTCTTCCGCAAGCTTCGTTACCTCTGTACGATCTTGGAAAATTGCCACAGCTCCAATTAATTCATTATCCTTCTTAATCGGTATACGATTGCTTAAAATGACTTTGCCACTTACTTTTATCTCTTCATTGTATACTGCTTGATTTTTCTCCACGATTTCCGGAAGCCTTGTATCCTGTAATATTTTACGAATAGGCTGTCCTACAACGTCTCCATTCACATGAAAAACTTGTTTCGCTTTCTCGTTAAAAACCGTAATCATTTCTTGATTATCAATCGCAATCACCCCTTCATTCATGGAATGAAAGGTTGCTGTCCTCTCTTCAAGTATTCTTTTAATCTCATACGGCTCTAACTGAAACATCTGTTTTTTTATATGATTAGCGAGCATTAACGAACCTATCAATCCAAGTATTAAAGTTAAGATGACTATAAAAAGAATTTCTCCCCTTAATTCACTCATAATCTCAAAGAAGTTTGGTATCTTATTTCCTACAACAACAACGCCGATTTGGTTTAAGTTTTGATCTTTAATAGGCATAAAAGCACGAATGACAGTACCTACTTCTCCCTTTGCTTTTGAAAAATAAATATGTTCTGCAAACGCCGCCTCTTCATCGGCTCCTTTTGAAACTTTTCCAATCATTTCTTTCACGGGATGCGAATAGCGAACTCGTTCCATATTCATAACAACAATATAATCTGTTTCATTAATAACCCTAATATTTTCAATAACCGAATTTAACGTTACCCACCCATTTTTTTCTTGAAGAGACTTCTTTACATCTGACATTTCCGCTACCGTTCGCGCTGTATTCATCGATCTAATTCTTAATTCTTTTTCTTCTTTTTGTTGAATATTTGCGACGATAATCCCTCCACCAATCATGAGGGAAACGATAACAACTGCATAAGAAAGAATCGTAATCTTCCAGCGGATTGGTAAATTTTTCACAATTGGCCCTCCTTTCCCCTAAAAGCATCTTTACGAATAGAAATCTTCTCGGTATGCTTACAATAACAACTTCAAAAGGAGGACGACAATGAAAAAAGCAGCTACTTTTATACTCCTTTTTACCGCTTGTATTGCAAGCGCTTTATTTATTAATAATCATGGTCATTCTCCTCACAATGAACTCTCATATGACGATGACCAAGAAGGACTAAAAGACCAGATTGTCTTTAAATTTAGCCATGTTGTTGCAGAAAACACACCGAAAGGACTTGCTGCCAACAAATTTGCGGAACTCGTGAATGAAAAATCAAACGGTAAAATAAAAATAGAGGTCTTCCCTAACGGAAGCTTATATTCTGATATAGAAGAATTTCGTGCTTTAAAATCCGGACAAGTACAATTTATTGCCCCTTCCACATCAAAACTTGGAACGTTCTCCCCTGAATGGGGTGTACTTGATTTACCATTTGCTTTTTCAAGTAATGAAGCCTTGCAAGAAGGCTTAAACGGAAAAATTGGGGACCAATTACTTCAATCCTTACAAAAAGATGGAGTAAAAGGGCTTGCCCACTGGTCCAACGGCTTTAAGCAAATCACTTCAAACAAAGGACCTATTTATACACCCAAAGATATACAAGGACAATCTTTTCGCATTATGCAAAGTAATGTCATCCAATCCCAATTCGATTTATTAAAAGTTAAAGCGCATCAATATTCATTCAATTCTACATATCAATTAATTGAATCAGGAAAAGTTGACGGTGAAGAAAATACCATTTCAAATATCTACTCTAAAAAATTCTATAACGTTCAAAACTATTTGACAATTAGTAACCACGGATATTTAGGATATGTTGTCATGATGGATCAAAAAACTTGGAACGAGCAAACTCCAAAAACGAAGCAAATATTAATGGAAGCAATGAAAAAAACTACTGATTGGAATAACCAACAAGCCGCTCAAATAAATAAAGAACAACTTGAACTTATTAAACGAAATTCATCTATTCAAATTCATGAATTAAATGATGAACAACGAAAAGATTGGGAAACAGCACTATTACCTATATATGATAAACTTGCCCCTACGATTGGAGAAGATTTGGTAGAAGAATTGAAGGAATTACAAAGAAAGTATCGCGCGCTAGAACCATAAAAATAAATCCGTCCTTTCTTAAGAACGGACGGATTTATATCGACTTTTCAATTTATATCTGTGTGTATTTTCTTCTTTCTATTCCTTCTTTTCACATAGATAATAAATAGGAAAACACATAAAAGAGCTATCAAAACTCCTATCATCCATCCCTCTAACATAAATGGTTTTGAAATGGGTTCTTTTTCTTTCGGTTCATAAGATACGCGATGACCTCTCACTAACAATCGATGTGTATTCACTCCGTAAGGCGTACAGGTAAGTAACGTTGCATAATCTTGATCTTTTACAACTAACAAATCATCGATTTCCTCTGGAAGCACAACTTTAACTTGATCTACTTTATAGGCAAGAACTTTATCTAGCGAATGAATATAGAAGAGATCTCCTTCTTCCAATTTATCCAGATGAGTAAACAATGTCGCTGACGGCAACCCGCGGTGTCCTGTTAAAACCGTATGCGTACTGTTCCCGCCTATCGGTAAGGAAGATTCATCTAAGTGACCTACTCCGCGGCTTAATACTTTCTCAGAGGTTCCATGATAGATTGGCAGTTTCACATCAATTTTCGGTATTTCCACATACCCCATTACCTCACCTAGGTTTAGCGCATCTGCATACGATTTTTGATTATCTTTTTGCTGCTTCGCAAATGGATTTGCAAATGTTTGGGCAGATTTTTGCACTTGTTTATTATATTCATTCGCCTCTTTTTCCCGGCGTTCCAATTCTTTCTTTTGAAGTGACTTTACTTTTGTATCATAGGAACTAATTTGGGAGTAATGTGTTCTTGTCGCTAGCCAGTTGCTGACAAATGGATACAAAAAAATACCGAGTCCCAATAAAAAAATGCAGCTAAAGATGGTATTACGTTTCATAACATACCCCTTTATATACGAAAATGCTGAAAAGAGGAAAGCAGTTCGCTCTTCCTCTTTTCACATTACATCATTATAATTCTCTAGTTTGCAGACTTTCTTCTAAAGAAAATAAATGCTACAGCCATTAATCCAAGACCTACTACAATGAAGAGAATTGTCCCGATACCACCTGTTGAAGGAAGGATCCAACCACTTTTATTATTTTCTACAGTTAATGTAATTGCTTTGTGATCTGCATCAATTGTTACATCAATTGGGTCTCTTAATTGTTGATAAGAAGCTGTTGAACCATCATCTTTTTTATAAGTCGGTGCTTTTGTTTCAACAATTTGGTAATCTCCATACGGAATATGATTCCATGTGATCACACCATTTTCATCTGATACACCTTTTACTTCTTTTCCTTCTACAACCACTACATTACCCTTTTTATCTTTTAATACAAACTCTGCACCTGCTAATTTTTTATTGTCTGCACCATCAACTTTTGTTAATTGAATGCTACCAGTTGTTGAGGTAACAACTACTGGTTTCGAGTCTTTTTTACCAGTTACATCATTCTTATTCTTAAAGTCAATTGTTGCTGTATTTGAAATTTCTACTCCAGCTTCTACGCCTTCTTTAATTTGTGCTTTAATTTGTAAATAAAGTTCTTTTTTGCCCGCTAATTTTGAATAATCTTTTACAGTAGCCGTTACTTTTTGACCATCTACAGTTACTTCTACAACACCTGCATCCACTTCTACACCGTCAATTTTTACGACTGGCTTACCTTGAATAACTAATCGATCATCTACATTATCTGTTACAACATAATTTTTATAATCTTTAATATCCTCTGGAATTAACGTTTTAATATCGTAACTGTAATCTGTTAACGGATTAACTGGTAAAGCTTCTTTTCCACCATTAATCTTTTTATCAATCGTTGGTTCTTCATAGTTTTTCACTGCTACTTTTACTACCGCGCCAGATGTAATCGTACCATCTTCATTCGTTGTACCTGATTGTGTAATGAAAAACTCATATTTTGTTGGATCGATAACATATCCAGCTGGTGCTTTTGTTTCTTGGAAATAGTACTTGCCATACTCTAAACCTTGAACGCGAATATTACCTTTTGCATCTGTTACTAAACCTTTTTGAATTTCTGTACCATCTTCTTTAAATAAAGAGAATTCAGCACCCGCTAACGCTTTGTCTTTTGCACCTGTTTTTGTTAATTCTACTGCCCCGCGTTTAATTTCATTCTTCGGGTACATGTGAACATCATAGTTTAGCCCATCGCCATTTTTACTAGTCATTGGAATGTCAACTGTATATGTATTTAGGTTTAAGTTAACATGTGCTGGACCAGCAACTTCTTTTACTTCATAACGTCCTAGCGGTAAATTTGAAAATACTGCTTCACCTTTGTCATTTGTTTTTACTTGAATTGGCGTTGCATTTGTTACAGACTTTACACTTTCCTTCGCAATCTTTCCATCATTTGAAATTTTGTCGAATGAAGCAATTTGTTTCACTTCAAACGTTACACCTGGTAACGCTTTTGCATCTTGAGGAACCATTTGATTCGCAGAACCATCACCTTCAGCGCCTGGTGTCCCGTTTTTTTCTTGTTCATATTTATGAACTGTTAAAGAACCTGTCGTTTTGGAAGCTGCACTTGCAAACATGCTCGGCAACGTAGAAAGAGTTAATACAAAGATTAAAAGCATACTAAAAATCTTTTTCATATTTCTTGTCTCCTTTACTATCCCTATAAAATTTGAACTCTATTAATCAATGTTTCTCTTACGAACAAACAAAAATAGTGTGATTACCATCAAGAAAGCACCAATCACATAAAAAATATTCGTTCCTACACCACCAGTGTTTGGAATATCCCATTCACTTTTTGTATTTTCTACTCTTATTTTTTGTATTGATGTTGTCGAATTGATTTTTACCTCAATTGAACCTCTCAATAACATATAACCGTTTGGTGCTTGTACTTCTTTAATCGTGTATGTACCAAACAATAATTGTTCAGAAACTGCCTTACCGTTTTCGCCTGTCGTTAATTTGCCAACTTCTTTACCGTCTTTATCTAAAATCTGAAACACTGCATTTTTCAGTTTCAGATTTGCATCTTTC
Organism: Bacillus pseudomycoides; assembly: GCF_002551005.1. GTDB lineage: Bacteria > Bacillota > Bacilli > Bacillales > Bacillaceae_G > Bacillus_A > Bacillus_A pseudomycoides_C. The sequence continues at coordinate 71,938 of NZ_NVOY01000006.1, forward strand.
GCATCCACTTTTTCAATTTCAAATTGACCCGTTGGAAGCGGAGACACCTTAATGTTAGTAGACGGGTTTTGCGGCGGCATATTATCTCCTGTTACGTTCGCTATATTTTCAATCACTTTATCTGCTTGTCCCTCTTTTACTTTTGCGTGGAACACCACTGTATGCCAATTTGTATCAGTTACATCTCCAAATTTTCCAGTGACTTTTCCTATTACAAACTGACCATTATCTTGATCTTCGGCATCTGTCACTGCTTTTCCATCTACTTGTAATGTCCTCGGTACATATTCCAATCCTTCTGGCAATGTATCCGCGATAACTAGATTTTTGATAAGACTATCGGAAACCGTATTACGCGCTTTGATCGTATATTCAATTTCATCACCAACTTCAATCTTTTTATCCTGTGTGTTCTTCGCTGTTTTCGTAGATTCTAAGTTTGGTGGTTTGGGATAAACTGGTGTGTCCGTCTTCGGATTTTGCGGTGGTACATTATCTCCTGTTACGTCCCCAGTATTGATAATGTTTTTACCTGCTTGTCCTGGTTTTACTTTTGCATGAAACACGACTGTATGCCAATTTGTATCGGTCACATCTCCAAATTTCCCAGTCACTTTGCCTGTTACAAACTGACCATTATCTTGATCCGCGGCATCTGTCACAGTTTTTCCATCTAGTTGTAACGTTCCCGGTACATATTCCAATCCTTCTGGTAATGTATCTGCAATGACTAGATTTTTTATAAGACTATCGGAAACCGTATTCCGTGTTCGAATTGTATACTCCAGTGTGTCTCCTACTTCAGTACTTTTATTTTGTAGATTCCTCACTGTTTTCTCTGATTCTATGGCCGGATCTTTAAAAACAATTTCATTTACAACTTCGTTTGTTTCCGTTTGTTCTTGTTTCTTTTCTAATAAATTCTGATATTGTACTTGTGCCTTATTCGTTATGACTTTGCCAATATTACCTGACTTCGCTTTTACTTTAAATTGTACGGTGAATCCTTCAACTGCATTGTTTGTATTAGGTAAATCCCCTAACTTAACAGTAACTTTATTGCTCTGAAAATCTCCTGTGTCACCATCTACTGCATCCGTTACACTCGTTTCGATTCCATTTTTCATCACTTTTATTGACCCAGGAACATATTCCGTTCCGTCAGGGATTGCGTCTGTGAAAACGGAATCAGCAGCAATGTCACCACCGTAGTTTTTAACATTCACTTTGTACGTTAATTCGTCTCCTGCATGTATGAGTCTGTCTTTATCGACAGATTTTGTTGCTGTGACGCAAGGGGTTGTACCAATAAAAAGATCATCTAAGAAATTCCCTGCTCCTATATTCTGACTGCCAGTAGACACGGCCTCAAAACCAAATCGCGTTATTGTTTGTCCAGCCGGAACGGTGTATGTCCCCTCATAGTGCCCCCACGCTCCGGTTCCATCAGACATTCGTCGCACTAGTGGCGTATCCTGTGGGGTCCTACCTACTGGACCAATTCGAAGGCTCATCGTGTCAACTCCAAATCGTGCCCTGTGAGATAGTCTCCAATAGATCTTTTGTCCTGGTGTTGTTTTTATATCTTGATAAAGCAAACCAGCACTCCATGCATTCAATTCTGCATATTGATCCCCCTCTGCTGGAGCAGGTGTAGGCACACCTAGAGGATCAGTTTGTCCAATCTTATAAGGTAAACCATCTTTAGGTCTCCAAATTTCTATTTGATTCTTTACATCCGTGGTCTTCCACCCTGGAACATTTGCTGCTGGAACGAATATGTTAGCTGGTTTAGAATTATTAAGAACAGGACGTTCAAAACTACCATTAATCAGCGCTACTTGATTCTGTTGCTGCGAGCACACATCTGTCGTAACAGTAGGAGTTGCAGCTTTTACTGGTAAACCATTAGGAAACACGCCAATAAAAACAAATAAAAGCGCCATGAATAACACTAAAAACTGTTTAAAATGTCTCTTATCCTGTCCGAGTAATAAACTCTTTCGCGACATTAAATCACTCGCTTCTTGAGATTATTTAGAATTCGACATCAATCGCGTAAATTCTTTAATTTAGAAAAGGCTATTCAAATCATGTTATCCTCGTAACACTATGTAGATTAACTACAATACCGTTCTCTTAGTAAAGTAATGATCTATAACAAATCAATATTATTGAGTAAAATAAAAAAAGTTGAAGAACTTTAAAATGGAATTAAAATAGAGGATTAAAGAATATGTAATCGTTCTATTGCTTATTAACGATAATGTTGTCGTAAGAGGTTTAGACTTAATCGCTTTATGAAAAAGATTCCATATATGTAGTACATATGCTCACTTAAGCTGAAAACAAGGCCATATAAGTCGCTTGAATGACCAATTGCCTCTCAATACTCCATTTCTTTTTTGAACCGCTGAATAAACAGTTCTCTCTAAAAAAACTCGTATAATGGATATACCATTCAAACTAACATATTGAATGGTTGTATCTAAACAGGAGAAAATGTACTCATGTATACAGGTTTTATCTAATTTTCAAGAATCGTTAGCTTTTCCAAGACGACATTAAATCCAACCATTTGAATATTGACATGCCTAACAAATGATGATAGTATACAGATTAGGAAATTTATATTCTTTCATCATTTCTATCAAATCATACAAACTTAAATTGTATGTACCATCTCACGCTGAGCATAGATGCTTGGTTAATAATGTTCTCAATTCAACACTATTAATTGGGTCATACTATATAAATCCACTTTTAAAATGCAACACAAAAAATTATTCTCCCCATGAGAATAATTACGAATAACAAGTTTAGCTATGTCCGCATTTAATGAAGATTTATAGAAAAAATTCGTTTGATGTTTAATAGGAAAAGGCGTATCTTACGCTTCAGCGAACACTCCCCAGTAGTTTAGACGTTTATATCTTTTCGTTTTCAACGAAGATAGATACCCTCATTGAAAACAAATAAGTTTTTTATCTTTTTTGTCTGTTTGTCTAGAACAACATGAATAAAAAACTTCAACAGGAATAACGTTCTTCAAAAGATTTTTTCTCACCATAAACAACAATAATCAGAGTCACTTGAATATACCTTTATTTGTATAAAAGAATATCAGAACAATCCACATCGATATCCTATATTCGGAGTATATCAGAAATAATGACAAATAACTACATTTTATGACATAAATTTATCCAATTATTCAATGTGTCTAAACTATATTCTTTCTTAATCTATATAAATCCATTTTAATTTTTCGACATATAAGTCACTGCTATGCGAAATACAGCATACCCCTACTTGCTTGCTCCCTTTGTTTGTAAACCTCGCGCATGTGGCAAGAAAAGGTCCTGATCGCTTCTATGCACTGCCAGATGCTCTTGTCCTCCCAAAAAAGAAAGAGATTTTTATGTCGTTTTTTTATTTTGGATATATATACCATTTAATAAGGGCAGATAACGGATTCGATGAACATGGATAAAGAACTTCCAAAAATATAGATTAACAGACAGGCTTGAACAAATTAAAAGTTAGGAGAAAGCAAGTAGATTTTCCACAATATTAAGACACCACGAATGATTGACGTAAATCAAAGGTATTGTTAAAATTATTACTGGAATAAATGTGAAAGTACTCACAAAGTTTAACTATTAATGTGAATTAATTCACAAATTATGCTTTTTAATGTGAAATCATTCACAAACATTAACCTTATTTCTTAAAAAGGAGTTATACATTATGAAAAGAATCGTAACACTCAGCACTCGTAAACTGACAGATACGGTAAAACACGGTGGATGTGGCGCATGCCAAACATCTTGCCAATCCGCTTGCAAAACGTCTTGCGGAGTTGCAAATCAAAAGTGCGAAAACACAATGAACAGATAGAAAACAAGAAACGTACCGCCCAGCTGCTTCCTAGATGGGCGGCCATTTTTATTCTGTATTAACAGGTATAACGGAAGTTTCACTTTATACATAAAAGGAGCTTGATTATCAAGTATGATTCATCAATATAAACTAAACGGCTACAACATCGTGCTCGATACCTACAGTGGATCGGTACATGTTGTCGACGATCTCGCCTATGAAATTATCGCGCTTTATGAGACTACTCCCGCGGAAGAAATCGTAACAATGATGTTGGAAAAATACGCACATGATGCAGGCATCTCTGAGCAAGACATTCGAGAAACAATCGTAGATATTGAAGAGCTGAAAAATGATGGACAACTTTTTACTGAGGATGAATATAAGAATCTCTCAATTGATTTAAGAAATCGCCAAACTTATGTAAAGGCTCTCTGTCTCAACGTCGCACATACATGCAACCTGTCATGCGAATACTGCTTTGCCAGCCAAGGAAAATACAACGGAAACAGAGCGATTATGAGCTATGAGGTTGGCAAAGGAGCGATCGATTATTTATTGGAAAACTCCGGTCATCACCGAAACCTCGACATCGACTTCTTCGGCGGAGAACCGCTCATGGCCTGGAAAGTTGTTAAACAAATCGTCACTTACGCAAGAAGCAAAGAAAAAGAGTACAAAAAGACTTTTCGCTTCACCTTCACTACAAATGGCATGCTCTTAAACGATGAGGTCACTGATTTCTTAAACAAGGAAATGTACAACGTTGTATTAAGTCTTGATGGAAGAAAAGAAGTCCACGATCACCTGCGTAAAACAGTAACTGGAAAAGGAAGCTACGATTACATCGTTCCGAAGTTCCAGGAATTCATCGAAAAGCGTGGAGATAAAGAATACTATGTGCGTGGAACCTACACCCACAACAACGTCGACTTTACCAATGACATTTTTCATATCGCAGATCTTGGTTTCGACAAACTCTCGATGGAACCAGTCATCTGTGATCCTCGGGAACCATATGCACTTACCGAAGAGGACCTACCGGAGATTTACAACCAATACGAAATTCTCGCCAAGGAAATGCTAAAGCGTGAAGAAGAAGGCAATGGCTTCACCTTCTATCATTACATGCTTGATCTCTCTGAAGGCCCTTGCATTCAAAAGAGAATTTCTGGATGCGGCTCTGGAACCGAATATCTTGCTGTCACACCATGGGGCGAACTCTTTCCTTGCCACCAGTTCGTCGGAGATCAAGAATACAGTATGGGAAACATCTGGGATGGAATTACAAAACAAGAAACGCAGTGCCAATTTAAAGAAAGCAACTGCTACTCGAAGCCCGAATGTCAGAACTGCTGGGCGAAGCTTTACTGCAGCGGCGGCTGCCCTGCCAACGCGCTGCACGCAACCGGCTCCATCAATGGAATCTACGATTTCAGTTGTGACATCTTCCGTAAGAGAGTCGAATGTTCCATGATGGTTAAAGTGGCTGAATCCATGAGAGCTATGGAAAAAGCTGAATAAGTACAAGGATATAATAAGAGGCTGAGATTTATGCTCAGCCTCTTTAAAGATTTTTATACTTGTATACTCAAAATCCCTTTGATTTGTTTTTGGATGGTAAAACATGTTGCTCTACTTTTTCATACAGAGTAAGCCATTGTTTGATAAAAGAAAGTCTCGGTACGAACCCATACGCAAATAACGCTGAAATACACCCTATTAAAGCTCCTATTACAACATCAAAAGGATAATGAACTCCTACCCAAATACGAGAGATTGCTACACAAAATGCAAGTATAAGCCATAACCACCCCGTCTTTTTACGAACAAGACAAAGCGAAAAACAAATTGAAAAAAATAGAATCGTATGGTCACTAGGAAACGAATTATCTACAGCATGGTCGACAAGCTTATTCACATCAGGAAACACTGCAAACGGTTGATAATTGAAATAAAATTTCCCTGCTATTTTTCCAATTACCTCAGCAATCACAAAAGCAATCATCGCCTGGATAACCATCATCCTACCTTTTCTGGATCCGGTAAACCAATAAACGATAATAATTAAACCTAAAATATATACCATATATTCCGCCAAGAATACCATGGCTGAGTTTAAGAACGAATATTGTTTACCTAAATCATTAATTACTCGAAAAACATCAATATTGAATTGAGAAAAAGACATTTTCAAATCCTCCTTTATCGTAAGATGATTAACTATACCTTCTTGTATGCTTCTCATTTTATTATCGGAAAAAAACTTTAAATGGGACTTAACTACTTCTTAACTATTTCTTAATTAAGAAGTAGTTGCAAAAGCTCATTTCTTCACAGAAAATAAAAAACACGAGGAAATGTAATTCTCCCTCGTGCGAAAACACCTTTAAGATAACAACCAGAGCATCATGAATGGTTTGAACTGTCCCTTATATCTTTTGAATACGAAGTGTAATCTAGAACTTGTGGTAAAATAAAAAAACTTGATACGGTTACATCCCATAAAGAAGGAGGATTAATCTTGAACCCAATTAATGATCATGTTAAAAAGGATTTAAATATTTTATTCGTCGGCTTTAATCCAAGCATTCGCTCAAGCGAGACAGGACATCACTTCGCCAATCCCAATAATCGCTTTTGGAAAATTCTCTATGAGGCAGGATTAACCCCCAAAAAATATGATGCTTCAGAAGACTATAAACTGTTGGATCTAGATATGGGTCTTACAAACATAGTAGCAAGACCAACTAAGGCAGCGGATGAAATTACAAAAGAAGAGTATAAAGAAGGAAAAGAAATTTTAAAACAAAAAATTATACGATTACAGCCAAAAGTAGTCTGTTTTGTTGGGAAAGGTGTTTATCAAGAATATAGCAGACAAAAAGTAGCCCCGTGGGGACAGCAGCCTAAACCAGTCATACCTGGAACAATTGATTTTGTTGCTCCATCCTCAAGCGGGTTAGTAAGAATGAGACTTGAAGAAATTGTAGAGATTTATAAGCAGCTTACTACACTTATATAATCCTCCATTCTACGTTTTTATTGCATCTTCGCTCCGATGACCACGGTGGCATCCAGCTCTTCAGAACTGACCAACTGCGGTATCAACCCATTACAAGTGAATATCTCGACAGTATGCGGCGCCTGCTGCTCACTCGTCTCAACAAGCAGATGCCCGCCAGGTGCCAGCCAAAGTGACGCCTCAGCCGCCACCCGCCGCTGTATATAAAGCCCGTCCGTTCCCCCGTCGAGCGCCGCACGCGCCTCGTATATGCGAGCCTCTGAAGGTAGCAGCCTGATCGCCTCGGTAGGTACATAGGGTGCGTTCGCAACTAGGACATCGACGCGGCCGCGCAGTATGGCAGGCAATGCTTCGTAGAGGTCACCTTCGTACACACGACCACCGGCTGCAGTGACGTTGCGCAAAGCGCACCGCACCGCAGCCGGGTCAATGTCAGAGGCGTATAACTCAATCCGTTCCTGCATTGCAGCCAGTACAGCGCCCAACGCTCCCGAACCACAACACAGGTCAACCACGACAGCTCCTGGCCGAGTGAGGGCGGCAGCCTGGCGGACGAGAAACTCAGTGCGGTTGCGGGGTACGAAAACCCCAGGGTCCACCGCTATCCGAAGACCGCAAAACTCCGTCCATCCAATGACATGTTCGAGTGGGAGGCCAGTTACTCGCCGGTCCACCATCGCGGCGAGCTCAGCCGATGTCGTAGCCGCAGAAATGAGCAACCGGGCCTCATCTTCGGCGAAAATACATCCAGCAGCCCGAAGTCTGTTAACGATACTTGTAATGGCACCTTCATAAAAATCATCACAATTGGCTCTCTCGAAGCTCAAAGATACTTTTCTTGAGTTCATAAATTCCCCCTCATTTCCCTCTCCATAATCTTCTCATCAGCTTATAATGAATGAAATTGCAATTCAGTTTAAACTTTTTTTATTGGGCAGTTGGAGATAGAACTTTTCTTATTACGTTTTACAAAAAAACACACCAAAAGAGATGTCATCATGATATCTCTTTTGATGTGTTTTTAATTTTGTAATTTACTTTTTTTCCATTACTGCAAAGTAATTATTTTCACTATCTGCAAAATTAAATACTCTACCTGAAGGCATATTTACAATTTCTCCAACTGTAACGTTTTTGTTTGATAAGTCACTATATAAATTATCGAAATTTTTCGAGAAGAACATTAAAGAAGGTGTTCCAAGATTTAATTCAGGCGACATTTTCGCGATAAATTCCTTATTATGGAGAATAATACTTGTTTCAGCTTCTTTAGTTGGAGCAATTTCAATCCATCTAAACCCTTGGCCATTATCTTCCTCAGAAACTACACAGAACCCTACTTTTTCTGTCCAAAATTGCACTGTCTCATCTTGATTATTTACATATAGCATAATTTGACCGACTTTATTAATCATTTACTTTTTCCCACCTTCTTCTAGTTCAGTTAATATTGACTTTTCCGTTTAAGTATTTCATTATACTTTAGTAGTAATATCATATAACCGTTTAATGATTATATCAAATATAAAGTATAGACAATTTTTGCATGGTATCCTCTATGATATTCCTTAATTACAATACTGATCTACTAACTGATTTAGATGCTCTATGTTTTCTGAAGATATATTTTCTGATAACCTTGCCCCAGCAATAATAGGAGCCCATTTAAAAACTTCATCCTTTGCTAAACCAGTATTTTGACAATATATACGTAAATACATTTCAGCTAATTCTACTGAAGATTGTGAATACAACAGATATGTTCGATATACATCTGCATGAATATCTCCCGAGCTAGCATCCACCCAATCAATAATTTTCACGTTATCATTGCTCATAATTAAGTTAAATGGATGAAAATCTCCATGACATAGCCTAGGTTCAAATACCATTGAATCTAGCTTTCTTAATAATTTGTCCTTTTGTTTCTTCTCTATATTGTGTACGGATTCAATCTGGCGATGTAGTTTTTTCACCATCGGTTCAAGTAAATTTGAATCAGCAACAACAGTATGCATTTTTTGTTGCTCATTGACGCAAATACTTATGTAATGCTTAGCTAGCTCCATATTATTCGTTAAGAGATTACCGACTGTTTTCCCTTTTACGTATTCCATTATAATTGCTTGTCTACCTTCTATTTTTGTAACTTCTAATACCTTTGGCACATGAAGCCCACATGAATAAGCGTATTCTTGTTTCTTTGCCTCGTATAAAGATTCTGTACTTGGAAGGTGTTCTTTAAACACTTTTACAATCTTATTATCACAAAGATATATCTTTGCGGTATTTCCTATAGCTATTGGGTCACCTAGGTTCAATTATTTTCTCCCCTTAAAATAATTTATAATAATGCCAAATTTGATGTCATTATAGTGAAACCCTTCTGCTACTAGACTTTCCTTTTAGTTAATGAAAAAAGATCCTGTAATACAGGATCTAAACAAACTAACATTAATATTCTGCAATCATTCTATCTTGGTCTGAATGATAACCCATTTGTCTGCAAAGCAGTCTTAAGTTTAGGTAAAGAGCTCGGTCCCATACCGTGAAATTGCAAAATCTCATCTTCACTAAAGTTTGATAGCTGTTGTAAAGAAGTTATTCCATTGTTTTCTAACGCTCGTCTAGCTGGCGCTGATAGTAATGAAAGAAATCCGTTGTCAGGTTTCCGTTCTTTCTCACAAATCGGGCACGTGGGACAATCGCTACTTTTATAGTATTTGTGTCCTTTGTCGCAAATTCTTAAACTTTTCTTTGAGGTTGGCATTTTTGATGCCTCCTTTTCTCCATCACTAACAAGATTAGTTTTCACATCTCAACTTAACAATAATTATAGCACCTTTTATTTCAGATATTCTTTTCTCTTTTATCATAAAAAACACCCCTTTAGATAATCAGATCTAAAGGGGTGCATCATCGTAACTTTATTTCAAATCCACAAACTATATTACTTAAACTGTTTCATTAAACGCCATTATTTTCACATCCGAAAATTAACAACAAGCCATTTCTTTTTCGCTTAAACCAAGCGTCTTCGCTGTTGAATTATGAATTTCTTTGAAAATCTCAGGGTTTTCCACTAGTGACACGCCATAAGAAGGAATCATTTCTTTTATTTTTGGTTCCCACCCTTTTATACGTTGTGGGAAGCATTTTTCTAATACCTCAAGCATAACGTGAACGGCAGTAGAAGCCCCTGGAGAAGCTCCGAGCAATGCAGCTACCGAGCCATCAGAAGAACTAACAACTTCCGTACCAAATTGAAGTGTTCCTTTACCACCGGCATCAGTATCTTTAATAACTTGCACACGTTGGCCAGCTACCACTACATCCCAGTCCTCACTTTTAGCGTTCGGAATAAACTCTCGTAATTCTTCCATACGTTTTTCATTCGATAACATAACTTGCTGGATCAAGTATTTTGTCAATGCCATCTCTTTTGCGCCTGCCGCCAACATAGTGAAGACATTATTCGGTTTTACGGAACCTATCAAATCAAAATTTGAACCCGTTTTTAAGAACTTTGGTGAGAAGCCGGCAAACGGTCCAAACAACAATGTTTTTTTGTTGTCGATATATCTTGTATCAAGGTGCGGAACGGACATTGGCGGAGCACCAACCTTAGCTTTACCGTACACTTTTGCATGATGCTGCGCTGCAACTTCCGGATTGTTGCATACCATAAATAGTCCGCTTACTGGGAATCCTCCAATATGTTTTGACTCAGGAATACCGGTTTTTTGTAATAAAGGCAGACTTCCGCCCCCACCGCCGATAAAGACGAATTTTGCAGTATGATATTCGATTTTACCGCTATCGATATCATGCACTTTCACTTCCCACAAGTCACCGCTAGTACGCTTAATATCCTTAACACTATGTTTGTAGTTTATCTCGACGTTTTTACTCTGTAAGTGATCAAACAACATACGTGTTAAAGCCCCAAAGTTGACATCTGTTCCAGAGTCAATTTTAGTTGCCGCTATCGGTTCATTCGATGTACGACCTTCCATGATAAGCGGAATCCATTCTTTCAGCTTTTCAAGATCCTCGGAAAACTCCATCCCTTGAAACAGCGGATTGTTTGAAAGCGCTTCAAAACGTTTTTTCAAAAACGCTACATTTTTTTCTCCTTGTACTAAACTCATATGAGGTATTGGCATGATAAAGTCCTGCGGATTACGAATCAGATTGCTGTTTACAAGATAAGACCAAAACTGTCTTGAAAGTTGAAACTGTTCATTAATTTTTATAGCTTTGCTGATATCTACAGATCCGTCAGATTTTTCAGATGTATAGTTAAGCTCGCATAGTGCAGCATGGCCCGTACCTGCATTATTCCATTCGTTAGAGCTTTCTTCTCCTGCATCTGCAAGTTTTTCAAAGACTTTGATTTCCCACTCAGGTGCTAACTCTTTCAGTAATGACCCCAAAGTCGCGCTCATGACTCCAGCACCAATTAAAATAATGTCTGTTTTTTTCTGTATGCTGCTCATTATAACCATCCTCATCCCCTATATTTACAAAAAAGAGCTGGCGCTCCTGCTTAAAATGTTATAAAAATTCAGGTGCCACCTAGACCCCCACCTAGGAACACATCTTTTTTGTCTCAATTATAACCGTATCATAATCTATTATAATTATTTACATAGTAAAATATCTACTATTATCTGATAATTATAAACTATTTAGAACTAGTAAGAAAGTAAGAAATCCATCCACAAGGCCCTCGGAACATACAAAATCACGCCCTTTACCTTGCTTTGACGTTACTTGTAATATGGTTCTCCGCGCGGAATAGTTCGGAATAAAGTTTGATTAAAAACACCTCATATAGCCGCTGACTGCTTTTCAATATCAATCTTCTCACATAACCGAAAATTAGCGATACTCGCCCTCCTACTATTAGTAAACAACCTATAATGAATAATTAGATATCTTAATTTTACTACATTTCTTTGTATTCAGATAGGGTCTACTCAGATTGAACATGCAATTTGATGAAATTAGAGCTATCTTTGTACCGTGTCAGAAAGTGGCGCCTAATTATTTAAAACAGAATTTTCAAATATATTATTATAAGATATAATTGAAGTATTAACTAAAAGGAGTTGTGAATATGTTTGCGAAAATTGCAGTAGATGTTTTGTTTAATCAACAAAAAATCTAAGGGGTTGTACCTCCGGCTGCACCCCTTAATAAAGGGAGAATAACATGGAACAGTTTTTTAATCACTTTTTGACAGGTCAAACGGTTCTATTAAAACAAATGGAACAAAACCACCTTGAGCGCTTTGCTCAAATGGAAAACGAAAAAGGTACGCTATTACTTGCAAACGATGAAATTCCATTTCCACGAACGCTCGAAGACAACACAACTTTTTTCAATGGTATTAGTAGCAAAAAGGATGCATTTTTTTGGGGTATTTTTGATAAGGGATCGAATAAACTAACTGGATCATGTGGTGTTTTCGCAATCAATTGGAAAAATAGCACTTGTTTTGTCGGCATTTCTCTCGGAACACAATGGCAAAATAAAGGCTTTGGTACAGACGCTATGAACACTTTAATATCGTTTATTTTTAATTACATTCACATTAATAAAATTAAACTGCAAGTGTTTAGTTTCAATACCAATGCAATTCGTTCATACGAAAAATGTCACTTTGTAAAAGAAGGTACTTTACGCAATGAAATTTTTAGATTTGGCAAGTTCCATGACGTATATGTGTTTGGCTTATTAAGAGAAGATTGGAACGACCTACAAATCAATGAATCAAAAAGCATGAATTCAATGAACTGAACCCCGAATAGTAGACCTATTCGGGGTTCAATTCATCCTTTATAATCCGATTTTTTTATTTCCGCCAAAAATTCGTATATTCTGCTTTATCCTGAATATTAAATCCAATCATTTTCTCTAGCAATTCGTAATTTACCGGTTCATTCCACGGAATTCGAAACAAACCTTTGGTAGCGCTGTAGCCAGCTTGTGCAATGTCATCGGCAAAGTGCGTAATGCCTACTTCTTCGGGTGAAACGCTCAAATGATGCTTCGCTATGGAAAAGCCGATGATAAATGTGCCGTGATCGGTAAACATTGGCGTATTCCACTTGATTTGCGGTTCCAAATTTGGAAATCTATTAGCAACCCACGCCAAAATTTCCTCTGTTCGGTCGCGGTGGTCGGGGTTATCGATACCTTCTAAATATTTCGCAAAAACTTCCATGTCTTCCTCCTTCGATATTATGCTATTGCCGCCTAAAATTCGATTCTCAGCCTTATCCTTGATATTAAATTCAATTATCTTCTCTAGTAATTCGCAATTAACTGGTTCAGTCCATTTAATTTGGAACAAACGCGAAGAAGCTCTGTAGCCAGCTTGGGCGATTTCATCGGCAAAATGCACCATTGTCTCTTCTTCTGGTAAAATTTTAAATCATCTAAGGAATGCACGCAATTACTGAAGCACTCCAACTCCAGAAGCTGCACCTGTTATTATTATTTTTCTCCGTTTCAATTCTATATAAGCTCAAATACTACTATGAAACCAATTGTAACATGATCCTAACCCCTTTAACGGAACAACTCTATGTCACTCAATAGTTCCTTAATTCACCTTTTATTCAGATGTTCTTTTTCTTTTAGACATAAAAACACCCCTTTAAATAATTATATCTAAAGGGGTAAAACGGTACGACTTTATGTAGCTTTAAAATAAAGTTTGATCAAAAATACCTCGCAAACCCATATTTTACGTTAAATTAAAAGAACCCGTTTTGAAAAAAGATTGATCAAAACGGATTCATTCTATGTGAAAAATTATACAATATTTATAAAAAAGTTTAATCATTTTATAGATGTGAAATTCCACAATCGTTCCTGATTATGGAAGAAGGGATTAGTCATATTCAATTGATAACATCTCTTCATATGGCACACAAAATAACGGTATTGAATTATTACTTTCTTTTTGAATAACAACGTTATGGATAACTGTAATTGCATCTTGTATTTGAAGATTTAACGCTCTTCCAATGAATTATTACTAGTCAGCTTTTATTTATCCAGTATTATTTATACAAGGGAATATTTAAAAGTAACTAATAATATTGTTTCGATATCTTGCTGTTATATTCAATTCTTGGCTTTTTCAGAAAATAATCAGTTATAGTGAGGTTGTCAAATAGTAAAGGTAACGAAAACAAACAAATAGGAGAGCCCGAATGGAAAATATAATTAGAAAACAAATCTTTGAACTCATTGATACAGACTATCAGAAGTTTTCGGCCGCACTTATACCTACTATTAACAATATATTAGGTGTTCGGCTGCCAGAGCTTCGTAAAATAGCTAAAAAAATTGTAAAGGGTGACTGGCGCACTTACCTTGAAACTGCAGAAGATGAATATTTTGAGGAAATCATGCTGCAAGGTATGGTCATTGGCTATGTTAAGACGGATATTGAAGAACTCCTGTTTTATGTGGCTTCGTTCGTGCCAAAAATTGATAATTGGTCGGTATGTGATAGCTTTTGTACAGGTCTTAAATCTACAAAGGAAAATAAAGAGCTTATATGGGAGTTTTTACAGCCCTATCTGTCTTCTAAGAAAGAATATGAGATACGATTTGGAGTGGTTATGCTCCTAGACTTTTATATCGAGTCCGAATACATCGAAAGGGTGCTCAACCTCCTGGATCGTGTAAAGCATGAAGGGTTTTATGCCAAAATGGCGGTTGCGTGGGCTGTCTCTATCTGTTATGTGAAACTTCCCGATTCAACAATGGAATATTTGAGAAACAACACGCTCGATAAGTTTACATATAATAAAGCCTTGCAAAAAATTACGGAATCTAATCGTGTGGATAAAGAAACAAAAAGTCTTATCCGCAGTATGAAACGAGGATAGGGAAGTAAAGAGGTCAATGAAAATGAGACAACATGAAAAATAAGTTTACATATGAAAAGTGTACGTTTATGTATCACTGCGATTCTATTTACAAAAAATCCGAACTGATTCAACATCATAATAATCCAAATTTCGTCATGCTCTTTATACATTTTCATTATCCCTCTTATCTTATCTTTTTCTTCCATCGTGCATATTTTTCAGGCATGCAAACTGCACATGGCCTAAAACCTGCTGATATAGCCGTCTGTTCATCGGCAAAAAACACGCGATGTTTAACGTATCCACCTTTTGCTATAGCTCTAAGCGCTGAGGGGCAATCTAATCTTCCATATAATTTACTCGGTCGATACCCACCAAAAATACCCGGTGTATCACTTTGATATGGATGCATATCGGCACCCAACAGGGTGAATGTCTTTTTTCTATTTTCAGCACTTTTCTCATTATCTTTATACATGCAATTACTTCCTATTTTTTTTACGGTTCGAACCCTGTCTGGCTCACATAAACCTGATTTTCCGGAAAGGTTTCTATAAATCTGTTATATACTTTTTTAATAACTTGCGGTCCATACCATTCTTCTAAACCACGTTGGGCGTATTTTTTTTCAATTCCAAGTTTTCTCGTCCGTTTTCCTCCACTGCCATCGCCCATAAAGTAGTCATCAATACATATCCGATCGACGAATGGCTTCAATTTCTCAGGAA
Organism: Bacillus pseudomycoides; assembly: GCF_002551005.1. GTDB lineage: Bacteria > Bacillota > Bacilli > Bacillales > Bacillaceae_G > Bacillus_A > Bacillus_A pseudomycoides_C. The sequence goes on from NZ_NVOY01000006.1 coordinate 87,468, forward strand.
AATATTCCCCACTCGGTAATATGGGTGCTATCGCCACTTGGGTCGGTATTCCCGCATCCACTAATTTTTCCAATGTCTTAAAGCGTGCCTGAATAGGAGGTGCCTCTGGAGTAAAATGTTTACGTATCGTTTCCGAATCCGTTTCAATCGTCATACTTACCCGGACTCTATCTTTTAAATGCTGCAGCAAATCGATATCTCGACTTACAAGTGGGCTCCTCGTCTGTACTAATAAGAAGTCAGGGGGATCTTCTACCATAACCTTTAGTAGAGATTGCGTTACTTTTTCCTTATACTCTACTGGTTGATACGGGTCTGTGCTTGATGACATAAAAATGGTTACATTCCCTTTGGCTTTGGCACGATGAAGCTCCTTGCTTAGTAAATTCGCAGCTCCATTTTTAACATCGACCCAATTTCCCCATTCCCCTTCTCGAAAAAGGGATACAGGCATTTGGCGTACATAACAATATGAACACCCAAATGAACAGCCTGTATAAGGATTTAGTGAATGAGTATATCCAGAAAGAAAGCCTGTACCTTTATTAAGAATGGTTTTCGGGTTTTTATAGAACAATTCACTTTTCATGACGTAACTTCCTTTCCCTTCATTGTACGGCAATAATCACTCATTGCTGGAAGAAGCTTGTCTTTCCAGATCCAAAAGCAGTGTCTTCATTTCTAATCCGCCACGATAGCCAGTTAATGATCCATTCTTTCCTACTACACGATGACAAGGTACGGTGATTAATACTGGATTAGCTCCGATGGCTGCCCCTACAGCACGAACATCTGCTGGTTTATTTATATAATTTGCAATGTCGGAATAGGACTTCGTCTGTCCGTATGGAATCTCACAAAGTGCGTTCCAGACTGCAAGCTGGAATGCTGTCCCATTATAATCAAATGGAACAGTAAAGGTTTTCCTGTTTCTTTCTAGATACTGGGTGATTTCAACCGCATAGAGTTCAAGCTTTTCACCATCTTCAATAAGAGAACTTCCTGGAAAGCGTTTCTTAGCCCATTCGCACAATTCTTCGAATGGTTTGTTCTGTGAACCTACATAGCATAGACCCTTAGAGGTTGAAGCAATATAAAATTTCCAATCCTTAAACTTTAGTAAAGACCAATAAAGGGTTGGTTTATTCTTTGTTTCCATTTTACATTTCCTCCATTTTACTCATTTGACGAAATTGTGCTGGTGTCTGTCCGGTTTTCTTTTTAAATAAGGTAATAAAATAGGGCGTGTTAGCCATACCCACACATATGGCGATATCCGCAATCGCTTTATTTGTCTGAATCAAATACTCTTTAGCCGCGTTTAATCTAACCTGTTGTATATACTCAACTGGCGTGATGCCTTTAATCTTTTTAAACGTTCGATGCAAATGATAGGGACTCCCGTGAGTAATATCTAATAGCGTTTCTAGAGTTAATTTTTCTGTGAAATTTTTATCAATGTATTCTGTGATAAGTGTCACCCATTCACTATCAGGCAATCTCACATTAGTAGGCTTACAACGTTTACAAGGGCGAAAATTTGCACGGAGAGCTTGTTCTGCGTTTGGAAAAATACGTACATTTTCTTTTTTCGGAACGCGAGATTTGCATGACGGTTTACAGAAGACCCCCGTGGTCTTTACAGCATAGAAAAATTGATTATTGTACAAAGTATCATTGTCTATAATTGCTTGCCACTTTTCATTTGTCATCATGTCCACGTCATTCAAAATTCTATGATCATGACTCTCTTGTAATTCATTATTGATGCTATCCGGCATTTATCTCACCTCTCCTTACAATATACTCCCTATAAATTCAGAATGTACAATTCTAGGAATGAAATAGCAAGATATTGAAATTTAATATTTACTTGGAATCATGAAAAATGATTCCAAGACCGTATCGTTCTCCAGAAGCAACCGTACTTACTCCGTGACGAACCGTATTTTTGTAATATCCTTTTTTACCTAGAGCAGGTCTATGGTTAGTAGGAAAGATCAGCGCACTGCCTTGTTCCAAAGTAATCACATGCCCCCTACTCTGAGCACGAGGAATTTGTTCCACTAATAGGGATTCTCCACCCGTATAGTCTTTATCTCGTTGATTTAATACAAACACTACTTGAAACGGGAAAAATACATCTCCATATAAATCTTGGTGCAAGCAATTAAACCCGCCTTTTTCATACTTTAAAATTAAGGGTGTTGGTCTAATTTGTTCATATTCTTCACATGTTTTCAAAAAATCTTGAGGATGATCTGGAAACTGTTCTGGTTTCTTTAAATAACCCAACCATCGATTTGCTGTTTTAGCCAACTCTGGATAAAAGGATTCTCTTAAACTTTGGATGATTTCGGGTAATGGATAGGAAAAGAATTTGTACTCCCCATTCCCAAAGCGATATCTCGTCATATTGATTATCGTTCTGTATGATCCTTCTTCACTATAAAGTTCTATGAAGAAGTCACATTCATCTTTTGTTAATATTGCTGGAAGCTTTGCAAATCCTTGCTCATCTAATTCGTTTTGAATTGAATCCCAGTTTAAGCTTTTAACACGTGTTTTTATATCTCGAACCATTTTTTATCCCTTCTTATTTAGCATTCTTGATAACTAACACTATAACCTCATAAATAGGAAAAAATAAGGTATTTAGAATGTAATAGCAAGATAACGAAATTAATCAAGATTATTATGTGATAAAGTAAAACTTCAATCAGTGTGCGTTTTCCTTCTAATTATTTTGTGAATATTATAGGAGATAGTATTAAGATGAGGAGAATGAAAAAGTGAAATGGTATGAAATCAATGATGATATTATTATTACATTACCTGAAGAGTTTGACATGAATGCTAACCTAGGCTATCTAACAATGGGAAAAAATGAATGCATGTATGAAATCGAGAACGGTATCATTACAAGAGTCATAGCCATTGGGGGAATTCGGTCCTTGGTACAAGTAAGAGTAATCGATAATAAACAAATGATTATTCAGTTCTTAAATGATTCTAGGCCTATTGAAGAGTGGCAACGGGAAGAGATTGTAAAATATATTCGTGAATGGTTTGATCTTGATAACGATTTAACCCCATTTTATGAAATGGCAAAAGCAGATCCATTACTTAAAATGCCTGCCCGAAAATTCTATGGATTGCGAGTCATAGGCATTCCCGACTTATTTGAAGCTTTATGTTGGGGAGTTTTAGGGCAACAAATTAACTTAGCGTTTGCGTACTCCTTAAAGAAGCAATTTGTAGAAGGATTTGGCGATTCCATCGAATGGAATGGTAAAAAGTATTGGGTGTTCCCACCGTACGTACGAATTGCACTGTTAACACCTACTGACCTAGCAGCTATTAAAATGACGGTTAAAAAAAGTGAATATATCATTGGAATTGCCAGGTTAATGGCAAGTGAAGAATTATCGAAGGAGAAATTAATGAAAATGAACTTTAAAGATGCTGAAAAAAACTTAATTAAAATACGAGGCATCGGTCCTTGGACAGCCAATTATGTTCTAATGCGCTGCCTCAGGTTCCAGACAGCTTTTCCAATCGATGATGTGGGTCTTATTAATTCGATAAAAATATTACGTAATATGGACCGAAAGCCTACGAAAGATGAAATCTTAGAAATATCGTTTCCATGGAAAAACTGGGAATCATACGCTACCTTTTATTTATGGCGTGTCCTTTACTGAATAATTACAACTTAAACCGGAATGTACTCAATATGTAGGTGTTAAAAAAAGTTTGATCATTCTATTTAATATATCTTTTTTTGTCCCGTAGATAAATCAGTTGTACTGAATTATCCATTTCTTATATCTACTTTGCCTTCTAGGTCTAATTAATCTTTTATAAGTAGAAAACGTGGCAAATATGTAATTTTCCATATTTGAGCCACGTTCTTATCCTATTGCAGTTTTTACACGAATCGTTTCCGTACCCCTACAAAGGTACAGGGAGCTTAATGCCATAACGTTGCTATACAATTGTAAGTCAATGTAGTTGCTAGAGTATTATACAGTGGAAATTCACATGGAAATCATAGAGCTACAATCACAGGCTAAATAAGAAAAAAAGCTTCCTTATGAAGACTGTTTCATCCTTATGTATCCTGTGAGGATATCCATTATAAAACCCTAAAATCTTTCATACTTTCTCCAAGAATATAGTGTGAAAACCACATCAAATTCTGCTTCATAATAGCTACATTAATTCCTGGCTGGTCAGAACTATATGCCATTCCTTTAAATATAATTAATTCTGTATCAACTTCCATATCCCTTAATCCTTGATATAGCTCATATGCATTTGAAGTTGGAACTCTTGCATCCTTTTCGCCATGTTGGATTAAGGTGGGAGTACAGGCTGATTTAATATATATCATTGGTGATGTTTTAGTATATATCTCTGGATCATTCCATGGATTATTTCCTAAATACATCCTAATGAAGTAAGGTATATCTGTATTTACATAATGGGTACCCCAATTAGTAATTCCACCTCCAACTGAAATAGCTTTAAATCTACTACTAAATGTAGAACAGAAAGCTGATATATATCCCCCGTTGCTCCATCCCATAACCCCTACTCTATCTTTATCTGCAATCCCTTTGTCAACTAGTTTATCCACTCCAGATATAACATCATCGTAGTCAGCAATTCCCAGTTTTCTATAGTTTGCTTTTAAGAATTCATTACCATAACCAGAACTTCCCCTGTAGTTTGGTTCTAAAACTATAAAGCCTTTTTCGATAAACTGTTCAATAGGATATTTCTCATTAAAACAGTCTGAAAACATTGGAAAGGATGCCCAAGCCGGACCACCATGGATTACCACTAATAAGGGATATTTTTTATTTGCGTCAAACTCTACTGGGGTTGATAAAACACCCTCTATTTCAAGACCATCACTACTTTGCCATGAGATTATTTCCCTGTTACTTTTAAGCTTTCCTTTGAAAAAGCTATTTTCATTCGTTATTTTTTTATCGTCTAAATAGTTTTCAAAGGTTTCATTTGTTATAGCCTTATTATAGGATATATGATTTCCATCCCTTGTTATAGAAGCATCCATTATAAAGCTATCTACTTTTTCACTTAACATTTCCACAGTGCCATCCTCAGATAGCAACCCAATAAGATAATTAGTTTTATTCTGCCATCTAATTAAAATTCCTTTAGCTGTCCACCGTAATGGAATAACCGTACTATCAAAATCTGTTAAAGGTTGAATTAGCTCTCCATTATTAATATCATATATCTCTAATGTACTGTCTTGTATATGGGTCTTATAGTAATCCTTCTCCCTTATGCTTGCTGAGTAACATATTTTGCTGCCATCAGGAGAAAAACAAACGCTCCCTCCCAACAACTTATCTATATTCATCTTTTGTAGCTCTCCAGCTTTAATATCTAGTATGTATAGATCTCCATTAATATAATCTCCCATATTTGGGCTTGGTGTAGCCATAAATACAACCTTTTTCCCATCATTTGAAATATCAAATTCATGGATATGAAAATCCTTCCCATCAGTTAGTTGATAAACAACGCTATTTTCGTGTTCATTTTTATCCTTACCAGAACTATCAGGATTTTCTAGGTATTCGTATTTATCATTTTGTATCACTTTTTCTACTTCAATGTAATATAAACAATTATTCTGGTATTCCTTGCCTATATGTTGGAAATTTCCATATAGTTCCTTACGTTTCTTTATCACCTCAGATTCTTTTGACTGTGCAACATAATAAAAACCCTTGCCAGTAGACTCCCATTTGAATTTACTGACCCCTTCTTTCTCATCAGTAATTTGAACCCCACTATAACCATCTATTGACTTAACAAAGATCTGATTTTTCTTATTATCCCCGTCACCAACTGGGCTAAGGTATGCGATATCCCTAGAATTTGGAGACCATAATGGGTATGTACTATCTATATCCCTAGTTGTTAATGGGTAACTCTGCTCCTTATCTTTTTCATATATCCATACATGATTCCTATATTTATTGTCTTTCCAGTTAGCTGTCTTCTTGACAAATGCTACGTTTTTGCCATCATCACTTATGTTTGTACCTGATAAGGTTGGTAATGAAATAATCTCTTCTATACTTAGATATGTTTTTTCATTCATTTTCATTAATAAACCCCCTCGTAATGTCTAGTAATCTAATTTGTTCAATAAAACCTCTGTCCTATGCTGAACCCCTTTAGAACTGTGTTTAGCTTTCACCACTGTAATACCTTGACCTTCAATGCTTTTCAATGACTTACTTGTCCAAGTTCCACTATCATTCACAAGATTTATAAGCAGTCGATCATAAATAGTTTTCCATTCACGAGTTACAAGCGATGATAAAATCAACATCGACAAAGAGCGATTTTCCCGTTCTATTTCAAATTTCTCAATAACTCGCTCCTTAAAAAGCTCGTCCTTCATCTTGATTGTTCTTGCAAGTTCTACTAACCCTTCACCTTTATCTACTGTTAATAAAAAGTCCGTTGTCATCACAACTGGCTCATTTGTTTTTGGGTCTGTAGGATGTTTTAGACCTAATTCATCAGCAATGACAATTGTTTCTTCCAACGGAAATAAAGGAAATTGTTCTCGAATATCAACGACACAATCAGAATATTCAGTTAAATAAAAGCAATTTCGTTCCAAGTCTGATAGAAATTCGTGTTGTCTGTTTGTTTTAAAGCCTTTTAAACATGTAGACCGACCTTTTGAAGAAACATCTTGAATGTTTAACCATGGTTTATAATCCGATCCAACTCCTGAGCCATGACCTTCGTTAATCCACTTTTCAACTTTAGATGTTCTAGTTCTTTTCGACACAAAAACACCCCTTTAGATAATCATATCTAAAGGGGTAAAACGGTGCAACTTTTTTCAAAACGGTTAATCTTTAATTCAAATCCACAACTTTATCCCAAATCTATAAACCTCTTACTCAACAGTCACCGACTTAGCCAAGTTACGCGGTTTATCAACGTCACACTCACGGTGAAGTGCTGCATAGTATGAGATTAACTGTAATGGAATGATTACTGCAAGCGGTGCTAGTGCTTCGTGTACAGCTGGTACGATGAAGCGGTCGCCTTCCATTTCTAAGCCTTTCATCGCGATGATGCAAGGGTTTGCTCCGCGTGCTGCTACTTCTTTTACGTTACCACGAATACCAAGGTTTACGTGTTCTTGCGTAGCAAGCGCAATAACTGGTGTACCTTGTTCAATTAACGCGATTGTACCGTGTTTTAACTCTCCTCCAGCAAAGCCTTCCGCTTGGATGTAAGAGATTTCTTTTAGCTTTAATGCGCCTTCTAAACCAACGTAGAAGTCAACGCTGCGGCCAATGAAGAAACAGTTACGTGTTGTTGCTAAGTATTCTTTCGCAATTGCATCCATTTCTTCTTTTTGATCGCAAAGTACTTCCATTGCGTTTGCAACAAGACCTAGTTCTTTGATTAAATCAAAGCCAATTGCTAAACCTTTTGCCTTTGCAATGTCAGCTGCTAAGATGGCAAGTACTGCAAGCTGTGCTGTATATGCTTTTGTAGAAGCTACAGCGATTTCCGGACCAGCATGTAATGGCAATGTATAATTCGCCTCACGAGATAGTGTAGAGCCTGGCACGTTTGTAATTGTTAATGCTTTATATCCCATTTCATTTGTTTGCACAAGTACTGCGCGGCTATCGGCAGTTTCACCACTTTGTGAAATGTAAATGAAGAATGGTTTTTCTGTTAATAATGGCATGTTGTAAGAGAATTCACTTGCTACATGTACTTCTACTGGTACTTTTGCAAAACGTTCCATGAATTGTTTTCCAACAAGACCTGCATGATAACTCGTTCCACATGCGATGATATACACACGATCGCTTTCTAAAATTGCATTGCGAACTTCTGCATCAAGTTCAATCTCGCCATCTTCATTTTGATACTTTTGAATAATATTACGAATAACAAGTGGTTGCTCATCAATTTCTTTTAGCATGAAATGAGGATACGTTCCTTTTTCAATGTCACTTGCATCTAATTCTGCTGTAAATGGTGCACGATCAATCGTTTCACCTTTTAAATTTTGAATTGTAATCTTTTCTTTTGTTACAAAAACCATTTCTTTATCCATTAGTTCGATAAATTGGTCTGTAACTTGTAGCATTGCCATTGCATCACTTGCAACAACATTAAAGTTATCTCCAGTACCCACTAATAGCGGGCTTTTGTTTTTAGCAACATAAATCATGTCTGGGTTTTCTGAATCAAGTAATGCTAATGCATATGAACCATGTAATAGTGTTAATGTTTTACGGAATGCTTCTTCTACCGTCAAACCTGTTTTCACTTGTTTTTCTACAAGCTGAACGATTACTTCTGTATCTGTTTCACTTACAAGGTTTACATCTTGAAGATATTCATTCTTTAATAACTCGTAGTTTTCAATTACACCGTTATGCACAAGGGTAAAGCGCTCTGTAGTGCTTCGGTGCGGATGTGCGTTCACCTGACTTGGAACACCATGAGTTGCCCAACGTGTATGACCGATTCCCACGTTAGCCGCTACATTTTCATCCACGATTTCGCGAAGTTTTGCAATGCGGCCTTTTTCTTTAAATACAACAACACCGTTCGCTGCTTGCACTGCAATACCAGCTGAATCATATCCGCGGTATTCTAGCTTCTCTAACCCTTTTAATAAAATTTCCTTTGCATCTTGTTCCCCAATAAATCCTACGATTCCACACATAATTAGTCGCCGTTACAATATGCTTATGCTCTTTCATAAACATATAACGACATAGCCCGATCTTATTTTTGCATACAAAAAAAAACGGATTTACATATCGCTAGCTTTGTAAGCTTGTAACGGCTTTCACCTTCCTCTCATTTTGGTTTCAGCCTGTATACTTCATACTGCTAGTGTAATCCGTTCTTTTTCTCTCATCACACTTTCACCTTTGTCTATTGAGTTGCCTCAATGCTTTAAGTAAAAGCTTTCGGTTGTGATGAACAACCGGGAGCCATCCGCCGAAATCTCGATAAACTCCTCCTCGTCAACTACATCACAGGTAGTTCTGGCGCTTCTTACTTCAATCTATTTTGCTGAGAAAAAGAACAAAATCATCTTATAACAAATGGAATAAACCGTCAATGAAATTTTTTCATTGTAGATAACAAATATATGCAAAAGGAGCACGAAATGTGCTCCTTTTTTGTAAAAAACATTCGGCTATTATTCAGCTCCAACTTCCGCTTTCACAACCTCTACAATACGACTTACGTATTGATCACAAAGATCTTGTGTTGGCGCCTCTGCCATAACACGAATCAATGGCTCTGTACCAGAAGGACGAACGAGAATACGACCATCTCCATTCATCTCTTCTTCTACAACACGAATGATTTCTTTAATTTTTTCATTTTCTAACGCTTGTTTTTTATCTGTTACACGAACATTCACAAGTAATTGAGGGAACTTTTTCATTTCACTTGCAAGCTCAGATAATGATTTTTTCGTCATTTTCATAATGTTTACAAGTTGAAGTGCACTTAACATACCATCCCCAGTTGTAATGTAATCTAAGAAAATAATATGACCAGATTGTTCTCCGCCAAGGTTATAGCCACCACGTTTCATTTCTTCCATTACGTAACGGTCACCAACAGCTGTTTGATTACTTGTAATGCCATTCGCTTCTACCGCTTTATAAAAGCCTAAATTACTCATAACTGTTGAAACAACTGTATTATGTTTTAACTTTCCAGATTCGCTCATATATTTCGCGCAAATATACATAATTTGATCGCCATCTACAACATTTCCTTTTTCATCAACAGCAATTAAACGGTCACCATCTCCGTCAAACGCTAAACCAACATCAGCACCTTTTTCTTTCACAAACGCAGCTAATACCTCAGGGTGCGTAGAACCTACACCATCGTTAATATTCATACCGTTTGGCGATGTTCCCATTGTTGAAATATCAGCTTCTAAATCAGCAAACAAATACGGTGCTAGAGAAGATGTTGCACCGTGTGCACAATCTAACGCAATATGTAGGCCAGAGAAATCCTCATCTATAGTTTGTTTAATGTATTGTAAGTATTTTTGTCCGCCTTCAAAATAGTCATTTACTTGGCCTAAAGCTGTACCAACAGGACGTGGTAGTTCATCTACTTCTTTATCTAATAACGCTTCAATTTCTGCCTCTTGCTCGTCTGTTAATTTAAAACCGTCTGGACCAAAAAACTTAATTCCATTATCTTGTACAGGGTTATGAGATGCAGAAATCATCACACCAGCTTGTGCATCTAACGCTTTCGTTAAATAAGCAACCCCAGGAGTAGAAATAACACCAAGGCGCATTACTTCTGCCCCAATTGATAATAGTCCAGCTACTAAAGCACCTTCTAACATATGTCCAGACACACGTGTATCACGGCCAATAATAACTTTTGGACGCTCTGTATTTTTCGTTAATACATAACCACCAAATCGACCAATCTTAAATGCTAATTCAGGCGTTAATTCTTCATTCGCAACACCGCGTACGCCGTCAGTACCAAAATATTTTCCCATTGCTATTCGCTCCTTTTTTCTTGCTCATTTCCTTTATTCGTTGGCTGCTCTGGCTGCCCTTGTACTTCATGCCCTGTATCTTGCTTCTTTGCAAGCTCTACTTTCGCATTTTTTTGTTTTAATTCTAATGTGACATTATTGGGACCACTAATTTGAATCGGAACGTCATGTGTTCCTGCACTCATATTTCCTACATTAATTGATGCTTTAATCTGATCCGCGCTTATCTTTTCTATAATACTTGCATCCCCAGAAACATCAACACTAATTTTTCCATTTTGTGGATCAGAAAATTTCATTGTTAATAAATCTGATAACCCATTCACCTGTAAAGGAATGTCAGTTATTGTTTTTCGCTGTTGCTTTTGTACCTCAACTGTCACTTTTACTTGGCTAGGATCCGACTTTGTAACACCTTTAGGCAAAGAAACAGAGGCATCGAAGGTAGTTGACTCTGTAATTTTACTTAAGTCGACTTCGATGCCCTCAAGAGATGTAATATTATCAAGTACGTCTTTCGAACCATAAATCTCCACTTCACTCGGTTCAACTTTTATACTCGTTACAGTTATACCTTCTTGTAAACTTCCCTTTTTCGTGACGCCTAGGGAAACTGTTTTTTCAGGTGATGAAACTGGTACAGTGACATTGACAGTAGAAGAACCTGTTTTCAAATCTAACTGATTTCCGTCTTTATCATACAATACAATTTTTGCTTCTTTTGTCACTGTTTTGTTAATACCTTTCAAGTCAACATATGCCCGCACAAGAGAAATTTGCGAAAGTTCCTCTGTTGTACCGGCTACTTCTACAGTGCCTGGTTTAACAATCGGTTTATCTATAACCGTTCCTTTCTGCACTTGATTCTCATTTAAATATTTCACTTCTACAGGGAAAGATTTTACTTCTTTCTTTTTAATGGTAACTTGTATTTTCGCTGGCTGAACTTTTAAATGTAAATTATTCGGAACTCCGCTATATTTTAAAGGAATTTCATATGTTCCCGGCGTATAACCACGCAAATTAACAAATACCTCAAACTGTCGTTTCACTTTAGCTGCTGCCACAACGTTATTTTGCCCTTCAAGTGTGACGCTTACTTTTTCAGGAATTCCACTTACAATATACTTATCTTCATCATAATATGCAGATACCGGAACTCCAGATATTGTTTCTGTTGTATCTCCTACTGGAAAAGGCGATGGATTAAAATTATCTGATACATTTTTATCTATGTTTGTTGACATGTAGAGCATAATTGCTAATAATAATGCAATTCCTCTTAAAAACCAATGGTTATCCATTAACTTATCCATGACGTTTTCTCCTCCAATTCCATAAAGACGAAGAAGACTGTTTTACGTTTCCGCCTAACTCTTTCATAAGCAGTTCTTTTAATTGTTCACTTTTTAAATCACGATGTAACTCACCGTTTTTTGTTAAAGAAATGTGTCCCGTTTCTTCTGATACAACAATTGTTAAGCTATCTGTTACTTCACTTACACCCATTGCCGCACGATGACGTGTTCCCAATTCTTTAGAAATGAACGGGCTTTCTGATAATGGTAAATAACAAGCAGCTGCTCTAATAATATTTCCTTGCATAATTACTGCACCATCATGCAGTGGCGTATTTGGTATAAAAATATTAATTAATAACTCTGATGAAATATTTGCATTTAGCGGGATTCCTGTTTCAACATAATCCCCCATACCAGTTTCTCTCGCCATTGTAATAAGTGCACCAATACGACGTTTTCCCATATATTCTGTTGCCTTTACAACAGCATTTACAACCGACTCATGTTCATTTTCCTCTTGATTGCCTCCACGTGAAAATAAACTTCCCCGTCCAAGCTGCTCAAGAGCACGTCTTAACTCTGGTTGGAAAATGATAATAATCGCTAAAAATCCCCAAGTTAACGCTTGATCCATAAGCCATTGTAGTGTATGCAATTCAAAGAAGTTACTTAAAATACGAACAATAATAATTACTGTAATTCCTTTTAAAAGCTGAACAGCTTTTGTACCACGAATTACAAGAATCAATTTATATATAACAAACCACACAAGGGCGATATCTACTATAGTGCTGAGATATTTAAAAATAACATTTATATCTCCAAAAGGCATTCTGACCCTTCCTCCATCTATATGTAATTTACAACAACAAATTAATTATAACATACATTATACGAACCACAATTTCAAACCACATTTCTAAACCTGACATGCAATCGTTAGATGTCAGACTTTAAGAAATGGTTATAAATATAACGTGCCGTTGTATCTTTATTTTAAAGTAAAAAAAGCAGCTTTTCAGCTGCTTTTTCAATTTTTAAAAATTATTTCAACTTTTCACCAAATAAAGAACCCATTAACGCTACAGCTGCAATTGCAGTTTTATTTTTTTCATCTAAAATTGGATTCACTTCCACAAATTCAGCAGATGTAATCATACCAGACTCCGCTAACATTTCCATTGCTAAATGACTTTCACGATACGATAAACCACCAACAACCGGTGTACCCACGCCAGGTGCATCATGTGGATCAAGGCCATCTAAATCTAAAGATAAATGTACGCCATCTGTATGTGATAAGTATGCCATTGTTTCTTCCATAACCGCTGTCATTCCCATGCGATCAATTTCATGCATAGTGAAAACTTTAATACCTTCTTTACGAATAAACTCTTTCTCTCCATCATCTAAAGAACGAGCACCGATAATCACTACATTTTCTTTTTTCACTTTCGGATACTCACCGTATAAATTAACAAGTGATGGATGGCCATGTCCTAAACTTGCAGCTAATGACATACCATGAATGTTTCCAGATGGAGATGTTTCCTCTGTATTTAAATCTCCATGTGCATCGTACCAAATCACACCAAGATTTTTATAATGTTTCGCAATACCAGCAAGCGTTCCAATTGCAATGCTATGATCGCCGCCTAATACAAGTGGAAAGCTTTTCTTCTCAATAATGCTATCAACTTTACTCGCTAGCTCATGACATACTTTTACAACTTGTTCAAGATTTCGTAATTTTTCATTTTCATTTATTTGAACTTCTCTTTCAATACATATATCCCCTAAGTCTTCTACGTTATATCCTATATTTTCAATTCTTTCAGCAACTCCAGCATAACGAATCGCGCTCGCACCCATATCAACACCACGGCGCATTTGTCCTAAATCCATTGGTACTCCCACAATTGAAATTTCTTTCTTCATAGATGATTCCCCCTTTTATGCTTTCACTAAATATTTTAAATCTTTTATATTATCTGACTCAACTCGACATTTTTTTGTATTTATATACACTTAATACAACACAAAGAAGCAATAAATTAAGACTTTTTCACTAAAATATGCATAAAAAAAACGCCCCTTACGAGTAGGGACGTTTTTGTAATCCTAGTTTCCATACAACCGCAATATTTCGTGCTGTTGTAAAAATATTTTCTTTTCCCAATTTATAAGCTTCTTCTAATGTCATTGCTCCTGAAACGATACTAAATACAGCATCAATGCCTTCTTCATAAATAGGAGTATGATTTGGATGAACAGCTCCGGCAATCGCAATAACAGGAAGATTATGCTCTTTAGCTCGTTTTGCTACTCCTATAGGCGCTTTTCCATAAACTGTCTGTTCATCAATTCTTCCTTCTCCTGTAATCACTAAATCTGCATCTTGCAAATGAGCATTAAAATTCGTGTAATCAAGTACAATATCAATACCTTTTCTAAGCGTACCATGTAAAAAAGCAACAATAGCCGCTCCAAGTCCTCCGGCAGCACCTGCTCCTGAAACAAATTCTATATCCACATGAAGAGTTTGTTTAATTAACCGAGCATAATGCCTCAAATTACAATCTAACCGCTCTATCATCTCGTCTGTAGCCCCTTTTTGTCTTCCAAATATAAACGATGCCCCTGTCACTCCTGTTAAGGGATTCGCAACGTCACAAGCTGCCTCAATTTTAACCCGTGCTAAACGAGAATCTAACTGTGATATATCAAAATATGTAATACGATCTAAATTTCCTCCATTTGGCTCTATAGCACAATTATTGCTATCAAAAAATCGGACACCTAACGCGGATAACATTCCTGCTCCTCCATCGTTTGTGGCACTTCCCCCAAGTCCTAAAATGATGCGATGGACCCCTTGCTGTAATGCGTGTAAAATGAGTTCTCCCGTCCCTCTTGTTGTCGTTAAAAATGGATTCCTTTTCTCGAGTGGAACATGATGTAAGCCAGAAGCAGCTGCCATTTCAATAAAAGCAGTCTGTTTATCCGAAGAAAGGCCGTAAAATCCTTCTACTACGTTTCCTAATGGACCTGTCACAGGAAGATTCACGATTTTCCCTTCTGTTGCATCAACAAGTGCTTGTACTGTCCCTTCTCCGCCATCGGCAATGGGAATTCTTATATACTCTGCCTCTGGGTATATAGAGCGAAATCCTTTTTCTACTGCTTCACATACTTCCAAAGCCGTTAAACTTTCTTTATATGAATCAGACGCTATAATAATCTTCACATGAAACAACTCCCTTCATCTTCAATATTAATGTTGAAATCATCAAAAATATATAAATTAAAAAACGGCATAAAAAACCTTTCTTTTTTTGGGAGGCAAGAGCATCTAGCCATGCATAGAAACGGTCAGGGCCTTTTCCTGCCACATGCAAGGTTTAAAACAAAAGGAGAAAGCAAGTAGCGGTCATGTTGTATTCTGCATAGCAGCGGCTTACATGTCGAAAAATCAAAATTGGATTTATATAAAGTGAAACTAACCATCAGTGAGTTTTTTTCACCCCCACCTTCTTCTTCATTTCTCTCTCAATTTTGAGATGGCAGTCTTACTGCCCACGAATAGCGGGATAAACAAAAAAGCTTGAAGTCGAATAATAGACTTCAAGCTTTTTTAAATGTATGGAGCCTAGCGGGATCGAACCGCTGACCTCCTGCGTGCAAGGCAGGCGCTCTCCCAGCTGAGCTAAGGCCCCAAGTTGGAGCGGAAGACGGGATTCGAACCCGCGACCCCAACCTTGGCAAGGTTGTATTCTACCACTGAACTACTTCCGCAAAAATGGTGAGCCATGAAGGACTCGAACCTTCGACCCTCTGATTAAAAGTCAGATGCTCTACCAACTGAGCTAATGGCTCTTAAATGGCTGGGCTAGCTGGATTCGAACCAGCGCATGACGGAGTCAAAGTCCGTTGCCTTACCGCTTGGCTATAGCCCATTAATACTTATTAGTATAATCGTCTCACCAAAAAAATAAACCTTTGTAAGGTTGTTTTTTTAAAATGGTGGAGGGGGGCAGA
>NZ_NVOY01000070.1 GCF_002551005.1 Bacillus pseudomycoides
ACTTCCTTATGTTAACATCTTTACTTTTCTATGTCAACAATGTTTTTTATTTCTTTTTGACGCTTGATGAATTCGATCATCAGCGACGAATATTAATTTATCATATATAGAACTACACCGTCAACACTTTTTAATAAAAATTTCTTTTTCTTATATATCTTGTACAATCTTCAGGTGAAGCTATTTTTGTAAATAAAATAAACAACAATTTATATCGCTCTTCCATCGTCTTTTTTACAACATGATGAATTCGTTTATCTGCAAAGTCAAATAATAATTCGTCTAATTCTCTTTTCAGTACATATTCTAGTTCCTTTTGTTCCTGATCCGTAATCAGTAATCCAATCATTCTGTCACCTCAGCTGTTTCTTATCTACATACCGTTCAGTATATCCTTCTCTTACGATGTTAATCGTCTTGTTCTCTTTTCTTCTTTTTCTGCATATAAGTAACTGAAAAGGATTGGACAAAGGGGCGGAGAAACGATGTTTTTCTTCTTTATAACGAGTAAACATAAGTTTAAACAAATTAGTCTTATTATTGTGCTTTCCCTTTTTACGGCATGGCTGCTTTTTGTAAAAACATATTCTTATCAATCAGCTTTTTCAACAGCTACTGGTCCGAAAGCAATTTATAAAGGAGACACGACAAAAAAACAGGTTTCTTTAACATTCGATATTAGTTGGGGAGATGAGAAAGCGTTACCTATACTAGATACATTAAAAGAAAAAAAGATTAAAAACGCCACTTTCTTCCTTTCTGCTGCATGGGCAGAACGTCACCCTGATATTGTAGAGCGTATTATAAAAGATGGGCACGAAATTGGGAGCATGGGATACAATTATAAAGACTATACATCTTTAGAGGCTAATGAAATTCGAAGGGATCTCCTAAAGGCACAGGACATATTTACAAAACTTCAAGTAAAACAAGTTCAACTCCTACGCCCTCCTAATGGTAGCTTTAATAAAACGGTATTAAAAATCGCTGAATCTCTTGGATATACGGTTGTACATTGGAGCAATAATTCAAATGATTGGAAAAATCCTGGAGTCAATAAAATTGTTACAACCGTTTCAGAAAACTTGCACGAAGGAGATATTATTTTACTTCACGCTTCTGATTCAGCACTACAAACAAATCAAGCATTGCCGATGCTGCTTCAAAAATTAAAAACAGATGGATTTGAAAACGTCCCTGTCTCCCAGCTCATCTCAAATACAAAAGCCAAAAGTAAAGACATAAATTAAACTCATCCTTATCGACCAAAAAAAAGCTGATTCCAATATAGGAATCAGCTTTTTTGTCAGGCTGTGGAGAAAGCCT
>NZ_NVOY01000071.1 GCF_002551005.1 Bacillus pseudomycoides
GCCGCAGTAACGACTTCATTCGTGTACATCGTACCAGCAATTTTCCAGCCCGTTTTCGCATTTGTCGCAAAGATCATTTTCTTATCTGAACCACCGTATGTATACGAGAACGTCCCATGATTTCCTTGATACATTGGTTTTGCCCAAGCATCTGGTGCTTTTGTACTTGGCTTTTCTTTTGGATGCGTTACAATATTTTGATTTTGATCCAAAATAAATGCATATCCTTCTTTACCAATATTAATCATTTTTGTTGTTTTTAATAAGCTATCAAGTTTTAAATCCATACCAATAACGCCGCTGCCATCATCTAATTTTTTAGAGATTGTCACAACAATATCATCACTCGCCTTAGCTTTATACGGACTTGTTATCACAATACCTCCGTTTTGCTTCATTGCATCTATATACCAAGGACGCTCTTTCGGATTATAATCTGCTGGCATTTGTACATTCGGTTCTTGAATAAATGCCCCATTATCAGTTCCTACATAAGTGTATATGATCTCAGGGTGCAAACTTGCATACTGTGCAAACATTTTCCTAATACTTTCTCCATTTTCATTCTCATGCATATTGCGCTGAATCACTTTAGAAAAATGTGTAACATCATTATACTTTGCATCAATCATTTGATTAATTAAACTATCTAACACTTTAATATTTTCGTTTGCACTGCTTGTAATTTGACTATCAAAATTCTTCTTTGCATTTTGATAAGATATAGTACCAATTACAGACACAGTAGCAATTAAAATGACAAAAAACGAAAGCAGCAGTTTTTTTCCTACATTCATATTCTGAAATATTTTAGACACTTTTGACATACAGCTCCTCCTTTATGTTCTAACCAAGATGATATTAAAAAAGTGTATACGATAAAGAAAAAACAAAGAATGAATATGAACCAATGAAATGTACAATACTTTCCGACTCATACTTTGTAAATTCTAAACAATCAATCTCATTTTGTCTATATATAGATACTATTATTTTTAAATGTATAGACATAAAGATTTTACTTCTACATAAATTGATTATTCCCGTAATTAAGGCTCCTCCTTCACTTTATAATGAATTGAAGAAATTGAGCACATACTAGATATTATCTCAACTTATCTTCTTTGATCCCCTCAAAATCTTGAGACAGAAATCTCTTATTAACTGCGAATGACAAAATAAAAAAACATCCGTTAATAACAGGATGTTTTTTACTCACACTCTTCACACACTTCCCAATATAATCCCATTTCAACTGCTAAAAATGGTTTTAACTGCAATCGAATCATACGGCTTGGCATACGATCTAGCACAAATTGAAGGCTTTCCTCTTCTTTTATTATATCGAGCTTTTGAACAGCAATACGTTGAATCGTTGTAACCGCCTGACCACCTTTATATAAAACAAGACGAATTTCATCGTCTTCATTAAAAAACAATTCTATACTTGTACCTGTTAATGAAATTGTATTTGTTACGAAATAGGTACCTTTTTCTTCTTGAATATAGTACTTCCAGCCTCGTGTTCCGTCTTTTTGTGGAAGAACTTGAAAAAATGATGTAATCTCCTCGTGTAGCATACAAATAACTCCTCTCTTACTTCTTGCTCAATATACCCTAAGTACATTTATTGTACCATAAACGACTATAACGGCTGTATTTCCCCGCTCAAGACGATATATTACCTCTTATTCTTTAATAACGTAACAAAAACGAAAAGCGCGTGAACCATTTGATTCACACGCTTTTACATTATACTTTAAATCTTTCAATTAGTACTTGTAATTCTTCAGCCATTTGTGATAATGTTCCAGCTGCTGAACTAATTTCTTCTATAGATGCTAATTGCTCTTCTGCCGATGCTGCTACACTTTGTGTGCTAGATGCATTGTTATTCGCTGTTATTGCGATTTCACCAACTGAAACTGATACTTCATCTGCGCCTTTAGACATTTGTTTTGCTGTCTGAACCATACTATCAATTTGTTTCGCGATTTCACTTGTAGATTGAAGAATTTCAGTAAAGCTTTGCTTTGTTTCATTGGCAATCACAAGGCCTGACTGCACTTCTGTATTTACGTGATTCATAGAACTAACTGTTTTACTCATATCCTCTTGAATTTCTGTAATTAATTTTCCAATCTCGTTTGAAGATGAGCTTGATTGTTCTGCTAATTTACGCACTTCATCCGCAACAATGGCAAAGCCTCTGCCGTGTTCTCCTGCCCTTGCTGCTTCAATTGCTGCGTTCAATGCTAATAAATTTGTTTGATCTGCAATATTTTGAATGACCTCTAATATATCCCCAATTTGCTTCGATTTATTATCTAGCAACTGGATGATTGCATCAGACTCTGCAACTGATTGATGAATTGATTGCATTTGATTTACCGTTTGCGCAACAAGCTTATCGCCATCTTCTGCTTTTTGACGTGTGTATGCAGATGAAGTTGCGATAGAGAATGAAGTATCTGCCACACGTTGAATTCCGTCTGTCACTTCTTGAAGTAATATCGCGCCTTGTTCAACACCTTTTGTTTGTATTGCTGCACCGCTTGACACTTGATCAATTGCCATTGTTATTTGCTCGGTCGCTTCACTTGCTTGTCTCACACTTGCTGTTAATTCTTCTGATGCAGCAGCTACATGCCCTGCTGACGAATTAATTCTGGATATCAATTCGCGCAGCGACCCAGCCATTTCATTGAAACCTTTTCCAAGTTGACCAATTTCATCATTCGAACGAACTTCAATTGTTTCTGTTAAATCACCTTCACTAATTTTATGAGAAGAAATAACCAATTGATTTAAAGGTTTCGTAATGGAACGAGTAATAAAGTAAATGATTCCCCCCCCTATAATAAGAGAAATTATTGCAACGATTAACGTATTGTAAAAGATAGGATTCGCCGCCGTGGTGACTTCATTTGCGTACATCGTACCGGCGATTTTCCAGCTTGTTTTCGCATTTGTCGCAAAGACCATTTTCTTCTCTGAACCATCATATGTATATGTTCCGTGATTTTCTTTATACAGTGGTTTCCCCCAAGCATCGGGAGCCTTTATACCTGACTTCTCTTGAGGATGAGCTATAACATTTTGGCTTTGATCTAAAATAAATGCATATCCCTTTTTCCCAATATTAATCATTTTTGTTGTTTTTAATAAGCTTTCAAGTTTTAAATCAATACCAATAACGCCGCTACCATCATCTAATTTTTTGGAGATTGTAACAACAATATCCCCAGTAGTTTTGTCTTTATATGGGGTTGATATCGCAACGCCCCCATTTTGTTTCATTGCATCTATGTACCAAGGACGTTCTTTCGGATTATAACCTGCTGGCATTTGTACGTTCGGTTCTTGAATAAATGCTCCATTATCAGTCCCTACATACAGTTGCACTGCCTCAGGATGCAAACTTACATACTCTGTAAACACTTTCCTAATACTTTCTCCATTATCAGTTTCATGCATATTGCGCTGAATCACTTTAGAAAAATGTGTAACGTCATTATACTTTGCATCGATCATTTGATTAATTAAACTGTCTAACACTTTAATATTTTCACTTGCACTGCCTGTAATTTGATTATCAAAATTCTTCTTTGCAGTTTGATAAGACATAGTGCCTATTACAGACACAGCAGAAATTAAAATAACAAAAAATGAAAGTAGCAGTTTTTTTCCTACATTCATATTGTGGAATGGTATTAACAACTTTGACATATAGCTCCCCCTTTATGTGCCATCCAACATATTAATTTTTAAAAATATGAATCAGTTGAATATACAGCATTTTCTGACTCATCATTTGTAGATTTTATACAATTAATCGTAATTTGTCTATATATAAATATTGATATTATAAAATATTATGTAAATACGGATTTAATTCTGTACAAAATCAAATTACTATATTTAAAATTCATTGGGTAAACGTTAGCCGTTATCTCCACCAAATTTCTTTGAAACCCTCAAAATCTTGAAAATCGAAACTCTTACTTACTACGAATAACAAAAAAAACATCCATTAGTAACAGATGCTTTTACTCACACTATTCACATACTTCCAAGTATTATTCTCATTCTAATTTCTAAAAATAGTTTTAACTGTAATTGAATCATACAGTCGGCATACGATCTTATATAAATGGAAGCCTTTCTACTTCCTTTTTAATATCTATCTTTTTGACACCAATACATTACCAATGTATTTTCTAGCCTTAAACTAAAAGTACGTGAATCATTTAATCCACGCACTTTTTTATTATACTTTAAATCTTTCAATTAATAATTGTAGCTCTTCAGCCATTTGTGATAACGTTCCAGATGCTGAACTTATTTCTTCTATAGATGCCAATTGTTCTTCTGCCGATGCCGCTACACTTTGTGTGCTAGATGCATTGTTACTCGCTGTTATTGCGATTTCACCAACTGAAACTGACACTTCATCTGCCCCTTTGGACATTTGTTTTGCTGTCTGAACTAAACTTTCAGTTTGTTTTGCAATTTCACTTGTAGATTGAAGAATTTCAGTAAAGCTTTGCTTTGTTTCATTGGCAATCACAAGGCCTGACTGCACTTCTGTATT
>NZ_NVOY01000072.1 GCF_002551005.1 Bacillus pseudomycoides
GCAAACGAAAGACGAGTCAGTGGACTCGTCTTTTTATTTTTATCCTGCATTAACGGGCAGTAAGACCCCCACCTCAAGGTTCAGAAAGAAGCGAAGAAGATAGGTGGGGATGAACAAAAACCTCCACTGATGGAAGTTTCGCTTTATCCTATTTTAGGATAGCAAGCTCAACTAAGTATTAGACAGACACTTCGCCTAGAAATGATTCATACACTAAAAGTATAAAGGATGTATATATTTCAAAAAATTGTTAACGCTTATAGATGTATGTTGTCATTTCGTACAGAGGGGAGGAACAGTTTATTTATCGTTGGTCTAAATTTATATAGTAATGGTTAGATAGAATGCGATAAATAGGCGAATAATATGGGGTATGTCACAACAAAAGAAGAAGTTTGTATTGTGTGTGAACATAAAAAGGATAGTGGAATTCATTTGTATACGAGTTTCATATGTGAATCATGTGAACGAGAAATGATAGAAACAAATACAAATGATCCAAAGTATATGTTTTATTTACAGCAACTACGAAGAATACAAGTATAGCCTTAGAAAAATACAAATTGAAAAACTGGGATAAACCCATTTTCTTTTTAGGTGGGCGAGAGCATCTGGCCATGTATAGAAGAGAAGCGGTCAGAATCTTTCCTTGCCACATGTAGGGGTTAAAACAAAGGGAGTATAGGTTATTTTTTCTGTATAGCAGCAACTTATATGTTGGGAAATTAAAATGGATTTATATAGAAGAATAGGCATATTTGCCTATTATTTTTTTTTGTGAAAATCTCTGTATAATATAGAGAGAATGAATAGTAAGGAAGAGTGAATATGGATCAAAGAAAAATACCCTTATATGAAGCATTAAAGACTTTTGTAAGTAAGAAGCCTGTATCCTTTCATGTTCCAGGGCATAAAAATGGAACAAACTTTCCTCATGAAGCACAAATGCATTTTCATGATATACTTTCTATTGATGTAACAGAACTTACTGGACTTGATGATCTTCATAGTCCGTTTGAATGTATAGAAGAAGCACAGCGTTTATTAGCAGAGCTGTATGAAGTACAAAAAAGTTATTTTTTAATTAATGGTTCAACGGTTGGGAATTTAGCTATGCTGTTAGCGTGCTGTAATGAACATGATATAGTTCTTGTACAAAGAAACGCTCATAAATCAATTATGAATGGTCTTAAATTAACTGGGGCGCGTCCTGTCTTTCTAGAGCCATGGATTGATGAAAAACATGGTGTACCAGTTGGTGTTCCATATGAAACGATTGAGGAGGCAATTTTGCAATATCCACAAACGACAGCTCTTATTTTAACGCATCCAAACTATTATGGTATGGGTGTAGATTTAGAAAAGAGTATTGCATTAGCGCATAAAAATGGTATTCCTGTTTTAGTAGATGAGGCACATGGGGCGCATTTTTGTGTCGGAGAACCTTTTCCAACATCAGCGCTTGCGTATGAGGCTGATATTGTTGTTCATTCGGCACATAAAACATTACCAGCAATGACAATGGGTTCGTACTTACATGTAAATAGCTCGCTCATTGATGAAGAAAAAGTTTCTTCTTATTTAAATATATTGCAATCTAGTAGTCCATCCTATCCAATCATGGCTTCTTTAGATATAGCTCGTTCTGTATTAGCAAAGATAAAAGAAGAAGGATGTAAGGAAATTGTGGCATTTACTCAGCGCTTTAGCAGGGCATTAAGTCGCATTCCACAACTTGTTGTTTTAGATTATCCAATACAAGATGCATTAAAAGTAACGGTGCAAACACGTTGTAAGCTCTCTGGATATGAATTACAACGTCTATTTGAAGAGATAGGCATTTATGTTGAAATGGCAGATCCGTATAATGTTTTACTTATTTTACCGATCCAAGTAAATGAAGAGTATATAAAAGTGATTGATAAGCTACAAGATGCACTATGCTCATACGATGTAGAAGATAGTAAGCCGCGTATAAATTATCCTTATAAGAATCATTTATCTTCTTTACCATTTACATATAAGCAATTGGAAAAACATAAGAAAAAAGCTGTACCATTAAGAGATGCGTTAGGCATGATTGCGGCCGAAATGATTATACCGTATCCACCAGGGATTCCACTGGTCATGTATGGAGAGGAAATTACATTAGAGCACATAAAGCAAATTTCTGATTTAGAAGAGACTGGTGCTCGTTTTCAAGGAAATATAAAAAATATTACTGTATACGATATATAGAAAGAAGGTTTTATGAATGAAGGGATTGTTTGTAACAATTGAAGGGCCAGAAGGATCAGGAAAATCTACATTAATCACAAAATTATTGCCATACTTTGAGAAGAAGAAACAAAAAGTAGTGGCAACACGTGAACCAGGTGGGATTACGATTTCAGAAGAAATTCGTACCATTTTACATAAAAAAGAGCATACAATGATGGAAGCACGTACAGAAGCGTTATTATATGCTGCAGCACGCAGGCAACATTTAGTAGAGAAGGTCATGCCGGCTTTAGAAGCCGATTATATTGTAATATGTGATCGTTTTATAGATAGCTCTCTTGCTTATCAAGGATATGCACGGGGCCTTGGTGTTGATAAGGTATTTGAAATTAATCGTTTTGCGACAGAAGATTGTATGCCGGATATTACAATCTATTTAGATATTGAACCAGAGGTTGGCTTAGTACGCATTAGAAAAGATGATAATAGAGAAGTGAATCGTTTAGATTTAGAAAGCATGGAATTTCATAAACGTGTTCGTGAAGGATATTTACAATTAGTAGATCGATTTGCAGACCGTATCGTCGTTGTAAATGCAGATCAACCAATGGAAGTTGTTGTAGAAGAAGTTACTCAGCTTATTGAACAAAAATTGTTATAATAGAAGAAAGTATAAAAAGTGAGGTATGGAATATGACGAAGACGTGGGAACAACTGTCTCTTATACAACCCATTGTTGTAAAAATGTTAATGAATAGTATTGCAAAAGAGCGTATATCCCACGCTTATTTGTTAGAAGGGCCAAAAGGAACAGGTAAATTAGAAACAGCTATGCAAATGACGAAAAGCTTTCTTTGTTTACAACGAAATGGAGTGGAACCTTGCCATACATGTACGAATTGCCGACGCATTGATTCGGGCAATCACCCAAACGTATATATTGTTACACCAAATGGCCTATCCATTAAGAAACAACAAATTCACGAATTACAAGAAGAGTTTTCGAAAACAGGTCTAGAAGCAACTAAAAAAATATATATTATTGAGCATGCCGATAAGATGACGACAAATGCTGCCAATACATTGCTTAAATTTTTAGAAGAACCAAGTAGTGACACAGCAGCAATTTTGTTAACTGAGCAAAGTCATCAAATTTTAAGCACTATTTTATCCCGCTGTCAAATTGTTACATTTAGGCCACTTCCAAAAAGTGCTTTGATTAACCGTTTAGAAAGTGAAAAAGTAAGTATTTCTTTAGGGAATCTTGCAGCAGAACTTACAAATAGTTTTGATGAGGCACTATCGTTTTGTAATGATGAATGGTTTGCACAAGCACGAGCTTTAGTGATAAAATTATGTGAAGCCCTAGAGAAAGATGCCACGTCTCTTTTTTTTGTGCAGGAGAAGTGGGTGAAGCATTTTGGAGAGAAAGAACAACTACAGCTAGGATTAGATATGTTGCTCCTTATTTATAAGGATTTATTATATGTTCAATTGGAAGAAGAAGAGCGGCTCGTTTTTCAAGACCAAAAAGAGTTATTCCAATCTTTTTCCTATTCTCAAAAGCGCATTGTATCGGCTCTTTTCAATATATTAGAAGCAAAAAATAGAATCAACGCTAATGTAAATGCGCAGCTTGTGTTCGAGCAGTTAGTGTTGCGGTTGCAGGAGGGATGACCGTTTGTATGATGTAGTAGGTGTTCGATTTAAGAAGGCCGGAAAAGTGTATTACTTTGATCCAAATCAATTTGATATCTCAGAAAATGAGTTTGCAATCGTGGAAACAGTGCGAGGAATCGAATATGGGAAAGTTGTCATCACGAAGAAACAAGTCGATGAAAATGATGTTGTCTTACCACTAAAGAAAGTGATTCGGATTGCAAATGAAAACGACCGTACAATTGTTGAGGAAAATAAACGTGCAGCAAAAGAAGCGTATCAAGTTTGTCAGGAGAAAGTAATCGAGCATGATCTTGATATGAAACTTGTTGATGTAGAATATACATTTGATCGTAATAAGGTTATTTTTTATTTTACGGCAGACGGGCGCATTGATTTTCGCGAGCTTGTAAAAGATTTGGCAGCTGTTTTCCGGACAAGAATCGAATTAAGACAGATTGGTGTTCGTGATGAAGCAAAAATGCTAGGTGGTATTGGTCCATGTGGCCGAATGCTTTGCTGTTCTACTTTTTTAGGGGATTTTGAACCTGTATCCATAAAAATGGCGAAAGATCAAAATTTATCATTAAATCCTGCGAAAATCTCAGGGTTATGTGGGCGATTAATGTGTTGTTTAAAGTATGAAAATGATGAATATGAAGCAGCAAAAGAGCAGCTTCCAGATTTAGATGAGAAGATACAAACACCGCATGGTCTTGGTCGTGTAATCGGATTAAATATTTTAGAAAGATTAATTCAAGTGGAATTAATAGACAAGGAACGGGTAGTAGAATATACGTTAGATGAATTAATGAATAAAGGGGTCGTTTCGAGTCAAACCACAGATTAATGAGGTGGGTGCTTGTGGAGAAAAAAGATATTTTTGCAGCGGTTTCCAGTATGGAAGAGCAAATTGGACATCTCTATAAACAGTTGGGAGAGTTGAAGCAGCATCTCGCAGAGCTACTTGAAGAAAACCAACATATTAAAATGGAAAATGAAAATTTGCGGAATCGTTTTGAAGAAGTTCAGAATAAGCAGAAACAGAAATCGAATAAGCGAAAAGAAATAAAGCCTAAAATAGATATCGGTGAAGGATATGATAATCTAGCACGCCTGTACCAGGAGGGTTTTCATATTTGCAATTTGCATTATGGAAGTGTACGTAAAGAAGGGGATTGCTTATTCTGTTTATCATTTTTAAATAAAAAATAAAATTACCTTTCCAATATATTGGAAAGGTAATTTTTTGTACATATAACCAAAATAGAAGTAATGGACGTTAGACTGTTGTAAATATAGGTAAATTGTCTTAATGTTTGTTAAAATAAAGTTTGAATGATAAGGAAGGAAAGAACGATATGCAGTTGTATGGAGATGAACGTTTAGATTATTTACTATCAAAAGATATGAAAATTATTCAAAGCCCAGCAGTATTTAATTTTTCATTAGATGCAGTGTTATTGGCGAACTTTGCATGGGTGCCCATTCAGAAAGGAAATATATTAGATTTGTGTACGGGCAATGCAGTGATTCCTCTTTTATTAAGTTCTCGTACGAAAGGGAAGATTACGGGAGTTGAAATACAAGAGCGTATTTACAATATGGGTGTTAGAAGTGTTCAATATAACGATTTAGAAGAGAGAATACAGCTTATTCATGGTGATTTAAAACATATGACAGAGCAATTGGGACGACATCAGTTTGATGTTGTTACATGCAACCCGCCATACTTTCAAACGCCAAAACCATCTGAGCAAAATTTAAATGAACATTTAGCAATTGCTCGTCATGAAATTATGTGCACACTAGAAGATGTGGTACGTGTTAGCAGTCAACTTGTTAAGCAAGGAGGAAAAGTTGCGTTTGTACATCGACCTGGCCGTTTGCTTGATATTGTAACTCTTATGAGAAAATATAAGATTGAGCCCAAACGCCTCCAATTTGTGTATCCAAAAGCAGGTAAAGAAGCTAATACATTATTAATTGAAGGTATTAAAGACGGGAATGCAGATTTAAAAATTTTGCCACCTCTTTTTGTATATGAGGAGAATAATAAATATACGAGGGAAATGAATGCAATTTTATATGGAACAGAATAAACATTATTTTTATGTTGTTGAATGTGTTGATGGAAGCTACTATGCAGGATATACAAACCATTTAGAGAAGCGAATTAAAGCTCATAATAGCGGAAAAGGAGCACGTTATACAAGAGCCAGACGTCCTGTTATATTAAAATACTTTGAGACTTACGAAGAAAAAAGAACTGCGATGCAGGCAGAATATCGTTTCAAGCAGCTAAAACGGAAACAGAAAGATGAGTATATACAAAAAGGAGATTATTATGTGGCAGCAAAAAAGTTTTCAGATGAATGAGAGAGGAACATTATATTTAGTTCCAACTCCAATTGGTAATTTGGAAGATATGACATTTCGTGCAATTCGTATGTTAAAGGAAGCAGATTTTATTGCAGCAGAAGATACAAGGCAAACGAAAAAGCTATGTAATTATTTTGAAATTGAAACACCAGTAATGAGTTATCATGAGCATAATAAAGAAGTGAGCGGACGAAAAATCTTAGATATGTTAGAGCAAGGAAAAACAGTGGCACTTGTCAGCGATGCGGGGATGCCATGTATCTCTGATCCCGGCTATGATATTGTTGTCCAAGCGGTAGCGGAGCAGTACCCGGTTGTACCTCTTCCTGGCCCAAATGCTGCACTTACAGCGTTAATTGCATCAGGATTAGAAACAAAACACTTTTATTTCTACGGGTTTTTACAGCGTCATAAAAAAGAGCGTAAAGCAGAATTAGAAAAGCTACGTTATATTCCAAATACAATGATGTTTTATGAGGCACCACATCGATTAGGAGAAACATTAGTTTCTATGAAAGAGGTATTAGGGAATAGAAACGTTGTATTATGTCGTGAGCTTACGAAGAAATTTGAAGAGTTTATTCGCGGTTCTTTAGAAGAAGTGATTCATTGGGCAAAGGAAAATGAAGTGCGTGGAGAATTTTGTGTTTTAGTAGAGGGTTCTACAGAAGAAGCAATTAGCGAAGAGGCGTGGTGGGAACCGTTAACAGTTGAGGAACATGTCGAATACTACATAGAGGAGAAAGGTCTTTCTTCTAAAGAAGCAATTAAAGTTGTTACAAAAGATCGGAATATGTCGAAAAGAGACGTATATCAAGCATATCATGTTGAAAAAAAATAAAGCTTCTCTAAAAGAGAAGCTTTCAGGCTGTGGAGAAAGCCT
>NZ_NVOY01000073.1 GCF_002551005.1 Bacillus pseudomycoides
TTTTTGCACCAGAACCATAAAAAGGAAAAAACGCCTTCTAATTTGAAGGCGTTTTTATAGGGACACTTCATTATTTTGTAAATCTACCATATCCAAGGAAATGGTTTTTATTATATTGGCTATTTACATTACCTTTTGTTACACCTGTTTTTTCATCTGCAGCATGAATGAACTCGCCATTACCTATGTAAATTCCTATATGTGATGGACCAGCCTTATATGTATTTTGTAAGAATACTAAATCACCTGGCTGAGGACTACTTATTTTAGTAACCATTCCCCAGTATCCAGCAACGCTTGTTCTTCCAATATTGTATCCATTGTTTTTGAACACATAATAGATAAGACCACTACAGTCAAAGGAATTTGGACCAGAGTTTCCAAATACATATGGTTTACCTAATTGTTTTGATGCTAAATCAACGACACCTGAAGATTCCGACTCAATCCATTTACCATCCGCAGCAAATGTATAAGTCTTTCCGTCTATAGTAGCTTGTCCAGTTACCATAGCTCCGCCATTGTTACCATCTAAGTAGTATCATTTTTCGTCTACTTTTTCCCAGCCTATTTTCATGGCACCACCATCATTGGCATTTAAGTAGTACCATTTCCCGTTCTCTTGGAGCCAACCTGTTTTCATTGAACCATCTGTCGCTGGATCAAGATAATAGTACTTTCCATCTACTTGAACCCAGCCTGTTTTCATCGCTCCACCGAGATTGGCATCCAGGTAGTACCATTTTCCATTTACTTGGGCCCAACCTATTTTCATTTCTCCACCGGCATTCGGATCAAGATAATACCATTTGTTTTCTAATGCAAGCCAGCCTGTCTTTTTCGCACCATTTTCATAGAAGAACCATTTTCCAGTCGCCTCTTGTACCCAACCACTTTGTTGAGCTGTTTGCGTATTTTGATCTGTTTCGGCTGAACTTACAATTGGCTGAATACCTAATCCCAAAGTCGTTGCTAATGTAATTGTTGCAATTTGTTTTTTCATATTTTCATTCTCTTGTATTGATATTTTCATTAGAAATCTACTATATAAAAATTAATATATAAGTTTATATTTATAATATATTTATATAAATAGATAATTAAACATAATTGTAAAACTAAACTGCATTACATATATAATCCTTAAAAATGTTGTTAAAATTAAAATGAAAAGCTAAAGAATACTAATTAATCTTATGTACAATTAATGAACTTAAAAAACCCATGCAGATAGATATATATTATCCTAACTCATTAACCCCCCCTTAATAAACCAAGACAAAACATCATGAATATCCTGCATGATTTTACAATATATTTCATTAAATGTAAATATTTATTTAAAAAATAAAAATATATAAAATTATAGATTATAATGGATGGTATTGGGTTATTATTGTTATTTTTTAACCTGAAGGTAAATTAATGCAAATCGATGTGTTAGGCCTTACCATACATGCCCATCAACTTAAGAATTTTATAACGCCACGCCCCTAAAATGAGAAAATGTACGTTACGACGCAATTTAGACACATTTGAGTCAATACCCTGTACGCCAAGGTTAAAATAGATCCAACTAGGTGTTGCAAAAATTAACATATATGCAACATCTACCTGGGGCTTGATTTATATAGCACTACAACGTTGCATATATTATGTTGCAAATTAAATCTCGAAAATGATACAATATTTGTAGCAAAATAGAAAAATAGACTTATGCAACGTTAGGAGATTAAAAAATGAATTATGCATATATTCGGGTGTCCACGCCACAACAAGATTACACATTCCAGAAAAAAGAAATCCTTACATATTGTAAAACGAATCAAATTGAATTGTTGGAAGAATGTATTTTTGAAGAAAAGCAAAGTGGAAAAAATATGGAGAGAGAACAATTTCAAATTCTTATGCAGCAACTACATCCAGGGGACACACTTATTGTTTATAAATTAGATCGTTTAGGAAGGAATCTTTCTGGTATGATTCGCACTCATGAAAAACTGATCAAAAACGATATTGGTGTGATTGCTATTAATGATAACATTGATACTCGGAAGAAAGATGACATGACTACTAAAGTAATGGTTACAATCTTATCTTTATTCGCTGATATTGAGCGAAACTATATATTAGAGCGAACACAGGCTGGTCGTATGAAGTATGTAGAAAATGGAGGAAAACTGGGGAGAACTCCTAAAATCAATAAGTCTAAAACTGATTTGATACTCGAGTTACTTAATCAGGGAAAAACGAAACAGGAGATTGCTAATTTTTTAAATGTTGATAGAACTACTATTTATCGCACATTAAAACGAAATGGTTATTAGGTAATTTATTGATAACAAGTATCATCTGTGATTCTATAGAATATATCCATTTCTAAAAAATTATTATCACTTCTTACGTATTTATTATTTACATTTAATATCTTTATGTAAGGTTAGTAAAACAAAGATTTTAACACCAAGATACTTAAGATATTAACTAATAAACCTTATGAACTTATATTTTTTATTCAATCTATAGAAATCTTGCAACAAAAATACAATTGTGATGATAGCCATGAGACCATTAACCGTAAGAGCTATTACAATCGATAATTCAGTGGTAGGTAATAACATGATGCATAGTGAAACAATAGATGCAATAAAAGGAACAACTTTCCTTGTTCTTGTTATGCAAAACTCTTCGCTTTTTTTTAGTTGTGGCATGATTCTACCGATGATTAACAAGAAAGGAGTGGTAGCCACTATCCCTAGCCATCCGAAAGCGTTTTCGATAAACCAAGGTAAAAATGGCATGGCTGAAGAAAATATAAATAAGTTCAATATTAATAGAAATAATTGAATGAGAGATAATTTTATATGTACTCGTTGCATTTTGTTACACCTCAGAGAAATGAATAAAATGAAAGTGGGTCATATAATAGGCATAAGCTGCATAATATGACCCACTTTTACACATCGTACTTCACCCTTTATAAGAGATAAAGCTATTAAAAATCCGTTACTTTACCAAGAATGAACAGTAATACGTCCCGAGTCGTCAGTTTCAATGTACTCCTCGCCATCCAGCACACCATTCTGATAACTCTTAGAACCTGTTTTACCCTTGAAGTTTCGCTTAGTTGCACCGTTTTTATCAGTGTAATACTTACGAGTACAATTAGGCCACAATGTTCCATAACTTAAATATTCACCTTTGTCGGCGAAGTAATATAATGTTCCGTCTATTTCTTGAAGACCTCCTACCCTTTCACTTTTATCGTTCAGATAGTATTTACCATATTTACCACCATCATCACGCCATCCTGTAGGTAAAACTTCTCCATTTTGATTAACGTAATATTTTTTCCCATCAAAAGTAAAATTAGTTCCAACACCACTTATCGCTTCTCCATTCAGCATAGAAGCCTTCTCAAGTACGCCTTTATCAGAAAAATGAAGAATGATATTTTGATCTTCTAGACGTATTTCACCTTTAGTTGCATTGTAATTTTGGAAGTAATACATTTTACCATCGATTTCTCGTAGGCCTTCTTTAACAAATGCTCCAGTATGATCAGAATATTTTTGATTTACCCATACTGATCTTTGCAAAGCACCGTCATAATCAAAGTGGTATTGCTTACCATCAATATCTGGGTTAATCAAACCTTTCTGGAATGCGCCATTTGAACCAAAATAATACGTCTTCCCTTCAATATCATGCCAACCTTTCAAGAGAACTCCATCAGAACCTGTATAATACTTAAAACCACCATATGTTATCCAACTGTTTTCTATCGCGTCCCCAGAAGAATCTTTTGCAAATTGTTTAGTTGCATCTTTTTCATCAGTTACTATTTGAATTCCATAATAGCTCGTTTTTTCATTTTCTTTACCCGGATACCACTTAATCAACCAATTATTCCATTTCTCGCTCTTCAAATCAGCGTTGAATAAAGAAGCTTCGTTATACTGATCAGTGAACTTTGCTGAGGAATCATCCACAGATAAATATTGCCCTTTGTCATTTTGTAGAACAAAAAGTCCCTTTTTCCCTGTATCATGGAGTGTCCAGACTTTATCAGGACCGATATTATACTTACTTTCCTTAGAACCTAACACACTTGGGATATATTGTAAATTCTCTCTTAAAATAACTTTGTTAGATCCTTTTTTAATTGGAATAATTTTAAAATGGTCCCTGCCTAATGGAATCTCACCAACTGCTTTAGAAAGCCTACCGTCCTCCCAGCTTCGAAGGAAGCTATCGCCGGTTTTAATTTTCACCGAAATAGAGGAGTACTGCCCTTCTTTATGTTGTGTGAGAATATCCTCCATACGATAATTCATATTATCAATATCCGATTCTGTAAGAGAAAGCATCTTTTCTTTACTTACCGGCTCTGAAGTAATTGTTGCTAGTATACGTTTTTCTTCTGGTAGTTTACTGAAAAGGTCTTCGTTTACATAACGAATATCACGCACACCGGAACTAAGAAAATAACCTGGGAATTCTTTTCGTTCAAATCTATCTGCTAAAACATTTTTACCACCGCTATTGTCGCTTTTTAGATAATAGGTTTTAAAATTCGTAAGTGAAACACCCGTATTTCCTTCATCTAATTGTTTTTGTGAAATATACAAAATATCATGTTTAGATAGTTCTGGTTCATCAGGAGTTAAGTCTACTATTGTACCAGCATCTTTAATACGAATTTGTTCCCCATGTTTGATTGTTTTATATTCAACTTTCCCATTTGCATAAGCAATTTTAACCTTCTTGCTAAAATCTTTATTTTTATAGTAATCAAATGCACCAATACCAAATTCACCTTTTTGAAAAGTAGGAGCTTTATAAGCAACGTTTTCAAGACGAGCGGCATAACTGTTTTTTGCATCTATTTCTCCTAACCATTTCCCAAATGGCTCTGCAAGAAACGCGTCATATATTTCTCCAAATGTTGTAACAATCGTTCCAAACGTGTCAACATCTGCTTTCACCTTATTTTCCGTTAATGGACCTGCTAATGGACTAGCGCTGAATAAAACCCCCATTGCAATTCCTACAGGTAGGAATTTTGGCATCCTTTTTTTGTACTTTTCATTCATAACGTCATTCCTCACTTTGTATGTATGTATGTTTTTTCCTACTTATTACACTGAATGTAACGTTCAGAAGTTCATCATACTTTAAATACCTTTCAAAAGACTTTCATAAATGTTACAAAAGTCTTTCATGGAATTACAAAAGTCTTTCATGAAATTATAAAAAAATAAGATTTTTGGTGAGTCTCTTAATATCGTAAATCATTAAACTCTACTATATATAAGATACAACCTATACATCATTCATTTTATTGGCTTTCGATATTGTTAATTTAAAAAGATTTGTAATCCAGATCTCATTCTATATAAATCCATTTTAATTTTTCGACATATAAGTCGCTGCTATGTAGCAATACAACATAATCTGTACATGCTTCTCCCTTTGTTTTAAACCTCGCATGTGGCAGGAAAAGGCCCTGACCGCTTCTATGCATAGCCAGCTGCTCTCGTCCTCCTCTAAAAGAAAGGGGTTTTTATGTCGGTTTTTAACTTGCATATATATGACTCATTTTATTCTCTCTTTACGATAGTGAGAGTTCCTTTGAGTGCATATCATTAGAAACCTTTTTAAAATTCATCGGTTTATGCATAAAAGAAATAGGTGCACTATAATATAAATGAGAAACTGAAATTTGCTTATTTTTTAGTCATGTTGGCAGAAAAATGAAAGACTTTTGTAATAATTATGAAAGACTTTTGAAAGATGTTTAAAGTAAGATAAGCTTATTGCGAATATATACGCAAACTACCTTATCAACTGTATATTATCTTTCTATTACCCTAAGTTTGAAAAATAAGATCGATCAAACCGAGCTCCCCCAAGCTCTTTTGAACTCAACAAAACCCACAGAAAACATTCTTGTTCTCTGTGGGTTTTGTTATTTTTTTAAGATTATCAAAATAAATTATTTTGCCCCTAACCACAACTACGCTGGTATTGGGCCGAGAAACAATGAAAGGGTTTTGTAACATTTACGAAAGAAAAATGAAAGGTATTTAAATTAAGATAAACTTGCCGATATTAATTTAAATATATTGGTAACAGTATATTTAGAAAGCAAGGGACAAAGCCATGAAAGAAAAGATAAAGAGAAGTATAAAAAAAATTCCCCCTGTAGGAATAGCAATGGGGATTGTATTCAGTTTCAACCCATTTACAAAACATAAAGCGAAAGCAGACGTTGATACAAGAGAAACGATTCTTACAACATTTGGAGATACCTATGATACGTTTCTAAAAGAGCCTTTTGTTATTTTTTTATCAGAACAAAGTGCTAAAAATGATTATACAGCTAACAATGAAAACCTTGCTTACAAAGCTCCTACTTTTAACAAAGGAGAATTTGGTATTAGTGTGTATGATTATTATAAAAACCAAAACTTTTCTAAGAGAATTAAAATTTTCTATAAGGATGGGAAAGTTGAATATAAAACGATAAAACATGGTCAACAACTTCTGATTAAGCAAGCTGGTATAATAGTGGACTTAAATCCAGATGCCTCAGATCTATATGAACGTGATGTGTATTATATTACACAAAAACAATTAGATGAAGGGACTACTGGTATTGCGCTTACGAATTGGCAAACATATTACTTAAAAAGTGACAATAGTGGTCAAATGAATGGTCCTTTAGCTCTAAAGTACATTAGACAAGAATTTCCAAATACAAAACCAGGTAATGCTTCTTTTGACCTAGCGAAACTTTTTCATGCACTACCGGAAGAAAAGCGAAAACTGGCAACGATAACTTCAAATCCAGTAAAAAAATCTGAATTTTTTAGTTATACCTCTGATGAGCTTGCTGAGATAAAGAGACATAAGTTCGGCGTCGGTACACAGCATAAAAATGAAGAATGTTCTTCTATTTCTATGAAAATTAGAAACAGGGATAACGTCTTGCGGACATGGGAGGATAGTACGAATATTTCTGCTTCATCTAATTGGATCCCAGAAGATAGGAGCACATTTACAATTATTCCAATTGAAAAAGGATCTAATAAGGTGTTCATAGAAGCAAATGCAACCTATCTTACATCTGCAAATGGTGAGGTGGGCGTTACAGGATTTCGCGCTTATGGACAAGTATGGACACTTGTTAATTATGGATTTGAAAGCTTCTCTTTAAAAAATAACCACGGACAATATTTATCTGTTAATGATACATCCGTATGTCTTACTGATAAGCCTGATAAAAACACTATGTTTGCCATTACTATTCAAAAAGATAAATGGAATGAGTGGTTAGCTAAATGGTATTCTAGCAAATAAAATGCAAGTTGATATAACCTCTAGAAGCTTTACAAACATTTTTAACGAGTAACGAACCAACAAGCCAATTTTCTGTACGTTAAGGAAATCGGCTACACAGATCCATAAGTTATTTTTAATCAAGCCTTATTTCAAACCAAAAATAAATTGCCCTTACGTTGAGTATATGTATTCAACGTAAGAGCAATTTTTACTTTCCGTATACACTTGTTTTTTCCTACGTTCACGAAGTTATTTTCTGTTAATCGATATATAATCGCCCGAGTGAATAGTTTTGTACCTTTTCCAATATAAGCATCTTTGATTTCATAGACCTGCCCCGGTTTTAAGGTGTTCATAATGTGTTCTAAATCAACTTTAATGTACTGAGACTGTTTTTTACTCTTCCATTTCGAAAATATTTAGGAAATTCATTTTTGATATATACCGTATTGTTTAATTTAAGCCTTGATATATAATACACACCATGTTGATCCATTTGATGTAAATCATCCAGTGAATAATAGCCTAAGTCCCGAATACAGAGGTCTCCAGAACGTAATGTCGCTAAACACTCTGTTCCAAAGGCTTTATCATTATTTTTCCCTGGTTCAACTTAAAAATTTAAAAACTGCCCACTATGTAAATCATATTCTAACTGAATTTTTATACCTGCTGTTTGTGCACAACCACCTGATCTCGGATACACATTCGCTAAATGTTTTGGCACTTGAAAAATTGTTGCATCTAAAATACGAATTCCTTGAAAATAAGCAATTGAGGAGCTTGGAATCACTGATGTTTCACAAATTTTTTTTTAATAATACAGAGAAAATATGTTTTAAAAAGCAAACAGCTTTTTTATTGAAACGTTTATTGAGTCCTTCTGGACTCATAAGAGTTCCTGTAGCAGCATGAAGTTGACTGCATAGTCTAACTAAAGAATCACTCGCTACCCGTTGGCTGATCCAGACACAGATAGCAGCTAAATCATGACCTAAAAATTTACGCTTTCGTTATACAAAAGCTAGTTCTCTAGCAAGCTTTTCTAAAAATGAAGGAGTAAGATGTTGATGTAATTCTTCAGCAAATAATTGTAATTCATCTTGAATCGAGAGATTCATAAAAAAACGTCATCCTTTCTAATCTAGTTTGTTTAGAAAGAATAACGTTTTTTTACACTTGGGGATAGTAAAGAAGCTTAAGTTGATGGGCATGTATAGTGACCCCTATCAAATGGTTTTTGCACCAGAACCGATTATTACTAATTTTCATTGTAATACTCTTCTAATGTGATACCTTTTTCATAAATTTCTTTTGCAATATCACCCACATATCGGATGTGCCATGGTTCGTATGAATACCCTGTAATACTTTCTTTTCCTTTCGGGTATCGAATAATAAACCCTGCACGGTGGGCATTTTCAGCCAACCATTTCCCTTCTTTTGTAGCGCCAAAAGATTGTTCTAATGTGTTATCTACACTACTTGCTGAAACATCCATTGTTAACCCCGTTTGGTGTTCACTATGACCAGGTCTTGCAGATACTCGATCAGTTTGCTCCTTACCTTGTTTTTTAAGGTTATTTTGATAAACACTTTTTTGATACTCTAGAGAACGAAAACCAGATACAGCCTGTAATGTTATTCTATCTTTTTCAGCTAGCGCAAACAGTTTCTCCAATGCTGTTGCAGCTTCTTCACGCATATAACTTTTTTCACATATACCAGAAAATGCAAAAGTAACATCTGGTACAACTAAATCATTTGGTTTATATCCATCTGGAAGCATCCTCTTCTTATTTACAATAATATGAATATCATTTGGATTTTTTGGAGCCTCTTTTTTTATAGAAGTTTCAATGTGCTTTTCAGTTGGTTCTGTTAATGAATTTTCTTTTGCTGTTATAGAATTTGAGAAAGTAAGTGGATTGCACACAAAAATAATACATGTAATCAATATCATAATCGTTACAATTATTAACATTCCATTTCCTCTATATAACTTTTTCATATTACTCACCTCTATTTTTTCACTCATACATATAAATCATTAATTTCTTTTTCAATAGATATATTAATATAAACAAATGAAGATAATGTGCAGATAATGTAGAAATGAGTTAAAAAATAAAAAAACGTGTAAAAATAAATCTCTACACGTTTTTTATGGATAGTAAAATAAATTATATTCCTCTTGAATTACTCTACTCTTTATTTTATCTTTATATGAGTTTGCTATAATTTATATATTTCCATTCGAAAGCTATGAAATGAATACAGTATTTAATTGATTAAAATTAAATATCATCTTTACATAAACAAGTTTAAATTCATACAGGAGAGATACAATGCAAAAAACTATTTTAATTGTAGAAGACGAAGATATTTTACGCGAAATTGTTAAAGACTATTTGTTACACGATGGATATAAAGTACTAGAGGCGACAAGCGGAACAGAAGCACTATCTATTTTTGAAAAACATGAAGTGCATTTAATCATTCTTGATATTATGCTGCCAAAATTAGATGGTTGGTCTGTTTGTAGACGGATTCGAAGAACATCCAATGTACCTATCATTATGCTGACAGCTCGAGCCGATGAAGATGATACATTACTTGGATTTGAGTTAGGGGCAGATGATTATGTCACAAAACCATACAGCCCACCTATTTTACTAGCGCGAGCAAAACGATTACTCAAAACCCGATATGTGGCACATAAACCAGCTAAAAATAATTTGTTATCTAGAAATGAGATTGTTGTGCATCTTCCTTCACGTACTATCACAATAAATGAGGAAGTTATTAATTTAACTCATACAGAATTTGAAATATTAACATATTTGATGCAAAACGAAGGGATTGTTATAACAAGAGAACAATTAATTCAACACATTTGGGGATATGAATTCACTGGGGATGATCGTACACTAAATAGTCACATTCGAAATTTACGAAGTAAATTAGGACAGAAATCCTCCTCTATCGTAACCATTGTTCGTACTGGTTATAAATTTGAGGACCAGCTATGAAAAAAGGAATTGTATTCAAATTATTTATCTTAACAACAGTATTATGTATGTTGATTTTGGCGTGTGTGTTTGTTGGACAAACCGTATTTTTCAAACAATACTATGTAAATAAAAAAATAAATACGATTAAAACAAATATACAATCATTTAAAAAAGATTATGTAAAAAACAAAGATAATTTACAAAATATTCAAAGACTCGAACAAGAATTTTCTAAAATTAATAACGCTTCGATTACGTTACTAGATATGAACGGAAATTTAAAAAACGTTAGTGACTTTTATATCGAAGTAAATGTGGAAAATTCTTCCGAAAAGGAGCTAGTTAATACAACATTGAGGATACCACTGTATAATCTTATAAATATAGATGATATTTCTCTTATTTTTAAAGAAGATAGCTTGGCTAATAGAAAGTTTACCTGTGTTTTTGTTTCATCAGAAACAAGCACCACTCTAACTCCTTATGAGTTATTCATAGAAAACACTAAACAAGGGTTATTGAACGAACAAATATCAAAAAAAATAAATAAATATTTTGGTAGAAGTAATTTTACAGAACAAAATGATTTAGGACTACACCGTGTAGGTATTGAGGGTACAATTCAAACGGTACACATTCCTGAAGAAAATATGCTATCCAATCTGATTTATACAAATCGTTTATTTATGCAAAAAATAAACGATTTTCAAATAAATATCTTGTTTAATGAAGGTAAATTAAAACTAGATACATTAAAACAAGATAGATTACAAATTCTCGAGGAGGAAGAAAACGGTATAAAATACCGCCTATTTATTCAACCAATAACAGAACCGAATGGTGAAACCACATATATTTTCGCACTAACATCCTTACAACCCGTTGATGAAGCTATACAAATGATAACAGACTATTATATATACATCATTATATTCGTATTGTTCCTTATCTTTCTTGCTGCATTTTATTATTCAAAACAAATTGCAAAACCATTATTACAAATCAACACCACGACACAAAAGATGGCAAAGTTTGATTTTTCAGAAGCAATTCCCATTACATCAAAAGATGAAATTGGTGACTTATCACAAAATATTAATATACTATCAACTACGTTACATTCATACATTAACAAGCTACAGCAAGATATAGAAAAAGAAAAACAATTAGAACATACACGAAAAGAATTTATTGCGGGCGTATCACACGAATTAAAGACACCTTTAAGTATTATGACAAGTTGTATGTCTATTTTAAAAGATGAGGTCGCTAGTCATAAGAAAGATTACTATTTCAAGGCAATGGAAACAGAAGTAAACAAGATGAATCTACTCATTGTGGATATGCTTGAATTAGCAAAATTAGAATCCGGTACGTATAAAATAGAAATGAGACCATTTCTTATTAATAAAACGATTAAGCATATATGTGAACATCTATCCTTCGAAATAAAAAATAAACAGTTAAACGTTCAAACGAGTCTTTCTGAAATTGAAGTGTTAGCCAACCCGCATCGTATAGAGCAAGTTATCACGAATTTTATAACGAATGCCATTCGTTATACTCCTGAAAATGAAAGTATTATCATTTCAGCAGAAGAAGAGAGTGCTTACGTAAAAATATGCATAGAAAACAAAGGGTCTCATATTCCTGAAGAACAGCTCAGTAAAATATGGGGGCGTTTCTATCGCGGAGATACTTCTCGACACCGTTCCACAGGTGGAACGGGATTAGGACTTGCCATTTCCAAAAACATTTTAGATTTACATGGTGTACAATATGGCGTATCCAATACAAAGGATGGTGTA
Organism: Bacillus pseudomycoides; assembly: GCF_002551005.1. Taxonomy (GTDB): domain Bacteria; phylum Bacillota; class Bacilli; order Bacillales; family Bacillaceae_G; genus Bacillus_A; species Bacillus_A pseudomycoides_C. Next base: position 12,170 of record NZ_NVOY01000073.1, read on the forward strand.
TTATTTTTCTTCTATCTCAATAGAAACGTACAAAAATAAATTTTTAAACTCTGGTGAAAAACACTAAAAAATAATAGAAACAAGAAAAATAGCCCTTCACTCCATAGCCATCAAGTTAAGGCTATGTATAATTTTCACCAAAAACAGCCACCCTTTTATGGAGTATCCATGAAAGGG
>NZ_NVOY01000074.1 GCF_002551005.1 Bacillus pseudomycoides
AGTGAACTACCCACCACTTAACGACCTTACTGTCTGTTTGAAGTGGGGGCTTCAAAAGTCAAAAGACTTTCTCTTTTATTGCTAATTCATCCACAAGCCTAGTGGCTCATGTCCAAAGCCTTGAATTCGCGGCGTCCCTACCGCTAATAAAATCGATACAAACTACGCGATTATACTTTGTTCGTGCAGAATACGAATGCCATAATATTTTAGATTACGACCCGCATTGTAATCTCTATCGATTTTCGTGCCACAATGATCGCACGTATAGATTCTTTCAGATAACTTCAACTTATCTTTTTTGTGATTACACTCACTGCATAATTTACTAGATGCAAAATACTTATCCGCAACGATGTAATATTTGCCTTTTTTCTTTGATTTGTACTGTAACATCGTTCGAAACATACCAAATCCATTATCATGCAGCTTTTTTCCTAAACTCAAACATTGCGCAAGGTTACTTAAGTTCAAATCTTCTACCACAATGGCATGATAATCATTGGTTATCTGATTACTTTTCTTATGTAGAAAATCTTTTCTTTGGTTTTTTGCTTTTGTTGTTACTTTTTGATATTCTTTCACTTGCTTTTCATAATTTTTACTATATACAATATTTCCTGTTTCATCTGTTTTTGCATGGTTCTTTTTACGAGCTAAGGATTTATTAATTCTTCGTTGCCTTTTTTCTATGATTTTGTTATACCGACTGTACTGAGCTGTTCGTCCTTCGCTATCTACATACAATTCGCTTTGACTGTAATCTAGTCCAATTACTTCGTCAGCAGTCACTAATTCTACTTGTTTTTCATTTGGACAAAAATAATCAACAGAAAGAGAAACAACATATTTTGTTCCTTCTCGCTTAATTGTTGCTTTTTTAATGATTCCATCAATCGGTAATTCTCGATGTAGATGCATAGAAATACCTTCTTGAAACTTTGGAATACATAAAAAATAAGAACCGTTTTCTTGTGTGATTTTTATGTTTCCGTTGGTTTGATTCGTAGTATAGCTTAATTTCCCCTGTTTTTTACTATGGAATTTAGGCATACCTTTTATGTCTTTCAACGTAGGAACATAACCTACTGTTTGTATCTTTTTACGAACCGACTTTTTATATTGAATAGGTTGTTTCGCATAGGTTTCATTATATTTTTTAATGGCTGCCTGAAATCTCATTTTTGCGTCATTATAAACAAAAGAATCATTACTTTTATCTAAGTAATCATATTTGGCCGTGATCGTTGTATAATTTGGAACTTTATAACGAATAAATCCACTTTCAAAACCGATAGATTCTAAATATTCATACAAACCAGAGACATATTCGTTATACACTTTTCGTTCACATCCAAACGATTTTTCTAATTTCGTTACTTGTTCAGGTGTGGGAAAAATAGCATATCGAAATGCATAGGTAGACCATCCATCTGGTAACGACTTTTTTGTTCCTTTTATATGTACACCCTCTTTTGTGGTTGCCGTATACATTCTCCTTTCTTTCGTATTTTCATATTTATTATTTCGCATAGTCTCAAAAGTACATACAAAGAACATGTGTAGGCTATCATCTACCGAAAATTCATTCCCCACCTACTTGCTGGGCTACGCCCTTCTCGCTCCTTGAGGAAGGGGACTTCTTTTCGGGAAATATGTTAAAT
>NZ_NVOY01000075.1 GCF_002551005.1 Bacillus pseudomycoides
AACTTCTTATACAAGAAGGCTTGTGGTTGACCGTTCCTTCCCAATCAGAACTGTTACAGAGCCACCATAGAGCCAAGAACTAGGGAATCCTCCTTGGGTATGCAACCTACGAACGGCGTCCACAAAAGACTAGGCTAGACAACCAAGGCTTTTTTCAAGCCCCCACTTCAAAACGTGTTAGCGTTTAAGTGGTGGGTAGTTGACCTTACCAGAATTTAACACGATATAAATAGATCTAATTTTATTTCCTTCAAATTCAAAACTCATTACCGCTTGTATTCCAGTACGATTTCTGATTACAATTCCGGGACAGCCATTTACCTTTGTTTGCATCATATAGTATTCGTCTTGATTCGCAAGAAATTTTTTTGCTAAAGCAATAAGAAGCTGTTGTACACGCACTGCACCATAAATCGGTTTAGCTGTAGCGGTTACTTTGCCGCCGCCATCTGCATAATATGCGATGTCTCCCCCTAGAACTTCCATCATTTGATTTGTATTTCCTTGCTGAATAGCATTTATAAAACATGTAATGACTTGTTCGTGATCTTCTTTCACACTTTCGACCACAATTTTCTTTTCAAGCTCTGGAAGCGCCTTTTTTATCCTACTTAAGATTTTACGGCAATTTGCTTCTTTTTTTTGCACAATTTCAGCAATCGTTTCATAGTCATATTCCAAAATTTCACGGAGTATAAAAATAGCTCTTTTAATTGGATTCAACTGTTCAAATAGTACAAGCAAAGCATATGACATATCATTTTTCATCACCATTTCCTGTAATGGATCTGTTTCAATTACTGCAATTGGTTCTGGTAACCATGTCCCCACATATAACTCTCTTTTTCTCTTAGAAGATTTCAACAAGTCTAAACAACGATTTGTAACTAATTTACATAAAAATGCTTTTACATTTTTGCTGTGTTTCAATTCGTATTCATTCAATTTTATAAATACATCTTGTATAACATCTTCTGCATCAGCAATACTACCTGTCATTTTATAGGCAAGTGAGAAAAGAAATGGTTTATGTTCAATATACAATTGACTCAGTTCAGCGTTTTCCATAAAAAAATCCTCACTTTCTATTTCGATTAGACAGGTAAACTAGCTTGATCCCATGTTTTTTCACGAATACGTGCACCAATTTTACCCGATAAAATAAAATCAAGTCCCCACTTTTGAACCCAAACGAAGCCATTGTTAGGTCCTAGACTAATACAATATAATTTTACAGGATACGCTTTGTGAGTAATTGAGTTAGATATTCCATATATCTCATTCTTTAAAATTTTACTTAATCTCGTCGCCTGAGGAATCGCTTCTTTACACGTCATTCCATCTACTTGTTTCGTTTTTTTATCAACAACTCTTGCACAGTCTCCGATTGCGTATATATGTGAATACCCTTTTATAGAATACGTATCAGTAACTAATATTTGGTTCTCATTAGACAATGGAAGATTAAATGTTTGAATAATCGGATTCACTTTAACCCCCGGTGTCCAAATACACTCTCCTACTGTATATGTTGTTCCATTTGTACAAAGTAACTGACCATTTTCAAATTTCATCACTCTCGTTTTAGAGATGCATTTTATTCCGTTTTTTTTGAGTTCACATGTTAATCGTTCACTTACTTTTACCGGAACCCCTCGTAATAAATGTTCTTTTGAATCAAACAAAATGACTTCTACCTCAACTGGATCAAGCCCTACTTTTTGAACTTCTTCTTTAAACCAAACACATATTTCTGCAGAAGTCTCAATACCAGTAATCCCTCCGCCAACAATAGCGATGCGCAATAGTTCTCGCCTTACTTCTTTATTTTCTTCTATTTTTGCTAGTTGAATTAAAGAAAGCAATTTTTGTCTTATCTCTACAGCGGTTTTCGTACTACTTAATGTTGTTCCGCCTAACGTACTAGAAATTTCTTGAATGACACTCCCTAGAGCTAATACAAGATAATCGTATTGCACTGTTCTTATTCTTTCATCTTCTAATTTTATATCTATTTCTTTTTCAGAATGATTACACGTTATCGCTTCTCCTTTTATAAATTCCATTCCATCTGTACAATACCTTTTTAATGGAACTTTTAAATCCGCATCTTCAACAACTGACTTAAACAATAAAACCTTCCGAAAATGAAACGAATTTTTATCTACTAACGTAATTTTCACTTCTTTTCCTAGCGAAGAACCTAATTCTTTTTTTAATCCATTTAATAAATTTATACCAGCAAATCCTCCACCTAAAATAACAATATGTTTCATTTAAATTCCCCCTTTACCCTTAAAACGATTTGACCTATTTACTTGTGACATATTAAAAGGAGAAATTTTAAAAAATAAAACAAAAAAACATCCCCTACATTAGGGGATGTTACTATTTATTTTGCTTCTTTATACATCGCTTCTACTTGTTTTTGAAGCTCTTCGTTCTCTAAATACTCATCATATGTCGTTTGTTTATCAACTAAACCGTTCGGTGTTACTTCAATAATACGATTTGCAATTGTTTCAATGAACTGATGGTCATGAGATGTAAATAAAATTGTACCTTTAAATGCCATTAAACCGTTGTTTAATGCTGTAATAGACTCAAGGTCTAAATGGTTCGTTGGGTCATCAAATGTTATTACGTTTGCACCACTTAACATCATTTTAGAAAGCATACAACGTACTTTCTCTCCTCCAGAAAGAACAGAAACGTTTTTCTTTACTTCTTCACCAGAGAATAGCATACGACCTAAGAATCCGCGTAAGAAGCTTTCAGACTCATCTTGTGGTGAAAATTGACGTAACCACTCCACTAAGTTATATTCGCTATTTTTGAAGAACTCAGAGTTATCACGTGGGAAGTATGCTTGAGATGTTGTAACGCCCCATTTAAATGAACCGCTATCTGGCTCCATTTCACCTGCTAAAATTTTAAATAACGTTGTAATTGCAATTTCATTACGTCCAACGAATGCAATTTTATCACCTTTATTAACAGTGAAGTACACGTTATCTAATACTTTCTCACCATCGATTGTTTTAGAAAGACCTTCCACTGATAACAAATCATTCCCAACTTCACGCTCTGGTGTGAAACCAACGAACGGATAACGACGAGAAGATGGTTTAATATCGTCTAATGTAATTTTCTCTAATAATTTTTTACGAGAAGTTGCTTGTTTCGCTTTTGAAGCGTTCGAGCTGAAACGTGCAATAAAGTTTTGTAATTCTTTTACTTTCTCTTCTTTTTTCTTATTAGCATCTTGTGTTAACTTTAATGCTAATTGACTAGACTCATACCAGAAATCATAGTTACCAACATAAAGTTGAATTTTACCAAAGTCAAGATCTGCCATATGCGTACATACTTTATTTAAGAAGTGACGGTCATGGGATACAACGATAACTGTATTTTCAAAGTTCATTAAGAAGTTTTCTAACCATTGAATTGCTTTTAAGTCTAAATGGTTCGTAGGCTCATCCAGTAATAAAATATCCGGTTGACCAAATAAAGCTTGTGCAAGTAACACTTTTACTTTCTCCGCACCTGTTAACTCAGACATTTTTTTCGCATGAAGGTCTTCACCAATGCCTAATCCTTTTAAGAGAATTGCAGCTTCTGATTCTGCTTCCCAACCGTTTAACTCAGCAAATTCGCCTTCTAACTCAGCTGCGCGCATGCCATCTTCATCGCTGAAATCTTCTTTCATGTAAATTGCATTCTTTTCTTGCATTACTTCATAAAGACGTGTATGTCCCATAATAACTGTTTCTAAAACTGGGAATTCTTCATATTCAAAGTGGTTCTGTTTTAAAACAGCTAAACGCTCACCTGGTGTAATATGAATGTCTCCAGTTGATGGATCAATTTCACCAGATAAAATTTTCAAGAATGTAGATTTACCAGCACCGTTTGCTCCGATTAAACCGTAACAGTTACCTGGTGTAAATTTTATGTTAACATCTTCAAAAAGTTTACGATCTGCAAAACGTAAACTTACGTTACTTACTGTAATCATGTAGTTCCTCCTAGTAATACCGCTGCATCCAGCGTTTTCTCACCGAATGTCCTAAAAGTCGCAGTTTACGACTCACTTATTTTAGACTATTGCTATTATATAGTAGAAGTCGAATGAATAGCAACGATAGATTCATTTTCTGCAAGGAAATCAAAGAGCTTTCCGCATAAATTCCGCTTTACTATGCTATACATTAAATGTCGTTTAAATACGATTCTCTTCCTACAAATATATATTCCTATTCTGAAAGAAGTTCAGGAATCATAACTTTTTGTTCAAAACGCGTAGACAATACCATCAAAATTGTCGGACGTCCATACTTATTACACGAATCACTAAAAGTCTCTAGTGATTCCGGAGAACTTGTCGCCACTTTTAGCAAGTAATTATATTGTCCGCTAATTCTGTATAAATCAATGACATACGGTGACTGTCTACAAAACTCAACAAATTGATTACAGTTGTTTGCTTGAAAAAGAATAAATGCAGTTGTATCCTTTCCTAACTTTTTCCGTGAAACAACAGCTCGATAATTCTCAATAATCCCCTTGTCTTCTAACTTCCGAACTCTTTCCTTAACAGCTGGCTAAGTCATATTTACTTCTTTTCCTAAGTCCACCATTGACATACGACCGTTATTTTGTAGTAACTTTAATATTTTGAATCAATTTGATCCATATACAACTCCCCTTTATTTTTATAAACACAACCAACTAATTTAACAATAAAAAGAAAGTATTCTAACCGAAACAACTTATTAATCGCATGTAAATTATACATTCTTTCCCATAAAATATAAGTATTAATAAAAAAGTAATTTAAGAAGATGTTCATATATGAGATATCATAATAATCGAAATAATTCCAATGTTATAAAGTTTCAACGTGAAACTTCCAATTTTGAAACTTGGAAATATGAGTCTATTTATAAATATTCTCCTCTATTTTCGTATCTTTTCGAAAAAAAATAATTGAATGGCTATTATAGATAGGGTAGCACTTCTTAAATGTAGAAATATAGCCAAGACAAATGACCTACACAATCCTAACTAAAATTCACTTGCACACTTCAAACAAGCGAAAGAATATACTATTGCATACATGACCTAATGGAGTGAATTTGTTATGAATCTATTTCCAACAAGGGTTGTTACCGGTACTCCTGTAGTAACCCCTGCCATCCACCTTGCCGCCATTCATACGGCAAGTCCCGTTGTAGGAATTGTAACGCCATTCATTTGGCCATATCCACCCATTCACTTATCGGTAATACATCCACACGTCAGCTATTATTACCATCACATTCCTACAATATATAGAAAATATTGATGAACTGTTTAATTATTACCGAACATAAAAAGCGCTATTTTTACATAGCGCTTTTTATGTTCTATATCCATTCGAAATGATTAAAAGAAATCATAAAAAAATGGCTGCTCGGAAGGAATCAAATTTTCAAATTGTTTTATGTCTTTTTCCATTCCAGAAATGTTACCAATTTGATATAATTCTAATGGCCTTTTGTAACCGAAAAGCGCTGTAGAAAGTGCATTAATGTTTACATGTACTCCCTTATCTTTTAAGACTACAGCTTCTTCTTCACTTACCATAACTATTTCTTTATCTCGTATAACTACTGTTTGATTATTCCAATGTGCATATGAATCAGAAATATGTAAAATAACCTCTTCCTCGTTATTTTCCCAAGCAAATGGATATTGCTTAAGAAAACGCTCTACATCAACAATCCTAACCATAAAGTAAGGCTTTATTTCCACTTTAATGCGTGACTCTTGTAGTGAAAATAGCAATGGTTCTTTTTCATGAACGATCATCTCAAGTTCTTGTATCATTGAATCATGCTGACAAATGAAGTTCCATAAACCCGTTCTAGCTTCACTGTTTAATGGTACAAATTCCTCTACTTTCATCTTAGAGCTTTCTATTTTATACAAAATATAGCCCATTGGCTCATCTGCTCGGTTATAATAAACGGCTGCATTTAGGTCACCATAGATAAAATGTAACCAATGTTCTCGATCTCGCACTAACATACCAGAATATTTTTTCGCAAATTGCTCATATACGATTTCAATCTCTTTCAAATGAGATTCCTTCTTACAACGTTTGATACTTCCTGATACGTGTTCTTTCATAATTAAATCCGCTTTTGTTAATGAACATACATGGCGATTCGTAAACAGCTCCCATCCATATTTCCTGTAAAAAGAAATAGAAAATGGGTGTAGCATGGAAACGGTATAACCGTCTTGTCTCATCGTCTCTAAAACATGTTTTAATAGTTTTTTTACATAACCGTTTCGTCTAAATTCTGGATAGGTAGCTACTCCTGCAATTCCGCCCATTTTGAACTTTTCTTCCCCTAAAAATATTTCAAACGGGATAAGGTGTAATTTTGCAGCAAGCTCTTTTTCTTCTAATATCCCAAATATTTGATGATACTTTTTCATAAGCTGAAGACGTTTTTCAATTTGTTCTTCTGGTACTTTATATTGAAAGGCATATTCAGATAGTCGAATTGCCTCCCGGTATTGTTCTTCTAATAATTGAATTACTTCCACGCTCCCGTTCTCCCTCCATCGTATTCTTAACTGCACATTAAAATATAACACAATAATCAGAAAATACAAAATTCACAAACAAAAAACCCGATATATAGCAATCTACCGGGTTTCTAACTTCAATTTCTCAATCTCTTCAAAAAATCCTGGATATGATACTCCTACAGCTTCTGCATCCTGGATCACCGTCTCTCCATTCGCAATACATCCAGCAACTGCTAGCATCATTCCAATCCGATGATCGCCATGACTGTTTACGGTATTTCCGTTTAATGGTGTTTTTCCATAAATAATCATTCCATCATCGGTCGCTTCTATACGTGCTCCTAGTTTTGTTAGTTCTTCTACCACTGTATCAATTCGATTCGTTTCCTTTACCTTCAGCTCATGAGCATCTTTAATAATCGTAACCCCTTCTGCTTGCGTTGCTGCAAGAGCGATAATTGGGATTTCATCAATCAACCTTGGAATAATGTCACCGCCAATCTCAACTCCCTTTAACTTTGATGTTTCAATCGTTAAATTAGCGGCAAGTTCCGCTGCATCTCTATCGTATTGTCCAATTGCTAATTTTGCTCCCATTTTTATAAGAACATCAATAATTCCTGTTCTTGTTGGATTGATTCCAACATTTTGTAATGTAAGCTTACTATGGGGAGTAATCGCTCCGCCTACTAAGAAAAATGCAGCCGATGAAATATCTCCTGGTACATGAATGTTCGTTCCAGTTAGCTGTTGTCCTCCTTCTATTGAAACTTTCGTTCCCTCTCTCTTCACTTGTACGCCAAATGCTTGAAGCATCCGTTCTGTATGATCCCTTGATACATGAGGTTCTGTAACACTTGTTACACCTCGCGCTCCTAGACCTGCTAATAAAATAGCCGATTTCACCTGCGCACTTGCAACAGGAGAAATATAATCAATTGCTTGAAGATTCCCTCCTCGTATCGTTAACGGTGTAAATGTTCCATCTTCTCTTCCATCAATTGCTGCTCCCATTAAGCTAAGCGGTTGTGTAACACGTTTCATTGGGCGTTTTCCGATAGAATGATCACCTTGCAAGCAGAAATGAAGGTTTGTATTCGCTAGTATGCCAAGTAATAAACGAATCGTTGTACCAGAATTCCCAACATCAAGTACTTGCTCCGCTTCTCGTAACCCTTCCATTCCTGTTCCAATTACTTCTACTTCATCTCCGTTTTGCGTTATTGATACCCCCATCTCACGAAAACAAGAGATCGTGCTTAAACAGTCTGCTCCTGGTAAAAAGCCCTTAATCGTTGTTTTTCCGTGGGCAATTGCGCCAAACATGACTGAACGATGCGAAATTGATTTATCACCTGGAATAACAACCGTGCCTTGCAACCCTTCCATAGCTGTCTGTACAGTTTTCATATTTACGGCACCTTCTTTCCTTTATATATTTTCATACGTTTGATACTGTTCGTATTGTAAAGATTGCGTTGCTTTCAGACGATCTTCTTCTGTTTGAAAGCTAATTCGCAACACCCCGAGTAGTCCTTCACGTGCTTCTAGTATTTGCAAATTTGTTATACTGATTTCGTGCTTTGCAAGTATGCTTGTAATATGCGCTAACGCCCCGACTTTATCTAAAACATCAACATATAAGTCATGATAAGCTGGAATCGCCCCGCTTTTGCGGACAGGCATAGAATCACGATATTCTTTCGCCTTTGCGAAGTAATTGTGTATTACTTCGGCATCTCCTTCTGCAACTGTATGGTGCAGTTGCTTCATTTCTGTAATCCATTCCTCTAATAATTGTAATAAATGAGAACGGTTTTGTCTTACAATATCGCTCCACATTTTCGGACTACTAGAAGCGATGCGGGTAATGTCTTTAAAACCACCAGCAGCTAGCATATGGATCAACGGATTATCTCCGCCATGTTTCTCTACTTGCTTAACTAACCCTGCCGCAATTAAATGGGGAAAATGACTGACAACACCTGTTACATAATCATGTTCCTCTGTATGTAACACAAGAAAATGCGAACGCGTTCCTTTTAACCAATCTTTTAATTGTTCAACTTTCTCTGTCTGAACATGGCGCATCGGTGTTAAAATGTAATATGCATTTTCAAATAAATGCGCCTTTGCACTTTCTACTCCCGTTTTATGAGAGCCCGCCATCGGATGCCCGCCAATAAACGTAACATCGTTTGGCAGCAACATTTCTGCTTCTTTCATAATTGTGCCTTTTGTACTTCCAACATCCGTCACGATGACATCTTCACGTAATTTATACGAAACAAGTTTTTTTAATAGCTTTTTTGTTTCTTCAACAGGAGATGCGAAAATAATTAAATGTGCTTCTTCGCATATTGTTTGTATGTTCACTCCCGCTTCGTCGATTACGTTCAATTGTTTTGCACGTTCTACTTGCTCACTTTGAATGTCATAACCAGTAATGATGACATTGTGTTCTCGCTTTATTGCTAAAGCAAGTGAACCACCAATTAATCCAGTTCCTATTAATACAACTTTTTTACACATGTGCCTCATCTCGAGACCTACTATTATGAAAGTGTTGTTTTAACACTGCAATCACTCCTTCATTTTGTTTACTCGTACCGATTGTGATGCGAACACCATTTAAAAATGGACGAACGATATATCCAGCGTGTGCACAAAGTTCATAAATTTCCTGAGCATTGTCTAACGGTAAAAAGATAAAGTTCGTTTGAGATGAATAAAATGGAATCTCATTTTCTATACAAAAGCTTTCATATTGCTGCAAGCCTTCTTGGTTTGCACGAATGATCCCTTGTAAAAATGAATCATCATTCCACGCAAGTACGGCAGCTTTTTGTGCAAGTGATGATACATTAAACGGAAGACGAACAACATTTAATTTCTCAATGATTGCTTCATTTCCAACTGCATAACCAACGCGAAATGCTGCTAATCCGTATGCCTTTGAAAATGTTCTTAAGATAAGAAGGTTCTTATACTCTTTCAAAAGTGAAATAGTATCTGGAAAGTCACCCGCTGTGACATATTCATAATACGCTTCATCAATTACAACTAATGTTTCTTTATGAACTTGCTTCATAAATTCACGTAATTTTCGGTCATTCACATATGTGCCTGTTGGATTATTCGGATTACAAATCCAAACAATCTTTGTTTTTTCATTCATGACTGCCGCAATTTCATCTAAGTTATAGGCCCCATTTTGAAGCGGTACTTCCTTGACCTCACAACCTTCAATTACTGCATGATGACGGTATTGCGGGAATGTTTCTCCAGCTGTCACAATATTATCACCTTGGCAAAGTAGTGTTCGGCTAATAATTTGAATGACCTCATCAAGACCGCTGCCACATAAAATTTCTTCTTTTTTCACATCCAATTTCTCCGCAATCGTTTGACGAAGTTCTACTGCTCCCCCGTCCGGGTATAAAGCATGTTCATTCGGCTCTTTTAGTAAACCTTCCATCACACGAGGTGAACAACCAAATGGATTTTCATTTGAAGCTAATTTTACAAATGAATGAACACCATAATCTGCTTGCATTTGTTTTGCTGATTTACCTGGTTTATAAGGTTGCAGCGCCCGTAGTTGTTCTTTTACTTTCATGAAAATCCTCCTTTTTAAAATTCTTTCGCGTATTTTTTATGCTGAGCAATATTTTCCTTAATTAGATCCATACGGTCTTGCCCAAATTGGTCTACTAGAGCAGTTGCCAGTTCCCAAGCGACAACAGCTTCTGCCACTACACTTGCCGCCGGTACAGCGCAGCTATCGGAACGTTCAATGCTTGCTTGAAACACTTCCTTCGTATCAATATCCACACTTGTTAGTGGCTTATATAATGTCGGAATTGGTTTCATAACACCTCTGACAACAATCGGCATTCCTGTTGTCATTCCGCCTTCTAATCCACCAGCGTTATTCGTTTTTCGTGTGTAACCTGTTTCTTCATCCCATAAAATCTCATCATGTACAACACTTCCTGGTTGCCCGGCTGCCTCAAAACCAATGCCGATTTCAGCACCTTTAAATGCATTAATACTCATGATAGCCGCTGCTAACTTTGCGTCTAATTTCCGGTCATAATGAACGTAACTGCCAACACCAATCGGCATTCCTTCTGCAACCACTTCAACGATGCCACCAATAGAATCTCCGTTACTTTTCGCTGCATCAATTGCTTCCATCATTACTTGCTCCGCTTGTTGATCTAAGCAGCGAACAGGCGAATGTTCTGAAATCAGCTGCATCTCTTCTAATGATTTATGTGAAATTTGGTTAGCTTTTACGCCACCAATTTCAAGCACATGACCTGCAATATTTACACCTAATTCAGTTAAAACCTTTTTTGCAACAGCCCCTGCCGCTACTCTTACAGTTGTCTCCCTAGCAGAAGAACGTTCTAATACATTTCGTATATCACGGTGACCATACTTTATTGCCCCGTTTAAATCAGCATGCCCTGGACGTGGTTTTGTAATTGTTCGTTTCATTTCTTTACTTTCCTGTTCAGAAACCGTTTCTGCTCCCATTACGTTTGTCCAATGTTTGAAATCATCATTTTTTACAACTAGTGTAATCGGTGAACCAAGGGTATAGCCGTGCCGCACACCGCTTACTATTTCCACTGTATCTGTTTCAATTTGCATACGTCTTCCGCGTCCATAGCCCTTTTGGCGTCTTAATAACTCTATATTTATATCTTCTGCAGTTATAAATAGACCTGCCGGAACACCTTCCAAAATTACCGTCAATTGCGGACCATGTGATTCTCCAGCTGTTATATATCTCATTTCCATTTCTCCCTTATCATTTTATCCCGCACTAACGGACAGTAAGACTCCTTCCACAAGATTCTGAGAAGTCAAAGAAGATAGGTAGGAGGTAACTGTCCGTAAGAGCCCATTAGTTCAACTAACCAGCAGTGGGAGATAAACCCTCCTACTGCTGGAAGTTTCACTTTATAAAAAAGCCCCTACTGATTTCTTTCAGTAGGGGCGACAATACGCGCGGTACCACCCTAGTTATAGACAAATATGTCTACCTCTTTTTATTGTTAACGATCATTTTGACCGTCTTTCCCTTCATAAAAACTTTCGTCTTTACTACGAAAAAGATGCTCCAGGGGTGTAATTCACACATATCTTTGTACTGATTTCCACCAACCATCAGCTCTCTGTAACAAGAAAATACATGCTACTGCTTCCCTTTCAACGCAATATTTATTTCATTACGATAATTTATTTTTAAATCCTTTTAACTCTTCCATGAAGGCATGGAACTGCGGAATATCCATTTGCTGTGCTGAATCTGATAAAGCAACTGCTGGGTCTGGATGCACTTCTGCCATAACAGCATCTGCACCAATCGCTAATGCTGCTTTCGCAGTTGGTAAAAGTAGATCTTTTCGCCCTGTAGAATGCGTTACATCTACAACAACCGGTAAATGTGTTTCTTTCTTTAAAATTGGCACTGCGGAAATATCAAGTGTATTTCGCGTTGCTCTTTCATATGTGCGAATGCCGCGTTCACATAAAATAATTTGATCATTCCCTTGAGCAATAATGTATTCTGCTGCATTCACAAATTCATCAATTGTCGCTGCTAAACCACGTTTCAGTAATACTGGTTTATTCACTTTTCCAACGGCTCTTAATAAATCGAAGTTTTGCATATTACGAGCGCCTACTTGAATCACATCAACGTAATCAAGTGCCATTTCTACATCATTAGGATTTAAGATTTCGCTAATAATCGCTAAATCAAATTCGTCTGCAACTTGGCGTAAGATTTGCAGCCCTTCTACTCCTAATCCTTGGAAGTCGTATGGAGATGTTCTCGGTTTAAATGCACCGCCGCGCATTAACTTTATTCCTTGTTCTTTCATTGCCTGAGCAACTTGGCGAACTTGCTCTAAACTTTCAACTGCGCACGGCCCCATAATGAACGTTTGTGCGCCGCTTCCTAGCAATTCACCTTTTACATCAACAATCGTATTTTCTTGTTTCTTTTTACGTGAAACTAATAACGCTTTACGATTATCATCTTCTTGCAGTTCTAAGCTCGCTTTAAAAATTGTTTTGAAAATATGTTGCACTGTAGATGTTTCAAATGGTCCTTCGTTATGCTCTGCAAGCATATCGAGCACTTCACGCTCACGAACAGGATCGAAGCGTTTCGTGCCTTGCAATTTCTTTTGCTGTCCGATTTCTTTCACAACCTTTGCACGCTCATTCAATAAGTGCAGAAGCTGTAAATTAATCTCATCCACCTGTTTACGTAATTGTTCTAATTCATGATTTCCCATTAAAAATTCCTCCTTGTATCTTTTTGAAATTATATAATAAGGGATTGAAAATTCCCTATTTTCTGAACTCAATTCTTATAACAAAGCAAAGTTGATAACGATTTCTCATATGAAATATATGAAAAAATCCCTACTGATCCAATCAGTAGGGACGATTATTATCGCGGTACCACCCTAGTTGCAGACACATTTATCTACCTCTCTTTATTGTTAACGATCGTTTTGACCGTCTTTCCCTTCATAAAGGCTTCTGCCTTTATGAAGGGAAAGATGCTCCAGGATTGTAATTCATGCTTGTTTATGTACTGGTTCACACCAACCACCAGCTCTCTGTTACAGGGAAACAACCACTACTCTCTTTCCTATCATCGCGTTTATTATTTAATTATCATTTAGGTCCGCGTATATGCAAAAAATCCCTACTGATTCAATCAGTAGGGACGATTATTATCGCGGTACCACCCTAGTTGTAGACATATTTGTCTACCTCTTTTCATTGTTAACGATCGTTTTGACCGTCTTTCCCTTCATAAAGACTTCTGTCTTTACTACGAAAAAGATGCTCCAGGACTGTAATTCACGTTTACCTTTGTACTGATTTCCACCAACCATCAGCTCTCTATAACAGGAAGATAAACACTACTTTGTTCCCTTCAATGCGTTGTTTTTATTAAGTATGATTTGTATTATAGAATGTCATTTCGAAATATGTCAACACTTTTTCATTATTTTTTATATTTTTATTCTCACTGCATCGAATGGTTCATAATAACAAATGTGAATCATTTGTATTTCGATTGATCATTCCAATGCGCATCATTTCATTTTGAATACGTTCAAGTAACGTATTTTCAAGCTTCATCTCATCAAACAATTGCCGAAGATGAATCACTTCATTTTCAATATACTCTGCATCATTTATCTTTGTTAATAAAACAAAAAATAATGTTGCATATACTTTAGGACTTTGATGAATCAACTCGTTTTTTTCCAACAGCTGTTTCAATAAATCCTTCAATGCTTGTTTTTCTCTTTGCAATGAAGATATAGAAAAATGCGATAAAACAGTTTCAATCCCTTTTTCAGCGATTACATCCATGTATAACACAAACCGCAAAAAGATAATATATTCTTTCTCTGCTATTATACTCATTTTAGGACGCTCTACTAAAAAGTCTGCAAGCCAATCTTGCCAAAATTTTTGTTGTTCTTTTATGCTCAAAGTTTTTACATAATACGATACATTTTCTACAAACTTTACCTTCTCTACCTCTTCTCCCTGTATAAAAAGAGTGTTCAACCAATCTAGTTGTTTATCCCAATATAAAATACATTTTAAAAAGACGAGACTTAACCATTTCATAAATACTTCTTGTGTTTGTTTATTCAACAAATGTAAATGTCTAACAGCAAAAGCAATATATTTCTTTGTTTGTATAAATAAAGGCAAATTTATTTGCGTATTTACAAACCCTGCCCATGCATACTTTGTTTTCTCTTCATTCTTCTGCAAATCTAAATAAGGAATCATATGTTTTCTACACCATTGCTTCTCAATATGATAGAGAAATGTTAAGTCTGCAGTTAGCCTCGCAATCATAATATTTACGTAGTATGATTTTTTCTGCATTTGCTCTTCAAATACATATAAATAAGCATGTATATTTCGATCGTATAAATGCTCATATGCTAGCAGCTTTAATAAAACTGCTGTTATTTTCCCTACTGGATGCAAAGCAGCCTCATTATAGTAATCCGTTTGCTTTTTACCTCCTCCTTGTTCACCTTTCATAACGTGAGGAAACAATGAAAAAGCAAGCTGTTTTATTGCTCGAATTGTATCTTCTTGAAATTCTGCTAACTGATTGCCCTTTTCATAGAGAAAACTGCTAATGAGCCAATGGTAAGTATCATGCCTTACAAATTGATGCAGTAATGGTAAAAGCTCTTGCATCTGTTTATCTGTTAATTTCCGATTATTACGCCACTCTCTTATGAATACAAACCATACTTCTTTACTCACTTCTTTTAACTTAACCAATTGATACGCAAGAGAAATACTCCATTGTACATCTGTTTTACAAGCCTTTGAAAGCATTTCTAAAAAATGAGGTTTCTCAAACAATCCTTCTTGTGAATATTGAAGAACTTGCCTTATCATTTCTTCCTCATTCATATGTAACAAACCATCAGTTGTTAAATTACATGTAATTGGTTGTAATGTCCGCTCTTCTTGTAAATCAGGAAACTGCCTCGATAAAAAATGAGGGAATTTTTGTTTCATAAATTCATATGTTTGTTTCGTTCGTTCATTAGTTGGGTCGCACATATATAGCCAACCGATTAAGTTACAAGCCACATAACACGTCTTTTCTTCAAACTGTTTCTCTATAGTTGTCAGCACTTTTTCTTTCGTATGTTCAGATACATGCTCATAATGATTCTTTAACAATTGAAACACTTCATGTTTACAGGAGTCTTCAGTAAGCAATTGATGTTGTATCAACCATTCTATTTTTTCATTTTGCGTTCGGAAAACAGTATGGTTCATACTATGCACTGCAATTCGCTTTTGCAGCGAATTTCCAAATTCCATCATAAAAGAAACATAAAAGTTTGCTTTATCTTCAAAATGGGAACAAACATAGTCCATACAATCTCTAACAATATTAATTAAAAAAGAAAATTCACGCGGTTGGCTATCTTGCTCATGCGGTTCAATTGCACTTCGTGATTCACTAACTGAATCATGAATTTGAAGCGCCTGTTGTTTTAGCGTTAATCTCTGTAGTTTTTCGATTCCAATTTGCAAAATCGGAATCGAAAAACAAGAAAGATGCGGCTTTATTTTCACTTCCCATATGTGCTGCATCTTTGAAAAGGTTGCAGTTGACAAATGGTTTGTTTCCGCTAACTCTACAACATCTTGCATCTCTTGTTCCCAGTGCCGAAGTCGCTTCAATTTTAGTTTCCCATCTAATATACATGTGAATAAAAGAACCATAATTTCTTTATGCTCTGGGTACGTACATTTATGAAGCAAAGAAGGCAGACTTTCGATGAAAAATTCATTTCTTTTCGCCTTTTCTAACAATAACAAAAGCCACTTTGCAAACGAAACTGTAAGTATCGGTTGTTCCATCTTTACTAAAAATGTGCATATCGTATTCCAAAACAAAGCTGATACTTTTGTGTTATTTTTATACATTAATTGAAATAATTCACTTTGGCGGCTCACTAAAAAATGATCAACAATCCACTGTGCAAGCAGCTGATCTTTTTCAGAATTCTCAGCTTCCTCTGAAAATAAATTCCGCAGTTGTCCTTCTTTTTCTAACCATTCTACCCATTCGTAGTCTCTTGCAAATTCAACAAAGTAACGAAGTGTCTCAATCTTTTTTATTGATTGTTTAACATAAGACAACTGTTCTTGTTCTAAAGATGGTGGAACCGTTACGATATCACGAATTCGTGTTCTTTTTGTAATATAATTGTCTCCCATTAGCTCTGCCCATCGCTGCACTGCTTTTGCTAATGATTGATGATTTTGCGTCTTATTCGGATAGACAATAGGCTTAACCCCTAAATGCTCCCAGTGATATGTATTATCTCCCCCCGCAACAAACGCATACCGCCTCGTACTTGGTGGTAATCCAGTTGCTAAATATTTCATAACAGGGTCATTATGACTATATCCAATAAATAAAACTGTATAATTAGAAAATAAATCAATTAAAAATCGTCTCGCCCATCCTTCTGTTAAGTAAGCCCTTCCAAAATCACCATCAGTCAAAATTAAATTTTCTTCTTCTTGTTCCACATTTCCATGAATATATGCCAATCCTTTAAACGCTCTTCCCGTTGGAAGTGCAGGAGCGTAATATATATTTACTTTACGTTTTGACCCCTCAATTACCGTTGAAAAATGCTGATCAAAATTTGTAGTTACAATCCGAACATTCTCATCAGCTGCAAATAATTGCAAAATAGAATTGTGTAATGGATTTGGCTTTGAATCTGCTACATGAACAAGATTCTTCGCAATCTGATGAACATCTTTCGTTTTTGCAATTTTCCCAAGATAATAATCGTGCGGTTCATTTCCCTCACGTTTGTCTACATATAGTGCGTTCGCAATATCATCCACTAAATCATCAAAATTTGGTAAGTTTGAATTGCCTTTCATAGATACTCCAGCTCCAACAAATAAAACCAGTTTCCCTTGTTCGAGTTTATCAAAGAGTTCATCTGGAATTTCTACCTCTGAAGTAATCCACACCCTCGATCCCCCCTTACCTAAAAATGTTAATTTTCTCCTTCTAATATAACATTTTCTTTGTATTTTTTTAACATTCTGATAAGTAAAAGAAGATAAAAATTTTAACCTTATATTTAGAAAACACCTTACAAACAGTAATTTTATATTCCCATGCATAAAGTCCCTTTTTTCATTCAAACTAAATAGAAAAAGAGAGGTTCAAATGATGAATCATATTACGATTATGCTTATCAAATTTATATCCTGTATGATTGCTTTTGCAATTGGTTTGGATTTATTCTTTGATGCAACAATTGTTGACATCTTTTCCTTTAGTTTATTTATTACTATCGCTTCTTATATGTTAGGAGATCAAATTATCTTACCGCGAGCAGGAAATACCGCTGCACTGATGGTTGATTTTCTTTTCACTTATATGAGTGTATGGATTTTTGGGAGTGTACTTTTAGACAATTATATGCAAATTGCTTGGGGAAGTATTTTATCAGCCATTATCGTTACAGGAGCAGAAATTTTTGTTCACCGCTATTTAATGGATCGCATTGCTACTTATCAAACAATTGAAAGAAAACCATTCACTTTCAACAGATCACTAGCGTATGGAACAGAGTTTGCGGAGGAGCAAGATGTTACTGATACGAAAAAACGAAAATGATACAACCACTTTAGAGATTTGAATTAAAAAATACTGCGTTTCTTGAACGAAAAGAAAAATCCTGAGAAATACTCTTTCTCAGGATTTTTCGTCAAATTAAAGTCATTGTTTATCAAGCTACACTTCGTTCCACATGACTCTTATGAAGAAGCTTTTAATGGACGAAATGCAATAGTGAAATATGATTAAAGTAACAAATTTTTTCATTTTAATGTTTGAGGTTTTCTCCAATACCCTCTATCTTTATGATACAAAATCAAAGCAATCACTAAAATTCCTGATGCAATCCAAATTGCTCTGTACCCTATATGAGTGGTAGTAAATGTGCCTAACAGTGCACCAAGTATAAAAGAAAAAATAATAACAAAAAATTCATTAAATCGTTTTTTCTCTTCCTGATCATGTTTTATAAATGCTAAATACCCTGCCTGCGTTACAGTTCGAAGATTCCCTGTTGTCATCGTTGAATTGTAGGCCCACTTATCAAGTTTATTAAAAGTAGAGATTTGTAAAGATGATACAAACGAAATACATACTGTTACCACGATGTTAGGGATACTTTTTGGCAAGAACCCTACAACGATTAAAACGATACATTCTAGAATAAGAATAGAGCGTCTATAACTATGCAGTGCATGTCTTATATGAGGAATCTTTACTACTTCTGATATTAAAACACCTAACATAAAAGCTAAAATAGGAGGGATATAAAGCAAAGCATTATGCCACTCTCCGTTAGCTGCTCTTATAGCGAGTAATACTACATTCCCTGTTTGTGCATTGGCAAATACTCCGTCCCTACTGATGAAAGTATACGCATCTAAAAAACCTCCAACTACAGCTAACAAAACACCTAAATAAACAGAGTTTGAAGATAATGAGGGGATTGTACTCAGCTTGTCTTTCATATTATTATCTCCTTGTACCTTATATTGCATATATGATCCATTTATATAAAAACAACATTATTATGAAATTGTTCAAAAGTTATTCGCAATCTCTAACTGATGTCGCTTCCTTTTACTTTTTCCTAATATGATATAATACCATACCAAGTTTTTTAACTACAATCAACACAATTATTGAACATATTTAAAATGTTTAATTTCGTTCACATTTGAAGATTTTGCCTTTATAATCGAGTATTGATTTAACGGAAAATTAGTTTATCTTCAGTGTATAGAAAAAATTTTTATCAAAATAACAAAAAAGGAGGGATAGTAAAAACATATCGCTCCTTTTCTTAATCCATTATCTAATCCAAATTCCTGCTACAATGTAATTAACCTAATAAGCAAAAATTCCAAATTTCTCTTTAAATACACCGTATTTATCACTTTTCACAAATATACACAAAGTATACCAAATAAGAACATACATTTCTGTCTATATGCTAAAAAAACAAAAAAAGCGATTCATCCCCCACCTACCGTTACGCGCTTGAGGTAGGGGTCTTCTTGCCAAATATGATAAACTGATTATCGCCATAAAAATCCCACTCCATATTTACTTCAAATTCCAATCAAACCATCTACCATGTCCATCTGTTTCTCCAATTGTTTGATGGTACTCAACACCATCTAGATAATAATCAAGGTGAAGATTTCTATCCCACATATTATTGTAAAGATGGAAAACGTCTCGTTTACTTCCAATCGTTTTTATTTTTCCTATCAATTCATGCTTAGAGTCTTCTGGTATTTGATTTGCAACGTGAGTATGAAAAATACAAATTGCAGCATCCTTCGGAAGGTTTTCAGCAACTTCTGTAAGCAATGCCACTCCATCGCCTTCTATAAGTTTTACTGGATTTTCAATTAAACATGTAGCTGCCTTTTCAAAAAGTGCTAACCTTTCTTCATGTTCAGGCCAAATAAGAGATTTTAACCACAAATAGTCTTCAAAATTGTTTAAATCACTAATATGTAAATCTAACCCTACTTTTGAAGCTACTGGAGGACTAGGTAATAGAAATGATGGTGTATGATTTCCTTTTATTTCAGATGTTATATGGACATGTGAGGTTCTATCTCCATATATCCCAATTGTTCCATATGAATAACTATACTTGTCCCACAACAATTGAAGACCAGCACTTGTTCCAATTTCTATTAATGATAATGGTTTCTTGACAACGCTATAAATATAACAAAAAATTGGATATAAATACGCGCAGCGCCTTACTTCATTCGTCTGTACTAACTTACTCTTTAGAAGAGAAATTATTTCGTCTTTATACACTTGGCAAAAATCTTTAAAATAAAGAAAAGAATCGTCTATTTCCCTTGGATTCTTCGTAATATTTGGATAATATTCTTTTAAAACATGTTCTTTTCCTTTTAGCAAAAGATAATGAACTGTACCAAATAATAAATTAGGAACTGGCTGCCCTTCTCGAGAATTCATGCATAACGCTAGCAATTCATCATCCTCTGAAATTTTGATGGATAAATGCTCATATAATTCACTCGAGCCTCTACATTCTAGTTTGGCGAAATTTTTAAATCGTTCAGATAGTTGAGTTGTATTCAAAATAACCCTCCTCAGTAGATTGAGTTTTCAAATTTTTCTGTATAATTTCATTATAACAAAAACTAATATTATGGTAAATATTTCTTGTTATATTACTATATGAAGCCCTATAGGGACTTATAAATACAAAAAGCACACCACTTTTGCTAAGTGATGCGCTCTTAAAAATATATGAGAAGAAGTTGGTTAACCTTTTTGATAATATTCTTCCATAATTTGCGGTGGGACCATTCCGCCGCCTGTTCCCCACATAATATGCGTTGCTTGTTTCATTTTTTCTTGCAAGTGATTTTCTTGAATATATTGCTGTTGCTTGAACAATTGAACTGGTCCGTATACACTTGCCAATGCGGACGGCTCTAATTTTATACCTTCTGTATCAACAAAAGCCTTTAGAAGTCTATATAATTCTTGATCACTCACTGTGTAACATCCACTTAATAATGGTTCAATTACTTTCCCTACAAATCCTGATGCTCTTCCTACAGCAAGACCATCAGCTTCCGTCACATTATCAATCCCAAAGTCTTGGACAGAAATTTCATCGTGAAGACCTGTCAGTAAACCAATTAACATACAAGGAGAATGAGTTGGTTCCGCAAAGAAGCAATGTACATGATCACCAAACAATAATTTTAAACCGAACGCTACGCCGCCAGGTCCGCCGCCAACACCACATGGTAAATAAACAAATAACGGATGATTAGCATCAACAATAACGTTTTGATCTTGTAGTTGCTTTTGTAAGCGAGAAGCTGCTACAGCGTATCCAAGGAAAAGATTTCTCGAATTCTCATCATCAACGAAATAACACATAGGATCCGCTTCTGCTTGTCTTCTTCCTTCTTCTACTGCCTTACTATAGTCCGCTGCATATTCAATAACAGTAACATTTTTACTGCGTAGTAAATCTTTTTTCCACTGTTTTGCATCAGCTGACATATGAACCGTCACATTAAATCCAAGTTTAGCACTCATAATGCCAATACTTAAACCTAAATTCCCCGTTGAACCTACTGCGATTGAATATTGCGAAAAGAACGTGCGGAATGCATCACTATCTAAAACGGAATAATCATCTTGTTTATGTAATAATTGATGTTCCAAAGCTAAATCTTCTGCATGTTTCAGAATTTCATAAATACCGCCTCTTGCTTTAATAGATCCTGATATTGGAAGATGGCTATCACATTTTAGTAATACATTACCTGCTATATGCTGACCATACTCTTGTTCTAAATGTTGTTTCATAGAAGGAGTTGCGACTAAGGGTGACTCAATGATTCCATTTGTATCTTTTGTCTCAGGAAAAGCTTTCGCAATATACGGCGCAAAACGTTTTAATCTTTCCTCCGCATCCTTTACATCATCTTTTGTAAGAGGTGCTTTTTGAATTCCTATTTCGAACTCTTCTTTATTCGGATTCACCCAAAATACTTCCTCTGTCAAAACAAGTTGATTTAATAAAGGATGTTTTTCTTTTAACGTTTGTATAGCTTTACTGTTATACATCTTCATTCGGCTAATCTCCCTTCTTCATTCCTATCATGTTATCATTTCAAAATTTAAATTTATTTATTATAATTAAAACAAATTTAACACACAAACGAAAAGAATTAAATACAAATTAATAAATTTTAATTTTATTTAATCTCAACTAATAGAAGGAGAATTATCATGAATGATATAAATGTCGGAGAAAAAATAGCAGAATACCGAAAAGCACAAGGATTAAGTAGTCGAGAACTGGCAACACTCGTCAATATCACTCCTTCAATGTTAAGTCAAATTGAAAAGGGATCCGCAAACCCTTCTCTGCAAACTCTTAAATTAATAGCTGCAGCATTAAATATTCCTATGTTTAATTTCTTCTTGGAAGATACGAATGCTCAAAGCTTAGTTGTAAGAGCTGACCAACGAAAAAAAATTACCTTTCCTGAAAGTGAAAGCTTATCATACGAGTTACTATCTCCCGATTTAAGTGGAGCTCTCGAGCTTGCTCTTATGACTTTATTGCCGCAATCCGCTTCTTCCGAAAAACCGTTGGAACATAAAGGGGAGGAAATTGCATTTGTTTTAGAAGGAACTGTTACCCTATATTTAAATCAAGAAACATTAACCTTACATAAAGGCGATAGTGTAAAAATTCCATCTTACATGAAACATAAATGGGAAAATCCATATAAAAAGAAAGCAGTAGTAATTTTTGCAATTACTCCTCCTACTTTTTAAGACTAGTAAATAAGCCAGCATTTCGAGGGATTCCTCCTAAAAATGCTGGCTTAACTACCATGATACAAAAATACAATGAACTTTCTCTAAATCAGTTTTATTTCTTTTACATCGACTATATCCGCAAACCATCCTAATACTTTGTTATGATGATGAATGATATCCTCGGCACGTAATTGTTCTGAATCAAACGTACTATGCGCTCCTTGAATCAACGTTACCTTATACCCTTCACTAAACGCACGGCGAACAGTTGTATCTACGCAATATTCTGTTTGCAATCCACAAATAAAAAGATGTTCAATTCCTTTTTCTTGCAAAACTTCACGAAGATTCGTTTCATAAAAAGAATCCGGTGTTTCTTTTTCCACAATAATCTCATTTGGCATCGGAGCAATTTTAGAATGAATGTGCCAACCGACTGTTCCTTTTTCTAACGGATGCCCTTTAGATCCATTATGCTGGACATAAATAACAGGAATATCATGCGCACGACATTTTTGAATGACTTCCTGTAAATTCTGCAATAATTCAGAGCCATTATGTACAGGTATACCCGCTGTATACATTCCTTCTTGGACATCAATTACTATAAGTGCTTGTTTCATTAACAAACTCTCCCTCCGTTTTTATATTCCATCATCCAACAATCTTCCAATACGCCTTCATGCAATTCATGTTCTTTCAATACTTTCACTTTTTGAAACCCGCACTTCTCATAACAACGAATTGCTCTTTCATTATTTACTCTTGGATCCATCGCGATTGCAAATGCTCCTAATTCATTCTTAATATATGTAATTGCAGCTTGTACAAATTCTGTACCAATTCCCCGGTTCCAATATGATGTTTCTCCGATAAATTGATCCATTCCCCACACATTTTCTCTCTCATCATATCCATATAACATTTTCCACTCTGCATCTAAAGGATACATTTGTATATAGCCAATAGGTTCGTTTTTGTATTCAATAATACACCTTTTCTCTCCCGAACTACTTATATAGCGCTCTCGAACTTGCTGCGGTGATTGCGGTTTGTCTCGTCCTTCATAAAAGCATAAAACTTCAGGATTTGATAGCCAGTCTGATAAAGCTTGAACATCATTTTCTGTTACGTATCGAATGGATAAGCTTCCTTTTTGAAATATCATATAGTTCCCCCCCCCTCTTGCAACATTACTGTATTCGACTTTTAATGAAATAACCCCTTCCTTTGAAAGGAAGGGGTATGAAGAATTATCTTATTTCAACATTGAGAGTAATATTTTTTCAAGTTCTTCTTTTGGTAAAATACTAGCATTAATGTAAATTTGATACGCACTTCTCCCATCTTTTTCTGGGATTATGATTTTCATTCCTTTTACTTTTCCTCTTTGATGTTCACCAAGGGTTACATTATATCCTTCAAGAGTATAAGTTGATATTTTATCAAATTTTGGTTCTCTTTGAGTAAACTGATCAAAAGGTTTGTTCATATAAAAAGTACCCTTTTGACTAAAAATTTCCGATTGTTGTATCGTAAATCCTTCCTCAGCATTCGATTTCCTAGAACCTGCATCACTATTTTTAAATTCCATTTTAATAATTGGTTTTGGCTTACCAGTTGTAATTTCAGTTAATACACTTTCTTCTTCTAATTTATAATCATCAGGAATATAAGTTGGAGATTGGACTGGGAAATTAACGACTTTTTTCACTTCTTCAATCGTATAATTAAATTTTTCTTGTATTTTAGCCCAATACTTATTTAATTTTTCAATTCTCTCTGTCGTCTGTTTTTCATCGTCTGGATTAATCCGTTCGCTTGCTGTTCTTCTCTCTCCATCTTCAACAATACTAATCTTTTTCAAATGCTCATAGTCCTCTTTTAATAGCACGATAAACTCCTCGAATTCTTCTTTTGTAAGAACTTGCTTTGCCACTTCTATACTTTCATTAAATTTCGAATACCATTCACTATTCATACCTATATCCTTCTGCGCTTCTTCCGGTGTACCAACTATCTTACTAACCAACGTAGGTCCTGCTAATGTTCCTGTAGGTACGAGGATTGCAGCTGCCACCAATCCTGCTAACAACTTTTTTTTCATAGAACTTTTCTCCTTCCCTTTTTCTTGACGATATATTTCAAAAGATGCTTCAACTCTTTTTTGCAAATTGCTAGACGGTTGCATCATTTCCGCTGTTTTTTGAAACTCATCTCGTAATCGCTTTTCAAAATCCATTTACTTCGCCTCCTTGCTCAATCGGTAAATTTTCCATCTCTGTTCGTAAAAGCTTCAATGCTGTATGTAATCGAGATTTCACTGTACCAACCGGTGTTGCGAGAAGCGTTCCAATTTCATCTAAGCTATATTCATGGAAATAACGCATAACGACTACTTCGCGATGTTTATATGATAACTTTTGCACAAGTTCCATTAATTCACTACGTGTTTCCATATAAAAAAAATCTTCATCAATAACATAAACTTGTTCTTGCGTGTATATCTTCTTTTTTTCAAAGATACGAAACCTTCTCCACGTCTTTCTTCTCCAATCCTGTACTTGCTTAACAATTAGACCATGCAACCAAAACCGAAAAGACCGGTTTATATCATAGTTATGTAACGATTTCCACATTTGGATATACACTTCATTTACAATATCCTCCACATCTTGCTTATCATGAATCAAAAACGCTACTGTTCGATATACATCTTTACATGTGAATTCATAAATGATTTGAAAAGCGTCTTGATTTCCAGCAGCCATTTGCTGCAACCATTCTTGTAATTCTACTTCACTCACACCGGGACTCCTTTCTATTACCTGTAAAAGTCTTCACTCTATATTCGCTTGATGTTCAAAAAAAGTTCATTTTATTTCACAAAAAAAGAACAACCAATATTAGGATGTTCTTCATTAAGAAAATATTTATCATTATTAATAATTTTTTCTTTATTAATATTCCATTAAAAATTATACTTGTAAATATTATCCTTTGTAAATACAACCCGTTCTGGTAAGATGATAATCCCATTTCCTTCCGCTTCATAAGCGTATCCTTGAATTGCATTTGGTTCTACTTTTACTTTTCCAACACTCGCAATGCTGTCGCTCACTTTTAACTTTTTGCCCTTCTCCCCATTTCATTTGCTACATAAGTTACAAGTACACCTTGTTGTTTTACATCCCACAAACCGAATGGTTGAACTGGTCCGCGTTTTACGTAATCACGCATAACATTAGGTGTTGAAAATCCAGTAACAGTAACTTTCTTATCCATTTTCAAATTACTAGCAACTTGTGCATTGCTGGTAATGCAGTTGCCTCAGTACAAATCACTGCATTAATGTCTTGGATACGTTTTTAAAATACTTTCACCTATCTTTAATAGAAAACATTTTTTCAAACTCTATTTTTTCTCTCCCAGTTTTATAGCACTGTATATCCTTTTCTTCATATCTTTTTCTCAAGTAAATTCCAACTGCTAACGGTATAAATAAAAATTTATATACATATGTTGAAGAGATGGAAAGCATGACACAACTGAACCTTGAAGAAAACTTGTTAACGAAAACTGCTTACTATTATTGCAAAGAACAACTTACCCAGCAAAAAATTTCCTCCTTACTACATATATCTAGAAATAAGGTTGTCCGTTTACTAGAGAAGGCGCGGACTGAAGGAGCGTGGAATATAATGACTGCTCTATTAGCTTATGATGCAGGAACTGGTAGTATCAGAGCTGTCTTATTTGATTTGCAAGGGAATCAACTTGCTGTTAGTCAACGAGAATGGGTTCATATAGAAAACCAACGATACCCAGGTTCAATGGATTTTGACGTAAAGGAAAATTGGAAGCTTATTCAAGAATGCACAAAAGATGTACTACAAACAAGTGGCATTTCCCCTTCTTCTATTCAAGGAATTAGTGCAACAAGTATGCGAGAAGGATTTGTTTTATATGACAAAGATGGTACAGAAATTTGGGCATGTGCAAATGTTGATAACCGTGCTGCAGATGAGGTTACACAACTTAAGCAAATACACACTCACCTTGAACATGATGTATATACAGTATCCGGGCAAACATTTGCTCTAGGTGCATTACCAAGGTTGCAATGGATTGCGAAACACCAACCAGGGATTTATGAAAAAATACATTCTATTACCATGTTAAATGATTGGATTTTATATAAACTGTGCGGCGTATTACAAATTGACCCTTCCAATGGATGTACAACGGGAATTTTCAATTTACAAAATAGAAACTGGGCTCCAGAATTAATGGCGCAATGCAGACTCTCCTCTGCACTCTCACCACAAATAAATGAAGCCGGAACTGTTATCGGAAACGTAACCAAACACTGCGCAGCGGAAACTGGATTATTCGAGGGAACGCCTGTTGTCACTGGAGGCGGAGATGCACAAATGGCTTCTCTCGGTTCTGGAGTTGTCAAGAGTGGGCAAACATTCATTTGCGGTGGAAGTTTTTGGCAACAAGAAGTAAATGTAAACAATCCTGTACCAGATCCAAACGCTCGCATTCGTGTAAATTGTCACGTCCTTCCTACTCTTTGGCAATATGAAACAATTGCTTTTTTTCCCGGTCTTGTTATGCGGTGGTTTCGAGACGCTTTTTGTCAGGAAGAAAAACAACGAGCAAAAGAACTAGGTATCGATGCTTACGAATTATTAGAAAAACAAGCAAAGGGTGTTCCAGTTGGATCACACGGTATCATTCCGATTTTTTCTAATGTCATGAACTATATTTCTTGGCGTCATGCATCTCCCTCTTTTATAAATTTAAGCTTAGATTCTGAAAAGTGCGGGAAGAAAGAAATATTTCGAGCAATTGAAGAAAATGCTGCTTTTGTGACATATGGAAATTTAAAGTTAATTGAAGAATTAACAGGACAGTTCCCGAAAGAAGTAGTTTTTGCCGGAGGGGCTTCAAAGGGAAAATTATGGTGTCAAATTGTTGCTGATGTATTAGGTGTCCCTGTAAAAGTACCAGTAGTCAAAGAAGCGGCTGCTTTAGGTACGGCAATTGCTGCGGGAAATGGTGCTGGTATTTATCAATCAATGGAATCTATTTCTGAACAATTTGTAAAATGGGAAACAACATTTATACCGAACAATGAAAATCATAATCAATATCAAAATTTGTATAAAAACTGGAAAGCTGTATACCAGAAGCAACTCCAATTAGCTGATCAAGGTTTTACTTCTCATATGTGGATTGCACCTGGTGCTCTATAAGTTGTTACAAAAGGAGTGATAAGTATGTTAAAGGTAAATGAAGAAGATTTCTCCTACCGCTTCGGTGATAATGGCCCAAAATATTTAGTAAAGGGCCCTAATATTGATATAGGTGTAGTTGTCATAAAACCAGGGCAAGATTTTCAAAATCATTATCATACAACTTGTGAAGAAACTTTCTACGCATTAGAAGGTGAGATAGATTTCTATATTAATCACGTAAAAGTTCCTATTAAACAAGGCGACGTCTTACAAGTTCATCCTCATGAATCTCACTATCTCATCAATCGCTCTTCTCAAAATTTTAAAGCGCTCTTTATTAAATCGCCTCATTTACAAGAAAAAGATACTGTACAAACCGAAAATCCAAACTGTAATTAAGGAGTGATACCCTATGACTTGGGGATTTCAAAATCGCTTACATACTATTTTACCTGATGGAAAAGCAGTTATGTTGGCAATTGATCATGGTTACTTTTTAGGACCAATTCATGGATTAGAACAGCCTCTTGAAACAGTAAAAAGCTTACTTCCATATACGGACTCCCTCTTTTTAACGAGAGGCGTTCTTAATTCTTGCATACCAGAAGATTGTAAAACTCCTATGGTTCTTCGTGTGTCAGGCGGTGCGACTGTAGTTGGAAAAGATCTTGCGAATGAAACAATTGTTACTCCAATAAAAGAAGCTTTGCGTCATAATGTAGCCGGAGTTGGTGTATCTGTATTTGTTGGATCTGATTATGAAACACAAACTGTAACAAACCTTGCCAATATTGTATCTGAAGCGCATGATTACGGCTTACCTGTACTAGGAATCACCGCAGTAGCAAAAGAACTTCAAAAACGAGAAGCACGTTTTTTAGCATTAGCTTCACGCGTATGTGTTGAAATGGGTGCTGATATCATTAAAACGTATTACTGTGAAGGCTTCGAAAAAATTACAAGTACATGCCCTGCTCCGGTTGTTATTGCAGGGGGGCCAAAGTTAGACACAATTGAAGCAGTGCTTACAATTACATACAATGCACTGCAAGAAGGGGCAGTCGGTGTCGATATGGGACGGAATATTTGGCAATCTGAACATCCGGTTGCGATGATTCAATCTATTCATGGTATCGTAAAAAATAGATTGAATGTAAAAGAAGCTCTAGAATTATATAATACTATTATAAATTAAAAGTTCAGACAGCATTTTTGTTCACAATATAAGAACAAGTAATATTTTGTCCAAATTACTTGTTCTTTTTAAATTTCATATATTTTCTTACTTGCTTTATTAAGCGTGTTGTCAATTCTTCTTTTCCTCCTCCAACAGCTCAATAACTCTATCTAACTTCTTCTCAATTTCAACTAAAGAAGCTCTTTGATTAGATTGATTGATGAGTCGTGATCGTATAAACGCGCTAAGCGAAATAAAAAATAGCAGTATTAAAGCGAAGAAAAGAATAATTGAAACAATATTTACAACTGAAAAAATATCCATTCTTCCGTCGATCCTTTCTATTTCTTCTTTATTAATATGAAATGACGCTATTTTTTCTTTTTTTAAAGTTACATTAAACAAAATTGTTAAATTAAGAAGAGATTCCCTTACAAGAATACTCTTCTGATTATCAATCTCAAATTTTAGATTTAATTCTTTCCATCCAACAAGATGAATACAATATCCCTATTTCAAAAGAGGATCAACCTGATTTACTTAACATAGAAAGCGTTTACCAATCTGGTAACGGTAATTTTTTGGTTGCACTTTATCAAGAAGAAGTTGTAGGCACTATCGCTCTTTTAGATATTGGCAATCGTCAAGTAGCATTGAGAAAAATGTTTGTGAAAAAAGAGTTCAGAGGCAAAAGATTTCAAACAGCTAGTCTTTTATTACATAATGCGATTGCATGGGCAAAGACAAAAGAAGTGAAAGAAATATACTTAGGAACGACGTTACAGTTTGTAGCGGCCCATAGGTTTTACGAGAAGCATCATTTTGAAAATATAGCAATCGATAAATTACCTACAAATTTCCCTGTCATGCAAGTAGATAAAAAGTTTTATAAATACATCGTTTCATAACTAAAGACTCTGTTAATTAATAGTGTTAATTTATCATTACTTCTTCATTTATCATTTATGTTTGCTAAAGGAATCCAATTAGCTATCTCCATTTTCGATTTCTTTAAAATTGGCCCTGTTCGCAGTAATTGTGACTTTATGTTGGATACAGTGTTTCAAGCACTTCCTAGATTCAGCCGGGCAAAAGCTTGGTCAACGAACAGTTTATGGCGTTCTCGGAATTTTTTCAGGGTATCTTTATCGAGTCCAAATCCTGACATCCGACCCGCAGGCCGTAATGCAGCAAATAAATCCCAATATGGCAAGTTTTTGTATTCAAGAGACACCATTGATGAGTTGTAATGCCGGGTGAACTCCTTCATAGCTTCCATCCCAAAAAACATCAGAATTTCGAGTCTGGCATTTGCAAAATCACAAAGTGGATCTCCCAAAGCCGGCATCCTCCCAATCAATTACGGCAACGATTTGATCGTCCTTCCACATGATATTGCCCGGCCAGAAGTCACCGTGCAATAGAACTGATTTATTCTTTTGCACTAGCGGCCACACCTGCTCCAAAGCATCCCTAATGCGGCCCTCGCTCAAAGAGTCATCCAGTTCAGTAGGTCTTTTTATGATCTGCTCAGCTACTACCTGTTCTTGGTTGGGCAAGAAGGACAGATCATCTTCTTGGAAGTTACATCTATGTATATTGGCGAGAACAGCTACCATCTGTCGAATATAGTTGGTCAAGTTAACTTCCTCATTCAGTGTTTGTCCTTCGATGAACTCAATGACTATATACGGCGTTGGAAGAAACTTACCGGACTCGTCTGCAAAGTACGGATCTGGAGCATGTATCCCGGCGATTTGTAACATGTTAAGGAGTCTCAATTCATCTTTTGCAATATGAGAGTTGTTTTTGAGGTTAACCTCCCCATACTGACATACGACGACCTTTTTACGATGTCCTCCTGACTCGAATTCAAGTGCAGTTGTTTGTGCGGAGACACCGCCTCGTAGGTTCCAGATACGAAGTAGTTTGGCCTCAGCTTCAACTTTCTGAACAATCCTGGTATATGCCGTATCCGCTTTACAGTTCGCCATCAGCACCATCCCTTTTAACTAGCGTTCTTTAGCGTATTCATCTCAGTGATGAACAAATCCTTCTTTATTCTCGTTCAATATTAATCAACATAATATTTCCCCCCCACTTATTGAATTTCTCACATCCTTATTCAAGGAAAGCTCTCGATTGTGGAAAATCATTAATTTAATCCTATTGGAGAAAAACGCTTGTTAGTCGAAGAATCAAAATATTATATTTGTTTAAAGATTAAACCAAAAAGAGAAAAACTTTCGATAAAATTATATGGTGCACATAAGTCACTTCAAATGCGTGGTACTATTTAAAAATTGTATAAGTTTGTATGGATGTTCAGTATACTCAAGAAGATGTATACCTGTATTATTAGAATTAAACCACACATCATAAATTGCGGGTGGTAATTCAAGAAAGCTTTCAATCATTTTTATAATCATTCCTCCATGGGAGATTACAGCAATTCGTTTATAATTTGCACTGTTCTCTCTAATATAGGAAAATACATTTTGAGCTCTTAATCTAAAATCTAATTTACTCTCCCCATCCTGCATCTCTCGTAAATCAGCTAAGAATGTTACTGGACATTTGATAGTATTTGATAAAATTTCGGCAGTTTTACTAACACGAAGCAAGGTACTTGACCATATGAATTTTGGTGGAAACTCCTCTAATATACGTCTGCACATTTTTTCTACTTGTTCAACTCCCTTAATAGTTAGTGGTAAATCAGTAGTTCCTTCGTAACTTTCTTCTAAAAAATCGTCTTCTGACTCACCATGTCGAATTAATAGTATCTGCAAGATAACACCTCAATTTTTCATAGTTATTTATAAAAATTCATCTCATGTTTTGTGAAATTCTAAGTTGATGAGCACGTTGCGAACCCTAGATTGTTATTTCAATTCGATTTCCTTCTGGATCACTTACTACACTTTCATAGTATCCATCACCTGTAAGACGAGGTTCACTTAATATAAGATAGCCAGCTTCTCTTAATGTTTTCGTTAATTGATTTACCTTATCTTTGCTTTTAACAGAAAAAGCTAAGTGGGCATATCCAGTAACCTCATTTTTAGGTTTATTCTTTACTCCTTTCTTTCGCATAATTTCTATACGTATCCCCGTTTCAAATGTAATAAAATAAGATTCAAATTGTTTTGTTTCATTACGATATAAATTATTAGCTATACCTTTAAAATATTTAGTA
>NZ_NVOY01000076.1 GCF_002551005.1 Bacillus pseudomycoides
AAAGGGTTTCCCAACACTCTTTAAAATAAAAGTGCCGTTTACGGCACTTTTATTTTAAAGTAATATTTAATTTCACATATCGTAATAAGAGGAAATAAAAAATCAATAGTAGTAAATCTCTTAGGAATTTAAAACAGTAAAGTTTCACTTTATCCCGCATTAACGGGCAGTAATATTCCCACCTCAAAATTTGATAAAGCAAAGAAGTTAGGGGGGAGATAAACTGCCCGTAAAAGCCCGATTAGTTGAACTTTATATTCTGTTGCTACTTTTCTCATACTATAAATGAATGATGACAGAAGCTGAATGAGTTTTTATTAGGGAAGTCATACCTTTCTCATTCATTCTCTTGTCAATCAGTAATGCCCGCTATACTAGTGAATAACCCCTCCTTATCCATCTTGTGGTAGGGGGCTTCCTGTTTCATAGACCGTTGCGTAGTGAGGGGTCCCACTGCGTCTTACACAGTCTCCACAGGCGTAGATTAAACTGTTCGGACATAACCTTGCCCTACAGTTTGTAGACTTTAGTTTGTGGCAAGGAATTCTTCTAATCCTTTTTGTAAGATGTTTCGGCTCGCGTTATAGTCTCTATCCAATACTGTTCCGCACTTTGTACAAATGTGAGTACGAATAGAGAGAGATTTCTTCACACGATTCCCGCAAACAGAACAGTCTTGTGAAGTATACTTTGGCTCTACTTTGATGAGTACACCGTCATGATTTTCACATTTGTAAGCAAGCATGTTTCGAAACATTCCCCACCCTGCATCAGAAATAGATTTCGATAATTTTCTGTTTTTAACCATGTTACGAATGTTCAGATTTTCTACAACAATAACAGAAAACTCTTTCGCAAGATTGTAACTGAGTTTATGAAGAAAATCTCTGCGCTGGTTCGCTACTTTTTCATGTAGCTTGCGAACACGCTCGATTTGTTTTATAAAGTTAGCAGAACCTTTTTTCTTCTTAGAAAGTTTTCGCTGTGCTTTCTTGAGTTGTTTTTCTTTTTCACGGAGAAATCTAGGGTTTTCAAACTCTAAACCATTAGAAAGAACGGCATACTTATGTAATCCCACGTCAATTCCTATCGCACGATTGGTATCGATACCAGATGGTACAACTTGTCTTTCGACACAGAAAATAGCGTACCATCTTTTCCCTTGGCGTTTGAGAATCAGTTGCTTGATTGTTCCTTCGAGTGGTCTATGAAGTAGGATATCTATTTCTCCCAACTTTTTATTGTATAACTTACCGTGATCAGAAAAAGACATCGCATAACGATGCTTTCCGTTCGCTTTGAATCCAAATTGCGGAAACGTCATACTATTGTAGTCTTTATACTTTTTCTGTTTTGGATATTTTGCATCTTTACGAAAGAAATTATCAAACGCTTTTTTCAGACGTACAAAAACTTCCTGTAGCGGCTGAGAAGGTATTTCTTTTAGAAAAGGATACGTATTCTTGTCCAATGTAAGTTGTCTTTGCATATCATAACGATTGTAATTTTCTTTGTTTTGCTTATATTTCCGTTCTTTGTCTAGCAAGGCAGAATTATAGGTTTGACGACAATATTGTAGCCAACGATCTAACACTTCTTTTTGTGCTTCTGTTGGAAAAATTTCATATTTTTGATTCAACAACATTGTCGTCACTTCCCATTCGTTTTATCCTTGTGTTTCGATGTGTTGGTTTAGAACTTTTAATGGTGCACCGCCCACAATCGATAAACAATAACTTTGAGACCCAAAGTATTCTTTACATACATACATTCTATCTGATTTGAGGAAATTCCTTTGGCTTACGTCAACCAAAATTCATTCCCTCTCTACTCATTGGGGTTTCACCCTTCTCATTCCTTGAGGAAGAGGAATTCTTTTGGAAATATGTTAAAATAGAGACATAAAAAAGGGGTGTTTTTGCATGAAGTTTGAAATGCATACAAAGATTATTGTAAATGAAACCGAGAAACGATTACATACAGAAGATAATATATTTCAATTAACGTTAGAAGGATATCATTTATTTGTAGTGGATGAAATATTGCAGGTGTATAAAACAAGACAAGAGCTTGTTGGAAGTGCCGTTGTCAAGAAAGTGGAATGGGCAGAGGGAAGAACGACGCTTTTATATCAACTTATTTCACTTCAATCTGTGAATTAATAGAAGAGAAAGGAAGGGAAAGATGAAATTTTTTCATACAGCCGATTGGCATTTAGGAAAGCTTGTACATGGTGTTTATATGACAGAAGATCAGCGCTATGTTTTAGAACAATTTATACAAGCAGTCAAAGAAGAAAAACCAGATGCTGTCATAATTGCAGGAGACTTATACGATCGTGCCATCCCTCCGACAGAGGCGGTAGATTTATTAAATGAAACATTACAAAAAATTGTAATTGAATTACAAACACCAGTACTAGCGATTGCGGGAAATCATGATAGTCCAGACCGTATTCATTTTGGAAGTAGTTTAATGAAGAAGCAAGGCTTACACATTGTCGGACAATTTCAATATCCATATGAGCCAGTTGTTATGCATGATGAATATGGAGAAGTACATTTTCATTTAGTTCCATATGTCGATTCGAGCATTGTTCGTCATGTTATGAAAAATGAGGACATTCGTAGTCATGACGATGCAATGCGTATTTTTATGAATGAGTTATCAGAAAGTATGGATAAAGAGGTGCGTCATGTCTTTGTTGGACATGCTTTTGTAACTTCATCAGGGGAAGAAGAAGAAAATACAAGTGATGCTGAAAGACCATTATCTATCGGCGGAGCAGAATATGTAAACAGTCATTATTTTGACGCTTTTCATTACACAGCGCTTGGCCATCTGCACCAGGCACATTACGTACGAAATGAAACAATTCGCTATGCAGGTTCGCCGCTCGCTTATTCTATTTCAGAAGAGCATCATAAAAAAGGGTATTACATTGTTGAATTAAACGAAGTAGGACAAGTAACACTTGAAAAACGATCATTAACACCAAAGCGTAAAATGAGAACGGTAGAGGCAAAAATTGATGAATTGCTGCAACACCCTGTTTCCGAAGACTATGTATTTGTAAAATTATTAGATGAAAATCCTGTATTGCAACCGATGGAAAAGATTCGTTCTGTATATCCGAATGCAATGCACGTAGAGCGTGTTATCCAAAGAAAAGAATTAGCAAATGAAAACATTACAGTCACTTCACGCCATAAAATGGATGATCTTTCTCTTGTGAAAGCTTTTTATAAAGAAATGAAAGGGACGGAGTTATCGGAAGAAAAAGAACGTCTCTTCTTAGAAGTATTAAAAACAGTTCATGAACGAGAGGGGGAGAGAGCATGAGACCTATCAAACTTATTATGACAGCGTTTGGTCCATATAAACAACAAGAAACGATTGATTTTGAAGAACTAGGCGAACATCGAATCTTTGCGATTTCTGGAAATACAGGTGCGGGAAAAACAACGATTTTTGATGCGATTTGTTACGCATTGTACGGAGAAGCGAGCGGAGAAGAACGTAATGATACGAATATGCTTCGTAGTCAATTTGCTGATGATAACGTATATACTAGCGTTGAATTATTATTTCAATTAAAAGAAAAAACGTATTGTATAAAGCGTCAACTTGGTCATAAAAAGCAAGGGAATAAAACGATTACGGGCCATGCGATTGAATTTTATGAAGTTGCTGGTGATGAGCAGATTCCATGTGTAGATCGCTTCCATGTGACGGATGTAAACAAAAAAGTGGAAGATTTAATTGGTCTTAGTAAACATCAATTTAGTCAAATTGTGATGCTCCCACAAGGTGAATTTCGTAAACTGTTAACATCTGAAACAGAAAATAAAGAGGAAATTTTACGCCGCATTTTTAAAACAGATCGATACAAATTAATGAGAGAGTTATTAGATCAAAAGCGTAAAGAATGGAAAGATATTCTGCAAGAAAAGCAAAAAGAACGCGAATTGTACTTTCGTAACGTTTTCAAGCTTCCTGTGCGAGATGGTGCACAGCTTGAAATATTAGCAAATCAAGAACACGTGAATACACATCAAGTAGTAGAGGCGCTTCAACAAGAAATGGATGTTTATGAAAAACAAGCAAAGCAATTAGAACAACAAGAATCCATGCAGTTAAAGCAATTAAAAGAAGCTGAAACAGGTTATCATGAAGCGAAAGCTTTGAATGATAGATTACAAGATTTGCAAACAAAACAAAATCGTTATGATTCATTAGGGCAGGAACGTTCTTCTATTGAAATGAAAGAACAACAATTTAAACAAGCCGAGCAAGCAAACCGATTATTACCATTTGAACAATGGTATGATGAAGCAGTGCAAAGCGCAGAGCAAGCTGAGCAATATATGAAGCAAATGGCTGGCAAACAAGAACAACTAGTACTAGCTTATGAACGTGCAGAGCAGCAGTACAAACAAGAAAAAAACAATGAAACGGTCCGTGAAGATACGAAGCGAAACATTCAAATGTTAGAAGAATTAAAAGAAGTAATTGCAACATTTGCTGATAAAAAAATAAAATTAGCGTCGTCAGAAAAACAAATGGAGCAATTTAAGCGTGAGATAAGTAAATTAGAGGAGCAGCAAGAACTCGGTAGTGCACAAAAACAACAGCTTGCCAGTAAGCTAAAACAGATGGAACAAGCACTTGAGCAATATATAACAAAAGCAGAGCAGTTAAGCCGTATGCGTGAAGATGCAAAAGTATTAAAAGATACTTACCAAGTGTGGCAAGAAGTGCAAAAGTATGAGAAGGAAAGAAAGGTTACCTTCGAACAGGTGAGTGCTGCTCAGCAAGCGTATGAAACTTTGGAGAAATCATGGTTAAGCGAACAAGCTGGTCAGTTAGCGATTCATTTACATGATGGTAAACCTTGCCCAGTTTGCGGCAGTACTGCTCACCCGAATAAAGCGACTGAACAAGTATTGTCTGTTGATGAAGAACAGTTAAATAACCTTCGTGAACAAAAAGTGCAAGCTGAAAAGCAATTTGTTCAAATAGAAGAAAAATGTAATTTTTATAAAAGGCAATATGAAGAATTATGTAAAGAAGTGCAGAGTCGCGGGTACTCTGTATCAGAGTTAGGAAATGTGTATCAAACATTAATCGAGCAAGGAAAACAATTAGCTGCAGAAGTAAACGAATTAAAAGCGACTGAAGAGGAACGCAAACAACTATCACCGCAGCTGCAAAAGCTAGATGAACAATTAGATAAATTGCAGGGTGCTAAACGTGAAGTAGAAGAAAAATTGCATCGCTCTGAAATGGAATTGATTCAACTGCGAACAGCGTATGAAAATGACAAAGAAAAAATTCCAGCAGAGATGCAAACATTAGAAGCGTGGCAACAAGCGTATGAAACGAAAGCTTCTTTACTTCACAGTCTGCAAGAAGCATGGCAAAGAGCGCAAGATGAATTTCAGCGTTGCACGAATGAAAAAATTCGCGTGGAAGAAGCATATAAAGCAGCGCAGCAACAATTTACACAAAGAACAGAGAAAAAAGAAGAACAGTATGTACGTTTCATGAAAGAACTTGAAACAAGTGGCTTTGCAAGTCAGCAAGCATATACTGAGGCTAAATTATCTGACGCAGAGCGAGCAAGCTTGCAACAACACATTCAATCGTATTACGGGGCGCTCGAAGTTTTAACGAAACAAATTGAAGAATTAACAGAGGCGCTCCGTGGAAAAGAATGGACAGAGTTAACCGAGCTAGAAGAACAGTTAAAAGAATTAGGAATTCAGCTTGATATTATTAAAGAACAACGTCAGCGTGCGAACAGTGCCAATGAATATATTTCTGATCTGCATGAAAATATTCGACGCATTGATGAACAAATACATGAAGAAGAAACAGCATTCCAAGAGCTCGTTGATTTATATGAAGTGATGAAGGGTGACAACGAAAGCCGCATTTCATTTGAACGATACATTTTAATAGAATATTTAGAGCAAATTGTTCAAGTAGCCAATGAACGACTTCGTAAACTATCAAACGGTCAGTTTTACTTAAAACGAAGTGAACGTGTCGAAAAACGAAATCGTCAAAGCGGTTTAGGATTAGATGTATATGATGCTTATACAGGACAAACACGTGACGTGAAAACATTATCCGGCGGCGAAAAATTTAATGCATCGCTTTGCCTAGCACTCGGTATGGCTGATATCATCCAATCATACGAAGGCGGTATTTCAATTGAAACAATGTTCATTGACGAAGGCTTCGGTTCATTAGACGAAGAATCATTAACAAAAGCAGTAGATGCTTTAATTGATCTTCAAAAATCAGGTCGCTTTATCGGTGTAATTTCACACGTACAAGAATTGAAGAGTGCAATGCCAGCAGTACTGGAAGTAATGAAGCAGAAAGATGGATGTAGTAAGACGAGGTTTGTGGTGAAATAGATGAAAGCGTATGATTTTAATCAGAAGCCACAATTTTGGTCATGCATTTCGAATAAGGTAAAGTGAATTTTGTAAATAAAAAGCCCTTCTCACATGAGAGGGCTTTACACTTAATTATTTATCACAAGCAATTCCATCACCATCTCGATCTAAGCTTGACGAATATGCTGGATGTCCTTTCGGAATATTTGAGAAACCAGCAGCTTTGGCTTCTTTACAACTTTTAAAGTTATAGTTACCTTGTGGTAAATTGTTATTAGGTTGTTGTTCAGCTTGAGCTTGTTGTTCTTGTTGTTTCTTTTGTTCTTCCTGTTTTTTCTGCTCCTCTTGTTGTTTTTTCAATTCCTCTTGTTTTCGCGTTTCTTCTTGCTTGCGTTGTTCTTCCTCTTGCTTACGTTTATCATCTTCTAATTTCTTTTGTTCTTCTAATTTTTTCTTTTCTTCTTCAGTATTTTTTTGACATTCTTTAGATTTTTCATCTAATTCCTTTTCTTTTTCTTTCAATTTTTTCTCAAGTTTGTTTAAGTCTTTCTCTTTCTTACTTAGTTGTTGCTCTTTCTTTTCTAATTCAGATTTTTGGGCGCTACTTGTGTTATTGTTACACGATGATAATAGAATTAAGAATAGGAATAATAATGTAATGATAACACGCACTGTTTTTGTGAAATGTTTATGTTTCCACATTAAAAATAAACCAACAGGAAAGAAGATGATTAAAAATAAAATAGTCCAAAATTTACTCTGCATTTTTGTCTCCCTCTAAAACTATGTATATATTACGATGTTTAGTATATCAGAAAAAATGCGTAATTTTACATAAAATTTCATTTGCAGGATTATTTTTGTCAGAAATAGCATTGAGCGTTCAAGAAAAATTGGTATGACTATTACTTTTTACCTTTTATAGTATGAATAAAAAATTTATGATGAATTACATCTTCTCAACATATAGTTAATAAAATCTTATACGTAACCAATTAAATCAAAAGGAGATGGAGTAAGTGGAGTAGGAACAAACGCACGAAGTAACAGTGACAGAATAACAAGAGTTAAGTAGATTATTAATTGCTAGTCTCGAAGAAATACTTGCGATGATACATGACGAATTTTCACAGAAATGGTATCGAAATATTGTAAATAACGCGCCGTGGTTATTGTTAGACGGCATTCATGAGTTTCAAGATATATAAGAAAAAATGAAATCTCAAATAGCAAGTATTAGGCGATATGGTAGCGGTTTTATTTTGTGTTATTTCCTTATAGCTTTACGTTTTCTTATTTTTTCTTTAATGTATACTACGTTTTTTATACCTAGACGAATTGAAGTGATGATAAGGTAAATTATTACAAGGGAGTAGATTACAATCCAAATCGTATAAATATATGTATCTTGGAATCCATTTTCAGCAAGCCAGTGAGTGACTAGCATTCCACCGAAGTAAGCTGGAATCATTAGCAAGCCTACGTCTTTTGGGTCGGTTGCAAGATAAATCATAAAAAATAGAAAAGCAAGGGCTCCTATTGTGTTTATATCATCAAAAATCAGCATTGAAAATCACCTTTCTTAAACCAGTATGCCTTTATTCATTATACCAAAAAACGGTAATTCCCTTCAAATAAATAGAACGATTTATTCAGCGTTCTATCAGGTGGATTATATTGAATATGAAAGTCACAGTTTTCATTTTAAAACGGATAGAGAAATAGAGGTAATCATACATGTAAGGTGGCTAATGTTTAACGTTAATCAAAGCTATTTTTAGGTATGAAAGAAATAATACTTATTACTAATGCAATCAGAAATATTGGTAGTAATATATATAGCGTTACCTTAGTTATGTATGAGTCATAATGAAATAGGTACCAAAACATAGGCATGTCCCAATAAGAAACTTTTAAAACCGCCACGGTATTTTCTCTCGATGTTTCATTTAGCGTTGTACCTATAACTTTTCCGTATACAGTAAATTCTCCGATATAAGCTCG
The DNA here is from genome assembly GCF_002551005.1 of Bacillus pseudomycoides. Lineage (GTDB taxonomy): Bacteria > Bacillota > Bacilli > Bacillales > Bacillaceae_G > Bacillus_A > Bacillus_A pseudomycoides_C. The sequence goes on from NZ_NVOY01000076.1 coordinate 8,415, forward strand.
ATCATCAACATGATGGAATGGTGTGTCACCTTCAAGTTCAATATCCGTAGATTTTACATTAGGGTATGTGTCTTTAATTTTTTCCTTTAATATAGCTAAATCACTCTTACTTATTTTTTGAGGCGCTCCCGTAGTGGTTTGTGCGTATACGTGTAATTTTATATCATCTTTTTGAATGGCAGTTCTACCTACTATTCTATTAGGAGAAAATATAAGAAATATAACGTGAAGAATAAAAAACATTATATACACTTTAGAGTATTTTTTTAACTTATTCAAATTGAATCTCTCCATAAAAAGTAATAGGATTAAGTAAATTTCATTTAGGAAAATATAACGCTTGGAATTCGTCTTTCGTAATTCCAAAATAGATTTCATCATAGAATGTTCCATTTGTATAAATCATATTTCTTAAGCGGCCTTCCTCAACAAATTGCAGTTTTCGATGAAGGTTTATAGAAGCCATATTAAATGAATATACGTGAATAGTTGCTTTTTGGTATCTAAGTTCGAAAAAGTAATGTTTTAGTATCGTTATAATCATATCTTTCGCATATCCTTTTCCTCTATGAGAAGGGAATACAGATATGCCGTAATCGAATGTCCCGTTTTTAGAATCGCAATTACTGACGTCAATCGTCCCGATTATGTTTTTATTGTGATCTTCGGCAATCCAATAAAAATCATCACAGTTAGGGGAAGAACCTTTTGAGATGTCAGCCATCCACTCTTCGATATGTTCTTTCGTGCGTGGGAAAGCAATGGAGTCGAGGTTTTTGAGTATTTCATCATCTAAGTCTTCAAATAAATGAATATCTTCTTTTCGGGGTGCCCTTAATCGTACCTTTTTACCGCTCCAATATGATACTTTCATTATTTTTACCTCACTTTCTAACTATATCTTTAAGGTGAATTATACCATTTATGTAGTTTTATATATATCGGATAAAAAAGAAAAAGGACCTGCGTCCGAAACAGGTCCTTTCGATAGATAATGAAACTCGTTAGGAGCTCACTTATTATGTTAGCAGTTGATAGTAGAGGCGTCTATAGGTTAAGGGTTGAGAAAGTTTTTTGTAGAGTGATTGAATTTCAAGATTAGAAGCGGAGAATGCCCAACGTACTCAATGAATCTGTTTTAATTTTACAATATATAAATCACTCAATTATTCAACTTATTGATAGGGTAAATCACTTTCTTTTTTAGAATTTTAATTTTTCGGATTAATATGATAATATTTTATGATAAAGCTAAAATAAAAAGGGTGGTAAAAATGCAAAAGAGACCGGAAGCAAATGAATATAATCCGTATTATTCAACGTATATAAACTTATTACCAGAGGGCGATATTTTACACATTTTAGAAGAACAAATGAAAGAGACAAACCTCTTATTGAAAGATATTTCTGATCGTGAGGGAGTTTTTCGGTACGCTCCTAATAAATGGAGCATAAAAGAAGTAATCGGTCATATTACGGATACTGAACGGATTATGGCATATCGACTTCTTTCGATAGCGAGAGGCGAGACGGCGTCACTTCTTGGATATAATGATGATATGTATGTACTTAGAGCAGCATTTGATAAGCAATCTATGCAAAATCTTCTTGCGAACTTAATGGTTGTTCGTCAATCAACTGTGCATTTACTTAAAAGTTTAGATGAAGAAACTTGGTCACAAAGAGGGATTGCGAATAACTCTGAAGTCACTGTTCGGGCATTGGCATGCATTATTGCTGGTCATGAGCTTCATCATCGTAAAATTATAAAAGAACGTTATATGAGTTCTGTTGCTTATCCATCCAGTTGAAATATGAAATGAAAAAAGAGATTGATTCGTAAAAAATGATGAATTAATCTCTTTTTGTTTTGCAGCGTATTAGTGGAATTATAAAAGTTTTTGTGTCAAAATAGAATTCTTAACGGTTTAAAGGGATATTTGTTATATTAAGTGTAATTTGTTATATTGAGTGTAGTGTGTAAAAGTTTGTGATTAAAACTTGTAAAAGAGGAGGCATACTTTGAAAACGAGAAATGCAGTAAATATTTTTATTTTATTTGCTCTATATACGCTGTTAATGTTTTACATTGGCTGGAACGGCTGGGTTTGGATTCATACGACTTTTGGTATTCAATCTTGGGGATATTATGCGATTGTAGTTGGACTATTATCATACGCTTATATTCTAGATCGATTGATTAAGTATGCTTCACCACTTAGAACAATTGGTTCTTATTGGTTTGCGGTTATCCAATATGCGGTCATACTCTTACCAATAGCGGATGTAGCCGTGTTTATTTTAAATTGGTTATCGTTTCCGAAAGAACAATCTATTTTTTGGACTGGAACGATCGTTCTCATTACTTTTGTTCTTATTTTTGTTTATGGAACATTTAATGCGTATAGTCCAATCGTTCGAAAATACGAGATTCATGTACCTGAAAAAGATAGTATCCGTAAGGCACTTCGAATTGCGATGGCTTCAGATATGCATTTCGGTAAGTTGTCTGGCTTGTCTCATTTGAAAAGATTGGTTCAGCATGTAAATCATATGAAACCGGATATTATACTTTTACCTGGAGATATTATTGATGATCATCCAGAGTATTTTATAAAAAAGAATATGGGACAAGTGATGAAGCAAATGCATGCCCCGCTTGGCGTATATGGGGTGTTAGGTAATCATGAATATTACGGCGGAGCGATTCCTGAATTTTTGCAAGAAATGAATAAGATTGATGTAAATATTTTATTAGATGAAGTTGTGAAAATTGAAGATTGGTTTTATATTGTAGGCAGAAGAGATAAGACGGACCGAGATCGGAAAAGTTTCGAGGAATTAATGAGTACTGTAGATAAAAGTCTTCCCGTCATCGCAATGGATCATCAGCCATTTGAGTTAAAGCAAGCTGAAGCAGCAGGTGTTGATGTATTACTGTCGGGACATACACATAGAGGGCAAATGGCACCGAATCATATCATTACAAGAAGAATGTATGAATTAGATTGGGGTTATGTACAGAGACATACATTTCATGCAATTGTTTCTTCTGGATTTGGTTTTTGGGGACCACCGTTAAGACTTGGCAGCCGATCAGAGATTATTGAAATCGAACTTACATTTGATTGAGTAGCAAGGGACAAGATACCTTTGCTACTTTTTTATTTAATAAGTAAAGCGGCTTTTAGTCACCATGTTGACATGTTTCTTGATGGGGTGGTATTCTATATTAGTCAACATACTGACTAATATAGAAGGGAGCTACATATGGATATAAATCTCTTAATGAAAGAACTGCATGCCATGCAGCAAAGTTATGCAACTTTATTTTCGGTTGTCAATAAGGTGCAAACCCGTGGGGATGAGTATTTAGAGGTATTAACTTCCCGGCAACACATGGCTCTTATTGCTATTGCGCATTTGCCAATTGAAAGCACCACTCTTATTAATATTGCGAAAAAGTTAGGTACAACAAAGCAGACTGCTAATAAGTTAATTACAGGCCTTGTGAAAAAAGGATATGTTAAAATTGTGCCGAGTAAAATGGATAAACGTTCGATCAATATTGAGATTACCCCTGAAGGAAAAAAAGCGTTAATTACTTGTTCCGAAAAGTCCACTTATTTTTTAGCGGATATGTTTCATGATTTCACAACTGATGAAATTGAAATGTTTTGGAAATTATTACAAAAGCTCTATCGCTTCGATGGTGAAGAACAAGATGGTTTTGAAGAAAAGGCAAATCTCGAAGTTGATGAGCAGATGCAGATAAACTTAGATAACTATGAGGAAAAAGTCTTGGCTGAGTTTTCGAAACGCCGATATGGAGGGACGGAATTGTGAGTAAAGTTTATATTAGTAATGCCTTTTATGATAAAGCAAAAGAGACTGAAAAAAAGATGAAAAAAAAAGTCTATTATGTAAAGAATACGGTCCAGCAATCTATTTATCAGGCAAAAGACAAGTTTCACCGTAACAAGAAACGAAACCGAATAGGCTATTGTGGATCAATTGCTACTGCAGTACTTATCATGGTCGCTTCTTGGTTGACCGCAACAAATTGGTTATTTTGGCTAGGGGTAGTAAGTATTTTAAGTAATGCTTTATTGTATAGTATAAGCTTTATTAAAAGATAATTTAGCGGGTAATAAAAATGTATTTCTTTTTGTAATTTTATTATTTCTAAAATTTTGATATTTCTATCAAACCCCTTTAAAATAAAAGTATTCGGTTTTAATGAAGATTTTGTGGGAATTAAGGGGGAAATTTGTATGTTAATTAAATCTATTATTTGTAAAGTAAGCGACGAAAAAAAGGAATTATTTTCAGTTGCTCAAGAAAAATGGAGCGAGTTGAAGAGATTAGATGGTTTTTACGGACAAATTGGGGGATGGGATGAACCAGAAGCTTGTATAGTTAGTTTATGGGAAAATATGAAAATGTACCAAAGTTTTATGAATGAATCACACGATAAGATTTTTAATGATAACAACCAAGAAAGTACGTATACATCATGTGAAACAGAATTATATCAATCTTTATTTGACATAACGGAGACTCCATTTGTTGAAGCATTAGCACACAGTTCTTTTTTACGAGTAGCAATTTGTAATGTGAAAAAAGAGAGTGAAAAGCAATTTTTACATATGCAAGAAACGGTTTGGAATCCAGGTTTGGCGAGAGCTGAAGGGATGATGGGCGGCGTTGTTGGAAGATCTCTTTCTTCTAATCGTTACATTGTATTGTCATTATGGAAAGATGCGGATTCTCACAAGCAGTATGTGAAAGAACTATTTCCGCAATTACTCCATACTGCAAATCCATCTCAGCAAGTGTTACATACGGAAGGAAAGCAGACAACGCTTGTTAGTTCCTGGTCTGTATTACCTGTGCATTGTAAGTAGAGCTAGCAGTTTCTCTAAAGGAGGAGTAAATATGCCTTATCCGAAACATATTGTATGTGCTTCGACAGTCGTGTTCAATGGTAAAAACGAAATATTACTATTAAAGAGCCCAAAGCGGGGCTGGGAAATTCCTGGTGGCCAAGTAGAAGAAGGGGAAGCGATTCCAATAGGTGCCATTCGAGAAGCTAAAGAGGAAACTGGTATTGATATTGAAATTGTGAAATACTGCGGAGCGTATCAAAATGTTTCACAGTGTATTTGTACCCATTTATTTTTAGGGAAGCCAATCGGAGGACAATTTACAACAAGTAGTGAAAGCTTAGAAGTTGGGTATTTTTCAATTGAAGAAGCACTTCAAATGGTAACATGGAAAAATTTCAAAGAGCGCATTTTACATTGTTTAGATGAAGACAGTCAGCCATTTATGGTGACTTTTTAAGATAATCAAGGATAAGACAGAGGTTATTAAAGTACACCGACTGCCTTATCCTTGTGTTTTTATAAAGGCGGTAAATCAATTTTCCCTTCTTCAAATAGTACTTTCAGCATGTGCCTTGTATAACCGGCTGCTTGGGCAAACGTAATTTTTGCAGGCATTGGAGCTTCATTGACATCAACGAGTACGTCGATAATACATGGTCTGTTTTGTTTTACAGCTTGTTCGAAAGCAGGCATCAATTCTTCAGGTTTTTCAACGCGGTAACCGACTCCGCCGCAAATCTCAGCGTATTTCGCAAAATTTGGATTGGTAAGTTCTGTCCCAAACTCAACATTTCCCATTACTTCTTGTTCAAATTTAATCATAGCGATTTTATGGTTATTTAGTACGACTACAATGATTGGGAGATTATATTTTACAGCTGTTACAAAGTCGTTCATCGTCATTCCGAATCCACCATCACCGCAAATCGCGAAAACTTGTTTACTTGGATAAGCAATTTGTCCAGCAATTGCTCCGGGAAGACCACAACCTAGTGTAGCTAACCAGCTTGATAAAATGAACCGTTGATTTGTCATACGAAAATGGCGCGCTGTCCAAACTGTTACATTACCTACATCTACTGATAATATTGCATCATCATGTGCAACTTGCTGCAGTGCGTGCATCACACTTTGTGGTTTAATGGGAACGGAGGTTTCATTTTCTTGATTGTGCAATTTCTCTTCCCATTTTCTCATTAGCTCTTGATGGTGTTCTAAAAAAGAATGATCTGTGTGCTTTTCAATATTTTGTGTGAGCCATTTTAAAGTTTTAGCAGCATCACCAGCAAGCCCAATATCTGTTGGATAACGTTTGCCAATTTGCGCTGGATCTGTATCGATATGAAGTGTTTTGGCCTTTTCTGGCAAGAAACCAGTGAATGGATAAGAGGTACCGACCATAATTAGTGTATCAGCGTGCTGCATTGCTTCGTATGCAGGTTTTGTCCCAATTAAACCTAACCCTCCAATGCAAAGTGGATGCTCATCTGGAATTACTCCTTTTGCTGGAAGTGTTAATACAATAGGCGCTCCAATATGTTCAGCAAAAGCAAGTAACGCTTCTTTTGCATCTCTTGCACCTTTTCCTGCTAGAATAACGGGCTTCTTTGCTTCATTTAATGCAGAAGTTGCTTTTTCTAAGTCATGCTGCTTTGGGAATAACTCTGGCATCGTAAAACCAGGTGTGGTAATCCGTGCATTGGCATCGACCTCAAATTTTTGAATGTCGTCTGGAATGGTAAGAACGGATGCACCTTTTTTTGTATAAGCCATACGAATTGCTTGATTGACAACAGCAGGAAGTTGTTCCGCTGACATGATACGTTGGTTATAAACGGCGACGTCATCAAACATTCTTTCTAAATTTACTTCTTGAAAAAACCCAGTTCCAATTAAGTCTGATTCGATCTGACCGGTTATTGCGAGGACAGGCGCTTGGTCTAATTTAGCATCGTATAATCCATTGAGTAGATGTATGGCACCCGGTCCGGCGATTGCCATACATACACCGAGTTTTCCAGTTAATTTCGCATAAGAAGCAGCGGCTAAAGCGCCAGCTTCTTCGTGACGCACTTGAATAAATTTAATTTTATCTTGTGCTTTACGAAGCGGTTCAATAATAGAGTTAATGGAATCGCCTGGCATGCCGTATATGTGATCGACGCCCCATTCAATTAATAAATCAATCAGTACCTCACCAGCAGATTTTTTAAACATGGAATTTCCTCCTTACATATTGAGATACTATTATGTTTTGGAGAAAAAGGTAAAATATACAAATGGTAAAGGGAAGTTCTCTTTTAATGATGACTTATAAAGGGGATAAAAACGATAATAAGTAAACATCCAACAACAGTCCAAGAAAGAAAAGAGAGTAATGATAGGTTCTTTTTTGCTTTCCAAAGCATTTCATGGATTGTTACGTACCCTAAAGAACCGATGGCGCTTCCCATTATTAAGCCGGGTAAATGAATAGTTTTACTGTTAATGATCATACCAAGCGCAGTGCTTAAACCAAGAATGCTGGATAAAAAGAGGATGATTAAGATAAAAGGTATATATTTATGCTGCGTAAATAGGAAAGAGATAATTAAGGCAAGGCCTTCGGGAACATGATGAATAATAATAGCTAGTAAGAAAGAAAGAGTGGATTCATGATGCGTTGTAAAAGCAGTTCCTAACGCAAAGCCGCTAGGTAGATTGTGAATAAAAATGGCAAAGGAAAGAAAGAAAAAAGTTTGCCATGTTTGGTGATCGCTCTTATGTATCATAAATTGATGACAGTATTGATCTATTAAACGCATCATTAAAATTCCAATGGTACTACCGAGGATGGGGCCAATTATTTCATAACTCGAAAATGTTTCTGGAATGATTTCAAATAGTAACAATCCAAGTAGAATACCCCCGCAAAGAGCGTATAAGCGAAATGTTTGTTCTTCCATTATCCGTCTTGTTGCAAGTCCGACAATTCCACCCAATAGCAACCCACCAAATGAAAAAAACGTAACAATTATTGGAAGCCAAAGCCGGTCCATAAAATCACACTCCATTTTTATCTCTCAATTTTAAGTAGTAACGTTCTTATTTTAAGGTTATGTAATAAAGAAAATAGTTGGGAGCTAGCTGCTGACACAGTGCTTAATTGGTTCAGTTAATAATTAGAGATGAGAAGAAAAGTTCAGCGATTAAAATGTTACTCTATAACAACTTATTATGATCAGGAAGAGGTTAATCCCAAAATTGAAGAGGGGGAGTTATTCATATAGATATGGAGTTTATACTTGAAAGTATAAAAAAACCTTGCAGAGCATATTCTGCAAGGTGCTTACAAAAAAATTTATCCCAATCGAGGCAATAAACGTTCTCCGCTTTTCATTTCACTTCCACATAAAGGACATTTTGGGTGTTCTTCAAATGCAAAGTTTTTTCGCATCCACCCTAAGCACTCCTCTGACTCACATTCCCAAACTGGGATTTCTTCCGGTGCTACTTCTGCAACGTCGTTCTTTTTATTACGATACATGAGATCACTCCTTTTATGTGAAATAAGTGTTTATATAATTAAAAAGGTTGTTAACCGTTCGTGTTAACAACCTTTTTATTGTCTAAATTATAGCTTTACAACGTTTTTAGCTTGAGGTCCGCGGTTGCCTTCTTCAACTTCGAAGCTTACTTCTTGACCTTCGTCAAGAGATTTGAAACCATCGCCAGTAATAGCTGAGAAGTGAACGAATACGTCGTTTCCGTCTGCAACTTCGATGAATCCGAAACCTTTTTCGCTGTTAAACCATTTTACTTTACCTGTTAATGTCATGGTAATTGCCTCCTAAAAATAAAGAAAATAAATGTAATATGATCCGTCTTATTTCTAAGGAAAATAAAAATTCACATATTATCAAAAACCCATAAGGAACGCATATCATCCCTATTGATGCTTGATAATATGTGAAGTGGATTTGTCTACATATTGTGTTCTATGGTTTCATTTTACAATGAAATGAGAAATATTGCAAGTGATGGTAACATTTTTGGTTTTATTCGCATACTGCCTCTCCATGCAGAGTGAATTAGCTTGGAGAGGCGATGAATTAAAAAGAAGCTACAATGTAAAAGCGATGTGCTTTCACTTCAATATATCCGTTTTGTTGAATGTGGTTATGGATATGAAGCAATTGCTCTTCATATTTTGATACCGAAAAATCAGTAATTTGCCATGGAATTGCTTTTAAATAATAGATAATGCTACCGATGTCATAAAAGCGCTGGTTGGGAAAGCATTCTTGTTGTCTAAGGATTTGAAATCCGGATTGTTTCAGTTGTGAGGAGGCATATTGCAAATCCCAATAACTGTACTCACTTTCAGTATATGCATGAAGAAGGTGGTTTAATTCTAAATTATCTAATCCACCAACTTGTTGAGTAATAAAAATACCGTCTGGCTTTAAAATTCTTTTTACTTCTGTTTCGCAATATGATTCATGTTTGTTAATAATCAAATCAAATTGATCGTTTGCGAATGGTAAATGTGTATCATCTTCGATTGTATGAACAGATACACCTAAAGGTTCTAGTTTAGATTTTGCCAAAGCGATATTGGGAGCATATCCTTCTGTTGCTGCAGTTCTAGCAGGAAGAGGGGTTAGTAAAGATAAAAACTCACCGCCACCAGTTCCCATATCAAGCATGTTATCAACACAATGCATATATTGTAATACGATTGATGAATAGCTCCACGGAAGTGGTTCTGCACTTAGTCTTCCAGTATCTGCAAGGAATGAGAAATTCCATCCTTGAAAAGGTTGATTAGCTTGTTTAACAAAATGGTAAAAAGTATCCTTCATAGTTATTCCTCCTAATTTATATTTTATAGTTTGAATATAAGAGGAGGTCCACGACATGCATTACAGTTACTATATGTCTGTTACATAGTGATACATATGTATATTTCCTTTCTAAATAAAATACTGTATGAATTATTTTAAACTATTATTACTGGATAGTGAATGAAAATTAAGAAAACTCAAATTGTTCGATATTTTTAGAATGGATAAATAATATCTTAAATTAAATAGTTGTTGTACATAGAGAATTAAGATGAAAATTTTATTAAAAAAATAAAAAAATAAGATGTAAAGAATTAGGAAAATAAAAATAAAAATAAAAAACGGAAAATAAAAAATAGAAAATGAAAAATGAGAAATAAAAAAATCGTATTAGATCAACTTTATTTAGTTTGAAATACCACTTAAAATCAAGCGTTTACAGTATTTGTTATATAATTATTATATTACTATATAAGGATATCCTTCTATTCGACTTTATAGTATTACGAATATATTTTTATTAATATAAAACTTTTTTAAAAAATTTGTGATAATATGTTGAAAGATAGCACTTATTCTTTACATCACTTCATAATATTTTTAGCCAAAAAGTAAGGGGAATAAGTAGTAATTTGCAAGTGGAGGAACAACATGGATAAAATTATGGTTTGTGCTAATTATACGTTTGAAAATGAGCGAAGAGAGCGATTATACGATTTGTTTGAAAGAGTATTTCACATTCCGACAGATACATTACAAGATTTTTATAAAAAAGGATTTTGGGATGAAACATACTCACCGGTAACTTTATTTGAAGAAGATGAAGCCATTGCAAATGTATCTATGTTTTCAATGCCAATGATGGTAGGGGGAGAACGTATAAAAGCAGCTGGTATTCAATCTGTAATGACACATCCTAATTATCGTAAAAAAGGTTTTATGAAGCAATTGTTTGGTGAAGTGTTGCAAAAGATTGATGCGGAGTATAACTATTCATTTTTATTTACAGAAACTCCAGAGTTATATACCCCATTCGGTTTTAAAGTAGTAAAAGAATATATATCGACTATGCAGTATGAAAAGAGTGAACAAAGGTTATCATCTATTCGAAAATTAGACTTTTTTGATGAAAAAAATGTGCAGCTTATAAAAGATGTATTTGAAAATAAAGAACGTCTTTCACGAGTTTTTGCACCGTTACACTATCAGTCATCTTTCTACTTAAATATGTATGATGAAAAATGGAACAAAAAACTTTATTTTTCAGAAGAACTTAACGCTATACTTGTTTATGAAATTGAAGAGGGTGTATTGAAATTATACGGAGTAATAAGTGAATTGATGCCTATTTTAGATGAACTATGTGCGGTAATTCCAGAAGCATTCCACACAATTGAGTTTTATTTCTCTCCTGATCAATTAGGGGTGGAGGATGCTGATTTAAAATTATATGAATCAAAGAAACGTTTAATGGTAAGAGGAGAACTTCCTGTTGAATTTAATGAGATTAAGTTTCCAATCCTAGCTGAATTTTGATTTTTATTAGAATTGTTGAAATGTACAGAATATAACGTCAGTTATAGAATAATACATATTGTATGCGCTATTATTTCTAATTTTTATCATTGATATGTTAAATCTTTTGGAGATACATTGATTACTAAAATAAGATATAAAGTATGGTTTTAATAGAACAGTATTTTGCATAAAGAAGTGAAAAACACTCATCTTTCATAATTGATGAGTGTTTTTTGTTATAATGAATTTTTTTCTATCATACCTTTCGAGAGGACTCCCACCTCTAAACATATGTGAAGGTGGTGAGGTAAATCGGAAAAATATTTTATGTTTAAGTAAAACAACGAAAACGTACGTTCTTTTTTTGTGTAATATCCTTAACAAGGAGGTGAAAAAATGACAACGGAAAATCAAATGAATTACAAAAATCTTGCCAAAACGCTAAAAATATGTACAACATGACAAATTTTTATATACGACAAGTGTA
>NZ_NVOY01000077.1 GCF_002551005.1 Bacillus pseudomycoides
TTTAAATAAAATTTCAATTTGCCAACGTAAGGAATAGAACTGATAAATTTCATTAGCTTTCATATCTATTTCTTGTACATTTGTAATAAATAAGTTGATACCACTTGCGTATTTAGGCATGCGCCTCTTTTCTTTTTTGTGCCGTTCTAATCGTCTTGTATGTTCAGACTCTGTTAATTTATAGATTATCAAACGTGTTTCTTGTTTTTGATGAAATCCAATATATACTTGAGAGAACTCCATATATTCGCCCTCTTTTAATTGTCTTGAAATACTTTCTATATCAATCAATTCCCATGTATCCTCTGTTTTTCTATATACTTGCGTATTCCAGCGGATACGTGAAATATAAGAAGCTCGCTTTTCCTCCATTTTCTTAAAATCATCAATATAAAAATATCCCAAATCTCTGATACATAAATCTCCTGGCTCTAATGTATCTGTTCGCGTTTGTCCATATGCACTATCATTACTAACCGCGTGATTCACATCTACTTGAAGGAAGTCTCCAGATAATAAATCATATTCTAATTGGATCTTGACTCCAGCCTCTGATCCACCACCACCAAATCCCTTGTATGCATCTGCGTAGTGATTAGGAAGTTGAAACATGGTCGAATCTAAGATTCGAATTCGTCTGAAATTTCCTCCTATCGCTGGAGTTGGGCGGATAGTTTGATGAAATAATCCTATGAAAATTTGTTTGAAAAATTGAACAGTATGAGAAGTGAAGCGTTGATTCAAACCCTCTGAAGATAAGGAAACACCGGTTGTCTCATTTAACTTCGTACATAGGCTAGCTAAAGATTCTGTTCCAACTGTTTTACTTAGAAAGACACATAAAGAAACGATATCTTGCGCTTTACATTTTCTTGCACGTTGAATCATCCCTGTTTCGCGCGCGAGTGATTCTAAAAATGAAAGTGAAAATTT
>NZ_NVOY01000078.1 GCF_002551005.1 Bacillus pseudomycoides
ATTTAACAGAAACAATTGAAATTCGTTCAAACGATGAAATTGGTCAGCTTGGAAAAGGATTCAATGAAATGGCTGAGTCGCTACGCGAGTTAATCTCAAGAATTAATTCTTCAGCGGGGCATGTAGCTGCTGCATCAGAAGAATTAACGGCAAGCGTGAGACAAGCAGGTGAAGCGACTCAGCAAATTACAATGGCAATTGATCAAGTGTCAAGCGGTGCAGTTACACAAACAAGAGGTGTTGAACAAGGCGCAATGTTGCTACAAGAAGTGACAGAAGGAATTCAACATGTGGCAGATACTTCATCCGTTATTGCAAATTCATCTGCATATAC
>NZ_NVOY01000079.1 GCF_002551005.1 Bacillus pseudomycoides
ATTTAACAGAAACAATTGAAGTTCGTTCAAATGATGAAATTGGTCAACTTGGAAAAGGTTTCAATGAAATGGCTGAGTCGCTACGGGAGTTGATTTCAAGAATTAATTCTTCAGCGGGGCATGTAGCTGCTGCATCAGAAGAATTAACGGCAAGTGTAAGACAAGCAGGTGAAGCGACTGAACAAATAACAATGGCAATTGATCAAGTGTCAAGCGGCGCAGTTACACAAACAAAAGGTGTTGAACAAGGTGCAATGTTGCTTCAAGAAGTGACAGAAGGAATTCAACATGTGGCAGATACTTCATCTGTTATAGCAAATTCATCTGCATATAC
>NZ_NVOY01000007.1 GCF_002551005.1 Bacillus pseudomycoides
AGGCTTTCTCCACAGCCTGAGGAATAAGAAGAAGGATAGTTCCTTCTTCTTATTCCATATTATCAATCTTCTTTTTTAAAAAGATACATTTTTTCATATGCTGGCTTTAGCTCTAACACCTCATTTTGATTCACTAGTAAAAATTTTGTCGCCGCTTGTTTTCTTTTTCTATCTTCAAATTCGGCCCGAAGCTGGGCAGTTCGGTTTCTCTGATTTTCAAAACTGTTTTTAGATACTTCTAGCTTAATTGTTTGACCATTTACGAATTCAATAAGAATATTTCCATGTGGAAGTTTTGTTACATTATCAATATGAAAGTGCGATAACCAAGCACACTCTTTGCGAGAGTAAGAAAATGTGGGGAAAAAATAAATATAATCTGTAGGACTAATTGCAATCGGTGCTTTATGAGTAAAGCCTGTGTATTCCTTCGTACCATCTTTTCGACCGCCAAAGCTAGCGCCATATTGACGACAACTTTGTTCCACGATCTCAAGTGGCTTTTGATACACAAAAAATTCATCATTTTCTTCAATCACACGCGTTACAATTCGTTTGTCATTTAAAACAATTGGAAGCAATGCGATCGTGTTTGAATTCACAATGTACTGCGGTGAGTACTTTTCGACTTTAATAGTCATATTTTTCCTCTCCTTTGTCATTTTTGGATAATTGTAGCATTTTATACGAAAAATAGCCGACATTTTCAATTTTTTTACAATTCCTTATTAATAAATTAAAAATTCCTTTTATACGTCTGTATAACTAACAGACTTAAACTACATACTCTTCCTATAGAAAATAAAATAATTTGAAGGTTAATTTCATATTTTCCGTTTTGAAATATTTGTAATAAAAGAGGGAGTCAGCTCGAAAGCTGACTCCCTCTTTTATTATCGCGTAAACTGCTCTGCCTCTGTCGATCCTTTCAATGCTGTCGTTGACGAAGTTCCACCAGTAATAACTTGTGCTACTTCATCAAAATATCCTGTACCAACTTCTCGTTGATGACGCGTTGCTGAGTAACCGTACTGTTCTGCGGCAAATTCCGCTTGCTGCAACTCTGAGTAGGCAGCCATACCTCGTTCTTTATAACCGCGCGCTAGCTCAAACATGCCGTAATTTAAAGCATGGAAGCCAGCAAGTGTTACAAATTGGAATTTATAGCCGTAAGATGCAATTTCCTTTTGGAAGTTTGCAATTGTTTTATCGTCTAATTTTTTCTTCCAGTTAAAGGACGGTGAACAGTTGTAAGCTAATAGTTTTCCAGGGAATTTTTTATGAATCGCTTCTGCAAAACGTTTTGCATCTTCTAAATTCGGTTCTGATGTTTCGCACCAGACAAGGTCGGCATACGGCGCGTATGCTAAGCCGCGCGCGATTGCTTGATCCAGTCCAGCTTTCGTCCGAAAGAACCCTTCTGGTGTTCTTTCTCCTGTAATAAATGGTTGATCAACAGGGTCGATATCACTCGTAATTAAATCCGCTGCGTCAGCATCTGTTCTAGCAATAATGAGCGTTGGCACCCCCATTACATCTGCCGCAAGACGTGCTGATATTAAATTACGCACTGCCGTTTGTGTTGGGAGCAATACCTTTCCGCCTAAATGACCACATTTCTTTTCAGAAGAAAGTTGATCTTCAAAGTGGACACCTGACGCTCCTGCCTCGATCATTCCTTTCATCAATTCAAATACATTGAGTTGTCCGCCAAACCCTGCTTCTGCATCAGCAACAATTGGCACGAAGTAATCAATATCATCGCTTCCCTCCATATGCTGAATTTGATCCGCACGCTGCAGCGTTTGATTAATCCGTTTCACAACTGCCGGCACACTGTTTGCCGGATACAAACTTTGGTCTGGATACATGTGGCCTGATAAATTTGCATCTGCTGCTACTTGCCAGCCGCTTAAATAAATTGCCTTTAAACCCGCCTTTACTTGCTGCATTGCTTGATTCCCAGTTAATGCCCCTAACGCATGAATGTAATCTTCACTATGAAGAGAATTCCAAAGTTTTTCTGCACCGCGGCGTGCTAACGTATATTCAATATCAACCGATCCGCGAAGACGAATGACCTCCTCTGCAAAATACGGACGTGTAACTCCTTTCCAGCGTTTATCAAGCTCCCAGCTCTCTTGTAATTGCAAGGCTCTTTCATTTCCCATTGTTTCCATCCCCTTTTTTTCTTTATAAAATCTCATATCCCGGTAACGTTAAAAATGATACAAATTCATCATTACAAACAAGGTTTGTAAATAGTTTCGTAGCTTCGACAAATCGTCCTTTTTCGAATCGATCACTACCAATCTCTTGCTCTATTTTTTCTAACTCTTCTGCTTTAAACTGTTCTACTAATGCAAACGTAATCTTTCTTCCATCCTCGAGCTTCCCTTCCTTGTGACGAATCCATTGCCACACTTGTGCCCTAGAAATTTCTGCTGTTGCCGCATCTTCCATTAAATGATAAATAGGTGCAGCTCCCCTGCCACTTAACCACGATACAATATATTGAATACCAACACTAATGTTTGTACGAAGGCCTGTTTCTGTAATCGTTCCCTCTGGAACTTCTAATAAATTTTGTTCTGCGATACGCATTTCTTCCCGTTTTCGATAGATTTGATTTGGCGTTGTCATAATACGATCAAATACTTCCATCGCTACAGGGACAAGCCCCGGGTGGGCAACCCAAGTCCCATCATGTCCTTCACAAGCTTCGCGCTCTTTATCAGCGCGTACTTTCTCAAATGCTGCTTCATTTGCTTCCGGGTTGTTCTTAATTGGAATTTGCGCTGCCATCCCTCCAATTGCTGGTGCATTGCGGCGATGACACGTTTGAATGACGCGTAAACAATACGCGCGCATAAACGGAACACTCATCGTCACCTGCGCCCTGTCTGGAAGTAAAAACTGTTCATGATTGCGAAACGTTTTTAAGAAACTAAAAATATAATCCCAACGTCCGCAGTTTAACCCTGCTGAATGATCACGAAGCTCATATAATATCTCATCCATCTCAAATGAAGCATGAATCGTTTCGAGCAGTGCCGTTGCTTTAATTGTTCCATGCGGAATGCCCATGTATTTTTGCGCAAATACGAACACATCATTCCATAACCTTGCCTCTAAGTAACTTTCCATTTTCGGTAAGTAAAAGTATGGACCGCTCCCTTTTTTTATTAACGCCTTTGCATTATGAAAAAAGAACAATCCAAAATCTAATAAACTACCTGATACTTCTTCACCATCTACTAACACATGCTTTTCTTGTAAATGCCAACCGCGAGGCCGCACCATTAATACAGCTGTTTGTTCATTGAGACGATATTTTTTACCATTTTCATTTGTATATGAAATCGTTCCCTTAACTGCATCTCGTAAATTTATTTGTCCTTCCATTGCATTTTGCCATGTTGGTGCATTCGAATCTTCAAAGTCTGCCATAAAAACACGCGCTCCTGAATTGAGGGCATTAATAACCATCTTACGATCAAC
Source organism: Bacillus pseudomycoides (assembly GCF_002551005.1). Lineage (GTDB taxonomy): Bacteria > Bacillota > Bacilli > Bacillales > Bacillaceae_G > Bacillus_A > Bacillus_A pseudomycoides_C. The sequence goes on from NZ_NVOY01000007.1 coordinate 3,502, forward strand.
CGGTCCTGTAATTTCTACGCGCCGATCTTGTAAATCATTCGGAAGCGGTGCAATCGTCCAATCATCCGCCCGAACATTTGCTGTTTCCTCTAAAAAGTGTAATAACTCTCCTGCATCAATTCTCTTTTGCTTTTCTACTCGTCTCTGTAGTAATTCCTTGCGGCGTCCGTTAAAATTCTCATGCAACTCTTTTATAAATGTGAGTGCTTCTGGTGTCAAAATCTCCAAATACGCCGGTAATACTTCTCCAACGAGTGTAACCCGCGAAGTTTGCGTCGACATATTAGCCTCTCCTTTTCACAAACTGTTTTATAACAGTTTTAATTTTCATGTTTATATTATATAACATTAAAATCAAAAGGGAAGGATTTTTTAGAATTTTTTAACAATATTACGAAATTGGTTTATATGTACTTTTCACATTCCTTGTAAAGGACGTACCGAATAACTGCGTGACAATAGTCATTATTATTGTAAATTTATGTTAAAATCTATTTAAACAGGATTCATTGAATAGGGATAGGTGAAGTTATTCAGCAACGCTAAAAAGGGAGCGAAAGAAATGTTACAATCACTGATTTTCGATATGGATGGAACTCTATTTCAAACAGAAAAAATTCTAGAATTATCACTCGATGATACTTTTAACCATTTACGGTCACTAAATTTATGGGATACAGTAACCCCTATTAATAAATACCGCGAAATTATGGGTGTACCCCTACCAAAAGTTTGGGAAGCTTTGTTACCTAACCATTCCAATGAAATAAGGGAACAAACGGATGCTTATTTTCTAGAAAGATTAGTTGAAAACATAAGAAATGGGAAAGGGGCTTTATATCCTAATGTAAAGGAAGTTTTCAGTTATTTAAAAGAAAATAACTGTTCAATTTACATAGCGAGTAATGGTTTAACAGAATATTTACAAGCAATTGTGAGTTATTATCATTTGGATAATTGGGTTACTGAGACATTTAGTATTCAACAAATACAAACGCTCGATAAAGGAGATTTAGTTAAAACAATAATAAATAAATATGATATAAAAAAAGCAGCGGTAGTTGGAGCATAGCCATCAAGTTA
>NZ_NVOY01000080.1 GCF_002551005.1 Bacillus pseudomycoides
TCTTCACCTTTCAATTCAAATTCTTATTTTGATTTTCTTATAAAAGAAGGAAATCAAAATATGCCATGAGTGGAAAATTAAATTTCTAATTCAAAAGAGTTGTTCGTTTTTTATACTTGGGGGTAAGGGATTTTCTTAAGTTGATAGATATGGGGTCTCATCGACAAAACGTACAAATCATTCAATATGACATTTATTAGAATATAGGACGCTAAGGGGTATATCAACCGAAAATGAACGGTTTTTGGTGATTCTGAGTGGTGTTTTTATATTCCTTTTTTTAAACCTGCTATGATTAGAAAATATAAAAAAGAAGATAGATAAAGGCGCAAATTAACAAAAGACCAAATGTATTAAATATCAACGTTTGAAAATTAGAGATATTATAAAAAGTAATCCTACCATCGTAAAAAAAATAATTGTTTTTTTAATAAAACAAATAATATAACAGCTAAAACGATTATACCCGTACTATAACGTTCTTCTGCTTTACTAGCATATCGAGAAAACATTTCACCCCTCCTTTCTATTTTTCACAAAAATGACATTTATTCCTTTTTTAATAGTATCATATATGATGTACGAATTACTTGTAATGTGGGAATTGATAGTGGCAAAACGCGGATTTTATACGCTAAGAATATGCAGGATTTCATGCAGGTTACGAGAACGGTTTGAATTGCCAAATGCTGTTGTGACAGGAGTGTATGAAATCTTGTATACAGAGAAGGGAACAGAAAGCTAGAAAACTCTTGGTACGAAGGGCTTTCTGGGATTTGGTTACTACTGATAATGATGCGTTATGTTAACTGAATGCGAATACGATATTCAGTTAACATTCTATATATCATATACTAAAGGTAAAATGAAAAAGCCTTGGAGATGACGACATTGAAAAAATTTATTGTTAGCTATTTAGCCTGTTTGATGTTTTTCTCACTTTTTATCAATATTTCAGTGTATATAAAAGAACCTAGTACGACAGAGACATGGGGTCCGATTTGGTTATCAATCATTATAATTATCATATTTGGAAGTATTCCTGCTCTTATAGGTTGTGTAGTAGGAGAATTTTTTTATAGGAAAATAAAAAGAAGTGATGAATTAAGAGTTGGAACCCCTTTATTTCTGTTGGTAGGAGTTCTCTATTCCTATTTCATCCATATAGGAAGCTCTAGAGGATATATGATACTAGACTTCGTGTTAATCGGTATTCCTATTACTTTATCATCTTTAGTATTTTATTTTATAAGACGGATCTAATTAACTTCCAATAACGAATTTTATGTAAATAAAAGGAGAAATTAATATGCCAGAACTACATACAAATCGTCTTATTATGACTACATTTACAGTCGAAATGATGGAGAAGGTAATGAAAAACGAACATACTTTTACAAAGAAATTTTCATTAAATGTGCATTCTGAATGGCCTTTACCAGAATATCAACAACTTTTCCCTTACAAGATTAGTAAGTTTAAAGAAACTCCTATAGAAAATAAGTGGGAAGGGCTAATCATACATAAAAAAACGAACACAATTATAGGTGATATGGGTTTTAAAGGTAGTCCTAATGAGGAAGGAGCTATAAACATAGGATATAGTATAGTACCGGATCAAAGAGGAAAAGGATATGCGAGCGAAATGGGAAAAGCACTTGTTCAATGGGGACTTTCTCAATCAGGTGTTAAGAAAGTTGCAGCTACTTGTTCTGCAGATAATCAACCATCTATTAAGGTTTTACAGAAAATTGGATTGCAATTTACCGAAGAAAAAAACGGGAAACTTTACTGGACCACATGATCAGTATGACTTCCGATAATCTTGATTATAGAATCCTGTCACAGGGCTATCAATTGCACCTAAAATAACTGTAGCCTTGGAACAAAGTTTGATTAAATTAACTTAATAAACCTTGATAAAAAAAGTTTGATAATTTTTGTGATTTTTGCTCAATTTAAACGCCCGATTGTTGTAAATCGTTGTTTAAATCTTATTTAAGATAAGCACCCAATTAGTGCAATAATATTTTTTGTTACTGCTTCAGCTGGAGTAAATGCTTCAGTTATAGTTTGTCACTATTTGGGTTATAAATCAGTCCTTTTATCTTTATCCGGATTCTCCCCTAAACTAATGACCTTTTCTCCTTTTCCATAGTTTCGAATTAGGTCGGGATCTCTAAAAATCGCGTACGTTCCAAACAATCTCACCGCGCTCGTCCCACGTACTGTGATGCCGCTCAAATCCTATCTTTTCTAGCACCCGTAAGGACCCAACATTCCAAGCGCGTACAGTCGACCAAAGTCTGTGGCGCCCGGTAGCAATCGCAACGTCCAGCACAACGGATGCTGCCTCAGTCGCATAGCCTTTACGATGAACACTGCGGAACAACTCGTATGCAATCTCCGGCTCTTCAAGTGTGGAATGACCGATAATCAAGCCACAGTATCCGATGAAATCGCCTTCGTCTCGTCGGCGAATAGTGAGAAGGGAAATGCCATTTTCGACTGCTCTCTTGCGCATCTCGATAAGCTGGCTACGACGGCGTCAAGGGTTGGCATGTCCACACCACGTTCGCCAATTAACTTTCTCATCCAGGCTGAATCGGATTCCTCCCACATACTCAGGTCAAGTCGTTCAGTTTTCAGCTGGAACGCCATAGCTTTAAATAAAGCTGTCATAGTGGAAACCTCCTAGTTATGTCACTGCATTCATAATAGCTTCGCACCTCATCACCACATCAGGTTGGAAACCCGGTTGATTCGCGAATCTATTTTCCAACTCTCGCGAGAGTTTATAGCAACAGTATACAAAAAATTAGTGTTATTTTATGCATAAGCAATTACCCTACAAAATAAACCGTTTTATCAAACTTTTTTACTAATTATCAATCTTTATTTTAAATCTACAGTATAAACATTGTATGAAAGTTTGTTATCCCTATTAAGTAGAAACTTGCTATATAGAATAATTTTTTTATATGATAAAGTGGGCTTATGCTTAAATGAAAAAAGGAGAGTGACCCAGATGACAAACCAAAATGAAACGAACGCTTTACCGCCAAAAACATGTACGATTGAACGTCTCATCACGATTCAGGAGGACATTGAAAAAGTGCTTGCAGGACAGAAAACGGCTACTCGCCGCAACGGGAGATATGCGGATGTCGGGGAAGTGATGGAGCTTCAAGGTCACCGGTATGTTGTGGAGAAGGTCTATTCGCAGTCACTTGGCGAATTGACTGATGAGCATGCTCGTCAAGAAGGCTATGCGAATGTGGAGGAATATAAGCAATCTATCCTGTCTCTTCACCCTGGCATGCCGTGGCTGCCAAATATGAGAGTTTGGGTTCATGAGTTCCGTCTCATCGAAGGTTAATGTGATATAAGGATGGACATGTTGTATCGACTGCTTCTGTATATACATATTTTCAGTGTAATCTTATCCATCGGCCCGTTTTTTGTATTGCTTCCGCTCATCAAAAAACTGCGGGCTTCAGAGGCCCGAACACAGCAGGCTTATCTGGATGTATTCCGATTTTCGGTCAGGCTGGCCAAGCATGCCGGGCATGTGCTGGTTGCATCCGGGGTTCTGCTTGTACTGGCGGGCCCTTGGACTTGGAAGACCCCTTGGATAGTGATGACCCTTATTCTCATGGCGAGTTCATTATTTTTCCTGGCCCGCGCCTTTTCGCCGGCCATTCGGAAATTCAGCGAAACGGGCCAAGACAAGGACGCCTTGATTCAATTGTTGCGGCGTTCTGTTTGGATTTACATCGTTCTTTTAATGGCGATGTTATGGTTCATGGTGACAAAGCCTGCGTTGTGGCAGGGGTGATAAATCTAGGGCGAATAGCGGTTTTGTGTAGTTGCCGTTTAAATTCGCCGGGCGGCATGGAACAAGGACAAACCAAAACTGGCTTGTCCTTGTTGTAGTTACGCTTTGAAGAGGTGATGGAATAGCCTTTTACGATCTGGGCCTATTACCCCAAAGCAAGGTTTTTGCCTGAGTTGCTCAGTTTTATCATTTTGAGGTAGTTTATTTTTGTTAAGTTGATGGGCATGGGGTCCCACCCACATTTTAACGAAAACATACGCTAAGCAAATTTCGACCGTGAAGAGCAACTAAGGCAGCTACACGAAAAAAGGAAACAGACAACTATAGCTAAGGTTGAGGAAGCTATAAAACGTCTAACCAAGAGCTCTAAAGTAATTAACTTCAATAGTGTGGCAGAGGAAGCCGGAGTGAGTACAGCCACACTGTATAACCATACAGAGTTCAAAGAACGCATCAATTTCTTGCGAAATCAACAAGAAAAAGCATTTGTGGACTCTAGGGTTAAACGGGACGAGAACAATCAAAATGCCGTCATCGCTTCTCTTAAAAGAAGAATTGAAAAGTTAGAGAAAAAGAATAAAGAGCTTGAAGAAGAAAATAAGCAATTGCGTGAAAAAGAAAATGAAAAGCTTACTGATTACTTCATGAAGTTATAAAATTAGGACCGTACATATTAGACATATCTAAAATGTACGGTCCTTTTGTTTACTAGTGATTCACTTATCTAACCTAAAGATAAGTATGTGGTCCTTTTAC
>NZ_NVOY01000081.1 GCF_002551005.1 Bacillus pseudomycoides
GTGTAAGATTCCTCGGTTACAACAACTTGAATGCCTACCGCACTCGCTTTGTATGTAATCATTTGAATCAATAAACGATGCGAGATATGGCAAAATGTTTGGTTATTTTTCTTTCCCATAGCAGTTTCTTGTTTCCAACTTTTGTTTTGACCAATAACAATTTTGCAAACTTCCTCTTCTTGAGCTAGTTTTACAATATGATGACTTGCTTTCTCTCTATGTTTTTACTTCGCATGTGGCAAAAAAAGGCCTTAACCGCTACTACTCATGGCCAGATGCTCTCGCCCTCCCTAAAAAAGGGGTTTTATGTCAGTTTTTCAATTTGTATTTATATATTTTAAAAATCCATTTACTTTTAATAGATTACTTATATAATATAAATGAAAGCACTTACATTTATAGGAGGTTTGTGATGAGAAAATTAAAGAAAGATAGAAAAACACGCTCAATTATGCAAACGATTGCACTATCAACACTTGTTTTAGGAACGTCCTTGTTGTATACGCCAGATTCATCTTCGGCCTATGCTGCTGCTAATGATAATAATGTCGAGTGGAATGGTTTATTTCACGACCAAGGTCCTGTTTATGATAGCGCGCCAGAGCCGACGTCTGCTCAAAGTGTGACGCTGAAATTCCGGACGTTTAAAGGAGATACTACTGGTATTAATATAAAGTACTATGATACTGCTGATGGATCGTTCCGTGTCATTCCGATGTCGTGGGTTTCCGGTGATTCTACAGGAACGTTTGATTATTGGCAAGGAACAATCCCTGCTAGTTTTTCGCGAAAATATTATCGTTTCCAAATTACTGATGGATCTTCTTCTGTTTGGTATAATGCAAACGGTCCTTCTACAGCTGAACCATCATCAGGCGATTTTTATATTATCCCGAATTTTAAAACGCCAGATTGGATGAAAAATGGTGTGATGTATCAGATTTTCCCTGACCGCTTTTATAATGGTGATTCCTCGAATGATGTGCAAACGAATGCATACACTTATGACGGCGCATCAACTGAGAAAAAAGCTTGGGGGAGCAGTGTCTATGCTGATCCTGGTCATACGAACAACCTTGTGTTCTTCGGCGGTGATTTGGCGGGAGTCAATCAGAAGCTCGGTTATATTAAACAAACGCTAGGAGCAAACATCATTTACTTAAATCCGATTTTTAAATCTCCGTCTAATCATAAGTATGATACACAGGATTATAGGACTGTAGATCCTGCCTTTGGGACAAACGAAACTTTGCAAACGCTATCATCAAATGTTCATAGCACAACAAACGGGGAAAAAGGATATTTAGTATTAGACGGTGTATTTAACCATACCGGGGACACTCACCCGTGGTTTGATAAGTACAATCAATCTTCCTCTTTAGGAGCTTTTGAGTCGCAATCTAGCCAATGGTCTAATTATTATACATTCCAGTCTTGGCCGAATACATATGCTAGCTTTTTAGGATTCAACAGTTTGCCTAAGCTAGATTATGGAGCGAGTGGTTCACCGGTAAGAAATGAAATCTATAACAATAGTGATTCCGTAGCAAAAACGTATTTAAAAGCACCATATAATATTGATGGATGGCGACTAGATGCACCTCAATATACGGATGCTGGCGGTGCAGATGCTGGTGGAGGAAATGGTAGTAGTTTGGTGAATCACCAAATTTGGTCTGAATTCCGAAGTGCTGTGAAGTCTGTAAACGAGAATGCAGCAATATTTGGCGAATACTGGGGAAATGCAAATTCTTGGACAGGTCAAGGGAACCAATGGGATAGTACAACAAACTTTGACGGATTTACACAACCAGTTTCCCAGTGGATTACAGGAAAAGATTTCAGCAACAATGTAGCTTCCATATCTACTTCCGAGTTTGATAGCTGGTTAAAAGGGACGCGTGCGAATTATCCAGCAAACGTGCAGCAAGCGATGAGTAATCATTTATCAAATCACGATATTTCGCGCTTTGGCGAACGTGCTGGCGGCGATATTTGGAAGACGTATTTAGCACTTATTTTTCAAATGACTTACGTTGGTACGCCAACAATTTATTACGGAGATGAATATGGCATGATGGGCGGCGCTGATCCTGATAACCGCCGGACGTTTGATTGGTCACAAGGTACGACTTCCAATCGTGCTGTAGCTTTAACACAAAAGCTCATCAGCATCCGTAACCAATACCCAGCATTAAGAACAGGTTCATTCATGACGCTGCAAACAGACGATACAAATAAAATCTATTCTTATGGCCGCTTTGATGCAACAAACAGAATCGCAGTCGTACTTAACAATGATTCTGTCAGCCATAGTGTAACCGTTCCTGTATGGCAGCTTAGCATGCAAAATGGAAGTGTTGTGACAGATAAACTGACTGGTAAAACATACACAGTACAGAACGGAAGTGTTACTCTTACAGTCGATGGACATTACGGTGCGATTTTAGTGCAGTAAATCATATAACTAACAGGAGCGCTCTGAAATTAGAGCGCTTTTATTTTATTAGCACAGATAGGTAATGGGTGACTTTTTCGTCCAACAATTGAGATTTTCTCCATGAAGTAACAATATTATCGAAAAATGTCGAATTTAGTAGAAATTTGTTGTTTTGTTTTATCTTTAATGGTAAACTCATACTTACAAAGGGAGTAGACAGAAAACATCGTCTTTTCTGAATGTTTAGTTCCCGAATTAGTCTACTCTTTTTGATTTATTTTCCCTATGTTTTCCACGCTTTCCTATCAAAATGAACGTCTTATTTTTATTCCCTAAATGAATAGTTTCATTCTGTGTTGTTTAGCCTTTTACATTGTTACACAAAATCTAATATTCTATGACTTTAGGAGGTACAAAACAATCCACATGAAAAATAAAAAAGCCCTCTATATCGGATCTCTTGCATTAACAATGTCTGTAGCATTAATTGGTTGTAATGCGACGAAACAAGAACAACCAAAACAAGACCAGTCTACGGAAAAAAATACACAGTGGTCGTATGAAGGAACTACTGGCCCAGAACATTGGGGAGAATTGAAGCCGGAAAACAAAATGTGCCTAAATGGAAAAGAACAATCCCCGATTGATATTAAAGGGGATCAAGTAACATCATCGAATGAGACTTCTAAGCCATTTGAACTTCATTATCAACCAACAGCATTTTCTGTTGAAAATAATGGTCATAGTATTGAAGGAAAGGCTAGCGATTCTAATAACTATCTTACGCTTGGAGGGAATCGTTACATATTAAAACAGTTCCATTTCCATACACCGAGTGAACATCAATTTGATGGGAAAAATACAGCTATGGAAGTGCATTTCGTTCATCAAAATGATAAAAAAGAACTAGCAGTAGTTGGTGTGATGATTAAAGAAGGCCAAAAAAATGAAGCTCTTGCAGCAATGTGGGACAGTCTGCCGAAAACAAAAAATACAAAAGACGATTTACAGCATACGATTGATGTCAAACAACTTCTTCCTTCGGATCAATCATCAATTCGTTATAAAGGTTCTTTAACAACTCCTCCTTGTTCAGAAGGAGTGCAATGGATTGTAATGAAGCAAGAAATAGAGATGTCAAAGGAACAAATTGAAAAGTTCCGTACATTATTCCCAACAAACAATCGATCTGTACAGCCGATCAATGAGCGATCAATCTCGAAATAGGTCTCTGAAATTAAACAAGCGAAGGCTTCCGTGGGGAAGCCTTCGCTATTTTTGTGTAAAGTTCATATAAATATGCAATTTTACATATGTTCCCGAATCTATCTACACCTTCAAAACTTAATGCTAAGATTAGGGCAGGTAGCGAAAAGAAGGAGGAGATAAGACATGTTTGTGAAAAGAAAACTACCTGTACTTGCGTTTTTATTATTACTATTTAGTTTGATCGTAGCTGTTTTTCCTACAAATTCTGCTTATGCAGATGAGGACGATCGTATCCTTGATATTTATGGGGATCCAATCACCACAAATAAAGATTACATACTAGTAGACAAATATTTGTGGGTGACAGGGATTCCTTTTGAAAAACGAATAGCGCCCGTAGGTCAGAATCGACTTGGAGTAACTTATGAGAAGTTTGCAGGTTGGCATTATGTAATTCAGTATAAAAACTCATCTTATTACGGTGCTGCTGAACTGCGTAAGGATACTAAAGGTAATGAGTATTATGGTACACCTATTAATTTTGAAGCACCGCCTGAAGTAGAGAGTGATGGGTATATAAGAAATAATACGCCAATTACAATGTCAATGTGGATTGGAGGAACAAAAAAATATGTAAATGCGGGCAATCGAAGCTGGATTTATTTTAGTGACCAATCAAAAAGCACGTTAACAGTTAAGAAAAAAAATTCGAAGGAAATAGATTTAGTAACAGGTAAAACGGATTATCTGAGAGATAAACTTGGTAGACCTACTGATTGGTATAATGCAGATCCGCAGCAATCTAGTTATGGAGTGATCACAACTTTTCAGCTAGAAACTTCAGAGCAAGCATTTGCAAATCAAGATAAATTGTGGGGAATATCTGCCCCTGAAGACTACGCTGGCTATGAATTAGTGCCTTTACCATAACGATATGCAACAAACAAAAAAGCGAAGAATAATAAATATTCCTCGCTTTTTTATAATGAAATTCTAGGTGGAAGCGATGCTATGTATGGATTAGCCTCGCTTTTGCTATTATAACAAAGTAATTGGTTTATATTATATGTAATATTGCATATATAGATTTTTATATTCTTTTGTACTTATCTCTATTAAATATAATCTCATACTTCCTCATCTTCTTATACAAATTCACCCGTGACATTTCTATCACCTTTTTTATCGTTTTGTGTAAAAGAAAGTAGACACTGGCAAACAAATTTGTCGCAAAAAGGATACACTTTTTTTGAAAAAGTGTAAAAAATTTTTAACTGAATATGAATTGTATTGTGTGCTTTATGAGTTGGCACAGTATTTGCTAATAAAAAGTAAAGAGAAAAAAATAATGGAGGGACAAGAAATGAATATTAGTAAAACGTACACAACAATTGACGCACATGTAGCGGGGGAACCACTTCGTATTATTACAGGAGGAGTACCGCCAATCAAAGGGAAAACGCAATTAGAAAGACGCGCTTATTGTATGGAGCACTTAGATCATCTTCGCGAAGTTCTAATGTATGAACCGAGAGGACATCACGGTATGTATGGTTGTATCATCACGCCGCCGGCAAGTCCGCATGCTGATTTCGGGGTATTGTTTATGCATAATGAAGGCTGGAGTACAATGTGCGGCCATGGGATTGTTGCGGTAGTTACGGTAGGAATTGAAACGGGCATGTTCGAAGTGACAGGTGAAGAACAAAGATTTATTATTGATAGCCCAGCAGGAGAAGTGATCGCATATGCAAAATATAATGGGAACCAAGTGGAATCCGTGTCATTTGAAAATGTTCCTTCTTTTGTTTACAAGAAAGATGTTCCTGTAAAAATTGATGGCCATGAATTTCAAGTAGACATCGCGTTTGGAGGAGCTTTCTATGCTGTTATCGACAGTAAAGAACTTGGTTTAAAAGTAAATTATAAAGATTTAGCTGCTATTCAAACGTGGGGCGGGAAAATTAAACATTACATTGAAAGTCAAATGGAAGTAAACCATCCACTTGAAGGAGGCTTAAAAGGCATATACGGCGTTATCTTTTCCGACGAACCAAATGGAGAAGATGCAACGCTGCGCAATGTAACCATTTTTGCTGATGGCCAAGTAGACCGTTCTCCTTGCGGCACAGGGACTTCAGCTAGACTTGCAACTCTCTTTGAAAATGGGGTGCTACAAGAAGGCGGAAGTTTCGTCCATGAATGTATTACTGACGGACAATTTGGCGGAGAAGTATTGTCATTAACAAAAGTAGCTGAATATGACGCGGTAATTCCAAAGGTTACGGGTCAGGCGTTTATTACAGGGTTCCATCAATTTTTAGTGGACCCAAGAGATCCGTTAAAACAAGGATTTTTATTAGCATAATGTTTGGGGAAGAGTTGTTTTCTTGGGAGAAAACAACTCTTCTTGACTAAAGGAAAGGACGAGATAACATGTTAGTCATAAATGCAGCTGAACAAAAAAGATTAGTAGATATGAATGAAGTAATGGAATATGCAGCGATTGCTTTACAAGAGTTTTCGGCAGAAAGAACGATCACGCCCATTCGCTACTCGTTGCCGTTTGCGAATTCACAAAATACAGCATTAATGATGCCTTCCGTAGCAGAAGAACTTGGAGCGCTTGGATTAAAAGTTGTAACGGTAGCACCGAATAATACGAAAATCGGAAAGAAAACAATTAACGGAGTTGTGATGCTATCTGATTTTCAAACAGGAGAACCGCTCGCTCTTTTAGAAGGATCGTATTTAACAATGGTTCGAACAGGTGCCTTATCTGGTGTGGCAACGAAATACTTAGCTCGTCAAAACGCGAAAAACTTATGCATCATCGGCACAGGAGAACAAGCGAAAGGACTTGTCCAGGCTATGCTTACTGTGCGGGATATTGAAAATATTATGCTTTATAACCGGACAGAACAAAAAGCTGCCGAATTTGCCGAGTATATTAAGGAGAACTTTAATAAACCTGTTAGCGTATACGCCGATGCAAATGAAGCAGTACGTGAGGCCGATATTGTTGTTACAACAACGAACTCGTTAACACCAGTTTTTTCAGACACATTAAAACCCGGTGTTCACATAAATGCTGTCGGTTCATTTAGACCCGTGATGCAAGAACTTCCTTCTCACGTCATTTCAGCAGCTAACAAAGTAGTAGTCGAATCAAAAGAAGCAGCGCTAGAAGAAACAGGGGATCTGCAAGTGCCGATACAAGAAGGAGTTTTCAAGGAAAGCGACATTCACGCAGAACTTGGCCAAATTATAAGCGGAGAAAAAACGGGCCGGGAAAGCGATCAAGAAATTACCGTCTTTAAATCTGTCGGACTCGCTGTTGTAGATATTGTCGTGGCGAAATATTTTTATGAAAAAGCTGTTAGGAATGGAGTAGGGACGAGGGTTGAGTTGTAGGTTGACCAGCTAGCTTATGGAATGTAGTTGATGTGCCTGCCGAAATAAAAGAGGTTGTTCATAGAATTCGTTTTCTATGAACAGCCTCTTTTTGTATGTCAAAATTTGTCGAGGGATCTTTATTTTGTGTCGAAGCGCCGATATCATTTTATTGATTAATATGAAAGTGTGTCTATTTATACCAGAAACGGATTTATAGAAGATAAAAAAGATTAAATATTTAGGGTTCTATTTTTTAGATGGTTTAAACTTGTCGGAATATTAATTATATTGTTGATAAAAATAACCTATATATTCCATCGGAACCAATTAATTGGTAACATCTAGTTGTATCACAAATACAATCAAAGGGGTTAAATATTATGAAAAAAAGCACTAAAAAAGGTATTGTAGGTGTAATTGCTGCGGGAATGTTAGCTATTCCAATGGCATCAAGTACATTTGCTGCAGAGCAATCTTCAGAGAAATCTGAAATTGTGTATGAAAATGATCAATTAAAGGCTAGTAAAACTTTTGACGAAAGTAGTGTTAAGGGAGTTACATCTGGTCCTAAAGATGGCGGTTATTGGATTAGAGGAAAGAAAGGTAATCAAGTCTATTCATCTTATAAACACTATAAGAAGCAAGGCCGTGCATCAGTAACAAATGGTGAAGGTGAATATGATGATGGTGATTGGATGCCAAAAAATGAATATAGCACGGCTAGTTTACCTTGGACAAGTGAGGGTACAAATAAAGCAAATTATGATTATAGATAAAAGGAAAACAAGAGAGGTTGTTTAACCTCTCTTGTTTCTAGTTACATATTTTTAGATATTATGGGAGCCCCTTATATTGATATTTTAGTGAACAAATTTAGAAATGTATTCCTTATTTAAAATTAAAAATGTAAGATAAATGTATAGATATTACATATTAGCATTTTTTTGGATTATAATTCTGTTTTTGGAGGAGGCATCATGAAAAAGATTATTTATGTTTTATTTACTAGTTTACTATTACTTGTAGCAATTTGGGGAGTAACTATATTTAAAGACTTAAAAGTGAATAAGTTATTATATGAAAATACAACTAGTATCATCGTAAATTTTCAAGAAAGCAAACCTCATTCCAAAGATTATGTTGAATATTTCCAAAGATTAGCGAAAGAACATGATGTAAGTATTTCAAGGTATATGTATAGAAGCGATAATAATCTTGTTGTTTACACAACTGATGTTAGTCTACATAATCAAGTCGATTTGAAAAAAGGAAGATTCCCAAAGGAATATTCTAAAGAGTTTATAAGTACTTCTGAGTTTGAGGATAAGAAACAAGTCGGTGTAATGAAGCAAATAGATTCTAACAGAGAGATTACTATTCGAAATTTTGATGAGTATAAAACGTTTAGTGGAAACGGTGTATATCATATATCTACTCAAGATCCAAAAATTATCCAATCTATTCTCAATGTAATCAATAAAGATGTAGCAAATGCAGAGGTGTATGCGAAAAATAATTCTTCTATGTTCAATTTCGATATCTTTCAAATCATTTGTATGACCTTAGTGATTTTATGTACTTATATAGCGATTACGCATTATTTGATTGATCGATTAAAAGAGTTGAGTATTATGCGTATGTTAGGTTATACGCTTTGGAGTATTGCTAGTAACTTTTTTTTAAAACTGACTAAAATTATGTTCATAGCTGGTTGTACATCCTATGTATTATTTAGTCTTTATTATATTTTGAATAATGGTTTAGATTATTATGTAGATTTAACTTTATGGTTTTGGATGATCACTTTTATACTCATTTTGATTTTAGCGATACCGATTCTTCTTATTGTTATGTCTGTATTTATAAAGAATATGAATGTATCCAAAATAAAAGGTGAAAAACCTTATACACTCGTAAATTTTTTGAATTATGGTTTAAAGTGTATTTTTATCGTTTTTCTCTTATTCTCTATTTTCAATTGGAATCAAATACAGCATGAACTAAATCAAAAAATGGCTAACCTGTCTTTATGGAATAAGACAAAAAATATTTATTCTACTAAAGTGACATATAACGGTGAAAATAATCGGGCAGTTGATTATAAAACGAGTCAAGTCCTGAAAGAATTCTATCATAATATGGAAAAAGAGTATAAAGGTTTTATGATAAATGCTTCTAACTATTCTATGCTTAATGGTGAATATATTTATAATTTAAACACAGAAGGAAAAGATGCTGAATTATCGCCTTCTGGTAAAAGCGTAACAATAAATTTAAATTATCTATATTATAACCCTATTAAACTAAGTAGCGGTACGATCGAAGAGAAGATTAGAAGAGATCCAAATGTAATGAATGTATTAGTACCTAAAAAATTTCAAAAATATGAAAACAGAATAAAAAATGAGTATAGAAAACATTTTTATTTTAAAAAAATAGAAGTAGATAATATTTATAATGAAGAGTTTAATAAACCTATAAATACGACTAAAGAAGAAGATTTATCGGTTAACATTATATATACAGAAAATGATCAAAACTATTTTACATATAATTCAATGATTGCAGAAGAAAATAAAAATATGATTAAAGACCCTATAGCAATTGTTGATACCGGGAATTTTCATTCTTCATCCTATTTATCCTATGTTTCTAGATGTTTTTATTTTGAATCAACGGATAAAGATCCGTATAGTTTTATTGTACCGGCAATCAATAAGAGTAATGCTCAATCATCTATTCAGCGTATCGGTTCATTATATGATAAGCATGGTCAAGAGATTCAGGATTTGAAAGAGGAAAAAGAAAAATTACTCGTGTTTATTATTATGCTTATTGTAGCAAATGTAGTGATTACTTATAACGCGGTATCTAGTTATTATCAAAAAAACAAACTAGAGTTATATGTAAAAAAAATATTTGGTTATAGTGCCATTGAGAGAAATAAATTAATGATTTGTTTACTTTTAAGTATCAATGTGATTCCAATGATCATTATGTATTTTTATTTCGGTAATATTATCCTTTTATCGGGAACTGGTATTATTGCACTAGAGTTATTAGCAAGTTATGTATTTGATAAACGATTAAGTCGTAAAACTTTCAATTCTATTATTAAAGGAGAGCATTAATAATGATTGAGTTAAAACATATTAATAAACAATTTCATGATAAAAAGATACTGGAAGATTTTCATTTAAAAATAGAGAATGGCGATTTTATTGCGATTGTTGGAGAAAGTGGAAGTGGAAAAACAACACTTTTAAATATTGTTGGTTTATTAGAAAAAGCTGACTCAGGAGATATTGTAATAGATGGTCAAATAAATCCGAATGGAAAACAAACGTTGTTGCTGCAACGAAATTGTTTTGGATATCTGTTTCAAAACTATGCTCTTATAGAAAATGAAACAGTCGAAAAAAACTTAAAAATTGCTTTGAAATATCAAAATCAAGTTGATAAAAAAGAACAGATACAACAAGCTCTAAAAGAAGTAAGTCTTTCTGGTTATGAGAAAAAGAAAATTTTTGAACTTAGCGGCGGAGAACAACAAAGAATCGCTTTAGCTCGCGTTATTTTAAAAAAATGTGACTATATTTTTGCCGATGAACCAACTGGTAACTTAGATAAAAAAAATAGAGACCAAGTCTTTGATATTTTAAAAAAAATGAATGACGAAGGAAAAACAATCTTATTTGTAACACATGACTTAGAACTAGCTGAGAAGGCAAAAAGAATGATCAGGCTGTAATTTAGATTTTTATGGTGTTAGTCGAATTCAGTTCAGAACGATTCAAAGAATCGTTCTTTTTTTGTATCGAATCGCCGAAATAATAATATGAGGGGCTTTACATTTATATGAGAATGGGAAAAAGAAATATATAATCAAATTATATAGAAAATACGAAGTTTGTAAGAGGGGCGAATTAAGATGGTACATACTTTAGTAAAAGGACAGAAAATAGATATTACAAAAACTCACCCTGGGATAAGTAGTTTATGTGTAGGAATGAACTGGAATGAACCGCTGAATATGGAAGTAGACGCATTGGCTTTTCTAGTAGGTGTTGATGGGAAAATAACAAAAGAAGAAGATTTCGTATTCTACGGGCAACCTTATTCTAGTTGTCAATCAGTTAAATTGAATCAAAATATTTCAAGTGGTAATAAACAGGGATTTTTTGTTGATCTCACGCGTATGTCGCAGGAAGTACAAAAAATTGTGTTCTCCATTACGATTCATAATGCTGAGAAAAAGAAGCAGTTTTTTCAAGATGTGACTCATATTCAAATGAAAATAATAAATGAACAAACAAGAGCAGAAATTATAAACTTTCCTATTACATACTCTTTTACAAATGAAAGTGCCATTATTGTAGGAGATCTATATCGACATGCAGGAGAGTGGAAGTTTAATCCGGTTGGAGCGGGCTATTTTGGAGGATTGGCCGCGTTGTGTGAAAATTTCGGGATAGAGGTTGCAGAACAAAAAGCAGCACCTAAGCCTGCAGCGCCAATAAACAAACCGGTTCAGATTCCTAATCAGATCACTAAGATTGAACTAAAGAAGAAACAATCTGTAAATATCCAAAAATCTAAGATGGTTACAGCTACTCTTGAATGGAAAACAAATAATGATCTAGACTTATATTGTTTCTACGTAACTAAAACTGGAGAAGTAGGGAAGGTATATTATAGAAATTTAGGCTCTTCTAAAGTGTCTCCTTATATTGAGCTTGATGGAGATTCAAAAGAACCAGGTAAAGAAACAATTCGTATTTATCGCCCAGAAGCTTTAAAGTATATTTTGTTTGCTGCGTATAGTGCGGTTAGTAATGGAGTAGGTAGTTTCTATTCTATGGAAGCGAAAGCAGTTGTAGATAACCATATGGGAAATGTCGTCACAGCACCTTTGCTTGAATGGAATGATCATGCTTACTGGGTATGCATTGCGCATATTGATTTTACAAATTCATCCGAAATGAAAATTTCTCATGTAGAAAGTTACTCTAGGGATCATTCGGAAGCTTCGCCGCTGTTGTATGAGGATGGAAGATTCCGTATGGATGTTGGACCAGTTGAATTTAAGTATGAAGAAGACTATAAAAAGTATTTTAAATCATAGAGAGAATCTAACAGTAAAAAACTCCAACTTGGTAAAAAAGTTGGAGTTTTTTACTGCTAGACATGTTCATCAGTCTGATCCTGTAAATTTTCCAATATCATGTGGTTTTCTTGATTGTCATACTTAAATAGTTCGAAGTCTTCGTCAAATTCTCGTTTTATGAAATTGATAAACGCTCTACTGCTTTCTCCTATTTCTTGATTATAGCGAAATTCCATCATAATCATTTCGCATTAAATGTAGTCAGATTTGCTGATGCCAAAAGAGTCTTTTTCATCATATAAGATGTATGTATATAACATAAACACAGGATCATCATTTAAGCTGCTTTGTGAAAAAATAATAATGTGTAGTAAAAATGTTTAAAAGTGTTAAATATGCAGAATAAAAATTAGGGACGTATAATGCTACAGAGTATGTGGTGATCTCTTTAGAACTAGTATTTTTAAATCCTAGATACTTATCACGCATAATACAAAAATATGCAATTTTACATATTTTTGTATTATGCGATGAGGTGTAGAATGCTATTTCATTATTTTACAAATACTTTTAATTTGATTATTCGAAATGCTTAATTTGTATAAAATCATTTTAATTTTTTAACATATAAGTCGTTGCTATACAGAACAAAACATGACATGCACTTGCTTTCTCTTTTTATTTTCACTCTTGCACGTGGTAGAGAGGCGTGATCAGATGTTCTTGTCCACATAAAAAGAAGGGGTTTTCAGGTCATTTTTTTAAATTTGTATTTATACAAAAACAGTTTATTTTCAGTCAGTTTATAATGAGTTTGTTTGATGGAATAAAATTATATCACAATATTTTTTGTTATGGTTTTTTTAGGTTTAATTTAGTGTAGCTATGCTAGATTAGATGTTTACACTCAAAATACGTAATGTTTTAATATAATTAATAGCCATATATATCCATTTTAGTTTTTCGACATACCTACTATGCAGAATACAACATGACGTGCACTCGTTTTCTTCTTTTGCTTTAAACATTGCATGTGATAGACCGTTTCTATGTGCGGCCAGATGTTCTCGTTCCTCTAAAAAAGGGTTTTTATGTCGGTTTTTAACTTGTATATATAGGTGTAATTTTACATGTGTGAAATAAGAGAGGAGGAATATAAATTAAAGAAGTAGCCATAGCAAGAGAGGTGTTTATCGCAGTCGTTGTGCCACTGATTTTACTAGTAGCACCTGAGGAAGTCACTGTCTAGTAAAGACAAATAAAGGGGAGTACTGCCATTGGTAGTCGGAATTTTCTTTGGATTCAAAAGTATAGGAAGGGGAAGAAATATGACTAAATACTCGAAAGTTTGTAAACTGATGATTGGCGCTGGAATTGTTACTATGTCATGGAATGGACTACAACTTCAAGTGGAGGCAAAAGAGGAAAATACGAAAAGTGTATCACAAATGGAACCGATAGGGGTCAAGAAATCGATTGATGAGTTAGCACATTCTTCGGAAGCACAAGAAAATAAATCATTTACAAAGCGATTAAAGTTAGCAGATTTATCACAGCGCCCACAAATGGTGAAAGAAAATGTCAAACAATTCGTTGAAGAAAAAAAATATTCAATAGCTGAGTTGAATCAATTGAGCAACAAAGAACTAGTTGATCTTCTCGTTACAATTAAATGGAATCAAATTCCGGAGTTATTTCAGTTTAATAGTGATAGTCTTGCGTTCTATCAAAATAATGATCGAATTCAGGCAATCATCGATAAGTTAACAGAGCAAGGTCAAACGTATACGCAAGATGATTCAAAAGGAATTGAGACATTAGTAGAGGTTTTACGGGCAGGGTTTTATTTAGGTTTTTACCATGATGAATTAAGTAAGCTAAGGGAGCGCAGTTATCATGATAAATGCTTACCTGCTTTAAAAGCGATTGCGAAAAACCCGAATTTTAAGCTCGGTACATCAGAACAAGATAAAGTTGTTTCATCATATGCAATGTTAATTGGAGGGGCATCAGCTGATGTTGAACTCATTCAATATGCAGGTGAAATTCTCAAGCAATATAACGATAATATTGCAACATTCATTGGAGAGTATACAAAAGGAACTGCTGCATATAATTTGATGAGAGAAATTGATTATGAAGTTCAAGCCTATATGAACATTGCAAGAAAAGAACCAAAAGATACAATATGGTACGGGAAAATCGATAATTTTGTAAATGAAATAAATCGTTGTGCATTGCTAGGCACAGTAACAGAGCAAAACGGATGGTTAATTAATAATGGGATTTACTATGCAGGCCGATTTGGTAAGTTTCATAGTACACAGACAAAAGGACAAGAAGTTGTAACAGAAGCGATGCGGATGTATCCGTATTTAGGTCAGCAATACTTTGTTGCGGCAGAACAGATTACGACAAGTTACAGTGGTAAGGATGCGAATGGGAAAACAATCGACCTAGATCAAATTCGGGAAGATGGCAAGCAAACATATTTACCAAAAACGTATACATTTGATGACGGTGCAATTGTTTTTAAAACCGGAGATCAGGTGAGCGAAGACAAAATTAAACGTTTATATTGGGCAGCAAGAGAAGTGAGATCACAGTTTTATCGTACGGTAGGCAGTGATAAACCGCTCGAAAGTGGACATGCGGATGATGTGTTAACGATGGTGATTTACAACAGTCCAGATGAGTACCAATTTAATCGTCAATTGTATGGCTACGAAACGAATAATGGTGGTATTTACATTGAAGGAAAAGGAACATTTTTTACATATGAACGTACACCGCAGCAAAGTATTTTTAGTTTAGAAGAATTATTCCGTCATGAATTTACACACTACTTGCAAGGAAGATATGAAGTTCCTGGATTATGGGGACAAGGAGACATGTATCAAAATGAACGTTTAACATGGTTTGAAGAAGGAAACGCGGAGTTCTTCGCAGGCTCAACGCGATTAGATAGCGTTGTCCCTCGGAAAAGTATGATTGGCGGGTTATCATATGATCCGGCGAAACGATATACAGCAGAGCAAACATTAAATGCGAAGTATGGAACGTGGGATTTTTATAACTATTCGTTTGCACTGCAATCTTATATGTATAATAACCGCCCTGATATGTTCGATAAAGTGCATGATTTAATTCGCGCAAATGACATTTCAGGTTATGATGCATACCGCGCTTCATTAAGTAAAGATAGTAAGCTAAATGAAGAATATCAAGCGTATATGCAGAAGCTGATTGATAATCGTGATACGTACACAATTCCGCAAGTGTCAGATGATTATTTAGCAGAACATAAACCGAAAGCGCTTTCGGAAGTTACGACAGATATTACAAATGAAGCAAGGCTAAGAAATGTACAAGTAACAAAGAACAAATCACAATTCTTTAATACGTTTACACTACAAGGAACATGTACAGGAAGTGCGTCAAAAGGGGAAACTGAAGACTGGAAAACGATGAATCAAGCAACAAATGAGATGTTGAAACATCTTTCAGAAAAAGAGTGGAGTGGATACAAAACATTAACAGCTTATTTCGTGAATTACCGCGTCAATGCAGCTGGACAATTTGAATATGATGTTGTGTTTCACGGAATTAATACTGAAAGTGACAGTAATGCAGAAAAAGAGTCGAACGATTCATTTGAAACAGCAAATCCACTCGCTTTAAACACGTTATTACGAAGTGGTCTAGATGATCAAAATCAAGTAGATCGATTTGTAATTGATGTAAAAGACCCAAAAGATTTAGAAATTATCGTGACAAATGAACAAAATATAGGACTGAATTGGGTGCTGTATCACGAGTCAGACTTAAATAACTACGCTGCATATGCAACTAAACATGAAGGAAATCAATTGATTGGCAATTATAATGCAAAACCAGGGAAGTATTATTTGAGTGTATATAAAACTGGAAGCGAAGCAGGGAACTATACAGTAGCAGTAAATAGTAAAAATGATAATAGTGTAGAAAAAGAGCCGAACAATTCATTTGAAACAGCAAACCTACTTTCTCTAAACACGTTATTACGAGGCAGTTTAAATGATCAAGATCAAATGGATCAATTTGTAATTGATGTAAAGGACCCGAAAGATTTACAAATTACGGTTACGAATGAGCAAAACATCGGGCTTAATTGGATATTATATCACGAATCAGACTTGAATAACTACGTTACGTATGCAACAAAACGTGAAGGAAATCAATTGATTGGCAATTATAATGCAAAGCCAGGAAAATATTATTTAAGCGTATATAAATCTGGAAGTGGAACGGGGAATTATGCGGTGGAAGTAAAATAATCGAAAGTAGCGGTTATGATAGAAAAATAGATTCTTGGCATAATCTTATACTAGGCGCTGTGGTCGAAGAATAGATGAATCCACTGTATTTATTATTGGACAGACTTCCTGTTATTGAGATGTCTGTCCCTTTTTTAAGTGTTGGTTCACTTACAGTAAAAATATATCTGACAAAATGTAAAATACATATTGTAATTAAATAAATATATGTATAATTGTATATATAGAAATTTAAAAATAATTAATATTTTGCGTGAACGTTAGAATGAATTTAAATGAAAGGATTGATTGCTATGAACAAGAGAAAAAATCGTAGATTACAAAAACCAATGAAAGTATTGATGACATCTGCTATTTTGACAACGGCATTATTTACACCTATTACTGTTAATAGTTTGAGCGTTCATGCTGAAACTGTACAAACTGCAGCACAATATGAACAGAGAGAGTTTGATCTTCCAGCTACAGGGAGTTTTTGGGATGAAGCGAAAAGAGAGAGAAGAAGTGAACAAAAAAACTATGCGCCAACAGGAATTTATGTAAAACCGAATGAAGAAGTTACAATCGAAGTATCGGGAACGCAAAAGATTAGAGCGATTATTGGGACGCATCAATATGATAAAGAATGGGGAAAAGAAATTAACCTTTCTCCTGGTATTAATAAGATTTCTTCCCCAAACGGTGGTTTATTAGGGTTTGATAACTATCAAGATACAGGAACAGTTAAAGTGAAAATCATACAAGGCGGGAGCCCTGTTCCATTCTTCGAATTAGGAAAGCATACGAAAGAAGACTGGATTGCGATGATGGACAAGTATCCAGATGCACATGCGGTACAATTGAAATCAGAAAAAGCAGTACTTACTGTTACGCAAGATAGTGCCAAGAAATATATCGTGGATCAAGATCCTGTGCCTCTATTAAAAAAATATGATGAAATGATTCGAGCGCAAGATAAAATATCTGGTTTATCTGAAACAGACCCGAATCCGTTACATCATCCAACTCACCGCATTTGGGCTTTTGTAGAAAACCAGAACAAACAAGATTGGGGCATGTATGCAAGCTGGGATGGAGCAACATTTACTACTGCTGGCGACGCAATCGAAAGTGTTTTAGATGTAAATAAATTTGGATGGGGACAACTGCATGAAGCTGGACATGCAAGACAACAATACCCATGGATCTGGAATGATTTGAGAGGAATGACTGAAGTTACAGTCAATTTGTATTCTTTAGCGGCACAAAAGCAATTATTCCCGAATCAACCAACACGTTTAGAAAAAGAGGGAGATTACGATAGAGCCTTTGCATACTTAAAACAAACAGATAAAGAGTATAAAAATATTGATGATTTGTTTGTGAAACTTGTTATGCTTTGGCAGCTTCATTTAGCATATGGGGAAGATTTTTATCCGAATCTTCACAAATTATATAGGGAGTTACCAGAGGATCAACTTCCAAAAACGGATGAAGAGAAAATACAAGCATTTATTTACAATACATCAAAAGTAGCAAAACAAAATGTACTTCTATTCTTTGATCAGTGGGGATTGAAAGCATCGGAAGAAACACGACAAAAAATCGAAGCTTTGAATAACCCAACATTAGTTGCCCCTATATGGGAAGCGACTGATTCTAACCCTGTGAAACCACTGGCTGTATTGTCGAAAAAAACAATGAAAGCAAGTGCAAGTAGTGAGGAAGGGTGGCGCGATCCAGCTAGTAATGCAATCGATGGTAAACCAGATACAATTTGGCATACTAAATGGGATGCACCAAATCAATATCCGTACAATTTAACGTTAGAGCTAGATAAAGCACGAACAATTTCTAAAATAGGTTGTCTCCCAAGGCAAGATTGGTCAGAAAATGGTCGTATTTTAAGCTACAATATTTACACAAGCATGGATGGCTCTAACTATCAAAAAGTATCATCAGGAACATGGGCAAGTAATGGCGGAACAGAATACGCAACATTCGCTCCTGTTTCTGCAAAATATGTAAAAATAGAAGTAACGAATGGAAGGAATGGATATGCTTCAGCAGCTGAAGTAGACATTTTGGGATATTAATCGGCTAAACATATAAATAAACACGTTATCATTGGCGGACTTTCGAATGACTTAAGAAGCCGCTTTGTGATAACGTGTTTTTTATTTTTTAAATTCTGATACTATCTATTTTTGTAATATTACAAACGTTCAGTGATTTTATATAAAACGAATAATATAATTTATTCCCGTATTAGTAGACAGTAAGGCTTTCGCTAATGGTAAATGCATAAGTGGTTTGATAAAATGACGGTACAACCATTTTTAGAATAAAATATGGAATTGTGGTTAAAAAAATACAAATTTAGCATGTTGTATGAATAAAAAATGAGGAGGTTTAGAAATGCCAGAAAGTTTTTTAGATAGTGTCGGTAACTTCTTTCATATTGGATATACAGAAAACGAACGAAAACGTGATCAATATGACAAGTTATATGAATATTTAAAATCTGAGGAAAGCAAAGTAAGGCAGCATATTGAGAAAGCAGAGTCGGCAAAGAGGGGTTATGAATCAAAAGGTAATGATTTGCCGTTTGGGAAAATTCCAGCTCGAGAGTTTGATGATAAACGTCGGCAAAAAGATGATACGTTATCAGGACTTATGAATCATTTTCACAGCTCTTTAGATAACATTACCTATGCTAAAAATACAGCATACAACAAGTACGTAGAGTACAAAGCGAAAGCTGAGGCAGAAGACAAAGCAGCTGCGGCAGGGAAATAATAAAGTGAAACTTTAATCAGTGGAGGTTTAAGCATGAGTGGGAAAGAAGTTGAAATTTCTGGTGATGGAGCAGTAAATGCCATTGCCTATGCACAGCAAATTGAAAATGGTGTAAAACAAGCACTCCAGCAAGCAAAAGACTTACAAGCAACTGTAACAGGATCTCAGTGGAAAGGTGAGACGCGAAATGCATTTCTATGTTATTTGGAGTTAATCATTAAGTTAAACGCAGATATGGCAAACGAACTTGAATATCATACAAAAGTGTTGAAAGAACTTGATACGCATATTCATACATTCTCCGACACAGATGAAGTGCGAATGATTAAAAGACTGTAATAGAAACGAGGGGTCAAACGATGCAAAATCATATAGAAAGCTTCAGTCCTTCTGAATTATATGTATTAGCTGGTGCAGCTGGAGTTACCTATTTATTTGGCTTACTAGAGCGTGAAAGACTCATAATGGGTGATGCCGATTGTGTAACAAAAGCAAACGAAAGCTTAAGGAGAAAAGGGCTACTTACGGAAAATGGCGACCTGACAATGGCTGCATTCCAACTTATTGAATTATTGAAAGCATATCAAGAAAGTCAAGAATATACGCGATTCAATAACCTCCTCGTAGGGTTTTTACAAAATGACAAGGACCATGTAGCTGTACTAACGGAAATCAAGCCAAATGAGGAATATGAACTCCATTACATACCGAAGTGGGATGTATATGTATCATTATTAGAGAGAATTCCATTTTTAATGCGAGAACCAAGAGAGCAAGATACTACGTTTTTAACAAATAAGATGACGCAGGAAGAGCAGGCAACATTTGAAGAAATGGATTTATCTCAAAAAGAATTATTAGCAATAGAAACTTTTCGTAGACCAAATACAAGAAATGTAACAGAACAAGGAAGATGGGATTGTTTCTTATACTTCACAGAGGGAGACGATTATATCCAAATTGAAGTAGAACGGAAACAATATGAATGGATTAGTCTATATGCTTTAAATAAGAAGATATATGACGCGTTAAAAATGCCATATAAGAAATTTATTGATCCAAGAAGTTTATCATTAGGGGGAATTAGCTGATGAATGCACAAATGACAGATGGCAGCTCTGGAGGAGGAGGCTCACAAGTTTTAGTCAATTTCACAGAAATGGTTGATATCGCAACGCGCCTGCAAAATATTTATAACCTCTATTCTGATGGCGTAGCAAAAAACATTGATAATCTAGCGAACTGTGATTTTTATCGAAAAGGCGAAGCTACAAAAGTTCTAGAACAGTATAAGGATATATTAGGAAAAACAATGGAACTCGCAGACAACTATCGACAAGCGGCACTCGTCGTAAATTATACATTAGAAGAAATGATAAAAAAGGATGAAGAATTACAAAAACTCTTAAGCGTTAGCGGTTAAGCAATATACGGCAATGGAGGATGAAAAGAAATGGATGTGCATTACAAGCCAGGTCCTTGGCAAGATATGAAAGAAGGAATAGACAAACTCACAAAAGAGGCACTAATGGAATTAAGACATGCCGATAACAGTCTAGAACAGATAGAAGCAAAAATACATTCTCTAGATGCTGACCGAAGCATTCACTTTGGGCATAGCAGTCAACAAACCAAAATCAATAAATTACTTGACGACTATACGACGCTAGGAAACTACTGCACAAGAGTAGGCCAAGCTGTATCCAAACACATCGACGAACCCTTCTACAAAGACATGGACAAATTTGCGGGGAAAATGAGAGATCTCTCCATTCAAAAATACTCTACGAAAAATCGAATTGGCTCTACTACTACGACAACGATGCCAAACGCACACGGTTATGGCGCGGGGCAAACGATTACGACGAAAAAAGATAAAATAACAGTGGATGATATTTTCAAAGATTCCGTAGCATTTGATAAAGTTCTTCATGCGCAGTATAAAGAAATAAAAGCACAAAATCCAGATGCGGAACTAGATTACGCCGAATACCGAAAGCTTGTCCCATCCATGCGTGGATTCGAATATAAAACGATAGAAGACGAACAAAAAAAGTTAGAAACAGTGCGTGATCTCATAATAGGGGGCGGACTCGTCATTTTATCTATCGCCTGCCCGCCAGTGGGATTAACAGCCGCGGCTTTTTATGGAGGCTTACAGCTCAAGAGTGCATACGACGGAAAAGACTGGGGAACCGGGAGAAAGCTAAGCAATTCAGAACGAGTAGAGAACGGGATATTTGGAGCACTCGATGCTATCCCAGTTCTTGGAACAGCGGCAAAAGCGGTAAATGCATTCAAAGGAACGATTGATCTTGGCGCCCTTGCAAAACTAACAAAATTGAAAGATGGAGCAACTAATTTCAACCCGAATTTTGGGAAAAATGTGGTACAATCGTTGCAAGATGGTAAAAATACATGGCTACGTAACTTGAAAATAAAAGGTTGGGAAGCAGCAGATAAATTAAATGATTTGGACCATGCGATAAAAAGAGGAGTAGCCAAGGTAGTAGACGGTACAACAGGCGGATCCAATATCGCGAAAGATCTCTTACACGGATCCCCAGTACCCGCTGAAGGAGTCATGGGACTTCGTCGTGGCACGGATTGGGAAGCTGCGGTGAAGGCGAGTCATGAAATGGAGAAAGGGAGAATTCATAATAATATTTCGAGGTTGAAAGAGGAAGCTAGTAATGCAAAGCTAAACAAACAAGGCTTAACTCCGGAACGAGAGAAATATTATCGAAAGAAAATAGATGAAGCTAAAGCGCGAGGAGAGTATAAGGTAGCGAACGATGCTAGGTATGAACGTTACTATGAAGGATATGTAGGAAAAGACAAACCTTTAGATCGTAAAGATTGGGAGGTTAGGAATAAAAATTTAAGAAAGATCCAAGAGCGTGGAAGAGAAGAAGAAGGAAAAGGTAGAAAGGCTTTGGAAGAACATCTTGATCGTAAATTAGAGAATAATAACGTTGGTGAGGTTGTTACGTATACATCCAGTGAAGGGCACCTTACGCGTCCAGACAGTATAGGGCGTAATGCTAAAGGTGAAATTGATTTGGTTCATGACCACAAACACAAGATAAGTGACAAAGAACACGTTATTCATAACGACAGTCAAATGCGAGCTGAAAGAGAATTGGCACAAGAGACAAAAGGCCATCATGTTGTGACATTATCAAGTGACAAACCCGATTTAAATGGTATTCCTCCTAAGCCAAGACCAAGTGGGCCTTTAGGGAAAGAGAGTGAAATTTACTATACTGATCCAAAGAGTGGTAAATTGACTCACAAATGGGAGGCTCACCCAGATCTACCTGGTGGAGGTATATGGATAAAAATATAAATAAAAATTGTTATGTAACTTTATTTTTTAGTATTAAGGGGGATATAAATGAAACCTAATTATTTTTCAATTGCAATGTATCCCACAGTATCTTTTAATCAGGAAGAGATACTAGGGCGTCTTTTGGATGTGTTTGAGTCAAATGAAAAATTTGCTCCCACTCATTGGGGAAACTGTGAAACGGTACGGGTAGAATATAATCGTGAGGAAATTATTGAAAAAGTGATTTCGGAGCGTAGGGTATCTGAAGTTCACCTCTATCGTGATAAATCTGTTAACTATAGAGGAAGTTTTAAAGTTAATTGGAGCCAGGGCTCGTATTTGGAGTTTGAGTTTCATAAATCTATATCCCAAAAATTATGGCCAGCTTTTTTTGAGTTATCTGACCAAATCGCAGAAATTGTGAAACCATGTTATGGAGTGGCGAATATTTTTTGGAAAGCATCTTATCCATGGAATACCGAACGTGAACGCTTACATATGTGGATGAATATGTCTTCACTACCTATACCGGTCAGGTTTCTTCCTAACGGTCCCTTGGGAGTAGGAACTAGAACATATTTTGGTAGTCATGTCTTGGACATGTTTGGTAGGGATTTGTTGTTAAATAGTCCAGCTATGGTATCAGAACTGAATTGGGGTGGTATTTGTATGGATCTTTTAAAGAACCCATTAGAAGCTGATATTAATATATTACTTGATAGTTGGTTACATGTAATGAAATATTTGGAAGCAGCTCAAGTAATGGCTATACCAAGTTTTCATGAAAGTCGGATGGTTGTAACTTATTCTCCAAATGTTGCTTGGAAGGACTATCTGAAAAGCTAAATGAAAGGAGATAGTAATAATGGATGAGAAGAGTAATGATAGAATAAGCGTTATGGAAATATTAAATCGATCTCAATACAATAATGAGGTTATAGATGGATTAGATATGAGTAATTTGGATCTTAGTTTTTCAGACCTGTCAGAAGTTATGGCAGATCGTATCATGGCACAACAAGTTATGCTAAGAGCCTCTTCATTAATGAGGGCATCGTTTCGTGATTGCGACTTTAAGTTTGCTGATTTCAGAAGCTGCAATTTAGAAGAGGTCGACATTGCAGACTGTATGTTGAACGGAGCGGATTTCTCTAAAGCAAATATGAAATATGCAAAAATGAATATAAATTTTTGTTTCGAAACTTGTTTTGACGAAGTCGATTTTTTAAATGGAGAACTAGTTGGATCAATTTTAAAAGATGCGACCTTTCGCCGTGCAAATTTATCTGGAATAGATGCTACACAAGCAACTTGCTTTGGAGTAGATTTCAGCAGTGCTACTCTTACAGACGGTAAATTTGAAAAGACGGATTTGGAAAATGTAAATTTATCAGAAGTAGATGCTAGAAATGCTAATTTTACAAATGCAGATTTAACTGGAGCTATCCTTTGTAATGGGAATTTTACGGGTGTGAATTTTACCGGTGCCAAACTTGATAATGTAGTTTGGAAGGGAGCAAATGTAGAAGGTGCTAAGTTTGATGAAAATGTTAAGGAACAAGTATTAAAAATGATATAGAAATTTATTTTGAATTTCGTATAAAATTTAATTGATGTACGTAGAAGGCTTATTCTAACTCGAAATTTGAGAGGGAATAAGTCTTTTTTATATCATGTTAGAAAACGAGAAGAGAAAAAAGATAATGTCAAAACACGTATGAGGCCGCTTAGTGCTAAATGATTCGGTAATTCTAATTCCTTAGCACATGCTTTCGCTGCCGCTGGTGGGACCAACACAGCTCTTCGTGGAACGGACTTGAGAGGTTCAGTGAAAGCGACTTTTGAAAATAGGAAAGAGTCCATTCAGAGTCGGATTTCGAAGTTGGAAGAGAGCGGTGTTAAGGGTACGGGTAATGGTAAGCATTTAAATGATGTACCTAAAATAAAAGAGATTGAAGTGAGCTTTAATAGAAATGTAAAACATGATTCAGAAGAGTTTGCAAGGCAATTAAAAGACCAAGAAAAAGGTATGAATGAACTTACAGTTGATGAGTATTTAAAAAATCGTGAAAGATACATAGCACAGGGGCGAGCTATTGAAGGTAATGCTGCTCAACAAGCTGCTAGAGAAGAAGCTTATGTACAAAAGGTAAATGAACTACAAAGGGAAGGATTCACGTTATCAAATGCCAAGAAAAAAGCCAAAGAATGGTTAGATACTCAAGCTGCACTTCACAACCCTGACCAGATAGCAGGTGGAAAGGCAGAAATAATAGGAGGTATGGGAGATAAAAGGATTAATTCTTCTATAGGTAGTCAATGGCGGTATAGAATTGATATTGTTGATGAACAAATTAAGGAATTAGCCAAAAACATGACACCAGAACAATTAAAAAGTACTTATTTGAATGTAAAATTAACACATTAGAGGAGGAATTTAAATGGAACAATATTTAAAAGATTTTAAGTTGCATAATAAAGTTCCGAGTGAAATCATTGAAAAGTATAAACATGTAGTACCTAATGAAATAATAAATTTATGGAGTAATCATGGATTTGGTACATTTATGCAAGGGTATTTTAAAAGTGTAAATCCAGAGGAATTTAAAGAGATTTTGGAGGAGAGTAGTCAAAGATATAAGGATTCAATAGTATTGTTTGCTACGGGTATGGGAGACTTGGTTATTTGGTCAGATGGATATGTTAGATTACTTAATTACAGGTATGGTATAGTAAAGACCATTATGTTTACATTTGAATTTTTCTTTCAAAATATTGCTGATTTAGAATTTAGAGATGAAGATTTATCTTGGCAACCTTATCCTGAAGCGCTTAAACAATATAATGAGTTAGATTACGAGGAGTGTTTTGGTTATACACCTCTATTAGGTTTAGGTGGAGCAGAAAAAGTAGAGAACTTAAAAAAGGTCAAATTGAAGGAACATATTCTTATTATTACTGGTTTTATGGGTCCAGTACAATAATAGAATAAGTAGATATTTTATTACTGGGTAAATAGAGATATAGGATTCGTTCAAATGACTTAGACTTACTACTTAATTTATATTTTACAAGCGGATATGATAACGAAACACATTAACACATATATAAATCCATGAAAAACAAAGTACATGTGAAGTGGGTAGAAAAAATAATAGGGTGTTTGAAAATACATACTCCATGATGGTTGTACCATCATAGGGTACTACGTGCAATGATAGAATAGAAAAAGAAGTACGAGCTTAGTCGAGATGACCTTTTATTGGGTGACTGGTACAAACAAATGGAGTTGTGGATTTGAAATAAAGCTTAACCGCTTTGGAAAAAGATTAATTGTTTATAAAAAATAGCACCTTTATACCCCTTTAGATTATCTAAAGGGGTATATTTATAGTAAAAAGGAAAAGAACTTCTGAAATTGAAAGATTGATTAAGGAACTGTTGAGTGACAATAAGCTATTTCGTTAAAGGTCATATTGTTGAAGATGAACTGGGAATAGAAATCAGAATACATAGTTAAGGAAGTGGATGGATGAATTTATTAACTGTTACTGAGGAATTTTTTAATTATGTAAGGGAGTTTTTACTTTTAAGATTTATACTATTTGCTTTGGTCCTCATGACTTTTTCCTTTGTCATAAACCGTATTATTGATTGGTTCTTTAGAAAGTCAAGCTTTTTTGATGAAGAAGTAG
This sequence comes from Bacillus pseudomycoides, assembly GCF_002551005.1. Classification (GTDB taxonomy): domain Bacteria; phylum Bacillota; class Bacilli; order Bacillales; family Bacillaceae_G; genus Bacillus_A; species Bacillus_A pseudomycoides_C. The sequence goes on from NZ_NVOY01000081.1 coordinate 26,273, forward strand.
AACAGACGATTCAAAGTGTAATTCGATCAATTCTTAGGTATGGAATTGTAATCAGTCTTGTTTTTTATCTAATTAGTCAATTTGTAGATATAAAAGGTATTCTTGCAGGTGCAGGGATTGCCGGAGTTGTCGTCGGTTTTGCTGCACAACAGATGCTAAAAGATGTTATATTAGGGTTCGCGAGATTAACGGATAAAGAATTTCGTGTCGGTGATTTTGTTACTTTTAACGGAACAAGCTCAGGTACCATTGAGGAAATTGGTATTCGCTTTATGCAAATTCGTGAATGGTCGGGAAAACTCCTTACAATCCCACATGGAGAGATTAGAACGATACAAAATTTTAATAAAGGTTGGATGCGGATTATTGAAAGGATTACGGTAAGTTATCAGGAAGATCCTACAAAAATAAAGGAATTGTTAGAAAATATATGTGTTATCTGCAATGAAAAATTGGGTCAAAGCTTATATAGGATAGAGGACGAGGCTGTTGAACCATTTCAATATGTTGGTGTTACAGACTTAAATCCAAACCTTAAATATGTTGGGTACGAATTTTGTATTGTAGGTTTGGTTAAACCTGAAGAGTATTTTGAAACTTCCAGGCAAGTAAGGTTTGAACTAATGTCTATCTTCCATAAGAATCAAGTGCAAATGCCTGCAGCGAATATGTTCGTTCATACTGAAACATTACAGGAGATTCCTGAAGAGCAGCTTTCGCCAGGTAGGTAAAGAAAACTAGCTGTTTGAAGTATCTACTTATGATATTTGTATCAACATGAGAATAGCTAAGATACCATTTTATGATATGACAACTATAATGACAGGCACTGGCATATACAGCGTAATAATAGCTTTTTCCTTTTAGACATGTTCATCAGCCTGATCCAGTAAATTCGCCAATATCATGCTATTCTCTTGATCGGCATCGTACTGCACAATGTCGTCATACTCAAACAATTCGAAGTCTTCACCAAATTCCCGTTCCATGAAAGTGATAAATTCTTTAATGTTTTCTCCTATTTCTTGGTTACGGCGAAACTCCATCATAATTGCTCTAAATCGGTGGGGCGGAACTTCGCATTTCATGTGATACGATTTGTTAATGCCGAAAGAATCTTTTGCATCGTATAGGATGTATGTATACAAGAGGGAGTCAACTCCTTTTTTATATGGTGTGTATATTGTTCCATAGTTGAATAAAGTTCATCCATCAGATAATCTTTCTTGTAAAAAATAATGATGATGTTGAGCATGTGATAACCCAATATTTTTCAATCCCCTGTGTTTATAATCCGCTATACAAATANNTATTTGTATAGCGGATTATATTTTACATCAAATCACTTTATTATTTTACAAACATTTTTTAATTGGTCATTCGAAAGTGTTTCAATATAATTTATTTAATAAAAAATATATTGAAATACTTTTTTCTATGACTTTTCAGAATTAATAATATATAAACTATGTTTAACTTAGTATCACTATGCTAGATTAGATGTTTACAATCAAAATACATAAATGTTTTAATGTAATTAACAACCATATATATCCATTTTTGGTTTTGGACATACCTACTATGCAGAATACAGTATGACATGCATTTGCTTTCTCCTTCTGTGGTAGGAAAGGTCTTGACCAGCCTTTTATATTGTATTAATGCGATAATTAGATATTAAAGATTCTTCAAGGGTCGGTGGTTTGTATGACCATCAGTATGGATTGAGATGAAAGGACTGATTGATATGAGTAGAAGAAAGAACCGTGGACTACAAAAACCAATGAAAGTATTTATGGCATCTGCTGTTATGACAACGACATTATTTACATCTATGACTGTAAGTAGTTTGAACATTCATGCTGAAACTACGCAAACCCAGGCGCAATATGAAACGAAGACGTTTGAACTTCCAAGTACGGGACATTATATGGGTGAAGCAGCAAGAGAAAGAAGAAGTGAGCAACGAAACTATGTGCCAACAGGAATTTATGTAAAACCGAACGAACAAGTCACAATTGAAGTATCGGGACTATCAGGATTAGACAAGCTTGGAGCAACGATTGGGACAAATGAATATGATAAAGAAGGGGGAAAAACATTTCGTCTTTCTCCTGGTTCTAACACCATCTCCTCTCCAAGCGGTGGTTTATTAGGGTTTGATAACTGTGAAGGGAAAGGAACTGTTAAGGTGAAAGTAACACAAGGCGGGAGCCCTGTTCCATTCTTTGAATTAGGGAAGCATACGAAAGCAGACTGGATTGCGATGATGGACAAGTATCCAGATGCACATGCCGTTCAATTAAAGTCAAAGAAAGCGGTACTTACTGTTACTCGTGATAGTGCCAAGAAATATATTGTGGATCAAGATCCTGTTCCTTTATTAAAAAAATATGATGACATGATTCTAGTACAAGATAGATTCTCAGGGCTATCTGAAACAAGTTCTAATCCGTTACACCGTTCAACTCGCCGTCTTTGGGCTTTTGTAGAAAATCCTAATAATCCACCGGGCATGTATATGTATGCAGGTCATGATGGAGTCGTATTTACTACTGCTTATGACGCAATTAAAAGTGCTTTAAATGTAAATGAATTTGGATGGGGACAAATGCATGAAGCAGGGCATACAAGGCAACAATACCCTTGGACGTGGGATGGAGTAGTTGAAGTCAATGTTAATATATACTCTTTAGCTGCACAAAAACAATTATTCCCAGGTCAACCAACGCGTTTAGAAAAAGAAGGAGATTATGACAGAGCCTTTCAATACTTAAAACAAACAAATAAAGAATATGAAAAGATTGATGACCCGTTTGTGAAAGTTGTTATGTTTTGGCAACTTCATTTAGCATATGGGGATGATTTTTATCCAAATCTTCACAAACTATATCGAGAGTTACCAAAGGATAAACTTCCAGCAACGAATGAAGATAAAATACAAGCCTTTATTTACAATACATCGAAAGTAGCGAAACAAAATGTACTTCCATTTTTTGATCAATGGGGACTAAAAGCATCACAAGAAACGAGAAAAAAAGTAGAGGCTTTGAACTATCCAACATTAACTGCTCCTATATGGGAAGCGACGGACGCGAAACCTGTTAAACCAACTGCCGCGTATGGTCCGAGAAAATAATTTAGTAGGAGGCTATCCTTTAGGGGTAGCCTTTTTGTGTGTGACGAAATTTGTCGGACGGTCTTTATTCTATGTCGAAGCGCCAATATATTCCCAAAAGCGGTCGATATCGTTTTGTTGATTAATATGAACATGTCTAATCCAGTAAATTTGTCAGTATCATGTTATTCCGTTTATCGGCTACTAAAAAAGCGTCACTACTATGCCATAAACTGATAATCCAATGAAAGATGCAATACCGACAATCACAATTTGTTTCACATTTTCATACGCTTTCGGTTCTACAAGTGGTAAATCTTTTTCCTCCATTTGACGATATTGTTCTCGTTTCATATTACCCCACCTCTAAGGTTGTACGATAATATATTCAACAAAAACGGTTTACGACAGCAATCAGTTAATTGAATTTAAAATAAAGGTTGAATATTCAGTTTATTTGTATTATTATTAGTTTATTATCGGATGACAGTGATTAGCCTCCCTGCAAGCCCGAGTATTGCTCTGTTGAATTGAATAGTTCATAATTGGCTTCTTTCCACTTGAACTTCCTTAGCAGGAAGACGAGCCATCGGGATAGAGACAGTAAAATTCAGTGTAATTCTTTACATTGTTTTTCTGGCTCTTTTTATTTTTCTATAAATGGGGTTTTTGGAAAGCGTTATCAATACTTATAGGTTGGTGATCTTTTTGGCTAAAGAAAAAAATGAATTGCAAAAAGACTTGAAAACCAGGCATATAACAATGATTTCAATTGGCGGGGTTATCGGAGCGGGATTATTTGTAGGGAGCGGGACGATTATTCAATCAACGGGACCCGCAGCAATTTTGTCCTATATTATCGGGGCTTTAATGGTTGTGCTTGTGATGCGGATGTTAGGGGAGATGGCTGCGGTTAATCCTGATAGCGGTTCTTTTGCAACATATGCTCATAAGGCGATGGGTCCGTGGGCGGGGTATACAATCGGTTGGTTATATTGGTTTAACTGGGTCATTATTATCGCAATTGAAGCGGTATTGTTAGGCGCGATGGTTAATAGTTGGTTCCCTTCTATACCAGCGTGGATAACTAGTCTTTTCATGATTATTTTAATGACGATTACGAATATTTATTCTGTAAAGCTGTATGGAGAGTTTGAGTATTGGTTAGCGTTTATTAAAGTCGCAGCGATTCTTATCTTTTTAGGGTTAGGAATTGCAATGATTTTTGGACTTGTCTCTGGTGTGGACAGGCCAAATTTTTCGACGATTGCTGAAAACGGCGGCTTTTTTCCGAAAGGGATTGTTCCTGTATTGCTGAGTGTTGTCTTTATTTCTTTCTCATTATCAGGAAGTGAAGTAGCTGCGATTGCGGCGGGAGAATCGGAAAATCCAGAGAAGAATGTCATTAAAGCCATTAATAGTGTTGTTTGGCGTCTTATGCTGTTCTTCGTAGGTTCTGTAACAATTTTAGTCATTTTTATGCCGTGGAATAATACGGAATTATTGAAGCTTCCTTATGCAAGTTTATTCCGGATGGCAGGAGTTCCTGCTGCTGCGGAAATTATGAACGGGGTTGTGTTCCTGTCGTTGCTGTCTGTTTTAAATTCAGGATTATACACAAGTTCCCGCATGTTATTTTCGCTTTCGAAAAAAGGAGATGCTCCTCCTATTTTTTCAAAATTAAACAGTAGAGGTGCACCAATTTGGGCGATCGTGGCAAGTGTCTTATTTGCATTCGTTTGCGCGATGCTGAAGGTTATATCTCCTGATAAACTATTTGCCTTTTTAGCAAACAGCTCGGGCGGCGTTACGATGCTTATGTATATGTTTGTTGCAGTGTCTCATATTCGTTTGAGACGAGAAGCGGAAAGAGAAGATCCAGGGAAATTAAAAGTGAAAATGTGGTTATTCCCTTATCTCACATACGCAACGCTTCTGATGATTGTGACGATATTCGTTTCGCAAGCATTTATCGCGGATATGCGCATGCAATTTTATTTGACGATTTTAGCTGCTGCTGTGGTGATCGCATCCTATTTTCTAAGAGTTAGAAATAAACCAGCAGCCGTCAAAGATGATCAGGCAGGATTTCCAATCTTAAAAGGTTCAGAGATTGGTTTAGAGAAGGACTAAATTGCAAAATAAAAAATGAAAAAGGGGTATTCCAATGTTAAAAGACAATATTGTAACTACAAAATCTACTATTTTACATGAGAGAAGAAAAAATGCGGTACCTGCGGGTCCATATAATATTACGAATTTATATGTTCAATCAGCAAAAGGAGCCATTATTACGGATATAGATGGTAATGAATTAATCGATTTTGCAGGCGGGATTGGGATGCAAAATGTTGGTCATTGCCACCCAAAGGTAGTAAAAGCAATTCAAGAGCAAGTCGAATCTTCTATTCATACTTGCTTTCATGTAGCACCGTATGAAAGTTATATTGCGTTAGCTGAAAGATTGAATGAATTAACACCAGGCGATTTTCAGAAAAAAACACTGTTTGCCAATAGCGGAGCGGAAGCGGTTGAAAATGCTGTGAAAATCGCTCGAAAAGCTACAGGGCGCAGCGCGATCGTTTCGTTTGAACGTGCTTATCACGGACGTACATTAATGACAATGTCACTTACTAGTAAAGTAAGACCGTATAAACATGGATTTGGTCCGTTTGCACCAGATGTGTACAAGCTGCCTTATCCGTATTATTACCGCGCAGAAGACGGAATGACGACAGAAGAAGTGGATGGGCAAATTTTAGCGTATTTCGAACGTTTTATGTTAGAGGAAGTAGCAAGTGATAACATTGCAGCCATTATTTTGGAACCGCTTCAAGGTGAAGGTGGATTTATTGTCCCAAGTGTTACGTTTATACAAGGAGTCAGAGATCTTTGCGATAAATATGGAATCGTCATGATCGCAGATGAAATTCAAACGGGCTTTGCTCGTACAGGAAACTTGTTCGCGATGGATCATTTTGGGGTAGCTCCTGATTTAATGACATTTTCAAAATCAATCGCTGCCGGTATGCCACTTAGCGCCGTGACAGGAAAAGCGGAACTAATGGATGCGCCTGGCCCAGGACAACTTGGCGGTACTTTTTCAGGAAGCCCGGTTGCTTGCGCGGCAGCTCTAGCGGTTTTAGATGTCATTGAAGAAGAAAATTTAGTACAACGTGCCCGGGAAATTGGCGATCGTATGATGGAAGTGTTCAATAGCTGGAAGGATAAATATGAATTAATTGGCGATGTGAGAGGCCTTGGAGCGATGACGGCTATGGAACTTGTTAAGGATCGACATACGAAAGAGCCGGCAACAGAAGAAGTGAAAGCAATTATGCAGGAAACACACAATAAAGGTTTAATTACAATAAGTGCGGGCATTTACAGCAGTGTACTTCGTTTCCTACCGCCGCTTGTGATTACAGATGAACAGCTTGAAGAAGGATTAGCGATTCTTGAAGCGGCAATTGCTAGGGTATCCAAATAAGAAGAAGCAGTTGGGGGTAGGAGAATGAAGTTTTTCAATTATATAAATGGGCAGTGGAAAGAGTCATCTACTCAGCAATATTCAAAAAACTATAATCCGCATAATGGAGAAGTGTTAGGAGAATTTCCATTAAGTTCAGCGGAAGATACACAAGCAGCAATCGCTTCTGCGAAAGAAGCTTTTCACAATTGGCAAAGGTTATCGTTTCAAGAGCGGGCAAGTTATTTATGGAAAGCAGCAGCAATTTTAAAAGAGCGAGTGACGGAAATCGGTCATGATCTGACGAGTGAAGAAGGAAAAACACTCGCTGAAGGGATAGGAGAGACGAAGCGGGCCATTAGCATTCTCGAATATTATGCAGGAGAAGCGAATCAGCCGGTGGGAGAAATCATTCCGTCGGCTAATCCGAACACGATGCTCTACAGCAAACGGGTAGCAGTTGGCCCGGTCGGATTGATTACGCCGTGGAATTTCCCAATTGCTATCCCAGCATGGAAAATGGCGCCGGCACTCATTTACGGTAATACTGTTGTCATCAAGCCTGCAGAAGTGACACCAAAATCCGTATACCACCTCGTAAATGCGTTTCACGAGGCGGGTATTCCTGCCGGCGTTATCAATTGTGTCTTTGGAAAAGGTTCAGTGGTCGGAACAGAATTAACAGAAAACCCGGATATAAAAGCAATATCTTTTACTGGTTCGAATAACGTTGGAAAAACAATTCAGCAAACGGCGATTGCAAGTGGGAAAAAAGTGCAATTAGAAATGGGCGGGAAAAACCCACTCGTTGTATTAAAGGATGCTGATATTCATAAGGCGGTAGAGATTGCGATTAAAGGAGCATTTATGTCAACAGGACAAAAATGTACCGCGACAAGTAGAATTATCGTGGAAGAGGAAGTTTATGAGGAATTTCGCAATCAACTTGTGCAGCGCAGCGAGGCTCTTAAAGTTGGCAATCCATTAGAACAGGATACATTTATGGGCCCGTGTGCATCTGAAAACCAGCAGCAATCTGTTTTATCGATGATTGAAGCAGGTAAGAACGAGGCTTCACTGCTTTGCGGAGGCAGTGTACCGAAAGAAGAGGGGGTACAACAAGGATTTTATGTAATGCCGACTATTTTTGAAGACGTACCTCACGATGCACGCATTGCGAAAGAAGAAATTTTCGGTCCTGTTATTTGTTTGTTTAAGGTGAAGAATTATAAAGAAGCGATTCACTTAGCGAATGATACAGAATACGGGCTAAGCGCATCCATTTGTACAAATAACTTAACCCTTACCCAGCAATTTATTGATGATATGGAAGTCGGAATGGTTCACGTCAACTCAGAAACAGCAGGAGCTGAGCCACAAGTTCCATTTGGCGGAATGAAACATTCCAGTGCTGGACCACGCGAACAAGGAAAAGCAGCTGCAGAATTTTATACAAGAATCAAGACAGTATATGTAGATCAAGTATGATAACAACATAATAATGGGGGATGAACATGCGTAAAGGAACTTTTTTCATGGCAGGACATGCGAGACTTCCGAAAGGGATGGCTGTGCGCAGTGTCTATGAAACACTAACAATTACAATAGAAGCAGATCACAAATATCATGTAATCATCGAATCGTCATGTACCCTTGCGACAGGACACGGGCGGGACTTCATTTCGCAAATTTTAAGAGGATATAGTTTACGAGATGGTATCGAAGACATCATTGAAGAAATATCCTATCACTATCAAGGAAAAGCGCAAAACGCAATTGTTAGCGCGTTAAAGGATTTATACCGCCAATATACAAGTTATGTAAACGGCGAAAAACCGCCGGAGGAGTATGAGGAAATAGGTACGATAAAATAGCTTTGTTCAAACACCTCCTTTTTTAGGGGGGGACGAGAGCATCTAGCCGCGCATAGAAACGGTCAGGGACTTATCCTACCACATGCTACGTTTAAAACAATGGATATATAAATGATAAAACTGTCGAGTTTATTGCACTTCAATTTCAGAAGAGCGTTCGTAAATGAGAGCCAGTTATATTCTAGCTTATTTGCTGAGCGGAATATAACTGGCTTTTTTACTTTTACAAAATAAGGGGGCAGGAACATGGCAAAATCGAGTGAAGATCAACGTGTAAAGGAAAAAGGGAAATGCGTACAAACTACGAAATCGTGTAAGATGTGTAAAGCGTGTAGTCGCAATAAAAATAAGGAAAATAAATAACGAAACGCATTGACATTCAGAAAATTTTGAATTAATATTTATTTATAAAGTGATAAGATCCATACGAGAAATAAGCCTTCTCTACATCCGATCTTCACTTTCTATTTTGCACATAGCTGAATAAAAAAACTGTCTAATATTATTGTACTTTAAGAGATTAAAGAACACTCGTAATCTGAAGCCAGTTGTACGTTTCGACAATGGATACATTGTGGATGCGTATGACTGGCTTTTTAGTTTACTCAGACTAAGGAGGAAGATGTAGATGATTACGGAACAAGAAAAGAAAATGAAATTTGCGAAGAAATATGAGGGGTATGAAATTATGCCTCATCCAGACCATAAACGTTTGTATCATATTGCGCTAGATCAGCAATTGCTGGGGCAATTTTTCCAAGAGGTAAAAGAACATTCTGAGCAATCACTGCAATATATTCCTTATTCACGCTTTATCCTCGCTGATCAAATGAGAAAAATCTTTGGGGCATCTTTTATGGAAAATGTTCGCGGGATTATTCATGACCGCGAAACGGGCGGATTTACAATTGGTGTGCAGGGTGAAACAACAGCGGCAGAAGACTATGTGAAATTTGCAACGGCATTAACGCATTTAATTGGTACGCCTAACTTTGATGCTATGACAGGAACGTATTATGCTAGATTTAACGTGAAAGATACAGACAGCAGCGATTCTTATTTGCGCCAAGCGTATCGCTTATTTACACTTCATACAGACGGAACATTTGTTGACGAGCCGACAGATTGGCTGCTTATGATGAAGATTGAAGAAAAGAATGCAGTAGGCGGCGAATCACGTTTACTTCATTTAGATGACTGGGAAGAGCTTGATAAGTTTCGAAACCATTCACTCGCATCTGTCAAAATCACATATAAAGCACCGCCAAGTAAAAATGCACAAGAAATCGTACACCGTGAAACGTTTTTTGATGTCAATAATGCGCCGTGTATTTGCTTTATCGATCAATTTGTTTACCCTGATAACATTGAACAAGCAAACTATTTGAAGGAACTATCACACTCTGTTGAAAACTCTCCAGCAACGCATGCATTAAAATTACCAGTCGGTGATTTAGTTCTATTAAATAACCTATTTTGGATGCACGGGCGAGCTCCTTTTGAAAAAAATAAAGATTTATATAGAGAGCTCATGCGCCAACGCGGCTGCTTTTCCAAATCATAATCGATGCGGCGGGTCTTGAAACGAGACCTGCCTTTCATGATATACATAGATATTTTTTAGGAGGGAAACAACATGTACGATTTTATCATTATCGGCGGAGGAATTGTCGGGCTTTCCACAGGGATGGCCTTAACGAAAAAATTCCCTCATGCCAAAATCGCAATCATTGAAAAAGAAAACGAACTTGCCCATCACCAAACGGGACATAATAGCGGTGTCATCCATTCTGGCATTTACTATAAACCAGGCAGCTTCAAAGCAAAATTTGCGAAAGAAGGAAATGCCGCAATGGTACAGTTCTGTAAAGAAAACGGAATCGCTTATGATATGTGCGGAAAGGTCATCGTCGCAACCGAAAAAGAAGAGATTCCGTTTCTGCAAAATCTTTATGATAGAGGACTGCAAAACGGCCTAGACATTGCAAGAATTAGTCCAGAAGAACTATCGGAAATCGAGCCACATGTCAAAGGGTTAGGCGCAATTCGTGTTCCTTCCTGCGGCATTGCCGATTACAAAGGAGTCAGCCATTCCTTTGCCCGCTTCATTGAGAAAAACGGCGGAGAAGTGCACCTAGGAACAAAAGCAGAACAAATCTTTGAAAAAAAAGACGTTGTCACAATCGAAACAAACCAAGGCGTATTCGTAACGAAATTTCTCATTAACTGCGCCGGCTTACACAGCGACCGAATCGCTAAAAAAGCAGGAATACTAACAGATATGAAAATCGTCCCGTTTCGCGGCGAATATTACGAACTCATCCCAGAACGACGCCATCTCGTGAAACACTTAATCTACCCAATCCCAAATCCGGACTTTCCGTTCTTAGGTGTGCATTTCACAAGAATGATAAACGGAGACGTACACGCAGGACCAAACGCCGTCCTCAGCTTCAAACGAGAAGGCTACACGAAAAAAGACTTTAACCTAAAAGACTTCATGGAAACCATGACCTACACCGGATTTTGGAAAATGGCCATGCCAAACATGAAAGAAGGAATGAAAGAAATGATCCGCTCATTCAGCAAACAATCATTCCTCAAAAGCTTACAGCGCCTAATTCCAGAACTCACAGAAAAAGACATCGTCCCAACTCACGCCGGCGTAAGAGCACAAGCGATTCTCTCCAACGGAAACATGGTCGATGACTTTTGCATTATCCCAAGTATCAACTCGATGCACATTTGTAATGCTCCGTCCCCAGCCGCGACAGCGAGCTTGAAGATTGGGGAGGCGATTGCTGAACAAGTTCCGGACCGAGTGAGTTCGGCGGGATTATTTCGGGTGAAAGCTTAGTTAGAAGGAGGCTATCCGCTGGGGATAGCCTTTTTCGTTTGGAAAAATTTGTCGGAAGCTCTTTATTTTGTGTCGAAGCGCCGATATATTCTAAAAAGCGGTCGATATATTTGGAAAATCGCCGATATATTTGAAAGAACGATTAATATCGTGTTATTGATTCATCGTGATAGGTGGGGGATGAATCATCCTCACTGATGGAAGTTTCACTTTATTCTTTTTTAGCCTCTAATTCATTTTGCATGCGTTGTTTAAACTCCTTTGGGGAGCATTGATTATACCTTTTAAAAAGTTTATAGAACTGAGCCATGTTAGAGATACCAACCTCATAACCTACATTCGTAATGCTAAGATCACTTGTCATTAATAAACATTCAGCTTTTTTTATTCGCTTATAATTAACGTAATCAATAAATGAAGTACCGATAATTTTTTTGAAATATTTTATGAAATAATGGTAGCTAAGTCCTAGTAATGAGCAAGCTTCTTCTACAGTAATCTTATCTTCCAAATGTTTGTCTACGTATTCAAGAACTGGCCGCAAGCGGTTCAGACCAATTCCTTCTGTATAGTTTAATATGTTGCGTGTATCATTTCTTAAGAGTAATAGCATCATTCGCTTAATAGCAGAACTAATGGCAATTTCATATCCTCTCATTTGTGTTTGTGATTCTTGAAAGATTTCCATAATTAAAGTATATATTTCATCTCTTATAGTTTGTTTTTCTTCAAAAATATAGTTTATTTCATTCAAAGGTTTCGTTTGTTCAGAGAAACAGTATATGTACGGCATGATGCTTTCATCGAAGTGTTTCCCTAAATCGATTTGAAACACCACATATCGTAAATCGTCCATCAGCGGTTTATGAGAACGATGCGGTTGAGATGCACCTAAAACTATGACATCGCCAGGGCCCATTAGAACATACTCGTTTTTACTTTGTATCCCCAATTTCCCTTCAACGACGGCAATAAATTCTACTTCTTTATGATAATGCCAAGGGTGTTTCTCTATCGTACTGAAATTATCTTTTTTCATATTAATTTCCCATATTTTTAGAAAAAGAAACGGATTTTGATAAATGACTTTTTCATTAATCGCCTCTAAATTGTTACTGTAATTGTTTTTTATTAAAGTCATACGCAATTCCTCCCCATTAGAACATGGCACTTTTGAAAATAAAACATATCATACTTCTTCTTATTTTTTCTTTTAATTTATAACAATCGAAAACGATAATGACACTTTTGAATAAAAAGACAGCTAAATTAAGCATATCCTTCATTACTCATATTTTCTATACTAATTACAAATAAATCAAAAGGGTGTTGCCAACATGTTACAAGTAACTGTATGGAATGAAAATCGACATGAACAAATCAATTCTGTTGTAAGTGAAATATATCCGAATGGGATTCATGGTACAATTGCAACATTTTTAATGGAAGCAGGATTTGAAGTAAAAACGGCTACTTTAGATGAGCCGAAACATGGACTAACAGATGAAGTATTACATCAAACAGATGTATTAGTATGGTGGGGGCATATGGCGCATGAAGAAGTAGCAGATGAAATAGTCGAAAAAGTAAAACAACGTGTATTAGACGGAATGGGATTAATTGTTTTGCATTCAGGTCATTTCTCTAAGATTTTCAAAACGTTGATGGGAACAAGCTGTGACTTAAAATGGCGTGAAGCGGGTGAAAAAGAACGATTATGGGTTGTAGAGCCAAGCCATCCAATTGCAGAAGGGATTTCAGAGTTTATTGAACTTGACCGTGAAGAAATGTACGGTGAGCATTTTGATATTCCGGCGCCGGATGAATTAGTATTTACAAGCTGGTTTGAAGGCGGGGAAGTTTTTAGAAGCGGCTGCACATATAAAAGAGGGAACGGCAAAGTGTTCTATTTTAGACCAGGACATGAAACATACCCAACGTACCATAATAAAGAAATTCAACGCGTGATCATAAATGCAATTCAATGGGCAAAGCCAGTAGAAAGAAACCGCCCTGTCTACGGTAATGCCAAGCCGCTTGAACAAATTACTGTTAAAAACTAATGATTATGAAACAAAGGGGATAAAAATCATGGGAAAAATAAAAGTAGCGGTTATTGGTTGTGGAAGCATTGCAAAGCATCGTCATTTACCAGAATATCAATTCAATGAAAATGTAGAACTGGTCGCAGTTTGTGATAGAAACGAAGAACGTGTAAGTCACGTAGCAAAGGAATATGGCGCGAAAGCGTATACGAAGTATGAAGAGTTGTTAGCCAGTGGCACTGTAGATGCGGTGAGTGTGTGTACACCAAACTATCTACATGCGCCTATTTCGATTGCAGCTTTAAATAGCGGCGTTCATGTATTATGTGAAAAGCCAATGGCTACATCAAAAGAAGAAGCAAAAGCGATGATTGAAGCAGCGAAAACAAACGGTAAAAAACTCATGATCGGACACAATCAGCGCTTTGTTGCATCTCATCAAAAAGCACGCGAGCTGATTCAAAACGGCGAAATCGGTAAAATCTATAGCTTCCGCACAGCTTTTGGCCATGGCGGACCAGAAGGATGGAGCGCGGATGGCAAAGAAAGCTGGTTCTTTAAAAAAGAAGAAGCGTTTATTGGAGCAATGGGGGACTTAGGCGTTCATAAAACAGATTTACTTCGTTACCTACTCGGAGAAGAATTTGTAGAAGTTGGCGCATTTGTTGAAAATAATGCGAAAGATTTCGCTACTGTTGATGATAACGCAGTATGTGTACTGAAAACAGAAAGCGGTATTATCGGAACGCTTGCAGCAAGCTGGGCTTATACGGGGAAAGAAGACAATTCAACGATTATTTATGGTGAAAAAGCGATTCTTCGCCTAGAAGAACATCCAACCTATTCATTAATTGTTCAATATGCGACAGGAGAAGTTGTCAATTATGAGCTAGGGAAAATTCAGTCGAATGAGGAAGGCGGGCAAAGTAGCTCTCATGTGATTGAACAATTTGTCCAATCCATTTTGACTGATGAAGCACCATCTGTCCCAGGTGAAGAAGGGCTTAAATCTCTTGCTGTCATTTTAGCAGCTTTACAATCAAGCCAAACAAAACAAATTACGCGCGTATAAGAGGTGAATAACGTGAGAATTGGCATTATTGGAGCAGGAGGAATTGCCACCGGGCGGCATATTCCAGCGTTTAAACAGCTAGGTAATGAATGCGTCATTTGGGGTGTGAGCGATATTAATAGTGAAAGAGCTACAGAGGTAGCGAATGAGCATCGTATCCCTCACGTATTTGCTAACTATAAAGATATGCTTACAGAAGTAGATGCAGTATGTATTTGTACGCCGAATAAATTCCATGCTGAAATTGCGATTGCAGCTTTGCAAGCAGGCGTTCATGTATTATGTGAAAAACCAATGGCACTATGTAAGCAGCAGTGCGAAGAGATGCTGGAAGCTTCCCAAAAAACGGATAGAAAACTGGCAATTGCTTATCATTATCGTTTTATGAAAGAAGCACAAGCAGCCAAAAAAATGATGACAGAAGTAGGCCGTCCTCTTGTAGCGCGCGTAAAAGCGATGCGGCGCCGCAAAGTTCCTGGGTGGGGCGTATTTACGAATAAAGAACTGCAAGGCGGAGGAAGTTTAATAGATTATGGCTGCCATTTACTTGATTTGTCCCTTTGGCTAATGGGAAATCCAAAACATACAGTGGTTCTTGGTAGCGCGTACAACGAATTAAGTAAAATACCGAATCAATTAAACCAATGGGGAACATTTGATCATGAGACATTTCATGTAGATGATCATGTAACCGCTTATATAAAATTCGAAAACGGTGCTTCATTGCTGCTGGAAACGTCTTGGTCTGCCAATATTGAAGATGATGAAGAACATGTTAGCATTTCTGGGATAGACGGAGGGATTAATGTTTTTCCACTTGAACTTTACACAACGAAAAACGGCATGTTGATGAACAGTACGGCCGCTTGGATAGAAGGAGAAGAGGACTATAGTTTGATGCAAGCTAAAAACTTCATTGATGCTTGCAATGGAAAGACTGAGTTAGTAGTGAAACCGGAAGAAGCGCTTCAAGTCTCAGCTATTATTGATGAAATATATGAAACGAGTCAAATAGGGGGGAAATAAAATGAAACTAGGCGTATTTACTGTGTTATTTGCAGATCATTCATTTGAGGAGATGTTAGATAAAGTAAAAGCAGCAGGTCTTCATGCTGTTGAAATTGGAACAGGCTGTTATCCTGGAAATCACCACTGCCCATTAGATGAACTACTTGAAGATACGGACAAAAGAGAAGCTTATGTAAAACAAGTAACGGATCGAGGACTGATCATTAGTGCATTTAGCTGTCACGGCAATCCAATCTCACCGGAAGAAGGCTTTGCGAAAGAGTCTGATGATACACTTCGTAAAACGATTCAATTAGCATCGCTACTAAACGTGCCGGTCGTAAACTGCTTTTCTGGAACAGCGGGGGATCACGAGGGAGCGAAATATCCAAACTGGCCTGTTACTCCGTGGCCAAATGAATATGCTGATGTACGAAATTGGCAGTGGGAACATAAGCTGATTCCTTATTGGAAAGAGCTCGGTGAATATGCAGAAAAACACAACGTGAAAATTGGTTTAGAATTACACGGCGGATTTTTAGTACATACACCGTATACACTATTAAAACTTCGTGAAAAAACAAGCAAAGCAATTGGCGCCAACTTAGATCCAAGTCATCTATGGTGGCAAGGTATCGACCCTGTCGGAGCCATTAAAATTTTAGCAAAAGAAAATGCGATCCATCATTTTCATGCAAAGGATACGTATTTGGATCAAGATAATATTAATATGTATGGCCTAACAGATATGCAGCCGTACGGAGAAGTACAAACACGCGCGTGGACATTTCGATCAGTCGGATGCGGCCATGACATGAAAGAGTGGTCAGACATGATGAGTGCACTTCGCACGTACGGATATGACTACGTCGTAAGCATCGAACATGAAGATCCAATCATGTCAATTGAAGAAGGATTTAAACGTGCCGTTACGAATTTGAAAAGCGTATTAATAGAAGAAACACCTTCACAAATGTGGTGGGTGTAATACAATTAATCCAAGCTCAAAAAAGAAAGCAGGTTTATTCGGCCTGTTTCTTTTTTTTCATACGTGTGTATCTGTCTGATCCAGCAAGTTTGCCAATATCATGCTATTCTCTTGATCTGCATCGTACTGTACAATATCGTCATACTCAAACAGTTCGAATCTCAAAAGCTTGCGGTGTTTAATCCCAGAACTCACAGAGAACCCGTGCTGGTGTAAGAGTACAGGCGATTGCCGAACAGGTTCCAGATAGAGTAAGTCCGGCAGGATTATTTCGCGTAAAAGCTTAGTTAGAAGGAGGCTATCCGCTGGGGATAGCCTTTTGGTGTGGCGACATTTGTCGGAAGGTCTTTATCCCGCATTAACGGGCAGTAAACACTGGGGAAGGACAAGGAAGAAAACTGCCCGNNACTGCCCGTAAAAGCCCGATTGGTTCAACTAACCATCAGTGAGAAAAGCGTCACTGATGGAAGTTTCACTTTATCCTGTGTCGAAGCGCCGATATATTGGTAAAAGTGGTCGATATCGTTTTATTGGTTGATAGTGATAGATTTATTCCAATGTATATTGAAAAAATTGTATTTAAAATACATAGTGTTTCTATTCTTTTGGACCAATAAAAAAGAACTAACCTATAAGATTAGTAGTTCAGATAATGTGGAGAAAAATTTAAATAACCTATGAGTACATAAAAAAGCAGCTGCTTTTTACTTCCTCATTTGTGCTTTTCTGTTTAGAATGTCTTGTTTGAAAAATAATCGATCGCGTACCATCTCTTTAATTGGTATCAATTTTTCTTCCTTTACGAGCTTGTTGAGATACTGCCTTGAACACTCAAGAATGTTCAAGGCTTCTGATGTATTCACAATCTCGTCGTTAATAAAGCGTATTAACTCTTCTTTTGTTTCAAATTTATACATTACTTATGCTTCTCCTTTATATCTTTTCCTTTATATAGGATGTAATTACATTGAAAGTAATTGCTATAAGGGGTACCGCCACATCGCTATCAAGCTAACAAAATAAAATACCCCCTAAAATGAAAAAAACGCTATTCTTTCTATAGAATCATAGGAAAGAATGGCGTTTTTTTCGTTTTGGGGTAATCCTAAATCCTTAAGTTGATGAGCATGTTGCGAACCTTAGATTGTTATTTCAATTTGATTTTCTTCTGGATCACTTACTACACTTTCATAGTATCCATCGCCAGTAAGACGAGGTTCACTTAATATAAGATAGCCAGCTTCTCTTAATGTTTCCGTTAATTGATTTACGTTATCTTTGCTTTTAACAGAAAAAGCTAGATGGGCATATCCAGTAACCTCATTTTTAGGTTTATTCTTTACTCCTTTCTTTCGCATAATTTCTATACGTGCCCCCGTTTCAAATGTAATAAAATAAGATTCAAATTGTTTTGTTTCATTACGATATAAATTATTAGCTTTACCTTTAAAATATTTAGTA
>NZ_NVOY01000082.1 GCF_002551005.1 Bacillus pseudomycoides
TCTAGTTTTCAAAGAACATACCTGCTACATCAAGTAGCATTATGGTGGAGCCTAGCGGGATCGAACCGCTGACCTCCTGCGTGCAAGGCAGGCGCTCTCCCAGCTGAGCTAAGGCCCCGTAATTTGTATGGTGGGCCTAAATGGACTCGAACCATCGACCTCACGCTTATCAGGCGTGCGCTCTAACCAGCTGAGCTATAGGCCCATACAAAACACAAGAATATTTTATATCATATTCTCTTTTAAGAGTCAATACATTTTGAACTCTCAAAACTAAACGAAAACAAAACACGGAAACTTATATTGATAAGCAGCGCTCATCAATTCTCCATAGAAA
>NZ_NVOY01000083.1 GCF_002551005.1 Bacillus pseudomycoides
ATAGACTACAAAAACTACTTTATAGTTTAAAAAACAACGTTTCTTCTGTTGTATTTGGGAGTAAAAAACGATTTAAAGCACAACATACTGTAGATACTTATATTCAAAATCATACACTTTGGGTTCAGGATTTTGAGCAGGATCGTTACAATCAAATGTTGATTTCAGGTCGAAAAGATGCGAAATCAGGAAACTTTGTTTTTACATACAATACAGAAACACAATCTTTACACTTTACAACCCCAAACGGTGTTGCAGTTGAAATTCCTAACCCTACATTTCCATATGGACAAGAACAAGTGAATGCAGCTGTTCAAAACCAATGGAATTGCAAAGATAAAAAGAATGCAGGAAAACCAATCAGTTGGGCAATTGAGGATCACGGGGATTACTACATTTTTAAATGTTTAATAGATATTGAAGAGAACCAAAATAAAAACTTCAGCAAATCCGATGGTGTCATTGGAGTAGACTGCAATTTTGACCACTTTGCTTGATCAAACATCAATAAACAAGGACAACTCATAAAAACGGGTGTATTATCCTTTGATATTTTAGAGAAAACATCAGAACAAATTACTAAAATGATTGAAGCAGAAGCCATTGTATTAGTTGATATTGCTGTAAAAGCAAACAAACCGATTGTTGTAGAAAAATTAAACACAACAAAAGCAAAGGTTAA
>NZ_NVOY01000084.1 GCF_002551005.1 Bacillus pseudomycoides
ATAGACTACAAAAACTACTTCATAGTTTAAAAAACAACGTTTCTTCTGTTGTATTTGAGAGTAAAAAACGATTCAAAGCACAACATACTGTAGATACTTATGTTCAAAATCATACACTTTGGGTTCAGGATTTTGAACAGGCTCGTTACAATCAAATGTTGATTTCAGGTCGAAAAGACGCGAAATCAGGAAACTTTGTTTTTACATACAATATGGAATCACAAGCTTTACACTATACAACCCCAAACGGTGTTGCAGTTGAAATTCCGAACCTTACATTTCCGTATGGACAAGAACAAGTGGATGCAGCTGTTCAAAACCAATGGAATTGCAAAGATAAAAAGAATGCAGGAAAACCAATCAGTTGGGCAATTGAGGATCACGGGGACTACTACATTTTTAAATGTTTAATAGATATTGAAGAGAACCAAAATAAAAACTTCAGCAAATCCGATGGTGTTATTGGAGTAGATTGTAATTTTGACCACTTTGCTTGGTCAAACATTAATAAACAAGGACAACTCATACAAACGGGTGTATTATCCTTCGATATTTTAGAGAAAACATCAGAACAAATTACTAAAATGATTGAAGTAGAAGCCATTGTATTAGTTGATATTGCTGTAAAAGCAAACAAACCGATTGTTGTAGAAAAATTAAATACAACAAAAGCAAAGGTTAA
>NZ_NVOY01000085.1 GCF_002551005.1 Bacillus pseudomycoides
ACAAAAATAACCCAGATGCTGAAAAGCATCTGGGTTATTTTTGTTAACTTGATGGCTATGCTCCTCGGAGTACTTTTCTTTTTAATAAATATCATCTATACTGTTTTTACTAGGAGTTAAGTTTAGAGTATACTCTCCTAAGTTTAATAATACGTTTTATTTAATAAACCGCAAAATTGGCTGATTTTGTGGTTTATTTTTATGGACGATGAAATTTAACATGGTTACCATTGCGATCGAACCAACCTCTAAATGCCCAGTTAATCCATCCACCATCACCTTGATTCGTGAATTCCCCATCTTCAAATACCCAAATTCCAAAAGTGATTCCATCATATACTGTTGTTCCGAAGAATTTAACACCGTTAAAACGATCATTATAGTTTTGGTTTAAATTAAAAACCATAACATTATAGCGTTGACCTGCAGAATAAAATGTTGATTCCATTACGCCTTTTACAAATCCTGAACGGTTAGTTTGAGTATTGATGGAATTCTTAATCATATTAGCAATACCTAATACATCTATACTTACATTTAAATTTGCACTAGCTTTCGCTGCTTTTGGTAAATTAGACTCTACAAAATTAATAGGTAATTCAGTAGATAGGTTAGTAGGAACATTTGTTGTAGAAGGAGAGACCTCAGCCGCACTTGCATCTGTTGGTGCAAACACTCCTAGTCCTCCTAAACCGATAGCTCCAGCTAAAGCAATGTTCGTCAACTTTTTCATTTTTTTCATAAAAAACCCTCCTTTATATTTTTATAAGGTATTACCCCCTACACTTTAAAGTATATATTTCTTATACAGCAGAGGCAAACCATTTAATTGAAAAGTCATTAAATTGCTAATAGACAAAAAAGAATAAATATACAAAAATAATGAAATTTATGTATATTTGAAACTAAATTAAAGGTAAATATACATTTATAGGAATAAAAAAATATTAACTGAATTTTTTGTCAATAAATGAAAAATTTTTTCATTTTAGTATCTTGGGTTCTGGTGCAAATATATGAAGAAGAATATAGATGATAGTAGATTTGTTGGTTTATAAAATGTTTGATCAAAATTTAATCTATTCACGCTGATTTACCCAATAGGGGTTACCATACATCGCCATCAAGTTAAAATTTTATAATGCCCCCAAAAATGAAAAATTAGGGGATTCAATAGCAACGAAATTCATTTTTATCGTTTTTGGGGCAACCTGTTCTGTTAGCTTGATGGGCATGTAAAGTAACCTCTTATAGGGTGTTTTTTATAAACTGGACTGTAAATTAAGACTCTTTTTCATACCTCTTTCGGACGGGAACACCAATTGACCATTTGTAATCAATAAAAAACGCTCCATTTGTGGAATTAGTACATGTATGATCTTTATACCATTGGAAAACTCTTTGACTGGAGAATAATAGATAGAAAAATGTTGTTGGTATAATCGTTCTTGCAGTTCTTCGATGTAAAGTATTAAATTACGTTCTGAAAATCTCGGTAAATCCTCAAACGAAACATAAGTGGCTGGAAATTGATTAAATACGGAACACATATTCATTTCTGCACAAGCATAGTGACGAGGATACGGCTGTAATTGATTCAAAAAATGCTCTCGATGTGCTAGCTCATCACCAATATTTGCAGAAGCGATATGATTCACCTGAACTAGTTCTGTAATACTTCGCAAGATAGCATATTCAGGGTATAAAGATGTACCGAGCCCAAATATACCAGTATGCTTTTTATTTTTTGTAACAGCTAAAATAGTTGGAATTGCAACTTCCGTTGTAATATCTAATAGTATAATTTCCTCTTGTAATTCCTCTTCTGCGTGTACAATCGTTTCTTTTAGGGATGGTGAAAGCGTATTTGGATGAATTATTTTTAATGTATGATCTGGCATATCATAGTAGAAATGCCGAAGTAGGAATAAAGAAAAAGCATCCCTTTCAATGACTTCATTTGTTGCATGTATAATCGCCTCATGTAAAGTGGAACCAATGGCTGTGCCACTATTAGAACTGTATCGTTGTACTTTCTGATACTGATAAGTATCCGTTTCAATTGGATGTTGCATATAATGTGGATTAGCAATGAAAAATGGGTACCATACATGTTGTTGTGTATTATTCAAAGAATAGTATTTTTTACAAAGTAATTGTTGATCTGGTTCCTCTACTATCAATTGCATAACACGTTCTCCGTCAAATATTGGGTTCTTCGCAATATGATGAGAAGAGAAAAAATCACACTCTTTCATTGATATATTCTCCAGAGTATAATGCTCTAAGGCCTCAAACAATGCGCCTAATTCATTGTACTTCCCTTTTCCTACGCCGAATGATTCAATCTGTTGATTTAAATTAAATAATTCCACATATGTGGTTTGTATTTTATCTCCAAAATCTTTTTTTTTCACTGAAAAACTTAATTCTTTGAACGTGTCCATAATACGTTGATGCGCAGTTTCTTCTAAGGTTTCTCTTTCCCAGGAATATAGCATTCTAATAACCTCCAGTTAAATAAATTAAATTAAATGAATACAATTTTTAATAGATTTATGTATAGATAAAGAGGACATCATAAGAATGTCCTCTTTATCTTCTTTATTTTTTTTCTTGTAGTTTCTGTAATTCTTTTGTTTCAGACACTGTTAATTTAGGTTCATGCTTTTCACTTGTTACTATAATCCAACGTCCCATTATGAACTCCTCCTTTATTATATAATCATGTGGTACATCTAAATTATAGGTGGGGAATATGGGGGTAACAACCTATTTTTATGAAAATTCAAATTTCTCAATAAATTACACTTCTATAATTACAATTTGAAGTGTAATTATAATTTTTATGTATTTAGTGATAAGGAGAACTCTCAATATGTCCATATAAGTATACTTTTATAGACATCACAAGGGGTTCATTTAACGCTAAATACATGAAAGCTAAAAATGTATCTAAAGGTTTACTTTTTGGAACGAATATCAATGTACTAACATAGTCAAAATGATTATCTCTGATTTTGGGACTGTTTCTGAGGCATCAGAAGGACATTTCATTAATAAAACCCGTAAGGTTTCTGGAGTAATACGCCATTCTTCGATCTATGACACCCCCTGTGACTAGACCTATTAGATCATTGAAAAAGATTTTTAGAATAAATGGAAGGTTTCTATCAAGTATTTGCATATATTTTAGTCATAAGTGAATGGAAAGGAGATTGATTTTATAATGATATATCAATATGAAATTGATTTTGCTGTGATGTATAGTAATAGAATAACAGATATACAATCGGCAACAGTTCCAGCACAATCCCTAGAAATTGCAAAAGAAGAATTAATAGCAGAAGTAAAAAGAAGAATAGGCAATTGTGAAATTTTGATTTTTTCTGCAGACTTGCAAATTTCAGAAGATCAAAATATAGCATAATGATCTAAAATAAAAATGTCCCTTGGAATATACCTCAAGGGACATTTCTTATCTGTAATCCGCATATTCCAAAAATAATGGCGATACCCCATATAGTTCAAATAAAATGTTCAAGTGCATTACGCGCAATGTTTGATTTTGATACCTTTATATCCCATATAGTTCAAATAAAACCACTTTCTCAGCCATGAACTGGACCACTCATATGAGATAGGGATAAAACACCTATGCTACCTGTTCCCTATACTCAATCGGGGACAGCATGTGGTTATAATAATGCATGAAATCATTCACTTTTTCTAGTACAATAGAATTTGTAAGGCGTACCCTTTTTTTGGTATAAGCTTGCAACACTTCTTTATGTAAAATAAAAAAGCCTGAGGAGTTCGAGTCCCCAGGCTTGTGTCGCCGAACATATAGTAAGAACGTGCTAGAATGTAGAATTCATGACTGTTAATTATAATGATAGTGACTTTTTGATTTATTTCACATAAAAATTGCTTGTATATACATAACCTTGGAAGGTTTCTGCTCTAGAATCTACCTTGTACACTGCTGTGCGGTATCGGTAAGTACCATCAGTTCCGATTGGGTCTAAAATATGACCGAAGTGCTCTTCAGGAAGTGCGTACGGTTCGTACGATTGGCCTTTGTTTACCCAGCTACCGTTCTCAAGGTACTGAAGTTGACCAACAAGCTTAACCTCGTAGCTGTTGTCATTCTTAAACATTATATGAACCCCGTCGCTGTTAGTCCAGTTAGCCTTAGTGGTATTAACTGATACACCGTATGCTGATGCTGCAGCTGCTTTTTGCATTTGGCCGCCTGGAACCATTGGAAGATCTGCTACAGCTCCCATTCCTAAACCTCCTAGTACGATCGCTCCTGTTAATGCTAATTGTGTAAATTTCTTCATTTTGTTTCCCCATTTCTTTTGGTGATTTATGTAATTGTATGAATATATAACAACTCTCCTGCGCGTTCTATATATTTCAAGTGTCTGTTCTTTAATACTTTAGGGTAAAAAAATTAGTGCCCACGTACAACAAAAGTGCTAATAACTTTTCCGTTATAAGTCACCTCATACTTATTTCCTTCTGTAATTTGCATATTAAAAGACACTGGACTGTTTAAACCTTTAGTTGTCACATTTTTTGTAGTAACTAGTTGGTTAAATTCATATTGTTTAATCGTATATGTCACATTGTTATCTCCTACTATATAAAAAGTCCCTGTTGCATAAGCAGGTACATCAGATCCATCATAATAATTCTGTCCAAAAACACTAACTTTTTGAATTTTCGCATCACTAATTGCAGCTTCTGCTTTTATTAACCCTAAATCAGGTAAAGATACGGCTGATACACCTAAAACTCCCATAAGTATTGTGCTTGATAAAACAACTTTTTTTAACATAAAATCTCTCCTTTTCTTTTTATAATATAATTTAAATCTAACATATTTTACTTTTTATGTAAATATAGTGAAATATTATAAATAAATTACTAAATTTTCTTTTTGTATAAAAATAATCCAAATTTATTTCTTCTCTTTTTTAAAACTACTAATAATATCCCTGGTTCTGGTGCAAAAACTTTAGGACAATTGCAATGAATCTATAAATCTGGGACATACCGATACGATTACTCTAGAAAGGGCGCGTGATTGGTATGGAAAAGGAAAATTTATTCAAATGGAAGCACTATCAGCCTGATATTATCTTATTAACGGTAAGATGGTACCTACAGTACAACCTAAGTTTTCGTGATTTGGTAGAAATGATGGAGGAACGGGGTTTATCCATTTCTCATACAACGATTATGCGTTGGATTCATCAGTATGGTCCTGAATTGGACAAACGAATCCGACGTTACCTTAAACAAACAAATGATTCTTGGAGAGTCGATGAAACATATATCAAAGTAAAAGGGCAATGGATGTACCTGTATCGTGCTATTGATTCGAGGGGAAACACAATCGATTTTTTCCTAAGCAAAACAAGAGACCAGAAGGCTGCAAAGCGTTTTTTCAAGAAGGCTTTGCGGTCTTTTCATGTTTCAAAGCCTCGTGTTATAACAGTCGATAAGAATCCAGCTTATCCTATAGCAATTGAACAGCTGAAAAAAGAAAAAAGCATACCTGATGGTATGCAACTTAGACAACAAAAGTACTTGAATAACATAGTAGAACAAGATCATCGCTT
>NZ_NVOY01000086.1 GCF_002551005.1 Bacillus pseudomycoides
CTCCCTCTTTGCAGTCCACCATTTCGCATTTGCTTATAGGTTTCCTCTTTCCTTTCTTCAAAGAAAGGGCAAAGGAGGGTCTCCCCAGTTCCAGACACTGCTTTCTCAACATACCGTCCTCCTTACCCCGAAGGATTCTTCGATGCTGCGTTTCCAAGTTCTTCGCATCTTCCATGGTCTTCGCCTATTATCTCCAGGCTCGACTTCCCTTTGTCCTATTGTTAGGTTTCTCTTTACGAGGCGGCAAGGTTCACTTTATGTTACGGTCTGCTGATTCGCTCGCACTTCTATTAAAAGTTACTTTGTCACAGGGCTTCAACCTTAGGATTTCTCCACCAGCTGCCTGTCAGCTACTAGGCGACTTGGTTCTTACCTAGACCGGACTTTCACCGGTAAGCAGTGCCTAGCTTAGCTGGGCACGCAAATAAA
>NZ_NVOY01000087.1 GCF_002551005.1 Bacillus pseudomycoides
TTAAGTTGATGGATGTGGGGTAGCACCACATCGCTATCAAGCTAACAAAACAAAATACCCCCTAAAATGAAAAAATACGCTATTCTTTTTGTAGAATCATAGGAAAGGATGGCGTTTTTGTATGTCTATTTCTGTATCTGATGAATTACAGCTATTTGCTCAAGAAATTCAAAACTTTTTATCCCCAAATATCTTACGGGATCTTGCTAGAGATATTGGTTTTGTCTAATGAACTAGTAAGTACCAAGCAAAAGATTTAGTCGCTTTATGTGTATGGATGAGCCAAAATGTTGCTACTACTTCTTTAACTCAGTTATCTAGCTGTTTAGAAGTATCAACCGAAGTGCTCATCAGCCCAGAGAGACTGAATCAGCGATTTAATAAAGCGGCCGTCCAATTTTCACAGCACATATTAGCTGAACTACTAAACCAAAAATTGGTCTCATCTATACCGATTTCTTCTCCATATACTTCTATTTTCAAGCGTATTCGTATTTTAGATTCTTATCAACTTTCAGAGCGACGGTATTCATCTTCTATCCAATCGTAGATAGTTTTAAATCCGTTTTTTTATGTTGGGAAAGCACAATGATAAAACATATGGTTCTACTTGCTTAACCTCACTTCAACCACACGATGTATGTTTAAGTGATTTAGGATACTTCGACTTAAACGATCTACATACGATAGACGAGTGTGGTGCTTATTTTATTTCACGATTAAAGTTGAATGCTCGTATATATCAGAAGAACAGAGAGCCTGAATACTTTCAAAATGGAGCCATAAAAAAGCACTCTGAGTACATCCAACTAGATATGGAGCAATTTATTGATCAGTTACATTCTGGAGAAACATATGAGATTCCTGAGATTTATATTGGAATGTATTAAAAGCTTCCTGTAAGACTAATTCTCTATAAATTAACTGAAACACAAATGAAACGTAGACAAAAGGATTTAGCATCTAAAGAACATAAGAAGCAAATTACTTATAAAGAACGCAGTAAACGACTTAGTGCAATTAACTTTTATATTACGAATATCCCTCCAGAATACCTACCAAAGGAACAAGTATACGATTTTTACTCCTTACGATGGCAAATTGAACTTATCTTTAAAACATGGAAATCATTTTTTCGTATTCATCACTGTAATTCTGTCAAATTAGAAAGATTAGAATGTCATTTATATGGACAATTAATTAGCATCCTTCTTTGTTCCTCTATCATGTTTCAAATGCGCCAATTACTCCTCATCAAGAAGAAACGAGAATTAAGCGAATATAAAGCAATTTATATCATAAAAGATTATTTTCCGCTAATTTATCACTCTCTACAAAAAGACACTCAAGAATTAACAAATATATTGTTTCGCCTGTTCAATCTCTTACAGAAAAACGGACGAAAATCTCATAGGTATGAGAAGAAAACAGTCTTTGATATTTTGGGTGTTGTTTATGAGTATAATGGATTGAGAAAACGAAAGAAAGCTACATAATTTTTGAAATTTAGCCAGTCTAGGTTTATTTGGTATACTCATTTTGTTTCCGTTCTTAAGTTGATGGGCATGTAAGGTGCCCCCTATTATGGACTTTTAAAACTTGCCTTCATTAAAATAATACTTTAGACTGAAAAATGTGCATATTAATAAATTGACTAAATAAAAATTTTAAAAATTTCTATCTAATTATATTGAATTGCAGTGGTGAAACTAATATGAGTCAATGGCTAAATAATGATAAAAGAGCAGACCACGATTTTGGCGGTTGCATATTAAAGTTTTTGTTAGGTATGAGTCTTATTTTTATACTTATTATATATCCTATTTATTGGATTTTTTTTCAAGAAATCGAAAGACCTCTTTTAAAAGATACGTCACCAAACCAAGTAAATCAAATAGAAATTACAGGGATTGTATATGGACATATCTCAGATGATAAATACATAAAAATTTACTTTAAAGAAAAAGAAAAGCTTGTAGAGAAAACAAAAGTAAGGGTAGTTAATTTTAATATAGCTAATAATCCAGATCTTTATAAAATTTCATGGAAAGATAATACTAAAGTTTCAATATTAATGAAATTTGAATATGAAACTAAAACATTAGAATATAATTTCGAAACTGGAAAAATAAGCGGATATATCAACAGTACAAATAATAACTTATTATGACCTAATATCCAAAAAATCCAGTTTTCTCAAATATGTGAGATACACCTCCAAATCGTAGAAATTCTCTCATGTAGAGCATTATAATCATTGCAAGACTATTCCTTTTTATTTTTTCTAAAATAATCAATCACATAAATATAAAAAGAAGAGGNNCCTCTTCTTTTTATATTTATTATTCTTTGCTAGCAAGATTTTTAATTTTGTCTGCAAATGCTTTAGCAATCATAGTACCTTCTTCATTTGAATAATAAGGAACTGGCAATTTTGGATTTACCGTTCTTAACTTCTCTCTTATTGCTATCAATTCAGGAGATTGCCCAATCATAACGTTTTCTGCATCTTTTTGCATAGTTGTATAATCACTTTTAAACTTATTTTTGAAAAACTGAGTGTATCGGGTCATAACTGGACCTGAATAATATGATTTAGTAGCTTCATAAATTGTAAGTTTATCATTTTCTTGTAACATCTTAGCAATATTAAGAGCATCGACATCTCCTACAAGATCTTTATAGTCGAAATTTTTCGCATCCTTCAATGTACTACCAATATAATCATATGCAGCTAAATAAGTCTTTTGATCCATATCAATTTTACCGTCACCATATCTACCTCTACAATCATAAACATCAACAGCAACAGTATATAAATCCCCAGCCCATCCTGCAAAGTCTTGCACAGTAATCCCAACAAACGGGTACTTTGCATATAATACTCCAGACAAGGTTGCCAACATATGAGGTGTATCAATTGAAAATCCAGAAATTGGATCAATCCCATCTTTACGCGTGCCTTTTCCCATAGTACTATTTGCGAATTCCGCAAATTTTTCATCGAATGGACCTGAAGTCGCTGTCCATGCTCCTCCCGTATATCTACCTTGACGATAATAATTTGTTACCAAGTAATTCGCCATGAATACATTTCCTTTAGTATATTGTAAAGCAAGAAGTTGTATTTTACCTAATTCATTTAGGAATACATCATTTACATCTGTTGGTTTACCGATTTCAGAAACACCATTATCTCGACCTGATTTAATATTATTGTCTATTTGAATAGCACCATTACCTGATCCAACTGTAATCGTTGAAATTTGATCAAAAGCCCAGTTAGTTGGAAGCGGAAATCCTAAATTCCCACTAAATCCTGTAGACATCCCACTAACAAAACTTGTTTTCGCATAACCTCTCTCTGAAACTTGAATACATACGTTTCGAGCCCCATAAACACCAACTTTATAAGATCCGCCAAGCTCAAGCATTTTCTCATTTATAGCCCTAAAATGAGGAAGAATATTATCCGTAATATCTGTCCCATATGCATCAAAGTCAACTGCAAAATAGATAGTAGTGCCATTTTTGAATCCATATTCTTTCGCCGCATCGTATGCTGCTTGCGCATCCAATTTACCTTGTTTTTCACTAAAACTCGAAGCCTGTCCACCATAAATTTGGAAAATTGGAAATACAGATAATCCAGCAGCAAAAATATTTTTCAATTCACCTGGTTGTAGTTTCTTATTTAAACCACTTGAACTAGCATTAGTAAGATAACGACCTACAGTTTCATAACCAGCAGCCTTTAATGCTTTTCCTCTCTCTAAATTGACTTCCGTTATACAATCACAAGCCTTTCCTTTCCGACTTGGATCACCAGTACTAACTAGTGCTGATAACCAAGTTGCTTTATTAGCAACACCATCAACAGGAAGTAATGTGAATTCCTGGAATTTTTTTACCTTATTTGCTGTATTGGCATTATATGTTGTTGAAAATGGACTAGAATCATACCCGTTAAAATATAAAGCATATTGAAATAATGTAACAAATCTACCCGAACTACCTACTTTTAGAATTGGTAATCCATCCTTTGTTGCGGGACCAATCGAGCCAGTTTGAGAACCTTCAGCAATTCCCATTTCTGTTTGTAAACCATACACTAAAGCTTTATTTGT
>NZ_NVOY01000088.1 GCF_002551005.1 Bacillus pseudomycoides
AAACTGAAGCAAGTTCGAGTTATCCCAAAATACAATGGATATGTGGTGGAGTTAGTGAGAGATTTGAATTTTCAACTTTTCCAGATGCTAGAGCATGTTCATAAAAAGTTTGCTGTCCAATTGGAGAAATAATTTGATCTTCCAGCCCGTGAAGTAACAGGATAGGTCTATTTCTCAAATTATGTAAAAAGTTAATAGGGTCTAATTGTTTGATAGCATCGATATCACTATAAGCGTTAGAACCTTGTTTTTGAAACATTTCTTCAGAAGTTAACCAAGCCCCTGAACCATTTATATTGATTAGAGCATCAATTTGTTGTTCTTGAACAAAAGCACCAGATGCATTGAAGCCCCCCATAGAACTGCCGAGGACAATCAGTTTATGATCAGAAAGAGAAAGCCCATGAATAAACATTTGTACATCTTCAACAGATTGTAAAATCGTTTTCCAAAAATATTTTTCCATTATAGTTTTGGAAAAGTAATTCGATAAAGGTTGTCTAGAGTCATGGTATATAATTTCGGGAATGATAACAGTATAGCCGAAGTTCGTTAAAATACTTGCGAGAAACGTTTGATTGTATATACTTGAGCCCCAGCCATGATAAATAATAATTGTAACGTGTTTATTATCATGTGTAGGCTCAAATAATAAATAATTGATGTTATTAGAATGCATGAGTTGTTCCATGGTAACACCTTTTTAAATGTTTGAAAATTTCGACTTCATTGGTTAGTTACAGTGTATCTATTAATACGAATTTGTGCAAAATATATTTGGAAAGTGTTTATTTTTATGTAATTTGTGATGAGGAGTTTTAGGGAGAGTTTATGTATTCAAGTAACTATATATTATCAATATGGAGAAAGATAAGTACATAGGAAAACTTCTATTTTTAGGAGGAAATGAACATGAAAATTGGTTTAATTGGTTTAGGGAAAATGGGACTCAATTTAGGACAAAATTTAATTGACAAAAAGCATGAAGTAGTCGCGTTTGATTTAAATGCAAATGCGGTGAAGGAAATAGAGGGATACGGGGCTATTGGAACAGCTACATTAGCCGAACTTATTCAATCATTAGAAAAACCGAGGATAATTTGGATTATGGTTCCGCATGCTGTTGTTGATTCGGTGATGAGTGAAATTAAGCCATTTTTAAGTCCAGGAGATATTGTGATTGAAGCGGGTAATTCTCACTTTAAAGAATCGATTCGACGTTATAATGACTTCAAAGAAGATGGAGTGCATTTTATGGATGCAGGAACATCTGGCGGAACAGAAGGTGCGCGTCACGGGGCTTGCTATATGATTGGCGGGGACCCGGAAGCTTGGGCAATTGTAGAACCTATTTTTCGAGATACAGCGGTAGAAAATGGTTATATATATGCAGGGAAAGCGGGGAGCGGTCATTTTTTAAAGATGGTTCATAATGGCATTGAATATGGAATGATGGCTGCCATTGGTGAAGGATTTG
The DNA here is from genome assembly GCF_002551005.1 of Bacillus pseudomycoides. Taxonomy (GTDB): domain Bacteria; phylum Bacillota; class Bacilli; order Bacillales; family Bacillaceae_G; genus Bacillus_A; species Bacillus_A pseudomycoides_C. The sequence continues at coordinate 1,478 of NZ_NVOY01000088.1, forward strand.
AAGTGTTAGAGAAAAGTGAATTCGATTATGATTATGAAAAAGTAGCGAAGGTGTGGAATCATGGTTCAGTTATTCGTTCATGGCTTATGGAACTGACAGAACGTGCATTTTCTAAAGATGCAAAATTAAATGAAATTAAAGGAATTATGCATTCTTCAGGTGAAGGGAAATGGACAGTTGAAACAGCTCTTGATCTGCAAGCGGCAACGCCTGTTATCGCTATGTCATTACTAATGCGGTATCGTTCGTTAGAAAGCGATACATTTACAGGGAAAGTAGTAGCGGCATTGCGCAATGAATTTGGTGGTCATGCTGTGGAAAAAAACGAGAAGAACGAATAGTTGGTGTTATTGAAGCTGTACCAATCTAAGTATTTTAAACAGCCCTATTCCAATGGAAATAGGGCTGTTTATTGATTACGTAAATAGTTCAGACTTGTATATCCTTTAAAAGAAGAACACGTGCTGGAGAGGCATCTGTACCAACTAATTTTAATGGTGCTGCCACCATAAAGTAGTTGTCAGGTGAGACTTCTTTTAAGTGTAATCCTTCAATAACGATAATATCTGTGCCAAATAATATTTTATGAGTAGGATGTCCTGGTTGACTACGCTCAACACCAAGAGCATCAATCCCGATCCCTCTAATGTTTCGGTCTGCTAAATAGTTTGCACCGTCCTCTTTTAAATAAATAAAGTCAAAGTTAAATTCATTTTCAAACGAATTTCGTGTTTTAAATAGCACAAAATCATCAGCTTGAATATCAAGATTTTCTAAATCAGCTTTTGTAATTCCATCTTTCACTGCTGTTAAGTCAAACACTTTAGCAGTTCCAACTAATTTTTCTAATGGAATGGTTTCGAACGTTTTTCCTTCATTAATCATATGAAGAGGTGCATCAATATGTGTACCCGTATGAACATCTAATTCAATACGTGATTCGGTTACGTGAGCATTTGTGACTTTAGAAAATTTCGGCTGTTTTTCAGGTTTATTTTTGTAAACAGTCATCCCTTCAAAAATAGGTGCTGTTATATCATATATTTTCATTGTCACTTTCTCCTTTGAAACGAGTTGTTATAGTTGGCCACCAATGAAAATTATCTTTTTCTAATAGTGCATCAGATTTCTTAGGACTCATTGATCCAGATTCATAGTTTGGGAAGTCTGGAGCTTTATTATTTGACCAAACATTTGAAATAACATCAACAAATTTCCAAGAAAGGGCCACTTCCTCCCAATGTGCAAAATTGGTTGAGTCACCACGCATGCAATCATATAAGAGTATTTCATAAGCCTCGGGTGTATTCATTTTATCTGCACAGTTATTACAATAGCTTAATCTAATGGGAGTTGATGTTACACTGCTATTTGTTTTTTGTGCATTTAAATGTAGTGTAATTCCCTCATCTGGCTGTATATGTATAACGAGTAAGTTAGGATGGGGCTTACTTTCTTGACCCAAATATAAATTCATTGGCAAATCTTTAAACTGAATAACAATTTCAGTAGATTTTTCTTGCATACGTTTGCCTGTTCGAATATAAAAAGGAACTCCCATCCATCTGAAATTTTCTATCATTAGCTTACCTGCAACAAATGTTTCTGTATTCGATGTTGGATCTACCTCGTTCTCTTCATTATAGCCAACGATTTTTTTTTCGTTTATGATGCCAGGACCATACTGTCCGCGAACGAAGTATTGTTCGACTTCATTGTTTGAAAGCGGTTTTAAAGCACGGAAAATCTTAATTTTTTCGCTGCGAATTTCATCTGCAGTTAACTTAATAGGCGGATCCATCGCAAGAAGAGCGACCATTTGCAGCATATGATTTTGTACCATATCGCGGAGAGCGCCGGAAGACTCATAATAACGTCCTCGATCTTCCACTCCTAATATTTCACTTGAAGTAATTTGTACGTTGGCAATATATTGATTGTTCCAAAGAGGCTCAAAAATAGCGTTGGCAAAGCGAATCACTTTAATATTTTGGACCATTTCTTTTCCTAAGTAATGGTCAATCCGATAAATTTGTTCTTCTGTAAAGGCCTGACGCAGCTGATTGTTTAGTTCTTGAGCTGAGTCATAGTCATGTCCAAATGGCTTCTCTATAATTAATCGAATCCATCCTTCTGTAGAAGTTAATCCTTCTGATTTTAAATTCGTGGCAATTGTTCCAAAAAAATCAGGTGCCATTGCTAAATAAAAAATGCGGTTTCCCGCCGTGTTATATATGTCATCGAGTGTGCTTAACAAATTTTTAAGCTCTTGATAAGAAGAAATGTTTGTTACATCAAAAGGGTGATAGTAGAAATGGGAAGCAAATGTATCCTGACTGCCATTACCATCTGGAAAGTGATGAATAGATTGTTTGACATTTTCACGAAATATTTCATTAGACCAAGATCTTCTTGCAACGCCGACAACGGCAAAATTCTCAGAAATTTTGCCGCTTCGATATAGTCTATAAATGGAAGGAAACAATTTACGTTTTGCTAAATCACCTGTCGCACCAAAAATAACAATAATAGTTTTAGGAGTTTTTATCATGTAATAAGCCTCACTTTATTGTAAATAAGTTCAAACTTAGTATGTGGTTTATTTAGTAATACATGTAAGATATAGGATAAATAATTTACTGTAGCGTATTGAATAATGAGAAGTCCTTAGAAAAGAAGGAGAACTTTGGAAAATAAAGAAATATAAAATGAAAACAAAGATGAGGAGAACTGGAGATACCATACATTTGTGTGATTTCTATAAACGTAACTGAACTTTTAGAATTTAGTAAGGAAGGGGTAACGTAATCTTGAACAAGCGGGGAGAATATAAGATGGAAGTATATTTAAAAGCAGTGACGAGAGAGAATTGGAAAGAAGCTTTAAATATAAAAGTAAAAGACGTTCAAAATCATTTCGTTCCCTCCGTATCAGTATCACTTGCTAAAGTGTATATTAAACCAGACGGTGATAATGTGAATTATCTACCCTTTGCCATTTATGAAAAAGTGCGGGGGATGATTGGTTTTGTGATGCATGCTTTTGTTGAGAATACGGACGATATGTATTGGATCAATGGTTTTATCATTGATGAAAAGCATCAAGGGAAAGGATACGGCCGAGCGGCGCTTTGCGGGATGGTGAACTGGATTATAAATCAATATCCGCAGTGCAAAGAAATTCGCTTAACAGTTCATAAAGAAAACGATGCTGCTCGTCAATTATATAAAAGTTTTGGTTTTGTGGAAGCAGGAAAATTTGATGAAGAAGAAGAGTTATTGCGCTTTATAATTGACAGCGAAGAATAGATGATAGACAAACTTCAAGGTATATTAGTTAGAGCTAATATACCTTTTATATATTTATGATGTAAATTGAAATGTGTAAATATCAGTAAAACTTTTCGTTAAAATACATAGATATTAATTCGTAAATCTATATCTATGTATACGAAAAGGTATTATAATAACTGAATAAATAAATGTTTTTTTAGGAGGAACTATTTTTGAAAGAGTTGGTATATTTAGATAAGGATGTTATCCATTCTTTTATTGCACAAATAAATAATGAATTGATCGGTACGACGAAAAGTATAGAGGTAAAGGAAAATACGCTAGGGCAGCAGTATAGTGCTCTAAATGAATTTGAAGATTATCTTCATAAAAATTCTTCTTTAGTTAATTTTAATGAGCAGAAAGACAGTGAAGAATTGACTCCAGGTACATATGTGAAGTTTACTTCAAGTTTTCAACCAATAAATTTTGATGTTGTTCAAAAAATGATAAATGATAAATTTATTAAATTTCTCTTTAATAAACTAAAAGAAGCAAAAAATGTAGAAGTACAGGCTATCCTTGAACAAACATTAACACTCGAACAAAGAACTGTTTTTCTGAATGAACTTGAAAAAACTTACGAGAATATGGTGAGTGTGCAAAAGAATAAGATTCATTCAGTGAAAGATATGTTGGTATACATTAAAGAGGCTATTCCATTTAGCTCATTTATAAAGATGGATAACTGTTTAATACCAGTTAAGGACTGCTATTTAACAGAGAGCATAGGGGAACTTGCTTTTAAATACGGACCAGGAGACGCATCAGTCGAAATCACCCTTATTGGAAAAATAACAAAAAAAATAAATAAAAAGGAAATACATGCCCTCGATTATTCGAATTTGGTAGATAAGCAGCCAAGTGAAATTTTACATGAATTTTTAGGATTTCCTACAAATTTGCTTGGGGGATTTGGCGTGGTAACAGCGAATAATTATATCATTTCGCCAGTTGCTATGTATTTTGAATAAGTCTGAATTTCCTGTTTTTTCTCCTTGTGTTACAATTTAGATGATGGACTTATAAAAAGGTAGGAGGGAGAACATGGGGAGAGAAGTAGGCTTTGATGAAGAAGGGGTAATTTTAAAATTAAATGGGGTAACTGGTTTCTTTGCGGTGAAATTATCGTTAAAAATGCCATTTTATACGATTAAAAGTGTGTTTGTAGACTATTTTGATGCTCCGCAATGGATGATGCGCATGCCTGGAACATCAATTCCTGCCCTTAACATTTTTGAAGGAAGTTTTAAATATGCTGATGAATGGTATTTTCTTTCCTATGAAAATAGAGTACCTCTCGTCATGATCGAATTAGAAGGTCACGAAAAATATAAGTATGTTGTTTTTGAAATTGATAATCCTACTAAGGTAGCAGCAGATATTCGGAAACGTATGAGAGATTAATATTTGTGTTGGATAAAGGGTGATACAATTTTTAGTAATTGTATCACCCTTTAAAAATAAAGCGCCAAAAGCGTTGATATGACGCGGTTTCTGACTACTAGAAATTGCTAATAAATAAGCGGTATGAAGTCGTGATGTTTGAGATACATTTATAAAAGTGTTTTACTTCTTCCTTATTCCAAACCTGGAATGAGGTTTTTTTCTTTAAATTTCTCCTATATTAGCTAGATTGAATGAAACTAATTTAAATTTAACTCCTTGATTCTAAGCTGCACTTAGTAGTATGTGGACTAAATTATTTGTATTTGAAGATATACTTTCATTTAATTTATTATAGGACCGCTGAATGTACTTTTCTTCACATTAATTTTTTTATTCAATCCATTCGAGAGTTTTCCGGAAGAAAAGAGGTTGTTAAAGCGCTTGAAAAATGTGTAGGTACTCCAAAACAGGTACGCACAAAACTCACATACGAAATTGGCGATATTATCGAAAATAAATGTAGACGGTGTTATTACAATCGTTCGGTTGATGAATGTTTTAGTATTAGTGTTTGTTCTATTTGCCCAACTGGTAAAGAATTACGCCAGTTGGGTAGGTATTTTGATTCAGGTCATCTTGAACACCGTGGACCTAAAAAGATATACCAGCAGGGTTAACAACTGAAAAAGTTCGTCAAATGAATGAGCAAACTATTCCAGATAAAGATATCAGTATTATGTGTGACCGAAGTGGCACATATATTTCGAAATTAAAGCAGTAATGGCAGAAGGAAGGCATTTGGATAGGGACTATAAAGACATGGAATAGGAGGGGAAACGGTTGATGTTATTGAAGATGTACAAGCCATGTCTGATGATGAATTTATGGAGAAATATGGAGGTTTATTCATCGTTTAGTTTGAAAGAAATACGGGAAGAGATTGGACTCTATTGAAAATGATACAAACTTAGCCCTAGAAGATTCAGTGCAAGTTGGCATGATTGGTTTAATTAAAGCAAGAAAAACTTTTGATTATACATTAGGATATCAATTTTCCACGTATGCGTTCTATCAGATATATAGTGAAATAGCAAGGGCAATTCGTGATTGTTCGAAAGTAAAAGCAACAAGGCCTATATATGAATTGAGAGGGAAATACTGCAGCAAGGTTTAAACGATAGAAAAGCAGAAGAAATTGCGTCTGAATTTCTCTAAAATTGATATTAAACAATGGAAAGACGTTTTTGTAAAGTTATTATGCCAGTGTTTGCTAAAGCATTAGAAAAAGAGATTGCAAGTTCGGTAGAAGATTAAACAAAATAGATATGGTAATGGATAGGTCGGGATGCTACAAAATAGCTATGGTGAGAATGTCCAAACGGACTGGCGAACTTGCGAATGTACGGGTCTAAACTATTAATACATTAGAAATGTGTATGTCGTCAATGATGACGTTATCTACCGAAAAGTAAGAGTGAATAATATGAAATTCGGAACATCTGACGATGAGGATGTAAAGATAACAGGCTTACAGCAAGCACCTAAGGATATATGTATAGCTAAGTCAATCGGAACGTGGTAAGCAAGAAACTGTCACAAACGCCTACTAGCAGACAGGTGCATATAAGGTTCTAACGAACCGAAATTGCTTCATTCTTGTGAAGGTGGGGACACAGTACCGACGAAACATGTAACGAATGTGGAGGGATAGTCCCTAGTCTTGTTCTTTGAAAACTAAATTAACTAGATGTAACTCACAGGATCGAGTAAGATGATGGGACTTTTCGTAAGAAAGGGGAATTAACACATCGGTGAGTACAACATTACGACATGCAGAATATTACAACATGCAAAAAGTGTTTGACGATTTATATCAACGAAGCAAAAACAATGCTACTAAAGGTGTAAATTTATATAAACACATCATATCAAAAGAAAATATTCTACTGGCATATAGAAATATAAAGGCTAACACTGGCTCTAAGACTGAAGGAACAGATGGTATCACAATCGACCACTATAAAATGGAAGATGTAAATTCTTTTGTTGATAACATAAGAAAAGCCCTTGTAGACTACAAACCAAATACGGTACGTAGGGTAGAAATACCTAAACCTAATGGAAAGAAACGTCCATTAGGAATCCCTACAATGAGAGATAGATTGATTCAACAAATGTTCAAACAGGTTCTAGAACCCATATGCGAAGCTAAATTCTACAAGCATTCATACGGATTTAGACCCAATAGGTCAACGCATCATGCGATGGCTAGGTGTCAATTCTTAATGAATCGTGGGAGATATAGTCACGTGGTTGACATTGATATACAAGGTTTCTTTGATAACGTAAACCATTCTAAATTACTAAAACAACTATATAACATAGGCATAACTGATAGAAAAGTACTGACAATCATCTCGAAAATGTTAAAAGCACCAATCAAAGGAAAAGGCATTCCTACAAAAGGAACTCCGCAAGGAGGAATTCTAAGTCCATTATTAAGTAATGTTGTATTGAATGACTTAGATTGGTGGATATCTAGTCAGTGGGATAATATCAAAACAAGAAAACCATACACACTACCAAATAAAAACTATCATCTATCAAAAACGAAATTGAAGAGAATGTATATAGTTAGGTATGCGGATGATTTTAAAATATTTACAAACAATCATAAATCTGCAACTAAAATTTTCCATGCAGTGGAAGGTTATCTCGAGAATCAATTAAACCTTAACATATCTAATGAAAAATCAACTATAACTAACCTAAAAAGAAAATCTTCGGATTTTCTAGGATTCTCTATTAAATTTGTTAAAAAGCGCAAAAGATATGTGGCAAACACACATGTAAGTGAGAAAAAGAAAAAGGATATCCTGGAAAAAGCAAAAACAAGGATTAAAGCAATTCAAAAGAATCCATCAGGGAAAACAGTACAGGACTATAACTCTTACGTGCTTGGTATAAAAAACTATTACAAAATAGCAACACATGTAACTATAGATTTTGTTGAAATAGCCTTTCGCCTCTCGAAAACCTTGTTTAATCGTCTAAAATCAATAGGGAAATATAAAATTCCTACCAATGCAAACGCATTGTACAAAAGAACTCACAGGAATAATTATAGAACCTTTGAAATAGCAGGTAATCATGTATACCCACTAGCGGACATACAAACACGATTCCCTCAAAGTTTCAGTCAAGATATATGTAATTACACTATAGAAGGAAGACAAAAACTCATCAAAAGCCTAAAGGGCAACATAGCTAATGAAATGCAGAAAATGTTACTACCCTCCAATAAAGAGCAGAGCGTGGAATACACAGATAACAGAATATCAAGATATTCCATGCAAAATGGCAAATGCGCTGTCACAGGAATCTTTTTACTAGCTGAAGATGTACATTGTCATCACAAACTACCAAGAGATATGGGAGGAACTGATGAGTTCAACAACCTAATTATTGTGCATGAATTTGTCCATAGACTGATACACGCTACAAATGAAGAGACGATTAGAAAATATATGGGATTACTTCAAATGAGCGACAACCAACTGAAGAGAATAAACAAACTTCGTAAAGTTTGTAATCTAGTTACTTTAGTATAAAAGAATAAGATGGGGCGCTGTATGCGATGAAAGTCGCACGTACAGTGTTAAGCGGGGGAAAAGATGGAGATAACTTCAAAGTCTTACCTATCGCAACGAAAGAAAAGGAGAACAAATAATGCCAAATACAAGTTACCAATACCATGTGTATAACGAACATATGAGTTTCATAGTCTCTGTTCCTGTAAAAGAAGATGAATATGCAAAGAGATTCGCAAAACGTGTAGCAGTGAATTTTTACGATTACACAGAAGAACAAGTGCAAAATGTAAATGTGGAATTCATCGTGAGTTTTTGTATGGAATCAGCAATAAATTTAAAGAAATTAAATAAAGCTTAATAAAATCCTTATTTGAATAAAAAAGACAGCTGAAATGTACAGTAGATATACTTTAGCATTTCAGCTGATACTAAGCGTTATAAGTTTTAGAAACCTATTTTTTTAAACCTCATCCAATATGTTATTCCAAGGACAGTCTGTACAATTAGGAATAAAGAACCAGTAAATAATTTGAGATTATGATCTAGTACACCTAATATTCCCATAACTAATCCAGTTAAGATGAAAAGCACACTTAGGAAAGGTGTAATTTTCATTAATATCTTAAGTCTTTTATTCATAAGCTGACCTGGTTTAAAAAACTTATAAAAATCTATCAAAATGTTGGCGAACCAAGACAAAAGCCAACTACCGAAAAGGAATCTCACTTTTTTCCTGTCCGCAAGGCTATCACCTTCTCATTCACCTACTGTGAAAGAATAACGGCAGGTTCCTGTTAGGAACGGTCTTGTTTTGCGCATAATCATTCATCCGAGTCAACTATACACAAAGGGATATAAGTTTTAA
>NZ_NVOY01000089.1 GCF_002551005.1 Bacillus pseudomycoides
GCCTTCTTGTATAAGAAGTTGCCAACACCTACAAACATTGGCGAAGGGAAACAAACTCTTAGGAGGGACAAAACATGCGTGTATTTGTCAAGAATTTAAGAGGAGAACCGCTTATGCCTTGTAGTCATCGAAAGGCACGAATTCTTCTCAAACAAGGAAAAGCAAAGATTCTTGGATACACTCCGTTTACAATTCAATTACAATATGTCACAGGTGAAGCGGTGCAACCCGT
>NZ_NVOY01000008.1 GCF_002551005.1 Bacillus pseudomycoides
GTAAGTGGGGGAGTATTCATGATGTAATGCTATATAAATCCCAGTTAAAAAAACGACATAAAAACCCCTTTCTTTTAGAGGAGGACGAGCGCATCTGGCCGTACATGGAAGCGATCAGATCCTTTTCCTGCCACATGCAGGATTTAAACAAAAGGAAAAAGAAAGTAGTACTCACATGTGACAAGAAAAGGGCTTTTATATCGTAAAACAAAAAAGCAAAGGAAAACTAATTCATATGGCAGAAACGATTCATTCTTTTCTTATAGAGCATCAAACAATGGCAATCCCACTTAGCATCTTCTTCAATATTCTGATTAGCCTAGGAGCTATTATTCCTAGTGTTTTTTTAACTGCCATTAACATTTCATTATTTGGAGTAACAACAGGAACGCTAATCTCCATTGCCGGCGAAGCATTAGGAGCGATTATCTCCTTTTATTTATATCGGCTTGGTTTTCAAAAAGCTGCTCAAAAAAATATAGATAAACATCCAAAAGTGCAGCAACTTCTTTATGTACAAGGAAAAGAAGCATTCTTTCTCGTTTTATCTTTTCGCCTCATTCCCTTTATTCCGTCTGGCATCGTAACACTATTTGCAGCCCTTGGAACGATGTCTATATTAACCTTTAGCATCGCTAGTACTCTTGGAAAAATACCGGCGTTACTCATTGAAGTATATTCCACCTATCAAGTTATGAACGGAACAAATGAAGCAAAGTGGATTATTACAATTGCCGGTTGTGCTGGTTTGTTTTATTTGTGGAAAACATGGAAGAAAAAATGAAAAAAGGAGCATTATGCTCCTTTTTCACTATATAAAGGGGAGTGATACCTAATTCACACCAACTGCATCATATGATTGCTTCACAGCTGTTACTTCAGCGGAATTTGCACCATATAAATCTGCAGCTGCTTGTACTAAACCAGCACGCGCTTGGCTAAATGTTGTCGATTGCGTGAAATATAATGTATTTGCACGATAGTAGATTGCTCCTACTTTATCTTTGCCAATACCATTCACTGTTACACCATAATGCGTACCGCCATTTGCTAATAAGTAAGCAGCTTTATTGATAATACTGCTATTCGTATGAACACCGCCATTATCACTTGTTCCTGTATAGCGTTTAGAATAATGATCTGGATCGCCATATTTTGTTGGATCACTCATCGAACGAAGAGCATCCCCAGCTGTACCAGGCGTATAAATGTCTTCTCCAATTTCCCAATCTGGATTACGGTTATCATAGTATTCTACTAATGTTCCAAAAATATCAGAGACTGCTTCGTTTAATGCGCCAGACTCATTTTGATAAATAAGGTTAGAACTTCTCTCTGTCACAGCATGCGTTAACTCATGCCCAATTACATCTAAACCGCCAGATAACGGAGAAAATGTGTATCCATCTCCATCTCCATATACCATTTGCGATCCATTCCAGAAGGCATTGTTATAATTACTTCCATAATGAACCGTTGACTTTAACGCTGCACCAGCATTATCAAAAGAATTGCGATTAAACGTATTCTTATAATAATCGTACGTTACACCTGCATAATAATGCGCATCAACTGCTGCTGCATCACGACTAGCATTAAAAATATTATCTGCATCTAACCATAACGTTCCTGGAAGAGTCGTACGATTTTTTCCATCATATGTGTAAATGGTTGCACCGCGTGTATTGTCTTGTAAATAGTAGCTAGATCCAGATAATGTTGTATTAATAGACTTTGTATCGCCTAATACTCCTTTACCTGTTCCAACTTTATTTGTTCCTGTTACAGGTTTAACCGGTGCCTTATTATCCACATTCGCATTATGAATTGTATTGTATTTATTCAATACTTTCCCATTATCAGCTTCAATGAAGTAATAATAGTTTCCTGGTTCTGGATCTAAGAAATTCAATTTTACAACATATGCGTATGTTGTTTCCTCACCATTTTGATATACATATAAGTCCGCTGATGGCTCTACATCATATTTTGGATTTAGTCCCAAATCTTTTTGTGCAGCCGCAATTGCTTGTTTTCCTTCAATTTTATTTTTATTTTTCAGCTTCTCTTTCTTATCTAAATCAGGAGCAACTGTTCCTGATACAACTTTTAATGCACCGTCTTTTCCAATGTGAGCTAGTTGAGTAGATGCCCATATAGGTACACCTTCATACATTTGTTGCAGGCGTACAACTGTTGCTTCCCCTACAGGATCTTTTACAACTTGTTCCACTTTAAAAGATTCTTCTGCACTTTTTTCCCCTAGTTTATAATCCTTTTTTGCAGAATTTAAGTAGTCAAACACAACAGATTCTGCTTTTTTCCCAGATGCACCTGTTAAATCACCTGATACAAACTCTGGAGACTGTACCGTCTCATTGTATTTCTTTGTAGAAAGTACATTCTTTGAATCTGCAAAGGCAGAGCTTGTCCCCCCAAACGCAGTCACTGCCATTCCAGTTGCTAACACAAACGCTAAACTCTTTTTCTTCATCTTCTCTTCCCCCTAACAATTTTTTTTTTAAGAGAGTAGCTTTATAGTAGCACTAAGTTTCTACTATTAGAATACTGAAAATTGAAATAATTTTTTTCTCAAGTTTTGACAAATTTTGCAAAACAATTATTTAGAAACCCCTTTTCAGCAGGACAAAGGTGTTCGCAGTTACTTCATGTGATTTACATACTCACATTCACTTGGTTCTTACGTAAGATATTACAATAATCTAAATATTTTAATGTTTTGTTTCTCAAGTTTTGATGAACAATTTAAAAACAAACATAAAAAGCTGACTCGAAAAGCCGTTTTGTAACGGCATTTCGAGTCAGCCTCATTTCCAATGGTTACCTTATACATTTACTGTTTCAACTGTGTCGTCAGCTTGTCCAAAAACATCTGGTACATGAGTATATTGCGTATCAGCTATAACAACTAATGCCACCATTGTTAAAACTATACCGATTATTACTTTTTTCATCCTTATCCCCCCAGTATCGTTTCAAGAACTTCAATTGCTAACTTATAATAATGATTGCTTTCTTTAAATCGCAAAGAATTCCCAAAATACTCAGCAAGTTCTATATATACTTTCTTCAATTCTTTTTTACTTCCTGCATTTTTGAAAAAAGGGATTGCTTCTGTTTCTAAAAATACTTTATATACACTTGGTTCTGTAAAATACTTATAACGAAGCATAAGGAGTAAGTACAACTTCGTATTACACCTTTCGTCTTTCTTAGCAGAAATGATTCCCTTATCAATCCACTCTTTTGCCTCTTCTAATTGTTCAAGGTGAATACATTGCAGGGCCATCTCATATAACGTACTGACGTGGTTCACATCTTCTTCTCTTTGACATTGTAAACTTTTGGCATAGTATTTTTTAGCTTCTTCATACTTTTTCCTTCTATAATGTATGTTGCCAATATTACTTAATACCATTGCCATCAATACATCTTTTTCAGAAAAAGAATCCGCTTCACGTAGTATACTCTCATAAATTTTTAACGCTTCATCATACTGTCCTTTTTCAACATAGCTTAACGCAACGATGATTTGACAATTAATCACATTCCGAAATTTATATTCATTTCGAAATCCTTCCATGGCAATATTAGCAAAATGAAGTGCCATATGTGGAATTTCCAAATGAGTATATGCAACCGCTAAATTATAATAAATTCCTGTTTCATAATAATTTTGTTCTTTTGCCATTAGCTCTGTCTGAACTAAAAACTGTAGTCCCTCTTGCCATTTATGCTGTAGGCAATAGCATAAAGCCTGACTATACTTATATAACAATTGCTGAAATGGAGAGTATTTTTTATAAACTTTTTTTAGTTTCTCCAACTCCTCTTTAAGGACTGGTACATTTCTCTTCATAATTAAATATCGTGTATATAACAATTTATAATAATTCACAATCTCAAAATCGACAATTTGTTGCATTTCTGCTTCTAGTTCTGTATATAACTCTTCAACTTTATATTTATCTAATTGAACTAGTGCCGTTAACCACTCCTCTAACTTTTCTTTCACCTCAGCTTCAATATCTCTTAAATCCGACACTGCAATCTCTAGTCTCGTACATAATAACTGCAATATTTCTTCTGAGGCTTCAATTTTTCCATTTTCAATTTTACTTAAATATGAGACGGAACAAATGCCCTGACAGAGTTCTTCTTGTGTCATTTTTTGTTGGAGTCGTTTATAAAAAATTTGCTTACCCATTTTTTCTAGATTTTGTTGCATAGTTCCCTCCTCCATTCTAAGTTATACCCTAGTACTTTAATAATACATAAATTTTACAAAAATATAAATTGATAAATAAAAAGATTCCGAATGATTTTTTATTTTCACTTTTTTACATTTATAATATAGGTAATTTTTTAGCAACAAACTGCAAAAAAGAGGTATACTATAACCAAAATATGGAGGTGTTTACGTTATGGTACATTATGAAGACGATAGCTACGCCTTACACACAGACTTATATCAAATTAATATGGCTTATACATATTGGAAAGATCAAATTCATAACCGCCGCGCCGTATTCGACTTATACTTTCGCAAGCTACCTTTTGAAAACGGCTATGCAATTTTTGCTGGACTTGAAAAGATTATCGAATATGTGAAGAACTTTCAGTTTACAGAAAGTGATATTGCATATCTAAAAGAACTGCAATTTGAAGAAGATTTTTTACACTACTTACAAAATATGAAGTTTACTGGTTCCATTCGCAGTATGCAGGAAGGCGAGGTTGTCTTTCATAACGAGCCTCTTTTACGTATAGATGCACCACTTGGAGAAGCACAAATTATTGAAACCGCCCTTTTAAATATTGTGAACTACCAAACATTAATTGCTACAAAAGCTGCACGGATGAAACATGCTGCTGGTGATGATGAACTTCTTGAATTCGGTACACGCCGCGCTCATGAGTTTGATGCAGCACTTTGGGGAACGCGAGCAGCATTCATCGGCGGCTTTTCTTCAACAAGTAACGTTCGAGCTGGAAAACGATTTGGTATTCCGGTTGCTGGTACGCACGCTCATTCCTTTGTACAAACGTATCGCGATGAATATGTAGCCTTCAAAAAATATGCAGAAACACATGAAAAATGCGTTTTTCTCGTTGATACATACGACACGTTAAAATCTGGTGTACCAAATGCGATTCGCGTCGCAAAAGAATTTGGTGACCGCATTAACTTTTATGGCATTCGCCTCGATAGCGGAGATATGGCATACTTATCGAAAGAAGCGCGAAAAATGTTAGATGCTGCTGGATTTACCGATACAAAAATTATTGCTTCAAGCGACTTAGATGAATACACGATTTTACATTTAAAATCGCAAGGAGCAAAAATTGACGTATGGGGTGTTGGAACAAAACTAATCACGTCATTTGAACAGCCAGCATTAGGCGCTGTTTATAAATTAGTTTGTATTGAAGATGAAAATGGTACATTGAACGACACAATTAAAATTTCGTCCAATCCTGAAAAAATTACAACCCCAGGATTAAAGCGTATTTATCGCATTATTAATCGTATCAATCAGCATGCAGAAGGCGATTATATTGCATTAGAAACAGAAGAACCGCAGCAAGAAGAGCGCTTAAAAATGTTCCACCCTGTTCATACGTATATTAGTAAATTTGTTACGAACTTTGAAGCAAAAGAGTTGCATCATGATATATTTGTAAACGGACAGCTTACTTACGAATCACCTGACATCCTTCATATTCAGCAGCATGCAGAGAGCAGCTTATCCTTCTTATGGGAAGAGTATAAACGAACGCTTAATCCAGAAGAGTATCCTGTCGATTTAAGCCAAGCATGCTGGGATCATAAAATGAATTATATTCAAAAAGTGCGAGAACAAATTGCAAATTCTATGAAAAAATAAGGAGAGAAGCGTCTCGCTTCTCTCCTTTTACAAATCTTTTACTCGTAACACACGCATCGCATTTAACACGGCCAGCAAAGTTACCCCAACATCTGAGAAAACTGCTTCCCACATTGTTGCAATGCCGAATGCCCCGAATAAAAGCACAACTCCTTTTATCCCTAAGGCGAAAATAATGTTTTGCCATACAATACTACGCGTGCGTTTTGCAATTTGAATAGCCGCTCCTATTTTCGAAGGTTCATCTGTCATAATGACAATGTCAGCTGCTTCAATTGCTGCGTCTGACCCTAAACCACCCATCGCAATCCCAACATCAGCTCTTGCTAATACAGGTGTATCGTTAATACCGTCCCCAACGAACGCAATTTTTTCTTTCGGATGTTTTGTCGCATCAATTTTTTCAATTTCTTCTACTTTTTGCTGCGGCAACAGTTCTGCATGGACTTCGTCAATTCCAAGTTGCTTTCCAATTGCTTCTCCGACTAATTTGGAATCGCCCGTTAACATAACGGTTCTTTTTACACCAAGTTGTTTTAACGATTGAATTGCTCGCTTCGCATCTTCTTTAATTTCATCAGAAATGACAATGTATCCGGCATACATACCATCTACAGCTACGTGTACAAGTGTTCCAACAGTTTGCGGCTGCTGGAATGGAATATTTTCTTTGTTCATTAACTTTGCGTTTCCAGCAAAGATTTCTTTTCCGTTCACTTTCACAACTGTACCATGACCAGAAATTTCATTATAATCTTCAATCATCTGTTCATTGACTACTTTTCCATATGCAGATCGAATGGACTGTGCGATTGGATGATTCGAATATACTTCTGCAAATGCTGCATACTCTAACAATTCTTCTTTCGTCACAAATTCACTTGGCTGCATATCGGTTACTTTAAATACACCTTTTGTTAACGTACCTGTTTTATCAAATACGATATGTTTCACATCATTTAATGCTTCTAAATAGTTACTGCCCTTTATTAAAATTCCGTTCTTAGATGCCGCGCCAATACCGCCAAAGAACCCAAGTGGGATCGAAACAACCAATGCACAAGGACAAGAGATAACAAGAAAGACTAACGCTCTATAAATCCAATCTGAGAACGTTGCCCCCTCTATAATAAGCGGTGGAACAAAAGCTAGTATAGCAGCTGTAACGACGACAGCTGGTGTATAATAACGAGCAAACTTCGTAATAAAGTTTTCTGTCGGTGCTTTACGACTACTTGCATTTTGCACTAAATCCAAAATTTTTGAAACAGTAGATTCACCATACTCTTTCGTTACCTCAATTGTTAAGACACCATTTTGATTCACAAAACCACTTAATACATCGTTGCCGACTTCTACTTCACGAGGTACAGATTCTCCTGTTAACGCCGATGTATCTACCATCGATGTGCCTTCGATTACTTTACCGTCTAACGGTACTTTTTCACCTGGTTTGACGATAATAAAATCACCAATTTGCACATCTTCTGGCGATACTTGTTTCGTTTCATTTCCTACCTTTAAGTTCGCGTAATCAGGTCTAATATCCATTAATGAACTAATCGACTTACGGGAACGATTCACCGCAATGCTTTGGAACAGTTCACCTACTTGATAAAAGAGCATTACCGCGACAGCTTCTGAATAGTTTTGAGTCCCAAAAGCACCAAGCGTTGCAATCGCCATTAAGAAATTTTCATCAAATACTTGCCCGCGTACAATATTCTTTGCCGCACGTAAAACAATATCGCCGCCTATAATAATATAAGCAATCACGAAAAGTGAAATTGTGATCATTTGCGGTAATGAAGCTAGTGCAGCAATAGCGGTTAAAATTGCCCCAATCGATAATCGCCAAATCATTTTTTTCGTATTCGCTTCTCCGTGATCATGACTATGATGATGTTCTGTTTGCTCTTTCTCACGCACTACGTTCACTTCTGGTTCTAATTTCTGTACGACTTCTTTTATATGCGCAACAGTTGTCTCTAACTCTTGCTTATTTGCGATTTCTACTCTTAATTTTTTAGACACAAAATCAACAGATGCTGATGTAACTGCAGGCATTTCGCCTACTTTTGTTTCTATTTTCATCGCGCAGTTTGCACAGTCCAAACCTTCTAATATAAAAGTTTCTTTGGCCACTTTCGTTTTTTGTTCTTCTCTCACATGAATATGCGGTTCTAATTTATTAACAAGTTGCGTTGCTTCCTTGACAACATGTTCTTCGTTTTGTTTCGCTGTTTCTACCGTCATTGTTTTCGTGACGAAGTTAACAGAACACGATGATACATCCTCTAATTCTCCTACACCTTTTTCAATTTTCATCGCACAGTTTGCGCAGTCTAATCCGTCTAACACAAGTTTCCTTTTTACCAATGCTTCCCCCATTTTTCTCCCTCCTTGTGCTGCTTCTATTTTTCCTCATTTACGTGCTCAAATGCTTGCTCGAAAATATGAATAACGTGGTGATCTGCAAGTGAATAGTACACTACTTTTCCCTCTTTACGATTTTTAACAAGCTTTGCTTGCTTTAATACGCGTAATTGATGGGAAATAGACGACTGCGTCATTCCGAGTAAATATGCTAAATCGCATACGCACATCTCTGCTTCAAATAAGGCGTGTAAAATACGTGTGCGCGTACGGTCTCCTAATACTTTAAATAACTCTGCTACTTGACTTAAGCTATCATCCTGTGGAATCGTTTGTTGTACTTTTTCGATAACTTCTTGATGAATGACATTTTGTAAACACGTTTCTTCATTTGTTTCTATTTTTTGTTCAGTCACAATAGCTCACCTCTTTACTTGAACATATGAGTAACTGTTCATATATGTTATATTTTTATTATATGAGTGATTGTTCATATGTGTCAATAATTTCCGCTTTTTATTTTTTAACATTGTATATAGAAATGAGGGAAAACGTTATGAAAAATAAACGAAATCAAAAAATTTATAAAGTATGGTCTGCCTTTTATGATTTGTTCATGCAAAACCGTTTCTTTATTCAAGCAAGAAAACGCGCCTTTTCTCTTGTACCTTTTGCAAAAAATCAACAAGTATTATTAGTTGGCGTCGGTACAGGGCAAGATATCCCACTTCTTCCGAACAATACCCTCATCACTGGAATCGACCTCTCAGATCATATGTTAGCGCAAGCAAAACGAAAGTATCCTTATCCTCATGTTGTATATCAACAAATGAATGCTGAAGAGCTTACATTTCCAGACGATTCATTTGACGTTGTTATTTTAAATCTCATTTTAAGTGTTGTTGAACATCCTCATATTGCACTTTCAGAAGCATTACGCGTTATAAAAGACGGAGGAAACATCATTATCTTAGATAAATTTCTTTCTGAAGAAAAACAACTATCTCCATTTAGAAGATTAATGAACCTATTTACCGAGAGACTTGGAACAAATATTAATCGTAAGTTGAGTGATATTATAGGAACATTACCGCTTACCATTCAATATGAAGAACCATCTATTTTTCACGGTAATTATCGCATTGTGCTTTTAAAAAATGAAAAAAAGAACCCGTGATTTGTACTAACGGGTTCTCTTTTTTTTCGTTCAGTATGTCGAACATCGTCGAAAGGTCTTTATATCATATCGAAGCGCCGATATATTAGCGACATGCTAAATTTAGGCGTTTTTTCCTTTTATTTAGACTTAACCGCGTCTACAATCAATGAAACAAAACCAAGTTGTCCATCTTGATTGCGATGATCGAAACGCTTGGAACGATAAATAAAGCCGTCTTTTTCATTCCAGTCATTATGATGAAATTCTCCGTTTTCATCACAGTACTCCAGTAACTTCACTTCAAAGCCAGCTTCTTCAAACATCGAAGTCATCGTTTTATAATTATGAACAATTTTATGACTCGCTGCCGGATGATCTAATGGACCTGGTCCGCCGACTTGTACGCCTGCTTGATAATCTTCATCTGGGAAAAATGCATCTGGTACCGCGCAGCGAAGATGTCCGCCTGGCTGTAAAAATTCATAACAAATTTTTGCAGCTTCTCTTCCTTCTTCATATGTTAAATGCTCCCACACATGCTCTGCTAAGATTGCTTCTATAGAGTTTGGAGCAAATTGTTTCGTCCAATCTTCCCTTTTCAGTAAATTTAGTTCATTTTCTTGTGTATGTAACCACCCTGGATTATTGTTATATCCTTCCGCGCCAACTACAACTTTTACTCCTTCTCTTACAACCATTATTATCCCCCCTTTTCCATCTTTCGACATAAATACTTCTATAAAATTTCCTAAAATCCCTTCAAAAACATAAAAAGCCTTATGCGCTCCCCAACGCATAAGGCTTTCTTCCCTTTAATTTGCTTGTTTTAAATGATCTTGCGAACTTTTATCTTGTTGCAGGTGGCTATGTTTCTTAGAGTATACGAAGTATACGATAACTCCTAGTACAAGCCAAGCACCGAAGTATAACCATGTTGTAAGTGGTAAGTTAACCATTAAGAACAGACAACATGCGATTGAAATAATCGGTAATACTGGTACAAGTGGTACCATAAAGCCACGTTGTAATTTCGGATGTGTTTTACGAAGGATCAGGACAGAAACACCTACCATCGCAAATGTTAATAATGCTCCAATATTCGCTAAATTCGACAATTCTTTTAAATCGATAAATCCGGCAATTAAAGCACTTCCGATACCTGTTAACCATGTTGAAAATACCGGAGCTTCTGTTTTTTTGTTAATTTTCGCAAATGATTTTGGAAGTAAACCATCACGGCTCATCGCAAAGAATACACGTGTTGTTGCGTAAATATAAGCAAAAATTACGGCCATGATACCAATTACTGCACCAATTGCAATTACACCTGCTACTTTATCTTGCCCAACAACTTCTAATACGTAAGACATCGCTTCTGGTACATTTAATTCTTTGTATGACACCATTCCTGTCATAACAAGACAAACTGCAATATAAATTACTGTACAAACAGCAAGTGATGCAATAATACCGATTGGTAAATCACGCTGTGGATTTTTTACTTCTTCAGCTGAAGTTGCTAACGCATCAAATCCTAAGAAAGCAAAGAATACTGCAGCTCCTCCGGCAAAAATCCCATTGATACCATACGGTGCAAATGGCGTCCAGTTTTCTGGTTTTACATAGAACACACCAACTGCAATAAACAATACAACAATACTAATTTTAATTAATACCATTGCATTATTTACACGTTTACTTTCTTTCGTACCGCGAGATAGTAACCATGTTAATACTAACGTAATGCCAACCGCTGGAAGATTTACAATTCCGCCTTGAGATGGAATCGTTAACAATTGTTTCGGAATCTCTATTCCTAATCCACTTACTAAGTTATTAAAGTAACCCGTCCAACCGCCAGCTACCGCTGCCGTTGTTAACACATAAACTGACAATAATGTCCATCCCATTAAATGTGCAACAAATTCCCCAATTGTTGCATATGCATACGTATATACACTTCCTGATACAGGCAGTGCTGTGGCAACTTCTGCATAACATAATGCTGCAAAGCCACAAACAATTGCTGCAATCATAAACGAGAAAATAACAGCTGGACCAGCATCTCTTGCTGCTACTAATCCAGTTAATACAAGTACTCCTGTACCGATAATCGCTCCAATTCCTAACATCGTTAAGTCAAATGCCCCTAATGTTTTTGTCAAAGTTTTACTTTGACTTTGGCTTAACAATTGTGTCACGGATTTCTTTTTGAATAGGTTGGCCACGACTCTTGCCCCCTTCTAATTAAGAAGAGCTAAGAGGCACTTCTCTTAGCTCTCATCTTGTTGTATGAAAATATTGTTCGATATTTAGATTAGCAAGATACTGCTTCTGCTTCTAATAATTCTTTTGCTGCTTTATATTCTACACCGTGTGCTTCTGCAACTGCTTCGAATGTTACAAAGCCTTCTAATGCGTTAATACCTTTTAATAATGCAGTGTTTTCTAAGCAAGCTTTTTTGTAGCCTTTGTTTGCGATTTGTACTGCATATGGTACTGTAACATTTGTTAATGCAAGTGTAGATGTACGTGGAACCGCACCAGGCATGTTTGCAACCGCATAGTGAACTACGCCGTGTTTTTCATAAGTTGGGTTGTCATGTGTTGTAATACGGTCAGTTGTTTCGAAAATACCACCTTGGTCGATTGCGATATCAACTACAACAGAACCTGGCTCCATAGACTTGATCATTTCTTCTGTTACAAGTTTCGGTGCTTTTGCTCCTGGAATTAATACTGCACCGATTACAAGATCAGACTCTTTTACAGCTTGTGCAATATTGTAAGGATTAGACATTAAAGTTGTCACTTGGTTACCGAAAATATCATCTAATTGACGAAGACGATCTGCGCTTAAGTCGATAACTGTTACGTCAGCACCTAAACCAACTGCAATTTTAGCAGCATTTGTACCAGCTTGTCCACCACCGATAATTGTTACTTTACCGCGTTTTACACCTGGAACGCCTGCTAATAAAATACCTTTTCCACCTTTGTTTTTCTCAAGGAATTGTGCACCAAGTTGTGCTGCCATACGACCTGCAACTTCACTCATAGGTGCTAATAATGGTAAAGAACGATTTTCTAATTGAACTGTTTCGTAAGCGATTGCTACTACTTTATTTTCAATTAACGCTTTTGTTAATTCTGGTTCTGGAGCTAGGTGTAAGTAAGTGAATAGAACTAAACCTTCACGGAAATATTTATATTCGCTTGCAACTGGCTCTTTAACTTTCATTACCATTTCCATAGACCAAGCTTCTTCAGCTGTTTCTACGATTTTTGCTCCTGCTTCTACATATTGCTCATCAGTAAAACCTGATCCTAATCCTGCACCCATTTGAATGAATACTTCGTGATTGTTACGAATTAAATGCACAACACCAGCTGGTGTCATAGCTACACGGTTTTCGTTGTTTTTAATTTCTGTTGGTACCCCAATACGCATAATGAAATGCCCCCTTATAATTAACAGAAAAAAGTAATTCTTTTTTCTTTTTTTAATAATGAATAACTTATGAATTTATTCTAGCATAACTTCCCAGTTATGAAAACGCTATCATATAAAAAAATAAAAGTTTTTATATTTCAAATAGTGGAAATAGTATAAACCATTTTTATCAAGATCTATATATTCTTACTCTTTTCTGCTGTTCTATATTTATTATTTTCAGAAAATTTTTTCACTGATAAATGTTATACAAAAATCCATAAATACTCTTTATAAGCCCTTACTTAACAGTTTATAACACTGTAACAACCTGTTGAATATTTATTTCTCAATATAACTTATAAGATAGTCCAATCTTTTTCATTATTTGTCATATCAGTCACTGGTATGACATAACAAAGGCTTATCCCTGTTTGGAATAAGCCCGATGAAATTGCATAATGTATATCCACTTTGATTTTTTAACATCTAAGTTGCTGTTATATAAAATATAAAGTGATATGCTACTTGTTTGCTCACTTTGTTTTCACATTGCCTGCGGCAGGAAAGGGCCCTGGCGCTCTAAGCATGGCCAGATGCTCTCGCCGCCTAAAAAGAAAAAGGGTTTTTATGTTGATTTTTTATTTGTACTTATATGTTATCCACCGCAGTTGTATTAAAGAATTGTGGCAATATCCTTCATACTGTCTAAAATATAATCCGCTTCTTCTAAATCTTCCTTCCTGCTCGCACCTGACAAGACGCCCACCACTTTGATGTTGCTGTTTCTTGCAAATCTAACGTCTGTTAATGTATCGCCTACCATTAACACAGCTTCTTCAGTCAGTGAAAATTTCTCTTTAAATATATGATAAAAATCATTTTCAGGTTTTGTTTTATTCACACCATCATCTGCACCTAAAAAATCCACATAATCATATAATCCGGTCATTTTCAAGGAATGAACAGCTGCATCAACATCGTCCGCTGTAACAACTCCGATGACATATTCATGGTCTTTTAAGTATTGTAATGTTTCCTTTGCCCCTTCTACTTCTGTAAAGACGAGATCATCTGCTGTAGAATGTTTTTTGAATAATGCACATACATCATGAATAAAGTTCTCTTTACTCACGTTTTGATTTTCTAATAATGAAAACCATGCAGCCGCAATAAAATAATTTGTTCGGCAAGCTAGTAAACTCGTACTCTCAAAATCATTATCACTCATACCAATAATCTTCAAATATTCATCTCGCTTATTTTTTTCGTTTGGGTACATTTGAAAGATATCATCTAAAACGCGATGAACGATTTTGTACCAAACAGAATCTAGCTGGATTAGTGTTCCATCTTTATCAAAAATAATTGCTTTATTCATTCTTTCATCCTGGTTTAAAAAACTTATAAAAATCTATCAAAACGTTGGCGAACCAAGACAAAAGCCAACTACCGAAAAGGAATCTAACCTTTTTCCTGTCCGCAAGGCTATCAGCTTCTCATTCACCTACTGTGAAAGAATAACGGCGGGTTCCTGTTAGGAACGGTCTTGTTTTGCGCATAATCATTCATCCGAGTCAACTATACGCAAAGAGATATAAGTTTTAAACCAGGTTCCCTCCCTTCTTGATTTGAAATAAAATTTGTTGATTACTCATATACATTGTTTTATGAAGGATACTCCATAATTTCCAGTTGTGATGGTTTTCCATGTTGCGATGGTTTGTAACCATTTCTTATGTTACGATCATATAAAAATTGATTTTCATTGTTGTTTTCGTAATCCTCTTTACATGTTGTTAACAATTGATTGTATAACCAATTTAAAATACGACTTTGACCGTCTAAAATAAGTTCATCTTCTTTTGAAAACACCACTTCTATTTTTTTATTATAAGTAAGCAGTGCCATTTTGTTTTTCCTTCTCTCTGTTTATTTTTCTTTAAGAAGAGATTCATTTATTTCTTTTATTTTTTTGGCTTTTTTAGAACGACTTCCATACAATTTTGTACTGAAAACTGTAATAACAGAAAGTACGTCTTCTACTAATTCTTCTTCATAAGTTTTATATCCTGTGTGATTGATAATTTCAATTTTTACATTTACTAAAATTATAACAAAAAAGAAAGCAAGTAGCGGGCATGTTGTATTTGGCATAGCAATGACTTATATGTCCAAACGCTAAAACAGATTTAGATGGACTCTTTTCAGTTATGACTGTCGAAAAACATAATAAAAAACGACTTATCACTTTCCGTAATGCTGCACTAGTTTCTGATAATCACTCCAGCTATCCACATCATAAAAAAGAGCCGATTCTTCATACGATATCGTTATACCCTTTACACATGACTTTTGAAAAATAGCGCGAGCTCCTTGATCGCCTTCTAATGTTTGTAAGATAGGAAATGTTTTCTTCGCAAACAAAACAGGCGGTCTTACAATGCCGCGATGCTTTGCTGCTACATAATAGACCGTTTTATGTTTCTTATAACAATCTATTAATTCATTAATTATCTCTATTTTAATAAAGGGCTGATCAGCAAGTAAGACAACAATCCCATCCGCTTTCATATGCATTGCTTTCTGAACCCCGCAGCGAAGTGAATGTGATTGTCCTTGACTAGAATCAGCACAAGAAAGAATGTGTACGTTCTTATGTCGTAATGATTGCGAAACCCAACTCGCTTCATTTGTGACAATAATGATACCTGCGAGATTGGAAGACAAAGCTGTTTGGAGGGCTGCATTACCAAGTAGTTCATGATGTAAAGGAAGAGAAAGCTTATGAATTCCTGGTCCCATTCGTCTACTATTTCCCGCCGCCAAATATACACCAATGATTTTCATCTCACTTCCCCCGTAATTGCCCGATGATTTCAGCCATGATACTAATGGAAATTTCACTTGGACCTTGTGCACCAATTGAAATTCCAACAGGAAAATGAAGGTGATGAGGGATTGGTTTCCCTTCTAATAAGCGCTCCGTACGATGACGAGGGCCTAAAATACCTATATAACGAACATTTTTTTCTAATAAGAGCGACAGTAATTGCCGATCTCTTTCAAAGTGATGCGTCATAATGACAAGAAAATCACTTGAATGTAGTGAAAGGTCTTTGATCATTTCTCCTGGAAACCCAACTACGCATGCATCAGCATTTGGAAATTGACCAGTATTACATAAGCCCTCCCGCCAATCGCAAACTGTTACGAAGAAGTTCGTTTCCTTTGCAAAACGCACGAGCGGCTTTGCATCTTCTCCTGCCCCAAAAATAAACAGGCGGGGCTTCGGTATAAAATGTTGGCTATAATATTCATCTTGTAACCCATTTTTTAAGTCAGTTGCCTGTGGAATCGCTCCTTCCCAATTCCCAAGCGTATTCCCATTATTAAATATAAGCGCAGTTTGCTCTAGGGAAAGGTTTTTCACCATCCAAGCGGAGGAGCCATTGGTAAGGCGAATATACAAATCTTGTAAAATCGCTTTATAGTTATCATCTATATGTTCTACTAATACATGAATGACACCATTACATCCTACTCCCCAAGACAAATCATCTTCTGCTTTCGTGTTAAATGTATGAATCGCCCACGTTTTATGCTCCATAGCATGCGTTGCATAGTAGAAAAGCTCTTCTTCAATGCACCCTGTACTAAGCATTCCTACTTTTGTACCATCTTCTTGAAAAAGCATCATCGTTCCTTCTTTTCGATATGCCGATCCTTCAACATGAATAATCGTCGCTAACGCACAGCGTTTCTCACAACATAACAACGCTTCTAATACATCATATACAGAAGTCATTTTGAATCCCCTTGCTGCTTTTGTAATACAGACTTTACAGCTTCTTCAATCTCTTGATAGCTCGTGCAACGGCAAATGTTAGAACTTAACCATTCTTCAATGACGCGATCATCTGCATCAGGCCTCCCTGTAACAAGCCCGTGGCAATTCATAATAAACCCCGGTGTACAGTATCCGCATTGGAACGCCCATTTCTCTTCAAAAGCTTGTTGAATAGGAGCTGATTGTAACCCCTCAATCGTTGTAACTTGCTTTCCAATCGCTTCAACAGCCAGCATAATACAAGACTTAATTGGTGTCCCGTCAACAAGAACTGTGCAAGCACCGCAATCACCATTTTCACAGCCAGGCTTTGCTCCTGTTAAATCCAGTTCGTGACGTAATATGTGTAATAGTGTATCAGCCATTCTTCCAACAGCCTCTCGCGTTTCCCCATTTACATCCAAAATGAGCTGCACGTTTCTCATATTTCGTCCCCCTTTGCAAAGTTTCGCAATAGATCTTGCAATACAGATTGAAATACAAATGTCCGATAAGCACGCGAGCCTCTTATATCATCCAATACAGGAGCAGGAATATGAGTTAGAGCACTTTCAATTCTTTTCTCAAATGGAATACGCTTATTATTTAAATCTGCTTCCATCTGAAATGAACGAAATGGAAAAGCGCATAAACCACTGCATACCATCCGAATTTCATCGCCATATTTTATCGCTGCAACTGTCACAAGGGGATAATCAATTTTTTCTAGTTGGCGTTTCTTCACACTATAATACGGCGCCGTCACATACGGCCGCTCTGTAATGATTTGTACAAGGAACTCTCCCTTTTGTAGTTGTAATTTTTCCACAAAAGCTTGATGAGCAGGTACATAGCAAATCCCCTCTATTCCTGCAATGACAAATGTACTATCAGCTAATAAAAACGGCAGCACAGCCTCCCTATATCGAATCCTTCCCGCAACATTTCCGCCAATTGTAATTTTATTTCTTGCTGTGCGATCTGCGGCCCGGCCAGCGGTTTCCCCAAGAAGCGGAAAGACTTTCGCATCTTGAACGTTTGTTATCGTTAATGTTGCACCTAGTAAAAGTTTGTCATCCTTCCATTCACAAACATTACATTCTGGAATATTTTTTATATCAATAACAGCTTTTGTTCGAATGCGCTGTGAGCGTCCCATCGTAATAATTTCTGTTCCGCCTCCATAGTAGAGCGGCTTCTTTCCTTCTTGATCTAGCTGATGAAATAACCGAATTGCCTCTTGAATAGAATCCGGACGATAATACTCAAAATCAAATGGTATCATTCCATCCCTTCTCCTTTTTGCTTCTCTTTCCAAATTAATTCCGGCGTAAGCGGCAAATTTCGCAATGAAATACCGGCTGCAATTGATAGGCTGTTCGCTAAAGCTGCCGGCATACCAATAATTCCGTGTTCCCCAAGTCCTCTCGAACCAAATGCAGCTTCTTCATGTGGTACTTCTACAAAATCTACTATATATTTAGGCTGTTGCCCGTAATGAACGACTTTATAAGAACGAAACTGGTAATTCAAATTTCGTTCTTTTGCATCATAGTGAAATGTTTCTCGCGTTGCAAAACTTAGACCCATGCTCATGGCTCCCATAATTTGTGTTTCTGCTCCCTTTCTATTTAAAATGGTTCCTGCATCGGCAACTGTTACAGCATTCAACAATCGGTATGTATAATCTTTAGGGTTATACTCCACTTCCACGGCTTGCGCCCCTACTCCCCATTCCGGTCCTTGTCTGCCTTTTCCTGTCTCATAATCAATGTCTGTAATTCCCTCAAGTATGTAGCTCCCTCTTCCCACCACTTCTGTTCCTTTTACATTTCCATTTGCATCTACATACCCAAGTACAATTTTAGAAAAAGGTACATGTAGATTCGGATTCGTTTTGACATAAACTTGTTTTCCTGCAATCGTTAATTCTTCTGCGGGGTACCCAAGTAAATTTGAAGCCGTTTGGCAGAGCTGCCTCATTGCATCTTCTGCCGCCATTACAACCGCATTTCCAACAAGGAGTGTCGTTCGGCTCCCTGCTGTTTTCCAATGCTTTGGAGCGACTTGTGTATTGACTTCCATCATGACATGCACATCATCAACATTCATATTCATTTTCTCTGCAACCATTTGTGTTAATACCGTTTTTGTTTCTTGCCCAATTTCAACAGCACCACAATTAATATTGACACTACCATCACCGTTAAAGGTTAACACAGCACCTGCTCCGGCATTATTTGGTGTAGTCGAATTTTTCCAGAAGCAGCTAACTCCTCTTGCACGTACCATGCCATTAGATAGAGTAACTTTCTTTCCCTCTTCCCAATTTATAATTGACTTTAATTTTTGTATGCACGCCGCCACATCTCCCGTATTACTCGGCGTTACAAGTACTTGTGTCGGCGTTGTATCTCCTGGTCTAATCGCATTTATCAAACGGAACACAAGCGGGCACATCCCTAACTTTTCAGCAAGTATATCGATCGTTCGTTCCATTACAAACGTATACTCCGAATGTCCAAAACCTCTAAACGATGTTGCATAAGTATGATTTGTATACATACCGTACGAATCACACCATACGTTTTCGATCGCATATGGGCCCGTACAGTCCAGTCCAGCTGCCTTACTCATCGTTACCGCCCGATCAGCATAAGCACCGCCGTCAAATAAATACAAAATTTCTGCTGCTTGCAGCTTTCCATCTTTCGTGCATCCAAGCTTTACTTTTGCTTGTAAACCGATATGAACAGGAGATGTTATAAAATCTTCCTCTCTACTATTTCGAAGAGTAACACGTCCTCCCCCTACTGCTTTTGAAGCAAGATACGCTAAAAATTCAAGCTGCACTGCTGTTTTTCCGCCATATCCGCCTCCGACTAGCGGCACATGTACAATGACTTTCCCTTCATCAATTTGAAACGCTTCACTTAACTGCCTCTTTATTTCAAAAGGAGCCTGTGAAGTAGAATGAACAATCACATCTCCATTTGGCTTAATTTCTACCCTCGCGCACCGTGTTTCCATTGCCGCATGATCAGATTGCCGAAAAGAAAATGTTTCACAGGCAACCGTGTCACTGTTTGCAAATCCTTTTTCAATATCACCTTTACGAATTTTCGTCCGATTTGCGATATTTGTACGGGGCTTTGGGTATACTTTTTCTTCTAATTTATATTGTTCCACATGCTCATGGACTAATATGTTCGTTTCATTATAGGCTTGTAAAGGCGAACGAATAACCGCGAGCTCTTCATACATAACACGAATTCGTGCTGTTGCCTCTTTTGCAATTGCTTCACTATCCGCTACAACAAGTGCAACAGGTTCACCAAAATACCGTACTTTCTCAAAAGCTAACGGAGGACGATCAATAATACTAGAACCGACAAGAATAGGATAATCCGCTCCCGTTATTACAGCATGGACACCTTGTACTTTCTTCGCTTCACGAATATCTATACTCTTAATATAAGCATGCGCATATGTACTCGTGAGAAGTTTCGCATATAACGTGCCAACCTCTATTTCATCGTCAATATACTTCGCTCTTCCCGTTACTTTATCCGCACTTTCTTTTCGCTTCACACTTTTCCCTATAACACGATACCGTTCCATTCCCGTCCTCCTTTGCTCTGCTCTTCTACCATCCTATTTACACGACTAACAATTTAGTACAAATCTCTCCATACAAAAAAATAGGCTACTAGCATTTAGCTAGCAGCCTATTTTTCCATAAAGTGAAACTTTAATCAGTGGGGGGGTTCTTCATCCCCCACTGATTATCAGCCCTCACCAATCGGGCTTTTACGGGCAGTTTACCTCCCACCTACCTTCTTTGCTTTTGCCGAATTTTGAGGTGGGAGTATTACTGCCCGTTAATGCGGGGTAAATAGCTTTGAGAATAAGTCTTCTGTTGTTTCAATAACTTTATTAAACTTATCCTTTTCATCTTCTTCCTCTTTGAGCATTTTAATGGTGTTTCTTGCATCTTCTGGATAATCTGTAATAATCCCATCCACATTTAATTTATAATACTTCCTTAAATTTTCCATATCATTTACAGTCCATACGTAAATCGGTCTATTTAATTTACGAGCTGATTGGACTAAGCGCTTATTCAACATATATTCTTCTGCCACATAAAAGTCTGCTGGAACATCTTTTAAATTTGCTGCGTTTGCATATAAAACATATCCCACTTTTATATCGGGATTTGCACGTTTAAATTCTTTAATAAGCGGGTAATGTAATGTTTGAATGACACATTGCTTTTCAAATTCATTTTTCTCAATGGTTTTTAAAACTTTCTTTACAAAATCCTTTTCATTTTCATTTCCATGGAGCTTCACTTCTATATTCAGCTTAATCTTTCCTTTTGCAAGTTTAATAATCTCATCAAGCGTACTAATTTTCCCAGAGAATCCATCTTGGCTGAGAGTAAGCTTTCGAAGTTCATCCATCGTTAATTCTGACACTTGTACATTTGCATTCGCAAGACGCTTTAGTTTCAAATCGTGTATAACGGCCAATTCTCCGTCTTTCGTTTGCAATACATCAATCTCGGCATAATCTGCTTTCGCATCAATAGCTCCTTGGACTGATTCTTTTGTGTTCTCTACTCCTTTAGATATGTAGCCACGGTGTGCCATAATAATCGGCTCTTTATAAGAATTCGTAATAAACGTTACAAGAAAAGCCAAAACCATTCCAACTACAACAACCCCGCCAATATATACACCAATAAATTTCAATCGATGCTTTTGAAAGAAGCATTTCTCCACTTTTGTTTTCGAATAGTCAAGACCCTCTTCTACTAAAACAGCTTCAACGGGGACCTTCTGTAAATATAACCTTATCAGCGCCATAATATAAAACGGCGTAACAATAAAGCCAAATATATATAATGTACTCATTACAAAGACAGATATAGTCGATTGTGCTAATAAAGCAAATGTTCCTTCTGGATTTGTAAATTCATAGACCCCGAGCAGTAACAATAAATAAACACCTGTAAAAAGTAAAAAGACAATACTTATAGAAATAAAAAATCCAACGAAGAAGAACAGGACTTTCAAAAAGTTTTCTTTTACTAACCTTGCACTTTGACGAGCAGCTACGCGAAACGGCTTTTCTTCTAAAACAATGATAGGTAACACAAAAATCCAACGAAGATTTAAATAAGCTACTACGGCGAAAAAGAAATAATATCCAACTTGTCCCATTGTTGTTTTCAGTAATTCGCCTGAAATAAAATTAGGAATCTGAATTTCAGGAAGAAGTGCAGATTGATAACCGATGCTTAAAAGAGGTAGTAACACGACAACATACAAAATAAATCCTGGTAAGCAATAGGTGAAAAAAGACGGTAAATACGTTACTGTTTTATATAAAATTGGACGCAGTCTCACCTTTTGTCGTTTATGCGCAAAATACGAAATAATAATAAGTACTGCAAATTCAATAAAAATAAGAAAAAGTGCTAGCATAGATAAAATTAAAATCGCCGCAATTCCGTAAGGTGTTTTAAAAAACGCAAGCAATTCATCATTTGTCGCATTTGCATATCCACCCCAGTATAATAGCTTATTAAAAATCATACCGAATAGTGGGATAAAGACAATTACTGATAGGAGCTTATATATGAGTTGAAACGATAATACATTTCCAAAGGCGAACCTTACCGTCTGAAAGGAATGGCTCATTACCCCTGGTATAGATAGTTTTTTACGGTGTAGCATAAATCCCTCCATGTTCTAAAACTATATATAAGTTAAAAACAACATAAAAACCCTGTTTTTGAGGGCGGCAAGAGCATCCGGCCGCGCATAGAAACGGTCAAGGTCTTTTCCTACCACATGCAAGGTTTAAGTGCAGGTCATATTGTATTCTGCATAGCAGTAACTTATATGTTGAAAAATGAAAATAGTTATATATTAAAAATTCATCTCTTTTATCATAATATATTCTACTAAACATGAACACTCATATAAACATGTAAAAGAGCGATAGATTCTAAATCCACCGCTCTTTTTTATTAGTTCTTCTTTTCCAGCTCTTGACCAAACGCTTTCAAAAAGTTAAATCCAAATGTAATTGCTCGGTTTATGTCTGGATCTCGTAATACTTTAAAGAAATCCATCACACTTGTTCTCTCACCTTTTTTTAATTCATCTGTTGCATATTGTAAACCTGTAACTAAGCTAGATGTTACTTGCTTCGTCACTTCTGGGTCTACTGAAGATAGCGCTTCTCCTGCACCCATCATATTATTTAATGCATTTTTTACTGGTTCACGGTTTAGTTGTTCAATTGCAATTTTCGAAACATCTTCTTTCGCTTCCAGCAAGCTTACTGCAGCATCTAATAAACCAGCTTTTTGAAGCTGTGCTAACAAATGAATCGTTTCTTCAATTGCCTGTTGATTTTCTCCTAATTGTTGTAATAATTCTTCAGAAACTTGTTGCTTCTGTTGCTCCTCTGTTACAACCGTTTTTTGAATCATCGTAATTTCTTTTGCCACAATCCTCGCCTCCTAGTTTTCATCCACAAGTGATACATATTGTTTTCGTTGCCATTTCTTCTGCACTTCAACACCATTTTGCGGATGACGCTTTTTATTTCGCGGATTGGAAGCAGGAAGTGGACGATTCCCTTTTTCACGCAGCACACGCATCTTGACGCGCGTTTGTTTATATGCTGGTGTACATGTAAAAAGATCGGTTGCCGTTCCTGTTAAAATATTAATCGCTTCTTCATTTACTGTTGCATGCATCGGTAAATATAGTTCGTTTCCAGTTACCCGATCTGTAATAAGCGCTGGAACTCTTACTTTTCCAAATGGTGATGCAAGTTCTACGAGACCTCCATCCTTCACATTTCGCTCCAGCGCGAGCTCAGGGGAAATCTCAACAAATACCTCTGACATTTTCGATAAAATACCTGCCGATTTCTTTGTCATATTTCCCTCATGGAAATGTTCGAGCATGCGGCCATTATTTAATAATAAATCGTATTCTTCCGGTGCTTCGACTGGCGGTACCCATTCATCAAGTGATAGACGTGCTAGTTTATCAGGAAAATTAAATCCATCTACATATAATAACGGCGTATCACTGCCGTCATGGCTACCCCAACATAAACTATTCCATCCTTCTAAACGATCATATGTTGCCTGGGAATATAAAGGAGCAAGTGATGCGATTTCATCCATAATTTCACTTGGGTGTTCATAGTTCCAATTTGCGCCTAATGCACGAGCTACCTTCTGCAAAATCCACCAGTCTGGTTTCGAATCACCAAGCGGCGGCATAACTTCGTATAAACGCTGAATACGACGCTCTGTATTTGTAAATGTTCCTTCTTTTTCTAAACTTGGTGCTGCTGGTAAAATAACATCTGCAAAACGAGCTGTTTTCGTTAAAAACATATCTTGTACAACAAGGAAATCAAGATTTCCTAAAATGTGCTGCACATGATTCGCGTTAGAATCGACTAATGCCATCTCTTCTCCCATCACATACATACCGCGTAATTTCCCTGCTTCTGCCGCAAGCAGCATCGCAATGTTATTTAATCCTGGCTCTTTCGGAATTGAAACGCCATATGCTCTTTCAAATTTCGCGCGCAGCGCATCATCGGATATCGCTTGGTAACCAGGCAGCCAGTTTGGCAATGTTGCCATATCACAAGCACCTTGTACGTTATTATGTCCGCGCAGCGGGTATGCTCCTGCACCAGGACGACGGTAGTTACCTGTTACAAGAAGTAAATTAGAGATGGCAGCTGACGTCGTACTTCCGCCTGTATTTTGCGTCACTCCCATACCCCAAAGTACACACGTGCCATCTGCATCACGAATCATTTTTGCCATTTCTATTAATGTATCTTTCGAAATGCCCGTTACACGTTCTGTATAATCAAGCGTATACTTCTCTAACATTGTTTTATATTCATCAAAATTCTTTACGTTTTCAGCTAGAAATGCTTGATCATGCCAATCTTGATCGATAATATATTTTGTTACACCTGCTAGCCAAACATAGTCTGTACCTTGACTTGGGTGAACAAATAAATCGGCACGCTCTGCCATTTCATGCTTACGCAAATCAGCTACAATTAATTTTTGCTCATGCAATTTATGGGCACGTTTCACACGCGTTGCAAGAACTGGATGACCTTCTGTTGGGTTTGCACCAACAATAATGATAAGTCCTGCCTCTGCAATATCTTTAATTGTTCCTGCATCACCGCCCATGCCTACTGTTTTAAATAAACCATCTGTTGCTGGTGATTGACAGTAGCGAGAACAGTTGTCCACATTATTTGTCCCATATACTTGGCGCGCTAACTTTTGCATTACATAATTTTCTTCGTTCGTTACTTTAGAAGAAGAAATAAATCCAAAAGCATCGCTGCCGTATTGCTCTTTAATATGACTCATATTTGCTGCAACAACTTCTAGCGCCTCTTCCCAAGTTGCTTCAACAAACATGTCGCCTTTACGGATAAGCGGCTTTGTAATACGTTCTTCACTATTTACAAAATCCCAGCCGAATTTCCCTTTTACACACGTTGAAATCCCGTTTACCGGTGCATCCGATGACGGTTGTACTTTTAAAATGTGACGATCTTTCGTCCATACTTCAAATGAACATCCGACACCACAAAACGTACAAACGGTTTTCGTTTTATTAATTTTCGTTTTACGCATCGCTGCCTCTACTTCCGAAACAGCTAAAATACTGCTATAACCCGGTTCTACATCTTTCACAAAATCAATCATTGGATTTAGCACATCTTGTTTTAGCCCGGTCATAAAACCAGCTTCTCCAAGCATCGATTTTTCCATAAGGGCATTACATGGACAAACCGTTACACATTGACCACAACTTACACAAGAGGAATCATTAATGGATACGCCGTCATCCCAAATGACACGCGGGCGATCTAAACTCCAATCAACAGATAAGGTTTCATTTACTTGTAAGTTTTGACACACTTCTACACATTGACCGCATGCAATACATTGATTCGGATCATAACGATAAAACGGATGGGACATATCGACTTCCGAAGCGCTCACTTTCGGTTCGTACGGATATTTCTGTTCTTCAATCCCCATCATATGCACGGTATTATGGACTTTACAATTTCCGTTATTATTATCGCAAACAGTACAATATAATAAATGATTCTCAAGTAAGCGATCCATCGCTTCTGTTTGGGCTTCAACCGCTCGCTTCGATTTTCTTTCAATATGCATACCTTCTTCAAGGTTTGTTGAACAAGCGCGCATCAGCTTTCCGTTCACTTCAACAATACATGTATCGCATGTCTGAATTGGATCTACTTCTGGTACGTGACAAATTTGCGGGTGTTCAAGTTCTCTTTCGTTCAATAACTGCAATATCGTTTTCTTACTAGATGAAATATACTCTGCGCCATCGACAGTTACACGAATTTTGTGTTCTGACATCTTTACCCTCTCCTTACAACCAACCGTACAACACCTTTTGAATGCGTTTTCAAAACGATGCTGCTATACGCTCTTTTTCAAAACAGAAAAAACAGTTCTTAGAGGTAGATTCTTGATGTATAAAATAAGCTTACAATTGATGTATATAACTACGATTCTATTATATCGTAGAACACAAATAATAACCAAGGAATGTATGGAATTACACATTGAAAAACGGACATAAAACCATTCTTTTTCGATGGGCGTGAGCATCTGGCCATGCATAGTAGCGGTCATGGCCTTTTTCTGCCACGTGCGAGGTTTACACCAAAGGGAGACAACGAGTGAGGTGCCTGCTGTATTTGGCATAGCCGCAATTTATGTGTTGGAAAATATAATAAAACTCCAAAACGAATGCTTTTCTTTTTTTATTGTTTTATGATAAACATGGGAGAATAATTGATAAAGGGGAAAATCGTATGGAGTCTGTTCAAAGCACATATACAATGGTTCGTTACCAAGGTGGGACGTTTCATCAAAAAGATGATGAGGTTGTAACAGAATATCCACTTACAATTAAACTAAACGGTGAAGAATATGTAACAATTGTCTGTACACCTGATCATATTGAAGATATGGTCGTTGGCTTCTTAGTATCAGAAGGTATTATTCCTTCCTATAAACATATTGAACAATTATGGATCCAAAAAGAAAAAGGATTTGCGCACGTCACAACAACGCAAACAAATCCACTCTATCAAACTTGCTATAACAAACGATATGTGACATCGTGCTGCGGGAAAAGCAGACAAGGATTTGTCTTTGTAAATGATGCAGCAAAAGCAAAAACGATGCACGATATTCATATTACCTTGAGGCCTGAAGATTGCTTTCGTCTCATGAAAGATTTACAGCAATCCTCTATCACTTTCAAAGAAACAGGTGGTGTACATAACACCGCATTATGTGATGAAAAACAAATTCTCGTTTCACGAATGGATATTGGCCGTCACAATGCTTTAGACAAAATTTACGGTTATTGCTTACGAAACAACATTTCGATAACAGGAAAAGTAATTGCCTTTAGCGGACGCATTTCATCTGAAATCTTACTTAAAGTTGCAAAAATCGGCTGTGAAATTGTCCTATCCAAATCCGCTCCGACAAAATTAGCACTAGAACTTGCTCATGATTTAGGAATTACTGTTGTTGGCTTTATTCGCGGTGATTCTTGCAATATTTACACGCATCCAGAGCGAATCGAAGGGTATCAATAAGCATAAATTATATGAAGCGACCAAAAGATTTCTCTCATGAGAAATCTTTTTAGTTATAAAAATGTAACATATTTATCTATTGAATAGTTAATTAAGTTAATATATAATTTCATTACATAAAAAACATTAGGGGGTTAACTGATATGAACATTCGTGTATTATCAAAAGAAGATGCAAGTATATATTTACAGCTTTGCATGGAAGGATTAACTCAAAATCCAGAAGCTTTTGGTTCCTCTTATGAAGATATTATGAAACAAAAAAATCCCGTTGCTGCCATCGCAAAACGGTTAGATAACCCTGAAAAGTTTACGATAGGTGCTTTCCAAGAAGATGAATTAATCGGTATTGCCACTCTTGAAATAAAACCACTTGTCAAACAAGAGCATAAGGCGAAAATTGGCTCTGTATATGTTTCTCCAAAAGCACGCGGTCTTGGTGCTGGAAGAGCGTTAATTGAAACTATCATTGAAAATGCCCCTAGATTAGATATAGAGCAAATTATGCTTAATGTGGTTGCCGGAAATAAGCCTGCAAAGAAACTATATGAATCACTGGGGTTCCAAACATTTGGTGTAGAAGAACGTGCCTTAAAATATAACGGACAATATTGGGATGAAGAGCATATGATGTTATTTCTCAATGCTTAAATCTTCTTTTAACATAAAAACACCCACTCTCCTGCAAATCTTGAAGTGGGTGTTTCTTATGTATCATTATTTTTCCATTACAAAAGCCTCGCACAATGTGTGCGAGGCTTCTCATCTATAACAAACCAATTTATTTTATAACAACCAAAAAAACTTTCTAGCACAAACAACGATAATCATCATTGATACCGCAATGCAGATTATAACTACATTTCGTTCTTGTTTCTGCTTTTCAAGGTCTTTCTTGTTCACTATCCAAATCCCCTTTATCAACACTCAAAAAAAAAGCCGTGAGATAGAAATTTTTCTTATCCGATGCGAGGTGAATACGAAAAATGTTCTCTATCCCACGTACACAATAGAATGGAATTTGCCATTTTGAAATCAAAATGACATGACGTTATGTCGCAACATAGGGTATTTTTGTGCTGCTACATTGCTTATTATAAAAGAAAAATGTGCAAAAGTAGTGCATTT
Source organism: Bacillus pseudomycoides (assembly GCF_002551005.1). GTDB lineage: Bacteria > Bacillota > Bacilli > Bacillales > Bacillaceae_G > Bacillus_A > Bacillus_A pseudomycoides_C. The sequence goes on from NZ_NVOY01000008.1 coordinate 28,574, forward strand.
TTTATGGCAATTGTCCTTTTCTTTACCATATGAACAGTGTTTTTTGTAAAGTTCATGTAGAATATATAAAGGAAACTTCTAACTCTTAATGCAAAATAATCGTAAATAATGAAAATTTGAGGTGTACATCGTTATGGCCAAACTATTATTAGTAGATGACGAAGAACGCATGCTTCGCTTATTAGATTTATTTTTAAGTCCGCGTGGACATTTTTGTATGAAAGCAACGTCAGGTCAAGAGGCTCTTGAACTCGTTCAGCAAAAAGATTTTGATCTTATCTTATTAGACGTAATGATGCCAAACATGGATGGCTGGGAGGCTTGCTTTCAAATTCGGCAAATCAGTAACGTTCCCATTATTATGCTAACAGCACGTAATCAAAATTATGACATGGTGAAAGGACTCACATTAGGTGCTGATGACTATATTACAAAACCGTTTGATGAACAAGTATTAATTGCTCGTATCGAAGCTGTCCTCCGTCGTACGAAGAAAGAGGGATTTGTAAACTTTAATGGCATCGAATGGGATAAAACGAGACATACAGTAACTGTATATGATGAAAAACTCCCTCTCACACCAATTGAGTTTTCTTTACTTGGACTCTTTTTACAAAATATAAACCGTGCTTATAGCCGCGATGAGCTTATCGAAATCATTTGGGGATTTCAAACAGATATTGAATATCGTACCGTTGATTCTCACATTCGTAATATACGCGAAAAGCTTCGAAAAGCAGGATTTCCTATCGAAGATCATCTAGAAACTGTTTATAAAATAGGTTACAAATGGAAAAACGGACCCTCATAAAGATAAAGTGAAACTTCCGTCAGTGGGAGTCTTACTGCCTGTTAGTACAGAAAAAGGTTGTGAATCATAATGAATAAACTTTCTATAAAGCTTGGGACGTACTTTTTATTATTAGCTCTTTGCATTGAATCCGTACTATTTGTATCCTTTCATACAACATTGGCACAAATGCGTGTAGATGAAGAAACTTCGGCCTTATTAGAAAAAGGAACTTGGTATCGTAACATTATCGAAAAACGCTATAGAGAAGGAATTTTTGAACGCGTGGCAGCAATGGAATCAAATTCACCTTCTCATACAAAACTTGTCATAACAGATGCAACAGGTCATATTATCGACTCTTCTGATCCTGTTACAGAAGATATGCGCAAGCAGCTTGAACAAAAGATTACATACATTCCTAGAGACGGAATGATCACAGAAGACCGCTGGAAAGAATCAAAATATATTTCAACAGCCAGCCCTATTGTAAAACGTGGAGTAGTAATTGGCTATGTCCATATGTTTTTAGAAACTGCATCTATAAAAGCAATGATTTTTCGATTAACGCAACAATTTGTTACTGTCGGTGCATTGACAGTAGCTCTCACAACAATTTTAGTATTTTTATTTTCAAGGGTTATTACAAATCCACTTATAAAGATGAAGCAAGCAACGGAAAAAATGATGAAACAAAATGAGCCCATTACGTTAGATATTAAAAGTAATGATGAATTAGGAAGCTTAGCAAAAACAATCGAACAGCTTTCTAGTGAGTTAACATATATGAAAAAAGAACGAAACGAGTTTCTCGCCAGCGTCGCACATGAATTACTCACTCCGCTCACATATGTAAAAGGATACACAAAAGTTGCCAAAAGAGGGTCTTTATCTAAAGAAGAACGGGAAGAATATTTACAAATCATTGAAGAAGAAACAGAAAATATTACGGAACTCGTCCAAGACTTATTTGAACTCGCGCAGCTTGAGCAGCACCAATTTACAATAAAAAAACAGCCGCTCTCACTGTTACCATTTGCCGAGCGTATGGTTGAAAAAATAAAACCATCTCTTAAAAAAAAGCAAATCGATATCTCTTTATATTGCCAAGAAGATTTATATGCGTGCATAGATGACCGCCGCATGGAGCAAGTTATGCTCAATTTATTACATAACGCACATCAGCATTCTCACGAAAATTCTCATATTACAGTACGAGTATTAAAAAAGGAGCATACTTTTCTTATACAAGTGCAAGATGAAGGGGAAGGAATTCCATGTGAAGACTTACCACATATTTTTGACCGCTTCTATCGGGTTGATAAATCCCGAACACGAGCAACTGGAGGAAAAGGTATTGGTTTAGCTGTTGCAAAAGAAATTGTAGAATTACATGGTGGTTCTATACAAGTAACGAGCGAGGTCGGAATCGGAACTACATTTACGATAGAATTGCCTATTAAATAGCTATTTTTATAAACCCTTTCCTTTAGATGGACGAGAGCATCTGGCCATGGGTAGATGCGGTCAGGGCCTTTTTCTGCCACATGCGAGGTTTTAAACAAAGGGAGCATGCAAGTGGAGGCCATGATGTATTCTACATAGCAGTAACTTATATGTTGAAACATGAAAATGGATATAATCCTCCCTTTCTTTTTATGGAAGGGCAAGAGTATCTAACCATGCATAGCAGCGGCTTTTATGTAGAAATATTAAAACATTTCATATATCAAGCCTATTTTTTGAAAGTATTAGCATTTTAATATAAAATATAACATTACCACCAAAGAATTGGAGGATGATACAATTGGAAATTCGTGTATTAACAAAAAAAGACGCAGAAATTTATTTAGCACTTCGTGTCGAGGGATTAAAACAAAATCCAGAAGCGTTCAGTTCTTCTTATGAAGATATTATTAATAAGGAAGATCCTGTTGAATATAAAGCGCAAATATTAGACCAAAACGAAAATTACACGCTTGGTGCTTTTAAAGACGACGATTTAATTGGCGTGGCAACTTTAGAAACAAAATTATTTTTAAAGCAAGAACATAAAGCGAAAATTGGTTCTGTTTATGTCTCTCCAAAAGCGCGCGGAATGGGCGCTGGGAAAGCGCTGATGCAAGCAGCAATTGAAAAAGCAAAAGAATTAGAAGTAGAACAACTTATGCTTGATGTTGTCGTTGGCAATGAAGGTGCAAAAAAGCTTTACGAATCGTTAGGCTTTAAAACTTTTGGCGTACAAGAACGTTCGTTAAAATATAATGACCAATATTGGGACGAAGAGCATATGATGATGTTTTTACATGAAGAAAACAAATAAGAAAAAGGGACTTATTTTTAAAAGTCCCTTTTCCTATGCCTTCAACTAAACCACACTTTTCCAAGCAATTGAACTGCTTCCTCAATTTCTTCCTCAGATAAAATCCCAAAGCCAAGCAAGATCGTTTTATTATCACCTTTCATCTCATCATAGTACATAGAAACTGGATATACTTTTATACTATATGCTGCTGCTTTCTCAATAAGCTCTTGCTCTGTCCTCCCATTATTTACTCGTAATAATATGTGTAGCCCCGAATCTTGGCCAATTATTTCTACGCATTTCGGGAAATATGTTGAAATTTCCGAAACCAATGTATCCCTCTTCTTACGATACACAACTCTCATTTTATGAATATGTTTTTCCCAATGCCCGCCTTCAAGAAATCGTTTCGCAATCTCTTGATCAATGCGCGATACAGTCTGCGCATAAAAGGAATATTCTTTTTGGTATACTTCAATAAGTGTTTTGGGAAGCACCATATAACTGATACGTAACGATGGAAGTAACGCTTTTGAAAAAGTACTCATATAAATAACCTTTCCATTTGTATCTAACCCTTAGAGAGCTGGGATCGGTTTCCCTGAATAGCGAAATTCACTATCATAATCATCTTCTATAATATAACGCCCTTCCTCTTTCTCAGCCCAATGCAAGAGCTGCATTCTTCTCGAAATCGGCATAATCATTCCGCATGGAAACTGATGAGATGGTGTCACAAACACCACATCAGCATCACTTTCTTCCAAACTCGAAATCATAATCCCATCTTCATCAAGCGGCAGCATTTTTACATGTTCTGTCCCTTTTTCACACGCAACCATTTTCGGATGGTATCCTGGATTCTCTACCGCAAATGGACTCTCTTTTAACAATTGAAATAGCATTCTTATTAAATATTGCGTTCCTGCTCCAATGATAATTTGGCTTGGAGAACATTGTACACCGCGTGATTCATACATGTATTGCGCAATTTCTTTTCTTAATTCAAATTCACCTTGTGAATGCCCAAGCAGTAGTATTTGCTCATTCTCAACTTGCAGTACTTCATTTGCCAATTTGCGATATAAGACAAATGGAAATGAGCTCGCATCTACACCTGTATGTGTAAAATCAAATGTATAGTCACGATCATAACAAGCTATTTCTTCTACATGGTGTATCTTTTCTTTCACATGCAATACGCTTTGTTCCACTTCACATACAAAATACCCTTTACGCGGGACAGCCTCTATATACCCTTCCGCAATAAGCTGACTGTAAGCAACTTCAATTGTATTTTTACTAATTTGTAAATATTGAGCTAATTTACGCTTAGATGGTAATTTCGTATGAGGCTTTACATTTCCAGATTTCATTTCCTCTTTCATGTAGTTATATAGCTGTACATATAGCGGTTCTTTACTATGAACATCAAGTTTTGGCGTTAACTCTAACATACAAACTGACCCCTTCATTTTGTAGAAAACTGATACTTTTGATAGTATCAGAAGTTATATATAATACTTTCATGCTTATCATTTCTGTTTAAAAAAATCAAGAACTTTCATATCAAAGGAGGACACATCATGAAATCATCGCGACGCCTCGGCTTAATGATGATTATTAGCGGAGCAACATTATGGGGGCTATCTGGTCCTATGATTCAATGGCTATTTCATCATACTGAACTATCATCTAGTGACTTTTTAGTCATTCGTCTCTTATTAGCAGGCCTATTTATTTTATGTTCCTTACTATTTACAAAACAAAATATATTTGGAATTTGGAAGTATCAACGGCATTGGATTCAACTGCTAATTTTTTCGGTTGCTGGCATGCTTGGTGCTCAGTATGCATTCATTGAAACCGTTCATATAAGCAATGCTGTAACCGCAACATTATTTCAATTTCTCGGCCCAGTTCTTATTACTATTTACGTTGCACTGCAGCACAAAAGACTTCCTTCCACTATGCAATTCATGGCAATCATAGCTGCATTAGCGGGAACGTATTTCCTGATTACAAACGGATCCATTGAAAATATTATTCTTTCTAAACAAGCAATATTATTTGGTATGTTAACAGCAATCGGCTTTGCATTTTACACGCTCCATCCTGCTTCTCTTATTAAACAGTGGGGGACATCCGTAATTGTTGGTTGGGGGATGTTACTCGGAGGAATTTCATTGTTTCTATATAATCAAAAATTTCATTTTCAACATATAGCAAATACATTAACGATGAGTACATGTTCTGTGCTTATTCTCATCATTATAAGTGGTACACTTTCTTTTCTTCTCTATATCGGTAGTCTAAAATATTTATCTGCAACAGAAACGAGCATTTTATCAAGTATTGAACCACTCGTAGCAGCTATTGTTTCGATTATCTGGTTGAATGAGTCGTTTGGAACATATCAATTATTAGGCGGTGCTTTCATTATTGTCGCAGTCATTTTTTTGACCATGCCAGAAAAAGAAGTAAAACCAAAATTAGCAACCGAACACATGTAAAAGAAGGTAACAAACCATAGCATAGAAAAAGAGATAAGGTTTCATTATTTTGAATCCCTTATCTCCCTTTTTTCAAGCATCAGCTCGTTTATATAGAGGAATCTTTCTTATTTCACTGAATATACTTTTTGACTTGGCAATTCTAAACAGTTCAGTTGACCTCCGTATACAGCTCCTCCATCAATACCAATGATACGATTTTCGCCAAAATACACACCGAAGTTCTCGTTATCTTCGTGAAGAATTTTCGTTTCTGTATGCCCAAAGACAACAGTTTTCTCACCGTTATATCCATTATGGAACTCATTTCTAATCCACATCAATGTATGTGCATCTGTTTCAGAAACAGGCGTCGTTGGTTGTACACCTGCATGAACAAAAATATACTTATCTGTTTCAATATAGTGATCTAACCCTTGAATAAATTCTAAATGTTGCTCTAACACATCAGAATGTAACTGCGGTCTTATAAATTCCTCTTCATTTACAGCAATATCACTTTGAGAAAAACCGTAGCTATGTAACGTTTGATCCCCTCCATTTCTCTTTACCCAATGATTCCAAAATCTCTCTTCCTCTGTCGTTAAAGCTTTTATCATCATATCTTCATGATTACCCTTTAAGACAAGCGCACCCACTTCTTTTAATCGCATCACTTTTTCAATTACCTCTTTAGCATAAGCACCACGATCTACATAATCCCCCAGCAAAATGAGTTGATCCTCTTTTGGATTGTACTCAACTTTTTCTAATAACTTTTCAAATCTCTCTAATTCACCATGAATATCACTGATCACAAGTGTCCTTCTCATATGTATTTCCTTCTTTCTAATCATGAACGTTAATTTATATTATAGAGAGACTCTATTAATATCGCAATTTTCTGATTTAAAAAGTGTTATTAAAATAAAAGACTAGCATCGATTTAGACGCTAGTCTTTTCTCTTTACAATCATAATACAATTTAATTGTTTCTGTCCTATAAAACAGCATTTTTCATACAATCTGCCAAAATAACTTAACTTTTAAAAGGAAGGTTATACTTTGCCAACCATTCCTTCATAACATTCGATAATTCCTCTTGAATCCCTTTATTCACAAGCCCTTTATATTCTTTCATTAGCCCTAACATTGTATGATTTTTATCAACTTCTCGAAAAATATGATTCATATTAGGGATGATATGCCACTCCGCCTCACCTGCTACATATTCCGCAATATCTCTTGCCTGTTCTGGCGGCACTTGTATATCACGGTCTCCAGTAATCGCTAAAACAGGGCATGTTACTCTCTCTAAATACTCTACAACATTATATTGAAATTGTTCACGTATCCACTTTGCATTTACCTTTATCCCTTTGATTCGCACAACAGGTTTTGATGATTGATGTATTTTTTCCATCTGTGCTTCATTTTGTTTTTGAATACGTTGTGGAAGTTTTAAAAAGCGGTATAGCCATCCTCGAAATCCAGATGTTGCTTCTAATTCTTTCACGAACATTTTCATTTGCTTTGGCAGTAATGTTTTCGAAGGTTCAGCTGCACCGCTAAGTAAAATTAAATTAGCAACGGATTCTCTTACATAAATCGCTGGTGCAAGTAACGCTCCTTCACTATGACCTACAATGACGATTCGCTTCGGATCAATTTGCGGATGCTCCTTTAAAAAGCGTACGCAAGCAACGCCATCATCAATTAATTCTGTCACACCTGTTTTATAATAATCACCTTCACTTTTATGCGTACCACGCTTATCATAACGCAACGTCGCAAATCCTAATGAAGTGAAATAATCAGCTAAATCTTTATATAAATTTAGTTTTAAACCGCGAACATTTCCATCTCGGTCTCCCTTTCCCGTTCCACCGATAAGTAAAATAGCTGGATATGTCGTCGCATCATATGCTGGAATTGTTAGCGTTCCTTGAAGTGAAACTGTACTTTCAATTGTAACGAACAATTCTTTCCCCATATTGTTTATTCTCCCTTCCCGTTTCTTTCAGGAATGATAATTGTTGAAATCGTTCTTCGCTTTCGCTCTGGAGATGGTTTACGCTCCATTGCTTTTAAAAATACTCCACTCATTTCTCGTGCAAACTCTTGAAACTCCTCATCACTCATGTAAAAACTTGCTTGTCGATATCCGACTCCATCTTTTTCAAAATCAATATGATCTTGCTGCAAATAATCTTTAAAATTTGCCATAAGTTGTGTAACAAACATCATAAAATATTGCATATGCTCTTCTTTCGTTACGTCTTGCAAATCCTTTTGTGAAACACTAGCCATACTAAGATTTAAGGCATATAACTTTTCAATCGTTCCTCGTATTTGCGTTTCCTGAGCAACTTGTAATATATGCGCTGTCGTTAGTTTATCTAAATGACGATATAACGTCGCTTGTGGAATATGCGGCAACTTTTTCGCAAGCTGCTTTGCTGTTAAATTCTCTCCCCCGATAAACTCTTGAATCAATTGAAAACGAATCGGATGAAACAGTATATCCATCTTTTTTTCTTTCATATCTCAATACCTACTCCTTTTTATTACACCTTATGATTATATTATCAAAAATGATAACAAAAATATACATAAAAAACCTATATTCTATTCTATACATGTAAACAAAAAATAAGTAAGACAATAAATTGCCTTACTTACTTCTAATATATTACACTTTAAACTTTTCAATCATAAGTTGTAATTCCTCTGCCATTTTCGCTAAATTTTGAGCAGAAGAATTAATTTCTTCCATAGAATTTACCTGTTCTTCTGAAGAAGCAGCGACGTTTTGCATACTTGCTGTATTTGTTTCTGCTGCTGCTGCAATTTCATCAATCGCATTCGTCACTTCATTTGCGTCTTCTGACATACGTTTTGCCGTTGTTGCCATATTATGAATTTGCGATACGATATCATTTGTAACTTTTAATATTTCTGCAAAGTTCGTTTTCGTTTCATCAACAGCTTCAAGACCAGATTGTACTTCTATTTTCACTTCATCCATAGATTGTACAGTGCATTCTATATCACCTTTAATCTCTGTAATCAGTTTCGCAATTTCTCCTGATGATTCTCCTGATTGCTCCGCTAACTTTCTAACTTCTTCTGCTACAATCGCAAATCCACGTCCTTGTTCTCCAGCTCTTGCTGCTTCAATTGCTGCATTTAAAGCTAATAAATTTGTTTGCTGTGCAATATTTTGAATCACTTCTAAAATAGCACCAATTTGTTTGGACTTTTCATCCAATAATTTAATAATACTATCCGATTGTGAAACAGACTGATGAATAGATTGCATTTGCGTCGCTGTTTGTTGTACTAATTTTCCGCCCTCTTCTGCTTTTTGTCTTGCATATGCTGAAGAATTTGAAATCGTTTGAGAGCTATCTGTTACATTTTGAATCGCCGTATTTACTTGTTGTAATAGTACCGCTCCTTCTTCAACTCCTTGACTTTGTGATTGAGCACCAATGGATACTTGTTCCATCGCAATTGTAATTTGATCTGTCGCCTCATTTGCTTGTCGTACACTTGAAGTTAACTCTTCAGCTGAAGCAGCAACATGCTCTGCTGAATTACTCATTTTAGAAATTACATCTCGTAGAGAAGCTGACATCTCATTAAAGGAAGCTCCTAATCTTCCAATCTCATCGTTAGAATGAATTGCAATTTCCTCTGTTAAATCGCCTTGGCTAATTTTTTGTGCAGAAGTAACAATCTTTCTTAATGGATTTGTTATTGATTTGATGATGAAGTAAACAAGAATGCCACCTAACAGCATAGAAATGACAACTACAATGACTGTTTTAAAGAATACTGGTTCAGCTGCTTTAATAATTTCTTCTTCATACACAACACCGATGATTTTCCAACCTGTTTTATTATTTGTATTGAAGGAAAGGATCTTATTCTCTCCTTTATCATCGTATGAAAAATACCCTTTATCTTTCTCATATGCCGGGTTAATGAACGCTTCTGTAACTTTAGAACCACCTTTTCGAGTTGGGTGACTGACAACCTGTCTGTTTTGATCTAAAATTACTGCATAGCCTTTTTCTCCAAGTTTAAACATTTTTGTCGTTTTTAATATATTCTCAAGATTTAAGTTAACACCAACAACACCTTTTCCATCTTTCGTCTTTTTCGCGATCGTTACTACCATATTTTTTGTAGAAGAAGACTCATATGGTGCTGTAACAATTACTTTATCACCATCTTTCATGGCGTCTTTATACCATGGGCGATCCGTTGGTTTATACCCTTCAGGCATTTGCGCATAAGGCTCTCTTAAAAACATACCATCTTGCGTGCCGATATAAAGCCCTTCTACTTCCGGATGAATCTTTATATATTGCGCAAATTTCGCTTTTACGTTTTCTACATTTCCATCTTTATACGTATCCTCTGTTAATATATCCGCAAAGTAAGCAACATCCACAGATTTCGCATCTAAATTTTGCGTAATAACGGTATCTAAAACATCAATATTTTCGTTTGCTTTTGCAATAATTTGATGCTCAAAATTTGTTTTTGCCGTTTGATATGACACACCGCCAATAATAACCCCAGGTACAATTAAAATAAGAAGAAAAGATACAATTAATTTCCTTGTTAGACTAATGTTTCCTATTCGTTTCAATACACTCCTCATACGTAAAAACTCCTTACCTTTTATTTTTTCAAATATAAAATTACATCTTTCATTCTATTTATTAAAATATCTAAAACTTCTTTTTAAATTTTATACATTATATCATGATAAAACAATATACAAATATTTTTTATTAATATTTTGATAATTTCCGTTTATGAAATAAAAACATTTGAGGGGATTAACATTGCGGCTATCTTAGTATTGCAGAGCAAAACATGACTTGGCAAAAAAAGGCCCTGACCGCTTCTATGCATGGCCAGATGCTTTTGCCCTTCCCTAAAAAGGGAGGTACGTCAATTTTTCATATTAATCTATATACAAAAACGACATCTCTCTATATGATGCCGTTTTTCATAATCTACTTTTTTTATTCACAGCCAGTAATCAACCAATCGTCTTCTAGTTTACACAACAATGTTTGTTCATTTACTTCCTGGCCTAATTTTACTCCGACAGCTAATATATTACCGCTAAAGCCAACCGCGGCTTCTTCTAATGTTCCATCGCTTTTTTTAATAACAAATAACTTTTCCCATTCATATACGTAAGTTGATTGTTGAACAAGTATTTCTTCAATCACTCCATTGCATGGGCTATAAACATTTTCAATTACATCTTTCATCTAAACTTTTCTCCTCATTACATTTCAGTGTTATATTTCCCACCTATTCTAACATTGTTATGAAAATCAACTCGTATTTTAAAAATTCTTTTATTTACATACACCTATTTTAATTTTTCAATATACAAATTGCTGTCATACCTTGTAGTTTTGAAGATAGGCTACTTGCCCATTTGCCAATAAAAAGCTTAAAAAACAAAGGAGAACACATATTATATATGAATAATATGTGTTCTCCTTTATCTAATATGAAATAAAAGTGATTCCCAGGAATTACTTCTAAATAGTTACAAAAAACTCCTAGAAGTTTTCATGATTTTCCGGCTTTTTCTCTTCTGAACTCGGAATAGTAGCCTTTATCTCTCCGCTTTGCTGCATTGCACCTTTCCCCGCAAAACTTTCTAACAACTCTTTTAAATCAATTCCCGAAGAAGCCTTCAAAGTTTCTTGCATCGTTGCCATTAAATCCGTCGCATAGCCGGCAACTTTACCAGCACCGCTATTTTTTCCACCGCCGCCAGTATCGACAACAGTAATTTTGTCGATGTTGCTAAGCGGGCTTGCAATCTCTTTTGCATAGCTTGGTAACATTTTTAATACCATATCCATAATTGCTGCTTGGCCGTATAGTTCAAATGCCTCAGCAATTTTTTGTTTTGCTTCCGCTTCAGCAAGACCTTTCAGTTTAATAACATCTGCTTCTGCCGTACCTTGTGCTTTTTGCACTTCTGCTTTTGCTAAACCTTCCACACGTACTTCTTCTGCACGTGCTTTTGCTTCTGCTTCAATTTTATACTGATCAGCATCTGCTTTCTTTATTTGTTTCACTTTTTCTGCTTCTGCCGCTTGCTCAACTGCATAACGATCAGCATCTGCTTTTTTCTTCACTTCTGCATCGTATTGTTTTTCACGACGCGCAATTTCTTTTTCTTCTAATTCAATTTGTTTTTCACGCTCAATAATTTTCACTCGCATTTGCTCTTCTGTTACACCTTGTTGAGCCTTCGCTTGCTGTAATTCATAGGAAAGGTCAGCATCAGCACGTGCTTGTTCTTGTTCCCTTTTATATGATTGCACCTTTAATTCTTTATGTTTCTCTGCTTCAGCAATTTGCGCATCACGCTGATACTCTGCTTCTTTTGCTTCCTTCTCAGCACGAGCTTTTTCAATCCGTGCCTCTTTTTCGCGTTCTGCGTTTGCAATTTGCGCATCACGTTTTACTGTCGCAATTTGCGGCTGACCAAGTGCATCCAAATATCCATTTTTATCACTAATTTCTTTAATGGTAAATGATACAATGCGCAGCCCCATCTTCTTCAAATCAGTAGAAGCAACTTCATGTACTTTCTGAGCAAACTGTTCCCTGTTACTATACGCATCTTCTACTGTCATAGAAGAAAGAATCGCTCGTAAATGTCCTTCTAATACTTCCTTTGCTTCTACTTTCAGCTCTTCTGTTTCTTTTCCTAAATATTGCTCTGCTGCTGTTGATACTTCCTCAATTGTAGAACCTACCTTAATAATAGATACACCATTTACCGTTACCGGAACACCTTGCTTCGTATATGTATCACGTGTTCCTACTTCTAACTTATAGTTTAATAGGCTAAGAGGTTCTGCTTGTTGCATAATTGGTACAACAAACGTACCGCCCCCGCGAATAATTTTAATCTTCTTACCATCATCTGTTGTCACAACATTTTTCCCGCTTCCTAAACCACTTCCTGTTACAATTAACGCTTCATCTGGTCCAACCGTACGATATTTTGTAATAAAGACTAAAATTAAAATCGCTAATATTGCTAATAAAACACCACCGATAATTAATGGAACCACAGTAACTCCTCCTTCAAAAAATATACACAAAAGTATTCATATGTGGTCATTCATAGGAAATACAACCCTCTAAATCTCCACTTTAGTACACTTTTTCTTGCATTTACTCTTTTTAGATGTTTCTCTTTTGTTTGGATATTAATTTGTAACTTATCTGGGTACATTGCAGTAATATATTACCTTTTTGGTGTCTATGTATTGTACAATATCTCTATTTTTAAACCCATAAGTTTCAGAATGTATTGCTTTCGTTTTCTTTCTGATTGGTTTAATGACCCAGTCTTTTATGTTTGTATCATGGATCTCTAACCCACAAATAACTAAAGCGTCATTAGAATGTGACTTTTCAATACCCCAATCTATTCTCCTGTTTGCAGTATCTCCACCACTTGTTAAAAGCAAAGTACCATACTGACATAAGTGTTGTTGTAACCAGTTTTTACCTTGCATAACGTGTTGAGCAAAGTCTAGCCGTAAACTCTTTCCGTTAATCATTTTTTGATACTTATCAACAAACTTTTCTTCTTTACCTTCTGTCTTTTGGTGACATTTACTACACAGTGTAATCAGGTTATCTAATGTATTAGAGCCTCTTAACCTCCTAGGGACAATATGATGTACTTCTAACATACAGTTTGATTTTCTGCATTCCATACATTCATATTTGTCTCGTATAATTACAGCCTTTCTCATGTTTTCATCTAGCCGATTGGATTTTTGATATTGCCAGTTGTATAACTTCTTGTCATCAGTTAATGCTCGTATGTCTATCGCAACATCTTCTAAGTGAATACTTGCAATGTCTATCCATTTTGAAATCTTATTTACAAACCTAATAATCGTTTGTCTCTTTTGAAGTATACTAGGTGCGATTCTTCCTTCTCTTCTACTACTTGCACGATTATCAAATTTTGCTTGACGATACCGTTTGTGATTTCTTTTGTATCGTCTATATCCTCTTCTTTGCTCCATTAGCTTTGATACATCTTTTCGATGTTCAATAGTAGCTTTAAAGATTTGTTTGTTTTTTGTTTTACATTCTTGTACTAACCCAACCTCATTTTATAATCTACATCTTCCACTGACTTATGAAGTTGAATTACCATTGGGTATTGCGCAACAAGTTTTGCTCTTTTCTTCCTAATTAAGTACCATCCATTGTTGACACTTGTAGGAGCTAATTTCCCTCCTTCTACATCCAATACAAAACAATATTCTTTGTTTTTATTTTTAGTCATCTCTGACCAGCCATCCTTTCGGAGAATTTCGCTTTTTGCCAATGACAGATGAGAGTTCATGTGTTTCGGTGTTTGACTACAGGGCAGTAGTAGTCGGTCATCCTTCCACACTCTTAGAGCAACGGACTAAAGCGTGTATCCGAGGGTAAGTCTTCAACTTACTCATCAATCGTAGTTCATCATGCAATTTAACTTTCGTCAAAACGCACTCACTTAGGCTTGAAACCGAATCAATAGTAAGTATACGAACATATTTGCCCACGTTTGTATAATTTTGTATATGAAAATGACTACTATTGATTTAGTCCTTATCATTTCGGTTTCTTTAAAGAAACCGCTAAATTTTGTACATGTAAAACACCATCTTCCACTGCTTCAACAATGACATAAGATCCTTGTAAAATATCTTTCTTTCCTATCGTTTTAGCTGGCATCGCATTGCTGCCAAATTGAGAAGCTAGCAAAACCTCTCCTAGCCCTTCTTTCGGAATCGTAATAATCACTTCTCCTTTGCAGCCAATAAATTCTTCCATACGGTGCATTGTATTTTGCTCCGCTTTAGAAATTGGCGCTAAAACTAGCATTTTCATTGTAATTACACCAACAAGTGCGAGGAAAAATGAAATAACAAAAATAGCAACACTACTCCAAGGAAATATATATTCTAATATGTAACCAAATCCACATAGCATCGCCAGAAAGCTAAACAACAGTGTAAAAGGCGAAGTAGCTCCGCTTGATATACTAAAAAGAGATTCTAAAATATCACCGAAAAGCAAATAAAGAATGGCAATAGCTCCAGTTATAACAAGTCCATATAAATAAATTGTTTCAATTGGAACGTTAAATAACATACTGCTTCACTCCTTTCAACATAAGTGAAACTTGTTATATTTAATATGTATTCCCTCCCTCTTTTAAATATCTTAATTTTCAGTCATTTAAACTTTTGAAAAAGGAGTCTTATTACAGACTCCCCAAAAAAGAACAGGAGAAAGCTACGTTGACAGCCTCCTCCTGAAAATAAACTACTATATGGTATATTTATATAATACAAGATTTTACACAAAAAGTAAAGTCATATATATATTGGAAGTTATTTCCCTTACAATATCCCACTAATGAAGAAAATAGACAGTGGATTTTTATGCATGTATGGACAAACAAATAATCCTTTCTCATGTGAACCGAATATCTTAATCACATAGGAGGGAAAGCATGAAAGAAAAACAACTTATTCTTACTATACTCGGAAGCAGCGGCGGCGCTGCTCGTGCATTTTTATCTTTATTAAATCATGCCGTGAAAGATACTCATAATCCTTTATACGCTCAGTTGCAAAACTGTTCCATTCATTTAATTGATATAAAGCAAAAACCGCAATCTTACTTTGAAAATATGTATCCTGCATTATACGAAAGCTTTACATTCCATGTGTTTGATCTAAGCGATAACACATTATTTCGAAATCATCTACAGAAAACGGGGACAAGTCTAGTCATTGATGCTTCCTTAGCAGATGCAGTAGAAATGCTAACATGCTGCAATGAAGCTGGTGTACATTATATTAATACAGCATTGCAATCACCGGCAATCGATACGAATGAGCATATTAAACGCTTCAGTTTATTAGAAAGACAAAATTTCTTTGAAAAGCATAAACCTACCTTCACACAAATGACAGGCGTTATTTGTTCTGGTATGAATCCTGGCGTCGTCCAATGGATGGCCGTTAAGTTAATGAAGCAAAATCCTGTGGAAATCCCCCTCGCTTGTTTCATCGTCGAACACGATACAACTTTCTACCAGGATCCAACTCTTATTAAAGAAAAAACTGTATACTCGACATGGTCTCCTGCGGGATTTTTAGAAGAAGCTATTTTAAACTATCCTCTTTTCATGAAACATCAAACTCCTATGCTCTTATGTAACACTGCTTATGACCAAGAATTTAAAGTAACATTAGGAGATAAACAGTTTTTCGGTTGTTTAATGGGACACGAAGAAGTAATTAATCTCGGAAAATTGTACGATATGGAAGTCGGCTTTTTATATCGTATTAATGATTATATGACGCAAGTAATCCATGACAATCAACAGAACATAGATGAACTATGGAACTGGGATCATCACATATTAAATCCAGAAACTGGACAACTCCTCGGTGAAGATTTAATCGGTGTATTACTTGTCTATAAAGACAAAGAAGTCTATATGTACAATACAACTGCCACCCAGCATGTGTACAACCAATACGGAACAAACGCAACATACTTTCAAGTCGCATGCGGCGTTTACGGTGCACTTGCTAGCCTCTTACTCGACAATTTACCACTTGGCTGTTATTTCGTGGACGAACTTCTTTTAAATACAGATTCAAAATATGGTGATTATCTTTCTTATTATATGAAAGATTTTGTAATAGGAGAGAATCATACGACAGATGGTTTATTATTTGATCGTATAAAAAAGATTGAGTAGGTTTTTCTACTCAATCTTTTTTCATTTCACTTAGAAACAAAAAAGCTTGCACTTAGTAGGCGATTCTTCATGAAAAAGCTCTTACTTTCAATTCATGTCTCACATAGAAATTAACTATTTGATAAAAGAAAAAACTCCTTTTCAAAACCTGTGTTCTCCCAAAAGTTTAAAGCCAATTTATTATCTAAATCAACATACACTTGAATAGAAGAAATAGCCTCTTGATTCAACCAATGTGTTAAATCTTCTACTACATTTTTAGCAATCTGCTGTCTTCGATATTCTTCCCTTATATAAACCTCATCAATTTGACCATATAGCGCATTGGTAACTAGGTCTTGTTTAATACAAGCTATGCCATAACCAATCATATCCTGGTCTTCATCAGTTACTACAAAAACAGCGCCATATTTTGATTGGACAAATTGTTCTAATTGCTCATAAATGCCCATTCTATCGCTTTCGTCTAATTCACATTCTGCTGTTTCTATAGCATTCATATTCCATAATTCTATGATTCTTTTTATAAACTCTTGATAACCTAATTCCTTATGAAGTTGTTCGATACGTATGTTCACTTTAATTCCTCCTTTATACACTACTCTAAATAATATTTTAATAAATTCTGTGTTGCAGTATAAAGATGGAGTTAGTTGAGAAAATACATATGAGATTCCGATATAAAAATTTTGTTAAAGTATAATTTGCTAAATTGAACTGGATCTGAGTCAAAGTTGTGCTTAAAAGAACTCAGTCGTTACAAACAAAAAACCCCTACACTTAGGGGCTCAAGCCATCTTCTCATTCGATTCTTCACGGAAAAAGCTCTTCATCGCATGAAACACGTCAGCTTTTTGTTTTAAAATATAATAGCGAAACTTCTCATCTTTTACGTTTTTATATGCTGACATGAGTGTACTGTGGCGGTTGTATTGGTTCACCTCTCCATACCCAAACATGTTAGATACTTTCATCAACTCCTGCACAAGTTTGACACAACGTGCATTGTCAGAGGTTAAATTATCTCCATCTGAGAAATGGAATGGATATATGTTATAGCGTTCTGGAGAATATTTTGTTTCGATTAGTTCTAATGCTTTTCGGTATGCTGAGGAACAAATGGTTCCACCGCTTTCGCCTTTTGAGAAAAATTCTTCTTCTGTAACAACTTTTGCTTCTGTATGGTGCGCGATAAATTCAATATCAACTGTTTCATATTTTGTACGTAAAAAACGAGACATCCAGAAGAAAAAGCTGCGGGCCATATATTTTTCCCAAAGCCCCATCGAACCGCTCGTATCCATCATTGCTAACACGACGGCTTTTGATTCTGGCTTTAAAACTTCGTTCCACGTGCGGAATTTTAAATCTTCTCGTTTAATTGGATGAAAGGCTGGGTTACCATTCATTGCATTTCGTTTATAAGCAGAGATTATCGTCCGTTTTTTATCAATGTTTCCCCAAAGGCCCATTTTGCGAATGTCGTTAAATTCAATATGTTCAATGCGATTTTCGTCCATTTCTTTCTGCTGTAAATTAGGAAGCTCTAATTCTTTAAAGAATGCTTGCTCAAGCTCTAAAATCGATACTTCTGCCTCATAGTAGTCTTCTCCTGCAGAGTCTCCTGCGCCCTTCCCTTTTCCTGGCCCCTTTTGTTTTTGACCGCTAGAGCCATCTCTTGCTACAACATCACCAACTTTACTATCTCCTGTTCCTTGACCAACATGCTTATTTTTATCATAGTTATAACGAATTTTATATTCATCTAGTGAACGAATTGGTATTTTTACAACATCCCTGCCATTGGACATGATAATGCTCTCTTCTGTAACAAGGTCTGGTAAATTATTTTTTATTGCCTCTTGTACTTTTTCTTGATGACGTTGCTGATCATCGTGTCCTTTACGATGGAGGGACCAATTTTCCTGTGAGATCGTATAATTGTATTGATTTTCTTCTGTCATTCCTTTCCCTCCTTACATAGTTTTTTATGCTTTCATGAAAACACATCCTAAAACATGGGCTTCTTAGTTAGAAAATAAACGATGAAAAAATACACTTCATAATTAAGAAAGAAACACAATGCATTGTTGCACACTTTACGGCTCTGCAACATATTGTATTGTGTTGACTTTTTTCTGTATGAATGGTTGGTTACTCTATCATATGCTGGTTGTGAAAATAATTGACAAATAAATTCATAAGATTGCATTTTAATTTATTCATAGTGGACAAGCTCTACCTATATATAAAATCAAGTTGAACAAGCACAATATACAAAAAAACTGCCTCAAGTAAGAGACAGCTTTTCTGCTATGATGATTATCGATTTAATAAGCTACCTACATAACGGAGCAATTCGTTTGCAGATGTGGAATTGTAGCCATGTTCATCAATTAACCTTGCTACAACGCCATTGATTTTCTTCAATTGATTCTCATCCGGTGTTTTCGTTGATGTTGTAATTTTGACAACATCTTTCAAATCAGCAAATAGTTTTTTCTGGATTGCCTCGCGAAGACGTTCGTGCGAATTATAATCAAATCGCTTCCCTTTGCGGGCATATGCAGAGATGCGAATTAAAATTTCTTCGCGGAACGCTTTCTTTGCGTTTTCCGAAATACCAATTTGTTCTTCAATCGAACGCATCAGTTTTTCATCCGGGCTCATTTCTTCTCCAGTTAATGGATCACGCAGTTTCGACTTATTGCAATATGCTTCTACGTTATCTAAATAATTATCCATCAGTGTCTTCGCTGATTCTTCATATGAATATACAAACGCTTTTTGTACTTCTTTCTTCGCAATTTCATCGTATTCTTTACGCGCTAATGAAATGAAATTCATGTAGCGTTCACGATCCTCATTACTAATGGATGGATGTTGATCTAATCCGTCCTTTAAAGAACGTAATACATCTAAGGCATTAATGGATGCTACTTCTTTACGAATAATCGTAGAAGAAATACGGTTAATGACATAACGCGGATCAATTCCACTCATACCTTCATCTTGATATTCCCGCTGCAATTCTTCTACATCAATAGAATTGTATCCTTCTACCATTTCACCATCATATAAACGCATTTTCTTAATTAAATCGATGTCTGGCCGCTTCGGATCTTTTAAGCGTGTCAAAATGGTAAACATCGCTGCAACGCGAAGTGTATGCGGTGCAATATGCACATCAGAAACATCACTTTCATGAATCATTTTCTCATAAATATGCTCTTCCTCACTTACCCGTAAATTATATGGAATTGGCATTACAATAATCCGTGAATGAAGTGCTTCATTTTTCTTATTCGAAATAAAGGAACGATATTCTGTTTCATTCGTATGAGCAACAATTAACTCATCTGCGGAGATTAATGCAAATCGACCTGCTTTAAAATTTCCTTCTTGCGTTAGTGATAATAAATGCCATAAAAATTTTTCATCACATTTTAACATCTCTTGAAATTCCATCATTCCGCGGTTTGCTTTATTTAACTCCCCGTCAAAACGGTAAGCGCGCGGATCAGATTCTGAACCAAATTCGGCAATCGTAGAAAAATCAATACTACCTGTTAAATCAGCAATATCTTGTGATTTCGGATCAGATGGACTAAATGTTCCAATCCCTGTTCTGCGATCTTCCGAGAAGAAAATCCGCTCAACAATTACATCTTCAATTCTACCGCCGTACTCTTGTTCTAGACGCATTAAGTTTAATGGCGATAAATTCCCTTCAATCCGCACTCCATACTCTGCATAAAAGTCTTCACGTAAATGATGCGGGATAAGATGTAGCGGATCTTCATGCATCGGGCAACCTTTTATAGCAAAAACCGAACCGCGATCAGTATGTGAATATGCCTCTAATCCGCGCTTTAACATTGTAACTAATGTAGATTTCCCGCCACTGACTGGTCCCATCAATAATAGAATTCGTTTTCTTACATCTAATCGTTTTGCAGATGGATGAAAATACTCTTCTACAAGACGCTCTAATGCTTCTTCTAATCCAAATAATTGATTACTGAAGAAATTATATTTTCTTTTGCCGTCTACTTCCTCAATTCCAGCATCCTTTACCATATTATAAATACGAGAATGCGCTGTTTGTGCCACCCATGGTCTTTCTTTCAGAAACTCTAAATAGTCAGCAAATGTCCCTTCCCACTTTAAACGCTCTTCTGCTTCCCGGTGCTGTTCGATTTTCTTTAAAATATCCATTATAGCTCCTCCCCCATCTCCTTGTTCAAGCGGATTATTATAAAAGTATGCAAGGATGTCCTTAAACATTCATACGAATCAAAATGAAATCGCACACAAACTTTATAAAGTTTATTACCAAAGTTGAAAGAAAATTCGGTATAATAGAAATGATAGAGATAAATATGAATGGGGGCTATGCTCATGAAGCTTTTATTAATTTTAGGTGTTATGCTCACATTTCTTACTGCTATTTTTACATCAGGATACAATGATAAACCAAGAGCAAAATAAAAAGTGATGAGCATGCTCATCACTTTTTACCTGTCATAAAATAAATTTTCTCTATATCACTTACAGAAAGAGGTTTATTAAAATAATAACCTTGGGCTACAATTGCATTTTTTTCTTTCAAAAATTGAACCTGTTCTGCGTCCTCTACTCCTTCAGCAATGACATTTAAGCCTAACGTATGAGCAAGATGAATAATAGCTGTCGTAATATTTGCCCCTTTTTCATCAGCACCTACTTCTTGCATAAAAGAGCGATCGATTTTTAAAGTATCAATTGGATATCGTTTTAAGTAACTCAGTGACGAGTATCCCGTTCCAAAGTCATCAAGATGAATGTTCAAATTCTTTTCCTTCAAACGAAGAAGCACTTGCTCTGATAATTTTTGGTGCATTAATGCCCCTTCTGTAATTTCAATTGTTAATAAATGCGGTGGAATGTCATATGTCGTTAAAGCATTCGTAATAACCTCTATTAATTTAAAAGAGCAAAAATGCTTTGCTGAAATATTTACTGCAATTGGTACAGGAGTAAGTCCCTTATCTAGCCATTCACGCATTTGTCTACATACTTCATGTAATACCCACTCATCAATTTTCAGAATAAATCCCGTTTTTTCGGCAATTGGAATAAATTCTCCCGGTGAAACATTTCCGAGTTCTTTATTATTCCAGCGAAGCAAAGCTTCCATTCCGACCATCTTTTCTGTCATGATGTTAACTTGCGGCTGATAATTTAATATAAATTCATTTCGCTCTATCGCTTGATATAATTGATTTTCAATGATAAGTTGTTTCTCACGCTGCGCACTAAGATCACAAGAATAAAAACTATAATTACCTTTTCCTTGCTCTTTCGCACATTCTAGTGCTACATCAACACGCTTAAATAATGTTTGTTCATCTTCTCCATCTATAGGAGACATGACAACTCCAATAGATGCGCTTAAATACACTTCTCCTTCCTTCATTACAAAATGCTTTTCCAGTTCTTTTAACAACACTTGCACAAATTCTTCTGCATATTCTTTCTCTGCATTTTCTATTACAATGACAAACTGATCGCCATGTGCCCTGAAGAGATATGCTCCGTTTGGAATAAGAGATTCTAAGCGTCTTGCTACAATGTTTAATACTTTATCTCCAGTTTCATGACCAAATGTATCATTAATAAAATGAAAGTGGTCTAAATCTATAAACATAAGTGTAAATTTCTTTTTTTCCTTGAACAAACGAGTTAACATTTCTGTGCATGCAATACGATTCAATAGACCCGTCAATTGATCATAATAAGCTAAATACTCTGTTTTCTGTTCATTTAATATTTGCTTCGTCACATCTCGTGCTATGACGTATACACCAATTATATTGCCATTAATAATAATTGGAACTGTTCGAAATGATACATACAATTCATAGCCATTTTTATGATCATATTTATGTCCAAAAACTTGCGTAGAATGACCTTCCACTGTTTCTTTGAACATACTTTGAAACTCATTTATATAATCTCCTTCAATATATTGAAAGATAGATTGATTTTTTAACTCTGCAGCTTCATGACCGAAAATCTTATATGTCGAAGGGTTTGCATACATAATTCTTCCTGTTAAGTCAAGTGACATAATTGCATCATCATTATATTCTAATAATGATTTGAATAACATTTGCTTTTCCTGCATCTCTGTCTTTTCCTGTACTTGCGCTGTAATGTTACGTTTAACGCAAATTATATATTTACATATATCATTAATTGAACATACAGGGTTTAATAATGACTCATAATGCAAAATTTCTCCTGTATCTAAAGTCATATAATCACGAAAAGTACTTGTTTTTTTCTTTTTTAAAACCTCTTCATATTGTATTTGCAATACATAAGCAACATCCGGAGACAATAATTCTTGAAATGTCTTTCCATGATAACTTGTATCTAAATTCAAATGTTGCAGCCCTTTTTCATTCACATATATATATTGAAACCATTTATCTTCTACAACTTTTACAACAAACACTAAATCTTGAATGGCATGAAGCAATCCTTGTTGAATTAAAGTCATATCTATTCCCTGGAAAGGGTTAACTACATTTTTCGTATTTGTAAATAGTTCCTTCATCAGCATCGCAACCCGTCTTATGTTATATTTATATATTCTATTTTAATGGAATTTATCATTTTTTGGAACAGGTGCAAGCCTTTATAAAAAAATATTAATTTTCTTATCAAAAAAGTGCCGGTTTAGAATAAAGGTTGATATTAGAGCCTACATATTAAAAATTTCATGTCTAACTAAAGAAGTAGGTTAGCTTCATATTATTATAATAGGTAAATTATGGTATAATTTTTGCAATTGCAATATTAGTTTTTCACATTTCGGAAGGATAATAATGGAAATAAAATCACAACCAAAAAATAAGCCGATAGTAAATGATGTGAAAATATTATTAATATATCTATTTATATTCAACTTTGTATGGATTTTTAGAGAATTATGGTTAGTACAGTATATCGAGCCATTGAGTGAAGTTACATCCGCATTTTTAAATGCATCCATTAAGATTCTCATATGGATATTCCCTGTTTGGTTATACATAAAGTATTACTTACACGCTAATCCAATTAAGTATTTAAAAATGGAAAATGTAAATAGGGGTATGTTTGGGAGAACATTTCTTTTGCTGCTTCTAGGTCTTTATTTTATTTTATTTTTGAAGTATCCATTTTAAATGATCAACCTTTTAATTTTAAATTATCTTTAAATAACTATATGAATGGAATTCTGTTGGTTGGAATTACTGAAGAAATTGTATTCCGAGGTTTCATTTTACAAGAACTTAACAAAAGATTATCTTTTTGGAAGGCTAACATTATCACTTCTTTCTTATTTCTAATCATACACTACGCTATTTGGATCTATGATGGCGTATTCTTTGACCTTTGGAGTCATATCTATGTTTTTCTAATTGGCATATTCTTTGGACTAGTATTTAAAAAGACAAGATCACTTTGGTCAGTTGTTATATTGCATTCCTTTCACAATTTACTTGTTAGTATTATGTAATCAAACTTTATTTTAAAACTACAAAAAGCCGTCATAAGACGGCTTTTAATAAACAATTTCTACATCTAATCCTGGAAAATTTTGTTGACGTAATGCTTCATAAATCAAAATAGCTGCAGTATTAGATAAGTTTAAAGAACGAACTTTATCAGTCATTGGAATGCGTAAGCAACGATCAAAATTATGTTCAATCACATTTGCTGGAAGACCATTTGTTTCTCTTCCAAATACGAAATAATAATCTTTTTCTACGCTGCTATAATCAAATGTTGTGTGTGCTTTCTCTCCATACTTTGTTAAGTAGAAAAACTCACCATTTGCATTTTTTTCAAAAAATTCCTCAATAGAGTCATAATACGTAATTTTTACGTGCTCCCAATAATCTAATCCAGCACGCTTTAACGCTTTATCGTCAGTAGAAAATCCAAGCGGTCTAATTAAATGTAATTCTGTACCCGTTGCTGCACAACTACGCGCAATATTACCTGTATTCGCTGGAATTTCTGGTTGATATAAAACAACATGTATTCCCACAATGTTCACCTCAATCTTTTTCTACTACGTATTATACCACTTGGATAAAAAATCTCTAGTCATTATCGAGAATATGAAAAAACTTATACTTCATTTGCGGTGTATACTTACTTGAATCTTCATAATCCCAATACCGTCTGCGACTATTGGCAGAATGTGCATTTACAAGAGGCATACCATTCGCATCTTTTGCTACGACAATTGTCGTATGATTCCATCTTCCATCATTTTCAAAATCATATACAATGATATCTCCAAGCATTAGATCCTGTGGCTTCTCAACTTGCTTTGCTCGAAGTCCTAGAGAAGCACTTGATAAGTACCAATGAAAAGAATGAGCCACCGCCCAGCTCCAGCTCCATTGGCGATTTTGCTGCCACCATCCACTGCGAATATTCGGATATCCAGTCATTGGTGTTTCACCAGCATGCAGACATTGCGAAATAAAATTTGTACAATTATCAGGAAAGTTCTGATAAGCTGGATTCCGATCATCCCACCATCGCTCTGCATATTTCACTGCCTCTAAACGATTATAACTGTATGGAACATATTGTCCTTTTCCCTTTGTTATTTCACGTTCCAACGTTCCAATTTTCTGTTCATCTATCGGCATTCCAATTGCTATATCTTGCTTGATACATCCATCTTCTAATCGTAAACGCCTCTCCATTTGTTCTTCCTCGACATAAAATAAATGATGATGACGAATAAAATACTGAAAATGAATTTGATAATCTACCTCATCATAGTCCACACCTTTTAACTGTCTCATAAAAGATACGTTAGCATTGCTTTTTACTATCTCAGCATTCCGGCTTTTAAAGAGCTTCTTTTTACGGTGTAACATGTCAACAATATCATCTGAAATTTCAGCTTCATTCATACGTTTATTTGTTATATAATCCAATTTCCTTTGCAGACACTGTTGAAGATGCTGTTTTATAGACATAGAGTCTCCCCTCCCCTTATTACAATATGAGGGACCTAAGGATAATCTGCTATTTTTTCTCAGCTAACAATTCAAGACCACGATTCATCTCACGAAGCACTTCTTCATCTTTTTCCCGCTCTTTCGCTTTTTCAATCGCCTCTTGCACCTCTTCTCCGCCAATTTTCCCTAGTGCCCACGCCGCTGTACCGCGAATAACAGGACGAGGATCTTCTTTCATTACAGCAATTAAATCTGGAATGGCCGTCGTGTCTTTAAAATGAGCCAGTGCCAAGATTGCATTTCGCTGCAACGGCTTTTTCCCTCGCCACGATCCAGACATGATTCCATATTTTTCTTTAAAGTCACGATTGCTAATGGTCAGAAGGGGTTTTAATAAAGGCTTTACAAGTTCAGGATCAGGTTCCATTTCCGGATGATTATGAAAGTCTATCCCTTTGTTTTTTGGACAAACAGTTTGACACGTATCGCATCCGTAAATGCGATTTCCAATCTTATCTCGATATTCTTCCGGAAGAAATCCTTTCGTCTGCGTTAAAAACGCAATACATTTTTGAGAATTTAATTGTCCTCCTTGGACAAGCGCCCCTGTCGGACAAACATCAATACACTTTGTACAGCTCCCGCACTGATCTTCAATTGGAGCATCTGGTGGAAAAGGAATATTTGTAATCATCTCGCCTAAATAAACATACGATCCAAATTCCGGCGTAATAATGGAACAGTTCTTTCCACTCCACCCAATGCCTGCTCGCTCTGAAACAGCCCGGTCGCTTAATTCTCCCGTATCTACCATAGATTTGACCTCTATATTTGGTAAACGTTCGATTAAATATGCCGCCAGCTTCTCTAAACGATCACGCAAAACAAGATGATAATCTTGTCCCCAAGAAGCGCGGCAAAAAATGCCTCGTCTTTCTCCTCGTTTGCTTTGTGGTGCATTTTTTAACTTCGAAGGATACGCCAATGCAATGGCAATAATTGATTTTGCACCTGGTAATAACAACTCCGGGTTCGTTCTCTTTTCTATATCTGATTCTTCAAAACCTGATTGATATCCTAATTGTTGCTGCTGAATAAGACGCTGCTTCAATTCCTCAAATGGAGAAGCACTCGCAAAGCCTATCTTATCAATACCAATTGTTTTACTATACGCAATAACATCTTGTTTTAATTGTTCAAAATTCACATTTACTCTCCTTATAGCATGCATATTTAGTTTATTTCACAAGCAATCATTTGGATTCAATTATTCATTAGCCAAAATATCCATTTCATTTTACATATTACTATTTCTGCATATATCCATGCACTCAAAACATAAAAAAACGCAATGCTTCGTTTATCTAAGAAACGAAACACTGCGTTGATCACAATTATAATAAGAATCCGGAATAAGTTCTGGAGCGGGTGAAGAGAATCGAACTCTCGACCAGAGCTTGGAAGGCTCTTGTTTTACCACTAAACTACACCCGCAAATATTAAGAAAATATTAACTTTCTGTTAACTTATGTTAAGAAGTATAACATGTAGTATAAGGCAGCGCAATAATTTTATCGAAAAAAGTCGAAAAAGTGATGAATATCTCATCACTTTTTCGTAACTTTATCAATTGCCGCCTTAATGCTATCATAATCTGGATTAACAAGTTTACCATTTACATATAGAGATGGTGCACCTTGTACTTTTAATTTTTGAGCAAGGTCAAAATCTTTCTGTACTTTATCTTTTATTTCCTTACTCTTTAAATCTTTTTTAAACTTCTCTACATCAATCGTAGGTAGCTTTTGTTTTACTATATCGACTACTAGATCCTCTGTAATCCACTCTTCTTTTTCATTCTTTTGATTTTGATATATTTCATCATAAAATGTCCAAAATGCTTTTGGATCTTGCTTATAAATTGCCTCTCCAGCTGCTGCGCCTAGATCAGAGTCTTTCCCAATAAAAGGAAAATTGATGAAATGAAGTTGAACTTTTCCTTTATTAATATACTCTTCCTTTAAGCGTGGCAATACCGTTGTATCCCATGTACGACAAGCTGGACATTTAAAATCTCCAAATTCAACAATATGAATTGGCACATCTTTCTCTCCTAAAGATTGCTGCGTACCATATAAAAAGGTATCTTTTCCTTTTTCCTTCTTATCGTTCACAAGACTATATACAATTGTACCGATTACAATAAGTACTGCAACAGAAAAAATAACACCGAGAACCATAATATTTTTTGATTTCATATACATTCCTCTTTAATGTTTTATTCTTTGTATACCACTATATATACAATATTTATGATAGCAATTCTCATATAAACAGTCCATTGAAGTTGCTCAGAAAATAAACAAAATCAAATAAATGTGACAATATTGTGTCTCACTTCTCTTCCATTCATTCATATAAAAAAAGAGTCAGTTCTTTTGGAACTCACTCTTAACTCACAGCTTTCTCACGCTCTACTGGTTGGTTATTAGGAATGTCATGACGAATAACCAGCTTTTCACTTGTAGCTTGTACATATTCAGCATGGGTAATATATCCTTCTCGCTCCATGAGCTTCAACACAACATTACGTCTTTCTACAGCCTTATCATAATTTTTTATAGGAGAATAATAAGATGGTGCTTTCACAACAGCTGCTAACATGGCACTTTCACTTAATGTTAATTGATCCACCTGCTTATCAAAATATAGTTTCGCAGCTTTCTCAACTCCCCATGCCCCTTCTCCATAATAAATATTGCTTACATAAAGTTTTAAAATCTCATTTTTCGTAAATGTTCGTTCAATTTTTTTTGCATAGAAAACTTCATCCCACTTACGTGAAAATGTTCGGTCACTTGTTAAAAAAACATTTTTTGCAAGCTGCTGCGTAATTGTACTACCGCCTTGTACAACACCACCAGCCTTTATATTTTCGATTGTGGCTCTAACAATTGCAATATAATCTAATCCATTATGATGATAGAATCTCTTATCTTCAGTTGCGATAAATGCATCCCCTAATTGTTCTGGTAACTCAAAGTGAGTAGGTACTGTCAATTTACTTATATCTTTGCTTTCAATCATTTTATTTCCAGCAAACAACAGTATAGAACATAGCAATACTAATAATATAAGGGCTTTATAAAAAAACTTTGCAATCGGAGTTAAAGAAATATTATGATGCAAAGTGCGATATGCTGTTCGTTCCTTCACAACAGACACCCCCATTTCTTTCAGCATTCATTGCTCTTAATTTAAGCATACCTTTATTTTAAAAAATATCCAATGCATTTCTCTTACAACTTCCTTACAAATTTGTAATTTAAAGGCCTGAAAAGAAAAAAGCATCTTCTACTACAGCAGAAAACACTTGGTAGGTTATTTATAATCCTTTTTTACATTCCTATTAGGTAATTTACCGTTTTCGGGGCCTATTCTAACCTTTCAGATGTTACATTAATTGTTGCTGTTATGCAACCCATTGAACCTACTAGTTACAAAGAATGACTTCCTCTTATAACATAATTGCCATTTTCGATTGTATTGAGACTTGAAATTGTCAGATAAATGTTGAAAAATATATAAAATTAATCTCCGTTAAATGTTCTTCTGTTATCATTATTTGTAAGAATATTCTAAAAGAGGAGGAGGTTTCATGAACGTTCAAATGAAGGGGAATAAACAAATTACAAAACTGCTCAATGATTGGTATCAAGTTATGTTACAACAACGAGCAGAAAAAGCAGCTAATTTAAAACGAGAAGTTGAGGAAAAGATTTCTGATATCAAAGAAGACGAAAATTTATTATTATACTATTCATTATTGGACTTTAGATATAAAGTGCTAACAGATGGGTTAAACATTACAAAAGATAGCTTTAATAAAATTACCGCATTTGAGATACCTGATAGTGGCTTTATATCCTACTATTATCACTTCTTCAAAGCAATTCATGAAGTGATGATTTCAAATTATACTAAAGCAAAAGAAGAGTTTGAACAAGCGGAAAAACTTTTAATGTATGTACCGAATGAACTAGAACTAGCGGAGTTTAATTACCGCATTGCTTCGTTCCATTATCAAACATACCAACCTCTAGTTGCAATTCAGTATGTAACGAAAGCAAAAGATACATTTTCTAAACATGTAGGTTACGAAATTAATGTAGCTTCATGTGACAATGTTTACGGGCTATCTTGTATAGATTTAAAACAATTTGAACAAGCGGAAATTAATCTTAATTCTGCGTTAGATATTCTCCAAAAACACAATGAAGAATCTTTAGTCCTTAGAGTAAGACATAACTTAGCTTGGTTATATGCAAACCAAAACCTTTCAAACCTAGCAATCCGACATGTATCCGAAGTGACAAGGAAAAACCCTAAACATTTCAAAGCACTTTTTGTAGAAGCACGCGAATATTATAAATTAGGTGAACATGCCCGTGCCGAAGAATTGATTGAAAACGGACTATCCATTTGTAATGAACTTAAAAATAAAGAACTCCTACCTCATTTTATGATTCTAAAAGAACTAAATAATAAAACTTCTGCATTATCTTTAGAAAAAGTAACTTTAGAAGGTATTTCTTACTTTGAAGAAGAAAAACTATGGGACTGTGTGCAAGAATACACTGAAATTCTCGCACATGCATTCTACCAAGAAGAAAATCATGTACAAGCAAGTAAATATTTTTATATGAGTAACAAGGCAAGAAAAAAATATGAAGAAAAAGGGGCGTTAAAGTAATGAAGAAGCTTCGATTATCAATAACAGGACTAGCCGTTGTAGGTATTACATCTTTAGGATTAGGGTATGTAAATGAAATACAAAAAACAGAACAAGGGCTAGTTGCTGTAAATATAGGTGATACTTGGTCACCACAAAGATCTGACTTAGCTTACAGCCATGGGCATACTGGTGGTTCTCCTTTTTATGGTCATGCTGACTTCCCAGTTTCTGCTGACGGTGACGGCATCGGAGCACAAGATACCCACGCAGACCATTTCATATCAAAACCTGATAATGCTTAAATTCAATATGCTAATATAGGCAATACACCTGCGCCTGCTAACAATATAGGTGACACACTAGTGCAACAAGCATAACAATGTAATAGTTAGAAATAAAGCCATACTCACTAGTATGGTTTTTTTATTTACACTAATTGTGAGTTCGTTACGATAATATCACATTGTGTAGAATGATCAGATTGCTTATATCACACTATTTAAGAAAAGGATTCACTGCACCATCAAAAATCTCACACTACCGTTCCCCAACTCACGATAGTTAATTCTCTGTCAGCTAAAACATCGCTACATCTTACCGTTCTAAGCTTTCTCCTGTCAACGAATAAAAGCTAGTTCGTACGATTAGACAGAATTACATTAATGCGCAATATTTAACGTTTTAGACGACAATTAACAGAGAGAAATAAATAAAAAAGCGTCCCCTACTGTTTGAAGTAAGGAACGCTTATAAATGTCGATATTACGCTATTTCTTTGAATAACTTTCAATAAATAAACATAAAAAAAAAACGAGTTAATCTCGTCTAAACAGTACCGATGGTCGGGGTCGAACCGACACTCCAGAAGGAACACGATTTTGAGTCGTGCGCGTCTGCCAATTCCGCCACATCGGCAAAATATGGAGGCGGCAACCGGATTTGAACCGGTGGTAAAGGTTTTGCAGACCTCTGCCTTACCACTTGGCTATGCCGCCATATTAAATTTGGAGCGGAAGACGGGATTCGAACCCGCGACCCCAACCTTGGCAAGGTTGTATTCTACCACTGAACTACTTCCGCAAAAATGGCTGGGCTAGCTGGATTCGAACCAGCGCATGACGGAGTCAAAGTCCGTTGCCTTACCGCTTGGCTATAGCCCACCGAATGTTTAATACATTATATGTTGTATTACCTATTTTATTACTTAAAATATCCAATCAGGACATTTAGTATATTATCACAATCCATTTATTTTGTAAAGTGATATTTAAAAATGGGGCGACTGATGGGAATCGAACCCACGAGTGTCGGAGCCACAATCCGATGCGTTAACCACTTCGCCACAGCCGCCATGCTGTGTTGGCAGGGGCAGTAGGAATCGAACCCACACCGGAGGTTTTGGAGACCTCTGTTCTACCTTTAAACTATGCCCCTATATAAAATGTAAATGGTGGAGGGGGGCAGATTCGAACTGCCGAACCCGAAGGAGCGGATTTACAGTCCGCCGCGTTTAGCCACTTCGCTACCCCTCCGA
>NZ_NVOY01000090.1 GCF_002551005.1 Bacillus pseudomycoides
ATAATATGGATAGGTAAGTTTTCGGGCTAATCCCTCCATAAACAAGCATTATAGTAGGAGACTACTACCATCCTGACCTTTTCCCCCCATTCACACCGTGCGTGAGACTTTCACCTCACACGGCGTTCCATCAAGAACTACTTTCAATTTCTAATATATCTTAAAATGTTATAAGGTGCTCAACCTTAAGCTATTTTTAATTCAACTTCTATAGGTTCATTTCCGACGAATTTTCTTAATTTGTTTAATTTTTTATATTGTGACTTGCTGAGTTTTCCAATCTGTTTGAGATAACGATTAATTGTATCTGTTTTAATGGCATGTATAAGCTTGTGTACTATTTCTCTTACGATAATGAGATTATCGTAAGCATCAGTTCCACCTTTTCCAAAAGGTACGATGTGATGTGTTTCTATATCTGTAATAGCTAGACCTTCTTTGGTTATTCCACACGCACCCTTTTGGGCAATGTACAGAGCAATACGATTATCGTTATACTCAACGGATCTGTTACGAACAGGGTTTTCCATGAGATATTTAACAACATTCTGATTAACACTTTGCTGGTTTTTATGGATAATGTCTCTACCGGTTTTTGTGTAATTGCATATTTTGGAGTTAAATGCCTTATATGTCACATTCTTAATTCCTGCAATTGGGTAAATCGGCTTGCCCATTATCACGTATTCCTTAAAATTATATTTCCTATATCTTTCAAGGTAATCTTTTGGTCTTTCCTTAATCTTTTTCTTACGATTGGAATAGGAACTTCCCTTTGCTACTCCGTGAAGTCGATTGTGTAGGAACTTCATTGTTTTCCAATGTATTTCAGAAAAATCATCATTGACCCTAGTGGCTATGTCATAATAATTATGATAGCCTAATATTTTTGAGTTAAGTTTTCTCACAGTATCCGAGTTCGGATTTTCAGCAATTAGTTTAATACCTTTTTTGTAGTTTTCAATGACTTTGGCTTTAGCTTTGTCCGTCATGTGTGAAACTACAACATAGTCTGTCTTTTTAGCTTTTTTCATTTTCATTTTCATTTTAAGTCCGAGAAATTCTGTGTAATTTTTCATTACATTTGTTATTTTGGACTTATCATTACTCACGTCAAGACCAAGCCTGTTTTTAAGCCATTTCTTTGTCGCTATAAAGATTTTTGAAGCTGTTTCATAGTCTTTACAGAATATCTTGAAGTCATCGGCATATCTTACATAAGCTAATTCTTTTAAGTTAGATGAATCCCTTAACGCCCTGTACTTGTGTGAGTTAATGATGGACCCATTCCTAGAATCGATGTTGGTATAATCTTTTCTAGTTGGGAAGTCTTTCCATTGTGAACTTATCCACCAATCAAGCTCATTGAGTACGATGTTGGACAAAAGGGGAGATATGATGCCACCTTGTGGTGTACCTGTATCTTTAACACCTTCACCTAGAACCTCACTTTTCAGAATCTTGGAGATAATTGAAATAATCTTTTTATCCCTAATACCGACTGTCCAAAGTTGTTTTAGCAATTTCGAGTGATTGACATTGTCAAAGAACCCCTTGATGTCAATATCGACAACATAATACATTTTTTGAAGGTTCATTATTGACATAGCCCTGACTATTGCATGTTTAGGACTTCTATTAGGTCTGAATCCATAACTGTAAGGATGGAATTTTGCCTCACAAATGGGTTCTAGGACTTGCTTTATACACTGTTGAATAATTCTATCTTCCAGTGTAGGTATTCCTAGAGGTCTTTCTTTCCCATTATGTTTGGGTATCATAACTCTTCTTACAGGTTGTGGTTTATAATTGGCTAGCGAGTTTTGAATCATCTTAACGAATTCTCCAATGTTTGTTTTCGCTAGTTCCCTAATAGTCGTGTCATTGGTGCCTTTTGTCTTGCTGCCTTTATTCCGCTTAATGTTTCGGTAGGCTAATTTTATGTTGTTTTCCGAAATTACTAAATTGTATAGATTTTTGAAACGACTACCTTTGCAACTTAAAGCATATAATTCGTCGAACATTTCTTGTGTATCGTAGTATTCGTTGTTCCTAAGTTTCTGTTTCTTTTTGAGAGCCTTATGTTTAAGTTCCGTTTCATGTTTATTATCGAGTTGGTTACTCATAATAATTTTCACCTCTTTTAGTCTTACTCGAACCTCAATTATAAACATTTTAACGAATATATTAGATTGCAAATTGCTAGTAGCCTTGACTAGTGGCTTTCCCTAGTTTCCCTCTTTTTCGCAGGAAACATCATCGGTTTCTACCACCGCTTTCACTGGATACCATTATGTTATAGCCGAAGCCTTTCCATAATGTACGTTTCCCTGAGAACCACCTCTCCACGCATCCAGCTTCCCCCGTTCCATAACACCTATCCGTACATATACCTTTAGGTTTCCCTTTACACCTGCTTGCTTGAATCTGCCTGTAAC
Source organism: Bacillus pseudomycoides (assembly GCF_002551005.1). GTDB lineage: Bacteria > Bacillota > Bacilli > Bacillales > Bacillaceae_G > Bacillus_A > Bacillus_A pseudomycoides_C. The sequence goes on from NZ_NVOY01000090.1 coordinate 2,439, forward strand.
AGATTAAGGTATTTCATAACATCTAATTTTACTTTACCTCACAAGCCCTACAACTTCGGTAGGCATGACATTTCTACCATGTTGACATATAGATGCGTACATTCGGGATTTCGTCAGTTTAGACCTTTTGGTATCCAAACATTCTCACCATGGGTATTTTATGGACTCCCGGCATATAGGTAACACCATCTGCCTCCAGACAGCTTTCCTGTTTCCTCGAAATATTTCAAGGTCTTAGGGTTACTCTCTGCCGACTTTACCGAGCTTCGTACATCAGTGCATTCTACTGTGGATAGTAGTTTGCACGTCGGAGTATCAGAGGAGCGTTTTAGGGCGTTACCCCATCATTCCACTTCTCAGTGTTATAGTTCTCCATACATTACAGACTGCTAGTTTTCCAGCAGATTACTTACGTATGTGCTTATCCTTTTTAACGGATAAGAACGGGTCACACAGAT
>NZ_NVOY01000091.1 GCF_002551005.1 Bacillus pseudomycoides
GCCGCAGTAACGACTTCATTTGTGTACATCGTACCAGCAATTTTCCAACCCGTTTTCGCATTCGTTGCAAAGACCATTTTCTTCCCTGAACCATCATTTGAATATGTGAACGTACCATGATTTTCTTGATACATAGGTTTCGCCCAAATATTAGGTGCTTTACTACCAGGCTTCTCTTGTGGATGAGCTATAATATTTTGATTTTGATCTAAAATAAATGCATATCCTTCTTTACCGATAGTAATCATTTTTGTTGTTTTCAATAAACTTTCAAGCTTTAAATCAATAGCGATAACACCACTGCCATCATCTAATTTTTTAGAGATTGTAACGACAATATTCCCAGTAATTTGATCTTTATATGGGGATGTTATCACAATACCACCGTTTTGCTTCATTGCATCTATGTACCAAGGACGCTCTTTCGGATTAAAATCTGCCGGCATTTGTTCGTTTGGTTCTTGAATATACGCCCCATTATCAGTTCCTACATAAGTGTATATGATTTCAGGATGCAAATCCGCATACTCTGTGAATATTTTTCTGATATCCTCTCCACTTCCATTCTCATGCATATTACGCTGAATGACTTTAGAAAAATGTGTAACATCATTATACTTTGCATCAATCATTTGATTAATCAAACTATCTAACACTTTAATATTTTGACTTGCACTACTTGTAATTTGACTATCAAAATTCTTTTTTGCATTTTGATAAGACATAGTACCAATTACAGACACAGCAGAGATTAAAATGACAAAAAATGAAAATAGGAGTTTTTTTCCTACATTCATATGCTGAAATAATTTAAACAACTTTGACATACAATTCACCCCTTTATGTTCTATCGAAGATGATACTTTAAAAGTGTATACAGTAAAGAAAAATACGAATTCGTTAAATGTACAACATTTTTAAATTACTATATTAAGAATTCTATATAATCAAATTATATTTGTCTATATACGAAATGTTACATTTTAATGTTCTAATATAAAATTGCAAATACATAAAGAAAACCCCAAAAGCATATATGCCTTGGAGTTTTCTTTTTTACTTTTTCTTCTTTATTTGTTTTGTTATGCTCTTCCACTTATTTCGCTCTGCACGAGCCAAAAGAGCATCTTGCTTTCTCATTGCATAAGCAATTTCTTTTTGTAATTTTTTATAATTGAACAATCGAGCTTTCTCCAATGTTCCCTCATCAATCGCAGCGCGAATTGCACAACCAGGCTCATTTTCGTGTTGACAATCTCGAAAGCGACATTTTTGAGCAATTTCTTCAATATCAGAAAAAGTTGCGTGCATTGCGCCGCTTCCTTCCCAAAGTTGAAGCTCTCTCATTCCCGGTGTATCAATAACAAGTGCACCCCTTGGTAATTGAAACAATTCTCGATGTGTTGTCGTATGCTTTCCTTTACTATCACTCTCACGAATTCCACCTGTTTTGGCCACTTCATTTCCCATTAAAGCATTCAGTAACGTAGATTTCCCTGCTCCCGAAGAGCCAATAAGCGCAATCGTTTTTCCTCGTTGTAAAAATTGTTGCAATCTGTCCATCCCTGTTTGCTGCAAACTATCAACTGCAAAAATAGGTACTCCAATTGCAACCGTCTCTGTTTCAATGACTTTTTGCTCTACATTTGCACATAAATCACTCTTTGTTAAAATAACGACAGGCATCGCTCCGCTCTCATATGCTAACAATAAATAACGCTCAATTCGCCTTACATTAAAATCAGCATTTAAAGCATTAACTAAAAAAAGATAATCCACATTTGCTGCTACAATTTGTTCCACTGTTTTCTCTCCAGCTACTTTTCTAGAGAAAGAACTTTTTCTTGGAAGCACAGTATGAATCATTGCTTTCTTTTCTTCTGGCAATTTAGTTATACTTACCCAATCACCTACTGCAGGATAATTCCCCTTCTCAATTGCTTCAAAACGAAATTTCCCTGTTAACTCAGCTACATATTCACCATCTTCGCATATAATTCGATACGTATGTTTATGCTCTAATAAAACACGTCCTACTGCATATTGCTCCGATAATTGATCTTCAAAATGTAAATCCCATCCAAATCCCATTAAATAATTACGATTCAATCTCGAATCCTCCCTAAAATGTTTACTGCGGAAGGATATAACGATTCTTTATAAAGATTCGCCCGTTCCTTCCTTATTTGTATTAACTGTATAAATCTTATAAACAATCGCCATAATACATCACTCCGTTCTAAATAGATTTAATTTTATTATATGAAATTTCAAATAAAATATCCACTACATATGACGGAATTATCAGACTTAATCCCATTTAACAAAACATTTTCAAGACAAACTTTCTCAATATACACATATACATTTTAAAAAGGAGTAAGTACGTCAAAAACAGAATGATATTTACTAAAAGGAGTGGATTTGATGGATATGTATTCGTGGCTAACGGCTCTTCTTGTTGGTGGAATTACCGGTTTTGTTGCCCATCTTATCAATCATCAAGGCAAATTATTGCTTCCACGCCGATTAAAAACATTTTTCCATCTCGGCTTTTTAGCTGATATCATCACAGGTAGCCTCGCTGCACTACTTGGCCTTGTTTTATTCGATGCAACAACTTTAAAAGAAATCATTAAAGTTGCAATCGTCACTGCAATTTCTGGCCAAACCTTTTTACTACATCAAGCGCTTGGAGGAGAACAAGCAAAGAATATACAAATGAATAAAGCAAATGAAAAAATACAAGAAATTGACAAATTATTAAAGCGTTAAATGTACTATAACTTGTGATTTGCTGATATAATGAAAAATAAAAATTCTGAATGAAAGCGTCTGTCAGAAGAGAGGGTGTTTCTTATGACAAACAAAAAGATAGAAAATTTCTTAACAGACTCTGAAAAAGAGGAGCTGATAGAAAACTACAAGTGTTTACGAGAAGCCCGCACAAAGCGAGAAGCAAACTATTTTGGTGAAGCAGTAAACGATTTGTTAGATAAAGCAAAGCAACGTATTATTAAAGAAGCTGGTATTAAAGATGAAAATGCTGCAACAATCCAATCCAAGCGAAAAGCACTGTTTTAGTATATACATGAAAACAGTGCTTCTTTTTCATAGTTTGCATAATATTTTTATTTTCTATCTATACAATCTGAAACTTTTTTTGTTTTGTTTCAGATTCTCTATTTTTTATAATTCCAGCTCGTTTAAACATGAATAGAGAAAATATATACATGCTAGCTGTGAACATCCCGATGGCAGAAAAATTGTGGAATATAACGTATAAAAAACCCGCTAATACTGCTCCAATCATTTGTCCAATATACATCGTTGAGTTAGCAAGCGCTGCGATAGTTCCCCTCGCTGTCTGTGATAACGTTTGCAATGCACCCATCATAATTGCAAACAAAATACCTGTTATGAAAAATAGTAGAGTAGAAAACTGAAACAGATTTCTCTAGGGATGGCTTCGCCATCTCTTTTCTGTTCCAGCTTCCCCTCATCAAACCGTACGCGAGGTTTTCCCTCATACGGCTTTCCGATATTCTTCTTTCTTTGGCTTTCAGTTTTATTCTAGCTTCCCACTTTCACGAGTGTGTATGTTGTTTTCTTCATCAAGTCCTTAATACGACTATGTTTCTTTCGAACATT
>NZ_NVOY01000092.1 GCF_002551005.1 Bacillus pseudomycoides
TAGAAGGTCTACTTTGATTGTGCTTGGACGATTTGTCGCGTTATTGTCATTCCACGTCTTCGTTCCTTCTACTTTTGTTTGACCTACTTTTGTATTTGTAATGTCATAACCTTTTACTTCAGATTGATATCCCGCTACTGGTTGTTCTTTCACTTCGTACTTATATGCTACTCCGTTTGCATCGTATGCTTGGAGATTATCAAATGTGTACTTCCAATTATTTGTCGCTGTTACGTCTTTCGTATCAATTACTTGACCATTTTGTAAAAGGTCTACTTTGATTGTTGCTGGACGATTTGTTGCGTTGTTATCGTTCCACGTCTTCGTTCCTTCTACTGTTGTCTT
>NZ_NVOY01000093.1 GCF_002551005.1 Bacillus pseudomycoides
ATTGATAAACTATCTAATAACCTTACAGAACTGTCATCTTTATGTAAGGTTATTAGATAGTTCATATAGTATTTCAATGTAATAATAAAGATATAAGAAGTCATAATAAATTTTTTAGAGGTGAACATCATGAAAGGGAATCATATCTTATCTTCTTTGAGTTATTTTAGTTACTTTTTTGCACCAATCATATTACCACTTATTATTTACCTTATAGCAGAAGAAAAAGTGAAATATCATGCGAAAAAAGCATTATGGATACAGCTAATTCCTTTTGTAACACTTCTCATTGCTATTGCTATAAT
>NZ_NVOY01000094.1 GCF_002551005.1 Bacillus pseudomycoides
ATTTGATTTTCTTGGATTTCATCATCGGAAATTCCCTAAATGTGTGAAAGGCGGAAAGAAAGTGTATACCATGGCGCATGTACCAAGTGAGAAAGCCATGAAGAAAATGCGAGAACGTATCAAGGAGTATACCAAGCCGAGAAATAAACTGTATTTACAATTGGAGGATATGGTGAAAGGCTTAAATCGAATCCTACAAGGATTCAAAAACTATTACAACCTATCACCAATTGGACAGAAGTGGCTTGGCAAAATAGACTGGTACGTTCTGGAACGACTGAATCTTTTCTGGAACAAGAAAAGAAATGTTCGAAAGAAACATAG
>NZ_NVOY01000095.1 GCF_002551005.1 Bacillus pseudomycoides
AGTAGAGTAAGAAACTGAAATAGATTTTCTTTAGAGATGGCTTTGCCATCTCTTTTTCCGTTCCAGCTTCTCCTCATCAAACCGTACGTGAGGTTTTCCCTCATACGGCTTTCCGATGTTCTTCTTTCTTTGGCGTTCAGTCTATCCTAGCTTCCTACTTTCACAAGCGTGTATGTTGTTTTCTTCATCAAGTCCTTAGTACGACTATGTTTCTTTCGAACATTTCTTTTCTTATTCCAGAAAAGATTCAGTCGTTCCAAAACGTACCAATCTATTTTACCAAGCCACTTCCGTCCAATTGGTGATAGGTTGTAATAGTTCTTGAATCCTTGTAGGATTCGATTTAAACCTTTCACAATATCCTCCAATTGTAAATACAGTTTATTTCTCGGCTTTGTATACTCCTTGATACGTTCTCGCATTTTCTTCATGGCTTTCTTACTTGGTACATGTGCCATGATATGCATTTTCTTTCCGCCTTTCACACGTTTAGGGAATTTTCGATGATGAAATCCAAGAAAATCAAATCCCTCTATTCCATCCCACGTGTTCACTAACTT
>NZ_NVOY01000096.1 GCF_002551005.1 Bacillus pseudomycoides
TATTTAGAAGCTGTAGTTGGTCCAAATGCATCTGCAAGCGAAGTAATACCCAATTCAACTTGAAGGGCTCTTGTTAAAGAATAAACAGTTGACCAACCTGTTTTACCATTTACATTTAAAGGCTCTGACTGAAAACCTGCGACTTTTCCATATTTAAAATTTATCCATGTTTGTACTGCAAATACTGCTGGATCTCCAATTATCTCTGCCATTATAAATTCTCTCCCTTTTTTTATTAATAAAGCTTAATTTAATAATGTAGTTAGAAATAAATATACATATTTCAATAAAAATTTAATTAAATTAAGCTCTTACACTATTAAGTGAAAGGAAGGTAGAATAAATAAAAAAAATAGAAAAAAACTTTGTAACTACTTCGACAATATTAAATTCTAATTTTTGGTAAAAATTAAATTATTTGAATTGTTATGATCAATGTATTTGTGAGATGTCTATAATGTGTTTACAAAGGTACACCTTTAGATACATTTTTAGTCTGCATGTACTTAGCGTAAGTGAACACCTTGCATTGTCTATAAAAGTATACCTTTACAGATATATAGAAAACTATAAAAAACCACGTCTATAAATGTCCGTTTCTTATTTTACAGACATCTATTTATTTTATATACCTTTACAGACCTAATTGGTATAATTACCAATTAGGTGTAGCAAATGAAACATAAAAAATTTGGTTATGTACAAGTTTCAAGTAAAGATCAAAACGAAGAACGACAAATTCAGAATATGAAGGATTTAGGGATAGAAGATCGGGATATTTTCATAGATAAAGAATCTGGAAAAAATATGGAGCGAGAGAATTATCAAATGCTAAAGCGTCTTGTTCGTACAGGAGATACCATTGTGTTTGACTCCCTAACAAGGCTTGGAAGAAATATGAACGATACATTAGAAGAATTTAGGTACTATGAAAAACATAGGGTAAATTTACAATTTATAAAGGAACCCTATATTAACGTCAATTACACTGGTGAAAGTACAAATGATGTCATTCAAAGCGCAATTCAAAAAGCAACTCTTACAATATTATCAGCCTTTGCAGAAAAAGAGCGTATTGATATTAAACAACGTCA
>NZ_NVOY01000097.1 GCF_002551005.1 Bacillus pseudomycoides
ATCTCGGGTGAAGTAGCTGCAGAAACAACACAAACCGCAAACTCTGCTGGAGAGCAAGTACACATCATGAAAGACATGTCTGTTAAATCTGAAGAAATGAAACATGTTGTAGAAGAACTCGATACACTCGTTTCTCGTTTTAAAACGGAGTCTTAAACAGGTTTATCCGAATCAAAAATCAAATGTTTGATCTTCACACGATTACAAAGATGTTAAAACAATCACATAATCGTAAGATAGATTATGTGCGATAAGATGAAATGCCACTTTCAATAACTTATTCACATATGCAATGGATGCAACTTTATGACGTTTGTTATAAGGTTGCATTTTTAATTTATCTTAGTCTTCACGAAATAATTGTTCCTAAAGCAGCTTTGACGAATCATATTTTGCATCGGAAAATACAACATGATCTGCACTTGCTCCCTCCTTTTACTTTAAACCTCGCATATGGTAGGAAAAAGCCTTGACCGCTTCCATGCACAGCCAAATACTCTTGCCCTTCTCTAAAAGAGGGGGGTTTTTATGTCGTCTATTTAACTTGGATATATATAAAAATGCAAAAAACTCGTATCGTTATTAAAACATCATATTTTTGTTATGTAAATCATAAATTGTCACTATAAATATATGCAAATTTTCATATTGGTATTTTATAAACGGAAAATAATTATATTAAAAAAATAATAAACTTTTTCTTTTTGTAAAATCTAATCATTTTAACCTGATATTTCTAATTTGATGCAAAAAATAACACACAAAAATGTTTATAGTATAATAAAAAAGGGTTTTTTATGCCATCCATCTATATTTTCGTATGCAAAATTGCATACGAAACAAAGAAAATTTACAGTAAAATATGAATATCTTTAAACAATTTGTTATAAACTAACTTTCAATATTAATATACAAAAATAAGAATTATATTTTTTATAAATAATATTTTCTCCTTACTTTCCATACTATGGTCTGCTATAATTTTCAATATCAGGTAATAATACCAAATATAAATATTAATTAATTCTAATAAATCAATATTAAAAGGAGGATTTTATACTTATGAAATACGTAAGCATTCGTAAAAAAATGATGTTCATGATAGGTACAATTTGTGCTTTATTTGGCATCGCATTAGCTTTTATTTTTTTCTTTGCCAAAAGTGAAAACAATGTAGCAATAACATTACAAAAAGATGTTGCACCAAAAACAAACCTTTTAATAGAACGCAACGAAGCATATCAAGTGCAGCTTTCAGCTTTGCGAGGTTATCTATTACAACGTGATCCTGCCGAATTAGATAAGTTTTACGAACTAGATAAACACTTAGAAGATACAAAAGGACAACTATTAAACGACCCAAGTATTTCACAAGATATCAAAAACACAATCGAGTTAGGAGGACAGTGGCGTCAGTTTATTAATGAAAAAGTAATTTCTCTTACTAAAGAAGGAAAATGGGACGAAGCAATAAAACTTACCGCTGAACAAAACAAAACTGTTTATAAAGTAAGCCGTGATTTCACCAAATATAGCAATGACGAAAATACGAAGTGTGATCAGCTTATCAAACAAGTAAAAGACTCATCCTCACTCGTTAAATCTATCGTTCTTATTTCTCTTATCCTTTGTACAATTATTGGCATTATGGTAGCTTGGTGCTTCTCTGGTAAACTTGTGAAACCAATTCGAGAAATTGATACAAAGCTCAAAGAACTTGCTTCTCAAGACGGCGATTTAACAGCACGACTAGATGTAAAAAGTAATGACGAAATTGGTGCTATTGCTGCTTCCTTTAATCAAATGCTAGAAAATCTACAATATATTATTGGACAAGTGCAAAAAACATCTTTAAATGTACGCACTGCCTCTGACAACATATTAAAAGAAACGAATATTTCTATGGATGCAACAACGAGTATCCAAACAACAATGTCCGAATTAGAACATAGCATTCAATCGCAAGTTTCTAGCATTGAAGAAAGTTCTACTGCAATGGATGATATGTCAGTTAGTGTACAGCGTATCGCCCAATCTGCTTCCAACGTTGCAGAACTATCTGTAACGACTTCTGACCGTGCAAATGAAGGTGGTCGAGTAATCGAAAAATCCATTACACAGATGACAACAATTCATGACGCAGTGAATGCTACATCTCAAGTTGTCGAACGTCTAAT
>NZ_NVOY01000098.1 GCF_002551005.1 Bacillus pseudomycoides
AGTAGGACGTTGCCAGGCAATTTGAGACGAGTCAGTATGACTCGTCTTTTTTGTGTTTATCTACCTGTTGGCAATTTCCCATTGTATTTTTCAGGGGCCCTCTTCAAAATGAAAACTTTTCCTTTTTTTAACTCTTTTCAGTTCTGTTATACTGATATGTAGGTCTCAAGAAATATACATTTGATAGAAAGGTAGTATAGGATGAAGAAAATGAGTATTATTATTGTAATAGTTTTCCTTCTTCTAGTTATTGTTTATGGACTAGTCGGGAATTATTTTTATAACTACGCATTAAATGCAAAACAAGAAAAAGATTTTTTAAAGGGAAACCCTCATTTAAAGAAAAGTGTAAATGTATCAGGGGAAGTATTAGCAACGAATAAAGTGAAAAATGCTGAATTCGTATCACAACACTCGCCAAATACATTATCGATACGTTCTTTTGATAATCTGCAATTAACTGGCTATGAATATCGTAATCAAGAAACCAGTCATAAATGGTCAATTGTGGTTCATGGATATAATGGCAGAGCATCAGGGATGACAAAATACATTCGTCACTTCTATGAAAAAGGTTATAGTGTAGTAGCACCTGATCTTCGTGGTCATGGAAATAGTGAAGGTAATTATATTGGTATGGGTTGGCATGATCGAAAAGATATTCTGTTATGGATTCAGGAAATTCTGAAGAAAGATCCACAAGCCGAAATTGCTTTGTTTGGTATTTCTATGGGGGGCGCAACTGTCATGATGACTTCAGGAGAAGAACTACCAGCCAATGTAAAAGTCATTGTAGAGGATTGTGGTTACTCATCTGTTATGGATGAATTTACGTATCAGCTAAAAGATCTATTTCATTTACCAAAATTCCCAGTGCTGAATGCGGGTAATACAATAACTAAATTACGAGCTGGATATGATCTGAATGAGGCGTCAGCTGTTAAGCAAGTTGCAAAAAGTAAAACACCAATGTTGTTTATTCATGGGGATGCGGATGCATTTGTTCCTTTTGAAATGTTAGATGAAGTGTACAATGCGGCACATGTAGAAAAAGAGAAATTAATTGTGCCAGGTGCGGGGCATGGTGAAGCGGAACAAATAGACTCGGAGAAATATTGGCATACTGTATGGGGATTTGTTGAGAAGTATATTCCTTCATCTCTGTAAGTTTAGATAAAGAATCTTTCGCTCTTAGTAGCGAGAGATTCTTTGTTTTTTATTTAGTCATGTAAAATAAGGGTATTGAGTTCTCTTATCCACTGTAGTTGAATTAGAATAGTTCTTTTAACCGTTTTATCGCAGAGTGAACTGTAAGTCTATGAAATGAAACTAATTTATTCTTGTAGATGACTCCATAGATACCGTAAGGAGTAGGTGAAAGTTTCAACAATTCTTCTCTATTTTTTATGTCAATAATTTCTGCGTGAATACCCAATTGCTTTGCTGCCTTAACAACATTATTGGTTGATACATCTACAAATGGACACTGCTGGGTACGGAGGATTGTTAAGTCTTTAAAGAGCTTAAGTCGCTTATCCCAATTTTTTGGAAAATACGGATCAGGTGAATGTCCAAATTTGTAAACAAGTAACTCAAATCCATAAGGTGCATAATCTATTTCTCTAAAATTATTCTTTATAAAAACGTCCTTACTAGGAGTCCAAGAAGTGTTTGGATTTGTAATGACAATAACGCCATCTTTATTTTGTTCCTTAGCATCCTCTATGCTTTTATTAATTAATTTTGAGGCATACCCTTTTCCTGTAACATTTACCCATAAGCAATGGATAACTAAATAATTTTCACCATATACAACTCTCGAAGAATATTCAATAGGTGTATATTCAATAAACCCTGCTGGTTTGTTATTCTCCATTATTTTTATATACTTTAACCCTTCATTGAAGCTTTCCGTAAGCCATTTGTTTTTATTGATGTAACCTGTTGAAGTTGGCTTGCTGCGAAGACAATAACACCCCCCATCATTTATATTCTCTTTGTCTAACTCTACCAGCTCAATTTGTTCCAATATATTTCTCCCCCCCACAACTTGTCGATATTCTTATTCACCTATTCTGTTCTTAAAGGGAATAACAAATATTTATTGTTTAGTAAATTCTGACAAATTGAGTTTATTATAGCTTGCTTCCGTTGAAAACTGATAGCTTTCCACAATCATTTTACTAACATTTTTATCGTCATTTCGATTAATGTTCATTGTATATGATTAGAAGTATCCAATTTACTAAAGTTAATGTTAATTTAGAACAAAGTCCGGTTATTTCTAAAAAAGATACGATGCGCTACCCCTTTGGATATGGTAATCTAAAGCGATATTTTTATAGTGAAAAGGCAGGTTAGTTTAATAACATCAGTAACTTTATTCAAAAATAAATGCTGTAAATAATGAAAATATAAAAAAACTTTGCGGGAGAAACAATATCTAAATGATTAAAGGGAGGAAGAATTGTGGCCAATAACGTAAGAGCAAGAAGAATAATTTTAGATTTAGCAGTTACTTTAGATGGTTTTATTGAAGGGAAAAATGGGGAAGTTGATTGGTGCATCATGGACTCTGAGATGGGATTTATTAATTTCTTAAATCAAATTGATACTATTTTATATGGAAGAAAAAGCTACGATTTATGGGGACAATTTACTCCAGAAATTGAAGATACTGATACTGAAAAAGAAATTTGGGAATTAGTTCATAGTAAAGAGAAATATGTGTTTTCCAGAACACAAAAGGGAACTGATAATAAAGCGATATTCATAAATGATAATATTTTTGAAGAAGTAAATAAATTAAAGAATAAGCCTGGTAAAGACATCTGGCTTTATGGCGGAGCGAGTCTTATTACAACTTTTATCAATTTAGGGCTTGTTGATGAATTTAGATTATCTGTTCACCCTGTTATTTTGGGAGAAGGGAAACCATTGTTTATTGATATAAAACAGAGGTTGAATTTAAAAATGGTTAATACAAGAACGTTCTCTTCTGGCGTTGTGCAACTAATTTACCATTTGAATGGGAATTAATAATATTGCACATTCCAAAGATAAAATAAATATCATTAGGAAATACTCGATAGTAATTGTCACTTATTCAACAATAAGGCGCGATTCTTGAATAACAATAGGTAGAAAATGATTAAACTTTTTTATAAAAAGCCAAACATGAATCTGCTAAGGAAGAATCCATTTTAATTAATCTTTTTTCAAAATGGATTCTTCTTATTTATCATAAAATAAGGGTTTGCAGGGTATTTTTGCTCAAACTTTATTTCAAAGCTACAGTTAAGAAGGAAAATTGAATTTTATCAAAAAAAGGTATTGCTTTTATAATGATAAGTGTGTAATATAATAAAAGTCGCTGATGCAAACGAGCAGAAAGCGAAATAAAAAACTTAGTTG
>NZ_NVOY01000099.1 GCF_002551005.1 Bacillus pseudomycoides
TCGCGGGGTGGAGCAGTCTGGTAGCTCGTCGGGCTCATAACCCGAAGGTCGCAGGTTCAAATCCTGTCCCCGCAACCAATGGTCCCGTGGTGTAGTGGTTAACATGCCTGCCTGTCACGCAGGAGATCGCCGGTTCGACCCCGGTCGGGACCGCCATTTGTATTAAGGCTCGGTAGCTCAGTCGGTAGAGCAGAGGACTGAAAATCCTCGTGTCGGCGGTTCGATTCCGTCCCGAGCCACCATTTT
>NZ_NVOY01000009.1 GCF_002551005.1 Bacillus pseudomycoides
CTACCGGAGCAACTGGACCTACAGCATCTGGTTTATCCCAGTATGCTTATGTTTTCAATACAGCAGCTCAAGTTGTTGCCTTAGAAGCACCTATTCTTTTTAATTCAAATGGTTTAATAACACCTGGTTTTACTCATACTCCTGGAACTTCTCAGATCATGGTTATTAATGCTGGAGATTATAAAATTTCTTTTTCTGTATCAGGAGTTGAGTCTAATCAATTTGCCCTCTTTTTAAATGGGGCTCCCGTTACCAACTCCGTTTATGGATCAGGTGCAGGTACTCAACAAAACAATGGGCAAACAGTTCTCACTTTAGCCGCAGGTGATACTCTTACCCTTAATAATCACACTTCCGCTGCTGCAGTTACTTTGCAGACTTTGGCAGGTGGAACACAAACAAATATAAATGCTTCGATTGTAATTGAAAAGTTAAATTAATTTAATCATTTATTTCTTGAAACTCTGGCAGTAAATAATCTAGAGTGGATTCTTTTTTCAACAAGCAGTTAGCTTTTGCTAGCTGCTCTTATTTCTTCATCTGTAGCGTGTCTTAAAAATTCTGTAGAAGCTAACCACTTAGTTTTATCCTCATAAAGTTCTATATCTATAATTTTAGTTCGAACTTTTAAGACTAGTGCTAATCCACGTGGTTCTGGAAAATCCGGATGCTCTACCATAACATAGTCGTTCTCCTTAAATTCCATATCCATTCCCCTTTACTACAAAATTAAATTTTTGTTCATATTATTTATGGATTGCCACCCAATGCCCGCTAAATGATTGTGTTTCCTCATAACCACAATTTACACATTTCAAATCTCTAGTTGCTAACGGAATTTTATCTTTTGAATTTATAGTAACAGTCATTTCACCTTTCGCAATTTCACGAGAACCGCACTTTGTACATTCAATTGCATATCCTGACGTTTTCATTACAAGTTCACCCTTTCAAATGAAGTTTTTGTTTAATATTACCCACCTTAATCTTGTGCCGGATTAAAATTTAAACATTAAAATTAGAACTCGATTTCCTTTAACCAAGTGCCTTTACTATTGTAAAAATTAGCTGCCATATGTACGCTTCCGTACTCTTCTAATATTCTTCTGATTGCCGATTTCAACGATCCTTTATACGAAACGATTTTCGTTTTTATCTTGTTATTGCGTTCTCTGAAAGATAATTCAATTTTAAAAGTGTCGTTCCGTAAGCTCATTCACCATAACTCCTTTCGACTCGTTGCGATAGGTAAGACTNNGACTTTCATCGCATACAGCGTCCCATCTTATTCTTCTATACTAAAGTAACTAGATTACAAGCTTTACAGAGTTTGTTTATTTTCCTCAATTGTTTATCGTTCAATTGAAATATTATCATATACGTATTAAATTCAGATACTCGTTCCACATCAAAGATTGTTAACTGCTTTGGCATGTGTCTCACTCTTTTCTCTTCTCATCATCACAACATCACTATGCTTCCTGCCTAGATTCGTTATCAAATCTACTTTCAAGATTAATAAACTTACTAAACTCTTTAATAAAAGCCAGTTCTACAACGCCTACCGGGCCGTTTCTCTGTTTAGCTAGAATAATTTCAGTTACATTTTTATTAGCTGTTTCTGCATCGTAATAATCTTCACGGTATAGGAATGCAATCAAATCAGCATCTTGCTCAATTTGTCCAGTCTCACGTAAATCAGATAACAACGGCCGCTTATCTTGTCTATTTTCAACAGCACGACTTAACTGTGATAATGCAATTACACACACTTTTAATTCTCTGGCCATCAATTTCAACTTGCGGCTAATCTCACCAATTTCTTGCATACGGTTTCCCTTATGCTTTGGATCACCAACGATAAGTTGTAAATAATCGATTGCTATTAATACTTTTTTATTTGGATATTTACGTTTTAATTTTCTTGTCTTTGCATAAATTTCTTGCATTGTTACATTTGGCTTATCATATATTTCTAGCGGCAAGTTATTAATTAGTCCCATCGCTTGACTAATCTTTTCCCAGTCCTTGATGTTACATAGTTTTTTAGGGTTCTTCATTTTTGTTGCATCAACGTTTCCAGCGCTTGAGATCATACGCTTAAGCAATTGTTCTTCTCCCATCTCTAGTGAAAATATTCCTGTCGCTGCATCTGAACTTGCTGCATTATACGCGATGTTTAACACAAATGCGGTTTTTCCCATAGATGGACGTCCACCAACAATCATTAAATCACCTTCCTGTAATCCAGAGGTCATTCTATTCAAGTCATTGTAACCAGTATTTATTCCTGTTAAATTACCAACATCAATCTGCATTTTTTGATATAACTCCACAAGAGTTCCTCTTAAATCAAATTCACTGGAATATCCCGTCTCTTCAATAGCATTCAACTCATCAATTGTGTTACTAATCGCGCTAATATCCTTGTCATTTTTAAGACTGTTATATAAATTGACAACTACTTCTTGAGCATGCCTCATCTTCCAAGCTTCGATAACTAGACCTTCGTGATAAGAGAAATTCTTTGTTGTTGAAACTACCTCAGTTAAATTAACAAAAAACTCTACACCGCCAATTTGCTGGATAAATGTTTCATCAAATTTAGCAATTAACGACACAAGATCTATCGGACTCTCAGCATCATCTAATTCCTTCATAGCCTTAAAAACAATTTGGTGTGCTGGATGTGAAAATTGTTTTTCTCTTAACTGGCAATCTTTAATTAAATCACCTTCAAGAAGGATGCTACCTAAAACACTTTGTTCGGCTTCTATATTGCGAATGATTTCGTTACTCATTGCATCATCCATCCGTTCTGTTTGTTAAGCGCTGCAAGTTCTTCATCAGTAGGCGCATTTTGTTGCCAAGACTCTTGTTGCTGCAATACTTGCTTGGTTGATTCAGATAAACCCTTTGGTTGATAAGTTGGTTGTTGATTTGTCTGTGATGTTCTCTTAGCACGAAACTCTTTATCAGCTGCCTCAACATCAGCTACCGTCTTAAGACCTTTAAGGTGCCAATCTCGTAAAATTGTATTTACATAAGACATGTTTCTAGTATCTTTCTCTAAAGCAATTTCCATAGCTTTAACAACAAGCTCTGCATTTAGGTCATCTACCCAAGCATGAATACCTTCTGCGATAAAAGGTGTAATGAATCCAAAGTTTTGTTCGTAAAAAGAAATTGGATTAACTTCAACAACTTCTTCAGCGCTCGCGCGCTCGCGCGTTCTTGTTGTTGTTGTTTTTCTTTTTCTTTTTCTTCTTCTTGCCCACCTGTCGTTGACGTATCGTCGGACGTATCATTAGCAACAAGAAATTCTTCGAAAATGGAACGGATTTTATCGTTTTTAACTTTTTGTACAACTAAACCGACCAGACTAACATCTGATACTCCATCTAATTCTTTACGGATACAATCCTCAATCGGTTTACCGCCTCTATTAAGGTTGTATTTTCCCCAGTTGATAATCGCTAATTCTCGTGTTTCTGGATTATACTTAACTAATTTATGATGCTTTTCAAAACGATCTAAGAGTAAATTAATACTTTCCATGGAGTATCCTAAATCAAAAGCCATTTGCTTTTTCGTAATTTGGTATACGCCAATTTATGTAGTACGTGGATTTGTAAGAAGATACAGATTAAACAACTTATCTTCTGGAGTCATTTCCTCAATAACTTTTGCATCCTGCCAAAATGAAACTTGTACTTGTCTATAAACTGCCATATTATTCATCCTCCTGTTTGCATATCGCAAATCCATCTTCTATATGTAATAAGCGATAATTCTTATATCCTTTTGCGAGATACTGCTGCACTAAATGAATGAGATGTTGCTTTGATGTCGATTGCTGAAATATCTTAGGGTTCAGCAACACTCTATGTATTTTCTTGTCTAAAAGCATGCAACACCCTCCATTGTTATCCAGCGCTTAATTTCGTATAATTAACCTAACTTAATTTTGAAAAGCACTTAATCTATCGCTCTGCAAAGCGGTAGATTTTTTATTTCCTTCGCTTCACTAAAGAAGCATTAACTTCATTCGCTTGGAGCCCCTTTATCACCACACGATAGCTTTTAGATACCTCATGTTCTTCTTTTGCATCACGAAGCATTTTAAATTCTTTCATGCATCGATCCAGTTCTTCTTCCCAGCGATTTGATTCTTCGGCTGATTTTGCATTAAACATGTTATGAATACATGCGGTCATACAGTTATGAAGTTTATTCGCAAATGAAAAGTCTCCTGGAAGAACTAGATCATGAAGACGATCGCATTCATGTATCATGAATCACACCCCTTTTCTATTTAAATTGATGCTGTACGCATCGTTACAAACAGAAAGGAGAATCGTTTTAAGGGGATGGGGTAACAATCCTTTCTGGTCATAACGACAAGCACAGTGCTTGTCCAAACAAATAATAAAATGTTATAATTGCTTTATCAGATTTTTTCGGAGCTACTGTTGTCTAGGCGGTAGCTTTTTCTTTTGCCTTTTTATGCTTCAAAGTAAACGAAGCTTCAATAATTCTGATTCGAATTGCTATTAACTTCTTATTAAGCTTTAACTCTCTAACTTTCTCCGAATTACCAAACACTTTAGCTAGCTTTATTTCTCCATTTAACTCAGCTTCATAACGAATCAATTTCTTGTAATCATCTAACCTAGGATTTTGATAATCTACTGTCATTATTTTCGACCGTCCTTTCCTTTAAGCAGTTCGATAGATTGTTCTAATTCTTTTAAATATTTTTTTGCATTCATCAGCTCTCTTTCTTGAGCGCTAGCAAACCCGCTATACATTCCGAATTTAACCCAATTCTCTCTATCTGCAATATTTAAAGATTCATCTGCTACACTTTCATTTTCAGTAATTTGTTTTTCTAGAAATTGAATTCGATGCTTTAAGTCATCGATTAATTTCAATTGAATTTGAAGTGAAAATTCGATCTCATGTTTACGTGTCATTTTCTCTTCCCCCTTCACAATGCCCTTGTTAGTTCCATTAAGCTATCTGCTGTTTGAATGACTACATTATCTGCCATAGCCTTTTGCAACCAACTTCTTTGTATTTGTTCCATAATGCCAAAATGTACTTGTTCCAAAGCCTGTACTACACATTGAGTAGCTTGGATTGTATCGAAGATTTCCTTTGCATGAACTGCGTATTCGTGTTTCTTCTTTTCGTCGAGCTGCCATGACCTTGTTGTAACTTGCAAATTCATAATTTCTTTAGCTGCCGCTATTCCCTCTTCAGCTTGTTTAATGTAGTTCATCAATTGTAAATTCAAATCTTGAGTTAAACGTGGATCTGTAGGCGGTAAACCAACACCATAAATATGTTTAATCGCTTGTTGATTCAACTTTGCCCCTGTTGCATGGCACCAATCCATCGCAAGCTCAAATTCTGGTTTAGAAAGTCCAGATTCAATACGGGTTAATCGTTCATGTGTGATGCCAAGGTACTTAGATAGTCCTTTCTTAGTTTTCAGATGTACATTGTCACAACATTCTCTAGCATTCTGTAACAATTCCCCTATCGCTGAATTGCAGTATATGCTTGTTCCCATATTTGTTCGCCTCCATATTTAGTTTTCAAATGGTTACAATAAATTTAATACATACGTAACTTGTCTATTTTTTTATGTAAAAAGAGAGGAGCTATTCCTCAATATTTTCTTTCACTTGCATTTCTTTGATGATGTCCCAACCAGCCTTGTAATATGCTTGAAGGATTTTATCAATATCCTTTTGCGATTTAGGTTCAGGAGCCACAACGTAAACTTTCGTTTTTCCAAATTCATAAGTCGCTGCATATTCTTCTTGTTGGCTCATGGTGTCACCTCTTGAAGTGCTTTTTATATGTTTATGCGACTGATCTGTTGGTACTGCCATTTGAATTGTTGACATTTGCTCACCTACTTTCGTTAATCAGATCTAAATTTTTATTAACATGCATATCCTTACACCTTTTATCTTCCAAAAACTTTGCAAACTGAATAGCAAGTGGGTAAAAAAATATCTTCTTTTTTCTTTCTATATAACTTTGCTATTTGATCAGCTCTCTCTGCACTGATTTGCCGTTGTCCATTTTCAATTTGCGATAAATATCCGCCCGAAATACCGAGTTTCTTTGCAGCCTCTTCAATGCTAATTCCTAATTCTATACGGATTTCTTTTGGTCCAATCATTTCATTGTCACCACCTAAAACTTTTCAAAATGTGTTGTTAACCAAAATACACTACGCAAAACGCAAATTGTCAACGCATTTTGCAAAGTTTTTTACCAATTCATTTCAAATTTTGCACTTTGCAAAGTATAATTAAACTTAGAAGATGAATAGGAGGATTCCTATGATTGGAGAGAATTTACGAAAATTAAGAAAAAAAAATAACCTAACTATGAAAGAGTTAGGTCAAAAATTAAACCTTGCTGAATCAACAATATCGGGATACGAAAACGGGAACAGAAAACCTGATTATGACACTTTAAATAAGTTTGCAGATTTCTTTGAGGTTTCAACTGACTATCTTTTAGGCAGAGATGTTACTCAAAGAGATATCGATATCTATAATCCTTTAGCAGATCCAGATTTAGGTCTTTGGTTTAAAGATATCAAAGACGCGTCTCCCGATAAACAGGAAGAACTTAAACAGTTTTGGGAGTTTATTAAATCAAAAGAAAAAGGACGTAAACTTGGGGATAAGCAAAAATAAAACACGCTATGACTGCGTGTTTTTATTTATCGTATCATTGGTTAATCCTCCCTTAAATACATATATTTAGATAACTTTTATCTTCTTTTTCGATAATACTTACAAGAAAAGTAGTTTGTAAATTTACAATATAAATTATTTTATGTGTTTATAAATAGAAAGGATGAAATAAATGAGTATTTTCCAAACAACAAAACCATTAATTCAAGGTAATCCCTATCTGTACTCACCTCAAATCGCTGCTTATCAAGCTGCTGTTTCACATTATGAGGAATTCCAAAAATTTAAATATAGAGAAAGTTTGATTGTTATGCCTACTGGTTCAGGAAAAACAGGCGTTATGGCTATGTTACCTTTTGGTTTAAGTAAAGGAAGAGTCTTGGTTATTACTCCAGGTAAAATTGTTAGAAAAACTGTATTCAAAGAATTTGATTCGATCACAAACCCCGAAGATACATTCTGGTACAAAAGAAAAGTCATACTTGATCGGAGGAAATTCCCTAAAAGTTACTTATACCAAGGATTCAATAATAAAGATGAAAAAGCTAAGCAACAAGTTTTAAGAAAATTAAACCTTTCAGATATTGTAATTACAAATATCCATAAAATTATTGGTAGCAGTGAAGACGTTAATTTAAAAGAATTAGTAGATCGTGATTTTTTTGATATGATTATCATCGATGAAGCTCACCATGTCGCAGCAGATATGTGGCAAAAAACGTTAGATTATTTCAATGCTTCAAAAATAATTAAGTTGACTGCAACACCTTTTCGTAGTGATAATTTAAAAATTTCTACTCATGAATACGATCCAATTTTCGAATATACTTTGGCCGAAGCAATAGAAGATGGATTATTAAAAAATGTTGTAAAGGCAGAAGGAATTCCTGGAGAATTAAACTTCTATGACCCCAAAAGTAGAAAAAATTATTCATTAGAAGAAGCGAAACGACATCTTGGAAACGATTGGGTTAATAGAACAATAGCTATGGATGAAGCATGTTCTAAACAAGTAATCAATCACACAAAAGAAATTTTAGAACTAAAAAGAAAAAGTTATCCGAATCATCAAGTTTTAGCAATTACATGTAATGATGAACATGCTCAATTAGTGACAAATTGGTTTGAAGATTGTGGTCTTTCGTGTACTTATGTGAGTAGCAGACTATCACCAGAACAAATTGAAATACGCTTAAATGATTTTGCGAATGGTCAATACGACGTTATGGTAAGCATTCAAATGTTAGGTGAAGGGTATGATAACCCTAATATCTCTGTAATATCTATCTTCAGGCCATTCAAGACTCTTTCTCCTTATGCTCAAGCTATAGGACGCGGATTAAGAAAAATCCATGGGCAAGAGCAACATGATGTTAACAATTTCTGCAATGTTGTATACCATCAAGAGCTTGGACTCGAAAAACTTTGGCGTTATTACAAAACACAAGAAGAATATGGGGAAACATTAAAAAAACAAGTTGAAGAAATCTCACAACAAATGGCTTTTACTTTTGATGAATTGGGGTTTGTAGAAAAAGAACCTGTTTTTGAAAAAATTCATTCAGCTGATTTAGATCCAAATATAGGCCTTGTAAGCATAGGATCTGTCAGCGCTTATTCATCTAAAGGGTTAGGAGAACAAGATTCATTCACACTAAATGGATATGAGCAATTTAAACATGCTACATATAGTTTGATTAGTGAGAAATCACAAATGATGCAACAAAAAATCGAACAAATAAACGCTATGGAACGTGAAGGCTTTATTGATAAAGATGAAGCAGAACTTCTTATTAGTAATTTAGAAGCAAAAAATCAAGATCAGCATAACAAAACGTTTGATGAATACCAAAAGTTAATATTAGCTGAAACAATTCGTAAAGATTTCACAACATGGATGCATTCTAAATTAGATGAATTCTTCAGAACATCCGTTCTAGAAAAAGAAGGTTTTGAGCTATTTAAAGAAGAAAATACTATTGATAATGACCGTATAAATAATATAGGATATATTGTAAGGAACTTTAACCAAGGATTATATCGTACAACAAAGAAACATTTCAGCTCATATCTACCAGAAGATTTTGCAGTTGCAAAGCAACGTTTCGTAGAAAAACTAGACTATTATTTAAATCAATACGGTAAAAAGTAGTATTGGGAGGAATCACAAATGATACAATATAATACAGAAAGGATCCTTATCTACAAAGGTATGCATTACCTTGATTTAATAGCTACCAATACACAAAAAGGTGGAGAAATATTAGATACATCTTTTCAAACAAACACGGACGGGTGTTTGATAGTTTATATTACGACTAGCTATGTAGGTGGCTTAACTAACACCATTGATGAACTGACTTATAAAGACGACTTACTTATTACCTGGAAACTAATAACTTCCCGCGAAGAACACACAATATTTTCTAGGGAAACTTTGAATGATTACCTTACAAAAGCAAAACTAAATAAATTACACGTTTCTTAAACCAAAACATAACTCATGTAAATGACAAAAAAAGAAAAGTCTCTTCCAGGCTTTTCTTTTTTTGTTATAACAGGAACATACGTTTTTATAATTAATAACGGAGTGAAATGATATGCATAAAACACAGACCTATTACACAACACACATTGAAGACTACATCGAAAAATTATATCATTCTTTATCTATCTTTATTCCAGAACAAATCGACATGGTTAAAATATCCAAAAAAACTGAATATTTGGTTGCATTTTGCTCCATTTGGAAGTCGTGCTATTTGTAGAAATGATTTATCCAGTATTGTTATTGATAATCGAAACATGACTTATCAACAATGGGAAGACTTTGGTCATGAACTTTGTCATGTGCTATTCCATGTAGGGAATCAGCTATACATACCGAAAAGTTTTTTAGACTACCAAGAAGCAAAAACAAACAATTTCAAATTACATTTTTGTATCCCGACTTTTATGTTAAGAACACTAGAACTCCCCGAAATAAGAAATGAATCAATACACCTTATTTCAGAAATTTTCAATGTTTCATTTCATATTGCGGAGCAACGTTTGTTACATTATGAGAACCAACTGCTAGCTAGTCACTTGCAAAATGTTTTTTCACAAACATCTCTACTTACTCAGTAAAAACAATAGAGTCTACTGAACTACATTTAATGACTAACTTACATCACTTTTTATAATTTATGATACTTACTTTTCGTATAATTAATATTAATACAAGGAGGTATTTCTATGAAAACAGCAATCTACTTACGCAAATCTCGTGCCGATCTCGAAGCCGAAGCACGTGGCGAAGGTGAGACTTTAGCAAAGCATCGTACTACCCTACTAAAAATCGCCAAAGAGAAAAACTTAAATGTTTTAGCTGTCCGGGAGGAAATTGTTTCTGGTGAGAGCTTAGTAAAACGTCCTGAAATGTTGGCACTTCTCGAAGAAATTGAGGATAACAAATATGATGTTGTTCTTTGTATGGATATGGACCGTTTAGGTCGTGGTGGTATGAAAGAGCAAGGAATCATCTTAGAGACGTTTAAACGCTCGAATACGAAGATTATGACACCAAGGAAGACTTATGACCTTAATGATGAGTGGGACGAAGAATACAGCGAATTTGAGGCGTTTATGGCACGTAAAGAATTAAAGATTATTACACGCCGTATGCAACTAGGCCGTGTCGCAAGTGTAGAGGCTGGTAATTACCTCGGTACACACGCGCCTTACGGATATGATATCTATCGTTTAAATAAGCGAGAACGCACGTTAGTAATTAATTCAGAAGAAGCATCTGTCGTAAGAATGATATTTGAATGGTATGCCAATGAGGATATGGGTGCAAATGCAATTATGCGTAAATTAAATGAGCTTGGCTACAAAAGCAAGTTAGGTAACGATTGGAACCCGTACAGCATATTGGATATGTTAAAAAATCATATTTATATTGGCAAAGTCACATGGCAAAAAAGAAAAGAGGTAAAACGTCCTAATGCTGTAAAACGTAGTAATACAAGGCAAGATAAATCAGAGTGGATTATTGCTGATGGAAAACATGAGCCTATCATCTCAGAAAGCTTATTTGAAAAGGTACAGGAGAAACTAAACACGAGGTATCATGTTCCTTATAATACAAACGGATTAACGAATCCACTAGCTGGGATTATTCGATGCGGAAAATGCGGCTACAGTATGGTACAACGATATCCAAAGAATCGAAAAACTACAATGGATTGTAAACATCGTGGTTGTGAAAATAAATCCAGTTATACAGAGTTGATTGAGAAGCGTTTGCTTGAGGCATTAAAAGAATGGTACATCAATTATAAAGCTGATTTTGAGGAAAATAAGAACAGTGGCACCACAAAAGAAACACAAGTGATACAAATTAATCAAGCTGCTTTACGAAAACTTGAAAAAGAATTAGTGGATGCCCAAAAACAAAAAAACAATTTACACGACTTATTAGAGCGTGGTGTTTATACTGTCGATATGTTTTTAGAACGCTCTAACGTTGTTTCTGATCGTATAAATGAAATTACTACAACAATGGAAAACTTAAAGAAAGAAATTAAAACAGAAATTAAAAAGGAAAAAGTAAAGAAAGATACTATTCCTCAAGTGGAACATGTCCTTGATCTGTATTTCAAAACAGATGATCCGAAAAAAAAGAACAGCCTCCTAAAGTCGGTTTTAGAAAAGGCTGTTTATAAGAAGGAAAAGTGGCAAAGACTCGATGATTTCGAACTCGTGCTTTATCCTAAGCTCCCTCAAGATGGCGACAAATAAGCGTTTGTGCTTCGTCGTCATCTTGTTGGTGTAATTAAATTCACACCATTTAATCCGAGAGCATCGTTCGTTGAAACTGCTAATACAACCGGTTTACCATTTCGCAAGGTAGCTTTGGCGGCCATTAATACGGGTGAATCTGTCATTGCATTCGCAAATTTACTCATTGTATTTCCTGTTAATGGTGCTATAACCATACAATCCAATGGAATTTTCGGACCAAGCGGTTCTGCCTTCACAATAGAATCAATTACTTTATGGCCAGTAATAGCTTCTATCTTCTCAATCCACTCTGCACCTTCACCAAATCTTGTGTTTGTCGTTTGTAATGTATATGATACAACAGGGAGTACTTCCGCTCCATCCGCAACAAGTTTTTCTAAGTGTGGCATGACTTCTGCATACGTACAATGTGAGCCTGTTAATCCAAAACCAATTCGTTTCCCTTTTACACTCATTTTTTATTCTCCTTTCTCACGTCTACATCTGCCATTAATAAATTAGAAAGGACATTTGCGAGAATTTGTCCTGCTGTTTTTGGTGCAACAATCCCTGGAAGTCCAGGCGCTAACAAAGCCTTAATTCCTCGCTTTTCTGCATAGCGGAAGTCTGTCCCTCCCGGTTTAGAGGCTAAATCAATAATTAATGTATGAGCAGGCATTTTTGAAATTGCACTTGCCGTTACAACAAGATGGGGGATTGTATTAATAACAATGTCAACATCGTGTACCTCTCGCTCTATGTCTCGCATTTGAAATGGCGTAAATGTCATTTCTGTAATACGCGCAATATGTTCAGAACGACGAGCACCTACTTTCACTTTCGCTCCTAGTGACTGAAATGCTCTTGCTACACTCATTCCAGTTCTCCCAAAACCTAATACCATTACCGTAGACCCATGAATTGTGTAATCGGTATGTTGAATAACCATCATAATAGTCCCTTCAACAGTTGGTATTGAGTTATAAATCGCTACATCATCACGATCAAACAATTTGACAAGTTTTCGATTCGTTGAAGAAGCAATTGTATCTAAGTAAGTGTTACTAATACCTGAATATATCGTAAAATGCGCTGGTGTGTTTTCAATCTGTTCTTTTGTAATCATAACTTTTGCATTAGAAAAAATTGTATCAATCTTTCCGTTTGCATCAGTTCCAGCTACCGGCAAAATAATGGCATCTAAAGAAGTAAAATCGAGATTTTGCATACTCTCTTTTGCTGATCCTGTAAATCCATGATCCAACTGATCAAAACCTACTAATGAGAGTTTTGCATCAAGCTCAACTAGCTTACGAATGACTTCAAGCTGCCTTGCATCTCCTCCTATGACAGCGATATGAATATCAGTCAACATTCTTTTCTTCACCTTCTTTTTCTCTCATTATAAGAAAAGTGCCTACTTTTTTGTTTTCCTCCACATCATATGTAATGTACGAGTATAAGGTGATTGAAAACAACAAAGTAAGAATGACTTACATCTATAGATTTTCATAATAAAAAAGACGACCGCAATGGTCATCTTTTAATTAAAATCTGAATAATTAACAAGATCAAAAATGATCATATCTTGCCCTACTTTTTTAATTCGACTCCACTCCACCCTTACTTCTTGTTGCCCTCTTTTAAATCCTCCCCATTTTCCAACTGGAATAATGAGCGCTTGAATCTTCCCATCTTTCTCATCAATCTCTAGGTCGGCATGCCCTAGTACTCCCATTCGTTCCGCACGTTGTAAATCAACAATTTCTTTTCCGCTTAGTTCACTTAATCGCATTCCATCCCCTCCTTGCATTACACTCTAATTAAAAGATTTCTTTATATTAAGTACCTATTCTAGACTTCACAAAAAAATGCCTATATAAAGTGAAACTTCCATTAGTGGGGGGCTTACTGCCCATTAAAGCGAGATAAATGCAAATAAAAAACGTTTCTCCTTAATAAGAAACGTTTTTTTATACATATTTATTTTTGATTTATCCCTTTTGGAAGCTCTCCATTTGGACTAATCAGTGACGCAGAAAACTCATCTGTAAACATATTACGAATCAATGTATCTACATCTGCTTTTGTAACACTGTTTACACTTTCGATAATTTCATCTAAAGAACGGTGTTTTTTTAGAAGTAATTCATTTTTACCATTGCGGCTCATTCGACTATTTGTACTTTCTAAACTTAACATCAGATTTCCTTTTAGTTGCTCTTTACTGTTAAGTAATTCTTTTTCTGTAATACCTGTATTTTTTAATGTATCAAGTGTTTGCTGAATAGTTTCGTACAACATATCAAGTTGCTGACTGCCCGTTCCACCGTAAATTGTTAACATCCCTGTATCTTCATAAGAAGAATGATAAGAAAATACAGAGTACGCTAATCCGCGTTGCTCACGCACTTCTTGGAACAAACGACTACTCATACTGCCGCCTAGAATATTATTCAATACAATCAGATTATAAATACTTTCATCACCCATCTGTAATCCTTTAAACCCTAAACATAAATGAGCTTGTTCTGTCTCTTTTTTGCGTGCTACTTTATTTGGATGAAAAATAGGGTTATGTACTTGTTCACGGTTTGTTGTTCCTTCATAATCTCCAAAATATTGTTCAACGATTTGAACAAATGATTCATCAATGTTACCAGCAATTGAAACAACGACATTTTCTGGCGTATAATGATTTTTCATGTATTCACGAAGCGTATCACCTGTAAACGTTTCAAGCGTTTGCTCTGTTCCTAAAATAGGATATGCCAGCGGGTGCGTCTCATACGTCGCTTTCGTTAACATATCATGAACAATATCATCTGGCGTATCTTCATACATTTTAATTTCTTCAAACACAACGTTTTTTTCTTTTTTCAATTCTTCTTCAACAAATGTTGAATTAAAGAACATATCCGCTAAAATATCAAGTGCGTATTTTGCATGCTCATCTAACACTTTCGCGTAATAACATGTATATTCCTTTGATGTAAACGCATTAACTTGCCCGCCAATGCTGTCGAAGGATTCTGCAATTTCTCTAGCACTACGTGTTTTCGTCCCTTTAAAAAACATGTGTTCTAAAAAGTGAGAAATCCCATTATTTTTTTCGTTTTCATTTCGTGATCCCGCATGAATCCATACTCCAATTGCAACAGAACGTACTGTTGGAATATGTTCCATTACGATTCTTACTCCATTTTTACACGTATATTTTTTGATCAAAAGCCTTCCTCCTATTAACAAATTCTCTGTTAAAAGATTCTATTATATAATCATAACAAGTTTAAAGACGAATGTCATGCAAATGTGTTTAATCAATACGCTTTTCATCTACTAATGCAGATACGTTCCCTACGGTATATCCTTTTTCTTTTAGCTTTGAAATCAATGTATCCAGCGATTCCGCCGAAGAAGAAGTTGGATGCATTAAAATAATGGCACCGGGATGTACTTTACTTAATACTCTTTGGAGTAACACGTGCGGTTCTGGATGCTTCCAATCAATTGTATCCACTGTCCACATAATCGTTCCCATTTGTAACCTTGCAGCAGTATGAACAACATCGTCACGAAAACTGCCACTTGGAGGCGCAAACCAACGCACTCTTTGATTCGTTGCTGCTTCAATGACTTGATTTGTTTTTTGTAATTGTTCTTGAATTGCAGAAAGCGACAACGTTTTCATATCAGGATGCGTATACGAATGATTTCCCACTTCCTGGTCAGCATCTGCAATCATTTTTGCAAACCGTAAATTTTCTTTTACCCATCTTCCCTCTAGAAAAAAAGTTGCTTTAACATTATGCTTTTGCAGTACTTCTAACATCCGCGAAAGATATTCATTCCCCCAAGCAACATTAATAGTAAGTGCAATCATTTTTTTACTTGGGTTCCCTCTATAAATCGGAGAAGGTGATAAGTCTGCTAAATGTACTTTGGGCGATACTTCTCGGTATACCAATTGTTTCTCATCAAAACTTCCCTGCTTCTTCATGTTATTATAGGAAGCTCGTATATCCACTTCTCTCCCGTTATACCCTGGCGTTGCTTTCCACACTTTATCAATAAACGCATTTTGCGCTGGAATCGCATACCCTTTTGCTTTTTCTTCAATCTCTTCATACAAACGGTCTTTAGCATATGATATATGCGAAACATGTATAGCGGAGAACCATAATATAAATAAAATAATGCGAATTTTCATAAAGCACCCTCCAATAAAGTAAAACTTCCATCAGTGAAGGACCTTCCATTCCATCGACGAATAGTTAGTCCGATATCCCTTCTATTCTTTTCATGTACACCTCTTTAAACGAAAATAATCAACAGTTTCTTTTCTTATCATTGTTAATTTAAACGTTCTCATTAAAACTATACTCTGTTATATACAAAAAAACCTTGAGATATATCCCAAGGTTTTTTACATAATAAAAAAGCTAAGGGATTCCCTTAGCTTTTCTTTTGCTTATTCTTGCTCTTGCTTTGCAGCTTCTTTTTCTTGCTCTTCTTTAAGCAATACTTTTCGAGATAAGTTTACACGACCTTGTTTATCGATTTCGATAACTTTTACTGAAATCTCATCACCGATTTTCACAACATCTTCTACTTTCCCTACACGTTCAAGTGCTAATTCAGAAATATGAACAAGACCGTCTTTACCACTGAATAATTCAACGAAAGCACCAAACTTTTCAATTCGTTTTACTTTTCCTAAGTAAATTTCACCTACTTGAACTTCACGAACGATGTCTTCGATAATTTTCTTCGCTTTTTCATTCATTTCTTGATCAATAGATGAAATAAAGACTGTCCCATCTTGTTCAATATCAATTTTTACGCCTGTTTCTTCAATAATCTTGTTAATTTGCTTTCCACTTGGTCCAATAACATCACGGATTTTATCCGGATTAATTGTCATTGTCACAATCTTAGGAGCATATTGAGATAACTCCGTACGTGGCTCAGCAATAACAGATAACATATGATCTAAAATGTGCATACGTCCAACTTTTGCTTGTTGCAATGCTTCTTCTAAAATTTCACGTGATAACCCTTCAATTTTAATATCCATTTGAAGTGCCGTTACACCTTTAGCTGTACCTGCTACTTTAAAGTCCATATCACCTAAGTGATCTTCCATACCTTGGATATCCGTTAAAATTGTGTAATGTTCACCAGACTTCACAAGTCCCATTGCAATACCAGCAACTGGAGCTTTAAGCGGAACACCTGCATCCATCATCGCTAAAGTGCTACCACAAATACTTGCTTGTGAAGTAGAACCATTTGACTCTAATACTTCTGATACAAGACGTACTGTATACGGGAAGTCCTTTTCAGATGGAATAACTGGCTCAAGGGCACGTTCACCTAATGCACCATGACCGATTTCACGACGACCTGGGCCGCGCATTGGTCTCGTTTCCCCAACACTAAAGGACGGGAAATTATAATGATGCATGAAGCGTTTTGATTCTTCTACACCAAGACCATCTAAAATTTGCACATCGCCTAATGCTCCTAATGTACAAATACTTAATGCTTGTGTTTGTCCACGTGTAAACAAACCAGAACCATGCGTACGAGATAAAATTCCTACTTCTGATGCTAGAGGACGAATTTCATCACCTTTACGTCCATCTGGGCGAATTTTTTCAACTGTAATAAGACGACGTACTTCTTCTTTTACAATTTTATATAGAATTTCATTTACTTGTCCTAATGTTTCAGCATCAGCTTCTTGTGCCTCATAATGCTGGATAATACGCTTTTTCACTGCATTAATTGCATCTTCACGTGCATGTTTTTCGTGTATTTGAATTGCTGCATGCATATCTTGCTCTGCCATTTCACGTACAGCTTGATCAAGCTCAGCGTTCACTTCATATAACTGAACTTCCGTTTTTTCTTTTCCAACTGCTTGTACAATTTCTTCTTGGAAAGCAATTAGACGTTTAATTTCTTCATGACCAAACATAATTGCTTCTAACATTGTTTCTTCAGGCACTTGGTCTGCTCCTGCTTCTACCATGTTAATAGCATCTTTTGTTCCAGCAACAACAAGGTGAATATCACTTTGCTCTTGTTGTTCAACTGTTGGATTAATAATAAATTCGCCGTCAATACGACCAACTGTCGCACCAGCAATCGGTCCTTCAAATGGAATATCTGAAATCGATAACGCCAATGAAGAACCAAGCATAGCTGCCATTTCTGAAGAACAATCTTGATCCACACTCATTACAATGCTGACTACTTGTACTTCATTACGGAAGCCATCAGCAAAAAGAGGACGAATTGGACGATCAATTAAACGGCTCGCTAAAATTGCTTTCTCACTTGGACGACCTTCACGTTTAATAAAGCCGCCTGGAATTTTCCCTACTGCATATAAACGTTCTTCATAGTTTACTGTTAATGGGAAGAAATCTACATTTTTTGCCTCTTTTGATGCAGTTGCTGTAGATAGAACTGCTGTATCGCCATATCTTACTAATACTGCTCCATTTGCTTGTTTTGCAAGCTGACTTGTTTCAATCGTTAGCTGGCGACCAGCCCAATCTATCGAGAAGACTTGCTTTTCCTGACTCATTTAAGTACCCCTCTCAATTTAAAATATTCAATTCTTCTATGTAAATGGATAATATATCACAATATTCTTCCTCTAGTATTACCGAAAATTCAGTAAGCTATCAAGAGTAGAAGATATATTTTTACCTAACAAAAAAGCGGGAATATTCCCGCTTTTTTGACTATCGACGTAATCCAAGCTTTGTGATTAGTTCACGGTAGCGAGTGATGTCATTGTTACGAAGGTAAGTAAGTAAGTTACGACGTTTACCAACCATCTTTAAAAGACCGCGACGTGAATGATGATCTTTCTTGTGAGTACGTAAGTGCTCATTTAGAGTGTTAATTTGCTCCGTTAGGACAGCAACTTGAACTTCTGGAGAACCAGTATCAGTCTCATGAGTTCTAAATTGTGCAATGATTTCGTTTTTACGCTCTTGTGTTAAAGCCATCCTATTTCACCTCCTAAGTAATAAATCCCCAATTACCTAGCAAACGTCGGTGAGTCGTAATGCCAAGCAATGGTTATTGTAAAGTACATAAAATAGAATACTACTTTTTATTAGAAAAAGCAAGTATATTCTTTCCTGTACTAAAATATTCTTGCGCTGTTTTTTTATCTTTTGCAATTTGGGTAACTAACTCATCAATACCATTAAATTTTTTCTCTTCTCGAATACGCATATGCCACTCAACAGTAACAACCTGGTTATATATATCCTCATTAAAATGGAATAGATGCACTTCAATAGACAATTTACGCTCATCTTCTTTAAATGTTGGTTTATAGCCAATGTTACATACGCCATCATGCCACTCATTATGAACTTTTAATCTTGCCGCATATACACCAACAGGTGGTAGAAGGTATTCATCGCTCAAAGCTACATTAGCTGTTGGAAAGCCAATTTGACGTCCACGTTTATCTCCGTGCACAACCGTTCCTTCTACTGTATAAGCTCTACCTAAAATAGATGGAATTTGTTCCATTTCTCCATTTCGAATCAGTTTTCGTAATACCGTGGAACTTACTTTTTCTTCTTGAAATTCAACTTTTTCGATCACGGTCTGTGTAAACTCCCCTCTTGCATGAAATGGTAAAGTTTCCATCGTCCCTTTTCCTAAACGTCCATATGAATAGTCAAAACCTGCTACTACATGCTTTACATTTAGCCCAATAATATATTCATCTACAAACTGTTGTGGCAGTAATCCAGCAAATGATTCATCGAATTTCACCACATACAACATATCAATCCCTAAATCTGCAATTACTTTTTCTTTAATAGATAACGGTGTAATATACTCCACATGCGCTTCTTTTTTCCCTAACACAACAGATGGGTGTGGATGAAACGTTATGACAGCACTTTTATATCCTCTTTCATCCGCTATTTTTTTTGCTGTTCGAATCACACGTTGATGCCCTAAATGAATGCCATCAAAAAATCCTAATGCCATTACAGTAGGTGGTAGTTCTATTTTATTTTGTTCGTGTGGATGAGTTAAATGAATGAGTTTCACGCTTGAATTCACCTTTTTCTGTAATAATCCTTCCAATTATTCATTATAGCTGTAATTCTTGATTATTCACAAGTACTTTCATCGGTTTCAGCATACCTGGATGTTTTGGGTGATGTTCATAAATCGCTAAACAGCGTTCCTTTTCATCAAAAACTGTAATAAATGGCGCCGTCACTTGTTCCTTATTCGGTAAAAACATACCGTTCTTCACTTTTTCTGCTTGATCCCTACTTACAATCATTTTAGGAAACTTACATAATGCTTCATCAATCGAAATGAAGATAGATTCCACTGTTCCATTTTGCACGTTTTGTTCAATTTCTTCAAATGATATGCAATCTTCTAATTTAAACTCTCCTGATGCTGTTCTCACAAGATCGGACATATGCGCTGGATATCCAAGCTTTTCCCCAACCATAACAGCTAAAGTTCTTACGTATGTTCCTTTACTACAAGTCACACGGAAACGGAAGGAAATTGTCTCTCCTTCAAATAATTCACGGTTATCAAGTAAAGTGAATTCATGAATCGTAATTGTACGAACAGGACGCTCTACTTCAATTCCCGCCCTTGCATATTCATATAGTTTCTTTCCATTTACTTTTACTGCCGAATACATTGGCGGCACTTGTTCGATTGTTCCCGTTAGGCCAGCTAATACTGATTTTACCTCTTCACGGGTAATAGCACGATTGACATCTTGCTTTGCAACAACTTCACCTGAAGCATCTTCTGTAGTCGTTGAAAATCCTAGTGTAACTTCACCTTCGTACGTTTTTGTTTCACTCGTTAAAAATTGCGCAATTTTCGTAGCACGCCCTACACAAATTGGTAATACCCCTGTCACATCCGGGTCTAAAGTTCCTGTATGCCCTATACGTTTCTCTCTTAATATTTTTCTTAATTTAAATACACAATCATGTGATGTCATCCCTTTTGGTTTATGTAATAGTACTACACCTTCCATATATTCACCTCATCGTTATACTTTTGTGTACTTGACTTATTTCAGATTGAAAAAATGGATAGACAAATGTCTATCCATTATTCTTCACGTTTACCTTCTTTATTAATTTCATGTAAAAGTGTATCAATTCGATGACCATATCCAATTGATTCATCAAATTCAAAGGAGATTTCAGGTGTTTTCCGAAGACGAATACGCTGTCCAATTTCGGAACGAATAAAACCTTTTGCCTTCGCTAAGCCTTTTAATGTATTTGCTTTCTGTTCTTCGTCTCCTAAAACAGAAATGTATACTTTGGCAATTTGTAAATCTCCACTTACTTGTACATCTGTTACTGTTACAAATCCAACACGTGGGTCTTTAATTTTACGACTAATAATGTCGCCTAATTCTTTTTTCATTTGCTCGCCCACACGGTTCGCACGTAGTTTCATAACTATTCACCTCATTCAATACCATTCCAATTGCGTTATCGTACGTTCAATTTCAGGAAATGAATCAACGTACTCAAGTACACGATTCATTTCTTTCTCGCAGACAACACGATTTGAGGATACGGAAACAATTGCAATTTCTGTACGTTGCCATACATCTTGGTGTCCTACTTCAGAAACAGATACATTGTAACGCTGTTTCACACGAGTTAACACACGTTGTAAAATTGCTCGTTTCTCTTTTAAAGAATGCACATCATAAATTATACATTCGAACGAGAGTGAAGCGATAATCATCGCTTCACTTCTTCCATAATGTACGCCTCAATGATGTCCCCTTCTTTAAGATCATTATATCTTTCAATTGTGATACCACACTCATAGTTTTGTGCAACTTCTTTTACGTCATCTTTGAAACGTTTTAACGTATCAAGCTGTCCTTCGAAAATAACTACGCCATCACGAATGATACGTACGCCGCTATCACGTGTAATTTTACCGTCTGTTACGTAACATCCTGCAATTGTTCCAACTTTCGTTACTTTAAACGTTTGACGAACTTCTGCTTGACCAATTACTTTTTCTACGAATTCAGGATCTAGCATACCTTGCATTGCAGCTTCGATCTCTTCGATTACTTTATAAATAATGCGGTGCAAACGAATATCAACGTTTTCTAATTCAGCTGTACGCTTCGCATTGACATCAGGACGTACGTTAAATCCAATTACAATTGCATTAGATGCAGAAGCTAAAATAATATCAGATTCTGTAATTGCACCTACGCCAGTATGGATAATTTTCACTTTCACGCCTTCAACATCAATTTTACGAAGTGATGCTGCCATTGCTTCCACAGAACCTTGTACGTCTGCTTTCACAATCAAGTTAATTTCTTTTACATCGCCTTCTTTAATTTGTTGGAATAAATCTTCAAGGCTTAATTTAGATTTTTCACCACGCTGTGCAACCAATGCTTGTTGTGCACGTGATTCACCGATTTGGCGTGCTTTCTTCTCATCAGCAAATGCCATAAAGCGATCTCCTGCTTGTGGTACTTCATTTAAACCTGTAATCTCAACAGGAGTAGACGGACCAGCAACTTTTACACGACGACCAATATCATTTACCATCGCACGAACACGGCCGAATGATGTACCAACAACGATTGGATCTCCTACTCGAAGTGTACCGTTTTGTACAAGTAATGTCGCAATTGTTCCTTTACCTTTATCAAGCTGCGCTTCAATTACTGTACCAGTTGCATAACGATTTGGATTTGCCTTATATTCTTCTACTTCACTTACAAGAAGAATCATTTCTAACAAGTTGTCAATTCCTTCACCTTTAATAGCAGCGATTGGTACGAAAATTGTATCACCGCCCCAAGCTTCTGGAACTAATTCGTACTCAGTTAACTCTTGCATTACACGGTCTGGATTTGCTGATGGTTTATCCATTTTATTTACAGCAA
Source organism: Bacillus pseudomycoides (assembly GCF_002551005.1). GTDB lineage: Bacteria > Bacillota > Bacilli > Bacillales > Bacillaceae_G > Bacillus_A > Bacillus_A pseudomycoides_C. The sequence goes on from NZ_NVOY01000009.1 coordinate 22,468, forward strand.
CAATAATTGGTACTCCAGCTGCTTTCGCATGGTTAATCGCCTCAACCGTTTGTGGCATAACACCGTCATCAGCTGCTACAACAAGAATTGTAATATCCGTAACTTGTGCACCTCGTGCACGCATTGTTGTAAATGCTGCGTGACCTGGTGTATCTAAGAACGTAATTTTTTTGTCGTTTACTTCAACTTGGTATGCACCAATATGCTGCGTAATTCCGCCAGCTTCACCAGCAGTTACTTTCGAATTACGAATTGAGTCAAGTAATGTTGTTTTACCATGGTCAACGTGTCCCATAATTGTAACAACTGCTGGACGCTCTTTTAAGTTTTCTTCGTTATCTTGCTCGTCCATAAACGTTTCAAATTCTGTTTCACTTACAATTACTTCTTCTTCTACTTCAATACCGTAATCGCTCGCAATTAACTCAATTGTATCTTTCTCTAAATCTTGGTTAATTGTTGCCATGATTCCAAGCATAAAGAGCTTTTTAATAATTTCAGATGGCTCTTTACTTAATTTTTTCGCAAGTTCACCTACTGTAAGCGTGCCAGAGAAAGTGATTTTGTCTGGTGTTTCTACTACTTGCGTTTGTTGTCTTCCAGCAAAGTTTTCTTGACGTTTGTCTTGATTCCCTTTGCCTTTTTTCTTATTCTTATTGCTGTTCTTTTTGCTGCGAACAACTTTTTCTTCTACTTCAAACTCATCTGCAACAGAAGGTTTTTCTGCTCCATCATTATACTGATTATCTAACTTGTTTACTACTTCGTCATCTAACATCGCCATATGATTCGATACCTCAATATTCATTTCTTTTAGTTTTGTAATAATATCCTTACTTGAGATATTGTGTTTTTTTGCATATTCGTATACTCGAATTTTACTCATACCTTCACCCCCGGTAAGTTGTATCGAGCATGCTAAGCAGCTTCTTAGCAAAGCCGTCATCTAACACCGCTACAACGACTCGTTCTTCTCTCCCAATCGCATGCCCTAACTCTTGTCGATTTTCGACCTTTCTCATTGGTACGTTGTAAAACGTTGTTTTGTCCGTAATGCGCTTTGTTGTATTTGCTGACGCATCTTCAGAAAGCAATACGAGCTTTGCTTTACCGCCTCGAACTTCTTTTAAAACAAGCTCTTCACCCGATATAATCTTTCGAGCCCGATTAGCCAGCCCTAAAAACGATTTCCAATTGGACACTTACTTCGACTCCTTCTCAACAAGCTCAATTAACTCTTCATAAAGGGAGTCATCAATTTTCGCTTTTAGGTGATGTTCCAAGACATTCTTCTTTTTCGCCTGAGAAATGCATTCTTTATCTTTTGACAAATATGCACCGCGTCCTGATTGTTTACCTGTTAAATCAATCGACACGACTCCCTCCTTGGAACGAACAATGCGAATGAGCTCGCGTTTTGATTTCATTTCTTGTGTTACCACACATTTTCGTAACGGAACTTTTCGATTGCTCACGTTCATCACCTCTATTCGATTTCATCTTCAGCAGAATCGAATGCGATCATCATATCTTCTTCTGTTAAAAGTCCTAGTTGTTTCGCATCAGACTCGCTTTTAATATCAATTTTCCAGTTTGTTAATTTCGCTGCAAGTCGCGCGTTTTGACCACGCTTACCAATTGCTAAGGAAAGTTGATGATCTGGAACAATTACAGTAGTTGCTTTGTCTTCTTCGTTTACAAGCACTTTTACAACTTGTGATGGACTCAATGAATTTGCTACATATTCAACTGGATCATTTGACCAGCGAACAATATCAATTTTTTCACCTTTTAGCTCATCTACGATGCGTTGTACACGTTGTCCTTTCGGTCCTACACAAGAACCTACTGGATCTACATCTACATTTTCAGAGTAAACAGAGATTTTAGAGCGGTCTCCAGCTTCACGTGCTACAGAACGAATTTCTACAGTTCCATCATAAATTTCTGGAACTTCAATTTCAAACAGACGCTTTAAAAGGCCTGGATGTGTACGTGACACATAAATTTGTGGGCCTTTTGTAGTTTTCTCTACTTTTGTAATGAAAACACGGATGCGATCATGTGGTTTATACTGTTCGTTTGGCATTTGCTCGCTTATCGGTAAAAGTGCTTCTACTTTCCCTAAACTTACATAAATAAAGCGAGCATCTTGACGTTGTACAATACCAACCATAATGTCTTCTTCACGGTCGCTGAACTCAGAGTAAATCACGCCACGTTCCGCCTCACGTACACGCTGCGTTACAACTTGTTTTGCTGTTTGTGCTGCAATACGTCCGAAATCTTTTGGCGTTACTTCAATCTCTAATACGTCGCCCTCTTGGTAGTTTGGATTAATTTGTCTTGCTTTTTCAACAGAAATTTCAAGACGTGGGTCAAATACATTTTCTACTACATCCTTACGCGCTAATACTTGAATAGTACCAACTTCAGGATTGAAGCTAACGCGAACATTTTGCGCTTGGTTGAAATTTCGTTTATAAGCAGAAATTAAAGCTGCTTCAATAGCATCAATAATAATATCTTTGCTAATACCTTTTTCTTGTTCTAATACGAGCAAAGCATCTAACAACTCAGTGCTCATGAAGATCCCCCTTCTTACTAAAACGTAACTGCAAGTCGCGCATTGGCAACTTTATCCATTGGAATTTGGATTTCTTTTTTACGTGTTTTAATTGTTAATAGTAATGTAATTGTTGTTCCATCATATGCAAGTAGCTTTCCTTCAAACATTTTCTCGCCATCGATTGGCTCGTATGTTTTAATTGCAACTTGTTTTTCTACTGCTTGCTGAAAATCTTTTTCTTTCTTTAATGGACGCTCCGCTCCTGGGGAGGATACATCTAAAAAGTAAAGATGAGGAATTGGATCCTCTTTATCTAAAGCTTCACTTAACCGCTCACTTACCGCACCACATTCCTCAATATCTACTCCTGTGTCAGAGTCAATGGATACGCGTAAAAACCAATCTTTTCCTTCTTTCACATACTCTACATCTACAAGCTCCAGGCCAAGCTCTTCGACAATTGGCTGCGCAAGTGCTTCAACAACTTCTGTAACTTTCTTATCCATAAACAGCCTCCTTTCTGCCGCCATGTAACAGTTGAAAGACTTCATCCTGCGTACTTTTAACCAATGCAGTTTGTATATTCTTTCTCGTTAGCTAACAAAAGCCCCTGCTAATAAGCAGGGAATATCTGTCTTAGTATTACCAAATTTAAGAAGTAAAACTTGTAACAAAATATGTATATACGACAGAAGCGTCTACGTAAATTTTAGACGCAGAAACGTAGATAGTAAAACGAAAGAGTGGGTTTCCCCACTCTTTTTTTCACAAAATATACATGACATGGTTATCTCGCTATCTAGTATAGCATAGCAACCATAGTTTTGCAAAGACTTTTCCTACCTATTAGAACAGTGATAACTGGTTTTGATCTGGTAGTTCTCCTAAACAACCTTGACTATCTAAATACTCAATAATTGTTTTTGAGATCTTACTGCGCTGTTGTAAATCCTCTTTCGATAAAAATTCGCCATTTTCACGTGCTGCTACAATATTTAATGCCGCATTTGTACCAAGACCAGGTATTGCATTAAATGGTGGAATCAATGTATTTCCATCAATAATAAAGTCAGTTGCACTAGAGCGATATAAATCAACCTTTTGGAATGAGTAACCACGTTCACACATTTCAAGTGTCATTTCTAATACTGTTAATAAGCTTTTCTCTTTCGGCGATGCATCTAATCCTTTTTGCGCAATTTCATCAATTTTAACGCGGATAGATGCTGAACCTTTAGCCATCGCCTCTAAATCAAAATCATCGGCACGAACTGTGAAATATGCCGCGTAGAATAAAAGCGCAAAATGCACTTTGAAATATGCAATGCGCACAGCCATGAGTACATATGCTGCCGCATGGGCCTTTGGGAACATATACTTAATCTTTTTACATGATTCAATATACCATCCCGGCACATTATTATTGCGCATTTCCTCTTCCCACTCTGGAGGTACACCTTTCCCTTTACGTACAGATTCCATAATTTTAAACGCTAAAGATGGTTCTAAACCTTGGTATATTAAATACACCATAATGTCATCACGACAACCGATTACTTCACTCAGTGTACATGTGCCATCATAAATGAGTTCATTTGCATTTCCAAGCCATACATCTGTACCGTGAGATAGTCCAGAAATTTGGACAAGCTCTGAGAATGTCGTCGGCTTCGTTTCCTCTAACATCTGGCGAACGAATTTTGTACCAAATTCTGGGATACCAAGTGTACCTGTTTTACAGTTAATTTGTTCTTCTGTCACACCAAGTGATTCTGTACCTGAGAAAATTTTCATTACTTCTGGATCATCGGTTGGAATCGTCTTCGGATCAACTCCACTTAAATCTTGAAGCATACGAATCACTGTCGGATCATCGTGTCCAAGTATATCAAGTTTTAATAAATTATCATGAATAGAATGGAAATCAAAATGTGTAGTTCTCCATTCTGCCTCTAAAGAATCTGCGGGATATTGGATCGGTGTAAAATCAAAAACATCCATGTAATCCGGCACTACGATAATACCACCTGGATGTTGCCCTGTCGTTCTCTTAACACCAGTACACCCTGATACAAGACGATCTACCTCTGCTCCTCGTATCGTTAAATTATGGTCTGAAGCATAGCCTTTCACATAACCATACGCGGTCTTTTCGGCAACGGTACCTATTGTTCCAGCACGATATACATTATCTTCACCGAACAGTACTTTCGTATAGTTATGGGCACGAGGCTGGTATTCTCCTGAGAAGTTCAAATCAATATCCGGAACCTTATCTCCTTTAAAGCCAAGGAACGTTTCGAACGGAATATCATGACCGTCTTTTTTATATGCAGTTCCGCAATTTGGACAATCTTTATCAGGTAAATCAAATCCAGAACCGACCGAACCATCATTAAAGAACTGCGATTGCTTACAATTTGGACAAACATAATGCGGCGGCAAAGGATTTACTTCTGTAATTTCCATCATTGTCGCAACAAATGATGAACCAACCGAACCACGTGAACCAACAAGATAGCCATCAACAAGCGATTTCTTTACAAGTTTATGCGAAATCAAATAAATAACAGCAAATCCATGTCCAATAATACTCTTCAATTCTTTTTCCAAGCGGGCCTCTACAATTTCTGGAAGTTCATCACCGTAAATACTTCGAGCCATTTCGTAACTCATATCCCGCGTTTCATCATCTGCACCTTCAATTTTTGGAGTGTACAGGTCATCTTTTACAGGCTTTACTTCACCGATCATCGATGCAACTTTTTGTGTATTTGTTACAACAACTTCTTTTGCTTTCTCTTCGCCTAAGAAGGAGAAGCATTCTAGCATCTCATCTGTTGTTCGGAAATACACTGGCGGCAATGAATGACGATTTAATGGATTCGCTCCGCCTTGCGAACTGACTAAAATTTTCCGATACATTGCATCTTCTGGATTTATATAATGAACATTTCCTGTTGCAACAACAGGCTTATCTAACGTTTCACCTAACTTTACTAAGTTAGAAATAATTGTTTTTAATTGACCTTCATCACGAACGAGCTCAAGCTCTACCAAATGTCGTAACACTACCGGAGGCATTACCTCAATGTAATCATAAAACTGAGCAATTTCCTCTACTTCTTCTGGTGCCTTTTGCATCATCGCTTCAAATACTTCACCTTTATCGCAAGCTGTACCGACTAAAATACCTTCGCGATACTTCTTTAATAAAGAACGTGGGATACGGGGTACACGGTAGAAATATTGAAGATGTGCGTAAGAAACAAGTTTATATAAATTTTTCAGCCCTTCATCCGACGTTGCAAGAAGCGTCACATGACTTGGACGTCCACGTTTATACGCATCTCCTTGTCCCATACTGTCATTTAATTGATCGTGATATTCAAAGCCTTTTTCAATTACATTTTTCAGCATTTTCACAAGTAAATATCCAGTTGCTTCTGTATCATAAATCGCACGGTGATGTTGTGTTAATTCGATATCAAGCTTTTTACATAACGTATTTAAACGATGGTTTTTCATCTCTGGAAATAAGAAACGAGCCAACTCTAACGTATCAATAACTGGATTTTTCGTTTTTTCTAATCCACTTTTCTTAAATCCAACGTTTAAAAATCCCATATCAAAGCTGGCATTATGAGCGACAAGTGTATGATTCCCAATCCACTGTTCAAACTTTTTAAATACTTCTTCTACTTCTGGTGCATCCGTTAGCATATCATCTGTAATACCAGTTAATTCAATGATTGTTGCTGATAACGGTTGATGTGGATTTGCAAAGGATTCAAAACGATCAATAATCTCTCCGCCCTTTATTTTCACAGCAGCAAGTTCAATAACTGTATCATATACAGCTGATAATCCTGTTGTCTCAACATCAAATACAACATATGTTTCGTCTGCAAGTAATCGATGTTCCTCATTATAGGCAATTGGCACACCGTCATTCACAAGGTTCGCTTCTACACCAAAAATCACTTTAATTCCAGCTTTTTTTCCAGCAGAATACGCTTCAGGAAAAGCTTGTGCAACAGCATGATCTGTCACAGCTACCGCTTCATGTCCCCATTTTGCCGCTTGACTCACAAGTGTAGATGCAGATGTTACAGCATCCATTTGACTCATCGGCGTATGCATATGCAGCTCTACCCTTTTTTCTCCTTCAGGCGCTTTATCTTTACGAGATGGTCCTGTTATTTCATTAATATCGTTTGCAATCATGACTAAATCCCGAACAAAAGTATCATTTTGAACAGATCCGCGTGCTTTCACCCACATTCCTTTTTTCAATGATTGTAAGAGTGGAATATCTTCTTTATCACGTGAAAACATTTTAATCATAATGGAATCGGTGTAATCAGTTATCTTTAATGTCAATAACGTACGTCCGCTACGAAGTTCTTTTGTTTCCACATGGAAGACATAACCTTGAACAGTTTTTCTTCTTTCTTCATCTTGAATTTCACGAAGTGGTGTAATCTCCTCATCAGGCTTAATGAGATAACCGAGTACAATCGGCCCTTCGTGTACAACATCACTTTCTTCCGCTTGTTTCTTGGCCATTTCTTCCATGGCTTGTATCACACGCTGACGATCCTCTTGCTGTGTTTGTTCACGAAACTTTTGAACTTCCTCATCATTTTGTTTTATATTTGTTTCTAACTGAAAACGAGGAAATCCAAAAACCTCATATTGGTCTCCGACTGGCTTCGCAAGATTTTTCTTTAGCGCAGTAGATTCTAAATCATTATTCACATCAAGTAACAACTTCACTCCGGTTACATGCGGAAGTTGCTTTTTTAAATACGCAAACATAGGCGAGAAAGTAATTCGCTCTGTACAGAGCGGCCAATACGCCTTGACCTCTTCTTCCGTAAATTGCTTATTCTCTGTTTCTAGTGAAAATGACGTTTTTGCAATATGAGAAAATGACTGCTTAAGCTGTGTTTCAAGCAATTCATATAATTCTGTTGGTAAAATACGTGGTACTTGTAAATCAAAATGCCAACTCTTATTTGCTTTATCAACAACTAACCTTTGAATGCCGCCATCTTGTAAATATTGATTGATAAGGTCTTCAGGCATTTGTAACTGTTGGAGCAAAATTTGAAATCGCTCTTGTTGTTCGTTTGTTAATGACATAAGCAACCTCCTTCCATCTGCTATTATAAATTGAAACGTTCCACAAAGAAAGAGAAGGTACCTCATCACGAGGTACCTCTTCTTATTTTAAAATATTTGCAATGTATGTGTGAAGTTCTTCGACTTTCACTTCTGCAGATTCATTTGTTGCACGTACTTTTACTTCAACAATACCTTCATCCGCTTTTTTACCAACTGTTACTCGAACTGGAAGACCGAATAAATCTGCATCAGCAAATTTTACACCGGCACGCTCTGCACGGTCATCTAATAACACTTCATATCCTTGCTCTTTTAATGAACTGTATATATTTTCGCCCACTTCACGCTGTGCATCAGATTTCATATTTACTGGAATCACGTGTACATGGAATGGTGCAACTGCTTTTGGCCATACTAAACCATTCTCATCATTAAATTGCTCAGCAATTGCCGCAACTGTACGAGATACACCAATTCCGTAGCAGCCCATAATGATCGGCTGTGTCTTACCGTTTTCATCTAAGAATGTTGCATTCATTGATTCACTATAACGAGTACCAAGCTTAAATACATGTCCCACTTCAATACCACGAGCAAAACGAATTGTACCCTCGCCGTCTGGAGAAAGGTCTCCTTCTTGGATAAAACGTAAATCTGTATATTGGCTTACTTTAAAGTCACGTTCCGGATTAACATCCACATAATGGAAACCTTCTTCATTTGTTCCGCAGCATCCATTTACGATAGCTTGCACTGCATGATCAGCAATGATTTCTACTTCTGTTACGCCAATTGGACCTAAAGAACCGACTTCACAGTTTAACAACTCTTTTACTTCTTCATGCGTTGCAAGTTCAACAACAGAAGCACCGTATAAGTTTTTCAACTTCACATCGTTTACTTCATGATCGCCGCGAACGAGTACAACGATAAACTTCTCGTCTACTTTAAAGACCATAGACTTAATACAATTTGTTGCTTCAATATTTAAGAATGCACATACTTCTTCAATTGCTTTTTGATCTGGCGTTGCTACTTTTTCAAGCGCTTTTTCTACTTCACTGCTCTTTTCATAAGAAGCAATAACAGGTGCCATCTCAATATTTGCAGCATAGTCAGATGTATCAGAATATGCGATTGTATCTTCCCCTACATCTGATAATACCATAAATTCATGTGTATCTTTTCCGCCCATCGCTCCAGAATCAGCGATAACAGCACGGAAATTTAAACCGCAACGTGTGAAAATATTAGAGTACGCTTGAAACAGACGGTTATATACTTCGTCTAAACTCTCTTGCGTTGCGTGGAAAGAATATGCATCCTTCATTAAAAATTCTCTTCCGCGCAACAAACCAAAACGAGGTCTTTGCTCATCACGGAATTTTGTTTGAATTTGATAAAGTGTCAAAGGTAATTTCTTATATGACTTAATTTCGTCGCGTACAAGATCAGTAATTACCTCTTCATGCGTTGCTCCTAAAGCAAATTCACGATTATTACGATCATTCATACGCATTAATTCTGAACCATATGAATACCAGCGTCCAGATTCTTGCCATAATTCAGCTGCTTGAAGGGCTGGCATTAACAATTCTACAGCACCAGCTTTCTCCATTTCTTCACGAACAATACGTTCTACTTTATGCAACACTTTCAGACCAAGCGGTAAAAAACTATATATGCCTGAAGCATTTTGACGCATAAATCCTGCGCGTAATAGAAGCTGATGACTTTTAATTTCCGCATCAGCTGGCACTTCACGCAGTGTAGGACTAAATATCATACTTTGTTTCATTCTATAGCACCTCTTTTATAAGAAAAACTTCCGTATATCATTCCATGTTACCACTAACATCAGTAACATTAATAAAGCAAAACCAATAAAGTGAACCATTCCTTCTTTTTGACGGTCAATCGGCTTCCCGCGGAGCGCTTCAATTAAGAAGAAGAACAGACGCCCTCCATCAAGTGCAGGAACAGGTAATAAATTAAACAAACCAAGATTTATACTTAAAACAGCTGCTAAGCTCATCACACGAATCGTACCATATTCTACAACTTGGTCTGTTAAATTATAAATCCCTACTGGACCAGATAAATCGTTAATAGAAAAATGTCCTGTAACGAGCTGAATAAGTGAGACAAATATAAGCTTTGTCCATCTGTATGTTTCTTCAAACCCCGATTTGATTGAACCTAAGACTGATTTCTCAACTGGTGATTGTACACCCAGTCTACCAACTGTAACGTCGCCTTCTTTTTCAGCAGCTGGAGTAACTTCAATTACTACTTTTTTACCATCACGTGTTACATCCATTGTAATTTCTTTTCCTGGATTTTCACGGACAATACTCGTAACATCTTTCCAACTATTTGTCGGCTTCTTATTAATCGACGTAATGATATCATCTTCGTGTAAGCCTGTTTTCTCTGCCACACTACCAGATACGACTTTTCCAATCATCGGTTTATCTACTGGAATCCCCTGTACAAAACCAATAATTACAAAGATAACAAAGGCAAGCACAAAGTTCATAGCAGGACCAGCAACAATGGCAAGCGCTCGCTGTCCTAGTGTTTTTGAACCAAATTGCCGGTTAAACGGCGCAATTTGTGTCTCTTCTCCTGCGGAAACACAGCGAGCTTTCTCATGTACTCGAAATGTTTGTAACTCTTCCTCGTACTCTTCATAGCCAGATATAGTCAGCTTATGTTCCAAGTCAGCTTGTTCTACTTCAACGACACGAATATTTGGATATTTTTCACGATTATCCAAAACAATTTTCGTAACCTCTTCTTTTTCATTTAGAACAAGACCCACTTTTGTCCCAGGTTTTAGTTCAACTGTTTCTGGATCCTCTCCAGCCATTCGTACATAGCCGCCAAGCGGAAGTAAACGAATTGTATAAACTGTTTCATTTTTTTCAAACGAGTACAATTTTGGACCAAAACCGATGGCAAATTCACGACACAAAATGCCAGCACGTTTGGCAAAGTACAAATGTCCAAGTTCATGGAAAAATACAAGTGCACCGAAAATTAAAATAAAGGCAATCGCTGTATTCAATTCTCATAACCACCTTTGCTAAATTTGTTCCATCACAAACCGTCTTGTGGCAGCATCAATTTCCTGAATTTCTTCTAAGCTTGGACGCGCAACGACATTGTGATGGTGCATTGCTTTTTCAATGAGTTCTTCCACTGTTAAGAAACTGATTTTCTTTTGCAGAAAAGCTTCTACAGCAGCCTCATTAGCTGCATTCATCACAGTTGGCATACTTCCTCCCATTTTTCCAGCTTCATATGCATATTGAAGACAGCGGAAACGCTCCATATCCATTGTTTGAAAATGTAACGTCCCAATTTCCCATAAATTCAGCTGTTTAGCGTTTGGAAGTGAAAAACGATCAGGGTAAGTAAGTGCATATTGAATTGGAACACGCATATCAGGTGTACCAAGCTGCGCCATTACACTGCGATCTTCAAACTCAACCATAGAGTGAATGATACTTTCTTTATGTAATACAACATCGATTTGCTCATAAGGAATATTAAAAAGCCAATGCGCTTCAATAACCTCTAATCCCTTATTCATCATTGTAGCAGAATCAATAGTAATTTTCGAACCCATAGACCAGTTTGGATGACGAAGTGCATCTTCCACTGTTACATGTTTAAGCTCATCCCTCGTTTTATCTCGGAAACTTCCACCTGATGCCGTTAAAATCAATCTAGAAATGCGCTTCTCATTTTCCCCATTCAAACATTGAAAAATAGCAGAATGTTCACTATCTACCGGAAGCAAAGGTACGTTATGTTTCTTTGCAGCTTCCATAACTAAATGTCCTGCTGTTACTAATGTTTCTTTATTTGCAATTGCAATCGTTTTTTTCGCTTCAATTGCTCGTAATGTCGGTAATAATCCGACACTCCCAACAACGGCGTTTACAACTATTTCTGCATCTGGATGAAGTGCAACTGCAAGCAGCCCTTCATCTCCATATACAACTTTCGTATTTCCACAAACCGTCTGTAATTTCAAAGCATCTTCTTTCTGCCTTACAGAAACAATCTCAGGAGAAAATTCTTGAATCATCTGCTGAGCAAAATCAATATTTCTTCCAACAGAAAAAGCAACGAGACGGAATTTGTCTTGGTGCGTGCGCAATACATCTAATGTTTGCGTTCCAATCGATCCGCTTGCACCTAATAAACTAATGGTTTTCATTGCTTCTACTCCCCGTTCATTCATGAAATGAAATGTAAGAAATGTAATAGCGGTAATACAAATAGCCAACTATCAGTGCGATCGAGAATACCGCCATGTCCTGGCAAAATCGTACCCGAATCTTTCACACCGTAATGACGTTTAAAGGCTGACTCTACTAAGTCTCCAATTTGGCCAAATACCGATATTGCAATTGTAACTGCAATAAGGACAGCTATATTGGAATGAACCGGTAAAAACGCATTATACACAAGCGCAACAACAATTCCACATAAAATGCCGCCGATAGAACCTTCTATCGTTTTATTTGGACTAATCTCCGGCCAAAGCTTTCGTTTCCCGATAGCTTTTCCGATAAAATAAGCGCCGGAATCCGTTGCCCAAATTACAAACAGCGCATAAAATACGTACTGAATTCCTGCAATACGTGTTTCATTTAAATAAAAGAAACCCATTGCGACATACGTTGTTGCCATTAATAAAAATGCAGCATTGTCAAAAGTAAATGTATTCTTAGAGAGGACCGTATATGATAAAAGTAATAAGACAATTACAAATGTAATTACTTCTTTTGATAAACCTATTGTTTCAAATACGTCCGTTACATTACTTGGAACTAAACTAACCCATAACAATATTGCTGCTAAAATTGTTGGTACAGATATAATCGTTAGTTTATTCATTCGAATTAATTCATATAATCCAACAGAAGCTAATGCATACACTAAAATTGTAAAAGGCACGCCACCGTAAAATACGATGGGGATGAATAGCGCGGCAGCAATCACTCCAGTAATTATTCTCTGTTTCACTACCAAACCCTCTCTTTCTACACGCCTCCAAATCTGCGACCTCTATTTTGGAAGTCAGTAATAGACTGTAATAAATGTTCCTCTGTAAAATCTGGCCAAAATACATCGGTAAAACAAAACTCTGTATAAGCAATTTGCCATAACATAAAATTACTTATACGAAGCTCACCGCTTGTCCGGATTAGCAAATCAGGATCAGGCAATGTTCTTGTCATTAAATACGAAGAAATCGTTTCTTCTGTTATGTCTTCAGAACGAAGTTTTCCTTCCTCACTATCCTTCACTATATTTTGTACAGCAGACACAATTTCATCACGACTTCCATAGTTTAACGCAAAATTTAAAATTAACCCCGTGTTATCTTTTGTATCTTCAATTGCTTTATCCATCGCTCTTCGCGTATGAGTTGGAAGGCGATCCTTTTGTCCTATCACACGTACTTGTACATTTTCTTCAACAAGCTCTGGTAAAAATGTACCTAGAAACTCTTCAGGAAGTTTCATTAAATAATCCACTTCTAATTTTGGTCTTTTCCAGTTCTCTGTAGAGAAGGCATAAAGAGTCAACACTTTGACACCGAGCTTACTGGCAAACTTCGTAATTTTCTTTACGACTTGCATCCCTTCATGATGACCTGCAATTCGAGGCATCGCTCTTCTTTTCGCCCATCTTCCATTGCCATCCATAATGATTGCAATATGTGCTGGAATTTCTCCTTTTTTTGCTTCTTCTACGAGATGATCAAACGACGCAATCTTATTGCCTTTAAAAAAAGGAAGTTTTCTAAACATCATTCAAACCCTCCAACGAGCAGACATATGCCTAAAAGTGTAAAAAGACCCCCTTAAGAAGAGGGTCATATTTGCGAAAGTTTCGCGATTACACTTCCATAATTTCTTTTTCTTTGTTTTTTGTAACATCGTCAACTTTTACTATATACTTATCTGTTTCTTTTTGGATATCTTCTGTATACCCTCTTAAGTCATCTTCTGTAATATCGCCGTTCTTCTCAAGTTTTTTTAGATCATCATTTGCATCGCGGCGAACGTTACGAACAGCTACTTTTGCATCTTCAGAATATTTCTTCACAACTTTAACAAGTTCACGACGACGTTCTTCTGTTAACGCAGGGAATGCGATACGAATAACAGAACCATCATTAGATGGATTTAAACCTAAATCAGCTTTTAAGATCGCCTTCTCAATATCACCGATAGATGTTTTATCATACGGTTGAATAACTAGTAAACGCGCTTCTGGAACTGTGATATTTGCTAATTGTACAACTGGCGTTGGTGCACCGTAGTAATCTACTTGTACTTTATCTAATACAGAAGCACTCGCACGACCTGCACGAACTGTTGAAAGTTCACGAGAATATGCTGCAACTGCTTTTTCCATTTTTTCTTTTGCATTATTCATTACTTGTTGTGCCATTTTATTTCCCCCTTACAATTGTTCCGATATTTTCGCCGAGAACGGCACGCTTAATATTTCCTTCTTCCATAATTGAGAATACAATTAGTGGAATGTCATTGTCCATACATAAAGAAGAAGCTGTAGAATCCATTACACCTAAACCTTCTTTTAAGACATCTAAATATGTAAGTGACTCATATTTTGTTGCTGTTTCATCAACAGTTGGATCTGCACTATATACGCCATCTACATTATTTTTTGCCATTAAAATAACATCTGCCTCAATCTCAGCTGCGCGTAATGCCGCTGTTGTATCAGTAGAGAAGTAAGGGTTACCTGTACCTGCTGCAAAAATTACAACACGCTTCTTCTCTAAGTGACGATTTGCTTTACGACGAATGTAAGGTTCTGCTACTTGGCGCATTTCAATAGAAGTTTGCACACGAGTTTGCACTCCTAAATTTTCCAAACTATCTTGAAGAGCTAAGGAATTCATTACTGTTGCTAACATGCCCATGTAGTCTGCTGTTGCACGATCCATTCCCATCTCGCTCCCGATTTTTCCACGCCAAATGTTACCGCCACCAACAACGACTGCAACTTCTACATCAAGCTCAGCAATTTCTTTTACTTGCTGTGCAACAGATTTTATAACAGATGGGTTAATTCCAAACCCTTTATCTCCAGCTAAAGCTTCACCGCTTAGCTTTAATACAACACGATCATATTTTGGCTTACTCATAATGAACCTCCAGTACTTGCATCTTTATTTTAAAAAAGGGAACACAATGTGTCCCCCAATCTTTATTAGTTGTTACCTTTTACTTGGTTCATTACTTCTTCAGCAAAGTTGTCTTCGCGTTTTTCGATACCTTCACCAACAGCGTAGCGAACGAATCCTTTTAATGTTCCGCCTTTAGACTCAACGAACTGACGAACTTTCATATCAGGGTTTTTAACGAATGCTTGGTCAAGTAAGCAAATCTCTTCGAAGAATTTGCCAAGACGACCTTCAACCATTTTCGCAACGATTTTTTCTGGCTTTCCTTCGTTTAAAGCTTGTTGTGTTAATACTTGACGCTCATGCTCAACTTCTTCAGCTGTTACAGCATCGCGGTCGATGTATTTAGGATTAACTGCTGCAATGTGCATTGCTACATCTTTAGCAGCTGCTTCATCTGTAGAACCTTCAAGAACTGTTAATACACCAATGCGTCCACCCATGTGTAGGTAAGCACCGAATGCATCTGCATCAGTTTTTGATACGATTTCGAAACGACGAAGTGTAAGTTTTTCACCAATTTTAGCGATTGCTTCGTTGATGTGCTCTTCTACTGTTTTGCCGTTTGAAATTGTTTGAGCCATAGCTTCTTCAATGTTAGTAGGTTTATTAGCTAATAAGTGAGCAGCTAATTCTTTAATTAATGTTTGGAAACCTTCGTTTTTCGCAACGAAATCAGTTTCAGAGTTTAATTCTAAGATTAAAGCGTCGTTACCGTTTGCTTCAATGTAAGTTAAACCTTCAGCAGCAATGCGGTCTGCTTTTTTCGCAGCTTTCGCAATACCTTTCTCACGTAGGAAGTCAATTGCTTTCTCCATGTCACCGTTAGTTTCTGTTAGCGCTTTTTTGCAATCCATCATACCTGCGCCAGTTTTTTCACGAAGTTCTTTTACCATTTGTGCAGTAATTGCCATGCTTTTCATCCTCCTAAAATATGTATATACCTTAAAAAAGGTGATAAAAGGCCTACCCCCTTATCACCTTTCTAAATTTGTTACGCAGTAACAGTTTCTTCACCTTGTTTTGCTTCAAGGATCGCGTCTGCCATTTTAGATGTAAGAAGTTTTACAGCACGAATTGCATCATCGTTTGCTGGGATTACATGATCGATTTCATCTGGATCACAGTTTGTATCAACGATACCGATGATTGGAATGTTTAATTTGCGTGCTTCAGCAACAGCGATACGCTCTTTACGAGGGTCTACTACGAATAATGCATCTGGAAGACCTTTCATATCTTTAATGCCGCCTAAGAATTTTTCAAGACGCTCTAATTCTTTCTTAAGTTGTACAACTTCTTTCTTAGGAAGTACTTCGAAAGTGCCATCTTCTTGCATTTTTTCGATGTCTTTAAGGCGTTTAATACGCTTTTGAATTGTTTGGAAGTTTGTTAACGTACCACCTAACCAACGTTGGTTAACGAAGTACATACCAGCGCGAGTTGCTTCTTCTTTAATAGCATCTTGTGCTTGTTTTTTTGTACCTACGAATAATACGTTACCGCCGTTAGCAGCGATGTCTCTCATTACGTTGAATGCTTCTTCAACTTTTTTCACAGTTTTTTGTAAGTCGATGATGTAGATACCGTTACGCTCTGTGAAAATGTAACGTTTCATTTTTGGGTTCCAACGACGAGTTTGATGTCCGAAGTGAACACCAGCTTCAAGCAATTGCTTCATAGAAATTACTGACATAATTTAGTTCCTCCTAAATGGTTTTTGATATCCTCCGTTCACTTCATCTTTAAGCGAAACTACAAACGTAGCACCAACACTTAAATCAATGAACGTGTGTACTTTGTACTGACACCACTGACAACTATATCACAACAAAATATCACAATCAAGTCGAAAATACATACATTGTCAAACTTTCTTTTTCGTTCCTCTATTTTATTACTGAATGTTATACGCACTCTTTACAGTATTACCATTTCTCATTATTTTTAAGCTGTTTCATAATACAGTGAAACTTGCAATAGCAAACTCTTATTTTCTGTTAATAACAAAAAAGAACCCTTCTGCAACATACAGAAGAGTTCTTCATTTATGAAAATTAGTTTGTTTTTAGTTTCGCAAGTTCATGTAAAAACTTGTCATTTAATACTTTGATGTATGTTCCTTTCATACCTAAAGAACGAGATTCAATTACACCAGCACTTTCTAACTTACGAAGTGCGTTTACAATTACAGAACGTGTAATACCTACACGATCAGCAATTTTACTTGCAACAAGTAAACCTTCTGTTCCATTTAACTCTTCGAAAATATGTTCAATTGCTTCTAGTTCACTATATGATAATGAGCTAATTGCCATTTGTACAACCGCTTTACTACGTGCTTCTTCTTCAATTTCTTCTGCTTTTTCACGTAGAATTTCCATACCTACTACAGTAGAACTATATTCAGCAAGAATTAAATCATCATCTAAAAACTCTTGACCAAGACGTGCTAATACTAACGTACCTAGACGCTCACCACCACCAACGATTGGTACGATAGTTGTTAAACCTTGACCAAATAATTCTCTGTTTTCTACAGGGAACGCTGTATACTCACTGTTTACTTCTAAGTTTGGAGATGTTTCAGTTACATTGAATAAGTTCTTTGTATATTCTTCTGGGAACTGACGCTCAGCAAGCATTTGTTTCATGCGCTCGTTTTCGATTTGTTGGTGAATTGCATATCCTAATAATTTTCCGCGACGACTTACAATAAACACGTTCGCTTCAATTACTTCACACATCGTGTCCGCCATTTCTCTAAAGTTTACTGGTTTTCCTGCTGCGCTCTGTAATAACGCATTTAATTTTCTTGTTTTTGCTAATAATTCCATTTCTAAATTTCCTCCTACACATTATTCACATAGTTTTAATCACTTGGAAACTAGGGCGAGTCACCTGATGATACTATTACAAAATAAACTGGCTCACATCTTTATTTTTAGCAATCGTCGCTAATTTTTCCTCTACATACTGAGGTGTTATCGTTACCTTTTCTAACGTAATTTCAGATGCTTCAAACGATAAATCTTCAAGAAGTTTTTCCATAATGGTATGAAGCCTTCTTGCTCCAATATTATCTGTGTCTTGATTGACTTGATAGGCAATCTCGGCAATCTTACGAATAGCTTCGTCAGAAAATTCAATTTCTATACCTTCAGTTTCCAATAATGCTATATATTGTTTTACTAAAGCATTATCTGGTTCTACAAGAATTTTCACAAAATCGTCCGCTGACAATTTCGTCAACTCTACGCGAATTGGGAATCTTCCTTGCAGTTCCGGTATTAAATCTGACGGCTTTGACATATGAAAAGCGCCCGCTGCAATGAATAAAACATAATCCGTTCTTATCGGTCCATATTTTGTCACAACAGTCGATCCTTCCACAATCGGTAAGATGTCTCGCTGCACGCCTTCACGTGATACATCAACACTATTCGATTGTTTACCAGCAATTTTGTCAATCTCATCAATAAAAATAATCCCAAGCTGTTCAGCACGATAAACGGCTTCTTGTGTAACTTCATCCATATCAATTAAGCGCTGTGCCTCTTCATTTGTCAAGACTTTTCTTGCTTCTTTTACAGAAAGTTTGCGTTTTTTTGTTTTTTTCGGCATAAAACTTCCAAGTGCATCTTGAAAATTCATGCCCATCTGTTCCATTCCAGTACCTTGGAGCATATCGAACATAGATGATTGCTGTTCTGTCACTTCAATCATAATCAATTCATCTTCGAGTAAACCAGCAGCAAGCTGCTTTTCTACTTCTTTTCGTTTCTGCTCCACTTCTCTCTCATCCTGCTTTTCCGTTGTTGGAGCGGTGTTTTGATTTTGATATCCGCCAAACAACATTTCTAACGGATTTTTAAATCCTGATTCTTTTTGTTTATGCGGCACTAAAATTTCAACAATTCGTTGATTAGCTTGCTCTTCCGCTTTGTCTTTAACATGAATCATTTTTTCTTCTTTTACAATTCGAACGGAAGTCTCTACAAGATCACGAACCATAGATTCAACATCACGACCAACATAGCCTACTTCTGTAAATTTTGTTGCCTCTACTTTAATAAAAGGAGCACCAACAAGCTTTGCAATACGACGCGCCACTTCTGTTTTTCCGACCCCTGTCGGTCCAATCATTAAAATATTTTTTGGTGCAATTTCATCGCGAAGTCCTTCTGCCAATTTACTGCGGCGATAACGATTTCTAAGTGCCACTGCAACTGCTTTTTTCGCATCTTTTTGACCAATAATATATTGATCTAATTTTTCTACAATTTGTCGCGGAGTAAAATGTAAATGCATTTTAAATGCCTCCCTTACAGTTCTACAGTTCTTCCACAATAATATTTTCATTTGTATATACACAAATATTGCTAGCGATTTCTAAACTCGCCTTCGCAATTTCTCTTGCTGTGAAATGGGAACCTGCATGTTGTTTTAAAGCGCGTCCTGCTGCAAGCGCGTAATGCCCACCAGAACCAATTGCTAAAATGCCATCATCAGGTTCAATCACTTCACCCGTTCCTGAAACAAGCAACAGCGTATTTTTATCCATAACAATTAACATTGCCTCTAGTTGGCGAAGCATCTTATCCCCCCGCCACTGCTTTGCCATTTCTACCGCAGCTCGCTGTAAATTACCATTGTATTCCTCAAGCTTTCCTTCAAACATCTCAAATAGTGTAAAAGCATCAGCTACAGAACCTGCAAAACCAGCTAACACTTTGCCATGAAATAATTTTCGAACTTTACGAGCTGTATGCTTCATAACAACAGCATTTCCAAGCGTAACTTGCCCGTCACCAGCCATTGCACATTCTCCATTATGGTGAATCGCAAATATCGTTGTAGCATGGAAGTTTCCCATAGAAAAAACTCCTTTATTTGTTTTTATCCTGCCGCTAACAGGCATTTAGACTCCAGCCTTAAGATTCTGATAAATCAAAAAAGGGACTCGAGAGTTAACTACCCGCAAGAGCTTGATCGGTACAACTAACTATTAGTGATCAGGAAGAAGAATCCCTTCCACTGATAGTAGTTTCACTTTATAACTTTTAAAAGCAATTTATGCGCGAGGATGGTGCATCATGTAAACCGAGCGTAATCTTTCTTTTGAGACGTGCGTATAAATTTGTGTCGCCGATAAATTTTCATGTCCTAATAATTCTTGTATAGCCCTTAAATCCGCCCCTTCATTTAACATATGGGTTGCAAATGTATGTCTTAACATATGCGGACTTATATGCATTGTAAGGGATGTTTTTTTTATTAGTTCATTTAAAATATATCGAACCCCTCGATCAGTTAGCGGTGTGCCTTTCGCATTTAAAAACACCATTTGTGAGTGTTCTTGCGATTTTTTCTCCAATTGTTTTCTCCCATTTTCTATGTAAGTTAGTAAAGCATCTTGTGCATAACTACCGAAGGGAACATAGCGTTGTTTCTTTCCTTTTCCCGTCACCAAAATCGTACCTGTTGAAAAATCAATATCCGTAAGCTGAAGCTTCACGAATTCACTTACACGAATACCCGTGGCATACATAAGTTCCAATAAAGCTTGATCTCGTTGCCCTAGTGGTTTAGAAGTATCCGAAACTTCAAACAACTTTTCTAACTCTTCATTGTACAAAAACTTTGGAATTGACCATTCTTTTTTTGGGAGCGCGGCAAGTGCAAATGGATTATCTTCGCGATATCCTTCACGCATCAAGAAACGATACAGACTTCGTAAACTCGAGATTTTTCGCGCTACAGACTTCCTTGCTAACTTTTCATTATGCAAAGTCGTTAAATATAAACGAACATCAGCATACGTAACATCCTCAAAAGTCAAAATACCTTCTCGCTTCATAAATTGTACAAAATGTTCTACATCGTTTTGATAACTTGCAATTGTATATTTTGAATAATTTCTTTCAATTTGTAAATATCCGACGAATAATTGTAACATTTTATTCACATCTTCATTCATTCTCTTCACCTCAATAAAGGCTACTAAATCGTATCACAATTTAGTAGCCTTTGCAAGAAATTTGACTAAATATTTACAAAATTTCGAATTGTTTCTAATGCACGGTTCGCATATGCTTCATTACGCTCTTGCTTCTTTTTAATTTTCTTTTCTAGCGGTGCAAATAGCCCGAAATTTGCGTTCATCGGTTGGAAGTTTTTCACATTCGTTGTTGTAATGTAATTCGCCATACTTCCCATTGCTGTTACTGCCGGTAAAACAACTAGTTCTTCACCTTTCACAAGCCGAGCTACATTTATACCTGCTAATAAGCCCGAAGCAGCTGATTCTACATATCCCTCTACTCCAGTCATTTGTCCTGCAAAGAATAAATCATCACGATTTTTATATTGGTACGTTGGACGAAGTAATTTCGGTGAATTAATAAATGTATTACGATGCATAACACCATAACGTACAACTTCTGCATTTTCTAGTCCAGGAATCAATTGTAACACTTCTTTTTGCGGTCCCCACTTTAAGTGTGTTTGGAAACCAACAATATTGTATAACGTTCCGGCTGCATCATCTTGACGTAATTGAACAACGGCATACGGTGTTTTCCCTGTTTTTGGATCTTCTAATCCGACTGGTTTCATCGGTCCAAATACTAACGTTTGTCGACCGCGACCCGCCATTACTTCTACCGGCATACACCCTTCAAAGAAAACTTCCTTCTCGAATTCTTTTAATGGTACTGTTTCTGCAGCAATTAACGCATCATAAAAACGGTTAAATTCTTCCTCTGTCATCGGACAGTTTAAATATGCTGCTTCCCCTTTGTCATAACGGGATTTTAAGTACACTTTCTCCATATCAATGCTATCTTTTTCTATGATTGGCGCTGCTGCATCATAGAAGTAAAAATAATCCTCACCCGTTAGCTCTTTCAGTTGCGCTGCTAGACTTGATGAAGTAAGAGGGCCCGTTGCAATTACAGTAGGACCTTCCGGAATTTCTGTAATTTCTTCATTCATTACCGTCACGTTCGGGTGATTTTTCACATATTCCGTTACTTTAGCCGCAAATTCATGACGGTCAACAGCTAGCGCACCACCTGCTGGCACAGAACATTCGTCTGCCGCGCGAATAATAACAGAATCCATACGGCGCATCTCTTCTTTAATTACACCAACCGCGTTCGTTAATGTATTTGCGCGAAGCGAGTTACTGCATACAAGCTCAGCAAATTTATCTGTATGATGAGCTGGTGTTTGTTTTACTGGTCGCATTTCATATAACCTTACTTGAACCCCGCGCTTTGCGATTTGATAAGCTGCTTCACTTCCCGCAAGACCTGCGCCAATTACGTTTACTACTTGTGTTGTCATGTATCTCACCTTTCTTTTTGCATTTCCCGAAAAAAATGTGAGCTGGTAGGCTCACATTTGTTGTTCTTCTTCATAATCACAAGAAATACACTGTACTTGAACGCCTTTTTTCAACTTCTTCTCAACAAGCATACCTTCACACTTTGGACATTTTCGACCAATTGGTTTATCCCAAGAAACAAAGTCACACTCTGGATATGTACCACAGCCGTAAAAAAGACGTTTCTTTTTGTTGCTTCGTCGTTCAATAATTTGTCCCTCGCTACATTTTGGACATGTAACACCGATTTCTTTTACAATCGGTTTTGTATTTCGGCAATCCGGGAAATTAGAACAAGCCATAAACTTTCCGAATTTACCCATTTTAAAGACCATTGGATGACCACACAGTTCACAGTCTTCCCCAGCAGGTTCATCTTTAATTTCTACTTCGCGCATTTCTTTCTCCGCTTTCTCTAAACGCGGTTCAAAACCTTTGTAGAAATCATCGACAATTTGTACCCAATTTGCTTTTCCCTCTTCCACTTCATCAAGATTTTGCTCCATATTAGCTGTAAACTCAATGTTAATAATTTCAGGGAAAAACTCTAAAATAAGTTCGATTACAATTTCGCCAAGTTCAGTCGGAACAAATCGCTTATTGTCTAACCCTACATACCCACGTTTTTGAATTGTTTCTAGCGTCGGTACATATGTAGACGGTCTACCAATTCCAAGTTCCTCTAACGTTTTTACTAAACGTGCCTCTGTATAACGCGGTGGCGGCTGTGTAAAGTGTTGTTTCGGTTCGACATCTTTAGAAAAGACCATTTCTCCTATATCTAGATGCGGTAACATTTTATCCTTCTCTTCTGTCCCGTCATCTTTTGATTCCACGTACACCTTCATAAATCCCGGGAACTTCACGACAGATCCATGCGCTCGAAATTGCACAGAATTGTTTATCAGTGTAGCTGTAACGGTATCCATTATAGCAGATTCCATTTGACTTGAAACAAATCGCTCCCAAATCAGTTTATATAAACGATATTGGTCACGGCTCAAAAAACTTTTTAGTTCATCTGGCTTACGCAAAACAGATGACGGGCGAATTGCTTCATGCGCATCTTGCGCGTTTGCTTTTTTCGATTCTTTCTTTTTTTGTGCTCCTATGTAGTCTGCACCATATGCTTCTTCAATATAAGAACGGGCTTCTTGCTGTGCCGTTTGTGAAATTCTCGTTGAATCCGTTCTCATATATGTAATTAATCCCACTGTTCCTTGCTTTCCAATATCAATACCTTCATAAAGCTGCTGTGCAAGCATCATCGTTTTCTTCGCTCGCATATTTAACTTTCTTGCAGCTTCTTGCTGCAGAGAAGATGTCGTAAATGGTAATGCCGGATTACGTTTTCGCTCTTTTTTCGTTACATTTTCAACTGAAAAAGCATTTTCTTGCATTTTTTCAATGATTTCATTTACTTGTTGTTCATTTGTTAATTCTACTTTTTCCCCGTTTATTCCATAAAAGGCTGCTTCAAACGTCTCTTTCCCTTTTACAAATTCCGTCTTAATTGTCCAGAATTCTTCTGGTATAAACGCCTTAATTTCCTTTTCGCGTTC
The DNA here is from genome assembly GCF_002551005.1 of Bacillus pseudomycoides. Lineage (GTDB taxonomy): Bacteria > Bacillota > Bacilli > Bacillales > Bacillaceae_G > Bacillus_A > Bacillus_A pseudomycoides_C. Next base: position 46,362 of record NZ_NVOY01000009.1, read on the forward strand.
TATAATTAAGCGAACTGCAACAGACTGCACACGACCTGCACTTAATCCTTTTTTTACTTTCTTCCATAATAAAGGACTAATATTATAACCAACAAGTCTGTCAAGTACACGTCTTGCTTGCTGTGCATCCACTAAATCCATATTAATTGCACGAGGATGTTTAAAAGATTCTTTAATAGCATCTTTGGTAATTTCATTGAATACAACTCGACAATCCGACTCCACATCTACGTTCAGCGTATTCGCTAAATGCCAAGCAATCGCTTCTCCTTCGCGATCTGGATCGGCTGCAAGATACACTTTTTTTGCTTTTTTTGCCGCTGTTTTCAAATCTTTTAAAACAGGCCCTTTACCACGAATGGTAATATACTTCGGGGTGAAGTTATTTTTCACTTCTATTCCCATTTGACTTTTAGGTAAATCGCGAACATGGCCCATAGACGCGACTACTTTGAATTTTTTCCCTAAATATTTTTCAATGGTCTTCGCCTTAGAAGGCGACTCCACGATTACAAGGTAATCTGACATGCTAGTGCCTCCTTAAGAGGTGGATTCAGGTCTTCATCTTTATTCACACAAAAGTTCCTTCCTCAAAGTTTCTAAAACCCTTTTGGACGGATTATTGACTAATATTATTGATTTATCTCATTTTTGTCAATCAACAATGAATATAACATACAGTGACTATCTACTATTTGTCAATAATTGTTTAATAAAAAACATGAAATATACTATATAAATTCAAATTTAAAAAAGACATAAAACCCATTCTTTTTTGGCGGACGAGAGCATCTGGCCATGCATAGAAGCGGTCAGGCCTTTTTCTGCCACACGCGAAGTGCAAACAAAGTGAGAAAGCGAGTGTATACTTTTTCTTTCTGCATAGCAGTAATCTATATGTCGAAAAATCAAAATGGATTCATATTATAATTTGAAAGTTCTTCTATCACATCTTCGGCACTTTGAACCAATTTTGCCCCTTGTTGGATGAGCTGATTCGTTCCAACCGCACTCTCAATATAATTAGGTCCCGGCATAGCAAATACTTCTCTATTTTGTTCTAAGGCGCAATCTGCTGTTATAAGAGAACCACTGCGCGCTTTCGCCTCTACTACGAGAACCCCTTGACAAAGTCCGCTTATAATACGGTTTCGTCTCGGAAAATACCATTTTTGCGGTGCATAATGCGGAGGATACTCCGTTACAAGCAAAATTTTATTTTTCCATTTTTCACAAAACCCTTGATTTTTCTTTGGATACATATATTGTAGACCATGTCCTAATACTGCAATTGTCGCAAAAGACTGCTCTACTGCAATTTCATGCGCAATTGTATCAATTCCATTTGCAAGACCACTCACGATTAGCCAGTCATTGTTCATAAGCGGTTGTAAAATAGATTGTATGCTTCCTTTTCCGTATAAAGACGGATTTCGTGTTCCAACAACAGCTATTTTTTTTGACCATTGCAATAATTCTTTCTTCCCCTTTCCATATAAAACATATGGCGGATCTGGGATTTCTTGCAATAAACTCGGATAATCATCATCCCATATTGTCATGTAAAAAACGTGTTCATCTTGTAATTGTTGAGTGTAGAAAGAAGGCGATGTTTTTTGAAGATAAGAAACAAGTGCAGAGGCTTTTTGTATAGATAACCCAAGGAATTTTTCAATTTGAGGAGCTTGAAAGGAATAAATATCCGTTAACTGAGGATCAATAGCTAATAAGCGCCTCAGTACTTTCCACTGATCTGCCAAGAAGTAGTGAAGATGTAATAATCTTTCACGTTTCATATTCATTCTCCTTACCCATAATTGAGATTATGTTAACTAAGAACGGAATAAAAGACACCCACTTTTACAGAAGGTGTCTTTCTAAATGATTAATAATTTTTACAAGTTTCAAATAAGCCTTTTTCTTTTAAAACAGAAATTAATGTTTCGCCCATAACAGCTGGTGTTTCAGCAACTTTAATACCGCATGCTTCCATTGTTTTAATCTTTTCCGCAGCTGTACCTTTACCACCAGAAATAATCGCACCAGCATGGCCCATACGTTTTCCTGGAGGTGCTGTTTGACCACCAATAAAGCCGACAACAGGTTTCGTCATGTTCGCTTTTACCCATTCAGCAGCTTCTTCTTCTGCCGTTCCACCAATTTCACCAATCATAATAACAGCATGTGTCTCTTCATCTTCATTGAATGCTTTTAAAGCATCGATGAAGTTTGTGCCATTTACAGGGTCACCACCGATACCAACTGCAGTTGATTGGCCGATTCCTTCTTGTGTTAATTGATGAACTGCTTCATAAGTTAACGTACCTGAACGAGATACGATCCCAACATGACCTTTTTTATGAATGTATCCTGGCATAATACCAATCTTACACTCATCTGGCGTAATAACACCTGGGCAGTTTGGCCCAAGAAGACGTGTCTTTTTGCCATGCATATATTTCTTAACACTTACCATATCTAATACAGGGATACCTTCTGTGATACATACTACTAAATCAAGTTCTGCATCAACAGCTTCCATAATTGCATCCGCAGCAAAAGCAGGTGGAACGTATACAACAGAAGCGTTTGCACCTGTCGCTTTTACAGCGTCTTCTACTGTGTTAAATACTGGTACACCTTCGATTTCAGTACCACCTTTACCAGGTGTTACACCGCCGACAATTTTCGTACCGTATTCAATCATTTGTTTTGTATGGAATAAACCTTGAGAACCTGTAATACCTTGTACAATAACTTTTGTATCTTTATTAACTAATACGCTCATTTTTTCTCCCCCGCTTTCTATTAGCCTACTAGTGAAACAATTTTTTGTGCACCGTCTGCCATAGATTCTGCTGCAACAATATTTAAGCCAGATTCATTTAAAATTTTCTTTCCTAGCTCTACATTTGTACCTTCTAAACGAACAACAAGCGGTAATTCAAGACCTACTTGTTTTGTCGCTTCGATAACACCTTCTGCAATTACATCACATTTCATAATGCCGCCAAAAATGTTAACGAAAATACCTTTTACATTTTTGTCAGAAAGAATGATTTTGAAAGCTTCTGTAACTTTTTCAGCTGTAGCACCGCCACCAACATCTAAGAAGTTAGCTGGGTCACCGTTATAATGTTTAATAATATCCATCGTTGCCATTGCAAGACCTGCACCATTTACCATACAACCAATGTTTCCATCTAATGAAATATAGTTCAGGTCATATTTAGAAGCTTCAACTTCTTTCGGATCTTCTTCATCAAGATCGCGAAGCTCTAAAATATCTTTATGGCGATATAAAGCATTAGAATCGAAGTTTAATTTTGCATCTAACGCCATAACTTTTCCGTCACCTGTTGTAACAAGCGGGTTAATTTCTGCGATAGAACAGTCTTTTTCAATAAACGCACGGTATAAGCCCATCATAAACTTTACAGCTTGTCCAACAAGCTCGTTTGGAATATTGATATTAAACGCAATACGACGCGCCTGGAAGCCTTGTAGGCCTACAGCAGGATCAATATATTCTTTAAAGATTTTTTCTGGTGTTTTCTCTGCTACTTCCTCAATTTCTGTTCCGCCTTCTTCAGACGCCATTAACACAACTTGAGAAGTCGCACGATCTAATACAAGACCAACATAATACTCTTTTTTAATATCGCATCCTTCTTCGATAAGTAAGCGCTTTACTTCTTTACCTTCAGGACCTGTTTGATGGGTTACAAGTGTTTTCCCTAGAATTTCTTCTGCATATGTACGAACTTCATCTAAGTTCTTTGCTACTTTTACACCGCCAGCTTTGCCGCGTCCGCCAGCATGAATTTGCGCTTTTACTACACATACACTTGTTCCTAATTCTTTCGCTGCTTCTACAGCTTCTTCTACTGTAAAGGCAACCTTCCCGTTCGGAACGCTTACCCCATAGTTTCTAAGGACTTCTTTACCTTGATACTCGTGGATATTCATGGTCCCATCCTCCCCTATCTTCCTGTTTTACTCGAAAAGTTTTTTAATGTTTTTAAACACTACATTGTCATTGTATATAATGATTGCGATGCTGTCTACAATAAAGTGTCAGAAAACTGAAATCGCTTTATTCTTTTTTGAAAATAATAATGTTAATATACAAAAATAAAAAAATAAGCTGTGAATTCACAACTTATTATTCAATCATATCTTTAATTGGAGCAAACGTTTTTCTGTGCTCATCTAACACACCATAAACTTCAATCGCTTGTAAATGTTGTTTCGTTCCATAGCCCATATGTTGCTCAAATCCATACTGCGGGTACCGTTTTCCAAGTTCTTTCATCATGCGATCTCTCGTGACTTTCGCAATGATAGATGCAGCTGAAATCGAAATACTTTTCGCATCTCCCTTAATAATAGACGTTTGCGGGGTAGAAGTCGGAAGTTCCATTGCATCAATTAGCAAATGCTCTGGTTTGCATGATAAATTACTTACAGCCTCTAACATCGCTTGTTTCGTTGCTTGATAAATATTTATCTCATCAATAACGTGAGACGGAATAATTCCAATCCCAATTGCGAGCGCCTGCTCTTTAATTCCTTCATAAAACTGCTCACGCTTCGCCTCACTCAGTTTTTTCGAATCATTCAAACCAGGCATATAGAAATCTTCTGGGAGCAAAACAGCAGCCGCAACAACGGGTCCTGCTAATGGTCCTCTTCCGACTTCATCAATACCAGCAATAGATTCAATACCCTTTTGACGAAGTGCATTCTCATATGTTGACATCTCAGAAAATTTTTGTCTTTCTTTTTCTTTATCCTCTTTCTGTTTTTTCCATTTCAAAATAAGTCTCTGCACGCCTTTTCGTTCGTCTGCTAATAACATACGAAAACGCTCATCGTCTTCCTGTTCAATTTCTTGCAATAAAGTTTCGATTTCTTGAATTGTTTGTTTTTTAGACATACGTAGTTCCTCCTACAAGTAAGAAAAGGCGCGCAATAGCGTGCCTTTTCTTACTTGTTAATATTAGCGAGCCTTATCTTTGCATTCAAAAAATAAAAGACGCTAGGCTAAAATAACTACCCGTATCATTTATAAAATGAAGTGAACGAAATAGAAGTGTCATTCTATGCTTCTTCCACGATTTCTTCTGGTGTTTCAAATGTCATTTTTCCAAGTTTACCACCGCGAAGCTCACGAAGGACAAGTTCTGATGTTTTATCATAATCAACAAGTCCCCCGCCCATTAAACAGCCTCTATTTTTTCCAATCGCATCAAATAGTTCTACAATATCTTCTGGAATTTCATTTAACTTATAACGATCTTTCAAACGTTCTGGATACTGTTTCTCCATAAAGCGAAGGGCATACACAGCCACATCTTGCAAATTTAAAATAGAATCTTTAATTGCTCCAGTCGTTGCAAGACGAAGTCCAACCATTTCATCCTCAAACTTTGGCCATAAAATACCGGGCGTATCTAATAGTTCCATTTCTTTCCCTACTTTAATCCATTGCTGCGCCGTTGTTACACCTGGACGATCGCCCGTTTTCGCAATATTTTTCTTCGCTAATTTATTAATTAATGTCGATTTTCCAACGTTCGGAATACCCACAATTAAAGCACGAATTGCTCTTGGTTTAATACCTTTTGCAATCATTTTATCAAATTTTTCTTTAACAAGCTCTTTACAAGCTGCTGTAATTTCTTTCATACCTTGTCCAGCTTGCGCGTTGATAGAGATTGCTTTATGGCCTTGTTCTCCAAAATAAGCAATCCATTCTTTCGTTACACGATCATCTGCCATATCGGCTTTATTTAAAACAACAAGTCTTGGCTTGTGCGTAATAATTTCATCGATCATTGGATTTCGTGATGATAACGGCAACCTTGCATCAACAAGTTCAATTACCACATCGATTAATTTTAATTTCTCTGTTACTTGGCGCCTTGCTTTAGCCATATGACCAGGAAACCATTGAATTACCATATTTCCACCTTCTTTTCTACATTCATTTTACAATACGTGCATCTTTGAATGGCCAATACAATATATTAGCTTTTCCAATTACTTGGTCTATTGAAATTGTTCCAATTGTACGACTATCCTTACTAAAACGGCGATTATCACCTAATACAAATAATTCTCCCTTTGGAACTGTTGTCTTCCCTGTAATTTCTTCAAGCTTAAAATCATACGTTAATGGACCATCAGCAAGCTGCTTTTTCTGCTTATCTAAATACGGCTCCTCATATGGTTTTCCGTTAATATAGAGTGTGTCGTTTCGATATTCTATCTGATCACCAGGCAAACCAATGATACGTTTAATGTAATCCTTATCTTCGGTTGCTTGAAACACAATAATATCAAAGCGTTTTGGTTCTCCAATGTGATAACCTATTTTATTGACAATCATACGATCACGATCATGAAGAGTCGGCGACATAGAAACACCGTCTACAAGAATCGGCGCAAAGAAAAACTGTCTAATAATCCAAGCTAAGACAACAGCAATCAAAATAGCTTTTGTCCATTCCCAAAGCGTACTTTTTTGTTTCGTCATGCGATTCCCCTCCACGGTTATGTAAGCTGTTTGTATGTAAGTAAAAACACAGCTAGATTGGAAAAAGGGAGCTTGCAAATACAAGCTCCCATACATGTCTTATCGAATTTCTTTAATACGTGCTTTTTTACCGCGAAGGTTACGTAAGTAGTATAACTTAGCACGACGTACTTTACCACGGCGAAGTACTTCGATTTTCGCGATTCTTGGCGTGTGAACTGGGAATGTACGTTCAACACCTACACCGTAAGAAATCTTACGAACTGTGAATGTTTCGCTAATTCCGCCACCACGACGTTTAATTACAACACCTTCAAAAATCTGAATTCTCTCACGAGTACCCTCTACTACTTTTACGTGTACACGTAAAGTATCACCAGGACGGAATGAAGGTAAATCAGTTTTTAATTGATCTTTTGTAATATCTGCGATTAATTGTTGCATATTCAATTCTCTCCTTCCAAACAGATGCTCATACAAAGTCATTTCATAAATTGCAGCGGAACACCGTTGTTAACGGCTACCCTCTATAAGTAGCACAAGTGTTATAATAGCATATTGTTCAGTTTGTTGCAATAGCATTTTTTACTTCTCTTCTTTAAATTCTGCTAACCATTTTTCCTCTTGTTTAGATAAATTACGTTCCTCTAATAAATCAGGGCGACGCATAAAGGTACGGCGCAACGATTCTTTATGACGCCATTCTTCAATATATTTATGATTTCCAGACATAAGTATATCCGGTACTTTCATTCCACGAAAATCCGCTGGTCTTGTATAATGTGGATGTTCTAGTAAGCCTGTACTAAATGAATCTTCTATTTGTGATTGTTGATTTCCTAAAACATCAGGTAATAAGCGAACAACGCTATCCGTAATAACCATAGATGCCAATTCTCCACCCGTCAATACATAATCACCTATTGAAATTTCATCGGTTACAAGATGCTCACGAACACGCTCATCATACCCTTCATAATGGCCACAAATAAAAATTATATGTTCTTCTTCAGCTAATTCTTCAGCTTTTCTTTGGGTAAAACGCTCTCCTTGCGGACACATTAACACAACGCGTGGTTTACGCTCCGTTTCCTTCGTTAACTCTTCTACAGCATCAAAAATAGGCTGTGGTGTTAATACCATTCCAGCTCCCCCGCCATACGGGTAATCATCAACACTATTATGCTTATTAGTTGAATAATCACGAAAATTAACAACTCTTAGCTGCACTGCTTCTTTTTCTTGTGCTTTTTTTAATATAGAAGAACCAAATACACCTGTAAACATTTCTGGAAACAATGTTAAAATATCAATTTTCATTACAGTAATCCTTCCATCACGTGAATGGTCACAAGCTGTTCATTGATGTTTACTTGTAAGACAACTTCCTCAATATACGGAATTAAAATATCTTGGCCTTTTGGCTGTTTAATGACCCAAACGTCGTTTGCACCAGGAGAAAGAACTTCTTTAATTGTACCAATTGTCTCTCCTTCTTCTGTTACAACTGTACAACCAATAATTTCATGATAATAATACTCTCCTTCAGCCAATTCACCAAGCTGGTCCTCTGGAACTTTTAATAAAGAACCTTTCCACTGTTCTACTTCATTTACATTGTTATAACCTTCAAACGTCAATAAATCAAAAGACTTATGACTACGATGAGAAGTAATCTTTACAGCTAACGGCTCAGCGCCCTTCTCTTGCCATATGTATAATGTGTTTCCTACTTTATAACGCTCTTCTGGAAAATCTGTACGCGAAACGACACGCACTTCTCCTCTAACACCGTGAGTATTTACAATTTTCCCTACATTAAACCATTTCGTCATAAACAGCACGTCACCCCTGTTCGTTATATGTCGTTAGCATCTCCATTCTCTTTGCTGAAGATGCGATTTATCTTAAAATGTTAAAAAAGGGTGAGGAACAGATCCTCGCCCTTTTCATACTTATTGAATTTCCAGCGTGACTTTTTCATTTTGATGATGTCCCGCTGCATATAAGATCGTTCGAATTGCCTTTGCAATCCGCCCTTGTTTCCCAATGACTTTACCCACATCCTCAGGATGTACGGTTAATCGATACTTCATCTCTCCGTTGTACAGTTCCTTTGTAACCTTTACATCTTCAGGATGATCCACAAGGGGTTTAACAATTGTTTCGATTAACCCTGACATAGCCATTGCTTCAATTACTTACCTTGTTTAGCTAAATGGAATTTCTCCATGATGCCTTGCTTAGAGAAAAGGTTACGAACTGTATCAGATGGTTTCGCACCGTTTCCTAACCATTTTAATGCTGCTTCTTCGTTGATTTTAATTTCAGCTGGCTCAGCAACTGGATTGTAAGTTCCGATTTCCTCGATGAAACGTCCGTCACGAGGAGAACGAGAATCTGCAACAACTACACGATAGAAAGGAGATTTTTTAGCTCCCATACGTTTTAAACGAATTTTAACTGCCATTTATAAAGCACCTCCGAATATATTTCACACAGATAATAATATTAGCAAAAAGAGTGACCCTTTGTAAAGTAAAATTTCTTAACAGAGCCATCTTTTTTTCCTTACATAAATGGAAACTTCAAACCAGCTAGTCCTTTTTTCTTACCTTTTTGCATACCAGACATCGTTTTCATCATCTTTTTCATATCTTCAAATTGCTTCAAAAGACGATTGATCTCTTGTACAGTCGTACCACTACCTTTAGCAATACGTTTCTTACGACTAGCGTTAATCATTTCCGGTTGTTCACGCTCTAATTTTGTCATTGAGCGAATAATCGCTTCAATGTGTCCAATTTGCTTTTCGTCAACTTGGACATTTTTTAATCCTTTAATTTTTCCAGCACCAGGAAGCATATTCAGTAGCTCATCAAGTGGCCCTAATTGACGCACTTGTCCTAGTTGCTCTAGAAAATCATCCAACGTAAAGGAAAGTGTGCGCATTTTTTGCTCAAGTTCTCTTGCTTTTTCTTCATCAACTGTCGCCTGCGCCTTTTCAATTAACGTCAGAACATCACCCATACCTAAAATACGCGATGCCATACGTTCTGGATGAAATGCCTCTAGTGCATCTAATTTCTCACCCATACCAGCAAATTTAATCGGTGTGTTTGTAACAGCTTTAATAGATAGCGCTGCACCACCGCGCGTATCACCATCTAATTTCGTTAATACCACACCTGTTAAACCAAGCTGTTCATGGAAACTTTGTGCAACGTTAACCGCATCTTGTCCTGTCATTGCATCAACAACAAGGAAAATTTCATCCGGTTTTGCTACTTCTTTCACTTGTGCTAATTCATCCATAAGCTCTTCATCAATATGCAGACGACCTGCTGTATCAATAAGAACGTAATCATGGTGATCTTCTTTTGCTTTTGCAATTGCTTGCTTTGCGATTTCAACAGGACTTACTTTGTCTCCTAAAGAGAAAACTGGCATATCCAATTGTTTACCGAGTGTTTCAAGCTGCTTAATTGCCGCTGGACGATAAATATCAGCTGCAACAAGCATCGGTTTCCGATTATGCTTTTTACGAAGTAAATTCGCAAGCTTACCTGTTGTCGTCGTTTTCCCTGCACCTTGCAAACCTACCATCATAATAACAGTAGGCGGACGGTTAGAGACAGCAATTTTACTCTGTTCCCCACCCATTAATTCTGTAAGTTCTTCCTGTACTACTTTAATAACTTGCTGTCCAGGCGTTAAACTTTTCATTACATCTTGTCCGACAGCACGTTCAGACACACGCTTTACAAAATCTTTTACTACTTTAAAGTTAACGTCTGCTTCTAAAAGTGCAAGACGAACTTCTCTCATCATTTCTTTTACGTCAGCTTCGGATACTTTCCCTTTGCCGCGAATTTTTTGCATTGTCTGTTGAAGTCGGTCGGCTAATCCTTCAAATGCCATATTGCCGCCCTCCTAATCTAAATTTTCGATAGCTTCAACAACTTGTTTTACTTGTTCATCTACATGCTCTTCTTCGCTGATTAGCTGCTTTAACTTTGCAACAAGTTGCTGCCTTTCTTGAAACTTTTGAAGTAACAATAACTTTTCTTCATATTCTTCAAGCATCGCTTCTGTCCGTTTAATGTTATCATACACTGCTTGGCGACTTACTTCAAATTCTTCTGCAATTTCACCAAGCGATAGATCATCAAGATAGTAAAGTGACATATAACTTCTTTGTTTTGGCGTTAACAACGATTGATAAAAATCATACAAATAATTCATTCTCGTTGTTTTTTCGAGCATGTTGAATCACCCTTTGTTAAGTGAATTACCTTTACATGAATTAGTTTACATGGAGAGCAAAGGTGTGTCAAGTTTTTTTCTTAACATCTTAATTTATATTCAAAAGAAGAAGCGGTAAACACCGCTCCTTCTTTTTCTACATATTTTTTAAGCTCTTGTACGTAGCAGGAAAGAGCCCTGATCGCTTTTATGAGGCGGATGCTCCCGCTCACTTCAAACGAAAAGAATTTTTGTGTTAGTTTTTAATTTGTATTTCTACAGATAAAAACTAGCACGAATCAAACCTTTACTTTATTCTGCTTCTGTTTCTACAAAATCGCCAAATAATCCATATACATATTGTTCTGGGTCAAATGCTTGCAAGTCATCCATTTGTTCTCCCAGACCAACAAATTTCACCGGTACATCCATCTCATTACGAATTGCTAATACAATTCCACCTTTAGCAGTTCCGTCCAATTTCGTTAAGACAATTCCCGTTACATTTGTCGCCTCACGGAATGTCTTCGCTTGGCTTAAACCATTTTGTCCTGTTGTTGCATCAATGACAAGTAATACTTCATGAGGAGCTCCAGGAACTTCACGTTCGATTACACGTTTTACTTTCTCTAACTCTTTCATTAAGTTGACTTTATTTTGCAAACGACCTGCCGTATCACATAACAAAACATCCACTTTTCGCGATTTTGCAGCTTGAATTGCATCGTACATAACAGCCGCTGGGTCAGAACCTGATCCTTGTTTAATTACCTCTACACCAACACGTTCTCCCCACACTTCTAGCTGCTCGATCGCCCCAGCACGGAATGTGTCGCCAGCTGCCAATAATACAGATTTGCCGTCCGATTTAAATTTATGTGCCATTTTTCCAATCGTCGTTGTTTTTCCAACTCCGTTTACTCCGACAAATAAAATAACTGTCAATGCGTTATCTTGCACATTTAATTCATTATTAAAATTACCGTTACCTTTATAAACCTCAACTAATTTTTCAGAGATAACAGCTTGTACTTCTTTTGGGTCTTGAATATTACGACGCTTCACTTCGTCTCTTAATTGGTCAATTAACTCCATTACTACGGACACACCCACATCCGCACCAATTAAAATTTCCTCTAACTCTTCGAAGAACTCTTCGTCAACTTTCCGATAACGATATACTAAATCATTTACTTTTTCTGCAAAAGAATTTCTTGTTTTTTCTAAACCTTGTTTAAACTTCTCTGTTACCGTATCTGTTTGCTTTGAAATTTTTTCTTTTAATTTTTTAAAAAAACTCATTCTTTTCCATCCTTCCTATTTGCTCGTAACAAGCTCTTCCCCATCATCTAAACGAACGGAAACAAGCTTGGACACACCAGACTCTTGCATCGTTACACCATATAATACATCAGATTCTTCCATCGTACCCTTTCGGTGCGTAATAACAATAAACTGCGTTTCATTGCTAAATCTTTTCAAATACTGCGCAAACCGAGCAACGTTCGCCTCATCTAATGCCGCTTCAACTTCATCTAGTACACAAAACGGTACAGGACGAACTTTTAAAATACCAAATAGCAACGCAATAGCAGTCAATGCTCGTTCTCCTCCAGAAAGAAGACCTAAATTTTGCAACTTTTTCCCTGGTGGTTGTGCAACAATATCAATCCCTGTATTTAATAAATCTTTCGGGTTTGTCATAACCAAGTCTGCACGCCCACCGCCAAATAACTCACTAAATACTAGCTGGAATTCTGTACGAATTGCTTGGAATGTATAAGAAAAACGCTTTTTCATTTCTTCATCCATCTCGTCAATTACTTGATGCAGCGTTGATTTTGCCTCTTGCAAATCATCCCGTTGCTCTAATAAGAACGTATGACGCTCAGATACGCGCTCAAATTCATCAATAGCACCTATATTGACTGTACCGAGTTCTTCAATGGATAGTTTAATTAATTTCACTTTTTTACGAGCTTCCTCGCTAGACATTGTCAGCGTATACTTTTGTTTCGCAGCTTCAAAAGAAATGGTATACGTTTCCCGCAAGTGTTGCAAGCGATTTTCTAACTCCACGTCTAAACGATTTATTTTCACTTCTTGATCTTTTAATACATCAAGCAAGTATTTATGCCTACGTTTCGCTTCTTTTACCTCTAACTCTAGATGTTCTAACCGCTCTTGTAAATCAAGACGTTGTTCACGGCGTGAGCTAATTAATTCCACAGTTTGATTTCTATCGTGTGTTTTCTTTTCAATCATACTTGTAATTTGCTCTTCGCCGCTAGAATTCGATGTCATTTCTTGTTTTAAGAATGCTAAATCTTCTTTTGTCTTTATAAGATTCTTTTTCGTTTCATCTCGTTCTTTTGTAAGGCGTTCTACTGTTTCTTTTTGGTTTGATAATCGTTGATGCTTTTCAGCCGCTTGTACTTTTAGCTCTGTAATCTCTTTCTGAACTTTTTCCTTTGAAGAATGCTGCTCATTCTTTTGTTTTGTTAACTCTGTAATCGTCATATCGAGTTCCGTAATTTTCCCTTGCAGCTCAGTAAGCGTTTCTTCTAGCTCAGTTTTTCGTCCTTGTATCTTCGCTTGATCTTGCAAAAATCCTTCTAGTTCTAAATCATAGATAGATAAACGCTCATTAATACGATGTTCTTCAAGCTCTAACTGATTCATTTCTTCTTTGTATTTTTGTTCGTCTACGCGCTTTTCATCAATATTTTGTCGCAGTTCTTTCAACTTCACTTCTTTTTCTTGTATTTCTTGTTTTAGCGCTTTAACGAAGTTTTCTAACTTCTCAGTCTTTCCTTCCATATCTGTCAACTTTTCATTCCACTCTTCCAATTCCCGTTGACGTCCTAATAAAGAAGAATTTGTTTGCTTCACAGCACCGCCTGTCATCGAACCACCAGGATTCACAAGATCCCCTTCTAATGTAACAATACGATAACGGTACTGCAGCTGCTTCGCTAATTCATTTGCACCTTTTAAATCATGGGCAACTAATACTGTACCTAATAAATTTGTAATTACATTTTCATATTTATTATCGTACTGTACAAGCTCTGCAGCTATCCCTATAAATGACGAATGTTGACTTATCATGCGAAGTTTCTCTGTATTAAGCGCTCGGCCCTTTATAACACTTTGTGGTAAAAAGGTCGCTCGGCCATGGCGGTTTTGCTTTAAAAATGTAATAGCTCGGCGTGCATGTTCTTCTGTTTGTACTACCACGTGTTGCATTGCTGCTCCAAGTGCGATTTCCATCGCTACTTCATATTTTTTCGGTACAGTAAGAAGCTCTGCAACTGCCCCTTCAATACCATGCAACTGGCTATTACGCGCCTTTAACACTTCACGGACACCTTGATAAAACCCGGAATAATCTTCCTGCATTTCTTCAAGCATTTCTTTACGAGAACGAGCTTGCTGAACATATTGATATGCTTGATACAGCTTTGTCTCATTTTCACTATATTGATCTTTACATTTTCCAAGCGCAGTTTCCGTTTGCTGCATGCTTGACAATAGATTTGTGATTTGTTCTTTTATATGTTCATATTTTTCAACGAAAGTTGATTTTTTCTGCGCAATGCCTATGCGCATCTGCACATATTTTTCATTTTCTTTGTCAAGACGCTGATTTTTGAAATCTCGCTGTTTAAATTGTTCCTCTAACATTGAAAGTTCATTTCGATAGCTTGCCTGTTGATTTAAAAGTTCAATATAATCCCCTTTTAAATGTTCAATTTTCTCATCTAAATTTTGTTCATATGTAGATAACAATCGTTCGCTATCATGCAGTTTCTGCTCTAATTCTTTCACATGACTTGCTAATTCCATCAATTCTTCTGTTGCTTCTAGGGCACTTCCCTCATATACAGAAACCTTTTCTGTTAATTCCTGAATAGATGCTTCTAACTGCGCGCAATGTGTTGTTGCGTTGTTCTTTCTTTCTTTCAGCAGTTCACGTTGCCCTTCTAACTTTTCAAGTTCTTTACTAGAAAGAAGAAGAACTTCTTGTAAAGATTGAATAGACTCATCAATAGCTTGTACATTTCCGCGTTTTTCTTCTAAATCCGCTTCATCTTTTTGAAGATGCGTCGATACCTTCACTTCTTCATCTTTGTTATGTTTAAATTGCTCACGAAGCGCTTCCCATTTTTCATGTAATTCTTCAATTTCATACACAATTAATGCCGCTTCAACTTTTTCTAGTTCATCTTTTTTCTCAAGATAATCTTTTGCAATAGAAGCTTGTCTTTCAAGAGGTTCAATTTGTGTACTTAATTCATGAATAATATCCTCTACACGATTTAAATTATCTTGCGTCTCCGCTAATTTCCCTTCCGCTTTCTTCTTGCGAATTTTATATTTCAACACACCAGCCGCTTCTTCAAAAACACTACGACGATCTTCTGCTTTGCTACTTAAAATTTCTTCCACTTTACCCTGACTAATAATAGAAAACGCTTCACGCCCCATACCTGAGTCCATAAATAAATCAACGATATCTTTTAAACGACAAGACTGTTTATTAATAAGAAAATCACTATCTCCAGAACGATATACTCGTCTCGTTACACTTACTTCGTTATATTCAATTGGTAGACGTTGATCTTCATTATTTAATGTTAATGTGACTTCTGCAATATTTAATGCTTTACGTGTATCACTGCCCGAAAAAATAATGTCTTCCATTTTCGCACCGCGAAGCGATTTTACAGATTGTTCACCAAGCACCCAACGAATTGCATCTGTAATATTACTTTTCCCACTTCCGTTTGGCCCTACCACAGACGTTACACCTGGTACAAAGTCAATCGACACACGTTCTGCAAAAGATTTAAACCCTACTATTTCTAACCGTTTTAAAAACACGAAAGGCCTTCCCCCTTTATGCACAAGGAATCCCCCTAAAGTTAAGGGGGATTCGCTATAAGTGCTCTTTTAATTTTTCTAACGCTTCTTGGGCAGCATGCTGTTCTGCCTCTTTCTTAGACTTCCCACTTCCAAGACCTAATGATTCGCCATTTAGTGTAACGCGCGATACAAATTCTCGGTTATGAGCCGGTCCTTTTTCTTGCAGAATTTGATACTCTATATTCCCGCTACCATCACGCTGAATTAACTCTTGTAGTTGACTTTTAAAATCCATCACATGAGAAAAAGCACCTTCATTAATTTTTGGATAAACAACTGTTTTTAAAAATCCCCATACCTTTTCCAAACCTTGGTCGAGGTAAAGTGCGCCAACAAACGCTTCAAAGACATCCGCTAATAATGCTGGACGTTCACGCCCTCCTGTCATTTCTTCTCCCTTTCCTAAAAGGACAAGATTGCCAAATGATAGCTCATTTGCAAAGCGAACGAGAGAAGGTTCACATACAATAGCAGCGCGAAGTTTTGTTAATTCGCCCTCACTCATTGTCGGATATTTTTGAAACAAGTATTGCGAAACTGTCAGTTCTAATACCGCATCTCCAAGAAATTCAAGACGCTCGTTATCTTCATGTGGCTTTTTTCGATGCTCATTCACATACGATGAATGCGTAAATGCTTGGATCAACAACTTTTCATTTGTAAATGTAATACCTATTTTCTCTTGAAACTTTTTAAAAGCCTCTCGATATTTAGTTTCATGCTTCTTATCTCTATACTTTCTGTACGGCATAGGTCCCTCCAGGTATATATGCTGAGAAAGCCCCGTATATAAACGGGACTTTATCAAGCATTATAGATGACTCTCTATGTAAGTCACAGCATCGCCAACAGTAGCAATCTTTTCTGCTTCCTCATCAGAAATTTCCATTTCAAACTCATCTTCTAATTGCATTACAAGTTCTACTACATCTAAGGAATCAGCACCTAAATCTTCTTTAAAGTTCGCAGCTGGTGTTACCTCTGTTTCGTCTACTCCTAGACGATCTACGATGATTTTCGTTACACGCTCTAAAACGTCTGCCATATTCATTCACCTCCTTTAAAAAGTATAGACAAACAATTACTGTTTTTAAATCATCCGCTCTCCTCAAGACATCATATTTAATATTGTACAGAAAAACGAGATGAAATCAACCTATTTCTATAGTTTCTTCCCTTACATCACCATGCCGCCGTCAACATGAAGTGTTTGTCCAGTAATATAACGACTCGCATCTGATGCTAAAAAGGCAACTGCATTTGAAATATCTTCAGCTTCTCCAAATTTTGCAATTGGAATTAACTTTAGCATTTCGTTCTTTACATCTTCCGCCAATATATCTGTCATATCTGTTACGATAAATCCAGGAGCGATCGCATTTACTGTAATATTACGACTTGCTAGCTCTTTTGCTGAAGTTTTTGTTAATCCAATTACACCAGCTTTTGCTGCAACGTAGTTTGCTTGTCCTGGATTTCCAGTAACACCGACAACGGAAGCGATATTAATAATGCGTCCATGACGTTGACGCATCATATAACGAGATACAGCCTTTGTACATAAAAAGACACCTTTTAAGTTTGTATTAATAACCGCGTCCCATTCTTCCTCTTTCATACGCATTAACAAATTATCTTTCGTAATGCCAGCGTTATTTACAAGAATGTCAATTTGACCAAATGTATCAACAGTTTGTTTTATCATGTCAGCTACTTCTTCGCTACTTGCAACATTTGCTTTTACTGCAATTGCTTCTGAACCTAAATTTTTAATCTCATCAACAACTTCATTTGCTTTCAATTCGTTTCCTGCGTAGTTTACAACCACTTTTGCACCTTGTTTTGCCAAATCTATTGCAATTGCACGGCCAATTCCGCGAGATGCTCCCGTTACTAACGCAACTTTGTCTTTTAATAACATTAGCCTTCTCCTCTCAGTTTCGAAATGGTATCTTTCATTGTCTCCTCATCGTATATCGCATATACTTTCACAGACGGAGCGATTGATTTCATAAGACCAGCTAAAACTTTTCCAGGCCCAATTTCAATAAATGTATCTACACCAAGCTCTACCATACGTTCAATGGATGGGTACCATAATACAGGGGAATAGAGTTGCTCAATTAATTTTTCTTGGATGTCTTCTTTACGCGTAATACAATCTGCTGTTACATTTGCAACTACCGGAATTTTTGCATCTTCAATCTTAATTTCATTTAGCACGCCTCGAAACCTCTCAGCCGCTGGTTTCATAAGTGATGAATGAAATGGACCGCTAACACGTAGTGGAACTGCACGCTTTGCACCGTTTTCTTTCGCTCTTTCTGAAGCCAATTCTACACCTTGCTTTGTACCAGAAATTACGATTTGCTTTGCGCTATTCATATTCGCAACTTGAACAGGATAACCTTCATTTGTCACTTCCTCAGTTACCTGCTTTAACATATCAGGATCTGCTCCCAAAATAGCTGCCATGGCACCTTCGCCATTTGGCACAGCCTCTTCCATGTATTCGCCACGTTTTCTAACAGCATATACACCATCTTCAAATGATAGAGCACCTGCTGCTACTAGCGCACTATATTCACCTAAACTATGTCCTGCAACATAATCAGGTGTAATATCGTACTGCTCCAATACCTTTAAAATTGCAATACTTGTCGTTACCAATGCCGGTTGTGCATTGGTCGTTAATGTCAATGCTTCTTGAGGTCCTTCAAAAATAAGCGATGAAAGAGAATCCTTTAAAATTTCATCAGCTTGACGAAATACTTTTGTAGCCTCTTCATAACTTGCTGCTAATTGACTTCCCATTCCAACTGCTTGTGAACCTTGTCCTGGAAAAAGAAATGCCAGTTTTCCCATTTCAAACCCTCCTCATTATTGAAGCGGTTCTTCCTCCATTACACTCTGAATAGTAGGAATAACTTCCTTTGCTACCATTTCCCGAGTTTGACGAATCGCACTAAAAATTGATTGATCATTTGAAGAACCATGCGCTTTGATGACAGGAGCTTTCAATCCAAATAAAGCCGCTCCTCCATACTCTGAATAATCCATTTTATCTTTTAATACCATTAATTTTGGTTTTAATACCGCTGCCGCTAGTTTGCTTGTAAATGAACTCATTAATTGCTCTTTCAGCATTGAGAATAAAGATATTGCAGTTCCCTCTAACGTTTTAAGAGCAATATTTCCTGTAAATCCGTCACAAACAACCACGTCAGCTACACCTTGCAATAAGTCTCGTGATTCTACATTTCCAACAAAGTTAAGCGGCGCATCTTTTAGCATTGCAAAGACTTGTTTAGAAAGCTCGTTTCCTTTTCCGTCCTCAGTTCCAACATTCAAAAGACCTACGCGAGGATTAGAAATCCCTCTTACTTTCTCCGCATATACAGATCCCATTACAGCATATTGGTATAAATGAATTGCTTTCGCATCGACATTTGCGCCAACATCTAGCATAACAAAGCCTTTCCCATCTACTGTTGGCATCGTCGGAGAAAGAGCAGGGCGCTCTATCCCTTCTATACGTCCTACTACAAACAATCCAGCTGCCATAAGAGCCCCTGTATTCCCAGCTGAAATACAAGCATCGGCTACACCTTCTTTTACTTGCTGCGCAGCAAGTACCATGGAAGCTTGTTTTTTCCGACGCACTGCTCGTACCGGCTCATCTGTCCCTTCAATTACTTCATCTGTGTGCAGCACTGTAATACGCCCTTCGCTTGTTAAATATTTGCGAATTTCATCTTCTTTTCCAACTAAAGTAATATGTAAATCTGAATATTCCTTAATTGCTTTCATTGCTCCAAGTACGACAGATTTCGGCGCATGATCGCCACCCATTGCATCTATTGCGATTCTCATAAGTTGTTACCTTCCTCACTATAGTTACTAGATCGATACATTTCAAAAGTGCCAGCAAAAACAAGTTCATCTCCAACAAAACTTTGCACTTTGACAACCGTCCGTCCTTTATCATTCTCTACATCTTCAACACGCGCTTTTGCAACAACACGCTCTCCTAATTTTACAGGACGAATATATCGAATGGTAGACTTCGCAGTTAAAGCTAATTCTTCATCAATAACCGCAACAGCTAATGAGTTTGCTTGCGCAAATAAATGATGCCCACGAGCAATTTGATTACGTTTAAAGACATGTTCTACTTTCACTTCAAAAATAGAAATCGCATGTCTATCTAATTCTATATCAATAATTTCTCCTACCACTTCATCAAGTGGTAAAGATTTTACATCTTCTTCATGTTGTTTCGTTGCCACATGTTTTATTCGTTCTCGTAATTCTGGAATCGAAAGTTCCATTCGATCGAGACGAATTGTTTGAATACTCACTTGAAATTGTTCAGCTAATTCTTCATCCGTAATAAACGGATTTACTTCTATTGTTTGTTGTAACAACTCTTGTCTTTCTTTTTTCCTTCTCTTTTTCATTCCGCACCATCCATTTTTATGACTAGGTACTAACAGTAGTATATAAGCATTAAATACAGAATGCAACATTTTTTTACTTCTTGCGCTTTAATCCAGCTTTTCTCCTTGAAAAACACCTGATTTTTCTAAATACCTTCGCAGCATTTCATACTGTTCGCTTTGCCAAAAAGCAGTCGAATCAACAAGTAGCGCAGCGTCTTGCCTTGCTGTTTCTAACGCTCGATAATCATGTACCATATCAGCTAATTTAAATTCAGGTAAACCACTTTGCTTACTCCCAAAGAAATCCCCAGGACCACGCAATTCTAAATCTTTTTCCGATAGGACAAATCCATCATTTGTCTCTGTCATAATACGCATGCGTTCTTTTCCTGTTTCCGATTTCGGATCAGCAATTAAAATACAATAAGATTGTTCACTTCCACGTCCCACACGACCACGAAGTTGGTGAAGTTGTGATAACCCAAAACGTTCTGCATCATAAATAACCATCGTTGTTGCATTCGGTACGTTCACACCAACTTCTACAACCGTTGTCGAAATAAGAATTTGTACTTTATTTTCACTAAACTGATGCATTACTTCATCTTTCTCCTGAGAAGAAAGGCGGCCATGCATCAGACCAACTTGAAATTTCCCTTGATAATGATGAGTCAACATACTATGCAAATCAATTGCATTTTGCACATCCAGTTTCTCTGATTCTTCAATTAATGGACAAATGACATACGCTTGTCGTCCTTTTTTTACTTCTTTCTCTACAAATCCAAGAACACGTTCAAACATATCATGTTTCGCCCAGTATGTTTCAATGACTTTACGACCTGCCGGCATCTCATCAATAATGGATACATCCATTTCACCAAACGCAGTAATTGCTAATGTACGAGGAATTGGTGTTGCTGTCATAAATAAAACATCTGGACTTTCACCTTTTTCTCTTAACACACGACGCTGCGCTACACCGAAGCGATGTTGTTCATCCGTAATTACAAGCCCAAGCCTGTGAAATATGACTTCATTTTGAATTAAAGCATGCGTTCCAACGAGAATATCGATTTCTCCTTGTTCTAGTCTAGCTAGTATCTCGCGGCGACGCGCTCCCTTTACAGAGCTTGTTAATAATTCAATGTTCATATTAAAATGAGAAAATATAGATACTAAAGATTGATAGTGCTGCTCTGCTAAAATTTCTGTCGGTACCATTAATGCCCCTTGATATCCAGCTAATTTGGCAGCATACAAAGCAATTGCAGCCACTACCGTTTTCCCAGAACCTACATCACCTTGTAGTAAACGATTCATTCGATACGGGGACTGCAAATCTTTCATAATTTCTGTAACAACGCGTTGCTGCGCATTCGTTAACGGAAAAGGAAGAGCTCCAATAAACTCTTCTAATTGTTTAAGAGATATATCTTTTTTTGTTCCCTTCGAACTTTCTCGCTCCATTTTGCGAAGTGCTTGCATCTTCAATTGGAACAAGAAAAACTCTTCATATACGAAACGGCGACGCGCCTGTTTCATATCTTCTTGTCCACTAGGAAAATGTAAGGCATATAGTGCTTCATAACGAGATAATAACTTATAACGTGATAACAACCCTTCTGGTAACACTTCTTTCACAAAAGAACCATACTCTTTAAACGCCCCTGCAATAAAGCGACGCATTTGTTTTACCGTCAATTTCCCTTTAACTGAATATACTGGTTCTACTTCTTGTTGACGAACAACCGGCCCAAAGTGAAGTTCAGATACCGAAATCATTTGACGATGTTGATCCCATTTTCCGGATATCGTTACCGTTTCATCAATATTTAATTTCTGCTTATAGTAGGGTCTGTTAAAGCAAACAGCTGTAATTAAATAACGCCCAACAAGAACACGTACAGTAAGACGAGATTTCTTTTTTCCATAATATTGCAGTAGAGGTTCACTATGTACTTTCCCTTCCACAGTTACTCGTTCTTCATGTTTAACTTCAGCCAAATCTTTCATCGCATAGTCTTCATAACGATACGGAAAATGCTCTAGTAAATCAGAAACCGCAAAAATCCCCATCTCATTTAGTAATACAGCTGTTTCTTCTCCAATCCCTTTCACATCCGTAATTGGAATTTGCACCACTTCATTCAAGATCTTCACGCCCCGTCAAATCTTATTCCTAACCTTTCATATATAACACACATCTTCTGTACTTGTAGGTTATATCTCAACAATGGATTACGTATTTCTGTTTTCACGTTGAATACGCAATCACTACCTCTCCTATTCTACCATAGCACCAAGAAAGCAGAGTAGTCATTTCACCTTTCCCTAATCTTACATACATTCATTTTGATTTTTTGACATATAAGTCCTACTATGCAAAATACAAATGATCTGTACTCGCTTTCTCTTTTTGTTTTAAACCTTTCATGCGGTCAAAACCCTCTCATCGTTTCTATGCATGGGCAGCTCCCCCAATTGATTCAACGTACCATAAACTAGGGATAAAGAAAGCTCTACCGACGAAAGTTTTACTTAATTCCCCAAAAGAAAGAGAGCCTCACTGCATCTGCTAGCAAGGCCCTCTCATCATTTATATTTGTTCATCTCATAATAGAGTAATCACATTTTAAACAGAAATAAAACTTCATAATAAAGTTTTCACCTTATTCTACAGAAAAAATGAAAGAATATAAAGGTTGATTTCCATTATGAACTTCCACTTCTACATCTTCAAATTTTTCTTCTACAAATGTTACTAATGCATCTACTTCTGCTTCTGATGCATCTTCACCCTGTAAAATTGTTAAAATTTCTGCATCTTCATCAAGCATATTTTCTAACAGCTTTTTCGCAGCTGTAATTTTTTCTACATCTGTAGATACAATTTTCCCATCTGCAATGCACATGAAGTCATCTTTATTAATTGTGACACCATCAATTTCTGTATCACGAACCGCATACGTGATTTGGCCTGTTTTCACATGAGCAAGTGCTTCGTTCATTTGCGCTTCGTTTTCTTCAAGAGTTCCTGCTGGATTGAATGCAAGCATCGCTGCCATACCTTGTGGAACTGTTTTTGAACGAACAACAATTACTTCTTGGTCCACTACAGAAGCCGCTTGCTCTGCAGCCATTACAATATTGCCATTGTTCGGTAATATAATAACTTTTTCTGCATTCGCTTCTTCAATTGCTTTTACAATATCTTCTGTACTTGGATTCATCGTTTGACCGCCTTCAATGACTTCCGTTGCACCGATGCTTTCAAACAATTCTTTAATACCAGAACCCATTGCCACTGTTACAATTCCATAAGGCTGTTTTTCTGCAGGATGTTGCACTTCTACATGCATCGCCGCAGGCTCATCTAATAAAGCAGTATGTTGTTCACGCATATTCTCTACTTTAATTTTGATTAAGCTTCCATAACGTTGTCCATAGTTCATCGCATCTCCAGGATGCTCAGCATGAATATGAACTTTTACGATTTCATCATCAGATACAACAAGCAATGAATCGCCATGCACACTAATCTCTTCACGGAATTTTTGCTCAGAGAAATTATGTTCTTTCATTTTCTCTTCGTCTAACTTAACCATAAACTCTGTGCAGTAGCCGTATTTAATATCCTCTGTACTCAATTGGCTTTGTACACTGCGGTGATGTTCTGCACGTACCATTTCGTTCATAGATGGTTGTGTTGGTTCATTCGAGGCGATTGTTTCACCTTTTAAGTCTGCTAGAAATCCTTCATAAACGACAACAAGACCTTTCCCACCGCTATCTACAACACCAACTTGCTTTAATACAGGTAATAAATCAGGTGTACGATTTAATGATGCATTCGCTTCTTTCACAACTTCTTCCATAAATGAAACAAAGTCGCGCTGTTTTTTCGCAACTGTGACTGCATGTTTACTCGTTTCCCTTGCAACAGTTAAAATTGTTCCTTCAATCGGCTTCATAACCGCTTTATATGCGGTTTCTACGCCCGCTTCTAACGCATCAGCAAAATCAATTGTTGTTAATTCTTCTTTTTGTTCAATAGATTTTGAAAAACCACGGAACAACTGAGATAAAATAACACCTGAGTTACCACGCGCTCCCATTAATAATCCTTTGGCTAAACTTGCTCCGACTTTACCAGCATGTTGTGAAGGTTTTCCTTTCACCTCACGCGCACCTGAAGTCATCGATAAGTTCATATTTGTACCCGTATCGCCATCTGGAACTGGAAAAACGTTTAAAGCATCAACAAGTTGAACGTTGTTTGTTAAATTGTTTGCTCCTTGTATAATCATTTGTGACAAACGTTTTCCATCAATTTTTTGAATTGACACAGTTCTTCCTCCTTAATGCACATTACAAGTTTATTACTTTAACTCCTTGTACGTAGATGTTTACAGAATCTACTGCTAGTCCTACCGTTTGATCAAGTGTATATTTCACTTTCGTTTGGACGTTATGTGCTACCTCTGAAATTTTTGTACCATAGCTCACGATAATATACATATCAATATGTACTTCATCTTCGTCTTTACGAACAATAACGCCTCTAGTGAAGTTTTCTTTTCGTAAAATTTCTGTCAAGCCATCTTTTAATTGGTTTTTAGAAGCCATACCGACGATGCCGTAACAGTCTACTGCAGCGCCTCCAGCAATTGTTGCAATTACATCTGTACTAATATCAATTTGACCGTACTTTGTCTTAATTTCAATTGACATCTCGTTTCCCCCTTCTGAAATGGTGAAAGTGAGCTAGACTACTTTATTTACTATCATATAATCTTTTTAAAGAAAATTCCATCGTTCTTTCTTTTCGCTCTCACATTTATATAATTAAACAGCACTTTTTTATGGTGAGCAAAATAGTCCATTGTTATTATACAACATATACCACTACAATATGTCAAGGGATTTTTCTTGATTTCAGCTTTTGATTTCTTACATATAGTGTCAAGGGATTTTTCTTGATTTCTTTTTTATACACTGTTGCATTCTCTTTTTAGTTGTGTTAAATTATAGTAGTGTTTTTAGCATCGCATAAAAGACTAACATTGAAAATTACGTAAGTTACGGTAGTTAAGGGAGGGAAATATAGATGGCTCGTGTTTGTGCTATTACTGGAAGAAAAGCTCGTTCTGGTAACTCTCGTTCTCACGCAATGAACGCTACAAAACGTAAATGGGGCGCTAACCTTCAAAAAGTTCGCGTACGCATTGACGGTAAAGTTCAACGTGTTTACGTTTCTGCTAGAGCATTAAAATCTGGCAAAATCGAACGTGTTTAATAATAAAAAAGAGAGCCTGTTGGCTCTTTTTTTATTATGCTCATGAAAAAAGCACCGGTAATAGGTGCTTTTTATCCTTTTTTAAAGGTATTCAATACCGCGCGAACAATTCCACCAAGAAATTTCGGTAACTTAATTGTATAAAATCTCATGGTTTCCCTCCTACCCCCCATTACTCCACTTGTTTACTATAGACGCCGCAACAAAAGTATTTCTTCAATCAGTGCTTCTTATCACCATTAATATGCCAGAAGTAAATGAAAAAGTACCTTTTTCCGCAACGAGTTCATTACTAATACAAAGTGTCGATCCCCATTTTATCGTTTTATCAGTAAGAGGATATTTAAAGCCACGAAGTGTAATTCCCGTTACTATTTCTGTCACTGGAACAAAAGATATGTAAGGAAATGATGAATTTTCTTCAATTGTATATGTACCGGATTCCTTAACTGAAATTTCATTTTTATAATCTACAATGCTTATATTGGTATTAGATTGTAAACCTTTTATTAACATTTGAATGTTTGCTAAACTATGATCCAATCTTCCACCTGTTGCACCAAAAATACGAATTTGTTCTGGTTGTTGCTTTAAAGCCCAGTTAATCGCAATCTCTAAATCAGTTTGATCCTTTTCTTTAGGAACAATATGCAAATCATGTTTTTGCTTTTGCATCCATACTAGTTCCTCTTTTGTAACGGAATCATAATCACCAAACGCTACTTCTGGCATGATTCCAAACTGTAACAAATGGTATACTCCGCGATCAACAGCTGCCCATATAACCTTTTCACTCTCATATTTAGAAAAATCTGCCCAGCACTCTACTGGACCCCCAGCTAAAATATGAATAATCACGTTCTCTCTCCTCCTATAGAAAAAAGGCAATCTGCTAATAGCTAGATTACCTTTTCTTTTAAATAAATTTCCTATCTACCGCTTTATTCTTATCCACGAATCGCAGCAATTGCTGCTCCGCGATCTTTTTCATTATATACTGCAGATCCAGCAACAAGAACATTTGCTCCTGCTTCTACACATAGTTTTGCTGTTTCTGTATTCACGCCGCCATCAATTTCAATCTCTACTTGTAAATTACGTTCACGAATCATATCGGCAACTTGTTTAACTTTCGGCAATACAGAATGAATGAATTTTTGTCCGCCAAACCCCGGGTTTACAGTCATAAGTAGCACCATATCGATATCTTCTAATACGTGTTCAATCATGGAAACTGGTGTATGTGGATTTAAAACTACACCTGCTTTAATGCCTTGTGATTTAATTAATTGAATCGTACGATGTAGGTGCGGGCAAGTTTCTACATGTACCGTAATAATGTCCGCTCCTGCTTTCGCAAAAGCCTCAATATACTGATCCGGATTTTCAATCATAAGATGAACATCTAATGGTAGAGAAGTAATTGGGCGAATAGCTTCCACAATTAATGGTCCAATTGTAATGTTTGGAACAAAATGTCCGTCCATTACATCGACATGTATGTAATCTGCTCCGCCTTTTTCTACATCTTTAATTTCTTCTCCCAATCTTGAAAAATCTGCTGATAAAATCGATGGTGCAATTTTAATCATAATTAATACCTCGGCTTTCTCTCTCTAATTTCTTCAATAAATTGCACATAGTGCTCATAACGATAGCTTGTAATATTCCCTTCTTCTACCGCTTCTTTCACCGCACACTTCGGTTCAGAAAGATGTGTACAACCTCTAAATTTACAGTATTGACTCTGTTCTTTCAACTCTGGAAAACAATATGTGAGATCTTCTACTTCGATATCAATGAAATCGAGTGAACTAAATCCAGGTGTATCCGCCACAAGCCCACTCCCTACTTCAATTAATTCTACATGCCTTGTCGTATGCTTACCTCGTCCTAAATGAGCTGAAATCCCACTCGTTTTTAGTGCCAAATCTGGACGTAATACATTTAAAAGCGAAGATTTCCCTACACCAGATTGACCTGCTACAACGGAAACACATCCTTCTAAAAATGGCTTTAACACTTCTATACTTTCTGATGTTGTCGTTGAAGTGAATACAACATCATATCCAATTGCCATGTAATCTTTTGCACATGCCTCAATCATTTCACGTGTTTTCGCGTCTACTAAATCCATCTTACTAATACATATAATCGGCTTAATATTATGAAACTCAATTAAAACTAAAAACCGATCTAATAGTAATGGATTGAATTCTGGCTCAACAGCTGAAAACACAAGAAGTGCTTGATCAATATTCGCAATCGGTGGACGTACAAGCTCATTTTTTCGTTCTAATATCTCTAGAACATATCCTTCACTCGGATTATCAGCTTGAAATACAACTTGATCGCCAACAAGCGGTGTAATCTTATGCTTACGAAATACACCACGTCCTCGGCACTGCGTGATCTCTTCTTCATGCTGCACATAGTAGAACCCACTTAAAGCTTTTATAATTTTCCCTTCTGGCATACATTCTCTCCTTTATTTATCTTGTTCTAAAAGACATAAAAATAGCTATTCATAATAGACTTTAGAACGAGATTCGTTCAACTCACCATTTATCATTATTTTTAATAGGAGTTTCACTTTATTGCGTTGGGTACAAAACTTCTTTTTCAATTAAGGTCGTTCCATCACGAACAATTTTGTAACGCCCTTTTTTTCCTTCTTGAATAATAAAATCAAGAGAGACTGTGGTTGACTCCGTTATTGTTCTCGTTTCAAACGGTTTATCCATAGTGGTTTGCATATCTTCTTTATATATTTCAATCTTTTGCGGTGTTTTCTCTCCAGTTGCTGGCCCTTGATACTGAATTGGAATATTGTCAACTTTTACAATTTTTGTTGGTTTTTCTTTCTGTCCTTCAGAGACAGTAATTGTTACTTTTGTGCCTTCTTTTAAATTCGTCTCTGGCTTTGGTGATTGTGAAATAACAAGCCCCTTATCCACTGTATTGGAATACTCTCTCTTTATTTCTGGCACAAGCTTTTTCTCACTTAAATAGCTGTTCACGCTACTTTCCGTCCAACCAGTAAAATCAGCGAGTCGAATTTGTTTCGGCCCTTTACTAATCCACACCTTTACCTCTTGCTCTTCTTCTACAATAGATTGTCCTTCTTCTGGACTTTGTACTACAATTTCATCTTGCGGCTTTTCACTTTCAATATAATAGGGAACAACCCCTTTATATGGAGTCAATTCGTCTTTAATCTTTTCATAATCTTTCCCTATTAAATTGGGCATTTTTTTCTTTTGCTTTCCACCTGATTGAAAAATCGTAATTTTTGTACTTTCTCGTACAACTCGCCCTGCTGCTGGACTTGTTTTAACAACCTTACCTTCTTCTACTTCATTTGTATATATAACTTGCGGCGATGTCAATTCGAATCCTTTATTCACGAGTGTATTCACTGCTTTTTCATATGTCATTCCAGACACATCTGGCACTTTGACTTCCTTTGGAATAAAGAAACCTGGAATAACCGTCACTGCCAGTATTCCACAAACAACTAAAAATAGGAAGGTCGTCAACAAAATTTTAAGCCCACGATTACTTTTTTTCTTTTTTTGTTCTTTTTCTGATTCGTCTTGCTGCTTTTTTTCTTTCGACTTTCCAGATAAAACAATTGTTTCTTCAGTATTTGTATTTAATAACTGTTCCTGCTGAATGATAGGAATCGCTTTTGTCGCTTCCATATCTTCTGGTATATGAAAAGGTTGCTCATTTATTCGCTCTGGATATAATGCAGTTTCAATATCACGTCTCATTGCATTTACAGACTGATAACGATGAAACGGATCTTTCGCTGTTGCTTTTAAAATAATATTTTCTACACTTTGCGGAATATCAGGATTCCACCTTTTTGGAGATGGTGTTTCATTTTGTAAATGTTTAAGTGCAATAGAAACAGCAGATTCTCCGGAAAATGGCGGCCTTCCAGTTAATAGTTCAAACATTACAATTCCAAGAGAATAAATGTCTGATTGCTTATTTGCAACACCACCTCTTGCCTGTTCAGGAGATAAATAATGAACAGAACCAAGAACAGAATTTGTGTGTGTTATAGTAGTTGCACTTGTCGCAGTTGCGATTCCAAAATCTGTAACCTTTACAACACCATCATTTCGAATTAAAATATTGTGAGGCTTAATATCACGGTGGACAATTTCAAAATGATGCGCATGAGCCATCGCAGCTGTTAATTGTTCCATAATAGCAATCGCTTCTTCTACTGGAAGAAGCCCTCGCTGTTGTATGTATTGTTTTAACGTTTGACCTGGTACATATTCCATAACAAGATAATAGATTCCATCTTCTTCTCCAACATCATACATATTCACAATATTTGGATGCGATAACGTTGTAACCGACTGTGCTTCTCGATGGAAACGCTTAATAAATTCCTCATTATTTGAATAGTCAAGCCGCAACATTTTTACAGCTACTTCACGATCGAGTATGTCATCATGCGCCAAATATACATTGGCCATTCCCCCGCCGCCAATCATTTTAAGTAGCTTGTAACGGTCATTTAGGCGTCTTCCAATCATCACGTTGTCATTCACCTACTTTCGTTCGCCGAGTCCGCATAATCAATAATGACAAGAGTAATATTGTCTTCTCCTCCAAAATCATTTGCAAGCTGCACAAGTTGTTGACTTTTTGTTTGCAAAGACTCATCAGCTTGTAAAATTTCTTGCATATTACTCATTGCAACTTTATTAGATAACCCATCCGAACAGAGCAACAACCGATCTCCCTCTTCTAATACTAAGGTTTTCACATCTAATATAACGGTTTTTTCCGTTCCAAGCGCTCTAAGTAACACATTTTTTCTTGGATGATATTCAGCGTCTTCTTTGGAAATTTCCCCATGCCGAACGAGTTCATTTACAAGGGAATGATCTTCTGTAACAAGTGACATATAATCATCTGATAGCATATAACAGCGACTATCTCCAATATGACCAATCGTCACAAAAGTATCCGTACATATAGCAGCAACTATTGTTGTTCCCATCCCACTACATTCTGGATGTTCTCCAGAGTATTTGTATACTCGTTCATTAATAATTTGTGCATGATTATGTAACCATTGTTCTGCTTTTTTAGGCGTATTCATATTATACGTTTGTTTCCAGTAGTCATGGAACAATTGGATTGCCATCGAGCTAGCAACATCGCCTGCTCGATGACCTCCCATTCCATCTGCTACAACCGCTAAAATATCTCCATCTAAATTATGAAATACTCCTGCACTATCTTCATTATGTTGACGAACTTTTCCTTTATCTGATAGAAACACGGTTTTCATCATCTCACCTCGTCTCTTCTTTGCGCTCCTTTGCACGCAATTGACCGCAGGCTGCATCAATATCATGACCTTGTTCGCGACGAATTGTTACGTTAACACCACGATCTTTTAATGTTTTTTCAAACAAGAAAATTTGTTCACGCGGCGTTCTCACATAGTCACGTTCTGGTACATAGTTAACTGGAATTAAGTTAACATGACATTTCACACCTTTTAACAGCTGAGCTAACTCTTCAGCATGTTCGACTTGGTCGTTTTCTCCTCCAAATAAGCCATACTCAAATGTAACGCGGCGTCCTGTTTTTTCAATGTAGTATTTAATAGCTTCCATTAAATCTGGCAGCTTGTACGCTCGGTTAATTGGCATTAATTTTGAGCGCAGCTCTGTATTTGGAGCATG
Source organism: Bacillus pseudomycoides (assembly GCF_002551005.1). GTDB lineage: Bacteria > Bacillota > Bacilli > Bacillales > Bacillaceae_G > Bacillus_A > Bacillus_A pseudomycoides_C. The sequence continues at coordinate 77,541 of NZ_NVOY01000009.1, forward strand.
TAAAGAAACCGCAAAGTTAATTTGTATATTTTCTTCAGCAAACTTATAAATTTTCGGGATAATTCCACTCGTTGATACCGTCATATGACGCGCTCCAATGTGAAGTCCTTTTTCATGATTCACGATGCGTAAAAACGCCATTAAACTGTCATAATTATCAAATGGTTCTCCGATTCCCATCACAACAAGAGAGCTAACACGCTCATCTGTAGCGTCTAACTCACGTTGCACTTCGACAACTTGCGCAACAATCTCACCTGCTTCTAAATTACGTTTTAAACCGCCAAGTGTTGATGCGCAAAACGTACAGCCAATTCGGCACCCAACTTGTGTTGTCACACAAATTGAATTTCCGTACTCATGGCGCATTAATACTGTTTCAATAGAATAGCCATCATGCAGTTGAAATAAAAATTTAATCGTTCCATCTGAAGATGTTTGTTTTACTAATGTTTTTAAAGTTGTAATATCAAAGGAATTCGACAATTTTTCACGCAATCCTTTAGAAAGGTTGGACATATCCTCAAAAGTTGTTACTCTTTTTTTGTATAGCCAATCAAAAATTTGACCAGCACGGAATTTCGGTTCCCCTTGTTCTTTTAACCATTGTTCCATATCATGAAGCTGCAAGGAATAAATAGATGGCTTTTTTTCTTCCAATTCTTTTTTTTGTTTTTTTACAGTAGTTTCCATGATGCTACACCTTCTTTCTTAAACAAGCAATATAAAATCCATCCGTTGCAAAGTAATGCGGCAAAATTTGCACTCCACCTTTTCCTACATATGGATGCACAGCTTTTGGCAATCGGTCTTTCATTGTTATATCCCATTCAAATTCAGAATGTGATTGTAAAAACTGCTCTATTACTTGTTCATTTTCTACTTTCTCAATTGTACACGTACTATAAACAAGGCGTCCTCCCTTTTTCAACAAAGGAGCTACCTTTTCTAAAATAGATAGTTGAATATTGGCAAGTCTTTCACTATCTTCTTTTTGTTTTCCCATTTTAATATCCGGCTTACGGCGAATTACCCCAAATCCAGAACACGGCGCATCTACTAATACTTTATCAAAGCTCTCTTGTTCATAATGCTCTTGCACTTTCCGTGCATCAAGTGCCTTTGCCTCGACATTTTCTAGTTGAAGGCGCTTTGCTTGCTGCTGAATTAAACGCACTTTATGTGGGTGTAAATCAAGAGAAATAACTTTTCCCGTTCCTCCCAAACGTTCTGCAATATGCGTTGTCTTCCCGCCAGGAGCAGCACAGCTATCTAGAATAATATCTCCTGCTTCCGGATCAAGCACGCGAGCCACAAGCATAGAACTTTCATCTTGAATAGATAGCAATCCTTCTTGAAATGCTTCTGTATGAGCTAGATTCCCTTTTTCAATTTGAATCGCATCTTCCGACAAATCGCCATGCTTTGCTTGAAGTCCTTCTGTTTCTAACATTTTGAGCGCATCTTCTACAGACGTTTTCGCTACATTAACTCGAGCCGTCGGAACTGGTGGGAGTAAGTTTACTTCACACATTTGTCTTGCTGTTTCAATTCCGTATGCTTCTATCCACTCTTTTACAAGCCATTCTGGATGGCTTGTTGCAATAGAAAGGCGCTTTTCCGGACTTTTAATCTCATCTAGCGATGGAACTCCTTCACGCTGAATCGAACGAAGTACTCCATTCACAAGTCCAGCGATTCCTTTATGACCATGACGCTTCGCAATTTCAACTGCTTCATGAATGGCAGCACGCTCTGGAACACGATCTAAATATAGCATTTGATATAAAGAGAGACGAAGGAGTACTTTCACCCACAGTTCAATCTTTTTTCGTAAAAACGGCTGTAAATAATAATCAAGTGTATCACGTCGCTGGATTGTTCCGTATACAATTTCAGTTAACAAACCAACATCTTTTTTATCAATGCTACTCTTTTCAATCAAGTTGTTTAAAAGCAAGTTGCTATATGCACCGCTTTTTTCAACTTGTACTAAACCGTCAAGAGCTAATTCACGAACATTTTGTTTCATGCGTCTTCTCCTAACTTCGTACCTATTTCAGGTTTTGTTCCACGTAAAAATTGTGAACAGTCCATGCGTTTTTTACCGGATGGTTGCAACTCCGTGATTTTAATTGCTGTTTCATTTCCTGTTGCCACAACGAAACCATCTTCTTCAATTGCAACAACTGTCCCTTCTTCTGCTCTATCTGTTACTGGAACTTTTTCTCCCCACCATACTTTTACAACTTGTCCTGCTAACGTCGTGTAAGCAACTGGCCACGGATTTAAACCACGAATGTGATTGTAAATCTCTTCTCCTGTTTTCGTCCAATCAATCTTTTCCTGCTCACGTTTAATATTATAAGCAAATGTTGCTTCTTCCTCATTCTGTTTAATTGGTTCTACCTTTCCTTGTACCAACAACGGAATCGTTTTGGATAATAACTGAGCTCCAGCCACGCTTAATTTATCAAATAACGAGCCGGTTGTTTCGCGTTCTGTAATTTCCACTTCTACTTGCGTTAAAATATCACCAGCATCTAACTTTTCAACCATATACATAATTGTAATGCCTGTTTTTTCTTTTCCTTGCATAATCGAATAATGAATAGGCGCACCGCCGCGAAGTTCTGGAAGTAACGAAGCATGGACATTAATACATCCATATTTCGGTGCTTCTAAAATTTCATTTGGTACGATTTGTCCAAATGCAGCTGTCACAATCAAATCCGGCTCTAATGCCAACACCTTTTCATATTCAGCTTTTTCACGAATCTTTAGCGGTTGTAATACCGGAATACCATGTTTTTCTGCTTCAACTTTCACAGGCGTTGGGGTTAACACCTTTTTTCTACCTACCGGACGATCGGGCTGCGTCACAACCCCAATCACATCATATCCATCTTCAATAAGACGACGAAGCACCGGCACTGAAAAGTCCGGTGTTCCCATAAATACAACTTTCACCATTTGAAAAACTCTCCTTTTACATCTCTTCTAATTCATTTTCCTCATAATATCGCGTTACTTTAGATGTAAATAACACACCGTGTAAATGATCGATTTCATGTTGGATTGCACGGGCCAAAAAGCCGTCTGCTTCTAATAAATACACTTTCCCGCGGCGATTTTGGGCACGTACTTTAATATACTCAGCACGTGTTACATCACCAAAAAGCCCCGGAAAACTTAAGCAGCCTTCGGGACCTACTTGTTCACCACGTTGTTCTAAAATAACAGGATTAATTAATTCAATTTTCCCGTTATCATCATCAATGTCTACAACAGCAACTTGCAGACTTACACCGACTTGCGGTGCTGCTAATCCAACGCCATCTGCAATTAACATTGTTTCGTGCATATCTTTTAAAAGTTTCACTAACTTTTTATCAAAATTTATAACACGTTCACATGGCGTTTCTAATACTTCATTTGGATGTTTTACAATTTCTAATGTTGCCATACTGCTCTCCTTTTCAACATACAATCAGATTGAAATAAAGTGAAACTTCCATCAATGGTGGCATTCTCCACTGATGGTTAGCCTGCCTAATCAAGTACAAGCCAACAGTAAGAATCTGGGTAACAAGACTCTCCTTCCTGCTTGTAAAAGTTCCACTTTATTTTATCCATTTTCCTCTAAATTCAGCTCTACTACATCAACATAGTTGGATTAAAATCAATTGAGATTTGCAAGTCTTTTTGCATTTCTGCTTGATAATGTTCATTTACCATTTTAAGCACGTACTGTAAGTTTGGTTCCCGTTTGTATTTTATCATGCATTGGTAGCGATATCTATCTTTTATACGAGGAATTGCCGAAGCAACCGGACCTAAGATCATCGTTTGCTGTGAACAATGTTGTCGTAAAAAACCAACAATTTTCTCTGTTACCTGCACTGCTTTTAATAATTCCGGATGAGATACTGTAACTAATACGACATAATAATAAGGTGGATATTGTCGCATTTTCCTCATATACATCTCACGTTCAAAAAACACATCATACTTCTGTTGTTTTGCTAATTCTATACTATAGTGTTCAGGTGTATACGTTTGAATGACTACTTCTCCTGGAAGTTCGTGACGTCCAGCTCGGCCGCTTACTTGCGTTAAAAGCTGATATGTTTTTTCACTCGCCCGGAAATCCGGCAAATGCAGCATTGTATCTGCTGTCAATACACCTACAAGCGTCACATTTGGAAAATCAAGGCCTTTAGCAATCATTTGCGTTCCAAGTAAAATATCTGCCTCTCCTGCCCCAAATGATTTCAGGAGCTTTTCATGCATCCCTTTACGACTTGTCGTATCCACATCCATTCGAATCACACGTGCTTCTGGAAACAATTTTGTAATTTCTTCTTCAACTTTTTGTGTCCCTGTCCCAAAAAAGCGGATATAGGTACTATTACAAGCAGGACAAGCATTCGGTAAATTTTCCTCATAACTACAATAATGACATTTCAAGCGGTTATTCATTCTGTGATATGTAAGTGAAATATCACAGTGCGGGCATTGCACGACATATCCGCAATCACGGCACATGACAAATGTCGAATGCCCTCTTCGGTTTAAAAAAAGCACCATTTGTTCTTTTTTCTCTAATCGATCCGCTATCTTCTCATGAAGAAGCTGAGAAAACATAGAACGATTGCCACCCCTAAGCTCTTCTCTCATATCAATAATCTCAACTGCCGGCAAATCCTGTTCATTCATCCGTTTTGACATTGTAAGAAGTGTATATACACCTTTTTGGGCACGAGCAAACGATTCTAGTGTAGGTGTAGCACTTCCTAATACAATAGGACAATTGTGATATTCTCCCCGCCGAATTGCAACAGAACGTGCGTGGTAGCGTGGATTGTCCTCTTGTTTGTAACTCGATTCATGTTCTTCATCAATAATAATAATTCCTAAATTCTCAAATGGTGCAAAAATTGCTGAACGCGCCCCTACAACTACTTTGACTTCTTTCCGTAAGATTTTACGCCATTCATCATATTTTTCCCCAACAGACAATGCACTATGAAGAACAGCAACTTGCGAGCCAAAACGCCCTTTAAAACGATCCACCATTTGCGGCGTTAACGAAATTTCAGGTACAAGTACAATGGCTTCTTTTCCTTTTCTAAGAACTTCTTCAATTGACTGTAAATAAACTTCTGTTTTTCCACTCCCTGTGACACCATACAGTAAAAACGTCTCATGCTGCTCCTCTGTAATGGAAGTTAAGATCGGTGCAATCACCTGTCGTTGCTCTTCTGTAAGCGGGAATGGTTTTGTGCGCTCAAAAGCATCATCATCATACGGATTCCGGTATACTTCCACATATTTTTCAGCTAACAAACCTTTTTTCACAAGAGATTTTATGGGAGCATCAGTCATTTGCAATTCTTCCATTACTACTTTTAACGGTATGGACTGATAGTGTTCCATGAAATAATACAATACATCTTGCTGCTTTTTACTCTTTAGATGAAAGGCCGTTTCCTCTAATTCTTCATGAGGCAAAACAGGTTGAATCATTTTTTGTTTTTTCTTTTGCGCCTTATCCTTTACTTCATAAACAACTTCTACATTCCCTTTTGCAATTTCTGTTTGCACCGCACGGTACATCTGTGGTTGTTCATCAAGCACATTCCAATCGATGCTTTCTTTTCCTTGAAAGAGCAATTTCACATTGGCCGCTACGTCTTCTGGTCTATGAAGACGTAGTTGTTTTTTATATGTCGCTTTAATTGCTGTTGGCAACATAACTTGGAATGCTGAAATTGTGAAACAAAGCGTTTCTGCTGTAAGCCAACTTCCAAGCTGCAACAATTCCTCATTTAATACAGGTGTAACATCTAACAATTCATGCAATGTTTTTAACTTATTTACATCTACATCTACTGTATCTTTTATCCCGATGACAAATCCTTGTAATTTTCGCGGTCCAAATGGAACAACGACTCGCATACCCGTTTGAACAAGATCTTCCCAACGTTTAGGAATAATATAATCGAATGGCCTATCCGTTTGCCTTGCTGGAACATCGACAATTACACTTGCAAATTTCATGCAGGATCCTCTTCCAGCATTTTTTCAACATGTAGTAAAATTTCTCTCGCTACTTCCTGCTTTGTTAATAGTGGCACTTTAACCACGGCGCCATTTCTTTTATACATTGTCACAATATTTGTGTCCGTACCAAATCCTGCCCCTTCTGCTTTTACATCATTCGCAACAATCATGTCAGCATTTTTTTCACGTAATTTCTTCGTTGCATACTCTTCAACATTTGTTGTTTCTGCTGCAAAACCAATAAGTAATTGATGCTCTTTTCGCTCACCTAATGTTTTAAGAATATCTATCGTACGTTCCAATTCGATAATTGTATCGCCATTTTTCTTTTTCATTTTTTCATCATAAACGATTTTCGGCCGATAATCTGCAACGGCAGCTGTTTTAATCACAACATCCATACGAGAATAATGATGTAAAACTGCCTCTAACATATCTTGTGCTGATTCCACTTGTATTGTCGTTACATTCGCAGGCGGTGTTAGCGCCGTTGGACCAGAAATAAGAATGACTTCTGCACCAAGATTTGCCGCAACTTCCGCTAGTGCATATCCCATTTTTCCAGAAGAAAAATTCGTCATAAAACGAACTGGATCAATTTTTTCACGTGTCGGTCCCGCCGTCACCAATATTTGTTTTCCTTGCAGCGGCTTCTCTTCTGAAAAATGCTTCTCTAACATTGCTACAATGTTTTCTGGTTCTTCTAACCGGCCTTTAGCAACATATCCGCAAGCTAAAAAGCCTTCTCCAGGCTCGATAAATGTATATCCTAACTGTTTTAGCGTTTGCATATTTTTTTGGACAACTGGATTTTCGTACATATGAACATTCATCGCAGGTGCAATCCACACTGGAGCTGTTGTTGCAAGAAGAGTCGTTGAAATCATATCATCTGCAAGACCATTTGCGAATTTACCAATGATGTTTGCTGTCGCCGGTGCTACAAGTACAAGATCAGCCCAGTCTGCTAAATCGATATGAGCAATGACTGCTGAATCTTTTTCATCAAATGTATCTGTGTATACATCATGGCGAGAAAGTGCTTGAAATGTAAGTGGTGTAACAAACTTCATTGCCGACTCGCTCATTATTACTTTTACAAGCGCACCTGCCTGTGTTAATTTACTTGTTAGCGCAGCTGCTTTAAATACAGCAATGCCTCCTGTAACACATAAAAGTATTTTTTTCCCTTTTAGCATAAGTCTCGTCCTCTTTCTTTCATGACACTGAGTCTTTTTCGAACTTCAAACCATTCATACTCATTACATACAAATAGAAGCTGTCGCTCCCCTGCATCCTATATAAATCCTTTTTGATCTTTCGACATATCTATTGCTGCTTTACAGAAATTAAGAAGTCCGCACTTGCTTTCTCCCTCTGTTTGAACTTCGCATGTGGCATAAATAGGCCCTGACCGCTTCTATTCATGGCCAGATGCTCTCGCCCCCCTAAAAAGAAAGCTTTTATGTCGTTTTTTAATTTATCTACATCGTAAAAAAATAACAACCTACTTGTAAATAGGTTGTTACTGTTACATAGAAAAGTATAGTATCTATGCCTCTATTTGTCGAAAAGAAAGCTTTACTTTTGGTTGTTATCTTCACTTGGTTCGTAGTTTAATATTTGCGCATTAATTTCTTCTAATGCTTTCCCTACAAATTTATGAGATACTGGTTGCTCAACACTACAATCGTCATGCTCTTGCATTTCACGAGCGCGCTTTGCAGCTACTGTTACTAGCGTATATTTAGAATCAATTTTTTGTAACAATGAATCAATAGATGGGTTTAACATATTACATTTCCTCCGTCATTTCTTTATAATATTTTGCTACTCGCTCACGGCGACAATGTTCACCTATCACAATGGCATTAATACGTTCGCAAGCAAGTTCTACTTCATCGTTTTCTACTACGTAGTCATAAGCATCCATCATTTCGATTTCTTCTTTTGCTACTGTTAAACGATTTTGAATTACTTCTTCTGTTTCTGTACCACGGCCCACAATTCGGTTTTTTAGTTCCGATAAACTTGGAGGAGCTAAAAAGATAAATACACCTTCTGGAAAAGCTTTCTTTACTTGAATTGCACCTTGCACTTCAATTTCTAAGAAAACGTCTTTCCCTTGTTGTAATGTTTGCTCTACATAATCAATTGGTGTTCCGTAATAGTTTCCAACAAACTCCGCCCATTCAAGCAGTTTATTATTTTGAATCATCTCTTCAAACTCTTCTCTCGTTTTAAAGAAATAATCAACACCGTCTACTTCTCCTTCACGCGGTTTACGTGTTGTTACAGAAATAGAATATTGTAAATTTGTATCTTCTTGACTGAACAATTCCTTTCGAACTGTTCCTTTTCCAACACCAGAAGGCCCTGAAAGAACAATGAGCAACCCTCTTCTACTTCTCATATATATGTTAAACCTACCCTTCGTCACTTAAATCTTCTTTATTGTTTAACCGATGTGCAATTGTTTCCGGTTGTATCGGACTTAATACAATATGTCCATCATCCATAACAATCACCGCTCGAGTTTTTCGACCATAGGTAGCATCAAGCAGCACATTTTGTTCGCGAGCTTCCTGTACTAACCTTTTAATCGGTGCTGATTCCGGACTTACAATGGAAATAATTCGATGTGCAGATACGATATTTCCATATCCAATATTTAAAAACCGCATGGCCATAATTTGCGCCTCCTAGTAAGTCTATCCGATTTCTCCCTCTCGTATAACTTCGTATACAATTGACAGCTACTCAATATTTTGTACTTGTTCACGAATTTTTTCAAGATTATTTTTCATTTCAACAACATATTTTGAAATTGTTAAGTCATTTGCTTTTGAACCAATTGTATTAATTTCACGATGCATTTCTTGTACGATGAAATCTAATTTCCTTCCAACTGGCTCTTTACTTTGTAGCGTCTCTTGAAATTGTTCTAAATGACTTTGTAAACGAACTAATTCTTCATGAATATCACAGCGGTCTGCAAATACCGCTATCTCTGTAAGTAATCGTTGTTCTTCTAATTCTTGATTATGTAATTCTTTCAAACGGTTTTCTAAGCGTTCACGATATTTTTGAATAACTGACGGCGCATATGGGACAATGGAACGCACACACGTGTAAATTCCTTGTAAACGATGCTCCAAATCTTTATGCAGTCGTTCCCCTTCACCATCACGCATCGTTTTTAACATACTAGCTGCGCGGCGAACCGCTTCATACAAACTATGTTCAAACGCTTCATTTACATTTTCAACTTCTTCAATTGCTGTCACTTCCGGCATAGCAATAAGCTGCTGTAATGTAATCGAATCCTGTAATTGAAATTTCCCCTTCGCTTCTTCCATAATGAGCTTATATTGCTCTAAAAGGGACCAATCCACGCGTAATTTCCGTTCAACGAGTCCTTCCCCTTCAACAATAATCGACACTTCAATACGTCCGCGGCCTACTTGTTCTGCAATTAACTTGCGGATTTTATCCTCGAACACCATCATTTGCTTTGGAAGACGAATATTCATCTCTAAAAAACGATGGTTGACCGACTTCATTTCTACTGTAATTTGAAACGCATCACTTTCTACTTTTGCGCGTCCAAAACCTGTCATACTCGAAATCATTTTATCACATCCAAGCCATGATCTTACTCAATGAAAAAGGTAATAGAGACTCTACTCTACTACCTTCTCAAATTATAGCACACTTTTATGTCATTTACTATTTCAAGTTTACCCCTCTTTTATATACAATTGTTTTCTTCTTTTCTGACTTCCCAGTTAGTAAAGATCCTACTAATAAAAATGTTGGAATAGAAGAAAGTCCAACAATTAAGAGCCAATCTTTCGCTTGAATTGGCATCGTACTAAAAATCGGTTGCAACGGCGGATAATAGATCACTACTAGCATGAGTAAAATCGAAAGAATTACCGCTCCTACTAAGTACATATTTCCAAATGGATTACGGTGAAAGACAGAATGCTCACTGCGGCAATCAAATACATGAATAAGCTGAGCTAACACAAGTGTTGCAAAGGCAACTGTTTGCGCATACTTTAATTCATTTGGATGTTGATTGTATGCAATGATAAATGCTAAGAGTGTCATCGCACCGATTAAAAAGCCACGGCTCACAATTTTCCATGCAAGCCCTCTCGCAAATACCCCTTCTTTTGGATGACGTGGTTTTCTTCGCATCACATCACCTTCTGCCGCATCAAGTCCGAGCGCCATTGCTGGCAAACCATCTGTTACTAAATTCACCCATAAGATTTGAATGGGTACGAGCGGCAATGGCAATGCTAATATCATTGCAAATAGCATAACTAAAATTTCGCCAACATTAGACGCTAATAAATAACGAATAAATTTACGAATGTTTTCGTAAATATTTCTTCCTTCTTTAATTGCCGCTTTTATAGTAGCAAAATTATCATCTAATAACACAAGAGATGATGCTTCTTTCGCAACGTCCGTCCCAGTAACCCCCATCGCCACACCAATATCAGCTGCTTTTATAGCAGGAGCATCGTTCACACCATCGCCGGTCATTGCCACAATATGATCTTTATTTTGCAGCGCCTTCACAATTTTTAATTTATGTTCTGGAGAAACACGTGCAAAGACATATGTTTCATCAACAATATCTTCTAATTCTTCAACCGACATGTTTGCAAGTTCGATTCCCTCTACAACACGACCGCCATGTGGTAAAATCCCAAGTTGCTCAGCGATCGCCATCGCTGTTACTTTATGGTCGCCTGTAATCATAATTGTTTTAATACCCGCATCTTTACATTCTTGCACCGCTTGCTTCACTTCCGGTCTTGGCGGATCAATCATTCCTTGCAATCCAATAAACATTAAATCTTGTTCTGCTTCTCGTTCACTTTGTAAATGATCTGTTGTTTTTAATGGTTTAAATGCAATTGCAATTGTACGAAGTGCTTGACTTCCTAAATGATGAATCGCCGCTTGTACTTCATTTCGATACAATTCTGTTAACGGTTGCTGTTTATTTCCCCATAAAATAGTTTGACTCATTTGTAATAAAACATCAGGTGCTCCCTTTGTTACTACAAATTTTTTCCCTGCCTTGTCACGAACGATTACACTCATCATTTTCCTCGTTGAATCAAATGGAAATTCGTGAATGACTTCAAATTGATCCTTTATCCCTTCTCTTGAAATACCAGCCTTCATCGCTGCCACAACGAGTGCACCTTCTGTCGGATCACCATCTAATACATATGTTTTTTTCTTTTTCACGATATTTGCGTTGTTACATAGGCATCCAAATGTGAGAAGCTGATATAAAGAACGAGCCGCTGGCGGATTTATTTTCTTATCATCTTTCATAAATTCGCCTTTTGGTTCATAGCCTTGCCCCGTTACATTCCACGTTTCACCATTCGACCATACATGTGTGACCATCATTTTATTTTGCGTCATTGTCCCTGTTTTGTCCGAACAAATGACAGATGCGCATCCTAAAGTTTCAACCGCAGGTAGCTTTCTTACAATTGCTTTTTTCTTAATCATCCGTTGCACACCGAGTGAGAGTGCTACTGTCACAATGGCTGGCAATCCTTCAGGAATCGCTGCAACGGCAAGCGAAACACCCGCTAAAAACATATGATACATTTCATTTCCTTGATAAACACCAACTAATACAACGAGTGCCGTTAAAATTAATGCAACGATAATTAAAATTTTGCCTAGCTGCTCAAGTCTTCTCTGCAGCGGCGTTTCATTTTGCTCTGCATTTTGCAACATATTTGCAATTTGTCCCATTGCTGTATTCATTCCTGTTCCAATAACAACTCCAATACCGGATCCCCTCGTAATCATCGTTCCCATGAATGCCATATTTGTTTGATCACCAATTGAAACATCAACACCTTGCAGAACATCAATTCTCTTTTGGACCGGCACTGATTCTCCAGTTAATGCTGACTCTTCAATATATAGACTTGAAGCTTCAATGAGACGTACATCCGCACCGATACGATCCCCGCTTGAAAATTTAATAATATCTCCAAGCACAAGACCTTTCGAAGGAATCTTCATCCACTTCCCATTTCGAAGTACGGTTACTTGCGGAGCAGCAAGCTCTTTTAATGCTTCCAGTGATTTTTCTGCTTTTCTCTCTTGAAAAAAGCCAAGAATTCCATTGATAATGACAATTGCCACAATCGCAATTGCATCCACATATTCTCCTAAAAAAGCAGAAATAATTGTTGCTCCAAACAAAACAAGTACCATAAAATCTTTAAATTGCGCCAAGAACACAAGAAGTGCAGAAGGCCGCTTTGCTTCTTGTAATTCGTTTGGGCCGAGTTTTTTCAGCCGTATTTCCACCTCTTGCTCCGTCAATCCTGTTTTTACATTTGTATTCGTTTGCTCTTCTACTTCATGTGCACGCAGTTCATACCAATTCATCTCGCCACCTACCTCCTGATTGCAGACATGCTCTAATGAAAGCTTATTCAGCCTCGTCCGAAAAAATGCTATAATTAACTTTTAGTAAGAAAGGAGTGTTTGGCGTGGCATTCGATGGATTATATACAAGAGCAATCACACATGAAATTGCAAATTCTCTTCAAACAGGAAGAATTTCAAAAATATATCAACCGTCAAAATATGAAATTTTATTACATATTCGGGCAAACGGAAAAAATCAAAAATTACTTCTTTCCGCACACCCAACATATGCAAGGATGCATCTAACAACACAAAATTATGACTCCCCTGCATTACCACCAATGTTTTGCATGCTTCTTCGCAAACATTTAGAAGGTGGATTCATTGAAAAGATTGAACAAATTGATTTAGAACGAATGATTCAAATTACCATTCGCAGCCGTAATGAAATTGGTGATGAATCATTAAAAACATTAATCATTGAAATCATGGGGCGTCATAGCAATATCATTTTAGTAGACTCTAAAACAAATATCATTTTGGATAGCTTAAAACACGTGTCTTTAGCGGTAAACCGTCACCGCACTGTATATGCCGGGGCTGAATATGTTGCACCACCAACGCAACAGAAAATCAATCCCCTGCAAATTGAAACGCAAGAAGAATTTATTCGACCGCTCGACTTTTTATCAGGAAATATGGATAAACAACTCGTAGGTGCTTTTACAGGAATCTCTCCATTATTTGCAAAAGAAGTAGTTGCAAAAGCTGGCATGGTAAATGAACATGCATTATCTGAAGCATTTTTCACATTACAAAAACCGCTCTTACAACATCAGTATACGCCTTCAATGATTACAGCAAATGGGAAAGAATTCTTTTATTTATTCACACTTTCACACTTAAAAGGTGAAGAGAAAACATTCTCATCTGTCAGCGAATTACTAGATCGATTCTTCTTCGGAAAAGCAGAGCGTGACCGTGTAAAACAACAGGCTCATGATTTAGAACGATTTATGCAAAATGAAAAAGCAAAAAATGAAAAGAAATTAATTAAATTGCAAAAAACATTAGAAGACGCGGGCAAAGCAGATAAATATCAATTGTTTGGTGAATTGCTTACAGCTAATATGTACGCAACGAAAAAAGGCGACAAAGAAATTGAAGTTATCAATTATTATGATGAAAATAGCAGCACTGTAAAGATTACTTTAGATCCACTGCGCACACCATCAGAAAATGCACAGCGTTATTTCCAAAAATATCAAAAAGCAAAAAATTCTATCGCAATTGTTGAAGAACAAATCGAAAAAACAAACGAAGAAATCTTTTACTTTGACAGTTTACTCCAACAAATGGAATCTGCTTCTTCTAAAGATATTGAAGAAATTCGCGAAGAACTAGCTGAAGAAGGATATATGCGGAATCGCAAGGCGAAAAATGTAAAGAAGAAACCTGCAAAACCTATATTAGAAAAATATATTGCAAGTGACGGAACAGAGATTTTAGTCGGGAAAAATAACAAACAAAACGATTATTTAACGAATAAACTTGCACGCCGGGATGAAATTTGGCTTCATACGAAAGACATTCCAGGATCACACGTAGTCATCCGCTCATTAGAGCCAAATGACGAAACATTACTTGAAGCTGCAAAGCTCGCTGCTTACTTTAGTAAAGCAAAAGAATCGAGCTCAGTTCCAGTCGATTATACGAAAATTCGTCATGTGAAAAAGCCGAGCGGAGCAAAACTTGGGTTTGTGACGTACGATAATCAGCAAACAGTATATGTAACACCAGATGCGGACACTGTGATGAAATTAAAGGCTTAAAGACAAAAAGAGATGATTGCAATGATAATCATCTCTTTTTCGTTCATTTTTTACACAATCCTTTTAGCTGTCAAATAATATAGACACNNGTGTCTATATTATTTGACAGAGATATAACAAAACTTTTTCCTCAGTAAAGACTCACCCCCTATTCATGCTATATAAAAAATCGTTCCCCTTATTCGAAATATTGGCATTATTCTTGCTTTATATTAAGGAGATGAAAGGGAGGAATTAAAATGAATACAAGAATTAAAAAAATTCAAGAACAGCTACATCAAAATGGAATAGACGGATTACTTATTACAAAAAAAGAAAACCGCAGGTATGCAACTGGATTTACAGGTACTGCTGGAGTTGTCTTAATCTCTCCTACAAATGCCATATTTATTACAGATTTCCGTTATACAGATCAAGCGAAGGCACAAGTACACGAAGCCGAAATTATTATGCATAATGGGAACATAGAACAAGAAATTGCAGCTCAAGTAGACAGATTACAAATTAAAAAACTCGGTATAGAAGAAAATAATATGACGCTAAAACAATACACAGCGCTAAAAAAATATACAAATATCGAACTTGTTAATGTAAATGAACTAATCGAGACGATTCGTACTGTAAAGGAAGACTTCGAAATCGAAATGATTAAAATTGCAGCTCGCATCGTAGATGATGCTTTTGAGCATATTACAGCTTTTCTAAAACCTGGCGTATCCGAACGCGATGTAAGAGATGAATTAGAATTTTTCATGCGCAAACAAGGAGCTTCCTCATCATCGTTTGACATCATCGTAGCTTCCGGTACTCGCTCTTCTCTCCCGCACGGGGTAGCTACAAGTAAAACCATTGAAGAAGGGGACATTGTTACGTTAGATTTTGGTGCACTTTATAACGGATATTGCTCTGACTTAACGCGCACTGTTGCAATTGGCAGTTGTTCTGAAGAATTCGTAAAGATATACAACGTTGTACTCGAAGCTTTAAAACGCGGCACTGAAGCAATCCGTTCGGGCGAATCAGCAAAAACAATCGATGACATTACAAGAAATTACATTACTGAACATGGTTACGGTGAATACTTCGGTCATTCAACAGGTCATGGACTTGGATTAGAAATTCACGAACCTCTTCGATTATCAAAAGACAGCAAAGACATACTGCAAGAAGGAATGGTTGTAACTGTAGAACCAGGCATTTATATCCCAAATTGGGGCGGATGTAGAATTGAAGATGATATTGTCGTGACGAAAACGGGGTATGAAGTGATTACAAATGCAAATAGAGAACTTATCGTTTTGGGATAAAGTGAAACTTTAAGATTTTTGAGTTGAACATAAAATGCAGATTCAGGAGGTTTTATAAATGTCAAAAATTACATTTCTAGGTGCTGGAAGTACGATTTTTGCTAAAAATGTACTTGGTGACTGCATGTTAACGTCTAGTATCCAAGGGTTCGAGTTTGCCCTGTTTGATATTGACCATCAACGCTTAAAGGATTCTGAGAACATTCTGCAAAATCTAAAGGAAAGCTCCGGTAGCAACGTGCACATCAAGACTTATACGGACCGGAAAGAGGCGTTAAGAGGAGCAAAATACGTCATTAATGCCATACAGGTCGGCGGCTATGAGCCTTGTACGGTGACCGACTTTGAAATTCCGAAAAAGTACGGGCTTCGCCAGACGATTGGAGATACAATCGGTATTGGCGGCATTTTCCGCGCATTACGAACAATTCCGGTAATGCTTGATTTTGCCAAAGATATCCGTGAAGTTTGCCCGGATGCTTTGTTTTTAAACTATACAAACCCGATGGCGACGTTAACGGCGGCTATGATTCGTTACGGCGGCGTAAAAACGGTCGGATTGTGTCACAGCGTCCAAGTTTGTGTTCCGTACTTATTTCGTTTGCTCGGAATGGATAAAGAAAATGTCCAGTGGAAAATTGCCGGAATCAATCATATGGCCTGGCTGTTAGAAGTGACAAGAGATGGGAAAGACCTATACCCAGAAATCAAGAGACTTGCGGCTGAAAAGCAAAAAGAAAAACATGATGACATGGTTCGTTTGGAACTGATGAACCGTTTCGGCTATTACGTAACGGAATCGTCCGAGCATAACGCTGAATATCATCCATACTTCATCAAAAAGAATTATCCAGAACTCATCGATAAGTTGAACATCCCGCTTGATGAATACCCGCGCCGCTGTATCAATCAAATTGAGGACTGGGTGAAAATGCGTGAAGACCTTGTTAACAACAAAAATCTGGCGCATAAACGTACACATGAATACGCTTCTTATATCATTGATGCAATTGAAACTGATAAACCATTTAGACTCCACGGAAATGTAATGAATACAGGCGGCTTAATCAGTAACCTTCCGGAAAAAGCTGTGGTTGAAGTTCCGTGCCTGGTTGATCGGAGCGGAATTACACCTTGTTATGTAGGAGAACTTCCTGAACAGCTGGCGGCGCTGAACCGTACTAACATCAATACCCAGCTTCTTACCATTGAAGCAGCTATAACAGGTAAGAGAGAACACGTTTACCAAGCTGCAATGCTTGATCCACATACTGCGGCAGAACTGTCTATCGATGATATCGTTTCATTATGCGATGACCTTATTGAAGCACATGGTGACTGGTTACCTCAATTTAAAGGGGCAGCAGTTTTGGAGACAATCTAAATAAAGTGAATGAATGGGACTGAATCGTACCCAGTTAAAAATAGTATGTTCTTTACATAAAGTGGGTATAATTCTGTCACTCTACAGATGGCAGGCGGGGAATATTTGACGCTTACGTTTATCTCTCACCTAACCTCTTTGTTTTTTGCATAATATTAAGATGTTAGATTACTAGCGAGGCAAATAATTATAAAAAAATAACAGGCTTCTTTCAATTACGAAGAAGCCTGTTATTTTTTTCCGTTTTCCTAGTAAATAATCGCTTTCCGCGTGTACATCATCGAGGCTTTCCCTTTCAATTATTTTTTTATAGATTATCAACTTTTAATATCGATTACCAAACGTATCTCCGTCACCCATAAGAATTCTGAATAAACAGAAAATATATTATATTTATAACCAAAATGCTAAACCATCTCACAAACTTAAAATAAAATTCAACAGGAGGTTATATATGAACAATCAACATATCGAAGTAGTTCCTATTTTCCTTTTATTTTTCTTTGTATTCCAAAATAATACGATTATATACCTTTTTCTTTTCTATTATTTACTAGCAGTTTCTCTAAATTTTTATGTCTCCCATATAGAAAAAAATATAAAAATTACAGATTGCAAAAAAACTGTCCGTCTCTTCCCTAAAGAAACAGGAACACTAAGCATCATGATGCAAAACAATGCTAGACTTCCCGTTATGAATGGAAAAATTACATTTCGTACAGCTAAGCTTCCACTTATAAATGAAAACATAATATTCAATTCACATTCGTCTCTTTATAACTACTCAAAAGTAGAAACTGTATCCAATACAATATTTACTTTTCGCAATGAAATATTTTCAAGAGCAAAAGGTTTATAAAAGTTCTTCAAAGGAACCTGGTTTACAAGCAACCCTAAACGTTGAAGACCAGCCTGTTATAGGTGATCCAAATGCTCCTATAACTATAGTAGAATTTTTTGATTTAAAATGCCCTCCATGTTTACAGTGGAAGAAAAATACATTCCCGATATTAAAGAAAAAATATATAGATACTAAAAAAGCTAAAATAGTTTTTATTAATTCACCATTAAAAAGTCATGGCGAAGATGCTTATTTAGGTGCTATTGCTTTAGAAGCAGCTTATAAACAAAATAAAGATTCTTTCATCAATCTAGCAGATGAATTATTTAATTACCAAGAAACTCCTGATAAACCATGGATTACAAATGATTTAATAAAAGGGTTATCTGACAAAGATACTAATCTTAACACTGCTGTTTTAATGCAAGATTTAAATAATTCAGAGGTTAAAAAAGAAGTCGATAAAGATTTAAAAATAGCTCGTGATGCACAAGTAACTATATAAATCTATTTTTATTTCTCGACATATAAATCGGTGCTATGCAGAATTTAACAGGACCGCTACTTTGCACAGCCAGATAATCTCACCCACTTAAAAAAGAGGTTTTTATGTCGTTTTTTCAATTTGTATTTATATAGTACCCCTACTGTTTACATTAACAATAAACGTATTGAATCTGTCGTAAATACTGAAAATGGTAAAATAATAAATTCTAACCCTTTTAATTTAGATAAAATAGATAAAATGATTCAAGAAGAATTGGAGAAAAAAATGATTAACTTAGTAATAAAATACCGCTTATATATCGCATGGTGTATTTCACTATTTTCTACAGTAATTAGCTTGTCATTTAGTAAAATATTTGGATTTATTCCTTGTGAATTATGTTGGTATCAAAGAATCTTAATGTATCCTTTAGTTTTTATAATTTTTATAACCATATATAAAGAGGATCAAAATGAAAAAATTTATATTCTTCCATTCTCTATATTAGGATTATTTATCTCTTTTTATCATGTATTAATACAAAAGATCCCTACATTATCAAATATTATGCCTTGTACAGAATCAATCCCTTGTAATGTAGACTACCTAAATTGGTTTGACTTTATAACAATTCCACTCCTTGCGTTTATTGCCTTTTTATTAATTACGATATTAACTTGTTTAAAAACAAACGCCAAATAAAATTAATCCCTCTCTCTAAATATTCAGAGGGCATCACCATCAAGTTAAGATAAATTTGTATCCATATAGCGAAAAAATCGCTATTCTTTTTGTAGAAATATGCAGAAAGGATGGCATTTTTTATGAATCTTTCGATTCAAGATGAACTCCAATTATTTGCTGAGGAATTATATCAATATTTTACTCCTTCATTTTTAGAAGAGCTTGCTAGAGAGTTAGATTTTGTTCAACGAAAGCGCAAATTTTCAGGACATGACTTAGCCACTATCTGTGTTTGGATGAGTCAACGGATAGCGAGTGATTCTTTAGTTAGACTGTGTAGTCAACTACATGCAGCTACAGGAACTCTTATTAGTCCAGAAGGACTAAATAAACGGTTCAATAAAAAAGCTGTTTGTTTTTTAAAACATGTTTTCTCTGCATTATTAAAAAATAAAGTTTATGTAACTTCAGTGATTCCAAGTTCTTCACTAACCCATTTTCAACGAATTCGCATTTTAGATGCAACGATTTTTCAAGTACCAAAACACTTAGCTAGTGTGTATCCCGGTTCGGGTGGTTGTGCACAAACAGCAGGTATAAAGATTCAATTGGAATATGATTTACATAGTGGGCAGTTTTTAAATTTTCAAGTGGAACCAGGGAAGAATAATGATAAAACCTTTGGAACAGAATGTTTAGCGACATTACGGCCTGGCGACCTTTGTATTCGAGATTTGGGTTATTATTCACTGGACGGATTTAGATCAAATGGACCAACGTGGGGTATATTATATATCGCGGCTGAAATTAAATAATATGGTGTATATCAAAAATGAGTTTCCTGAATACTTTCGAAATGGGACAGTAAAAAAACAGTCTCAGTACATCAAAGTTGATTTAGAACACATTATGAATACCTTAAAACCAGGACAGGTCTATGAAATAACAGATGCTTATATTGGAAAGGATAAAAAACTATTTACACGCGTTATTATATATCGATTAACTGAAAAACAACTTCGAGAACGTAAGAAAAAACAAGTGTATACCGAAAGTAAAAAGGGTATTACGTACTCAGAGAAAAGCAAACGATTAGCTGGTATGAACATTTATGTTACCAATACACCTTTGGAATGGTTCCGATGGAACAAATACATGATTTTTATTCCCTCCGCTGGCAGATTGAAATTATCTTTAAAACTTGGAAATCCTTATTTCAAATTCATGATTGGCACAATATCAAACGAGAGCGATTAGAATGCCACATTTATGGAAAACTCATCGCTATTTTTCTATGTTCTTCTACTATGTTTAAGATGCGACAATTAATTTTACAAAAGAAGAAAAGAGAATTAAGCGAATATAAAGCCATTGGAATGATTCAAGACCATCTATACATTCTTTATCAAGCTATACAGCAAAACACCCGAGAAATAACAAAGATTTTAATCCGCCTGTTCCATCTTCTACAGAAGAACGGACGAAAATCTCACAGATATGAGAAGAAGACTGTCTTTGATATTATGGGTGTTGTCTATGAGTATAATGGATTGAGAAAACAAAAGAAAATTGCATAATTAAAAAAGTGAAACCCGTTAGGATTTATTTGGTATGCGCATTTTTAAGAATATACTTCTATTTTAAGAATGTTTTAACCCGGCTGAACAAAAGTTCAGTTTGGTTACACTCTTAAGTTGATGGGCATGTATGGTGACCCCTATAAGCAATTCGCGAAATGACATTATATTTGAAAACGCGTGAATTTTTCCGCGAATCCAGTAATCCTCACCTCATTTATGGTAATATAAACCATATATAAAACTCGAAAGGAGTAATACTTATGCCTCACATCATTTCCCTTAATATCGGAACACCGCAAAAATTACAGTTTCAAGGAAAAGAAATTGAAACTGGTCTGTTTAAAGAAAAAGTTAACAGACCGTTATATTTATCGACACTTAACTTCGAAGGCGACGGTCAAGCTGATTTAAAACACCACGGCGGGAAAGATAAAGCTGTTTGTGTATATGCCTTTGAACATTATCCATATTTGGAACAAGAGCTGGCGCAGCAACTTCCATACGGCGCATTCGGAGAAAACTTAACAATAACCGGATTACTAGAATCTGATGTATGTATTGGTGATATATATAAAATAGGTGAAGCGCTCGTTCAAGTAACGCAGCCGAGACAACCTTGCTATAAGTTATCTTATCGCTACGATCGAAAAGATTTCCCGCTTCTTGTTCAAAATACAGGATTTACTGGTTTTTACGTACGAGTATTAGAGGAGGGCACTGTTTCCCCTTCTGATGAAATTATATTAATAGAACAAAATGAGCATCACGTAACAATCGCCTTCGCAAATGAAATGATGCACCACGATAAACATAATATAAATGGAATACAACGCATATTAGCAGTTGATTCTTTATCAGAAAGCTGGCGTAATACATTTACGAAGCGATTAGAAGGAAAAGAAACGAGTACAGAAAAGCGTCTGACTGGAAAATAACAAACTATAGGAAAAGAGGACAGCGCATGCGTGAATTTATATTCGCATTACTTGTTTGTCCATTGCTTGTCTTTATTTTCTCTGTTATTGGTACACGGATTACAAAAACTTATTACGTGATGCCTATTATTACGTTTGCGATTTTTCTTATTTTAGCAGTAACCTTGTTTAATCGTTCATTTTTCTTTTGGGTCGGGATGTATAGTATTTTTTCATTTCTTGTTTCTTATATAACGCTATTATTTGTAAAGGCAAATAAGGAAATAGAAAAACAGAAATAATAATGTAACCTTCATTACATGTTATGTAAGGAGTAAAATTCATGATTTTCTTTGATATTGATGGTACTTTACTTGATTATGAACTTGCTGAAAAAAATGGTATTCTTGACTTCTTTCATTTGCATAATTCTGTTTTTTTTTGGTAACAAACTCGAAGCTAGCAAACTATGGAATCATCTCTCAGAACGATACTTCAATCAATTTTTATCTAATGAAGTATCGTTTCAAGAGCAAAAAAGGTTAAGAATGATAGACCTTTTTCAAAAGCATGGCGTTCTCTTAACGAACGAAGAAGCTGATCAGAAATTCAACTTATATTTATCCTTATATAAAGAAAACTGGACAGTGTATGAAGATGTAATTGATCTATTAGATACTTTAAAACAAAAGGGTTATCTATTAGGGATTATTAGTAATGGAGATTATGATCAACAAATTGAAAAACTAAATCGTTTAAACATCTTACATTATTTTAACCCAGTCATCGCCTCTAGTGAGGTAGGGGGCGCAAAACCAAATATAGCTATCTTTCAAGTAGCTAGTATGAAAGCAAAGTGCCCAGTTCAAGATTGCTATTATATAGGAGACAGGTTAGAAACAGATGCTCTTAGCAGTAAAAATGCTGGTATGCATGGAATATGGTTAGATCGACGTAATAAAAAACAACAATGCAGTGTTCCTACCATACAATCGTTGTATGAGCTAATTCACATACTCACATAATCGCTCTAGTACGAATACATAGACTGCCTATTATAAAACAAGAAAAGAAAGGAATAACATATGTACTCATTATTAAAAATTCTAGTCACTCTCATTTTTGTTTGTTGCATCTTCTTTTTAGCATTTACATGGGATAAAACCGAACAATTTCTTAATACAACAATTTTAAAAGGGCTTAGTGAAAAGTGGAGAAAGGTCATATTAACAGCCATGACCATCTTATTGGAATTACTTGTGATCTGGCGCTTCTCAATTTATTTCAAAGTATCTGCTTTAGAAGGTTTAGTTATGGGAAGTATTTTTTTATTATGTTGCATTTGGCTCATTCCCTATTTCGTTACCATTCAAAGAAACAATACTAAAATTTTTGATAAATATCATAGTGGCGGTGTGCATTTAGGATCAGTAGCAGTATTCCGCCTTTCTTTAAATCCTGCTGTATTAGGAACGATTATTTTATCAACTATAAGTATAGCTATCGGCATATTTTATTACCTACCTTATTTTTTATAATAAGAATGTTAGATAATAATTACTGGACCTCTCTTCTATTTTCTCTAAATTTTGAGAAAAGGAGCGATACTTTAGTCCATGAATATATAAATACATTTTAACTTTTTGACATATAAATTGCGGCTATGCAGAAAAAAAGATTCTGCGCTCGCTTTCTCTCTTTGTTTGAACATCGCATGTGGCAGAAAAAGGCCCTGACCGCTTCTACGCATGGCCAGACGCTCTCGCCCACCTAAAAAAAGGTTTTTTAATTTGTATTTATATATAAAAACACGACCGAGTTTCCCCCCACGGTCGTGTTTTCTTTATGATTACGCTGTAACCCAAGCCTCATCAGCTGGATTTTTGCGCCATTCTTGTAGTTTCTTTGTTTCAGCTTCGCCAATCATACCTTTTTCTGCTGCTATCTCAGTAAGCGCACTGTAGTCGCTTAAAGAGTATGATGCAACGTTCGCTGCTGCTAATTTTTCTTTTCCTGCTTCTAGTTCGTATGTGAAGATTGATACGATTCCTAATACTTCACAACCAGCTTCGCGAAGTGCCTCTACACAAGTAATTGCACTGCCACCAGTTGAGATTAAATCTTCTACTACGACAACTTTTTGACCCTTTTCTGCTTTACCTTCGATCTGGTTTCCTTTACCATGACCTTTTGCCTTGCTACGTACATAGCACATTGGTAAGTTCATACGATCGCTTACCCAAGCAGCGTGCGCAATACCTGCTGTTGCTGTTCCTGCGATAACTTCTACAGTTGGGAAGTGCTCTTTGATTAACTTCTCTAATCCTGAAGCAATCGCCTGACGTACTTTTGGATAAGATAATGTTAAACGGTTATCACAATAAATTGGTGATTTCATACCAGAAGACCACGTAAATGGATCATTTGGTTGTAAAAATACTGCTCCAATTTCTAATAGATGAGATGCGATTTCTTTTTTCATATTGTTACACCTTCCCACTGTTGTTTTACTGTTTTATACGCTTCAAGCGGATTTTCTGCCTTTGTAATACTACGTCCTACTACGATGTAGCTTGAACCAAGTTCGCGAGCACGTTTTGGCGTTGCAACGCGCACTTGATCATTCACATCATCACTTGCAAGACGAATCCCCGGTGTTACTGTTACAAATGCCGATCCGCATACTTCGCGTAATTTTGGTACTTCAAGCGTTGAACAAACAACGCCGTCCAAACCGCTTTCTTTTGTTAATTTCGCATAGTGAGCAACCGCTTCTACTAACGTTTTCTCAATGCCGATCTCTTTTTTCATTACTTCTTCCGATGTACTTGTTAGTTGTGTAACCGCAATACAAATCGGTCTCTCTTTTCCTTCTTTCTTACCTTCCTCTAATCCCTTAAGCGCAGCTTTCATCATACTGCTTCCCCCAGCAGCATGAACATTTACCATATCAACGTCTAGACTAGCTAGGCTACGCATTGCGCTTTTTACTGTATTCGGAATATCATGAAGTTTTAAATCTAGAAAAATTTTATGTCCTTTTTCTTTTAAGTACGTAATGATAGCAGGTCCCTCTTTGTAAAACAGCTCCATTCCAACTTTGACAAATAATTGTTCCCCTTCAAAATGGTTTAAAAACTGTTCTACCTCTGCTTTACCTGGAAAATCCAGTGCAACGATTAAAGACTGTGACATGTTTATTTCCAGCTCCTTCCCTGGCATTCCGAAATGTGATCAAATCCTAATTCATCTAATAACGCTGGTAATTCTTCAATAATTGTTGGACATACAAACGGATCAACAAAGTTCGCTGTACCAACTGCAACTGCACTTGCACCAGCGTAGAAGAATTCAATAACATCTTCCGCTGATTCAATACCACCCATTCCGATAATTGGAATGTTAACCGCTTTGCTTACTTCATGCACCATACGAATTGCCACTGGCTTAATTGCTGGCCCTGATAATCCCCCTGTACGGTTTGCTAAAATCGGTTTTGCTGTTTTTAAATCTAGACGCATACCAAGCAATGTATTAATCATCGTTAATCCGTCCGCACCTGCATTTTCAATTGCCTTCGCAATCTCTACAATGTTTGCCACGTTCGGTGACAATTTCACATATACCGGCACTTCAGAAACCTCTTTTACTCGCTTCGTTAAATCAGCAGCAATTTCTGGGTCTGTACCAAAAGCGATACCTCCCGTTTTTACGTTTGGACAAGAAATATTTAATTCTAGCGCATGAACATTTGGTGCTTTCGAAATTTCCTTTGCAACTGCTACATAATCTTCAGCTTGTGACCCAGCAACATTCGCAATAATAGGAAGATCGAATTGCTCTAGAAAAGGTAATTCGGAAGTCATTACCTTTTCTAGACCAGGGTTTTGAAGTCCAATTGCATTTAACATTCCACCTGGTGTTTCAGCAACGCGAGGCGTTGGATTTCCATAACGAGGTTGCTCTGTCGTTGCTTTAATCATGATTGATCCAAGTACACTTAAATCGTAAAATTGTGCATACTCACGACCAAACCCGAAGCAACCAGAAGCCGGGATGATTGGATTTTTCAATGATAATCCTGGTAATTCAACTTGCAATCTGTTCATAATACAACCTCCCCGATTGGAAATACTGGCCCGTCGCTACACACCTTCTTGTAAGAATGTCCGCTTGGATCTTCTTGCAAGTGGCATACACATGCGAAACACGCCCCAATACCACAGCCCATACGTTCTTCTAGTGAAATGTAGGCTTTTTTCTCTTTATAACGGCCTTCTAATGCACGTAGCATCGCTAAAGGGCCACATGAATATAAAATGTCAAAATCAATTCCATACGCATCAATCACATCTGTTACAAATCCTTTTGTACCATGTGTGCCATCGACTGTTGCAACATACGTATCACCAAGTTCTGCAAATTTCTCTTCGTAGAAGACAACATCTTTCGTTTGGAAGCCTAAGATGTGAATGACACGTACACCTTTTGCAACAAGGCGTTGTGATAATTCATAAAGTGGTGGCACACCAATCCCGCCTCCAACTAATAAAGCTGTTTGTTCTGCCTCTGCTTCTTCTACTGGAAATCCATGACCTAATGGCCCTAATACGTCTACAAGGTCACCTTGTTTTCTCTTTGCTAATGTTTTTGTTCCTTGTCCTTCCGCACGATATAACATTGTAAATTCGTTCTTGTCTTGATCGACATTACAAATACTAATTGGGCGGCGCAAGAGGGGCGTAATGCCCTCTGCTACCTTAATGTGTACAAACTGCCCAGGTTCGTTCATTTGCTGTACAAGATCACCTTGAAGCACTAATTCGTAAATATTTTTTGCGATTTCTTTTTGGTTAACGACGATCATATTTTGCTTTTGCATCATGCATGTACCACCTCGTGACGCTCAGCCCCCGCAAATTCTTTCATTGCGTGAGCTGAAAATGTCATAGACTCTAGTACGCGTAAAATTGCTCTTGTTGTATCAAGTGATGTTAAGCATGCTACACCATTTTCTACAGACTCACGACGAATACGGAAGCCATCACGCGCTGGTTGTTTTCCTTTTGTTAATGTGTTGATAACAAATTGTGCTTTTCCTTGGCGAATAATATCAAGCAAGTTGTAGTCTTCAGAATCAATTTTGTTTACAACTTGAACTGGAACGCCTTGGTCTGTTAATGATTTCGCAGTTCCTGCTGTCGCTAATAAATTATAGCCAATTTCATGGAATCGTTTTGCGATTTCCATTGCTTCTTCTTTATCTTTATCTGCTACTGTGATGATTACAGATCCGTGCGTTGGAATATTGATTCCAGCAGCAACAAGTCCTTTATATAATGCTTTTTCAAGCGTTAAATCTTTACCCATTACCTCCCCTGTTGATTTCATTTCAGGTCCTAATGTTGTATCAACAGAGCGTAATTTTGCAAAAGAGAATACTGGAGCTTTTACATATACTTCTTTCTCTTCTGGGCGATATCCAGTTTCATATCCTTGTTCTACAAGATTTTGACCTAAAATAACTTTTGTTGCGATATTCGCCATCGGTACACCTGTAATTTTACTTAAGAATGGTACTGTACGGCTCGCACGTGGGTTTACTTCAATTACATACACTTCGTCTTTGAATACTACAAACTGGATATTCAGTAATCCAACAATGTTTAATCCTCTTCCAAGTGCAATTGTATTTTCGATAATTTGTTCTTTCAGTTTTGCAGATAAGCTTTGCGGTGGGTATACTCCAATTGAGTCACCAGAGTGAACTCCAGCGCGTTCAATATGTTCCATAATACCTGGAATGAATACATTTTCACCGTCTGAAATTGCATCTACTTCAATTTCTTTACCAACCATGTAGCGGTCAATTAATACTGGATGATCCGCATGAACTTTAACCGCATTTTTCATGTAGTGCAGTAGTTCTTCTTGACGATATACGATTTCCATTGCACGTCCGCCTAGTACGTAAGATGGTCTTACTAATACTGGGTAACCAATTTCTTCAGCGATTGCTACCGCTTGTTCTACAGTCGTTGCTGTTTTTCCAACTGGTTGCGGGATACCTAACTCTGTTAAAGCTGCTTCAAATTTATCACGGTCTTCTGCACGGTCTAAATCTTCAAGAGATGTTCCTAAAATTTTCACACCATGCGCTTCTAATTTTGCAGCTAAGTTAATTGCCGTTTGTCCACCGAACTGAACGATAACACCTTCTGGTTTCTCTAAATCGATGATGTGCATCACATCTTCAATTGTTAATGGCTCAAAGTATAACTTATCAGAGATACTGAAGTCTGTTGAAACTGTTTCTGGGTTGTTATTGACAATAATTGCTTCATACCCAGCTTCTTTAATTGCCCATACAGAGTGAACTGTTGCATAGTCAAATTCAACACCTTGACCGATACGGATTGGACCAGACCCAAGTACAACTACGCTTTTACGATCTGTAACGATTGATTCATTTTCATCGCCATATGTGCTGTAGTAGTAAGGCGTTGTCGATTCGAATTCTGCCGCACAAGTATCTACCATTTTGAATACTGGCGTCATATTATTTTCTTTGCGCATATCGTAAATTTCACGCTCTGTTTTACCCCAAGCAGCTGCGATGTAATGATCACTGAATCCCATTGCTTTTGCTTCTTGTAATACTTCCATATCGCCTACATGGTTTTTAACATTATGCTCCATGTTTACGATGTTTTCAACTTTTTGTAAGAAGAAGAAGTCCATTTCACACCATTCGTTAATTTCTTCTTTGGTTACACCTTGACGAATTGCTTCTGCTACAACGAACAGGCGCTCATCATCTGCTTTTATAATACGTTTTTTCATCGTTTCTTTATCAAGTTCTTTTAAGTGATCTAGTTCTAAGTGATAAATACCAAGCTCTAGAGAACGAACTGCTTTTAGTAATGATTCTTCTAGGTTACGTCCGATAGACATGACTTCCCCAGTCGCTTTCATTTGTGTACCAAGCGTTCTGTTTGCTGATTCAAACTTATCAAATGGCCAGCGTGGAATTTTAGAAACAACATAGTCTAATGCTGGTTCAAAACATGCATATGTTTTTTGTGTAACCGGGTTTACAATTTCATCAAGTGTTAAGCCGATTGCAATTTTCGCTGCCAATTTTGCAATTGGATATCCTGTTGCTTTTGATGCTAATGCAGATGAACGACTTACACGTGGATTTACTTCGATTACATAGTATTGGAAACTATGTGGGTCTAATGCAAGCTGAACGTTACATCCACCCTCAATTCCAAGTGCACGAATAATTCTTAATGAAGTATTACGTAACATTTGATATTCGCGGTCACTTAATGTTTGACTCGGCGCTATAACGATTGAATCCCCTGTATGCACACCAACTGGGTCAATATTTTCCATGTTACATACTACGATGGCATTATCATTGGAATCACGCATTACTTCATATTCAATTTCCTTACAACCAGCGATACTTTTCTCTAATAAACATTGTGTTACCGGGCTATGTTTTAAACCACTTGTTACGATTTCAATTAACTCTTCTTCATTATGGCAAATACCGCCACCAGTTCCACCTAATGTGAACGCTGGACGAACGATTACTGGATAACCAATTTCTTTTACGAATTCATATGCTTCATCAAGCGTATGAATGATTTCACTTGGTGGTGTTGGTTCATTTAAATCTTGCATTAATGTACGGAATAGGTCACGATCTTCCGCTTGCTCAATTGCTGATAATTTCGTTCCTAAAATTTCAACTCCGCACTCGTCAAGCACACCTGATTTCGCAAGTTCAACCGCCATGTTTAAGCCCGTTTGTCCACCAAGTGTTGGTAAGATAGCATCTGGACGTTCTTTACGAATAATACGGCTTACGAATTCTAATGTTAATGGCTCAATGTATACTTTATCTGCTGTTGCAGTATCCGTCATAATTGTTGCTGGGTTAGAGTTAACAAGGATTACTTTGTAACCTTCCTCTTTAAGAGATTGACAAGCTTGTGTACCAGAGTAGTCAAACTCCGCTGCTTGCCCAATTACAATTGGTCCTGATCCGATTACTAAAATTGTGTTAATGTCTAGGCGTTTTGGCATAACTCTTCCCCTTCTTTCTTGAAGTTTTCAATCATTGTTAAGAAATCTTCGAATAAATCATTTGCATCTTCTGGTCCTGCTGAAGCTTCTGGATGGTATTGTACTGTAAATGCTGGGAACTTCTTATGACGAAGACCTTCTACTGTTCCATCATTTAAAGCTACATGTGTAATTTCAAGCTCTGTATTTTCAACTGATGCTTCTTCTACTGCGTAACCATGGTTTTGAGAAGTAATTGCTACTTTTCCAGTTGCAAGATGTTTTACGGGATGGTTTAAACCACGATGACCGAATTTCAACTTACTTGTATTTGCACCAGATGCTAGCGCGAATAATTGATGCCCAAGGCAAATCCCGAATAATGGTACCTTTCCGATGATACCTTGTAACATTTCGATTGCTTCTGGCACATCTTTTGGATCTCCAGGTCCGTTACTTAGCATAATTCCATCTGGGCTTAAGCGTAGAATTTCTTCTGCTGATGTATTGTAAGGTACAACGATTACATCACAGTCACGTTTATTTAGTTCGCGTAAAATACCATGTTTCATGCCAAAGTCCACAAGTACAACACGATGACCACGGCCTGGGCTTGGGTATGGATCTTTTGTTGATACGCGTTTTACATGATCTGTAAATACTGTCGCTTTTAATTGGCTAACGATGTACTCTACATCCACATCCATGTTACAAAGACGTCCGCGTAGTGTTCCATATTGACGAATTTTTCGTGTTAATTTTCTTGTATCAATTCCTGCTAGCCCCGGAATATTTCTTTCTTTTAAGTAATCATCTAACGAAATTTCATTACGGAAGTTAGATGGATGATCACAAATTTCATTTACAATTAACCCATTTACAGATGGATGAATTGATTCAAAATCGTCACGGTTAATGCCGTAGTTTCCGATTAATGGATACGTAAATGTTACAATTTGACCGCAATATGATGGATCAGATAATGTCTCTTGGTATCCTGTCATTCCTGTTGTGAATACAACCTCACCTGACTTTTCAATTTCCCCTCCGAAACCTTTTCCAATTAATACTGTTCCATCTTCTAAGATAAGTTGTCTTTTCATACTAATGCACTCTCCTTTTGCCATGCGATCTTACCGCCAACTAATGTCATAACCGGCCATCCTTGGCACTTCCAGCCTGCAAATGGCGTATTTTTTCCTTTTGATAAGAATGTTGCTGGGTCAATCTCTTCTTCTTGTTCCAAATCGATAATTGTAATATCAGCGGCTCTTCCTTCTTGCAGTCGGCCAGCTTCTAAACCAAATGTATCAGCTGGTTTTTCTGTTAAGAATTGAATTAACTGTTCTAATGTGATAATTCCTTTTTTCACAAGGTTTGTATATAAAAGTGGGAATGCTGTTTCAAAACCAGTAATTCCAAATGGCGCTCTTTCAATACCTTGTGCTTTTTCTTCTGCTGCATGCGGTGCATGATCTGTTGCAATTATGTCAATTGTTCCATCTAGTAACCCTTCAATTAAAGCCTCATGATCTTCTTTTCCTCGAAGCGGTGGGTTCATTTTAAAGTTTGGATCAACCGATGGGATATCATCTTCACATAATACTAAGTGATGCGGTGTTACTTCTGCTGTTACTTTAATTCCTGCACGTTTTGCATCACGAATCACACGTACAGATCCTTTTGTACTTACGTGACAAACGTGATAGTGACAACCTGCTGCTTCTGCAAGTAATATGTCCCGGGCAATATGTACAGATTCACATACTGATGGGATACCGTTTAATCCGTGTTTCGCAGAAAACTTCCCTTCGTGTACACAACCTTTATTAATTAACGTATTCTCTTCACAGTGTGCCACAACTGCCATATTTAATTTTGCTGCACGCTTCATAGCAGCTAGCATCATACTCGCATCTTGTACGCCTACTCCATCATCAGTAAACGCGAATGCACCAAGTTCTTTTAACGTTTCAAAGTCTGTCATTTCAGAACCTGCTTGGCGCACTGTAATTGCTCCGTACGGTAGTACGTTAACATGTGCTTTTTCTTGAATACGTTTTTGCAGATCTTCCATATGTTCTCTGCTGTCTGGTACAGGACGTGTATTAGGCATTGCACAAATTGTTGTGAATCCGCCTTTTGCTGCTGCAAGCGTTCCTGTTTCGATTGTTTCTTTATGTTCACCACCTGGTTCGCGAAGATGGACGTGTACATCTACTAATCCAGGTGCAATTAATTTTCCATTTACATTAATTACTTCTATATTTTCAGCAGTGATGTTTTCTGCTACTTTCGTAATTTTACCATCTTGTACGAGAAGGTCTGTTGTGACGAGATTTCCCTCTGCATTTACATAGCGACCATTTTTAAACAAATAATTCATGTTTCATTCCTCCTAATACATTTGGTAATGCGCGTTTTAGTACAGCCATTCTTACATAAACACCGTTTTCCATCTGTTTAAAGATACGTGAACGCTCACACTCGACAAGTTCACTCGCAATTTCTACATCACGATTCACAGGCGCTGGGTGCATAATAATACTACCTGGCTTCATGCGTTTCTCACGTTCAATTGTTAAACCGTGCTCTTCATGATACTCTTTCATAATGTCTGTTTCATAATGATCATGACGCTCATGCTGCACACGTAGTAACATCATTACATCAACTTCTGGAACTAGTTCGTCTAATCTTTTGAACGTTCCATATGTGTTCGTTTCATCTTTCCATTCTTCTGGACTTGCAAAATAAACGGTTGCTCCTAATTTCGTTAACGCCTCTGCATTTGAACGTGCTACTCGGCTATGACGGATATCTCCAACAATTGCTATCTTCAGTCCTTCAAATGTTCCAAATTCTTGTTTTATCGTTAGTAGATCAAGCAAACATTGTGTTGGATGATTTCCACATCCATCACCTGCATTTAAGATTGGAATATTCACTTTCTCTCTAAGCTCATCGAAATAGCGATCTTGCTCGTGGCGGATGACAACAGCTCTTGTTCCTATCGATTCTAGTGTTTTTACCGTATCGTACAATGTTTCTCCTTTTTGTACGCTAGAAGACTCTGCTGAGAAGTTGAGAACATCAAGTCCTAAACGTTTCTCTGCTACTTCAAAGCTAAAACGTGTTCTCGTACTATTCTCAAAGAATAAGTTTGCAACAAACGTTTGCTCTGTCGTTTTTCTACCCTTTCCGCTCGCGAAATCTTCTGCATCTTTTAGGATTTCTGAAATCTCCTGCTCCGATAACTCACTCATCGTTAACAAATGGTTCATTGTCATCCCTCTTTCTGATTTTTATGATAACACCTTTGAATTTATATAAGATTAACCGCATAAAAACACCCTAGCTATGTGAGACTAGGGTGTAACAAACTACACACCCTTTTCCGTCTCACAGGACTGAATTAAAAGGCTGTCTTTATGAAGCAACTTGCTTTGATTGTTTTTTCGTTTTCATTTCAGGTAAAACCAGGTTTAACAATACTCCCACGATTGCTGCAAGAGCCATACCTTCTACTTGGAATGATTGACCTATATGAAGTACTGCGCCACCGATTCCGATAACTAGTATGACTGATGCAATCATTAAATTACGTTTATCTCCGAAATCGATTTTTTCATCTACTAACATACGTAAACCGCTTGATGCAATAACACCGAAGAGCAAGATTGATACACCGCCCATTACCGGCGTTGGAATCGAATGGATCAGTGCTGAGATTTTTCCAATAAATCCGAAGATGATTGCAAATATTGCAGATCCGACGAACAAGTACACACTGTATGCTCTAGTAATCGCAAGTACCCCAATATTTTCACCATACGTTGTATTTGGCGGCCCTCCAATTGTGGACGCGATAAATGTTGCAATGCCGTCTCCCATAATAGAGCGATGCAAGCCTGGTTTTTCAATCAAGTCTCTATTTACAACATTTCCAAGTACAATTTGATGTCCGATATGTTCTGAAATCGTTACGACTGCTACTGGTACCATCACTAGTACGATTTTCCACGAGAACTCCGGTGTATATGTGACAAATGGTACTACGAAGTCTGGTACATCAAACCATTTTGCTTCCACTATTGGTTTCAAGTTAACTAAGCCTTGGAAGTAAGCAAAGATATAACCACCTATGATTCCAATTAAAACTGGTATGATGCTAAGAAACCCTCTTCCAAAAATCGAGCATATGATTGTAATTGCTAATGTTACGAGTGCAACTGAAAAGTGTGTAAAGCTATATTTTCCATCTGCGCT
Organism: Bacillus pseudomycoides; assembly: GCF_002551005.1. Lineage (GTDB taxonomy): Bacteria > Bacillota > Bacilli > Bacillales > Bacillaceae_G > Bacillus_A > Bacillus_A pseudomycoides_C. The sequence continues at coordinate 111,416 of NZ_NVOY01000009.1, forward strand.
ATTCATTGCCATATTTACTGCTGTATGTGCAAGACCAAGCCCAATTACCATAACAACTGGACCAACTACAATTGGCGGTAAGAGATTCATAATCCAATTTGACCCAGACTTTTTAATTCCCAGTGCAATCAACATGTAGACAAGTCCTGCCATCATTCCGCCAAGCATTGCTGCTCCTGGTCCACCTGCTGCTTTTGCTGTAATAATCGGCGCAATGAACGCAAACGATGATCCGAGGTAAGCTGGTACTTGCCCTTTCGTCACAAGTAAGAATGCTAGCGTTCCTAATCCACTTGAAATTAAAGCAACTGCTGGACTTAATCCTGTTAAGAATGGCACAAGTACCGTTGCCCCAAACATTGCGAATAAATGTTGTATACTTAACAATAACCATTTTCCTGGTTTCGGTACTTCATGAATGTCTAACACTGGCTTTTGTTCCATTGTTATCTCCTCCTCCAATGTTAAAAACTTGCAATAAAAAAACTCTTTGTGACTATGCACAAAGAGTCCTATACTTACGTATGTCAAAATAGACATATGAAAGTCAAGACCCTTTGGCAGCCTCACAGGACTACATTTAAAAGGGCTTTATTTTTCGTATATACTTACTCGATCTTGTTTATCAGTTTCTTGAAGGTCTACTTCAATACGTTCTTCGCTTGATGTGGGAATGTTTTTTCCTACATAATCAGCGCGAATTGGCAGTTCACGGTGACCTCTATCTACGAGAACAGCTAGCTGAATTTGCGATGGTCTACCAATGTCCATTAATGCATCCATAGCAGCTCGTACTGTTCTTCCTGTATACAATACGTCATCAACAAGAATAACTTTTTTATTTGTAATATCAACTGGAATGTCTGAACCTTTTACAAGTGGTTCTTTGTTTTTAGATTGCAAAGTCAAGTCATCACGATATAACGTAATATCTAACTCGCCAACAGCCATTTCTTTTCCTTCAATTTGAGCAATTCGTTCTGCTAAGCGCTGTGCGATGAAAATACCGCGTGTTTTAATTCCAACTAGAACACAATTTTCAACACCCTTATTGCGTTCTACAATTTCATGACTAATGCGTGTTAAAGCACGGCGAATCATTTGATCGTCTAGTACCACTGCTTTTTCATTCATGTTCTTCACCTCCAGGCTTATTTCTTGCGTGAGAGGGATGGTATAAAAAAACCCTCTCATCGTGTGCGAGAGGGTTTTCTGAAAAAGGGTATACGTATACCCTATGTATTTCAAACCGTTACCTTCTCAACCTCACGGGGTTGTGTTAAAGGACTTATTCAACTGCTGTTATTATGTCAGTTTTTATAACGATTGTCAATATTATTTTCGTAAATCATTTAAAAGATCTGCAAAAATTTGCGGAACTGGTGCTTCAAACTCTAAATATTCACCTGTGCGTGGGTGAATGAAACCTAAAATACCTGCATGTAAAGCTTGCCCATTTATATCAAATGTTTTCTTTGGTCCATATTTTGGGTCACCTGCAAGTGGATACCCAATATATTTCATATGTACACGAATTTGGTGCGTACGGCCGGTTTCTAATTGACACTCTACATGGGTAAAGTTATTAAACCGTTCTAATACACGGAAATGAGTCACAGCATGTTTTCCATTTTCCTCAACAGTCATACTTTGACGGTCTTGTTTATCACGACCAATTGGCGCATCAATCGTTCCTTTATCATGCGGAATAACACCATGAACAATTGCTTGATAACGTCTCGTTACCGTTTTCTCTACAAGCTGGTTGACAAGCGCCTCATGTGCCATATCATTTTTTGCCACCATCAATAATCCAGATGTATCTTTATCTATGCGATGTACAATCCCCGGGCGCATTACACCGTTAATACCTGATAAATCTTTACAATGATACATTAAGCCATTCACTAACGTACCGCTCGTATGCCCTGGTGCAGGATGTACAACCATGCCACGTGGCTTGTTTACAACAAGTACATCACTATCCTCATAATGAATCTCTAAATTCATATCTTCTGGAAGGATATCTAATGATTCTGGCTCTGGAATGGTAACTGTAATTTCATCATTTGTTTTTACTTTATAATTCCCTTTGATGTCTTTTCCATTTACCGTTACAACACCATCTTTAATCCATTGCTGTACTTGTGAACGAGACCATTCATTGTTCACACCTGCAAGAAACTTATCAATCCGTTCACTTTTGTTCTCTTCTGTAACTGTTACTTGTACTACTTCGCTCATTATTTACTCCTTTGTTTTCTTTCCTTCTAATAATGTTTGAATAATAATTAACGCCACACCCACACATAATGCCGAATCTGCAACGTTAAATACAGGGAAGTTGTATGAAAAAATATACGTATGAATAAAATCAACAACTTCTTTTCGTACGACACGATCAATAAAATTACCAATTGCCCCGCCTAGAATAAGACCAAGCGAAATGCCGAGAAGCTTGTCTGTCTTTGCGTATTTCTTCATATAAAACAGAATAAAAATAACAAAGATGACTGTGATAACGTAGAAGAACCACATTTTATTTTCTAAAATGCCCCATGCAGCTCCGCGATTGCGGTGAGACGTTATATACAGCACATTATCAATAATTGGAATGCTCTCACCTAACTCCATTTCCTTCACGATAATCCATTTGGATACTTGATCAATGGCAATCACAAATAATGCTATTAAATAATATATCATTTTCGTTTCCCCCACAATGACAGTGTACCTCAAAATTTTAGCATAGCTGCTATGTTTTCACAATGAAGCATCGCATGGGAGCATAAAATAAAATGAATTAGGTAATATAATATTGTTGTCTTTAAGGTGTTTTTACTTTTCCATAGAAACATTCATGGACTGTACGTGCTGTTGGCATTCCCTTTAATTGTCTAAGTGTCATTCTTTGTCCGGTTTCTTCACATATCCCATACATCCCAATTTCCATTTTCCAAAGTGCTCGATCTACATCTTTTAAATCTTCTCTCATATCATGCAATAATAATTTATTTTTCACATCTGTTTTAACTATACCTAACAATTCCTGACCAAATTCTACATTATACGCATACAACTCTTCCTTCGCTAATCTCTCCTGTAATTCTCGCTGCATTAATTGTAGTTCTGCTTGAATCTCCATGTATGTGTCAGTCACAAGTGCGTCCCTCCCGGCTGGAATGTATCGTTAGTTTATCCGAAACGCACACGATTACCGCACACACATTTTTCCTTCCAAGGAAGAAAAAAATCGACTGCAATTAAGACAGCCGATTTTTTCATTTCATTATTTTACATAATGTTCTGTTACAACTTCTCCGCAACGCTTACATAATGTTGGATGGTCCGCATTGCTTCCTACTGTTTCAGAGACAACCCAGCAACGTTCACACGTTTCACCAGTTGCTTGCGCTACAACAACAGCTGTATGTTCATATTTCGGTGCATCAGCTGGTGCTTCTTCCATCGTTCCACCAAGATGGTACTCAGAAACGATAAATAATTGTTTTACATCTTCTGTAATGGATTGTAACAATTCTTTCATTTCTGCTGTTGGATAAAGTGTGATACTTGCATTTAATGATTTACCAATCACTTTTGCATTACGTGCATCTTCTAACGCTTTTAATACATCATCGCGAAGTGTCATAAATGCATCCCATTTTCCTTTTAACTCTTCAGCATCCTCTACTTCTACAGCTTCTGGCATGTCAGTTAATTGGACGCTTTCTTCTACAGCACCAGGGATATACGGCCATACTTCATCTGCTGTATGCGGTAAAATTGGCGTTACAAGTTTTGTTAATGCAACAAGTACATCATATAGTACCGTTTGAATTGCACGACGGTCATGATTATTTTCTGATTCGATATATAAAATATCTTTTGCAAAATCTAAATAGAATGAACTTAAATCAATTGTACAGAAGTTATGAATCGCATGATATACAGCAGCAAATTCATAAGTTTCATAAGCATCTTTTACTTTTGTAATTAAGTCATTTAATTTCACTAACATGTAACGGTCTACTTCACGAAGGTTCGCAGCAGATACCGCATCTTTACTTGGATCAAAATCAGCTAAGTTTCCTAATAAGAAACGGAATGTATTACGAATTTTACGATATACTTCTGCTACTTGTTTTAAAATATCATCAGAAATACGTACATCAGATTGATAATCAACTGAAGATACCCATAAACGTAAAATATCGCCGCCTAATTGGTCCATAATTTTCTTCGGTACAACAATGTTTCCAATAGACTTACTCATCTTACGACCTTCACCATCTAGTACAAAACCGTGACTTAAAACACCCTTATACGGCGCTTTACCTGTTACAGCAACCGCTGTTGATAATGAAGAGTTAAACCAACCACGATATTGGTCAGATCCTTCTAAATACAAATCAGCTGGACGTTGCAGATCATCACGCTCTTCTAGTACTGCTTGATGGGAAGAACCAGAATCAAACCATACATCCATAATGTCTGTTTCTTTACGGAATTCACCATTTGGACTAGATGGGTGTGTAAAGCCTTCTGGTAGTAAATCTTTCGCTTCACGTTCAAACCATACGTTTGAACCATGTTCACGGAATAACGCTGCTACATGATTAATTGTCTCATCCGTAATAATTGGATCACCATTTTCTGCATAGAATACAGGAATCGGAACACCCCATGCTCGTTGACGAGAAATACACCAGTCACCGCGGTCACGAACCATGTTATGAAGACGAGTTTCCCCCCAAGCTGGTACCCATTTTGTTTCCTCTACAGCTTGTAATAATTCTTTGCGGAACGCTTCAATAGATGCAAACCACTGTGCAGTTGCACGGAAGATAATTGGTTGTTTCGTTCTCCAGTCATGCGGATAAGAATGCGTAATAAATGTTAATTTTAATAACGCACCAACCTCTTCTAATTTTTCTGTAATTGGTTTATTTGCTTTATCGTAGAATAATCCTTCAAATCCAGGAGCTTCACTTGTTAATACACCTTTATCATCAACTGGACAAAGAACTTCTAAACCATATTGCTTTCCAACTAGGAAGTCATCTTCCCCATGTCCAGGTGCTGTATGTACACACCCTGTACCAGCATCTGTTGTAACATGCTCACCAAGCATAACAAGAGAATCACGGTCATAGAATGGATGTTTCGCCGTTGTATATTCCAGTTCGCTACCTTTTACTGTTTTCACAACTTCAGCATTTTCCCACTCTAATGTTTTCGCAACTGTTTCAAATAACTCAGAAGCAATGATATACTTCGCATCTGCCACTTTCACAATGCTGTATTCAAGTTCTGGATGAACAGAAATACCTAAGTTAGCTGGCAACGTCCAAGGTGTCGTTGTCCAAATAATGAATTTTTCGTCGCCTTCTAAAACATTCTTTCCATCTTTTACAAGGAATTCCACATAAATAGATGCAGATTTTTTATCTTTATATTCAATTTCCGCTTCAGCTAATGCAGATTCACTCGTCGGAGACCAGTAAACAGGTTTTTGTCCTTTATAGATATAACCTTTTTTCGCCATTTCACCAAATACTTTAATTTGCTGTGCTTCATATGCTGGTTCTAATGTAATGTATGGATGATCCCAATCACCACGTACACCTAAACGTTTAAATTGCTCGCGCTGACGATTTACTTGCTCGTATGCATATTCTTCACAAAGCTTACGGAATTCAGCAACTGTCATTTCTTTACGCTTAACACCTTTATTTGTTAAAGCTTGCTCAATTGGTAATCCGTGTGTATCCCAACCTGGTACATATGGTGCACTGTATCCTGTCATTGATTTGTAACGAACAATAAAGTCTTTTAATACTTTATTTAACGCATGTCCCATATGAATGTCGCCGTTCGCGTATGGCGGTCCATCATGAAGCACAAATAGCGGGCGTCCTTTTGTACGTTCTTGCACTTTTTCATAAATGTTCATTTCAGCCCATGTTTCTTGCATGACAGGCTCACGTTTCGGTAAATTCCCACGCATTGGAAATTCTGTTTTTGGCATTAATAATGTATCTTTATACTCCATGCTAAAATTCCTCCTTGAATATATAAAAGAATGACATTTTTTCTAGATAAATGGAATAAAAAAGAGACCTTCTCATCCCCAAAAAGGGACGAGAAGGTCTCCCGCGGTACCACCCTAGTAGACTACTACGTATAGTAATCCTCTTTATATTCTTAACGCGAATACACGCCTCTGCTTACTTTGTTGTTCAGCGAGGAACTCCAGGGTGATATTCCCATTCTCTCCTTATCCTGAGCTTCCACCGTCCTCAGTTCGCTATATAAGGTATGAAAAAAGTACTTATCCCTATCTTCGTTTTTCTAAAAAATTATGTTGTATAGAATTATATGTAATAACGCGAAAAACGTCAAGTTTACACTGTTTCTTCTTTCTTAAGAAGCTCATCTACTTCTTCTTCTAACTCAATTAGCTTGTCCCAATCATCATTGTTTAGCATTTCAAGCTGTGCTTCTAATAGCATACGGAAACGTGTACGGAACACTTTTGCTTGCTTTTTCAATTCTTCAATATCAAATGCCACTTTTCTTGATTTTACGAGCGCTTCATTAATAATACGGTCCGCATTTTTCTCTGCTTCACGAACAATTAATTTTGCTTCTTTTTGAGCATTACGTTTGACTTCTTCTGCTGCTTCTTGCGCTACAACGATAGATTTATTCAATGTATCCTCAATATTAGAGAAATGTTCTAATTTCCCTTCTAGTTGTGCGACTTTTTCTTCTAACGCCTTCTTCTCACGAATTACTAATTCATAATCTTTGATGACTTGATCAAGAAATTCATTTACTTGATCCTCATCATAGCCACGAAAACCACGACTAAATTCTTTATTATGAATATCTAACGGTGTTAACGGCACAAACGCCACCTCCAAGTAGGTTATCTAAAATTTCCTTTTTTAATTATATCTTTTCTTCGACAAAATGGGAGACTTTCCTTCTAAAAAAAGAAATCATTTTAAGATCCCATACAAAATTCTCCATTTATCGCGCTTTGTTTTTCCCTCAACAGTGAGTAATTTACTTCTGCCATAACCTCTCACAGAAAATACGTCTCCTGGTAAGCATTCGTAAGCAGATTGCTCAACGACTTTCCAATTCACTTTCACAAGACCATTTTTAATGAACGGTTGAACCTTTTGACGAGATATATGAAACATTTCTGCTAGCAATACATCTAATCGCAGGGATGATACTGTCCCTGACTTTTCATTCCACGGATCTTCTATATGGATTGCAAGATCAGTGGACACAGGTGATAAAGATACTTTTGTTTTTCCAATTGATTGTAAATTCATTTCTATATACGAGACAACTTCTTTTGCAACTACAATTTGGGCACGATTGTTTTGGAGCCAAATATCTCCGCATTTCTCTCGCTTTAAACCAAGTGACATAAATGCTCCTAATATTTGACGATGCTCCAGTGAATAAAATTTAGAAGGGTAGTCAATTTCTAATATTTCTATTTGAAACTCTTCTGTATTCGGCATAAGGTAATCGGGATAAATTAATGCCCGTTTTCTTTCTGCACTCGGAGTAGCCCCGTATAACTGAAACGTTGCATCTCCTTGATTTCCAACAATCATCGAAACAATTTGTTGTTCACGCGGGTCAAGAAAATCAGTAAGTTTCACTTGATGATATTCTTCTGCTGCTTGCTTCCATTCTAATACTTTATCAACGAAAACCGTTTCTTCAGGCCTAAAATGTTCATAAATGCTCATCTATATTGTCTTACCTCATAAAAAATTCAAATACACGTACTAATCCTGAACTCGCTAAATTCAGTACAAGGATTGCCACGATTGGAGAAATATCAATTACACCAATTGCTGGGATAAATCTCCGGAACGGTTCTAAATACGGCTCACAAATACGGGCAAGGAAATCACCAAATGTTGACTCTCTTGCTCCTGGAACCCAAGATAAAAGGATATAAATAATAAGCGCGTATGAATAAAACCTGAATAGATAGAGCAAAATTGTTAAAATCATCGTCATAGCGCACTACCACCTTTTTATATTTGTCTCTTCTTCTTCACCAAACAATTCAGAAATTGCTCCAACAATATCTACATTATCCGGCGTACATATAAATGTTTTTGGGCCTAGCTTTTGAATATCCCCGCTGATTGCATATACAGTTCCACTTAGAAAATCAACGATACGCAGCGCTTGATCTGTCGACATACGTTGTAAATTAATTACGACTGCACGACGACCTTTCAAATGATCGGCAATCCCCTGTGCTTCTGAGTACGTACGCGGCTCTAATAAAACAACTTTTGAAGGTTGTTTTGCTGTTTCAATGCTTACTACATTTTGTTTCGGTTGTACCTTTGCAAGAGGAATATCCTGCTCTGGTTCCTGCTGTTTTTTCATTTGATTTTGCTCCTTTTCGTAAGCATATTGTGCTTCTCGCTCTTCTGGTGTGTCAAAAAAGAAATACTTTACTTTTGACCAACTCATATTAAAATTCTCCTTCCTTCTATTCTTTTCCCACTAAAATCGTCCCCAAACGAATAAATGTAGCGCCCTCTTCAATTGCAATTGTATAATCATTTGACATCCCCATTGATAACTCCAGACACGGAGCATTCGATAGGTTTAAATCTTGTACTTGCTTTTGCAGTTTACGCAACATTTGAAAACAACTGCGAATTTGCATTTCATCGTCTGTGAAAGGTGCCATTGTCATCAATCCGACAACTTCAATTTTATCAAATTGTTGTAAGTTGTAAATAAAGTCAATTGTCTCATCTATGTCTAGCCCTTGTTTAGACTCTTCCGCTGAGGTTTTTACCTGAACAAAGCAGCGAATGGGTTTGGTTGCTTGTTTTTGAATTTCTTTTGCAAGTGAAAGACGATCAAGTGAATGTAAATAATCAATCTCATTTATAATCTCTTTTACTTTTCTAGATTGCAATGATCCGATAAAGTGCCATGTCGCTTTGCTTCCAAAATACTCATACTTCTGTAAAAAACCTTCATTGCGATTTTCACCAAGATGTACAAGCCCAGCTTGTAACACTTCATTTGTCTTTTCAATACCTACTGTTTTTGTAACAGCAACAAGTGTAATTTCGTCTAAGGATCGATTCACTCGCTGACATGCTCTTTCAACTTCTTGCCCGACATATGCTAAATTCCCTTGTACTGTCACTGCTTTCCATCCTCCTTAAAACCAATAAAGCTAAGCATTCTTCCCGTCTTTCCCTGGTCGCGGCGATGTGAGAAGAATAATTGCGTTTCACAGCTTGTACAAAAAGATGACATCGCAATATTTTCTTCTTTAATCCCAACTTGTAAACATAGCAAACGATTTATTTCCTTTAAATCTATTGCATATTGTCCCTCTAAAATCATTTCATATGGAACAGAACCATGAAGCACTTGTTTAGCAGCAGATAATACGCGATCATCTACAACATAACAACACGCGCCAATAGACGGACCAATAGCAACATGTATATCATCAAGCGGTATACCTTCCTCTTTCCACTTGTCGATCATTTCACTCACAATTCCTTTTACAGTTCCTTTCCAGCCAGCATGTGCGAGTCCAATCATTCTATAAGATGGCGCATAAAAATAGATTGGCACACAATCTGCATAACAAGATGTTAACAACACCTCTGCATCTGTCGTGTATATACCATCCGTATTAGGGATACCATCTTCATAAGAAAAGACACCTTTTCCTTTCTCTTGCTTGCCCACTTTTACAACATGACGATCATGAATTTGTTCCGAACAAACCCAAGTTTCTAATGGAACGTGTAACTTTTCTGCTAAAAGCCGCCGATTTTCATGAACATCTTCTACATTGTCATGAACGTGTAACCCTAGATTCATTGTATGAAAAGGTCCGGTACTCACTCCACCTTCTTTTGTAGTAAATCCAGCTTTAATGTTTCCAAGTTCTTCCCACATATGTAAATGTAACATACCGTCCTTATATGTAAATGGTTCTCTCATAAAAAGGCTCCTTATAATAAAATAACATAAAAAGTATGGTACTTCCTGTCTATTTTACCATACTTTTATTTTTCCATAATGACAACATAAAAAAAAGAGAAATTTGTAATATTCTTTAAGAAGTTGTCGGTGTTTGTATTGTTTCTGTAACAGTAGGAACGTGATCCGCTCGAACTAAAATAACATCTTCCCCTATTTTTACAATTTGTTTCCAAGGAATTACAAATTCCTCTTCTTTTCCGAATAACCCTAACATTTTTCCTTGCTTTGTAATTATAACTGCCTGAATCTTCCCTGTTCTCATATCAATGTCGATATCTCCAATGTTTCCAAGTCTTTTTCCATCGGATACATTGACAACATCTTTCATTTGAAATTCTGAAATACGTAGCATTGTCATCCTCTCCTTTGTCACATCCTTAACTAACACCACAATTTCACCTCAATGAAAAATAATAAAAAACCCATCAATAGGTACTTTTTCCTTTCCACATCTTCTTCGCCCTCTCTAAATCTTGGGATGAAGATTCTATCGTTTACCAATTATGAGATAAAGCGGAACTTCTATTTTAGAGAATACATCCTTCACGTACAAAATCTTTTCTTTATAGTTATTATATGAGCAGGGCATCTTTCCTATGAACAGAATCTCAAAACGATAAAAAGCCTCATCTTTAATGATGAGACCTTAGCCTTGTATTGTTTTATTCATTTGTTTAATTGCTGATTTTTCAAGACGTGACACTTGTGCCTGAGAAATCCCAATTTCCTCGGCCACTTCCATTTGCGTTTTCCCTTGAAAGAAACGTTTACGAATAATCATCTTTTCTCGTTCATTTAATCGCTTCATTCCTTCTTTTAATGCCAGTTCTTCAACCCATTGCTCGTCCCTTTGTTTATCATCACTTAACTGATCCATAACAAAAATAGGGTCCCCACCGTCGTTGTATATTGGCTCAAATAATGAAACTGGGTCTTGAATTGCATCAAGTGCAAACACAATTTCTTCATGCGTCACATCAAGTACTTTTGCTATATCCATCGCTGTTGGTTCCTTTGAATTTTCAGCAATAAGTTTTTCACGTACTTGCAACGCTTTATACGCAATATCTCGTAAGGAACGCGATACTCGTATTGGATTATTATCACGTAAATATCTTCGAATCTCTCCGATAATCATCGGTACAGCATATGTTGAAAATTTAACATTTTGGCCTAGATCAAAATTATCAATGGATTTCATAAGTCCAATGCAGCCAACTTGAAATAAATCATCAACAAACTCCCCTCTGTTGTTAAATCTTTGGATGACGCTCAGTACAAGACGTAAGTTTCCGTTTACTAGTTTCTCTCTTGCGCTTATATCACCGCTTTGCATTTCTCGAAATAACCGTCGCATTTCTTCGTTTTTTAGTACTGGAAGCTTAGATGTATCAACACCGCAAATTTCTACTTTGTTTCTCGTCAAAGTGTTCCCTCCTATCGGGAGTTGCTGTACAGTGTAAAGTATCTCCTTGGGAGGGAATTTTATGCATATATTCATTTATCGAACTTTTTCAAATGAGACTTACATTATTTATCCCACTATTCGTGGGCAGTAATACTCCCACTGCAAAATTCGGCGAAAGCATTGTCCAGTTCCAGTGGCTAGAATGTTCGGTGGCTTCGCTTCTTCCTACGAGGTAAAAAACACCTCTACGTCAGAAGCTCCATTCCCCTCGGCCGAGGCAAAAAGCGCCTCTCTGCCTTAGGCGCGAGCCTCCTGTGATTCTGAGTGAGCCGCTTCCGCTTTTCTAATGAAGTTAGGCGGGAGATAAACTGCTGGCATGCGCTCGATTGGTGAGGGCTAATAATCAGTGGGGGATGAAGAAAACCCCCGCTGATTAAAGTTTCACTTTATAACGAGACAATCGATTGCTTAGCCTCATACCATTTTATTAAATTCTTTGCGAAGCCTTTTAATAATTCGTTTTTCTAAACGTGATATATAGGACTGGGAAATCCCAAGCATATCAGCAACATCCTTTTGTGTTTTTTCTTCTCCACCATCTAAGCCAAAACGAAGTTCCATAATTTGCTTCTCTCGATCATTTAATTGATGCAATGCTTTCATAAGTAAATGACGGTCAACAGTTGCTTCCAAGTCCTTTGTAATAATGTCTTCATCTGTCCCTAAAACATCTGATAACAATAGTTCATTTCCATCCCAATCAATATTAAGCGGCTCATCAAATGATACTTCCGAACGATTTTTATTATTTCTCCGCAAATGCATCAATATTTCATTCTCAATACATCTTGATGCATACGTTGCAAGTTTGATTTTTTTTTCTGGATTAAATGTATTAACGGCTTTAATTAAACCAATAGTTCCAATACTAATAAGATCCTCGATATTAATTCCTGTATTTTCAAACTTTCTAGCAATGTATACAACAAGACGTAAATTGCGCTCTATTAAAAGCGACCTTGCTGTTTCATCTCCTTTTGGTAGTTTTTGCAGCAATATTTCTTCTTCTTCTTTCGTTAATGGAGGTGGCAATGCTTCACTTCCACCGATATAGTAAATTTCATCGGTCTTAATTCCAAGTTTTAGTAATAATTTATACCAAAGATACGTTAACCGAAATTTCAATTTCAACCCAATCCCTCCGTTTCTGTATTAAGCAATTGTTATTTTTTGTGACAATAACATTTTTGGATGAAGAATACATTGATACTCTCCATTCGTTGATAACTGCTGGGCATTCAAACCAATTAATACTTTATTTACAGCCACCTTCGTACCTTCATGATCAATTTGCACATAGTCAGGTTTAAACGCCCATAAAAATTGTTGATTAATCCCTACAGCTCGGTAAGGAATTAAACGCAAACGAGTTGCCCACTGTGATTCTACATCTGGTATATAAGGAATAGCCGTTTTCATTTGAACTTGTTCTATTAGCCATTGCGGAAGCACATGTTCCAAAGAAGAAACGTTGATAATCATAACTGGTGTTTTTGTAAGTGGGTCATGTAATTGATTTCCACTATCAATCAATCCATCTAGTTGAATATTATTTATATCAATTTTGATATCTACTTTCACAATTTGCTCATAATGAATTTTTGTCACTTCTACATCCTCAATTCTCTTTTTAGAAAAATAATAAATAACCGGAAACCCAATGATAACAAACAACCAACTTACAGGATCACCATACGAAATAGATTTTGTCGAAATTAGTCCGTTCATCATGTCATTTGTTTGAAGAAAAAAGTGTGTTCCAACGAGGCCACCTCCTACCATAAACGTCACAAAATAAAAGGTTAAAACGCTCTGTAGAAATGTTCGAAAACGAATAAAGCCAAATGCAGCATAAACTATAAGAAATGAATATATTAATTTCATTACAGGATGTGTCATCAACGATGCTAACGGCGTGAATGCAAAAATAACAATTGTTGAACCGATACATGCGCCAAGCACAAGTCTCCATCTTTTCACTTTCTGTTTTAAAACAATTGCCGTTAATAAAAGTAAAAGAAAATCAATGCAGACATTTAATAACCATATAATGTCGGCGTAAACGACCAAACGGTTCACCTCTTTTTTATAAAGTTGAGACTAGTATAATGCATATCCATTGGAAAAGTGTGTCAATTTACGGAAGGGATTTTTTGTTATTTTGAAACTTTGAGGAATAATTTGTCATGTAGAAAAAGTGTTTTCTTTGAATAAATCAATATGAAGTGAAACTTCCATAAGTGAGATTTTACAGCACGTGAATAGTTTGATACAGAAAATAAAAAAGACAACCACCTATGCATAATAGATGGTTGTCTTGCTTCCTTGACATACGAAGATTCATTTCACTTCTTATGAACAGGAAGAGATTGATTGGTTTAAATAATAAGCAGTGAGGAAGTCCCCACCGCTTATTATTTCACTTTATAATCGCTCCCTTAACGTCTGCGACGATTACGTAAAAATGCTGGGATATCGATATCATCTACATCTGTGTGACGATCATTCACAACTGGCTCTTCACGCATAACCTCACGCTTTACTTCACGTTGTTTAACCGGTTGCACTGATTGCTGTACATTTTTAGTAGAAGTTGCTGTTGGACGAGTAAGTGGCTTAGGTGGTTGCATTGAGATGCTATCATCGAAACCTGTTGCAATCACTGTTACTACAATTTCATCTTTTAAACTTTCATTAATTACTGAACCGAAAATCATATTTACTTCCGGATCTGAAGCTGAAGCTACAATATCAGCTGCTTCTTGTACTTCATATAAACTTAAATTCGTGCCACCTGTAATGTTCATAATAACACCTTGTGCACCATCAATAGATGTTTCTAGCAATGGACTAGAAATCGCGCGTTTTGCCGCTTCTGTCGCACGGTTTTCACCAGTTCCAATGCCAATACCCATTAAAGCAGAACCTTTGTTAGACATGATTGTTTTTACGTCTGCAAAGTCTAAGTTAATAAGACCAGGCGTTGCAATTAGGTCAGAAATACCTTGAACACCTTGACGTAATACATTATCTGCTTCACGGAATGCTTCAAGCATTGGTGTATTTTTATCCACAATTTCTAAAATACGATCATTCGGGATAACAATAATTGTATCTACATTTTCTTTAAACGCAGCAATTCCAGATGTAGCTTGCGTTGCACGCTTGCGACCTTCAAATGTAAATGGGCGGGTTACAACTCCAACTGTTAATGCACCTAGCTCTTTTGCAATTTGTGCAATAACTGGAGCTGCTCCTGTCCCAGTTCCACCGCCCATACCAGCTGTGACAAAGACCATATCCGCACCGCGAAGTGCTTCTTGAATTTGTTCTTTACTTTCTTCAGCAGCTTTTTTTCCTACTTCTGGATTTGCTCCAGCACCAAGTCCGCGCGTTAATTTACCACCGATTTGCATTCTTGTTTCAGCTTTTGATAAATTTAGTGCTTGTGCATCTGTGTTTACGGCGATAAAGTCCACGCCCTGTACACCATTTTCAATCATACGATTGACAGCATTATTTCCGCCGCCGCCAACACCAATAACTTTTATATTTGCTAATTGATCTTGTGTAGTATCAAACTCTAACATGTCGAAATCCCCCTAGAACCTCATTTTTCGCGTTCAAATCTAATCCCATAAATAACGGAATACACGCTTCACTTTTGACATCATTCGTTCATTATTATTATCGTTATTGTTATTATTGTTATTACGAGGCTTTTGCTTTGCCGGTTGTTGCACTGCAGCAGGTACTGACGCATGTGTATGCTGTAATTCAAAGTTTTCCTGCTTTTCCTGCACACTCTTTCCTCGCAACTTAGCTTTTTGATATGCATTTTTAATAAGTCCAACACCAATTGTATATTGTGGTTCACGTACACCAATATAATCTGGCGTTGCAATACGAACATTTTGATGCAGAATGTCATTTGCAAGATCAAGAATACCAGACATAGAAACAACACCACCAGTAAGTACATAACCAGCTGGTAACTGTTTAATGCCAAATTTTTGTACCTCATCTTGTATAAGCATAAGAATTTCCTCTACACGAGCTTCAATGACATCAGCTAACTCTAATTGAGAATATTGCTCTGTTTGATCACTACCCATCATTGAAACAGTAAACACTTCTTCCTCAGATGCTGTATCATAAAAAGCATGTCCATATTTTAGCTTAATTTGTTCTGCATTTTCAGTTGATGTTTTCAAACCGATGGCGATATCTTTTGTAATATGATCTCCGCCAATCGGTAATATACTTGTTGTTTGTAATTCTCCATCTTGGAAAATTGATAATGTCGTCGAACCTCCACCGATGTCAACAAGAGCAACCCCTCGATTTTTTTCATCGTTCGATAAAGCAACTGCTGATGCTGCTAATGGCTGAAGGCAAATATCAATTATTTCAAGGCCCGCTTTTTCTACACATCGAAGTAAATTATGTAACAATGTTCTCGAGCCTGTAATTAATGTACCTTCCATTTCTAAACGTACGCCAATCATTCCGCGCGGATCATTAATTCCATCGAGACCGTCTACGATAAACTGTCGAGGTACCACATCAATAAATTCGCGCTCTGGTGCAATTGACACAACTTGTGCTGCATCAAGTACCCGAAGCACATCTTCGTTTCCAATTTCACGGTCTTCATTTGAAACAGCGACTACTCCATGACAAGGAAGAAGCTGTACTTGATTTGCATTTACACCTACAACAACTCGTTCAATGTGTATTCCTACCATGCGTTCAGCTTGTTCAATCGCCTTTTTAATCGATTGCACAGTCTCATCTATGTCAACAATGGAGCCCTTTTTCAAACCATTTGACTTTACATTTCCAACACCAATAATGTTTAAAGCGTCATTGACCATCTCGCCAATTATGACTTTAACATTGGATGTACCGATGTCAAGACTAACATATATTTCATTGCTGTTCATTCTCTGGCACCTCCTTCTTTATTTATACCATAAAAATCAATATATGGAACAACAATCGTTGTTTTACTATGTTATAAGAAAAATATTCAACGTATTTATGAGTTTCCCTTTTTTAACAATATATTTTTCTTATTTTTGTTTGGCATTCATTCACTTTTATAACAATAATATGCAAATCGCTGTTATATTTTGAAATAATCTTCTCTAACTACAAAGATTACCGCCAATTATAAGTCTACACTAAGATGTACTTCTAGAAAAGTGAAACTTGCACCTAAGATTATATTAAAAAAGAAAATAGGAAAAAATATGACTTAATTACATAATTTTTAAGAATACATTCCTATTTTTCCTAACAAAACATATTTTACAATCAAAGTATCTACTTTACCACTCTTTACATCATTCAATTAATATATTCAGTATAAGCGGCTACCTCTAGATGAATAATTGCTTTTTTATCTGGCGATAAATTCTTAATAATAAGAGGATAAGCTTCCATTCGTTTTGCAAAGTCTTGAATAACCGTGCTCACTTCGTATCCCTCATTCATATACAATGTAAGATGATCTGCATACAAATCTGTTGGTTTGTATTGAATTTCTGAAATGGATCGAAGAACAGCTGGTGTTAATTTTTCTAGTTCAGCAATCAATTCTTTCATTTTCTTTTCTTCAAAAGGAACAAAAATCGGTGCAGCAACTGGCAACTTCCCATTTGGAAGCGCATCTAATGATTTTCCATTTTGTAAAAGGGGATATAATTTTCCATCTTTATTAATGTATCCAATTGTCACATATTCCTCAATATCGATAACAATTTTATTAGGAAATTGTTTTTTCACATGGACATTTTTAATTTCCTTTTGCTTTTTTAAATTCTCTTCCGCTTGATGTCCGGCTACACGAAAATAACCTGTTTTATATGTAATTCCTGACTGCTCCATTATTTGTTCATCCGTCATATAATGATTACCATGAACTGTAATCTGCTTTATATTGCTAAGCGGAGATTGAAAATAAATTAAAAAAAGCACCAATAAAAATAAAATCGATACATATAAAATTAATCGATTATTTACTTGTTTTTTCTTCTTTTGATTTTTTAACTTTGGTACACGATCTTGTAGCTTAATAACTTTACTATTCTTCATGTACGCTCCCCCTATGTAACATAAAGAACGGCATGTTATGCATGCCGTTCTTCTTATTATTATATCATAAATGATATTATTATATCATAAATGATAATAAGCGGGACAGACAACTGTTATCTTCCAATGATTTCTACTTCAGTATGCATATCTACTCCAAATTGTTCTTTTATTGTCTTCTTTACAAAAGCGATTAAATCAAGAACATCTTGAGCTGATGCTGTCCCCGTATTTACAATAAAATTTCCATGCATTTCTGAAATTTTCGCACCACCAATTTGATAACCGCGTAGTCCAGCCTTTTCGACTAGATTACCTGCATAGTTTGGTAGCGGATTTCTAAAAATACTTCCTGCACAAGGATGATTCCAGGGTTGTGTATCACGACGATAATCTTTATTTTTTTGCATAATGCTAATAATTTCGTCACGATTTCCTTCTTTCAACTGCAATTCTGCTTCTAGTACTATACCAGGGCACTTCTTTTGTAAAACAGATGTACGATAAGAAAATTCTAGTTCTTCTTTCGTTAGCCATTCAACCTTTCCATCTTCAAACAACACACGCGCTCTCTTCAAAATTTCAGACATATCCGATTTATGAGCACCTGCATTCATATAAACAGCTCCGCCTACACTTCCCGGGATTCCACTAGCAAACTCTAATCCTGCGAGTCCTTGACGGCTTAGTAACGTTGAAAGCTTGATAAGAGGATATCCTCCGCCTACACGAACATTCGTTCCAGTCACTTCTAAATGATCCAAACCTTCTCCTAATCGAATGACAACACCTTCAATTCCGTTATCTGAGATAAGCAGATTAGACCCACGACCAATTGCAGTCCACTTTGTTCCATGCTTTTTCACAAGCTCTAACGATTTTTCTACACCTTCCACGCTACTTGGAATTACAAAAATATCTGCTGGACCACCTATTTTCATCGTTGTATAACGAGCTAATGGTTCATTTTCTAATACTTTTCCTACTTCTGCTTCCATAAGTTCGTTTGCTAATTGTTTCATGATGCTCTCCCCCATATTAAATCTCCGTACTACAGTAGTATGCAGGGCATTCACCTTACGTTATTTTCTACAAGTTTTTTCATCACTTCAAATAACTTGTTTGCTGCATCTGGAATTCCTAACTGTTTTGCAGCTAGTTTCATATTTTGTAATTTCTGTGTATCCAATAAAATTTCATCAATATCACCAAGAAGTGTTTCACCTGTTAACTCTTTCTCAAGAAGCATCTTCGCTGCTCCTTTCTCAACGACAGAAAGAGCATTTTTCTCTTGGTGATTGTTTGTTACATATGGACTTGGAATTAAGATACTTGGTTTTCCTAAAGCTGTCAACTCAGCTAGCGTTGTGGCACCTGCACGCGAAACAACAAGATCCACTCCAGTAAGTACTTCTGGCATATTATCAATAAACGGCTTAATGATAACATTGTGTGGATTCCCTTTTTGTTTCACCAATTCCATTACTTTATCATAATGTACTTCACCTGTAACATACAATACTTCATAAGTTTTATTACCAAATTGTTCAATTGCTTCTAAAAATGCATCATTAATTGGTCTAGCGCCTCTACTTCCACCAAAAATTAGCACTGATTTTTTGGAAAGAGATAAACCGACAGAACGCTTGCCTCTCATACCATTTTGATTCATCACTTCTGAAGCACGAGGATTTCCTGTCATCACAACTTTATTTTGCGGAAAATGTTCTGCTGCGGCTTCAAAACACACCGCTACTTTATTCACGTAACGGCTCAAAAATTTATTTGTTACACCAGGTATACTATTTTGTTCATGTACTATTGTTGGAATACTAAGTTTTGCTGCTGCATATACAACTGGACCACATACATAACCACCTGTTCCAATTACAACATCTGGATTAAAACGACGAATATATCGTTTGCTATCCTGTACACCCTTTACAAAACGCATCACCGTTTTCACATTATCAATTGATAACTTCCGCTTAAATCCACTAATAACAATAGATTGAAATGGTATACCAGCTTTACGAACAATTTTACTTTCTAAACCATTTTCTGTACCAATATATAAAAATCTTGCTTCTGGATGTATTTTTTTGATTTCTCGAATTAACGCAAGAGCTGGATAAATGTGCCCGCCCGTTCCGCCACCACTGACTAATACTCGCACTGCCTATTCCTCCGCTTCCTTTTTCTATTATCCCACTACTTTCGGACAATAAAAGTACAATTTGTTGAGTTGAGCTAACCTTACTCATAGTAAATTTCACTGTATGCTATTCATATATCAATCGCATAATTTCTATTTTTACATACGAAAAACCCTGTCATAAAAACAGGGTTTAGTAGCGAGAATGACGACTTATATTTAGTAACACTCCAACCGCCATTAACATAAGAGTCAAGCTGGACCCACCATAGCTTAAAAATGGTAAGGTAATTCCTGTAACTGGCATTAACCCAGTTACAACGCCGATGTTAATCATTACTTGAATCGCAATCATCGCCACAATCCCGACTGCTAAAAAAGTACCGTATAAGTCTGGCGCTCCTAACGCTACACGAATCCCACGCCATAACAACAGACTAAATAATAATAACACAAACGAACCACCAATAAAACCTAATTCTTCAGATAGAATCGCAAAAATAAAGTCTGTTTGCGGCTCTGGTAAGTAAAGAAATTTTTGTCTACTTTGGCCAAGACCAAGGCCAAATAATCCCCCCGGTCCGATTGCAAGTAGCGATTGAATAATTTGAAATCCACTTCCAAGCGGATCTGACCATGGATCTAAATAAGATGTAATCCGTTTTATTCGATACGGTGCTGATGCAATCAGCCCTACAAATCCTGCAACTCCTATAAGTCCTAACATGGCAAAATGAAAAATCCGTGCTCCCGAAACAAAAATCATAACGATACAAGTTCCCACCATTACAGTTCCTGTTCCCAAATCTGGTTGTAACATAATCATACCAAATGCTACAAATACAAAACTAAGTGAAGGAAGTAATCCCCGTTTAAAAGATGTGATCATTTTATGTTTTTCCGATAAAAATTTCGCTAAAAAAATAATCATCGCAAACTTCATAAATTCAGAAGGCTGAATAGAAAATGCCCCTATCCCAATCCAACTGCGAGCTCCGCCACGCACTAGTCCAATGCCAGGAATCAAAACTAAAATAAGGAGAACAAAACAGATAAGTAAAATTAATTTGGAATATGTACGCCACACCCAATAATCAATTCTCATGATGAAAAACATAGCAACGACACCAAGCCCAGCAAATAACAATTGACGCTTTGCAAAAAAGAATGAATCTCCCATTTTATACGAAGCCCATACAGCACTAGCGCTGTACACCATCACCATTCCTACTGTTAGAAGTAACAATGTTACAATAATAAGAATAAAGTCAGGAGTCTTCTTTGTTGGCAATGAGTATCACCTCTTTGAATACAGCTTTTCGTTTACCATACTTTCTTCACAACCGAAGCCTCATTTATTCAACCATCTAGCAGCATGATTCCCACCTCAAAATTGCGCGAAATCAAAGAAGATATGTGCGAAATAACTGCCTGTAAACTTTCCATTGGTGGATGCTGAAACCTCTCACTTATAGAAATTTCACATTATCCTACCTATAAAAGAATCATCAGTAGAACTAATCCACTGATGATTCTTTCACTTTATACTAGCTTATGCACAGCTTGTATAAACATGTCTCCTCTTTCTTCAAATGTTTTAAATTGATCCCAACTTGCACATGCAGGAGATAAGAGAATTACATCTCCTTCTTCAGACAGAGCAAATGCTTCTTGTACCGCTTGTTCCACATTATCGACACATTTAATAACTTTCATTCCAGCCTTTTCTGCAGCTTTGACAAGTTTCGATGCAGTTTGTCCAAATGTAAATAGGGCCTTCACATGCTCAAAGTATGGAATTAAATCGTCAAATTCATTCCCACGATCTAGTCCACCAGCTAATAAAATAACTGGGTTCGTAAATGCAGATAATGCTTTTTCTGTCGCCAGCATATTCGTTGCTTTCGAATCATTATAAAACTTACGGTTTTGAATCGTCGTTACATATTCTAAACGATGCTTTACACCTGTAAAGCGTTTTAAAACTGCTATAATTGCTTCATTCGCAACTCCCATAAGCTTTGCAATACTCATAGCAGCTAGTATATTTTCTAAATTATGTTTCCCCGGCAATACGATATCTTGAACATCAATCACTTTTTCACCTTTGAAGTAAAGAGCACCGTCTTTTACACAAGCACCGTCTTCAATTATTTTCGTCGTAGAAAAGTACACCTTTTGTCCTTTACTTTGCTCAGAAAACATCATTACATCTTCATCGTCAGCATTAATGATGCTATAGTCATTTTCAGTTTGATTTTTAAAGATATTCGCTTTTGCTAAACCGTATTCTTCCTTCGTACCATGATAATCTAAGTGCGCTTCAAATAAGTTTAACAACACCGCAATCTTCGGTTGAAATGTTTCAATCCCCATTAATTGAAATGAAGAAAGTTCTGTTACAACCACTTCTTGTTTCGTTACATTTTGCGCAACTTCACATGCAACCGTGCCGATATTCCCAGCAATAACAGGGTGTTTTTCTCCTTCTTTTAACATATCAAATGTTAATGTTGTTGTCGTTGTTTTCCCGTTCGATCCTGTAATCCCAATAAACGGAGCTTCCGAAATACGATACGCTAGTTCTACCTCTGTTACAATCGGAATATTTTTTTCTTTTGCTGCTAAAAGTAACGAATTTGAATACGGAATCCCTGGATTTTTTACAACGACAGAAATATTTTTTTCTAATAATTCTAAAGGATGACCGCCACATACAACTTCCATACCTTGATTTTGCAATTCTGTCGCTAACGGATTTTCAGCTAGCGGCTTGCTATCATTTACAATCACATTTGCTCCAAGTTTCTTTAATAAGACAGCTGCAGCATAGCCGCTTTTTGCCATACCTAATACAAGAATATTTTTATTTTGATAGTCAGTTATCATTTTCAATTACATCCACACCCCGATATAAATTCCTAACACTGCAAATAAAAGTCCGACTGACCAGAATGTTACAACCACTCGCCATTCTGACCAACCACACAATTCATAGTGGTGATGAAGCGGACTCATTTTAAACACACGCTTTCCTCGCGTTTTAAACGACACAACTTGAATAATAACAGAGAGTGTCTCAATAACAAACATTCCACCAATGATAACTAATAATAATTCTGTTTTCGTTAAAATGGAAACAGCGGCTAAAGCACCGCCAAGGGCTAAAGATCCTGTATCCCCCATAAATACTTTCGCGGGATGAGCATTAAATACTAAAAATCCTAATACAGCTCCCACAACTGCCATACAAAAAATAGCAATTGTATAATGTTCCTGAGCAAACGCAATAATACTATACGCACCAAATGCGATGGCAGCTGTTCCTGCTAATAATCCATCTAGACCATCTGTTAAATTCACTGCGTTTGAAGCTCCTATCAACATAAAGAGCACGAGAATAAAGTACGCCCAATGTAGGTCAAACTTAATTTCCGTCCCTGGAATCATTAAATGTGTGTCAAATCCCTGTCCTTTTGCAATGATAAAGAAAGCTACCGCAATAATAAATTGTCCTACTAATTTTTGTTTTGATGTTAAACCAAGATTTCTTTTTTTTACAACTTTAATGTAATCATCTAAAAATCCGATTAACCCATAACCAAATGTAACAAGAAGCAATAAGTACATTTCAGCGCCTTTTTGAAACTTAAACATCATAATAATAGACGTAATCATAATTGAAATAAAAATAACAATTCCGCCCATAGTCGGTGTTCCCGATTTCTTTTGATGTGATTTTGGCCCTTCATCACGAATGCTCTGTCCAAACTTTAAACGACGTAAAAATGGAATGAAAATTGGTGACAACGCAACCGAAATTAAAAATGCCACCCCAACTGTAATTAATAATCCTTGTTCAAGCATATTCAGTCCCCCTCTCTTGGTGTTATTCTTTCATGCTTAAACGTTGTGCAATTGCCTCTCCAGCAACTTCACGATCGTCAAAATGGTGTACTTCTGCACCAATAATTTGATATGTCTCATGCCCTTTACCCGCAATTACAATAATGTCTCCAGCTGTTGCCTCTGATACAGCATGAAATATCGCTTCTTTTCGATCAACAATTACTTCATAATTATTTCCTTTCATACCTTCAATCATATCATCAAGAATTGCTTGTGGCTGTTCGCTGCGCGGATTATCTGATGTATAGATCGCATGCGTTGCGTATTTCGATGCAACACTGGCCATAATTGGTCGTTTCGTACGATCTCGGTCTCCGCCGCAACCAACAATGCAATACACTTTTCCTTTTGCAAATTGTTTCGTTGTCAACAATACATTTTCTAAACTATCTGGTGTATGCGCATAATCAACAATGACAGTAAAATCTTGCCCTCTATCAACAACTTCAAAGCGGCCAGGTACACCTTTTAATTCTTTCACAACATCAATAATAGTTTGCAGCGCTACACCAGAAACAAGACATGCAGCTGTTGCAGCTAATACATTATATACATTAAACTTCCCAATTAATTTCATCGTGATATCGATACTTTCACTTGGAGTTACAAGCGTAAACTCCGTGCCTGCACTTGTCATCTCAATGTTTTTCGCCATTATATCACTTTTTGTATCAATCCCATACGTAATCACTGTTGCTGCTGTATTTTTCGTATAGTCTATCGCTGCAGCGTCGTCATTATTTAATACAGCGTACTTTACACGATTATGATGATAACTATTACCAAGCTGAGCAAATAGCAAGCCTTTTGCATATTTATACTCTTCCATCGTTTTATGATAATCTAAATGATCTTGTGTTAAGTTTGTAAACACTGCTACATCATAGTCACATCCATGCACTCTTCCAAGATGCAAAGCATGTGAAGATACTTCCATAACAGCGCTATTTACATTTTGTTCGACCATTTTAGCGAATGTCTTTTGTAATGTTAATGCATCAGGTGTTGTGTTTTTCACCTCATACGTTTCATCACCTATTTTCATATTAATTGTTCCAATTAGCCCTGTTTTATGTCCATGTGCGCGCATAATTTCATTCATTATATGCGATGTTGTTGTCTTTCCATTTGTACCTGTAATTCCAATTAAGTGTAACTTTTGCGTCGGCTGTCCATAAAAATAATCAGCTAACATTGCTAAAGAACGGACTGTATCTTTAACAAGTACAACTGGAACGTCAACATCAATAGGCCTTTCCGCAACAATAGCAGCCGCACCTTGCGCGGCTGCTTGCATAGCTAATTCATGACTATCAACCGTAAAACCTTTTATACATACAAATAAACTTCCAGTTGTCACTTTACGTGAATCTGCTTCAATAGATGTAATTTCTGGATTTTCTTTTGGAATGACTGGAAAATCATGCAAAATTGATACGAGTGTATGCAACTTCATTTCTTTAAATCCTCTCTACTCTTTTATTTATCCCTTATAAATGGATATGTTCAAAATACTCCATATATAAGAGTGTCATATATTTCATCAACAGACAGCGTGGATCAAATGTCTCACCACTTAACATATAAATCCATTTTGATTTTTCAACATATAAGTCACTGCTATACAAAGCACAACATGACCGCCACTTGCTTTCTCCTTTTGTTTTAAACCTCGCATGTGGCAGGAAAAGGTCCTGACCGCTTCTATGCACGGCCAGATGCTCTCGTCCCCCCTAAAAGGAAAAGTTTTTTTATGTTAGTCTTTCAATTTGTATTTATATAGTTAGTTGAATGTTATTATATCGTACACACATGCCTTCATACTTACTTATTAAAATATATTCGAACCTTGGATCCTGCTTTTACTTTCGTACCTGGTTTTGGAGATTGTTCAACCACTTTGCTTCCATCACCACTGGCATCAATTTGTAGGTCAACAAGTTGACTTTGTAATTCCTTTCGATCCATTCCTACTATATTAGGGACCTCTACTAAAGGCGTCTCATCCCAAGTTAATTTCTTTTCAATTTGCTCTTTTCTAGGCTCTACTCCCATAACCGGTAAGACATCACGAAGAATATTCCCAACGATTGGCGCAGCAACAACTCCGCCAAATTGTGTAATTCCCTTCGGATTATCTACAGCAACATATACAACAATTTGCGGATCATCCGCTGGTGCAAACCCAATAAATGATACGATATAGTTGTTATCCAAATACTTTCCATCTTTAACCTTTTGTGCTGTACCAGTTTTCCCTCCAACACGATATCCATCAATATATGCTTTATTACCTGAGCCTTTCGCAACAACATTCTCAAGTGCATAACGTACCTTTTCAGACGTTTCCTTGGAAATAACTTCTTTCTTTGCAACAGGCGTTTTTTTACTAATTACTTTGTTCGTAGTTGGGTCCAAGAATTCTTTCGCAATATAAGGCTGATATAACGTGCCTCCATTTACAGCAGCCGCTACTGCTGCTACTTGTTGAATCGGGGTAACAGAGACTCCTTGACCAAACGCTGTAGTCGCTTGTTCAACAGGTCCTACTTTTTTTAAATCAAATAAAATCCCTTTACCTTCTCCTTGTAAATCAATACCTGTTTTTTGTCCAAATCCAAAATCACGGATATATTGAAACAGCTTTTCTTTTCCTAATCGGTCTCCAAGTTCTATAAAACCTGGATTACAAGAGTTTTGAACAACCTCTAAAAACGTTTGGCTGCCATGCCCCCCCGCTTTCCAGCAACGCAATCTTGCGCCGCCAACTTCTGCCGCTCCATCATCATAAAACGTATCTTTCTCCAAGTCTACTAATTTTTCATTTAAAGCAGCGGCAAGTGTAATAATTTTAAATGTGGACCCTGGTTCATATGTACTCCAGACTGGAAGATTTCGATTAAACACTTCTGGTGAAACACTCCTGAAATCTGCCGGATCAAAACTCGGACGGCTGGACATACCTAAAATTTCACCGTTGTTTGGATTCATAGCAATCGCGATGATTCCATCTGGATGATACGTAGACTCTGCAATATTTAATTCTCTCTCCATAATTGTCTGAATACGCGAATCGATTGTTAACTTTAAATTCAAGCCGTCACCAGGTTCTTTATAATCATCACCAATATTCGGCATGCGTTGTCCTTTCGCGTCAGCAAAAAAACGGACATATCCTTTGTCACCATTTAATTCTTTGTCATAAAATGACTCCAGTCCCATAAGCCCTTGATTATCACTCCCAGCAAACCCAAGAACATGTGATAAATACTTACCAAACGGATAGTATCGAATTGAATCTTCAGCAATATATACACCTTTTAAACTTAAAGCTCTAACTTCTTTCGCCTTATCATGAGAAATTTTCCGTCCGCCTTTGTCTAATCTGACTATAGACTCTTTTTTCGTAAGGCGTTGATAAACCTCTTCTTTCGACACACCTAAAACTGCAGCTAATTTCTCTGCAGTCTCTGCTGGTTTTTCAATTTGCCTTGGTACCACAAAGACAGTTGGTGCACTTTTATTTGTTGCAAGTTCCACACCATTGCGATCTACAATTTTCCCCCGTTCAGGTTCAAATGTAATATTACGACTCCATGAATCTTTCGCACGATCTGTTAACATATTACCGAGAAAAAACTGCACATATCCAAGACGAATATCAATAATTGTAAAAATAAGTATACCAAAAATCAGCACAAAAATAAGTCTTTTTCTTACTGTTACATTTGATACACGCATATTGGAACAAGCCTCCTTTACGCCTAGCTTGTTCCAATATATGCTTGTACTTGTTTCATTAGAACACGTATACTTCTCCTATTTTACGTGCCCTCTTTCTTTTCCTTCTTATTTGGTTCCTGCTCTGCTTCTTGCTGCGGTTCAAGAGGCGGTTCAAGTTTTACTTCTACCTGTGTTCTTTCTTGTAAAGGGGTGCCTTCAACGACACTTTGCTCTGTTACATAGCCTGTACCAGATAGCTTCAAATCAAGATTTAATATTTTCGCTAAATTCATCACATCACGAAGTGCCCAACCGTTAATATTCGGCATTTTCGGTTGATTTCCTACTAAGAATACACGATCACCCGTTAACGTTTTTTCGTTCGCTTTTGGCACTTGTTGTCCGATTTTCCCCTCTCCTAAAACAACAGGTCGGAACTTCGCCTTTTCCAATATTCCCTTTGCTTCTTCCATTGTTTTACCTGTTACATTTGGAATAGTAGCTTGCTGCTGGTTTACTTGCTTTTTCACATCTTTTATTTCGTTCGGCTTAATTTTTAAATACTCCAAACTATTTTTCGTTACAGATTTAAACATTTCTGATAACGGTTGTGCACCATTTTCAGTGTCTTTCAATTTAGGCTGTTTAATTGCTAAATATACGACAAGCTGCGGGTCATCCATTGGTGCCATACCAAGGAAGGAGAAAATATAATTATTTTTCCCTGTCATATAACCGCCTTTTCCATCTGGAATTTGTGCTGTTCCTGTTTTACCACCAACGGAATAGCCATCAAGTTTATACATCGTTCCAGTCCCTTTCGGCGATGTTACAACTCGTTCTAACAGTTGCCTTACTTGCGTTGCAGTCTCTTTTGTAACCGGTTTTCCTACTTCCTCCGGACGGTGTTTCAAGACGACTTTATCATCCATCGGATCTACAACCTGATCAATCACATAGGGTTTCATCATTTTCCCATCGTTAGCAATTGCAGTAGCTGCTTGTACAAGCTGAATCGGAGTTACAGTAGAACCTTGTCCAAATGCTGTTGTTACTTGTTGGATTTTTTTATCAAATAAAATTGTATTTTCGCCTTCTCCAGCTAAATCAATACCTGTTTTTTCGTCTAGACCAAACTTATGAATATATTGACGGAAACGATCAGGTCCTAGTTTTTCATTTCCTAAAATAGCAAAAGCAACGTTCGATGAGCGCTCAACTCCTTCATCAAACGTAATAGAACCCCATCCTGCACCGCCATTATGGTCTTTAATTTCCTCATTCCCTACTTTGTATCTACCAGATTGATAGTAATCTTGTCCTTTGTATACACCCTCATTAATGGCAGCTGCTAACGTGAAGATTTTCATCGTTGAACCTGGTTCATAAGCATTAGCAATCGGATCATTTAAAAAGTATTGAATATCTCGTTTATTCGGATCAAAACTTGGTCTGCTAGACATCGCTAAAATCTTTCCTGTTTTCGGGTCTGCTACGACTCCAATTAACATAGACGGATCATAATGTTTTTCTGCCTCTTCCATCGCATCTTCTAGAAAACCTTGAATCCGTTGATCGATTGTTAAATATACATTTTCTCCGTTTTTAGGAGGCTTCACAGACTGTTTTCCACCTTCTAACGCGATACCTTTCGTATCTCCTGTATACTTCACGCTTCCGTTAGAAGCTCGTAAATATTTATCTAAGCTTTGTTCAAGTCCATATTTTCCTTCTGCAATTCCTTGATCATTCGGTTTTGCAAATCCAAGTATGTAAGAAGCAAAATCTCCATTCGGATATATTCTTGCTTTTTCTGTAACAAAAGATATTCCATCTATCTTCAGATTCTCAATTTGATCTTTCTTTTCTTTCGTTAAGTTTTTTCCAATTGATCCGAACTCTACTTGTGCAGCATCTTTATTTAAATACTGTAAAATTTCTTTTTTATCAACCTCAAGTACTTTCGATATTTTCTCTGCCGCATCTTCTTTGTCTTTCACATACTTTTGCCCTTTAAGTGCAGCAACCATCTTATATGAGTTTGCATCTTGGGCAAGTACGTAACCATTTTGATCGTAAATCGTTCCTCGATTTGCTTCAAGGACACCCTCTTTATTGTGCTTTTGCTGTGCAAGTGGCTTTAAGTCTACCCCATGCACTGTTTTCGTTGCTTGAATATATAGAAAGCGTGCTAACAACAGAAAAAAGAGCAGGAGAAACACCTTTATGAAGAATCCTGCTCCTTTGTTGGTATGAAATTTACGTATATTCATCTTCTCTTCACACCTATTGTATTAATTTAAGCCTTTTACATGATTCGCATTAATTTCAAGTCCATGTTTTTTTGCAATTTCTGCAATGCGATCATATCGTGTTAGCTTTTCAGTTTCCGCTTGTAATTCCTTATTTTCTTTTTGTTGTTTTATGAGATCGCTTTCCATTTCTGTTACTTTAGCATCAGCTTCATATAACGCCGCTTTATTACCAATAAATGCTACGCATGCATATAGTAAAAAACCAATAAATGCAACATATAATAATTTTTCAAGTCTTGTAATTTTTGTTTTTACAGCTGGCTGTACTACTTGCTGCGGAGCTTGAGATTGTACTTCTACTTGTTGCTTTTTGTACTTAACAGCTAAATTTGTCATACCTCTCTCTCCTTTTTATAATTTTTCAGCAATTCGCAGCTTCGAAGAACGTGCTCGATTATTTTCTTCTAACTCTTCATCAGAAGGTAAAATTGGCTTTCTTGTAATCAGTTTTAACTTCGGCTTGTATTCATCAGGAATAATTGGCAACCCTGGTGGAAGCTGTGGTGTTGTACTGTATCTTTTAAATGTCGTTTTACAAATCCGATCTTCTAATGAGTGGAATGTAATCACACTAATTCGACCACCTGTTTTCGTCACGTCAATTGCCGCTTCCAACGCTTCTTCAAATACTTTCAATTCATCATTAACTGCAATACGAATTGCCTGAAATACTCGCTTCGCAGGATGTCCTCCAGTCCGCCTTGCAGGAGCTGGAATCCCTTCTTTAATTAACTCCACTAGTTCTCCGGTTGTTTTAATTGGTTGTTTTTCGCGGTATGCTTCAATTTTCCTTGCAATTTGCTTTGAAAACTTTTCTTCACCATATTGAAAAAAGATTCTTACAAGTTGTTCATATGACCAACTATTTACAACGTCATATGCTGTTAGCGGGGCATCTTGATCCATGCGCATATCTAGCGGAGCATCGTGGTGATAACTAAATCCACGTTCTGGCGTATCTAATTGTGGGGAAGAAACACCTAAATCAAATAAAATACCGTCTACTTCCGTTATTCCTAATTCAAATAATTTTTCCTTTAAATAGCGAAAGTTACTTTTTACAGCTATAAATTGACCGTTATAAGAAGAGAATCTTTCTTTTGCATTTTGAATTGCAACCTCATCTTGATCAAATGCAATTAGTTTTCCTTCTTCAGAAAGTTGAGATAGTAAATAAGCACTATGTCCTCCACCTCCTAACGTACAATCTACATACGTACCGTTTGGTTTAATTTCTAAACCGTCTACTGTTTCTTTTAAAAGCACTGTTACATGTTTAAACATTGTTGCACCTACTTTTTGCAAAATAATCCTCTTGAATCATCGGTTTATTCCTCTTTAAAAGTCAATTCCAAAAACGATAAAGAATTGAATTAAATTCCCATAAGAGTTCGATTGGTGAGGTTTGTAATTAGTAAGAATTCAGCTCCTTACTAAATAATAGTTTTATCTTATTATATACTAAATTTTATCATCTTTTTCGGGAAATTTCATAAAAACATGTCGAAAAAAGATAATAATCCGCTTCTTTTTGTTTCATTTTGTCAAAAAAGTGCTGTTCTTCAGAAACAGAGTACTTTTAAGCCATATACTTTACGTTTCACAAAGTCAATAAATAAATTTATTTTACAGGTAATTCCACAAAATAAAATAAAATCCTGCTCTTGGGAGCAAGATTTTATAATTTAATAATATGATGTTTTCCATTCCAACGAAAAGGCTGTTTCATAACTCGCTCTACAAAATCAAGCCCATAGTCGTTTAAATAATAACAAATATTCCATATCCGTTCTTGCGGCGCACCTAATGGCTGTATTGAGTGTTCAATTCTTCTAAATTTATTAAGCTGTACTTCATGCTTTCTCTCTAGATCAGCTTGAAGTGCCCTCTCTAACAATTCAAGTTGTTGTATAATTTTCAGCTCATTTTTCTTCGCAAAATCTCGAAGGCCTGGACTCACTTTTTGAACAAATTGCTGTAAAGATGTATGGATTGCTCCAATTTGCTCCGATGCATTCATAAATTGACTATCTATCGACTCCTCAACTTGCATAGATAACCACTTTTCTCGTAATGCAGCAATACCTTTACGGAACACTTCGCTCTCTTGAATCTGTAAATCCCGTAAATCAGTTTCAATATCACGAGCTAAATAACTAATCGTCAAACGAGGAACGACAGGTGGCATTTGAAAATCCAGCGCATGAAATACTTGCTGTAATTCACTCCAGTACGCAATTTCTCCCGGACCGCCAATAAATGCAAGCGTTGGAAAAATATACTCTTGCATAAGTGGTCTAGTTACAACATTGTTACTAAATTGTTCAGGATGATTCTCCATACGTTCGATAATCTCCTCATACGAAAACGAATACATCCCCTCTTTACAAATAAAGCGCCCCTCTTCTTCCTCTAACAAAAGACGCTCCCCGTTCATTTCCATGAAAATATGAACTACATTCTGTTTTGTTTCAATAATCGATTTATACCCTAACTCATGTAATGCACGTTGCTGATTATTAAGTGCTACTTGCACATTTTTGTAGCGGGCTAGTAGTTCTTTTAAAAAAGGTACTTCAATATTCCGAAGAACAGGGTGATGAGAATCTACAAGAATTAAACCTGAATGCGCAAATAGCTTTGTAATCAAGTGCGCAAAAAAATCAACATATGTGCGTGATTGCTGTAAACATTCTTCTACAAATCGGATTACATCCTTTGTATATTTTGTTTCTGGATATGTTTTAAATATTTCTTCGATCCATTGTTTGCAATCTTCGATGGAAATCTCCGTTTCAGAAGCACTCGTTTTATTTAGGTGACGTTCATGAAAAATTGTCTTTTTCACTTTTCCGTTTTTCGTAACGAACGCATGGTTAATTTCATCAATGTCATGATCTTCCCCAGCAATCCAAAAAACAGGAACAACTCGCACTCCAAGCGAAGCCTCTTTTTCCTTTGCAAGTTGTAAAATAGATATAATTTTATGAATTGTATAAAGAGGACCTGTTAACAATCCAGCTTGTTGCCCCCCTACAACAACGTATGTATCTTCTTCTAACAAAGCATGAATATTTTGAAGCGTTTTTTCTCCTGCATTTAATTCTTGATTATATTGTAATAAATGTGATACTAATTCTTGTCGTGGATACTGTCTATTTCGCAAATCTTGTATACGTCTTACAAAACTCTCTTCCGTTATCGGATAATCAAAGCATTCTTGAGTGTCTTTTTCATGTTTTAAATAGTCCGCAACAACTCCTTGAAGCGGGACAGAGATTTCTTTTATCTCCATATACTTCTTCCTTTCATCTCCTGATCTCTCACCAACCAAATTGTAGTCAATGTTCGTTATAAAAGCAAAGAATATCTCTTATCTTTCTAATCCTTTTATAGAATGATACAAAAAAGACAGTGTCGGAACTAATTTTTGTTGTTTCTCTGCTTCTTGAATTAAATAACCGACAATTGCATCAATTTCTGTTTTTCTATTATTGCGTACATCCGTTAACATAGAGGAAGTGTTGTGAGCTGTATTTTCGCATACTGTGCATACACGATCCCAACACTCTTTACATTGTAAGTCGCCGACAATTCCCATTACTTCTGAAAACACTTGCTTCATCACTTTGTGAAACGAAGGATTTGTCAA
Organism: Bacillus pseudomycoides; assembly: GCF_002551005.1. GTDB lineage: Bacteria > Bacillota > Bacilli > Bacillales > Bacillaceae_G > Bacillus_A > Bacillus_A pseudomycoides_C. The sequence continues at coordinate 144,814 of NZ_NVOY01000009.1, forward strand.
TAACTCTCCATTTTGTACATCCAGAAGCGCAGTTAATGGGTTAATACACGCATTAACGACAAGCTTATTTATCATTATTTGCTTCCAATCATTTTCAACCGCTACCGGGAATAAACTCGAAGAAAACGCAGTGAACAGAGGCTCAAATTGCTTCCTTTCTCCATGTATGAATCCAAATTTCGTACTACCTACCCCAGTATGATGAACGATACTCACATTTTCCTTTTTCGCTCCGTGCTCTACAATTCCTACCGCAACGCTAGCACCTTGAATTTGTTGCAATAAATGAAGGTGTCCCATTCCATTTTGTAAGAAAACTAGTCGTTTTTCTGCTTGCAAATATGGTAATATCTCTTCTAAATGATATTGCTTTACAGCGACAAATGTATAATCATGTCTTTCATTGTTTATATTCTCTAAAGGGCTAACACGAGGAAATACAGTTTCCCTCATACCATTTTGTATACATGTAATCCCACACTTTTCCAAGCGCTCAGATTGCTCTACCGTTCGTGTATACAGTGTGACATCCTGCTCATTTTTTTGTAAATAAAACGCAAACAGAAGTCCAATTGCGCCTGGCCCAACAATTCCAATCTCCATCTTTAAAAAGCCCCCCATTTTTATCACGCTATACATCAAAATTTAAAACATACATTACGAATAACTTTCTACAAAAAATAATTGTTAAAAACTTCCCACTAATAAAAAAGAATTTCTACTAAGGAAAGCCTTACTTTATAGTTTATAAAATTAGTTTAGCAAACTTCTAAAAAAAATATCGAAAGAATGATCTCTTTTCTTCATAAAAATTTAAAAATGCGTTATAATATTATTGTAAATATTTATACTTTTCTTTATTTTACAACAAGAAAAGGATGTGGTTCTATGCATTTTCCGAAAGTTGAGCGCTTGCTCATCAATTATAAAACGTTAGAAGAGTTTAAAAAATTCAAAGGATGCGGTGCTGAAGAATTATCTATGCTGGAGGATTTACAAGCAAATATCATCGAAAACGATAGCGAATCCCCTTTTTATGGAGTTTTTTACGGCGGTTCTCTTGTCGCACGTATGAGCTTGTATACGAAACAACAGTCCAGTATCAACTTGTTTTCCGGCCCTTATGTAGAACTTTTTAAACTTGAAGTGTTACCAACATTCCAAAAACAAGGATTCGGTAAGATGCTTGTCAATTATGCAATACAATTGCATCTTCCTATCAAAACGATTGCCCGTGTCCATTCTGCTGATTTTTGGGAGAAATTACACTTCGAAAAAGTAACCATTGACGATGGTGATTTCTACATTTGGTATCCAAACGCAAATTTGAATGCGGTTACAAAAAGTGAATCTGCTTAAAAATAAAAACAGCTGCGTGACAGCTGTTTTTATTTTGATGTTTTTTCAAGTATTCCTTTTTCTCGTTCTCTCTCTCTTTCAGAAGGCTCTAATACCATTGAGTTTCTTTTTCGGTCAATATAATCGAATAAAGTACGGTATTCTTCTTCATACAAAGACAATTGCTGCAAAAGCCCTTCTTTTTCCTTTTGCAATGCCTCAATTTTTTTATATAACTCCATTTTTTCTTCTTCTTTTTTATAGCTTTGTAAAAAGACAATTACATCTTCTAACGTTATTGAAAAAGAGCTCACTTTCTCCTTCTTTTGTTCTTGCACTTCATAATTTTCAGCTTTTCGTATTTGCTTCGCTTCTTCAATGCGTTCTTTATATTGTTTACGCACATAAGAATTCCAACGAAATCCACAAGCAGCAGGTGTCCGCGATAAATGTCTCCCTACTTCTTTGAAGGCAGAAAGCTGCGTTCCTCCTTCGCGAATATGCCGGAGCACTACTTCTGCCAGAAGTAAATCTTCGTCATCAGTCCATGCATCTTGTCTTGTTGTTGCCATCTCTCTAGTCCTCCTTATGCATTTTTTATTAAACATATGCAGTTACTAGAAAAGATAGAAGAATAACATGTAAAGAAAAGCGAAAAAATAAACGCAGGAGGTTTCCCTCCTGCGTTTATTTTTTCAATTACTTGCTGATTACTTCTTTACCTTTGTAAGTACCGCATGCTTTACATACACGGTGAGCTAATTTTGCTTCACCACAGCTTGGGCACTCTACCATACCAGGTACTGATAATTTGAAATGCGTGCGACGCTTTCTTTTTACTGTTTTAGAAGTTCTTCTAAAAGGTACTGCCATTCTTCCCACCTCCTTAAAAGAGAGAGTTATTTTCATACGAAAGTCCGAACTGGTCTGCTGATTATTTGTCAAAAAACTTCGCAAGTCCTGCTAATCTTGGATCAACAGGCTTTTCTTCGCTTTTTTCCGAAATCACTTGCCAGTCTCGACCTTGCATCGGTGTTCCTTCTGAAACATCCTCACTGAAAATTTGCATTGGAATCTCCAATAGTATATTTTCCTTAATTATAGGGAGTAAGTCAAGTACTTCTCCTTCTAAGTAATGAAAATCTGCTTCAGTTTCAAAATCTTCTTTCGAAACTAAGAACACCTCAGTTGTTTCAATGTCAAATGGTAATGTTACATCTACTAAAGTTCTAGAACATGGTAATACCATGCTTCCTGTTATATGTAGATGGAACGTAAATTTGTTAGAGCCAAAATCAACTCTACCTGTCACATGAACAGGAGTGACGTCTCGAACATCCTTCTCAACATTTTTCAGCTCACTTACATCTACCATCTCATCTAACGTTAGTCCTTTATGTCGATATTTGTTCAATTGATGGATGGACCATTTCATATCATATCACCTCAAGGCAACAAACAAAATTATAGCTAGCCATTGTATATTTGTCAATATTTTTTCTTTACACTATAATGAAGTCATTATAGGAAATAATATATAGATTATCATGTTTTTGAAAAAGATGCTACACTGAAAGGAGAGTTTATTATAAAAGCTAGCGGCATTGTTGTTGAATATAATCCATTTCACAATGGTCATGCTTATCATGTGCAACAAACCAAAAAGTTAACAAATGCGGATATCATCATTGCTGTTATGAGTGGACCCTTCTTACAGCGCGGAGAACCGGCTCTCGTTTCAAAATGGGCACGAACACAAATGGCCTTATCAAATGATGTAGACATTGTCGTCGAACTTCCATATGCTTTCGCAACGCAAAAAGCTGAAACATTTGCAGACGGTGCCATTTCAATATTAGATGCTCTTCGTGTCTCTGAGGTTTGCTTTGGGAGTGAAAGTGGTAATATCGAACATTTTTACAATACAGTTACTTTGCGTCAAGCTGAGCAAGACGCAATCCATTCCCTCGTACAACAATACTTAAAAACAGGAATGAGTTATGCGAAAGCAACTTCTGAGGCATTTTCATCCTTACAAAAAAACATAGATACTATCGACATTTCAGAGCCTAATAATATTTTAGGAATGCATTACATTGAAGCAATTATCAAACAAAAAAGTTTAATGAAAGCAAGTACAATTACGCGTTTCGCTTCGCACTATCATGACGAAACATTTCAAGATGAACGAATTGCCAGTGCAACGAGCATTCGCAAACAATTATTTGATGATCCAGAAACTTTTCCAGCAATTATTCCCTTTGTTCCAAAAATAACAAAACTACTTTTAGAGCAATATAAACATTCCTATCACCTATTACATAATTGGGAGCTATATTTTCACTTACTAAAATATAAACTCCTAACAATGTCACCATCGCAATTACAAAATATATATGAAGTGGAAGAAGGGTTGGAACATCGAATTTTATCTTCTATCCAAGAAGCAACTTCATTCACAAAATTTATGGAAGTATTAAAGACAAAACGTTATACGTGGACACGACTACAGCGCATTTGCACACACATTTTAACGAACACTACAAAAGAAGAGATGTACAAGGCGCATGTTGAACAACACGCACAATATATTCGATTACTCGGCATGTCTCAAAAAGGACAAGCGTATATATCAACAATAAAAAAGCAAATAACACTTCCATTGCTTTCTCATGCAAAAACGTTCCAACATCCTCTTCTAGATATAGACCGAAAAGCAAGCGCTGCTTATTTCTCTATTTTACAGGGATCTCTTTGCAGTGAAATGATAAAGCGAGATATAACGCAGCATCCTTTTCGATATGATGAAATCCAAAATATATTTTTATAAAAAAAATCCTCTCTTAAACGAGAGGATTTACTTTTTTTCTGACATTTTATCCAAATACGCTAAGGCATCATCTAACGTATCTACAGGTATAATCTTCATTTTGGTGTTTATATCTTTAGCTGTTTTCAATGCCTCTTTATAATTCGAATGCTCCTTTCCATTTTCATTTGGAGCAAAGAATACTTCTGCACCAGCATTATGAGCTGCAACTACTTTTTGAGAAATACCCCCAATCGGCCCGACTTCTCCTTTTTCATTTATCGTTCCAGTTCCAGCTATTTCGTGACCTTTCGTTATATCTTCTTTCACAAGCTGATTATAAATTTCTAATGTAAACATAAGACCAGCAGAAGGTCCCCCAATCTTATGTGCATCAATTTTCACATTAGGATTTACTGTAAGCTTCTTATCTGTAATAATAGAAACCCCAATACCAGCGCGGCTTTTATCTTCTGGAATTGGCTTCAATACAAGTTTGTCTTCCTTTTCTTTATTTTCACGGACATATTTAACGCTTACTTCATCATTTTGTTTTTTTGTTTTCATATAGGCAATAAACTGCTCTGCCGTTTGCAATGATTGACCATCAACAGCAAGAATACGATCCCCAAGCTTTAATTTTTCAGCAGCTGGCATATCATCTGCAACACCAACAACAAGCACAGCTTGATTTTCAAACGTAACAGAGGCATTTGCTCGTTTATATGCATTATAAATAGCCGCATCTTGTGACTCTTTCATTGCATATACTTGGCGAAATTGATACTCTTCATCACTTTCACCTTTTCTTAAAATTTCTTCCTTCTTAAAAATTTCTTCATATTTGTTAAATTTAGCAGAAAGATAATTCACAACATTCGCTCGCCCCATCGAAACTGTAACGAGCATAAAATCCCCTTTCTCTTTATTCCCTCCTTCAACTTTTACATACGGCTCTAATTTCTCAGCCAGGCCTGGCTTTGTAATATAGTATGGCAAAGGGACAAACACGATTAACATTGCAATGATTACTCCAATTAGTAGTGCATATAAATACCGAAACTTTTTAAACATCTTTTTTCTCCTTCCACTGCTCAATCAATGTGTAAATTGTTTGAATGTGTTGCTTTGCTTCTTCTTCACCGACACGAATAATATCTTCTATATTCGTAAAGGCTCGCGAACTAAATTGTTCTACAGCTGGATGCATCATAAGATCTGATGCAATTTGTCTATTAACTACAAGCTCATGTTGCATAATTTCGATACTTTGCATAATGACATCATAAATGGATGTAACTTCTCCATTGACCTTAATAGGGGATACATCCACAGCAATCACAATATCAGCCCCTAACGTTCTTACTACGGATACTGGAATACGATCAATTACTCCTCCATCCACGAGCAGTCTTCCATTTATTTTCTCTGGAACAAATATGCCGGGCACAGAAATACTTGCCCTAACAGCATCTGCAATAGAACCTTTTGTAAAGACAACCTTTTCACCATTTAGAATATCAGTTGCTACAACCGCTGTTGGAATATCTAGCTCTTCTAATTTTTTATTATATGTAAACATTTTAATCATATCTTTTACACGTTTTCCAGTAATAAATCCCATTTTGGGTACAGTAAAGTCCAAATAGTACTTCCGCTTAAATACTGTTGCTAAACGATACAAACGGTCTACATTACATCCTGCTGCATAAAACGTACCTATTAGTGCCCCCATACTGCTTCCCGCAATCATATGAATAGGTACACCAGCTTCTCGCAGCACTTTAATAACACCAACATGTGCAAATCCTTTCGCACCACCTGACCCAAGCGCTAACCCAATTTTCGGTTCTTTCATCTTCTTCACCCTCAAAAATTTTTCACTCTCTTTTTATACTTATGGTCTAATTTCACTATGTATCCTCGTATACTGAAATGAACATTTGGGACAAAGGGGGATATAAAATGTACGAAAAATGGAAAACAGGCTTTCTCACCATATCGGTTTCTTTTATTACAATTTCCCTCGTACTCCATCCCCAAGCAGCACTCCAATCATCTATTCGAGGCTTAAATATATGGTGGGAAGTTGTATTTCCTTCATTGCTACCTTTTTTTATTATCGCAGAACTTCTAATCGGGCTGGGAATTGTAAAATTTATCGGTGTGTTATTAGAACCTTTGATGCGTCCACTCTTTCGTGTCCCTGGCATCGGAGGCTTTGTCTGGGCAATGGGTATGGCCTCAGGTTTTCCTGCAGGCGCAAAATTAAGCGCTCGGCTACGCCAAGAAAACCAACTTACACAAATTGAAGCAGAACGTCTAGTTTCTTTCACAAACTCTTCTAATCCATTATTTATTTTTGGTGCTGTAGCAATTGGATTTTTCGATAACCCAAAACTAGGAATTATTTTAGCAGCCTCCCATTATGTTAGTAATTTCACAGTTGGACTACTCATGCGCTTTTACCAAGATAATCGCAAGCAACAAGAAGCAAAAAAACATACACCACCAATTCCATTGCGACATGCTTTTTCCGTTCTTCATAAAACTCGATTACAAGAAAAACGTCCCATTGGCAAATTAATCGGTGATGCGATTACTTCTTCTGTCCAAACATTACTTATGATTGGCGGGTTTATTATTTTATTCTCTGTTTTAAATAAAATGTTAACCGTTTTTCACATTACAACCTTTCTTGCTTTTATTATGAAACAAATATTGGTTGCATTTCAACTTTCGCCTTATTTTAGTTTCCCTATTTTGTCAGGTCTGTTGGAAATGACACTTGGGAGTCAAATGATTAGTCAAACAGAACACACTTCTATTTTACAACAAACCATGATGACAAGTTTCGTCTTAGCTTTTAGCGGTCTTTCTATTCAAGCTCAAGTTGCCAGTATTTTAGCGGATACAGATATCCGTTTTAAACCATACTTTATTGCACGTATTATACAAAGCTTCCTTGCTCCAATCTATACATACATATTTTGGGGACCACTTTATGAAAGATTACACTCTTTTTCACCTACTGAATACGATATTCCAGTCTTTTTATCTAAGCAATCTACCATCTTTGCAAAAGCTTGGGATTCCCTTGTTATGTTTGGCCCGGCCTTTACACTATTTTGTTTATATTTATACGTTTTATTACTCTTTTTCCAGCTCATTCATAACAAAAAACCCCGTTCATCATAACGGGGTTTGAAATTTCTCTTTTAAAGCACGTTCTACAATTGGCGGAACAAGTCCAGAAACATTGCCACCATAACGAGCTACCTCTTTTACAATACTTGAACTTAAAAAGGAATATTGATTATTCGTCATAATAAAAAATGTTTCTACATTCTCTTCCAATTTACGATTCATGGACGTAATTTGCATTTCATATTCAAAGTCAGATACCGCACGTAAACCACGTAAAATCGCATTCGCATTGCGCATCCTCGCATATTCTACTAATAATCCACTATGCGAATCAACCTTTACATTCGGAATGTCTTTTGTCGCCTCGCGAATTAATTCTAAACGCTCTTCTACCGTAAAAAGCGGTTTTTTTGACGAATTATTTAAAACAACAACATATACTTCATCAAAAACTTTTGCACCCCTTTTAATAATATCTAAATGTCCAAGCGTAATCGGATCAAAACTTCCCGAAGAAATTGCTATGCTTGCCATTCGGTCCCCTCACCTTCATACTTATAAATTGAAATCGCTGTAATACCGTAGTTTTCAGCTCTTACCTTCACAAGTCTACCAATCGTTTCAGGTAGGTCTACATCTACCCCATGTTCAGTCATAACGATTCCATCTTCTTTCAATAGATCATGCTGATCCATTATACTTATTAAAGAAACAATCTTTTGATCTTTATACGGCGGATCTAATAGCACAAGATCGAACGATAACTCACGTTTCGTGAGCGCCTTTACAGCACGTTCTGCATCATTTCTATATACTTCAGCTTGCGCTTCTAACCTGCAACTTTCTAAATTTTGATGGATCACCTTTATCGCTTTTCCATCACGATCAACAAAAATAGCTTTATCTATCCCTCTACTAAGAGCCTCAATACCAAGCCCACCGCTCCCGCCAAACAAATCAAGAGCTAAACCACCATCAAAATAAGGACCGATAATATTAAAAATAGCCTCTTTCACCTTATCTGTTGTCGGCCGCGTTGTATTACCTGGTACAGCTTTTAAAGGATGACCTTTACACTTTCCCGAAACTACTCTCATAATTTGTCACTACCTTTATCTCTTTCTAACAGATGTCCGTATAGATTAATCTTCCTCCCACTATTTGCGGGCAGGGAGACTTCCACGAACGAAATTTTCACTTTATGTATATTCACCTTTTTTATCCTATCATAAAACATACGAAAGAAAAATAAAAAGGAAAAGAGAAAATTTAATTTTACAATGTATATCTTTATACAGTTTGGAGATAAATAAATATAACAACATCACCTTCGATGTTGTTGCCAACCGCGGAGAAGACTTACGTTTCCCCATAAGTTCTTCCTCCGGTTTCTCCTCTCCCTTTGCCTTCTTGCTAGTCATGCTAGTATAAGAAGGGCCCTGCTTCGGCAGGGTTTTTTCTTTGTCTCCTTTTCATTTTGAAAATGAAATGATACAGTAAAAGAAAGAGGAGGAAAAGACATGATTCAACGTTTTATTGAACTAGGAGAAGGATACTCCGATTTATACGAATTACTCGAAATTGCAAAAGCAAACAAACATCGAGTATCGCATATGCTACAATTTAATACTTCGAAAAACGACAAAGCTGTATGCTCTCTCGTCGTTGTTCTTCACCCCACGACAGTAGGCGATTTCCAACCTTTATACATATGTCGAGAAGGGATCCCTGTATTAACAGATAAAAAAAGCAAACGAATTACTTTATTTGAAGAAACCGCCGAACAAATCGGAAAAAAAATAGTTTCTTTTACTGTAAAACCATCTACTGTATTTCCAGAAAATGAACTATACTTTAATCATCTCATCGGTATTTTACGCATGAATCATTTTATTCCACCGATGCAATAAGATGAAGAATACAAAAAGCCCCACCAAAATTTTGGTGGGGTTTTAATCCAGCTTATTATAATCATATTCTTTTGCGCGATCTGGTCTGGAATTTTCGAACTCCGTTTTTAAAAACGGCCGATAAGATGGCTCGATTTTCTTTACAAACGGAAGCTTATTTAATTTTCGCATCATATGTTCTAATTGCTCCATATCACAATACACAACAGCATATTTAAACCGTTTTGATATGTAATGAATGTTTCCATATTTCCTTAAAATTTTAGCATGTTTTAAGGAATGTAGATAGACAATCATACTTTGTCGTTGCCCAAACATAATGTTCTCCTTTTATTTAATATCATTCATGCATTTCACAATAAGCTTCAGAATTTCACCCCGTATTAACAGGTATTAAGCCCCCACCGCTGAAAATTTCATCATCGATTTTCAAATATTTAAAAAACGGAAGCCATTTCTTATATTCTAAAAAACGGGGCAGATTACCCCGTTTTTTTACACCCACAACTACCTCCAGAGCCACAACCGCCTCCACAACCACCTGCATCAAAAAACGGATTGCCTGTCGGAACTTTAACAGCAGGTGAGATTTCGGCTCCCATAATTACACTAATCTCATCCAATAACTTTTGCAAATCATTTTCTGCTTTTTTAAAAGCAGAAATTTTTTCATGCAAATCTAATGCTCGTTTTAACTCTCGCATTTGTTTCGATACAGTTGTATATTCAGGATGATATTTTCCAAAACGCTGCACTTCTTCATAACGCTCTTTCATTGCTGTAAATTGTTGAATCAGCATTTGTACTTCCAGATCTTGCTGCAATGTATGGTAGCACTTGCGGTACTGCTCTGCTATATCTGAACGAACAACTGCCTTTGCAAATTGTTCAGCCTTATCTAAAATCATTACGCTCTCTAGCGTCGCTACAATCATTAGAGACACCTCCGAATATTAATCATATCACATTTATAGCAGAACTACTAACTCTATGACTTTATTCAGATATAAATCACAAACAAATATGTTCAGCAATATTGTACTTCACAACTTCCCATGTTCCTTCTATTTCTCTCACATAACTGATACAAGCATTTTGTAATCGTGTTTGAAATGTAATTTCTTCTGGAGAAATAGCATGTAATATAGCTTTAATTGCGTGGGAATGTGCAACAATAATAATACGTTTCCCCATATATTTTTGGGCAACATCTTTTAATGCTGCAAAGCACCGCTCAACAATTTCTTGATCCGTTTCCATTCCTTCCACGTTACCATCTGCAATAGACTGTCTAACTTCAGCAACTGGCTTTCCTGATGCTACACCAAAATTTCGTTCCATAAAACGTTCATCAAGATGAATTGTATCCATTTTCACCGCATTAGCAATAGCTTGTGCTGTTTCGTGTGCTCTTACTAGCGGACTACTAACGATGATATCCCATGATTCGGCTTTTAACGCTGCGGCACTTTGACTTGCTTGTTTTTTTCCAATTTCATTTAAAGGAATATCTTCTCTTCCTTGAATAATTTCTTGAAAATTCCAATCAGTTTGTCCATGTCGTACTAAACAAATTTCCGTCATGCTGCAACTCCTTTTTCTATAATCCATTTTTATTGTAACAAAAGTTTCGCATGACGGACACAATTTTTACTCCCAATTAATTAACGTTTTGCTGTTTCATATATTGAAACATATCTATCATAAGAGAAGCAACGGATAATTGATTTTGAAACTTAGCTACCTTATCTGGGATTGTCTTTTTAAAATATTGCATGGCTGCTAATTCAAATGCTTCTTTTTCACTTGGATTTCTAGAAAGTTTCCGATACCAATACGGCTGCTCGCGAATATATTTCTGTAAATCTTCATTCGACTTTACAAATTCGATGAGTTCTGCTCTCATCACTCCTCCTCCTAGTCTTTTTGAAAGAAAAACGGATTATTTTCGGAATTACGCTGTTGCTTTGTTGTCTGATTCCCTTGAAACTGCTGAATAACCTCCTGCACACTTCCAATAGCTGTCGTCATATTCGCTAAATGTTGCTGCACCTGTTCCACATCTAATTTTTTAAAAAACGATACCATATGTCCCATAAAATCCCCTGACTTTTCTCCGCTCTCTTCTTGTACAGAAGGAGGAACTATCTCTCCATTTACTTTATAGCGATTCCATACACCATCTTTTTCTCCAAGTAAATACCATTCTTCGTAAAACTGTTGCCATGATTTCGTTCCATTTCGAACGTCATGAACCATCTTTGGATGCTGATGTACAAACTCTTTGAATTTTTGAATAGAAGGATGTAAATCTCCTTTCACTGTTGTCATTACAATCACCCCATCAGATGTATCTTTCACTATATTGTAAGAAAAAAAGGGGCGCATGGTTCGCCTATTTTTAGGCAATCCATACACCCTACTTCTGAATAAAATTTTGCGTATAAAATTTATCATACACGCCAATTCCTAAACCAGTGAATTGTTCGTTTAGTATATTCTTTCGATGTCCCTCACTATTTAACCATCCTTGAACCGCTGCTATTGCATCACTATGCTGCGCCGCAATGTTTTCCCCGGCTAACTGAAATGATATATTTCCTTTTTGCAAACGATCTCCTAATGTACCAAACGAAGGTGAATCATGAGAAAAATAGTTGTTATCTTTCATGTCTTTACTATGTTCATATGCTACTGCCGCCGTTTGCTGGTCCCATACTAATAACGGGAGATGATAACGGCTTCGAATAACATTTGTCAAATCTAAAATTTGTTGTGCATTCCCTTGTTCAACTTGTTTCATTTGTTCTGGTGATAACGGCTGTGGGTTCGTTAATTCTCCAGAAGAAACAAGTTGATACGGTCTTTGTTTGATTAACGTTTCATCATCCATATAACGAACACCGACAAGTTTATGTGTGAAATGATCAAAATATAATTGCGCCCATCCCTCTTCTATCGAAGCGAGTGGTTGTTCTGTTAGTTCAACATCAGATAATTCGAATTGATAGCTATTTTTCCCCATTTTGAGTGAAATTTCATATGAAAACGGATTTTTTTTATAAATATCTTCATACTTTTCACCAATATGAAATGGTGAAACACTCACTTTCTCTCCGCCAACATAAATCGTAACAATTTTGTGCTCTTTAACCCCAAACTGCACATATTTCGATAAGTCTTGATTATATACCCACCATTCATAACCATATGCAGATGACTCAATTCGTGCTGGTTCGCCCCAGTTCGCTAATAAAATTTCAGAATCACTACCAAGTAACTCTGGAATTGTTTCTGGTACTCCCTTAATCTCTTTTTCTTTTTTTGTTTTCACAATTTTATGCTCTTTTTTTAACTGAGGAGATTGAAATATATATTGAGAAACGAGTAATTTCCCGTATAGATCAATTGCTAAAATAAGAATAGTAATTACTATAATACGAAACAATTTTTTCAAATTATATACCTCCTGAATAACCATGAAATTGAGGTATACACAAACAAAACTGTTTTCTCCATTTTGTGTGTACCACACTATGTTCACTATATCATATTTCTTTTATAAAATCAGACATTCTCCCTTTTCTCTCTATATGAATTGCGTTTTCTTACTATTCGTACTATTATAAATTTAAGTGGTTCTACGTTTATAATAAGGAGGCTATTTCATGCAATTTACAAATACGAAACTTGAAGGCGTAGTTGTTGACTTCACACTTCTTTCAGAGCTAATGGACAATCATCACTTTGTACTAGCTGGGCAATGGGATTACGAGCGAGTTACATACGACTATAAATTTGAAATGCTGAAAGATGTATATTATTTACGTATACAAGGTTTTACGATAGAAGGAGATATTGGCAGACGACATGCCCATATTAAGTTATTAAAACCGCTTCTTGGTAAACATTATTATCCACACGGCGTGGAGTATGGCGAGAACGAAAGTTTCCCCAAAAATGTTCTTCAAAAAAGCGAACAGTTGCTTCAAAATATTGAAAAAGAGTTACAAAATTTAGCGATTATAGAATAAAGAAAACTTTCTACAAGATTCACCAACATAGCCTATTTTACTTTTATGAACATCGTACTTCTCAAAAGGAAGTTGAACAAAAAGAAGGTGTACACAATGGTACACCTTCTTTTTGTTTAGTAATTTATCCCGCTATTCGTGGGCAGTAAGACCACCATCTCAAGATTGAGAGAGAAGATAAACGGGGCACCTAATCGATGAGAACTTTTCATCAATTAGGGACAAAAACTCCTACTGTCAGAAAGTTCACATTATCTCGATGAAAGTTTTCCATCAGTCGGGGATGATTGAGATTGCAAATACGGTGGTAATGCATGTATCTGTTCAGCATCTTTTTTCCGTTCTTTACGCGCCCAGGAGAAGAAAACATACCCAATGACTGTGCCATATACAATTTCTTGTATAATCTTCATTACAATCCCTCCTGTTTTCTGATCCTCTAAAACAGGAAGCCAATGTAAGAAATCAGGACCTGTAATATTTAAATTAGATAATGTTCCAGCTGGTACGCAAAGCTCTATCACCTTCATCCATGCATTTGGATCTGTATATGTCACAAACAACGGCTCATTAGCAAAAATGATAAGTGCACAAGCCGGTGTTAATAGCATCCCATTAGCAAACATATAACCGATCTTTTTAATATCACTTAATGTTTGATATTGCGGTAACGGATTAAATATCGGCCACCACAACATAATTGCCATAAAAAACAGTACAGCAAGAACAATCGAATGTCCAATTTGACTCTGCTTTACCGTATCAAACACAATTGGTAAATGATACATCGAAAACAGCCCATTAAAAACAATTAATGCGATAATAGGATTTGCCCATATGCGTAACATTATATGAATCAATCGAAATGATGTTATATACTCAAACAACCAGATTGGTAACCCCAGTAATAATAATGGAGGTACAGCAATATACATGATTGCCATTTCTAACATATGAGCACTAAACACAATATGTCCAAGTAAATCAATTGGGCCCCCTTTAACCAAATATAATAGGAACATACCACTTGTAAAATAAAAGATTTTCCGTTTACTTACTTCCTCTCCGTCCGGAAAACGATGTCGATACTTTCCAATAATTAAAAAATAACTAATCACGACAGCTAATATAAAAAGAAAAAAGATTGGGCTCCACAGTGCTTCAAAACCAAATATCCATAAGTTGTTCATTTTTTGACACCCTCCCTTTCATAAAGTGAAACTTCCATCAGTGGAGAGAGTTTTTTCATCTCCCACTGATGGAAATTCCTCACCAATCGGGCTTTTACGGGCAGTTATCCCCCACCTATCTTCTTTAGAAAAGCGGAAGCGGCTCGCTCAGAATCGTAGGACGCCAGCGCCCCTGACAAAGAGGCGCTTTTTGCCTCGTCCGAGGGGGCCAAACGACCGAAGATTCTAGCCGCTAGAGCTAGACAACGCTTCTCTCTGAATCTTGAGGTGGGGGTCTTACTACCCACGAATAGCGGGATAAATAAAAGGAGATTGATGAGCCCCCAATCTCCTTTCTTTGTTTAAACCCAAACTATTGTCATAAATGTTAAAATCGTTACTAATCCGACTAACAAACCAGCATACAAGAAAAACGTGGGAGCTTCATGCCCTTTATGACTCATATGCATAAAATAATACAATTGAAAAATAACTTGTACGGCAGCTAACAGTAAAATAAATGGTACTGAAAAAAGTGGACTAAATGTTTTTGGATATGCAACTGCTACAAATGCGATAATTGTCAAAAAAATCATTAATCCGAAAGTAACGACTTGATGCTTCATTTCTTCTGCACTTTTTTTTCTGCGATAAGCAAGATCCACTTTAGGGTTATTTATATTTGTTTGTTTTATCGCCATTGTTTATCCCACCATTCCCATTAAATATACTACAGTGAAAATAAACACCCAAACTACGTCGATAAAATGCCAGTATATTGATGCGACGTAAAACTTTGGAGCATTATATAAATTTAAACCACGCTTCGCATTACGCACTACTAGAGTTAAAATCCAAAGTAATCCAAATAAAACGTGTAACCCATGCGTACCAACTAATGCATAAAATGCAGAACCAAATGCACTGCTTTTCATCGTATGCTTAAATTCATGGGTATAGTGATTAAACTCATAAATCTCAAAACCTAAAAAGCCAACTCCAAGCAATACTGTAATAATTAGCCAAAGCTGCATTTGTTTAAAATTAAAATTCTTCATATGATACATTGCATATACACTCGTTAAACTACTCGTTAAAAGAAGCATTGTCATAATGAACACAAGCGGCATTTGAAACATTTCTTGTGACGTCGGTCCACCATTTGTTGAATTTTTCAGTGCTAAATATGTTCCAAACAAGGAAGCAAACAGTACCGTTTCACCTCCTAGAAACAACCAAAATCCAATAAATTTATTCTTTCCTTCGAGGGTTGCTTTTTCAGGCTCTGCTGGAAAGGTTTCATTCGTTAATTTTTCCTCTGCATGCATTACGCCTTGCCCCCTTTATCATCTAAATCTTCCTTATGAATATGGTATCCATGATCATCAATTACAGATCGGAAGAACATTGCTCCAAACGTAATAATAAGACCAACGATCGCCACTACTAACCACATTTTCTCTTTCCCACCTTGCATATACATCGCTCCAAATGCTGCGATAAACAGGCCTAAAGAGATAACAAACGGTAAGAAAGATGAATTTGGCATATGAATATCGCCAATCGGTTCTGCTGGCGTTATCTCATTTTTCCCTTCCCGTTTTTCAATCCATAATGGATCTAACCCACGCACAAACGGTAATTGTTTGAAATTATATTCCGGTGTCGGCGCAGGAATTGCCCATTCTAGCGTACGACCATCCCAAGGATCGCGGCCGGCTTGTTTTTTTGAAAAAGATGTTTTTACAACATTGACCAAAAGTACAATTGTTCCAAGAGCCATAAATACTGCGCCTATTGAACTAATCAAGTTTCCAGTTTCTAATCCTTGTCCTGGCAAATACGTAAAATATCGGCGCGGCATACCAATTAAACCAAGGAAGTGCTGAATAAAGAACGTTAAATGGAAGCCAATAAAGAACAACCAAAACGTAATTTTACCAAGTGTCTCATCTAAGATTTTATTAAACATGAGCGGCCAGTAATAATGAGCCCCCGCAAATAATCCAAACACAACTCCACCAACAATTACGTAATGGAAATGAGCGACAACGAAGTAATTGTCATGAAATTGATAATCAGCAGGAGCAGATGCAAGCATAACCCCTGTTACACCACCCATAACGAATGATGGAATGAAGCCAACAGCCCAAATCATTGGCGTTGTAAAGCGAATACTGCCACCCCACATCGTAAAGAGCCAGTTGAAAATTTTAATCCCTGTCGGAACAGCAATTGCCATTGTAGCTACAGAAAAAATGGCATTTGCTACTGGTCCAAGACCCACTGTGAACATATGATGTGCCCACACCATGAATCCTAAAAATCCAATTAATACCGTTGCAAATACCATAGATGAATATCCGAATAATCGTTTTTTAGAGAATGTCGCAAATATTTCTGAGAATATTCCGAAAACTGGGAGTATAAGAATATATACTTCTGGATGACCAAAGATCCAAAATAAATGCTCCCATATAATCGTATTCCCTCCTAAAGCTGGGTTAAAAAAGCTTGTTCCAAATAATCGATCTAACATTAATAAAGCTAATCCGACTGTAAGCGGCGGAAATGCAAATAAAATAAGTGCAGATGTTACAAATGTCGTCCATGTAAACATCGGCATACGCATATATGTCATTCCAGGTGCACGCATATTAATAATGGTAACGAGGAAGTTAATACCCCCTATTAAAGTTCCAATACCTGAAATTTGCAAGCCGAGAACATAAAAATCGATGCCGTGTCCTTTGGATGCGAGTGATAACGATGCATATGATGTCCATCCTGCATCAGGTGCCCCGCCTAAAAACCAACTTAAATTTAAAAATACACCTCCAAAGAAAAACAGCCAAAATCCAAGCGCATTAATAAATGGAAACGCAACGTCGCGTGCGCCGATTTGAAGTGGTACAGCTGCGTTCATCATTGCAAATACAAGCGGCATTGCTGCTAAAAAAATCATTGTTGTTCCGTGCATTGTTAACACTTGATTGTATACATCTCCAACAAGAAAGTCATTGTTTGGAAACGCTAACTGATATCGAATAAATAGTGCTTCTATTCCTCCGATGATAAAGAATAACCCACCTGCAATTAAATAGAGAATGGCAATCTTTTTATGATCTACTGTCGTTAAATAATCCCAAATTACAGAGCCAAATCCCTGTTTTTTTGCTACAGAACTCACGTTTTCAACCTCCCCTTCGCAAATAGTTTCTCATTACTTTTCAACTTTTAATGTTTTCAAGTAAGCATTTAATGACTCTACTTGATCATCAGTAAGATTACCGTATTTCCCAGTCATTTTATTTCCTGGTTTCATGCTTTCAGGGTCTTTTAACCATTTTTTTACGTTTTGTTCATTATTTTCAGCAATTCCCGCAACCATATCACGATCTGCGAAATTTGCTAAATTGGGTGCGATACGTGCAGAAGGTGGCCTGCTATCATTTGATCCAACAGCATGACAACCGATACAACTCTTTTCAAAAATCTGCTTTCCTTCTTGCTCTTTCGAAGTAGCAACAGCCTTTTTACCATCTAATTCTTTCATACTAGCAACCCACTTTTTGTACTCGCTTTCATTAACAACTTTCACTTTAAACTGCATTAAAGAATGAGAAGGTCCGCAAAATTCTGTACAAAAGCCATTATATGTGCCGGCCTTATCTGCTTTAATCCACATCTTGTTCACATTATCTGTATTTGTATCCATTTTTCCAGCTAAAGATGGCACCCAAAATGAGTGTTTGATATCAGCGCCTTTTAAATTTAAATACACTTTTTTACCTGTAGGGATGACTAAATCTTGCGAAGTTACTAACTTTTCATTATTATAAGAAAATTCCCACCAATAAAGATTCGCTGTTACATCAACAACGATTGTATCTTTATCAATATTCTTTTTCTCCATTCCACTAACGTCAGCAAGTTTAAACGTATATGTAACAGTAGGGACAGCCAATACCAATAAAAGTAAAATCGGAATGACTGTCCATATTATTTCTAGCTTGTGATTTCCTTCTACTTGCTTCGGAATATAATTTTCCTGTCCTTTCCTTTGACGGAAACGCACAATTACATACAAGAAAATAATTGTAACAACAAGAACAACACCAATCATGATTGCGCTAGCTAATAACAATAAATCATATTGCATTTTTGCTACTTCACCTTGTGGAATCAAAGTAGATTGAAAGGCTTTACCGCATCCCCCTAACAGTAAAGCCACTAGTGAAACGAGCGAAAGCAATCGCCACTGTTTCTTCATGCAAACAACCCCCACTTTCTTTGTTAATTAGATTGTACTTTATAGTAAGTAAAGTAAATCTCAACGTAAAGAAATCCCCTCATGTCGTTGTCTTAGAAGAAAGTTACAACAATCATTGAAATAAATAAGATTGTTAAGTAATTTAAGGAGTATACAAACATTTGCACGGACCATTTGATGTCATCTTTCTTGCGGAAGCCATAAAACCCTAATACGATCCAACCGATGTTAAGCAATGTTGCAATTACCATAAATGTTACTCCAAGTGCACTCATATAAAATGGCAGTGGCAATAAGCATACTGTCCAAATCATAATTTGACGTTTTGTAATATCAAATCCATGCGCAACAGGAAGCATTGGAATACCTGCATTGCGATATTCTTCAACACGTTTCATCGCAAGTGCGAGGAAATGTGGAATTTGCCAAATAAACATAATTAAGAATAGCATCCAAGCAATGGGGTTATTCAAGCTTGGATCAATAGCTGCCCAACCGATTAAAGGCGGAACTGCCCCTGATACACTTCCTACTACTGTATTTAACGTATATTTTCGCTTTGTCCATAATGAATACAGAACAACATACGTAAAGGCACCAATAAAACCAATAAATGCTGCCATCGGTGTTGTAAATAGTAAAAACACAAAGCCCAGAAGCAAAATTGTAATACCTAACGTTAATGCGAATCCAGGTTTATATTTTCCTGTTACTGTTGGACGATTTTTTGTTCGTTCCATTAAATGATCAATATCTCTGTCGATATAATTATTTAAACTACATGCCCCTGCCATAATTAATGCAGAGCCGACGATTGTAAAAAACATTTTATCTAGATGGTCCATAACATTCAAACCATTGAAATGTAGAGCTAACCAAAATCCTGTAAATACAGTAAGTGTATTTGAATTTACAATCCCCATCTTAACGAGCGCTGATAAATCTTGTACACGTGTTGTTTCCGGTACATTTGTTACAGCTGACTCATCATGCAGTTCACTTGTTGCATGGCTCATCACTTTAACCCCCTCTTAAAACTTCCATCTTTCTTTTGCCCATTTACTTAAAATAAAACAGCATGCTTTTATATAGCAATATTATTACGGTAGAAATGTTGTTTTATGGTTTTGCTATTAATATACACTTCTCGCTCGAATATATTAAAACATATTTCATGAAGAAATTGTGAAGAAAACATGAACTTTTTGTGTCTATGACTTAAAAAGTTTTCCTATTACTTCATCAAGTATAGAACGTAATTATCTTTTATAATAAACCATTTTGTCAAATTCCGCATGCATTTCAGTGTATTTCTTTATAAAACTCACTATTTTTTTGTTACAATCAGCAATTTATTTTCTTTCCCTTCTTCCTTTCTCTCCCCTTTGCTATTTTATCAGATTTTATATATCATAGGACTGTAGTGCATTTCTGTTTCTATAACATTTATCCGGCTATTTACAAGTAGTAAGACCTCCACCTCAAGATTCTAAAAGACATAAAGAATATCGGTCGGATAACTGCTGGTATGTGCCAAATTAGTTGAACTAACCCTTAGTAAGGATTGAAAACAACACCGAGGGAAGTTTTACTTTATTTTATTAAAATATTGCACAATAACTTTGAAATTGAAAGCTGGTGAAAAGGATTGCAACGCTTTATAAAATGGTTAGCAGTCATTACAAGTCTTGATTTATTATTTGTTCTACTCGGCGGGGCATTAGTTACTAAAACTGGCTCTGGACAAGGATGTGGTAAATCTTGGCCGCTGTGTAACGGAGAACTTGTTCCTTCGAATTTATCAATAGAAACAATTATTGAGTTGAGTCATCGTCTTACTTCAGGTTCTGCAGGAATTCTCGTTACACTACTATGTATCTTATCTTGGAAATACTATGGACACGTTCGTGAAACAAAAGCACTTGCTATTCTATCTTTCGTGTTTTTAATAGCGCAAGCGCTCATGGGTGCTGCTGCAGTTGTGTGGGGACAAGTTCCGGCTGTATTAGCAATTCATTTCGGTATTTCCCTTATTTCGTTTGCTGCTGTTATTTTATTAACACTTCTCATCTTTGAAATCGATAAGAAATTTGATGCCTATTCACTTGTTATTGATAAGAAGATGAAATTTCACATTTACGGTGTAACAATTTACAGTTACCTTGTTGTCTATACAGGAGCATTAGTACGGCATGAGCACGCAAGCTTGGCCTGTCCGATTTTCCCATTATGCAGTAAAAACAGTCCTCTACCCACGCAATATCATGAATGGGTACAAATGGGGCATCGGATTGCTGCTATGTTAATTTTCGCTTGGATTTTATATGCCATGATGATAGCTATTAGGCATTATAAACAACAAAAGGTTATATGTTATGGGTGGATTACAGCTTTTATTCTTGTCACATGTCAAGCAATCGTTGGTATTTTAGTTGTATACACAGACGCGAGCTTAACAATGTCCCTTCTGCATTCACTCTTTATTTCATGCTTATTTGCTGTATTATACTATTTAGCTATGCTAGGAACACGCAGTAAAACAAACAGAAATAAAACAGAAATAAATCGTACTACTAAACAAACGAAACTATCATAATAACTTGTCTCTTCCGACAAGTTATTATTTTTAAAAAGCAAAAAGAGCTGCACAAAAGCAGCTCTTTTTTATTTTCATTATACGAGTGATAGCCTTATTTTATTGCTCTAATTCAATCAGCAAATCACCTGTTTGAATTGCCTCTCCGTCTTTCACATACACTTTTTTCACCGTTCCAGTAAATGGGGCTTGTACAGTTGTTTCCATTTTCATCGCTTCTGTAATTGCCATGGAATCACCTTTTTTTACTTGCTCCCCTTCTTTTACCACTACTTTAATTACCGTTCCCGGCATTGTTGCATTAATATGACTTGGATTTTCACGATTCCCTTTCACTCGTTGCGAAACCGTCGCTTTAACACTTTCATCTTTTATAACAATTTCACGAGGCTGTCCATTAAATTCAAAGTAGACAACACGTGTACCGTCTAATTGTGGTTCTCCAATCGAAATTAATTTCACAATTAATGTTTTACCGCGTTCGATTTCTACGCCAATTTCCTCACCAAGTTTCATTCCATAGAAGAATGTCGGCGTGTCAAGAACAGAAATATCTCCATATTGCTCTGCAACTTTTTGATAATCCATAAATACTTTCGGATATAACGCGTACGCTACAATATCAAACATCGTTACTTCACGACCGAGCTTATGGAATAACTCTTCTTTTAATGCTTCAAAATCGATCGGTTCTAGTAATTCACCTGGTCTTACTGTTAAAGGCTCTTTTCCTTTTAGAATAATCTCTTGTAACTTTTTAGGAAAACCACCATACGGTTGTCCAAGATCACCAGTGAACATTTCGACAACTGATCCTGGGAAATCTAATGCATGACCACGTTCATAAATATCTTTCTCTGTTAAATGATTTTGCACCATAAATAGTGCCATATCACCGACTACCTTCGATGATGGAGTTACTTTAACGATATCACCAAACATATCGTTAACGCGACGATACATCACTTTCACTTCATCAAAGCGATCTCCTAATCCGACAGCTTTTGCTTGTTGCTGCAGATTACTGTATTGGCCGCCTGGCATTTCATGCATGTACACTTCTGTATGCGGTGCATTCATTCCACTTTCAAAGGAAGAATAATATTTACGAACATCTTCCCAATAATGAGAGAGTTTCTCTAAAGAATTCACGTCCACATTCGGTTGTCTTTCATTTCCTTCTAATGCATAGAACAATGTATTAGCGCTCGGCTGAGATGTTAAACCGGCCATTGAACTTACCGCAACGTCTACAATATCAACACCAGCTTCAATTGCTTTCGCATATGTTAATACACCGTTTCCACTCGTATCATGCGTATGAAGATGAACTGGAATTGATACAGTCTCTTTTAATGCGGATACTAAATCATATGCTGCATTTGGTTTTAATAAGCCTGCCATATCTTTAATCCCTAAAATATGAGCACCCGATGCTTCTAACTCTTTTGCTAAGTTTTTATAGTAATTTAAGTCATATTTACTGCGCATTGGATCATGGATATCACCTGTGTAACACATTGTTGCCTCTGCAATTTTACCACTTTGACGCACAGCATCAATTGCAACGCGCATACCTTCTACCCAGTTTAAGCTATCAAAAATACGGAATACATCAATACCCGCCTGCGCAGAACATTCTACAAACTTTTGAATTAAGTTATCTGGATAATTTTTATATCCTACTGCATTTGATGCACGAAGAAGCATTTGGAATAATACATTTGGCATACTCTCACGTAAATGTAATAAACGTTCCCATGGATCTTCTTTTAAGAAACGATACGCGACATCAAATGTTGCTCCGCCCCACATTTCTGCCGAAAATAAATTTGGTAACATTCTTGCTGTTGGTTCAGCGATTTGTCTCAACTCTTGTGTACGAATACGCGTTGCTAATAATGATTGATGTGCATCACGAAATGTAGTATCGGTTAATAAAACTTGTTTTTGTTCTTGAACCCATTTTACTAATCCATCAGCTCCGCGCTCATCTAAAATTTGTTTCGTACCAACCTTGATTGGTTCAGAATGTTTTATGTTCGGAATGCGTGCTTCTGCAAAAATCGGTTTTTCTTGTTTTCCTACTCCAGGGAATCCATTTACCGTTACCGTGCCAATATACGATAGCATTTTTGTACCACGGTCTTTTCTTTTTGGAAATACGAATAGTTCCGGTGAAGAATCGATAAACGATGTATCATATTCTCCTGATAAAAAGTTTCTGTGTTTTACAACATTTTCTAAAAACGGAATGTTTGTTTTAATACCGCGAATACGGAATTCTTTTAAGTTACGTTCCATTTTAGCTGCTGCTTGTTCAAATGTTAATGCCCAAGTCGTTACTTTTACAAGTAATGAGTCATAATATGGTGTAATAACTGCACCTTGATAACTATTTCCTGTATCTAGACGCACCCCAAAGCCGCCACCAGAACGATACGCCATAATTTTTCCGGTATCTGGCATGAAGTTATTTAGCGGATCTTCTGTTGTCACACGAGATTGAATTGCAAATCCATGCGTAATAATATCTTCTTGTTTTGGAATACTTATTTTTTCACTATGTAAAGCATATCCGTCAGCAATTAAAATTTGTGATTGAACGATATCAATACCTGTAATCATTTCCGTAATTGTGTGTTCCACTTGGACACGTGGATTCACTTCAATGAAATAGAATTCGTTTCCTTTTACCAGAAACTCAACTGTCCCCGCGTTCACATAATTAACATTTTTCGTTAATTGAACTGCAGCCTCACAAATACGATTGCGCAATTCAACTGGAAGAGATACACTTGGTGCTACTTCTACAACTTTTTGATGTCTGCGCTGTACAGAACAATCACGCTCATATAAATGAACAATATCTCCGTGTTCATCTGCTAATATTTGTACTTCAATATGTTTTGGATTTTCAACAAATTTTTCTACATATACTTCATCGTTCCCAAATGCAGCTTTCGCCTCAGATTTCGCACGATCATACGCTTCCTTTAGTTCGTCTGTACTGCGTACAATCCGCATCCCGCGCCCGCCCCCACCAAGAGCAGCTTTAATGATAATTGGATAACCATACTTTTTTGCAAAATCAGCTACTTCTTCAAGAGCATTTATAGGGCCATCACTACCAGGAATAATAGGGATATTTGCCAATTGAGCTTGCGTTCTTGCCTTTACTTTATCCCCAAACATATCTAAATGCTTACTCTTTGGACCAATAAAAATAATCCCCTCTTCTTCGCAACGTTTTGCAAATTGGATATTTTCTGATAAAAATCCGTATCCAGGGTGAATTGCATCAACATGATTACTTTTTGCAATTTCAATAATACCTTCAATGTCGAGATATGCCTCAATTGGTTTTTTTCCTTCTCCAACCAAATACGCTTCATCTGCTTTATAGCGATGATATGAACCGCTATCTTCTTTCGAGTAAATCGCAACTGTGCGTAGTCCTAATTCTGTACAAGCACGAAACACACGAATCGCAATTTCTCCGCGGTTCGCTACTAATACTTTTTGAATACGTTGCAGCTTTTTCATGATTTTCCCCCTCAATTTTCCTACCAATCATAACACCATAAATTTGCCCCGCCTTAGTGGGAGTAAGCATTTCACTTCCAGCAGTACTTTTTCACTGCGTGCAAGCTTCACCTTATTTTTATTCATCATACCTTATTTTTCGACAAATGATAAGCACTCTATCAAATTTATCTCACAAAATTAGTATAGCATAAAACGAAGGTAGCAACCAACCTTTTTGTAGAACACATTTAACTAAATGTGACATACTTTTTATTGTAAAATAATAAAATAAGCATCTTTTTTTCGAAGCTATGCAAATAAAAGAAGCTTCGTACAAATGTACAAAGCTTCTTTTATTTCACAACAACAAGATGTCTCTCTTGTTTAGGTTGTTGTTCTCGCTCTTGCTGCTCTCTTTTTTCTTGCTGTTTCACAAAACTAGCTACATTTAATAATATTCCCATAGCCGCTAAGGTTGACACTAAAGAAGTACCACCATAACTAACAAATGGTAAAGGCACACCAGTAAGCGGCATAATTCCCGTAATTCCGCCTAAGTTTACAATAGATTGGACCCCTATCATACTGCCAATTCCAATTGCAAGTAGACTCCCAAAAGGATCTTTACATTTTTGTGCGATTCGAAAAGCACGAACGACAATGACTAGTAAACCTATTAAGATAATTGCCACACCAACAAATCCTAGTTCCTCAGATACAATCGCCATGATAAAGTCTGTATGCGGTTCTGGTAAATACCCATACTTTTGAACACTATTTCCTAATCCTCTACCACCTATACCACCAGAAGCAATGCCAACAAAGGAATTGACTAGTTGAAATCCATCCCCTTGCGCATCACTAAACGGATCCCAAAATGTCGTAAATCTGGAAATTTGAACCTCTGTCAAAACATTTTTTCCTATAAAATATCCGAGCGGAATCCATATAATAGAGGTAAGGGCAATTCGTTTTAGCCAAACTTGAAAAGGTATCCCTGAACAGAACGTCATAATTGCAATTGTTGACATAATTAATAATGTTGTTCCTAAATCAGGCTGTTTTAAAATTAAATAAATTGTAATCAATAAAAAACTAAACACTCGGCCAGCACCATGCCAAATCGGTCCATCTGTCGCTTGCTTTTTTGCATAAAAACGCGCTAATACAATGATAATCCCTACTTTAACAAACTCCGACGGCTGTACACCAAACACCCACGATTTTGCATTATTCACAACGGTTCCCCATTTTAAAACAATTAGTAGCATTCCAATGCTAACAACAACGATTAAAACAGTGATGATACGCTTTCGCCACACTTGAAAGGGAATAAGCATAGCAATAAGTAATCCAATTGTTCCGACAAACATCGCTTTTAACTGTGACAGAAAAAAGTGATCGCTCGTCCATCCGTATTTCGGATAATACTTTGTAATCGCAACAATAGAGCTGGCACTATACACCATAATAACACCGAGCACACATACGATTACTAGAGGAAGCACTAAAGAATAATCTATCGACTTCCAGACTCTTTTCATTCCAAATCCTCTTTCTCTCTTCTTTTTTACAGTTGTATTCCATATGTATTTACATTCTTCCTGCTTTTCAAGAAAAATCGTTTTTTTCCACAAAAAAAGCTCAAACTGATTCAGTTTGAGCCCTTTATTTGAACCAGCTATTATTGTTTGTTTGTAAAAGCATCATGTAGCGCCGATAGCTCGCGTTCTAATTCTCCCAAAATTTCTTTACCTTGCTCTTCTGCAATGAGACCAAGACGAACCGCAAAATCAACTTCACGGGATAAGCCAAACATTTGTGTATCGAGTACCTCTTCGTATAATGGACACTGTGGCATCGTAAGGTGGTCCATTTGCACCTTAATAAGTTTTAAAATTTTCTCTGCATCAGCTTGTAGAAGGGCATGTGCCTTTTCCTGATGATTTGTTACTGTCTCAGACGCCAAATTGGTTCCCTCCATTTCCGTCCTACTCTCCTATCCTATCTATTAATATTAGCGATAGTTTTCATAAATTGCAATAGAAACATTTTCTGTGACAATTGTCCCTAGTCCTATTATACTGAAAAGTGGGAGTATAAGACAAATGGGGGAACAACAATGAATGAAATCTTATTTATTAACGGAAATGCACGCTTTCCAATTACAATTGATCCAAGTGTCTGGATTTTTGATGATCGAAAGGTCGACTTAACAACATACTTTACAACTCCAAAAGAAAAAATAAGTGAGTTAGCACAATATACAAAAGAAGCATCCAAACATTGGGATCGTGAAATTAGAGAAGGAGCTATTTTCCCACCTGTTAATAAAAGCGTTGCAAGATTTGAAAAAGAGAAAATTATTACAGGAACATTCGGTATACCTTTTTTACCTTTTTTAGAAAACGCTGAAATTTCTAATGACGCAACACATATAGAAATTCATACCGAATCTGGTATTACAACGATTTCAATAAAGGAAGCAGAGGATGCTATTCTCGGTTTTTCTAGTAAAGGGAAGCCACTAAAAGAAGATGGCCCTGTTCATCTTTATTTCGGTGATGGCTCTAATGTCAATAATCCTGTTCGATATATCCGAAAATTTACTATTGTGTAAAGTGTACTTTCCATTAGGGAAAGAGCTTACTGTCCGTTCATAGGAAACTAACAAATAAGAGTGGCTTTTCGCCACTCTTTCCTACAATAAATCCGCTGCCAGTTGTGCTAAATTAGAGCGTTCACCTTTTACAAACTTCACATGTCCACTAATTTTTTGTTCTTTAAACTTCTCTACCACATATGTTAAACCGTTATTATATTCATCTAAGTATGGATGATCAATTTGCTGTGGATCCCCCATTAAAACAATTTTGCTTCTCTCACCGACACGCGTTAAAATTGTCTTCACTTCATGTTTCGTTAAATTTTGTGCTTCATCAATAATAATAAACTGCTCTGGAATACTGCGTCCGCGAATATATGTTAGAGCTTCTACTTCAATAGAACCCATTCCCGCTAAAATTGCATCTAATTCCCCAGGCTTTTTTGTGTTAAATAGATATTCCAAATTATCATAAATCGGTTGCATCCAAGGTCTTAACTTTTCTTCTTTCTCTCCTGGTAAATATCCAATGTCTTTTCCAACTGGAACAATCGGCCTTGCCACGAGCAACTTTTTATACATTCCCAAATCTTCTGTTTGCATTAGTCCCGCAGCTAATGCTATTAAGGTTTTCCCCGTTCCAGCTTTC
This sequence comes from Bacillus pseudomycoides, assembly GCF_002551005.1. Lineage (GTDB taxonomy): Bacteria > Bacillota > Bacilli > Bacillales > Bacillaceae_G > Bacillus_A > Bacillus_A pseudomycoides_C. Next base: position 172,872 of record NZ_NVOY01000009.1, read on the forward strand.
CCGGTCAATGTTACAAGAGGAATATCTTCACGTAACAACAATTCCATCCCCATAATTTGTTGTACATTTCGAGGACGAATTCCCCAAATCTGCTCATTTGGAAAAATAAGCTTTTTTATCTTTTTCCCGGAATGATCCACAATTCCAAGAGCCGAACTTGATCCGCCTAAAGCATCTTTCATTACAATAAATTGATTGGGATAAAACGGATGATTAGCAATTTCAGAAAGAGGAAGCTCTCCTTTTTCATAAAAGCGGTTTAAAATCTCTTTTTGTATGTAATACTCTAAGAAGCCAGTATATATGTTTTCTACTTCCGTAACACGATCACTCAAATAATCTTCAGCTTGTAAACCTAGAGCATCAGCTTTTACTCGTACAAGTACATCCTTACTCACAAGGATGACAGATTTTCCATTTTCTTTTTCTTGCTCTTCTAATGATAAATTTTTAGCCACAGCTAAAATACGATTGTCATTTGTTTTTTCTACAAAAATATCTTGTAATTGAACAAACGAACGATGATTTAACTCAATTCGAAATGTCCCTCCATTCTCAAGAGGAATGCTATCATGTAATTTCCCAAGTTCACGAAATTTATCTATTAGTTTTGATACATAGCGCGCATTCCTGCCAACTTCATCCATATAGCGTTTCTTTGAATCTACTTCCTCTAACACAACAGCTGGAATGACTACATCATTATTTTCAAAAGAAAAAATAGATAACGGATCTTGCAAAAGTACATTCGTATCTAGCACATAAATTTTATTCAACCTGTTACCCCCTGACTCCACCATGAAATTTGTAGAACAAGGGTTTCATCCATAACTATGGACGAACCATTGTTATAATTATATGTACTGTACAAACGAGATAGAATAGAAATCATTTGAAATATAAAGAAAAAGGATGAACAACTTTCTTTGCTGCCCATCCTTTTTCAAATATCCTTCATCGCTGATAAAACTTGATTGTCTAACTTTGCCGCAGCGCGAAGATCATATGTTTTTTCATATTTCGGTTCAATAGCAAGTTTCGCACCATAAAACATTACGTCACGCACTTCTTGCACAGAAACTTCAATTAATGTTAATTTCAACGGAATACCTTCTATCCGCTCAGTTTTTATAATCGCTTTACCACTTATAGAATATACGGACTCATCTGCCATAACTGTCAAAACAAGCCCTACATGATGACGCAAATTTTCTACAATGCGAGAGCGTTGATCCACTGCAAAACGAATAACTTTTTCATCCATTGCATATACCCATGAAATCGCACTTACATTGGGAATACCTTTCTCAAAATCAGTCGTTGCAACTGTTACAATACGCTCTTCACGTAGCGCTTTCACTAAAGCATCTGTTAATGTTAACTCTACTATATTTGCCATGTTTCCACCTCCATAATCAACTATATTGCTTTCGCTCTGCCAGGCACTTAACTGAAAAACTGAAGAAAAGAAACTTGCCTATATGTTTCCACTAACCATCAGCAAAAATTATAATTCTACACTGATAGTAGTTTCACTTATATAATAACCTATTTTTCAAATTGCGAAAATATTTATTTTTTCTTCTATAGTTCAAAAATATCTAAAGCACATGATATACTAAAGTAAGATAGAATTTGTGCCGAGGTGACAAAATGAGAGTCAAATGTGTTCTTTGTGATAAAAAAGAAGATTTAAATGACGAAAATCCCGTAGCAAAACGGCTTCGCAATCGTCCCATTCATACATTTCTGTGTAAACAATGTACAGATCGAATTACAGAACGTACTTTAGAAAGACATGCAACAGGTAACTTTCGATTATATCGTGATAAAACAGTTGAAGATGAATGGTAATATGCTAATAGGAATATCGTCTATTTGAACGCTGAAAGCAATCAAATAAACATCACTATATGGTTAAGGCAACCATATATAATATGATGTACATAATTGTAACGTATAAATAAGCTCTTATCGAACAGGATAAGAGCTTATTTATATTTCTCTGGATCTCGGTTTATCTGTTCTAAAAAACAATCAATTAACTCAAGCGGAAACCGAACTGATTTCTTTTCCCCTTCTCTTTCATATGTAACAAAATACATATCTTCCTTTTTTTCTACCGTAACATGTTTTAACTGATGGTCTTCATATAACATATTATGAAAAAGCATATATGTTTCTTGAGCAGCTTCATCATACGGACGGGCTTCTGCAACAATTTTAATGGTTAACCAATTATATAGTGCATCTTGCATAGAACGCATCTTTCATTCCCCCTTTTAGCCTGCCTTTGAATCTTTCGCTTGCCGTAAACGTAATTTATATATACCAAGTATAATAATTGCTACAACAAGCCCTTCTCCTACAGGCAGAAAAACAGCAAAAAAGGTTAAAATAGTGCAACCAAGTATTAGTAAAGTATAGATTACTACATTCTTTAACAAAGATAACTTTCTAGCAAACCCTAAATTATAAACAATAATACTAAATATAATAATCGTACCGTAAAGAAGCCACATTCCTAATTCAGGGTTCGTATCTACATTGTATAATTTCGCAAAAAATGACATTCTTTCTATCACTTCCGACATTTTCTAGCACTCCCCTTTTTCCCAGTTATACTTTTTATTATGCTCTACTATAAGAGTAGCGCTCTATATACACATTGTCTATACAAAATTCCGAAAATTCAAACCTCAATAAACAAAAAAGAAGCGACCTCAGATGAGGTAGCTTCTTTTTTGTTTATCACTCAGCGAATTTCTTTTTCTTTGCAGATCTTTCACGTTCGCTCTTATCAAGAATCTTTTTACGAAGACGAATTGATTCTGGTGTTACTTCACAGTATTCATCATCATTTAAGTATTCTAATGACTCTTCTAAAGTCATAATACGCGGTTTTTTCATGGTTGATGTTTGGTCTTTTGTTGCAGAACGAATGTTAGTTTGTTGCTTCATTTTCACAACATTAACTGTTAAATCATTCTCACGTGTATGTTCCCCAACAATCATACCTGCATATACTTCCGTACCTGGTTCAACGAAGATTACACCACGGTCTTCAACTTGCATAATACCATACTGTGATGCTTTTCCTGTTTCAAGTGAAACTAGAACACCTTGACGACGTCCACCAACTTGGCCTGCATGTACTGGTTGATAGCTATCAAATGTATGGTTTAAAATACCGTAACCACGAGTTAAAGTTAAGAATTCAGTTGTGTAACCAATTAGTCCACGTGCTGGAACCATAAATGTAAGACGAACTTGTCCGTTTCCGTTATTGACCATGTCTAACATTTCACCTTTACGTGCCCCCATTGATTCCATAATAGAACCAGTATATTCCTCTGGCACATCAATTTGTACACGTTCTACCGGCTCACATCTTACGCCGTCAACCTCTTTAATGATTACTTCTGGTTTAGATACTTGTAATTCATATCCTTCACGACGCATATTCTCAATCAAGATTGATAAATGTAACTCTCCACGTCCAGATACAATCCATGCATCCGGAGATTCTGTATTGTCTACACGTAAACTTACATCCGTTTCTAGCTGTGAACGAAGACGCTCTTCGATTTTACGAGATGTAATATATTTACCTTCGCGACCTGCAAATGGGCTGTTATTTACAAGGAATGTCATTTGTAGTGTTGGTTCATCAATACGTAATAATGGCAATGCCTCTTGATGTTCAACTGGACATACCGTTTCACCAACGTTAATGTCTTCCATACCAGAAACAGCTACTAGGTCTCCAGCTTTCGCTTCTTCAATTTCTTGACGTTTTAATCCGATGTAACCAAATAATTTCGTTACACGGAATTGTTTTACACTTCCATCAACTTTCATTAACGCAACTTGTTGCCCTACTTTCATTGTACCGCGGAATATACGTCCAACTCCGATACGACCAACATAATCATTGTAATCAAGAAGTGCTACTTGGAATTGAAGTGGTTCTTCACTATTATCAACTGGTGCTGGAATATGTTCAATAATTGTGTCAAACAATGATTTCATATTCTCTTCTTGATTTGCTGGGTTTGAATCTAAGCTTGCTGTTCCGTTCATTGCTGATGCAAATACAACAGGGAATTCTAACTGATCTTCGTTTGCCCCAAGTTCGATGAATAAATCAACTACTTCATCAACCACTTCGTCTGGACGAGCAAAGTCACGGTCAATTTTATTCACAACAACGATTGGAGTTAAATTTTGCTCAAGTGCTTTCTTTAAAACAAATCGTGTTTGTGGCATACAACCTTCATATGCATCAACAACAAGTAACACACCATCAACCATTTTCATAATACGCTCTACTTCACCACCGAAGTCAGCGTGCCCAGGTGTATCTAAAATATTAATTCGTTTATCTTCATAATGAATCGCTGTATTTTTTGCCAGAATAGTAATACCGCGTTCTCTTTCTAAATCATTCGAATCCATCGCACGTTCTTCAACGTGCTCATTTGCACGGAACGTCCCCGCTTGACGTAACAATTGGTCAACAAGTGTTGTTTTCCCATGGTCAACGTGGGCGATAATTGCTATATTTCGTAAATCTTCTCGTTTTTTCAACATGTCCAACTCCTAATGTCTTTTTAATCCTTTTCTATTATAAGAGCGAAGGGGATACAATAGCAATCAAAATAAAATCAAGAATGAAAATATAGTTGTATTCTCACTTTTGTGAAAGTACAATGAAACTGGAGGGTGAAATATATGGAACAAATTCAATATCGTTTTTTATTAACAGCTATCATTGGCGTTATTTTTATGATTGGTATTGGAATTATGATTGCTGAGAATAGCCCAATCGGTGTTATTATTTGTATTGTCGGTACGATTTTTACAATCGGATACGGATTTATAACAAAAAGAAAAATGCGTAAGCTACAATAACAACAAAAAGTAAGAAGCGATTTTCTATGCCTCTTACTTTTTTGTTTTTTCTCTGGATTTTATACACCTACTGTACATATTGCAGCATCTCTTCATACACACCTGGTCTTGCAACGAGAACGCTGCTCTTCTCAATAATTTGAAGCGACTCTCCAGTAAAAGTGGTTACTTTTCCTCCAACCTCTTCTACAATAATCTTCCCACCACCAAAATCCCATGGAGACAAGCGAGGCGTCACATATGCATCTAATCGTCCTGTTGCTACATATACCATTTCAAGTGCTGCACAGCCATACGAACGTGTTCCTCTTGCTTTTTTTACAAGTTGTGCCATTTTCCTCATATCGAGACGAGGGTTATCAGTAAGCCACGTAGCATTTACAGCAATAACTCCTAAAGATACTTCACTTGGCTGTAATGATGGGATTTTTATTTCATTACAAAATGCTCCAACACCCATTTCCGCATGATATAACTCATCATGAACTGGGTCATATACGAGACCAATTTTCCCAATACCATTCTCATATATGCCAATTGAAATTGCAAAATTTCGCTTTTGATGAACAAAATTCATCGTTCCATCAATTGGATCAATTAACCACAAAATCCCATCCGTTGAAGCAAGCTCATCGCCATACCCTTCTTCTCCGAGAATATAGTGTTTAGGAAATGTCTCTTTAATTTTCCCGATAAAAAATTGTTCAATTTCTCGATCCATATTTGTTACTAAATCAGAGGCATTTGACTTCGTTTCAATAATAAGAGACTGCTTCATTGATGAAACAAGGTGCTGCCCCGCTTCTTTTATCCATTGTTTTGCGTATGCATCAATTTCTTCCCATACCTCTTGCATATTTAAACACTCCGATCTGTACAGTTCACAGAAAAAACGAACCCTTTATAAGGTTCGCACCAACTAATTTTTTATACATACACTATTATTACGCCTCCAACCGGATCATTTCAAGTCTTAACACTTCTAATTTTTTCATACACTCTTCTTTTTTCATGTCGTCTTTTTCCATCATTGCATCATATAGCGTTGCTAATTCATAATCTAATTCTAAACGTAACACCGGAATTCTCTTCTCCGCATCTGTTCTTTTTAATGCGTTAATTACCTGTCTCATATTCGTTTGCCTCCTCCCAATATTCGTTTGCCCTCGACTTTGAATTTACTCAATTTTCTGATTTTTTGTTTTATACTATATTATGTGGGATAAATCATCTATGCAACTAATTTGCATTTTTATCTGAAATTTTTTTATAAGCGTCTTTTTTTATGAATTGTACAAGCTATGTTAGAATAAAAACAAACTAGGAGTTGGAGGAACAACCATGACATCAAAAACTTTCAAAGAAAAAGACTTCACTGCGTTCTCTGTGGATGGTCTAGAAGAAAGAATGGCTGCAATTAAAACGAACATTCATCCGAAGTTAGAAGCTCTCGGCGAACAAATTTCTCATTTCTTAACAAATGAAACTGGTGAACCTTTTTTCTATCATGTCGCGAAACATGCACGTCGTAAAGTCAATCCACCAAACGATACTTGGGTTGCATTTTCAACAAATAAACGCGGATATAAAATGCTACCACATTTTCAAATTGGACTATGGGGGACACATGCTTTTATATACTTTGGTTTAATTTATGAGTGCCCACAAAAAATGGAAGCGGCTCATGCCTTTTTAAAGCATTTAAATGATTTAAAAACAAATATACCAAATGATTTCGTTTGGTCCATTGACCATACTAAGCCTGATGTAAAATTACATAGCACTCTTCAATTAGAAGAGCTGCAAAAAATGATTGAGCGGTTAGGCACTGTTAAAAAAGCAGAATTATTAGTAGGAATTCACATTTCTCCAGAAGAATTTGAAAATCTTACTGATGAACAATTCATCAAAAAAATTGAAGCAACGATGCACTCACTCCTTCCTTTATATAAAATCTGTAATCGATAAAGCAAAACGGACAATATTTGTATTGTCCGTTTTTAGTTGTTATCCCATTATAACACTTCATTTTTTATTTTTCAAAAAATTTTTATAATTTAATGATATCTTCTTCTTGTAAATTTTTCGCCTTTTGAATTGTACGATAAATGGAATAACCACTCACTTCTTGGAATTCTTTGTCGATTTTCTTTTCTTCTGCTTTTCCTGGTACAATTTCTTTAAAATGACGATATAAACTCATCAGATTTTCTCTTTTCAACCCTTTTTCATGAGCTTGTTCAATCGCTTCATAAAATTTAATTACTGCAATCATTTCTTCTTTTGACCAATCATAACGAATTGGATATTGATATTCCATAATAACACCCCATCTATTCCAGCACACTCTAATTTGTTCTTCTTCATTATCATACGCGAGATAAAGTGAAACTTCCACCTGTATGCTTAGTCACTAATAGTTTTCTTTACCAATCCGAAATCTTATCAATGCTATTTTTTTTGAATCCAGCGAAAATAGCATCCGTTAATCAAGATATCTTTCACTCTTTCCGTCACTTATTTTGCTCAAGCTCCGTTCGTTGATACTCTATCCTTGAATTTTTATTAGCCCAGTGATTCATTTTTTACGCATAGCCCTACCAACATAAAGAAACGATAATTACCATTATTATTTTTCTATACATCTTCTCTTATAGGTGATATAATGCTTTTGTTTTATAGAACACAAAGGGATACTTCAAATAGTAGTTAGAATTTCTCTTCTGCTATTGATTAGTGTAACAGGATAAACATAAAACAAAATTAATAAATATTAATAAAAAAAGAAGGGGTGTATACGTTGTCCCAATACGAAACACCATTGTTTACTGCTTTAATAGAGCACAGCAAGCGAAATCCAGTCCAATTTCATATTCCAGGTCATAAAAAAGGACAAGGAATGGATCCTGAATTCCGCGAATTTATTGGGCATAATGCATTATCAATTGATTTAATTAATATTGCACCGCTCGATGATTTACATCATCCAAAAGGTACCATTAAACAAGCTCAAGATTTAGCAGCAAAAGCTTTCGGCGCTGATCATACATTTTTTTCTGTCCAAGGAACCAGTGGAGCAATTATGACAATGGTGATGAGCGTTTGTGGTCCTGGAGATAAAATTCTTGTACCGCGTAATGTTCATAAGTCTGTTATGTCAGCAATTATTTTCTCAGGCGCAAAACCAATTTTTATTCATCCAGAAATTGATCCAACATTAGGAATTTCACACGGAATTACAATTCCTTCTGTAAAAAAAGCGCTTGAAGAACATCCTGATGCTAAAGGACTCCTTGTCATTAATCCAACATATTTTGGATTTGCAGCTGACTTAGAGCAAATTGTAAAATTAGTTCATTCATACAATATACCGGTACTAGTTGATGAAGCCCACGGTGTTCATATTCATTTTCACGACGAAATGCCAATGTCAGCAATGCAGGCTGGTGCCGATATGGCTGCAACAAGTGTTCACAAACTAGGCGGCTCATTAACACAAAGCTCTATTTTGAATGTAAAAGAAGGGCTTGTAAATGTAAAGCATGTTCAATCGATTATTAGTATGCTGACTACAACTTCTACATCTTATATTTTATTAGCTTCACTTGACGTTGCAAGAAAGCGTCTTGCAACAGAAGGACGTGAACTTATTACAAAAACTATTCAATTAGCAGAAGATGTTCGAAAACGCGTAAATGAAATTGAACTCCTCTACTGTCCTGGTAAAGAACTACTCGGAACAGATGCAACTTTTGATTATGATCCAACAAAGATTATCATTTCTGTAAAAGGATTAGGTATTACAGGACACGATGCTGAGTTATGGTTAAGAGAGCATTATAATATAGAGGTTGAGCTTTCCGATTTATATAACATTCTGTGTCTTGTTACACTTGGTGATACAGAAGATGAAACAAATTTACTAGTACAGGCTCTGCACGATTTATCAGCTACCTTTAAACATAGAGCAGAAAAAGGTGTTCAAGTGCAAGTAGATATCCCAGAAATCCCTGTGCTTGCGCTATCTCCACGCGATGCCTTTTATTCTGAAACAGAAGTTGTTCCTTTTGCAGAAGCTGCCGGTCGCATTATAGCCGATTTCGTTATGGTCTATCCACCAGGTATTCCAATTTTCACTCCTGGTGAAATTATTACAAAAGAAAATTTAGACTATATTCAAAAGAATTTAGAAGCAGGATTACCAGTACAAGGTCCTGAAGATATGACATTACAAACTTTACGTGTCATTAAAGAATATAAAGCAATTAGCGAATAACTCCCTTCCCACTTCATACTTTGGAGTGGGATTTTTCATTCACAAACATTCCTCTTCCAGCCTTCATATTCTTTTTCATATGCACCCTTTATTCGCCTATTCATACGATATAAGGTGAAACTTCCATGAGGCGAAAAGCCTGCCCAATCCAGCTCTTACGGATAGTTCTATCCTCGCAATCACTAAAAGCTCTAGTCCGTTCATATACGGGTCACATTAGCAGGTGAGAATCAATTAGACACATCTAGGTAGTAATTCCTCTAAATTTTAAGCTGAGAGCCTCACCGCTCTTTCATACAAAACCAAAAGAATGTAAACATATAGGTGGGATTTTATGATTGTAATTGGCCGTTCCATTGTGCATCCATATATAAAAAATGAAAGCGAACCTTTCTTTTCGGAAAAACAACAAATTTTAGAAATCATGACTGGAAACCAAGAAGTATACAATTTCCAATCATTACATGAGTTAAAGTTTGATATAAATATCCGTGTTCATATCATTACTTCTGCTTTAGAATTATTTAATAGCGGACTACAATTTCGGACATTTAGTCAATCTTACTGTAATCCTGAGTTTTGGGAAAGAACTCATTTAGGCGGTTTTCAACTTCGCCCTAATGTGTTACCTTCTTTTGCTATTCGCGATATTTTTCTAAACGGAAAAAAATATGGAACAGAATGTGCAACCGCAATGATTATTCTCTTTTATAAATCACTGCTAGCATTTTATGATGAAGAAACCTTTAATCGTTTATTTGCAAATCTTCACTTATATACATGGGACTATGATAAAGATTTGAAACTCATTACAAAAACAGGAGGAGAAGTTGTTCCTGGTGACCTTGTTTATTTTAAAAACCCACAAGTGAACCCAGCAACAATTGAATGGCAAGGAGAGAATGCGATTTATTTAGGAAATTTCTTTTTTTATGGGCACGGTGTCGGTGTAAAAACAGAAAGTCAAATTATTGAGGTACTCAATCAACGACGTATTCCTTTCGCTTTTTTAACAGCATATTTAACAGATTTTCTAACACGTATAGATAGTCGGATGATGAGTCAATTTGCCTCTACAAAGAAAATGCAAACAGAAATCGACCTCATTCCCATTCGAGATGATGCAATTATTGCAACAATTGGTCACACGACTTCAATCCACTAAAAAACGCCTGCACATGCAGGCGTTTCTTTATTTATTGGGCTTTAGTATGTTCTTTATGCTCACACTCACATTTAGAACCGCATTTTCCGTATAATACTGTTACTTTTTCATCCTCAAAATGCGCAATTGTGTTCTCACAAATTTGACATACGATAGTTCCCATTTTTTAATTCCCCCTAATATTGTAATTCCAATTTTTTTGTAACCGCTTAACTTTCTGTCTTCATTTTAATACGTTATACTCTTTTCGTCAATAGTTTTAATTGTGACATATTAATTATTTTTTTAATTTTATTAGTATGAAACATTTACAAATAATAAGCAGCCGTATATTTATTATTACGACTGCTTTTAAACAATTATTCCTCATATTCAGCATGTACAGAAGTAGGTGGCAATAGAAACTTAAAAAACTGTGCTAGATCCGTTGCTTCTTCACTCGTTTTAAGTTTAAAGACATCTTGTAAATGGTGCACATTTTCAATGTCATCCTGTCCAAGGAGAGTTGCTCGACCAGTCTGCATACAAACAACAAGAGGTTTACCAAAAAACATAGTTGTGTACACCACACCAAAATCATACCGTGTCTCATTTGTCATAAAACCAAGAAAGCGGACTTTTGTATTTTCATGTTCATCATATAATTTTTCAAACATTGTCCCTCTCCTTTCTTCTTGATTTATCCACAATGTATATATTAAACAAAAAAAGCAAGATCCCTTTTAATTGTCAAAAAATTTACAACAATGTTAAAATAGTAATATATTATGCCCTTAGGAGGTTTATTATGCAAGATGCATTCATTAAACTCGTCCCAAATTCAAAACAGCAATCTATTTCTCTAGACGATGTTAAACAACTATTTCATTACTATAAAACAATTACATCTCAAACAGGTCAACAACTCGGCTTTTCATACGCAAACACTGCCTTTCCATACCAAATGGTTGATACTTCAGATACAACACTCTGTTTGAAATCTAATCATGAACGCTATCATTCTATTTATGTAGGAATAGGAATTGAAAACGAACAATTTTTTATACAAATTACATTACCGTCTACTGCAACATTTGGAGATAAAGGAAAAGCTAATGAATTTTGCAGATTTTTAGCAAAGAAATTAGAAGGAGAATTACAGCTTTTTAATGGCAGAACAATGTACTTTTATAAACGTTAACTAAAAAAAAGCAGCTTACTCATAAAAAAGAGAACACTATTGGTAACAGTAAAAAAAATTGCCTCTTTTCTGGAGTGCAACATCATATGGGCAATAACATAAGCCAAATAAAAGAACACAAAAAAGAGAAGTACTTTGTAATGCAATTTATCGCGACTTGATAGCAATAACACAATGGAAAATCCGCTCCATATAATAAAATGAAACAAAGCAACGAAAGTCATTTTCATGTTGTTGCCTCCTTTCACACGTCCTATTGTATTACAATATATGGGCGCTAAAAGAAAACATTACATATATATGAGGAAACAGGCAGAAGAAGCAAAGTAGTTTATTTTTTAGCTAATTACCACATTTTTTATTTTGTATAGCAGTAATTTGGATGTATGTACTAATTACTAAAAAAGAAAGAAACTTACAATTTATTAAAAATTTCTTTACTAAATAAAACAACCGCCTCCTAATAGCTAGAGACGGTTGTTTTATTTTTCTTATATTATTTTACAATGTGAATTGGCATTCCAAGAGCAACTTCAGCTGCTTCCATTGTGATTTCACCTAATGTTGGGTGAGCATGAATTGTTTGAGCGATATCTTCCGCTGTCATTCCAGCTTCGATAGCTAAACCAATCTCAGAAATAATATCAGAAGCGCCTGCACCCGCAACTTGTGCACCTACAAGAAGACCATCTTCTTTACGAGTTACAAGTTGTACGAAGCCATCAGTGCTGTTTAATGATAATGCACGTCCGTTAGCAGCGAATGGGAATTTAGAAACTGCTACTGTCATTCCAGCTTCTTCTGCTTGTTTTTTCGTGTAACCAACAGATGCTAATTCTGGATCAGTAAAGCATACTGCTGGAATTCCGATGTAATCAATCGCTGATGCATGACCGCTAATTGCTTCAACAGCTACTTTACCTTCGTAAGAAGCTTTATGAGCTAATGGTGGTCCAGGAACGATATCACCAATTGCATAGATGTTTGGTACGTTTGTACGGCATTGCTCATCGATTTCGATGATACCGCGGTCAGTCATTTTAACTCCAACTTGCTCAAGACCGATTTCTTGAGTATTTGGACGACGACCTACAGTTACTAATACATAATCAGCTTCAACAGTTTGTACTTCACCTTTTACTTCGAAGCTAACTGTTACACCGTTTTCAGTTTCTTCAACGCCTTTAGCCATAGCTTTTGTATGGATTGTTACGTTGCCTTTTTTCTGAAGAGCACGTTTTACAACTTGGCTCATTGCTTTTTCAAAACCAGCTAAAATTTCATCGCCAGCTTCTAATACAGTAACTTCTGTACCGAAGTTTGCATATGCAGTACCTAATTCCATACCGATGTAACCGCCACCGATTACAACAAGTTTTTTCGGAATTTCAGGTAAGCTTAAAGCACCCGTTGAGTTAAGTACGCGTTTAGAGTATTTGAATCCAGGAATTTCAATTGGTGTAGAACCAGTTGCAAGAACAGCATTTTTAAACGTATATGTTTGTGCTGCATCTTCAGTCATTACGCGTAATGTGTTAGCATCTACGAAGTAAGCTTCACCGCGAATGATTTCAACTTTGTTACCTTTAAGAAGGCCTTCAACACCGCCAGTTAATTTCTTAACTACGCCGTTTTTCCATTCTTGAACTTTTGTGAAATCAACTGTTACGTTTTCTGCAGTAATACCCATGTCATCAGAATGTTTTGCATTCTCATAACGATGACCTGCATTGATTAACGCTTTAGAAGGAATACATCCAACGTTTAAGCATACGCCACCAAGGTTAGCTTTTTCAATAATTGCTACCTTTTGACCTAATTGCGCTGCACGAATTGCTGCAACATATCCACCAGGACCTGCACCAACAACGACTGTATCTAATTCAATTGGGAAATCTCCTACTACCATTGTTTATTACGCCTCCATTACTAATAATTGTGGGTCGTTTAATAGACGTTTAATTTGGTTTAATGCTTTCTGAGCTGTTGCACCGTCGATTAAGCGATGATCAAAGCTTAAAGATAATGCTAATACTGGAGCTGCAACGATTTCACCGTTTTTCACAACTGGTTTCTCAGCAATACGGCCGATACCTAGGATTGCTACTTCTGGGTGATTGATAACTGGAGTGAACCATTGTCCACCTGCAGAACCAATGTTTGTAATTGTGCAAGAAGCACCTTTCATTTCTGCTGGAGCTAGACGACCGTCACGTGCTTTACCAGCAAGCTCATTGATCTCGTTAGAGATTGTGAAGATAGATTTACGATCTGTATCTTTAACAACTGGTACTAATAGACCTTTGTCTGTATCAGCTGCGATACCGATGTTGAAGTAATGTTTATGAACGATTTCTGAAGATGCATCATCTAAAGAAGTGTTCAGCATTGGGTATTCACGTAATGCTGATGTTAACGCTTTTACAACGTATGGAAGGTAAGTTAATTTAATACCTTTGTCAGCTGCAACAGCTTTGAACTTCTTACGGTGAGCAACAAGTTCTGTTACATCTACTTCGTCCATTAATGTTACGTGAGGAGCTGTATGTTTAGAGTTAACCATTGCTTTTGCAATCGCTTTACGAATACCGCTCATTTTCTCACGAGTTTCTGGGTATTCACCAGATGGAATTGGTTGTGCTTTTGGAGCCTCTTCTTTCGCTGCTGCTGCTGGAGCTTCTGCTGCTACTGGAGCTTCAGTTTGTGCTACCGCTGCTTGTCCACCGTTTGCAAATGCATCGACGTCAGTTTTTACAACACGACCGTTTTTACCAGTACCAGCTACTAGACGAATGTCTACGCCTTTTTCACGTGCATATTTACGAACAGATGGCATAGCAATTACGCGCTCATTAACTACTTCTTCAGTTGCTGCTGGAGTAGTTGCCGCTGCTGGAGCTTCTTCTTTTACTTCTTCAGCTTTTGGAGCATCGTCATGATCGTCACCTTTAAATTTAAGGTTTTCATAACCAGGAGCGTCAAATTTAACAAGAACATCTCCCACTACTGCTACTGTACCTTCTTCTACAAGAATGTCAAGTACTTTTCCTTTAACTGGAGAAGGAATTTCTACAACTGCTTTATCATTTTGTACTTCAAGAAGTACATCGTCTTCGTTTACTTCATCGCCTGGTTTAATAAACCATTTTACGATTTCACCTTCGTGGATACCTTCACCGATATCTGGTAGTTTAAATTCAAATGCCACGGAATTCAGCCCCCTGATTCATATCATTATTATTAGAAATTGCAAAAGAAATCAGCATGTGCTGACTTCTTTTGCACATGAAACTAAAATTAGAAGTTCATTACTTTGTTAACAGCTTCAACAATATCTTTGTGGTTTGGTAACCATACGCTCTCAGCTTGAGAGAATGGGAATACTGTATCAGCAGCTGCAACACGTACAACTGGAGCTTCTAAGTTTAAGATTGCACGGTCATTGATTTCTGCTACAACGTTAGCTGCAATACCAGCTTGTTTTTGAGCTTCTTGAACTACAACAACGCGGCCTGTTTTTTCAACAGAAGCGATAATTGTTTCGATATCTAATGGTTGAACTGTACGTAAGTCAACAACCTCTAAAGAGATACCTTCTTTTTCTAATTCTTCAGCAGCTTTTAATGCAGCATGTACCATTGCGCCATATGTGATAATAGATACATCTGTACCTTCACGTTTTACATCAGCTTTACCAAGTTCAATTGTATATTCGCCTTCTGGTACGTCTTGACGGAAAGAGCGGTATAATTTCATGTGCTCTAAGTAAACAACTGGATCGTTATCACGAATTGCAGAAATTAAAAGACCTTTCGCATCGTATGGAGTAGATGGAATAACAACTTTTATACCTGGTTGTTGTGTCATTAATCCTTCTAAGCTATCAGCATGTAATTCTGGTGTATGAACACCACCGCCGAATGGAGAACGAATTGTAACTGGAGCAGTCCAACGTCCACCAGAACGGTAACGCATACGAGCCATTTGGCCAGAGATTGAATCAATTACTTCGAAAACGAAACCGAAGAATTGAATTTCAGGAACTGGACGGAAGCCTTCTAATGCTAAACCAATTGCAAGTCCGCCGATACCAGACTCTGCAAGTGGAGTATCCATTACACGGTCTTCACCGAACTCAGCTTGTAACCCTTCAGTAGCACGGAATACACCGCCGTTTACACCAACGTCTTCACCAAATACAAGTACGTTAGGATCGTTTTTCATTTCAACGCGTAAAGCATCAGTGATTGCTTGAATCATTGTCATTTGAGCCATGGCTTACTTCGACTCCTTTTCTTTATAAATTTCATATTGTTCAGCTAAGTTGTAAGGCATTTTTTCGTACATGATTTCCATTAAATCAGTTACTTTTTGTTTTGGAGCTTGGTCAGCTTTCGCAATCGCTTCTTTAATGTCTTCTTTAGCTTGTTCGATTACTTTTTCTTCTTCTTCTTGAGACCAAATGCCTTTGTTTTCTAAGAATGCACGGAAACGTACGATTGGATCTTTTTGTTCCCATTCATTTTCGATATCTTTTGTACGGTAACGAGTTGGATCATCACCAGCCATTGTATGTGGACCGTAACGGAATGTTAAAGTTTCAATTAAAGTAGGACCTTCACCATTTACTGCGCGCTCACGAGCAAAAGCAGTTGCTGCATATACAGCTAATGGATCCATACCGTCTACTTGAATTCCGTAAATACCAGCTGCAACTGCTTTTTGTGCTACAGTTTTTGCTGCAGATTGTTTTTCTACTGGAGTAGAAATTGCATAACGGTTGTTTTGAACAACGAAGATTGCTGGAGCTTTAAATGCACCTGCAAAGTTCATACCTTCGTAGAAGTCACCTTGAGACGCACCACCGTCACCAGTGTAAGTAATTGCAACAGATTTTTTACCACGAAGTTTCATACCTAATGCAACACCAGCCGTTTGGATGATTTGTGCACCGATAATGATTTGTGGAGAAAGTGCATTTACATCCGCAGGCATTTGGTTACCCATGAAATGTCCACGAGAGAATAGGAATGCTTGGTATAATGGTAAGCCGTGCCATACTAATTGTGGAACATCACGGTATCCTGGTAAGATGAAGTCTTCTTTTTCAAGAGCAAAATGACTTGCTAATTGAGAAGCTTCTTGTCCAGCTGTTGGCGCATAGAAACCTAAGCGACCTTGACGGTTTAAAGAAATAGAACGTTGATCTAATACGCGAGTATATACCATACGACGCATTAATTCTTTTAATTGCTCATCAGTTAATTCTGGCATAGCTGCTTCATTCACAACTTCGCCTTTTTCATTTAAAATTTGTAATGTTTCAAATTGAGCTGCGATAGCTTTCATTTGCTCATCAACATTAAATAGGGTCTTTTTTGTTTTAGTACCCATTCCGTTCACCTCTTCCTCTCTTGAACCATATTCTTAAACGCTTTCACTAGCATCTCACTTTGATGAAAGCATAAGTTTGAAAACTGACGCATCATTCGTCAGTTATTGAATAATTTGTGTACCTAACAATCTGTACTAATGTTTTCATTTAAACAAATTAATACAATCTTGATCACGTTTTTTAGTTTACAACTATTCTAATCACGATGTCAATCACTTTGATTTCGATTTTTTTCGAAGGTTGGAGAGATTTTCTCAACAAATACAAGTTTTCAAAATACTATCTGTATTAGTGGGCAAAAACCTCCTGTTATATTATTCCCTTTTCGTACATATTTTGCTCATAGAATAATTTGTAAACGTTTCATGTCCTTCTTATCTTTTGTCCCATCCTAATAAAAATATGCAGCATCTTCCTTCTTTTTAGGCAAATAACTATACACTTCCCTCCTTTATTCCATACATTATACTAACCGCAGCATTCGCGGAAATGGTAAAGGAGGTCACAACATGTACGGATACACTTTTTGTTACCCCTCAACTTGCGCATATCCTTCGTACGGCTATGGTGGTGGTGGTTGCGGCGGTTTTGGACACGGCTTTGCTTTAATCGTTGTATTATTTATTCTCTTAATTATCGTCGGTGCTGCCTGCATCTGTTAATGTAAAATGAAACAACTATAAAAGAACAAGGCGTTTGTTCGTCTTGTTCTTTACCATGACTTTTTTCATAACCTTTGGTAGACTAAAAATGAAAGGAGAGATTATATATGCTTACAATGGATGATGTAATTCGTGAAGGAAATCCCATTTTACAAGCAGTAGCTGAAGAAATAGCTCTACCTGCAAGCGAAGAAGATGTTCATATATTACGAAAGATGATCGAATTTGTGATTAACAGTCAAAATCCAGAAATGGTTGAAAAATATAATTTACGCCCTGGAATTGGTTTAGCCGCACCGCAAATTGGTGTTTCTAAAAGAATGATTGCTGTCCATGTCACAGATCGAGATGGCACGTTATATAGCTACGCTTTATTTAATCCAAAAATTATTAGCCACTCTGTTGAACGTACATACATATCAGGGGGCGAAGGATGTCTGTCCGTAGACCGTGAAGTCCCTGGCTATGTACCTCGTTACACTCGTATCACTGTAAAAGGAACGACAGTAGATGGTGGAGAAGTCAAACTACGTTTAAAAGGATTACCATCAATTGTATTCCAACATGAGATTGATCACTTAAATGGTGTTATGTTTTATGACCATATTAATAAAGATAATCCATTTATGATTCCAGAAAATGCAGCACCTTTAGAAAGATAAAAAGAGTCAGTTTTCACTGAAGTTGGTGAAAACTGACTCTTTTTATTGAAACGCTTCTCATATTTATACTTTATAACAACCTTGCCCACTGCAATCCATGAAGTATACCATCTTCTGCAACATCTTTAGTTACATAATTCGCAAGCTTTTTCAAATCTTCATGTCCATTTCCCATTGCAATTCCTGTACCTACAGTTTCAATCATTTCTAAATCATTTAACCCATCTCCAAATGCATACACTTGTTCCCCTGTGAATCCAAGCTTTTCAATAAACTTTTCAATCCCTTTCGCTTTCGATCCTCCCATTGGAAGAATGTCCATAGAATAAGCATGCCAGCGAATAAAATGAAACTTTGCATAGTCGTTAATAAACTTTTCTTCTTCTCCTGCCCTGCAAAATAAAAGCGTTTGATATACGTCACGTTCCTCATAAAAGCTAGGTTCAAACACAGGATGATCCATATGAAGGCTAGCAAAGCTTTCTGTTACATAATGATGCGATGTCACTGTTGCTTTCATTTCTTTATGATTCATGTACACAAGCGGATAGCCTTCTTGCTCTGAAAATTTCGTGAAAGCATGTAATGCATCAGGGTGTAGAGGATTTTTATATATAACTTCATCTTCAAACACCACATACTGTCCATTGAAACTTACATAGTTATGAATGTTAAGCTCTTTACGAATATCTTCAAACATAAATGGGGCACGCCCTGTTGCAATTGCCACATGTACACCTTTTTCTTGCAAGCAACGTACAGCTTCTTTTGTGGACTTTGGTATTTCTTTGTTATGATCTAGCAATGTTCCATCAATATCAAAAAAGACAATTTTATCATTCATTTACATAATCCTCTCTACTTCATCAATTCAAACGTATCGTTTTATACTCTAAATATTTTTTCAAATACTGAAAAAGTATAACATATCGATGAATAAAGTGCTTCTTACCTAACCTCCCTGCCTAACTATGCATATACTGAAATAAAACCGGTACTACGGTTCAACATATGCATTTTCTTTTCTATTCTATCTCATACTATAAGTTGAACGAGTTATTCTCTTACAAGTAGTTCATTTTTTGAAACTTAATTCTTTTTGCGCATCCTAATAAGAGTATCTGCATGTTTTGAGCGAAGAAAGGAAGGGACAACCGTGCTTAAGAAATTGAAGAAAAAATTAAAAGTATATTGGAACGATTTACTTCGTAAAAAAACAATTGCTTAAATCATGCCCATTTCGGGCTTTTTTCTTCACTCTTATTCGAAAAAACATGAAAATCATAACCGTTTGCTTTATAATAGGTAAAAGATAGCCTAAAACATAGACAAGGAGAGATTGTTTTAATGATTTTTAAAGTATTTTATCAAGAAAAAACGCTAGAAGTACCTGTACGTGAAAATACTAAGGTGCTATATCTAGAAGCTGAGTCTGAAAGAGAAGTTCGCACAAAATTACACAAGTTCGCATATAATATTGAGTTTATCCAGTCTGTTACTGGTGCTCATCTTGAATATGAAAAGCAATATGCAGATTTCAAATTAGCGGAGAACGTTTAATTTATGAAATTCTTAAAAAATGACCAAACTGCTGTTTTCGCACTCGGCGGACTCGGTGAAATCGGCAAAAATACATATGCTGTTCAATTTCAAGATGAAATTATTATTATTGACGCTGGAATCAAATTTCCAGAAGACGAACTTCTTGGGATTGATTATGTCATCCCTGACTACACGTATCTCGTACGCAATGAAGAAAAAATTAAAGGACTCTTTATTACACATGGTCACGAAGATCATATCGGTGGGATTCCTTATTTATTACGCCAAGTAAACATTCCAATTTATGGTGGAAAACTAGCGCTTGGACTAATTAAAAATAAGTTAGAAGAGCACGGATTACTGCGAAAAGCACAATTACATGAAATTAAAGAAGACGATGTAATTAAATTCAAAAAAACATCCGTCTCCTTCTTCCGCACAACACATAGTATTCCTGATTCATATGGTATCGTTGTGAAGACACCACAAGGACAGGTTGTGCATACAGGAGATTTCAAATTTGATTTCACACCAGTTGGTGAGCCAGCAGACTTAACAAAGATGGCTGAAATCGGAAAAGAAGGTGTCCTTTGCTTGCTATCTGATAGTACGAATAGCGAAGTCCCTCACTTTACGATGTCTGAGCGCCGCGTTGGTGACAGCATCCAGGATATTTTCCGTAAAGTAGAGGGCCGTATTATATTCGCAACATTTGCTTCTAATATTCACAGGCTGCAACAAGTTGTAGAAGCTGCAGTAGCAAACAATCGGAAAATTGCCGTGTTTGGTCGAAGTATGGAAGCTGCAATGGAAATCGGACAAAATCTTGGCTATATTCGCTGCCCGAAAGATACAATTATTGAACCCGCACAACTAAATCGCATACCAGCAAATCAAGTTGTGATTTTATGTACAGGGAGTCAAGGGGAACCGATGGCTGCATTATCTCGCATCGCTAACGGTACTCACCGTCAAATTCAAATTATTCCAGGTGATACTGTAGTATTTTCTTCTTCTCCAATCCCAGGAAACACGATAAGTGTAAGCCGTACTATTAACATGTTATATCGTGCAGGCGCTGAAGTCATTCACGGGCCATTGACTGATATTCATACAAGTGGACATGGCGGACAAGAAGAACAGAAGCTAATGTTACGTCTCATTAAACCAAAATATTTTATGCCAATTCACGGTGAATACCGTATGCAACGTATGCATGCAAAACTAGCAAATGATTGCGGTATCCCCGAAGAAAATTGCTTTATAATTGATAACGGTGATGTACTTGCACTTCGTGAAGATGAAGCGGCAATCGCAGGAAAGATTCCGTCTGGTTCTGTCTATATCGACGGAAATGGCATCGGTGATATCGGTAACATCGTACTTCGCGATCGTCGTATTCTTTCAGAAGAAGGACTTGTAATCGTTGTTGTTAGCATCGATATGAAAGATTTCAAAGTAGCGGCTGGTCCAGATATCATTTCTCGTGGGTTCGTTTACATGCGCGAAAGTAGCGATTTAATTAACGATGCACAAACATTAATTACAACTCATTTAGAAAAAGTAATGGAGCGCAAAACGACACAGTGGTCTGAAATCAAAAATGAAATTACAGATACATTGGCTCCATTCTTATATGAAAAAACGAAACGTCGACCAATGATTTTACCAATCATTATGGAAATTTAACTAAAAAGGACAATGCCGCTATGCTGGCATTGTCCTTTTTTTCATTTCGTTAAAAACATTTCGAAGCGGTCCACATCATTATCGTGACCAATTACAATTAAAATATCTCCCATTTGAATATTTTCTGTCGCACGCGGTGAAACAAGAACTTCCTTCCCACGCTTAATTGCTACAATGTTCAATCCAAACTTCGCACGAATATCTAACTCAATCAATGAATGACCATCAATCTTTTCGTTCGCAATAATCTCAACAATACTATGTTCATCTGAAAGCTCTAAATAGTCCAAAACGCTACTTGAGGCAATATTATTGGCAA
The DNA here is from genome assembly GCF_002551005.1 of Bacillus pseudomycoides. GTDB lineage: Bacteria > Bacillota > Bacilli > Bacillales > Bacillaceae_G > Bacillus_A > Bacillus_A pseudomycoides_C. The sequence goes on from NZ_NVOY01000009.1 coordinate 194,676, forward strand.
TTCTTTTTCCCATATCACGCTCAGGGTGAACAATTTGATCAGCTCCAATTTTACGAAGAACTTTTTCATGATAATCATTTTGTGCTTTTACAGTAATATTCTTCACACCTAGCTCTTTCAAGATAAGGGTTGTTAAAATACTTGATTGAATATTATCCCCAATTGCAATAACTACATGATCAAAGTTTCGAATACCGAGACTTTTTAATACCATCTCATCCGTAGAATCTGCAATTACAGCATGAGATGCAATATTTGCAAACTCATTTATACGATCTTCATCCATATCAATCGCCATGACTTCCATTCCTAATTGCGCTAATTCCCGGCAAATACTACCACCAAAACGTCCAAGACCAATAACAGCAAATTCTTTTTCTTTCGTGCTCACACAAATTCCTCCAGTAATATCAAATCGTATCAAGTAAAACTTTTAGCAGTGGAATTTCCTTATATCCCACCTATCTTCTTTAACTCTTCAAAAACTTGATGTGAAGGCTTTGTACCCTATACATCAGGACCAACTATCATTGTAGCATATTTTTACTTCCATCATTGTTTTTTCATTCTAAATAATGGAAAGAAAAGCTTGCATCTATTTAGTCCTTCAGGATTCCTCACATTCTTAAAGTAATTGTTTTACTGCACGCATAACGAGACAAATCCTGCAATGATCGCCTCTTCACTCTTATTTTTGTTTTTGAATATAAAAAAATTGTTGTAAATAAAAAGCGAGCATACAGACTAACATACCAAAAATAAATATATTTCCAAACGAGCTAAATGTTTGAAATACAAACATTAATGTTTCTTGTCCAAAAAAAGCAAATAGTAAATTTATAAAAGCAAATAATACCGCAAACTGATAGTGGTGCTGATGAAATAAATAATGAGTTGCTCCTAAAAAACCAATAAAAGAAACAATAAACACCCACCACATTTCCATCATCTTGTGCCAACCTACTAGCTCATATCCGTTCACAGCAATTGCAATTGCTCCTATAACAATCATCGTTGGAACACTCCAAAATAAAGCCCACTTTCGAAAGAGTAATACTGCATTCCTGTCTTCTCGTTTATGTGCGCAATACGTTAAAAAGGTCGCGCTTATGTATAAGAGCGAGACAATTGTTAGAATAATAATTAACCAAAAATGAAGCTGATAATACTCATGTTCTATATTCGTAACAATTGCAGCTAACAAACCTGGAATACATATGCCAGTATAGCCTTCCACCAGTGACTTATTCCAAAATACCATATTACCAATTCGAATTCCTAATAACATGAAAATGATGGCACCAAGGATAAATAAAGTCATTTTATTTCCAACTAAACTCGTTGAAAAAGCGATTAATCCAACAAATAAAAATAGAGTAAATGCATTCATAATTTCGGCAACAGGTGATAAATACTCTTTCACCCATTCATATGTGTTCGTATAATTTTCTTTTTTTGCTAAGCAATATGTATAGAAACTAACACCAAAATAAATTGCTGCTACAATTACATATGTATATAAAAAGAAACATAGTATAGTACTTCCGATTTGCACACTATCCCCTACCTTTTTCTCTATGTACCATATTGATTTTACACAAATTTCATATAAAATGTAAATAAAAACCTCCCCGATACAAGGGAGGCTTTCCTTTATTCAGCTTCTTTTTCAGCTTCATCAAGAACGCGGTTTACTCGTTTTGTTAACATTTGCATACCGCTACCACCCGCTTGGAAATGGCGCAATACACCGTTTTTATCAAAGACGTAATATGCTGGTACATATTGATTCTCAAAAGAGTCTGTAATCGCATGCTTATTGTCCACCAAAATAGGCTGTACAATACCGTGCTCCTCTGCCACTTCTTTCACTTTTTCAAGATCCAGATCTTCTTCTGAACGCGGCATATGTACAGCAATTACATTCAATTTATCTTTATAGTTATCACGGAATTCATTAATGCTCGGCATTGCTTCTTTACATAAATGACAGCTAACAGACCAAAAATGAATCAATGTTGGTTTATCGCCAATTAGCGCTTCCTTAACTACTTCTCCATTTAGTACAGTCGTTGCTCCTTCTAAGGAAGGCATTGGTTCACGTAATTTCATAACATTTCCCCCTTATATATGTAGAGAAAGGTCTAACAACAATTTGCTAGACCTCGTTCATTCATTCAAAAATTAAACGTTTAAAGTCTCTTGACCTGGTTTCCAGTTTGCTGGGCAAAGTCCGCCAGTTTGAAGAGCTTGAAGAACACGGAGTACTTCGTCAACTTCCCGTCCAATGTTGTTATGATGGACAACTTGATACATTAATTCGCCTTCTGGGCTAATAATGAATAGACCACGAAGCGCGATCCCTTCTTCTTCAAGTAATACGCCATAATCACGAGATACTACATGATTTGTATCAGCAGCTAATGGATATTTTAAGTCGCCTAAACCGTTTTTCGTACGGTCAGTGTTAATCCATGCTAAATGAGTATGAATTGTGTCAGTCGATACACCAACTACCTCTGCATCTAAATCTTCGAACTCATCATAACGATCAGAAAGTGCGATAATTTCTGTTGGACATACGAAAGTGAAATCCATTGGATAGAAGAAAAGCACTGTCCATTTGTCTTGTTTAATAACCTCTTCAAGGCTTACTTTACCAAATTCTTTGTTTGGCATAACAGCATCCATCTCAAAGCGTGGAGCTTGTTTTGCTACCATACGTTCTGCCATATGTACCAACCTCCGTTAATTTTTAGTCATATATTGTTTACTCCTATATTATATGGGAGAAAATGGTTTTTAGTCAATATCATTTAATAATAATTATAAAACAACTAACTATCAACTCTTTCTCCCACCTACCATTATAAAGTATTGTGCTAGAATTACAAAAAAAATGTACTATATAAATACAAATACAAAAATCGACATAAAAAACTCTTTCTTTTGAGGTGGGCGAGAGCATCTGGCCATACTTAGAAGCGGTCAGGGCCTTTTTCTGCCACATGCAAGGTTTTAAACAAACGGAACAAGCATTACGCTCTGTTCCCTTTCCATTTTACGTATGTTGTTAAAAATAGAATCGCTTTTTCAATTGCTGATTCATCTGGCTGTAATTTCGCATGATGCAGTCCATATTCAGATTCGACACCAAGCCAAAACATAAAACCTGGCATCTCACGTAGCATATATCCAAAATCTTCTCCTGTCATCGCCTCTGTACAAGTGATCACATTCATATCTGTATGTTCGTCCGTAAACTCCATGAATTCCTTCGTTAACGTTTCATCGTTATATACTTGATGATACATCGCTCCGTAATCAATATGTGCTGTACACCCAAAAGACGTTTCGATTCCAGCAACAATTGCTTCAATCCGTTCCTTTACTCGTTTCATAGATTCAACAGATAATGTACGTATCGTTCCTTCTAAACGAGCCTTTTCCGCAATAATATTTTGTACTGTTCCACCGGTAATTTTCCCGATTGTAATAACCGCACTATCTAGTGGATTGACATTACGACTAATAACAGATTGCAGTTGTGTGACAAGATGGCTTGCGGCAACAATCATATCGTTTGCTGTATGGGGATATGCTGCATGTCCACCTTTCCCTTTCAAATCAATGTATAGCTCGGATGTATTCGCAAAAAGTAATCCCTCTTTTGTCGCAATTGCCCCTACTGGATATTCTGGTGCAATATGAAGCCCAAGAATCATATCTGGTTTCCATGCTTGTAACTCTTCACTTTGTAATAACGGAAGAGCGCCACCCGGCCCTTCCTCAGCTGGTTGAAAAATAAAAACAAGATGATCATCAATTCGCTCTGTAACAAAAGCTGTTAATAACCCAAGGCCAATTGTCGTATGCATATCATGCCCGCATGCGTGCATCATCCCTTCATGTAATGAAGAAAATTCATATCCTGTCTCTTCCGTAATTGGAAGTCCGTCGATATCAGCACGGTAACCAATTGTTTTTTTCGGATTACGGCCATGTACTTTTACAATGACACCTGTTTTCCATGTCTTTACTTCCATATACTCACTTGGAAGAGTATTTATATAATTTAAAATATATTGCTGTGTTTTCCATTCTTGAAAACCAAGCTCCGGAATTTGATGTAAATCTCTCCGCATTTGAATAAATTTATTTACCCTCATCGTTTCACCACCATTGATAAAAAGCGTAAGAGCCTACAAGCCCTTACGCTTTCTTTTTTATTCTTCTGGGTTCAATTGACGAAGCTCTTGTTTAATTTCTGTTTTCGCTTTTGTTTTTTCGTCAATTTCTTTAATAACACGTGCTGGTGTTCCTGCAACAACTGTGTATGGTGGTACGTCTTCGGTTACAACTGCACCCGCTGCAACAACTGCACCTTTACCTACTGTAACACCTTCTAGGACTACTACGTTTGCACCAATTACAACATCATCTTCAACGATAACTGGTTTTGCAGAAGGCGGCTCGATAACGCCTGCAAGTACAGCTCCAGCTCCAACGTGACAGTTTTTACCTACTGTTGCACGTCCACCAAGCACTGCATTCATATCAATCATTGAACCTTCACCAATTACAGCACCAATGTTAATCGTTGCGTTCATCATAATAACTGCATTATCACCGATTTCAACCTGGTCACGAATAATAGCACCTGGTTCAATACGTGCTTTTATGCCTTTTAAGTCAAGCATTGGAATTGCAGAGTTACGACGATCATTTTCAACAACATAATCTACAACATGTTTTTTATTTTCTTCAAGGATTGTCTTAATTTCAGACCATTCCCCAAATAATACGCCTGATTTTTTATTTACAAACGCTTGTACTGTTTCAGGGAATGTAATTTCTTTTAAATCCCCTTTTATGTATACCTTTACAGGAGTTTTCTTCTCACTTTTTTGAATAAACGAGATGATCTCGTTTGCATCCATCATTTTCATGCTTGTTGCCTCCTAAATCCATTTATACTGTTACTCTACCAAACGAGAAGACTCCTCGCAAGAAAATAATCTTATTTTCCTGCTTGAATTTCTTCAATAACATCTAAAAACGCCTGCACTTGTTTTAATTGTCTAGCCGATTCACTTGTTAATAACCACGTTTCTCTCGTCAGTTTTACTGGAGTTTTATATGTCTTTTCCCTTACTTCTTTTAAAACAGTAGAGGGTAAAAGTGCATAACCAATACCATTTAAAACAAGTTGCTTACACGTTTCAATTTGATCGACAACAATCGTACGTTTAGGGGGATTAGAAAATAAACCATACCACCAATTTTGGATTTGGCCATAATATGTTGAATCACTTTTAAATTGAATGAACGGCCTATTGGTGTCTTTTAACATGGAAATATCCTTAATTTCTGTATCAACTAAATACAACTCATCTTCAAATAATTGTTGCTTATAGCCTTTATATTCTTGTGTCCCTCGTAAAATCGCTACATGAACATCACCTTCGTAAAAGTGATTTTGCACTTCACTACTCCACCCTGTAAAGAGAGAAATTTTTACGAATGGATACTTTTGTACAAACATCTTTAAAACTGGCGGCAACCAATATTGCCCAATGACAGAGGCAACAGCAATCTTTAAAGTTCCATATGTTTCCGTTTGAAAAGTTGCTAGTTCACTCTTAATCGCTTCCTCTCTTTGCAACATATCTTTAGCATAATTCGCTACTTTTTCACCTTCTGGTGTAATCGTTAATCCTTTTTGAGAGCGAATAAAAAATTTCATCCCCCATTGTTTTTCCATCGATTGAAGCCTTTGACTAAGCGCTGGTTGTGATACAAATAGGCGCTCAGAAGCCTTTCGCATATTTAACTCTTGTTCTAAAATAACCATCATCTGAAAATCATCAATTTGCAATGTTTTCCCCTTCTTTCGTTACAACTGAACGATAAAGGCGACTTCTTCTTTCAGTTGAAGTCGCCTTTTCCAACATTATCGATTAAATCGTCTCACTGTTTTATTTAGTAATTTTAAAATGGCACGACGCGTCAAAATCCCTTCAAAATACGCTTCCTCGTTCTCAACACATACAAATGGATGATCAATCGTCATCTCCAATGCTTTTGAAAATGAATCCTGTAACTTAAGGCGTGGAATATCTCCCTTCATCACACTTTCTACTTTCATATCCTCTAGTTTTTCAAATTCAATTCGCTCTAGCCCTAAAATACCATCCAAAATCATCGCTGTACTTACTAATCCATGCAATTTGTACATCGGATCTAATACTGGAATTGCTGAATAGCCAGATTTCACTAAAACAAGTAAAGCGTGCTCCAAACTATTTCCCATTTGAACATGTGCTACTTTTTCTGATGAAATCATTAAGTCCTTTACAAAAACTTGCTGAAAATCTTCTTTTGGAATGCTAATCATATTGATATCCCCCACTTTGACTCATTCTAACAAGTAGCAATTGTAAACCAATCGTAAAAAACAATTCGTTCAAGTAATGTTTTACTTTCTCATTTCTATTCTCAGTTTATGACAGCGTTTACATATTATTATCTGTCCTTATTTTCTTATTTAAAATAAATAATCACAGTTCATTTTACCATAGAAACAAAAGAAAAGACCACCATTCTGGCAGCCTTAATATCCTTCGTTTTTCAGACGAGCAAATAAACTTGTAATTCGTTTGTAATGGGATACATCTGTTTTCTTTCGCCCATTTTCAATATCAGAAAGTTCAACGGAAAGTATTTCACTCGCATAATTTTGTCGAAACAACACATCTAACAATAAGTTTTGTTCCTCTTTTGTTAAATCAATTTCTCTACTCATTTTTTCCTCCCCTTATTAAACCGTTCTTATTATTTATTATATAAAATATTCCCTTTATTTAATAGATTGAAAATTCAGTACAAAAATTATTTCGTGTACCGATTTGCATAGCTAAACGCCGCATATGCATCGGGTTTAATTTTAGGCGTTAATCCCATTGCTGTAATCTTATTTGTCATATCCGAAATAAATTCTCTCGTTAAACCATATTTTCCAATATCCAAATGAATCTCCATTACAAATTCAGCACCTTCTCCGCAGTATGGATAAAGGATATCCCAAAGTTGTTGTATTCGCTCAGGTGTAAATAAACAAGCAACCTCTTGGCTAAATTGTGTTTCCAAATAAATTTTTTCTCGTAAACTTGGTGGCTTTCGCTTTAACGTTTGGTGATATAAACACCCCCAAGCTCCTTTTCCAACGCGATGCAAATGAATAGCTGTAATAAAACGTGTATCATTTTGATGTACTTGTGAATCTGTTCCAATTGACAATCGATACATGTTGCGCGGTGCACTTTGAATAAAATGACAAATTCTTGAGAATACAGTTTCGAAACTCATGTGTCGCTCTGATAAATTGTAAAATTGATATTCTCCGCCCATACAGTCACGTCCCTTCTCATAGACAGACTTTCGTATTCTCATTGTATGGGACAAAGCAACAAAATATGCCTTACTTATCCTTTGCTCGTTTCGATATTCCGTATTGAATATGTACAAAACGGACATTTAAAAATAACATTTTGATTCGATTGTGCTGTTAACACATGTGTAATTTCTGACTGTTTATGACATTTTGGACACACAACAATCGGCATTTTTTCCACTTTTCTCACCTCTTTACGTCGCTGCTTATGAGCAGGCCTCTATCTCAATGCTACCTGTCCGTAAGAGCCCGATTGATGAAAACTTCACTTTATAGAATGTGTTATCAGTTTAGGGTCAGAGAGAGAATCTTATTCATCATAAAAAAAGAAGGTGCCTTCATTTTTTGAGGCACCTTCTTTTTATGTATCAAGAAAGAATATCGTAAATTTCGATTGCAACCATATCAATATTATCGAATTGATATACTTGTGGTTTTTCTCCTTGTTGATACACTTCTAGCTCGTACATATCGCTTTTATCAAAATATTTTACGCTACATTTGCGTTCACCGTTCACTTCAAAATAGCGTTGTGCTACTTCGCCGCTTTCAGCTTGTTCTTTTAGACTAACAAGACGAGTTAAAATTCCTTGGAGCAGAGACATGAAATCTCCCCTTTCTCTAATGTTCCTACGAATAGGTTTTACAGCAATACTCATTCTATCCGTCATAACTGAAAAAATGTCCCACACCCTAGGATAATGCTTATGAGCAAGAAACTCAACTAAAATTTGTCGAAAAAACATACAAAAAGCCGAAATCTACACTTCTACTGCTTTTCTTGTGCATTTAACAGAAAAACTTTATATCAATGTTGTAAAAAAGAGAAATAAGAATTATTCAATTCGTGTTCAATAAAAAGCTTGCCATGTTTATGAAAGTTTTACTTTATCTTGCATTAACGGGCACTCACCCCCGCACTGATAGACATTTCACTTTATTGAAGTTTTTTATATACGAGAATATAATGAAAATAAGTTGAAGAGGAGGAATTATATGAAGAAAGTAGATATATACACACAACCTGATTGTCCACCATGTCAAATTATAAAAGAATTTTTAAAACATAATCATGTTATTTTCACAGAATACAATATCAAAAAAGACGCTGCTGCTCGCAATCGTCTTCTCTATGATTATGAGTCCTATTCTACTCCAACTGTTGTTGTAGACGGGGAAGTTGTAGCAGGATTTCAAATTGAAAAATTACAACAACTTTTAGAATTAGAACAATAAAAAAAGTGACAATATATACGTCACTTTTTTTCGCTATTCGCAAATGGTAAATTCTTCGCCCCAATACTTTAAGGATCCCAAAAATGGTAGGGATAAAGTGAAACTCCTGTCATTTTACTCTTTTTCGTATTTTTTTATTTCAGATAAGAGCTGTTTATTTTCATGATACCCCGCCATTTTCCATTTATCACCACTTTTTTGCAGTGTAATAATTTGATACTCATCCGTTTTTATATTCCGTTCATATACGTATAACAAATTATGCTCTTGATTGTATACAATTTTTGTTTTTGATGAAAAAGTAAATGGTGCTTCTTTTGTAGGTAACAAATATTGAGCGCTCCGTTTCACATCTTGATTATTTTCATCCGTAAAAACTTGAAGAAAGTTATCCGTGAAATAAGGAGATAATGTATCATACATTTTATCCATTGATAGTCGCTTATCACGAATAGAAAACTGCGCTTCATATCCCTTTTGAATCGTTTCAAATATTTCATTTTGATCAATTTTAGTTTCTTCTTTTCCAAGCACCGTTGTCACACCTTGTCCAATTACAAATGCAACGAAAAGAAATAGCACAATCCAAATCCCGTATTTTTTCATTTTCGCACCCTCCTTGTAAAAAGAGCTTATCCTTCTACTATTCATTGTAGCAATGATTATGCAATGAAAGAGTAGCTTTCGTTCGTAAAATGTTTACAACGATAGACACCATTCTTATCATAGTTGTCACTATTACCAATTTATGATAAAAACAAACAAAAAAATGCACGAAATATTTCGTGCATTATAATAAAACATCTTCTTCATATAAAAATTCATAAGATAAGTCAATAAATAAATAATGCTCATCATCAATAGGAAACGAAAATGTCCGAACCAATTCACCGGTTTCAAGATCACCGTATAAATCAGACAATCTTCCCTTTTGCTCAAAACGTAGCTTCATAATGTTTTCTAAAAAGTACGGACGCCAACTCCAATTTTTCATATAATACTCTGGCATTAACACCCATTCTCCGTCTTTTTTCATAACATTTCCTGATTTTTGAAATCCATCTTCATTACAAATAAAAATACGAAAGCTACAATTTGTCACTTGTTGACTAAAATTCATTAGCCATTTATTAAAATCTTCTATTTTTCTATGTTTTGCCAATACATTCCCAACATATTCTCGAAGCGTTTCTGTTAGTTCATAAACCTTCTGCAATTTTCGTTTTTCACGCTGAATAAATTGATGGCACTCACTGCCAAGGCGCTCTTTCAAAATGTCTTTATCAATAAAATTAGACAAAGATTCTTTCAAATAATCCCCTTGGTAGTATCTCCCTCCATTTTTCCACGCATATTGCAACTGATAGAATGCATCAATATCTTCATACAATAATGTTGCTCCAATGCGTCTCGCCAGAAGTGATAATGAATACAAAATATCCTGGTACGATTGTAACAATGCCGTTTGACGTAAGTTTGTTAAATCTACTTTTAGAATATCAGGAGTTAACATACTAATTCGTTCGAGATTACTTGTGCCTGTTCCTACTTTATTAATCGCAACTTGAATACCATATGTACGGTAATATATAAGCAAATGGTTAAACTGTTCAATTTCTTCTTTAAAATCATGTTCTGTTATTTCTAATACAATATGATTTAAACAAAGTCCTTTCTTCTCATACGTTAATAATAAATGCAGTAAACTTTCACTTTCATCACTCATCAATATATGCGCATTACGATGCACAAATAATAAAAATGATTGATCTGTTTCCAAATACCGATCCAATGCTTTTCCTAAAATAACATTATCAACTTCAAGTTGAAACTCATATGGAATTGAATCATCGTGAAAAAATGCAGCAAGACTGTGAATCCCTTCTTCTGTTTGTATACGTCCTACTACTTCATATCCAATTACAGTATGTTCATCGGCACTAAAAATAGCTTGATAATAAGGAAGGACTTTATCCAAATTACTCATCACATCTAATGCATCTACCATAGCGCTCCCCCCTTTACTTTTCAAGATTATAACACGTTATGTAGAAAAAATAATAAAAAAATCCCTTCAGTTCTCCTGAAGGGATTAGAGGGGTAAAATGCTAAGGGGAATTAGCAATTCTACTATGAAGAAAAAAGAGGTCTTAAATATACCTTATAAACAGTTTTCTGTAAAGGTCCTCTTTCTAAATGTCACAAATACGTCACAAATATTCTCTCTTAAAACGGATATTGATGCAAATGTTGACCACCATCCATTGTAATACAAGCTCCATTTATGTACGCTGCTTCTTCAGAGCATAAATAAAAAGCAAGACCAGCAATTTCTTCTGGTGTACCAAGCCTACCAAGTGGCACGCTGTGTATTGTGCGCTTCGCAGCTTCTTCAGATATCCAAAGCTTATCAGCTCCCCCAGTACGTTCAATTGGCCCTGGAGCAATTGCATTCACACGAATTCCATATTTACGTCCCCACTCAACAGCAAGCGTTCTCGTCATCGCTAATACACCCGCTTTTGCTGCTGCGGAATGAATAACACCAGGACCTGCATCCCATGCATAAGTTGCAACCATATTAATAATTGTTCCTTTTATCCCTTTTTCAATCCAATATTTCCCGATAGCTTGACTGCAATAAAATGTACCGTTTAACACGATGTTAATAACAGCATTCCAACCATTTGGCGATAAATCTTCAGCAGGAGAAAGAAAATTTCCCGCAGCATTATTTACAAGTACATCGATGCGTCCAAATTCTTTATCGATTTTTTCAATCATTCCTTTTATATCCTCAATATTACGCACATCCATTTGTACAGGTAATACTTGTCCTTCAAATTGTTCAATTTCTTTCTTTGTCTCTTCTAACTTTTCTAGTGTACGTCCTGTAATTACAACTCTTGCTCCTTCTTTTGCAAAACGAATTGCCATTCCTTTTCCCATTCCACTTGAACCACCTGTAATTACAACTACCTTTTCTTTCATAATTTCCCCTCCCTAAAATGAATACATATTCATTTTATCACTTTGTACGACAGAATTCTTTATAAATTTAAATTTTTCTGATATATTTTAATGAAACACACTATTCATTAACGAAAGGAGAGAAGATACGCAGCGACTCATTCTAACAAATCACAACTTTCTACTATTATCATTTTCTATCATCTCGCTCATATGAATATGAATCAAATATCAAGAAGAAATTTTATAAAAAAAGGCATTCGCACACTATTATATACTTGTATAACGACTGGAGCAGGTTACTATTATGCAAGGTTTATAGAGCCATCCCTTCTCTCTTTTACGAATCATACACTTCACTCTCCACTTATTCCACATGGGTTTAACGGCATTAAAATTGTTCAATTTAGTGATTTACATTTAGGATATTATTACTCACTGCAGCAACTTTCTAAAGTGGTTGCAAAAATAAATGAAAAAAAACCCGACATCGTATTCTTTACTGGGGATTTAATCGACAATTACCAAACATATGAAGGTACTCCATTTGTCTCATCAATTTTACAAACGATTCATGCTCCGCTCGGTAAATTTGCTATTTTCGGCAATCACGATCATGGTGGGTACGGAACAGAATACTACGATCACATCATGAAACAATCCGGATTTGAAATATTACAAAATGCTGAAAAACGCATACGTCTACTAGATGGAAGTGAAATTTCTATTTTCGGTATTGACGATATCATGCTCGGAAACCCTGACATACATGGTATCTTAAAACAAGCGCAAGATCATCTTTATACGATTGTTCTCGTTCATGAACCTGATGTTGCACCTCATATTGCAAGTTTCCCTATTAATTTACAACTTTCTGGACACAGTCACGGTGGACAAGTACAATTCCCTTTCTTTGGCGCCATTATTACTCCGACATTTGCTAAGCACTATATCGAAGGTTTTTATCATATTAAGAAAAAGTATGAATTGTTATTGTATGTAAATCGAGGCATTGGAACAACACGTGTACCATTTCGATTTTTAGCAAAGCCGGAAATTACACTCTTCACATTACAATCGACATAATATAGGAATGTGTTTCGCCTATTTTCTACACCATTCTCTCTTGTACTCGCTCATCCACGTTATTTTCCCATATGATAACAATGAGCTCATTGAAGGAGGTTTTAACATGTATCCACAGTATCAGCCAATTCCATTTCGCTCAGCTCCAATTGGTCCGATTGGAAATTCACGTTTCATACCATTTTTTGGTTTCCCTTTTTTAGCCGGTCTTGCAGGAGGTATAATCGGCGGGGCATTGGCATTTGGGCCTAGACCATTCTATCCACCATATCCACCTCCACCGTTCCCTTGCTACGGCTCTTCTTGTCCAACACCGTATTTTTACTAACGTAAGTAGAAACAACTATGTAAAAAAGGCCTCAAATCGAGGCCTTTTTCTCTATGTATCTCTAACTTCATTACGTGCAAATAAATCCATTTTAATTTTCCAACATATAAATCACTGCTATGCCGTTTAAAAAACAACCTGTTCTCGCTTTCTATCTTGCATGTGTCCCATCCATCAAAAAGAAACTAATTTTATGTCATTTTTTCAATTTATATTTATAGAGAATTCCCCTTTTACTTTATTCCTCTTCTGCGTGTGTATACGCCATTTGAATGAGCTGCACTTGACTTTCAATATTTTCTATACGGTCTCTTACCACATAACGATACTCTCCGCCTTCATTTTGTTCACGCGCTTTTACATTATCGTCCAAAATAAGTTGTAAAACATCTTTAATTCGCGTTTTCATATCAAATCCTAAAATAGGAAATGAAATTTCTACACGTTTTTCCATATTACGCGTCATCCAATCAGCTGAAGATAAATATATTTTTTCCTCTCCATTGTGGTGAAAATAATAAATACGACTATGCTCTAAATAACGACCTACCACACTAATAACACGAATATTATCACTTACACCTGGAATTTGAGGACGCAAACAACAAATTCCCCTCACAATAAGATCAATTTGTACACCAGCTTGCGATGCTTCGTATAATTTTTGAATAAGCGGCTTATCTGTTAATGAATTCATTTTCGCTATAATATAGCCATTTTCATATTGTTTATGATAACGAATTTCTTCATCAATAAGTTCAATAAATTGCTGACGAATATCAAACGGGGCAACAGATATACGGTGAAAATGTGGTTTCATTGTATATCCGCTTAAATAATTAAAAAAGTTTGTTGCATCAATTCCGAAATCTTTGCGCGATGTAATATACCCAAAGTCAGTATATAATTTCGCTGTCGCATCATTATAGTTCCCTGTGCCTAAATGAACAAATCTTTCAATTTTCCCATGCTTTCGCCTTACAACAAGCGTAATTTTACTATGTGTTTTCAAATGACTAACACCATAAATCACATGGCAACCTGCTTTTTCTAATTCTTTTGCCCACTGAACATTATTTTCTTCATCAAAACGAGCCTTTAGTTCCACAAGTACTGTCACTTGCTTCCCGTTTTCTGCTGCTGTTTTTAAAGCTTGAATAACAGGTGAATCCCCGCTTACACGGTATAGTGTTTGTTTAATTGCTAGTACATCTGGATCTTCCGCTGCGTCTGCTACAAAATCAATGACAGGATGAAACGACTCGAATGGGTGATGTAATAAAACATCTTGTTCTAACACTTTTTCAAATATATCTTCTTCATCATCTAAATCTTGAGGTGGCTGCGGAATAAATGCAGGATAGATTAGGTGTTCATATGTAGATGCTAACTTTTTATAAAGCGCAAATAAACACGTTAAATCAAGCGGGCCCCCAATCATATATACATCTTCATCTTTCACTTCTAACACTTCGTATAATAGAGACAACACTCTTTTATCTAAATTATCCGTTCCTACTTCTAAACGAACCGCCGCTCCCCATTTTCGTTTTTTTAATTCTTTCTCAATGACTTTCAATAAATCACGTGCGCCTTCCTCATGAATTGTTAAATCTGCATTACGCGTAATTCGAAAACGCGTAACAGAAGATACTGTGTATCCAGTAAATAATTTATGAGTAAAGTTACTAATTACGTCTTCTAAAAAAATAAATTTTTGCTTATTATCTTCATTTGGTAAAAAAATAAAACGTTCTAATAATGATGGAACTTGAACGATGCCAAGCTTTGTCCGATTTTCTTCAACTGTTTGTCTTTCGTCATATAAAATAGCAGCTAAATTTAAGCTTTTATTTAATAACATAGGAAACGGTCGATATGCATCAATTGCTACAGGTGTTAACACAGGGAAAATTTGCTCATCAAAATATTCTTCAATAAATTCTCGTTGTTCTTTCGTTAAATCATGAAAAGACAATTGTTCAATTCCTTCTTCCTGCAGTGCAGGAAGTAACACATTTTGATAAGTATCATACTGCACTTGCATTAATTCATGTGCCTTAGATGAAATTTTTTCTAATTGTTTTTTCGGTGTTAGTCCCGCCTTATTTTCTGGTTGATTAAATCCAGCTTTCACCTGATCTTTTAGTCCTGCAACACGCACCATGAAAAATTCATCTAAATTTGAGCTGAAGATACTAATAAACTTTAATCTCTCTAATAATGGATTACTGTCATCTTGTGCTTCTTGTAATACTCGTTCATTAAAGGCAAGCCAGCTTAATTCACGATTGTTATAATAAGCTGTATCATTCAAGTTTATAAGACTATTTTTCATCGCTTCCATATTCCCTTCACACTTCCCTCTAAAGCTTTCTCAATATAATTTAGTTATATTTATTTTAACAAATTTTTACTGGGAAAAATGTAAATTTTTTGTAAAGAAGTTCGTACAACTTAACATTATTCATCAAAATACAGCTCAATGTTCATTTTTAAAATTTTCTCTATTTGCTTTTTCTGCTTTTCTGCTTGTACTTTTTCAGATAAAGCTGATTGCTTACAACAAGCATAAAAACCAAGCCCCTCTTCTCTTTTTACAATACGAACGAACTCGATAAGATTGCGATTTGTTTCATTTAACGCTGCTGAAAATTGTAAAACCGCCCCTAATAATCGGATTTTTCTTTGTTCGTCTTTTTCAAACCACCCTACAAACGGTTCGATGCATTGTTTAAACAACAACTTCGATTTATAAGATGCAATTAATGCTAATTTAATTCGTTCTTTATGCATCATGCCATCTATCGTTTTATTTGCTAATAAATAAAACGTATGCTGTCTGCTTGACTCTTCATCAATATATTTTCCAATATTAAATACTTTTGCCGCTCTATGCAGTGCAGTCCAATCTTCTTTCTCGAAAGAAACAACCTCATTTTTTTCTAATTCTTTACAAATTATCGTCGCATTTTTTATAAGCTGTATCACAACGCTCATATCCATCTCATATTCATAAGAAAGTAAGTGTAAGCTTTCTTCCACTACATTTGGATAATAAGTAATTCCAAGTGAACTAACTAATTCTTCATAAAATACGCCTTCGCGTAATCCTTTTCTACTTAATACAAAGGACGGGGCTTCTATAATCGTTGTTAACATCCTAAACACTTCTACTGCCGGAATAATAGTATCTGCGCGATCTTTAGCAAGACCCTCTAACTTTTGCAATTCTGTAAAGGAAAGCCTTAATAAATGTTCGTGCACATATTCAATGTCAGTTGGCTTCATCTTATACAAATGCAATCCAGAAATTGGATAAGAAATAAGATTTTGGTGAATGTTCACCATATTACGCGCACTACCTCCAATTGCAATCAACGGTAATTTCTTACCTTTAAACCACGGAAGATACTGAAATTGATACCATAAATATCTTCTTAATTCTTCAAGTTCTTCTGAAGTTGGCGTATCATAATGAAAAAATTGTTGTTTTAACGACAGCGCTCCGAACGGAAAACTATGATAGTTTACAATTTCTCGATTTTGAAAATACGTAACTTCTGTACTTCCTCCTCCAATGTCAACAGTAATCCCTTCTGTAAAAGAGGTAGAATTGGTAACAGCTATATATCCATACCGCGCTTCTTCATATTCTGACAATACTCGAAGCTTAAAATCAGTGTTCTCTTCAACAAGACATTTAATTTCCTTTTGATTTTTAGCTTGCCGAACTGTTGCCGTTGCAACGCACAATACTTTATGTAATTGGTGAAACCGCGTGCTTTCTTGAAATTGCAACAAAGTATTTAATAATATATTAATTCCTTCCCCGCTTAAAGAACCATCTACTAAATAATTCCGTAATCGAGCGACTACCTTTGTATTTTCAATTTCTTTGTAAAAGCCACCACTTTGTTTTTCATAAATAACTAATCTCATTGTGTTTGATCCGATATCAATAATTCCATATTGGTTTTTCAAAGCTCTCGTCATCCTTTTCTTCGTATCATTATCTCGTTTTTTCAATTTGTATTTATATATTATACAAAATAGTTGTTTTTTGTCACAACATTGCTTTAATATTGAAAATACTTATATTAGCTTTCTGCATAGAAAAATTGCTAACTTTTATTGAATTATGATAATGTAGACAGGAAAGGAGTGCTAAGATGAAATCTTCACAACCCCAGTCTCGTTCCTATAATCAAATTTCGGTTCATCAACTTGCTGAAGCAATTTTCAGTGTAAACCGACATGCAAAATCTGCTACAAATCCGAAATATTTATATTGGTTAAAAAAAACAGCTTTAGAACGATTAATTGCAGATAAACAAGCTACGAAAGAAGGTTTACACTTTTCTAAAAACCCGCGGTTTAGCCAGCAACAATCTGACGTTCTTGTCCGAGCAGGCAATTATTACTTCCATATCCCTCCTACGAAAGACGATTTTCGTAACCTTCCACATCTCGGCGACCTTGATTGTGCATATCGAAATCCAAAAACTCATCTATCCTTAACCTCTGCTAAAAAAATGCTCCAGCAGTATATTGGGAAAGAGGCATTTCAACAAGAAAAAAAGTTAAGCGAATCCATTCCTTGGTATCGTCGTACTTACACAAAAAAATAAAGAAGCTTTGGNNCCAAAGCTTCTTTATTTTTTATCTTCTTTTATTTTAATGTTTGCTTGCTTGTAGAAAGATAGTTTTTCTTCATTATACTGCTTTGTATATTCATTAAATTTATTTTTTGGAGAATCAATCTCTTGATAAGATTGATTTACAACTTTTACTTTTTCACTAATCGCTTTTAATTTTTCATCTTTTGCTTGCAACATTGTATATAATTCTTTTTCTAGTTTTAATGATTTTTTATAGCTATCATACATCTTGTTAAAAGCATCATAACGACCTTTATATGCATCTTGTACTTTCTTTGCTTGTTCTTGTAACTTTTTATCTTTAAGATCTTTTACATATTTATCAACATCTTTTGTTTCTGCTTGCGCTTTATCTAACGTCTCTTTTTCTTTATCTAACACTTTTTCACGATCAGTAACGCTTTTTACAGCTTGATCTACTTTCTCTTTTACCACTTGATTGTTATCTTTTCCGTCTTTTACAATCTGGCTATATAATTCTTGCCCTTGCTTTTCTAATGTTTCTAATGTTTTCGCATCATCAAAGATTGGTTTTTCTTTTTTGGCAGCATTCTCAAATGCTACGTACAACTCTTCTTCTGGTTTAGGTCCGAAGCAACCTGCAAGTAAACTCATTGATATAGCTGCTACTATTGCTACTTTTTTATATTTCAACTTCAATTCCTCCTAATTTTATATGCGATTATCATGCCAGAAATTTAATGAAAAATGACTTGCTTCATCGTATACTTCAAAGTCATATCCTTTTTTACGAAGATCATCAATGATTGTTTGCAACGCTTCCACTGTTTGCTTCTTTTCATGCATTAAAACGACTTCTCGTTCTTTATTAACATGAGGAACAACATTTTGAATGACTCCATTAGGGTTTCCTGGTAATTTCCAATCTAAAGAATCAACTGTCCAATCCCATTCTTTCATACCAACAGATGTCATTTGATCACGCAACGCTTGAGTAAGACCCGGCATACTTCCATATGGACAACGAACAAGGTTCGGATGAATACCTGTTACCTCTTTCATAATATCCTGAGCTTGTTTCATTTCCTCAACAAATTTACCTTCTTTATACAGTTTGTTATAATTATGCGTCATACTATGAACACCTGGATAATGTCCCTCTTTTACTAAACGCTTTACGCTATCCTTATGAGCTGGAATATTCCCACCAATCATAAAGAATGTTCCCTTTATATTATTCTTCTTTAAAATATCTAATATTTCTTTTTGATATTCACTAGGCCCATCATCGAATGTTAAGTATACTATTTTACGCATTTGGCCGTTATATTTTTCTGGTACTTCTTTTTTCATCTCTACTTTTGGTTGTTCACTTGCAAACTGAACAGTATTTTCTTGATTTGCAACTGCTTTTGCAGGAGAAGTAATGGATTGAAACATAAAAAACCCTGCCGCTACAACACAAATTGCGATAAAAACAATACCCAAGCGTTTAATCATTGTGGAGCGACGGTTCGTAACGTCTACCATTCTATCATTTCCTTTCTATTTTTCTATACACCTTTACTTTTTTCATTTTACACAGCATAAATGAATCGACGCAATATATAAATACAAATTGAAAAAACGACATAAAAACCACATTCTTTTTATATAGATGAGAGCATCTAGCTATGTATCGGCTTCTATGTTGAAAAATCAGAATGAATTTATATAACAAATTCTAGTTATTTTCCAAACGTCTTCAAAAGGAAAAGTGTAGAGATCTTTCCAACTCTACACTTTTAATGAGAAATCATTGTGCAAAATGTACTGATACGTCCATCATTAATTATATGATGATTAACTACATTTTTAAAGGGGGTTGTCACAAAATCCATAATATATTGTAACAAAACTGCAAAAAATGTTTCAAAATAATAATGTTATAATTCCATTCATTGCATATCTCTATTTTGATATAACCCCGTTTGTGCCAGTTCTAACAATTCTTCAAATGAATTTCCTTCTAATGGATATATTGCTCCGCTAGACATAAATATGATGTGTACAATATCATCTTATAACATCTTTGTTAAATTTTTAGCAATTCGATTCATGAATGTCGATTCTTCATATCCTTTATCTGCTGCAATTATTACATATTTATTTCTTTCGAGCATGTTATAACATCAATTTTTCGCACTAATGTTTGTTCTATCTTTAAAATCATTTGCTCCCGTTTTGATTCCAAAATACTACTCTTCAATTATTATATATCGCTATGTATCTGTTGCTTTTCTATATAAATAAAAAAATGTGTGTACAAATACTACACCATTTTATATAAGCTTGTATTTCTTTCATTTCTATTTTCATATACATATTATATGAAACATATAACATAAGGAGGGACATATCCTGAAAACAGAAAATTTATCCGATATTCTCCGTTTTCTTACTGGGTTTCTTTTATCATTAAAGCTATTATTTGAATCATTTGGACTACATTTCATTTCAAATGGACAAATTGATGCAATTGTCAATGTTGCCTCTTTTTTATTTATCTTATATTTCGGATACAAAAATAACTATTTAGGAAAAAAAGGACTTGAACAAAAAGATCTTTTGAAAAAGCACAACCTCCACTAATGAAACTAAAAGAATGTTCTTCACACCCATAGGAAAGATCTTATATGCAAAATAAGAACCTCCCTATAAAAAGGAACTGAACGCATGTTAGATCATCATAAAAGAAGGGAATTATCCATTATATATGGACGATTTCCTTCTTCACCTATTTATAATTATATATAAATTCATTTTAATTTTTCAACATGCTATGCAAAAGAAAACATGCCCTGCACTTGTGTTCACGCTTGTATATAGCAGGGAAAAACCTAACCGATTCTATACACGGTGAAATGTTCTCGTCCACCTAAAAAGGATCTTCATGTCGCTTTTATCAGCATAGTCTCCTTTGTTTGCAATGGTCCATACACTTGGTTATTATGTTGAAATGTATATGTAGCACGAAGAGGCAAAAAAGGTGGTAAACTGTTACGCTCAGCTTTTACTTGCCATACTAAACGGGCTTTTTCTTTCGGTAACAAGTTATCTATACGCCAACGAACAAGCTGAAAAAGAAATTCATTTTCTCCATTATTGGATGTTAAAGTATTTGGTACAAATGATAACTGATCTCTAATCATATGACTGACAAATATGCGAGAAGCAGCCTCTTCCCCTTGATTATCTACTTCAATTTGAATTGCAATTATATCCTGAATTTCATAATAAACAGTGTTTGAAAACGAAGTATTTTGGTTCATATTACACACAGAAAGTGTTACTTCTATACGAGGGATATATTGCTTATAAACTAAATCTTTGTCCGTACTCCCTGACCACAAAGCAGGTTGTACACTCAAAGTAAACTTATTTTGTTTTTCTAACTCACCACAATCTTTCACCATACAAATTCACCCCATTCTCATATTAAATGTATAGCTTTCTTACTTCTTCCATTAACAGCTCCCGAAAATTTATCGAATACTCTTTACTTTATATAGTATTCGATAAACAAAAGAAAAAATCATTCTAAAAAAGCTGCACATACATGTACAGCTTTTTCTTGTATTCCCTTATTCTCTACTAACTCGAAATAAAAACTCTCCTATTGATGAAAATATGTGATTTTTGACTAAAAGATTCATACAGACAGCAAAATAATTTTACTGAATGAATTTATTTGTGATTTAGTCAAATTTGACTATAATATAATTTATCCCATACTATCCATAAGTAAAGATTAAAAATACGAATGGAAGTTTCACTTTATTATTGGGATACAAAGGAGGGTTCTGCTTGGAGGAACAAATAACTCAAAAGCAAGCAAATAATACAAAGTTCGTTGTAACTGGATTGTTACTTGGAATACTATTAGCAGCAATGGATAATACAATTGTTGCTACTGCAATGGCTACCATTGTAGGTGATTTAGGCGGATTCGATAAGTTTGTATGGGTTACTTCTGCCTATATGGTAGCTACTATGGCTGGGATGCCTATCTTCGGAAAACTATCAGATATGTACGGACGTAAACGTTTTTACATAGGAGGGTTGCTTCTCTTTTTAGTTGGTTCAATGCTTTGCGGCACTGCATCTAGTATTGAACAATTAAGTATATACCGCGCAATTCAAGGTATTGGTGGAGGCGCTCTTATGCCAATCGCCTTTACAATTATGTATGATATTTTCCCAGCGGAAAAACGCGGTAAAATGACAGGACTATTTGGAGCTGTTTTTGGAACGTCAAGTGTGTTTGGTCCGCTTCTAGGTGCGTATATTACTGACTATATTAGTTGGCACTGGGTATTTTATATAAATATCCCATTAGGAATTATCTCGCTATTTTTAATTACAAAATACTATAAAGAATCTTTACAATATAGTAAACAAAAAATTGATTGGGCAGGTGCCATTACTTTAATTATTGGTATCGTTTGTCTCATGTTTGCTTTAGAACTTGGTGGTAAAACGTACGCTTGGAGTTCAAGTGTAATTATTAGCTTATTTGCTACATTTACTGTTATGCTTATTATCTTTTTCTTTATTGAACGAAAAGTGGAGGAACCGATTATTTCTTTCCATTTATTCCGAAAACGTTTATTTGCAGCAAGTCAAGGTGTTGCTTTCTTCTACGGTGCAACGTTCATTATTTGCACAGTCTATATTCCGATTTTCGTACAAGGTGTCCTTGGTGGATCGGCAGCAAATGCTGGACTCATTTTAACACCAATGATGGTAGGATCTGTTATTGGAAGTCAAATAGGCGGGCAGTTAACAACGCGTACAAGTTATCGTAACATTATGACGATCTCTGGTATTTTCTTTATTCTTGGCATGTATTTATTAAGTACATTAACTATGGATACATCACGGACTATGGTAACAATCTTTATGATTTTAGCTGGATTTGGCGTTGGATTTTCCTTCTCTGTCTTAAGTATGGCTTCTATTCATAATTTAAGTATGAGAGAACGAGGCTCTGCAACATCGACAAACTCTTTCTTCCGTTCACTTGGTATGACACTTGGTGTAACAATTTTTGGTACCATTCAAAATCACGCATTTACAGATAAACTAAAATCTATTTTCCCGCCAGAACTAGCAAAAACGGCTCCAAAAGGCGGCGATACAAGTTTCTTATTATCTCCAAATGCGACTGAAAAACTACCACCAGAAATTTTACATGGCATTAAAGATGCGTTAGCAAACTCTATTGCTGATACATTTTTATGGGCACTTATTCCTGCCTCGCTTAGCATTATATGCATTTTATTAATGGGAAAAGACCGATTAGTTGCACCAACAAACAAGAAACAAAAACAAGTGAGCTAACATTTCCTGAATACAGCTTTATATTTTGGAAAATGTTATTGACCATGCTTCTTTCGAGAAGAAAACTTTTAGAAATCAATACAGAATGAGACTAATAAACGGATAAACAGTCACTGAAAGTGGCTGTTTTTTCTATTCATAAAAACGGATTTTCTGAAGGATTTTTCCATTTTACCTTTTTGTAACCCCACTCTTTTTTCATTACAATACAAATATATAAAGGAGGCGAAATCTTATGAAAGGTCATTTAATTAAACAATACGGATTCTCCGTATACTACCATTCATATTTACAAAAACAAATCTTATACATACTCATGCTTCGAAGCGAAATCGCTTTTCAGTCCCATTCATTACACCCCAATGAGCAACTTGAACTACTATCCTATGACCGATTACTCTTTCATCACGCTCGCGATATATATAAACGAATACAGTGTTCCTACTCTGTTTTTTCACACACATATCCACGATCACATTGGTGGTGGCATTTAGAAAATTTTTTGTTTTAACAAAATTAATTATCTTATTTTTAAAAATAGTAGACATTTTTCGAAAATTTATGATAAAATCTGTTTCAATATCATATACGCTAGTTACATTCCTTTCCAAAAGGAGATAGGTACACGAAAAAATGCTTTCGTGTTTAAAAGGGAAGTTTGGTGAAAATCCAACGCGGTCCCGCCACTGTAAGTGCAAAGACTTCGTTCTGTATACCACTGTGAAAACGGGAAGGTGACCGAAATCGCTGATGCATGAGCCAGGAGACCTGCCTATTTTAACGGCACTGATAGACTCACGGATGATGAGGAGGTGTTTTTAACGAAAGACAAGTATTTTCTGTTTCTGTGTCTACTTTTCGTTAAAAGCATTTCCGAGTATACGGAAATGCTTACTTATATTTAGGGAGGAATTTACAATGACACTTTTAACAAGTAACTTAGGGTATCCACGAATTGGATTACAACGCGAGTGGAAAAAGGCATTAGAAGCTTTTTGGGCAAACAAGGCTGATGAACAACAATTTGTGAAACAAATGAAAGAGATTCGCCTTCAACATCTAAAAGTACAACAAGATAAAGGAATCGATCTCATTCCAATCGGTGATTTTACATATTATGATCACGTCCTTGATACAGCATATATGCTCGGGTTTATCCCTTCTCGTTTTTCAAAGTATACATCAGAACTCGACGTATACTTTGGCATGGCACGCGGTTCAAAAGATCACGTTGCTTCTGAAATGACGAAATGGTTTAATACAAATTATCATTATATCGTTCCAGAATATGAGGAAGATTTACATATTTCTCTTAAAGAAAATCGTCCACTTCGTTTATATGAAGAAGCAAAACAAGAACTAGGCATTGACGGTAAGCCTGTTATATTAGGACCTTTTACGTTTTTAAGCTTAGCCAAAGGTTATAAAAAAGAACAATTCACAACCATTTTACAAAAATTAACACATCCATACATTCAATTGCTACAAGAATTACAAGATGCTGGTGTACGCTGGGTCCAAATTGACGAACCAATTTTTACTTCTCTATCAAAACAAGAAGTTAGTATCGCCAAAAAATTATATGAAACAATCTGTAAAGCTGTTCCACATCTATCTATTATGCTACAAACGTACTTTGATAGCATAGAAGAAAACTATGAAGAGATTATTTCATTCCCGGTTACTGGGATTGGACTTGATTTTGTACACGGTAAAGAAGGTAATTTGCGTGCCTTACTCCAACATGGATTCCCATCCGATAAAGTATTAGGAGTCGGTTGTGTGGATGGCCGTAACATTTGGAGAGCAAATCTTGACGACACACTCTCTCTTTTCCATACATTGCAAGAAACTGTACAGCCGAAAGGATGGATTGTACAACCGTCTTGTAGTTTACTTCATACTCCTATTGATAAGACAAATGAAACACACCTTGCAGACGAGTTATACGATGCGCTTGCTTTTGCAAATCAAAAATTAGACGAACTTACTATTTTACAAAAAGCTCTCGTACATGGAATAGAAAGTATTTCTCATGAATTACAAACGTATCGACGTGTGCATGAAGCAATTCGTACTTCAGCAGCTCGTAATCGTAAAGATGTACAATCTACAATCTCAACATTACAAGAGGAAGACTTTTCTCGTCCTCTTTCATTTAAAAACCGCTATAACTTACAGCAAAAAGCTCTGAATCTACCATTACTTCCAACAACAACAATCGGTAGCTTCCCGCAAACACATGAAGTTCGTCAAATTAGAAAACAATGGCGCAGCGGCGATATCTCAAATGAACAATACGAAAGATTTATTGAAGAAGAAACGAAAAAATGGATTCAATATCAAGAAGAAATTGGTCTTGATGTCCTCGTCCATGGCGAATTTGAACGAACAGATATGGTAGAATATTTCGGCGAAAAACTTGCTGGCTTCTCCTTTACGAAAAACGGTTGGGTCCAATCGTACGGTTCTCGCTGCGTGAAACCTCCTGTTATTTATGGTGATGTTGCATTTATTAATGGTATGACAGTAAAAGAAACAGCATTTGCACAAAGTTGTACGAATAAAGTTGTGAAAGGTATGTTAACTGGTCCTGTCACAATTTTAAATTGGTCTTTCGTTCGAAATGATATTTCAAAAAAGGAAGTTGCTTATCAAATTGCTCTGGCACTTCGCAATGAAATTAAATTACTTGAATCATCCGGTATTCGAGTCATTCAAGTTGATGAGCCTGCACTACGTGAAGGAATGCCGTTAAAAGAAAAAGATTGGGAAACATATTTAACGTGGGCTGTCCAAGCATTCCGCCTTTCTACTTCTTCAGTGGAAAATGAAACACAAATTCATACGCATATGTGCTACAGTAATTTTGAAGATATCGTTGAAGCAATCCGTCAACTTGATGCAGATGTTATTTCTATTGAAACATCAAGAAGCCACGGGGAATTTATTCATACACTAAAAGAACACCCATATGAAAAGGGAATTGGCCTTGGTGTATATGACATTCATAGTCCGCGTGTTCCAAGTATAGATGAAATGTATGTAATTGTAGAACAATCATTAAAAGTATGCGATCCAAAATACTTCTGGATTAATCCAGATTGCGGATTAAAAACAAGAAAAACAGAAGAAGTTATTCCTGCACTAGAACATATGGTGAAAGCAGCTGTAAAAGCACGTCAACTTTTACAAACAAGTGCGCGATAATAAAGATCAACTTCCCTCATTTGAGAGCATATTGTCTGCGAATAACTGGATAAAATAGAAAACTACTGCCCCTTGGACAGTAGTTTTTTTCTTATATAAATCCATTTTTATTTCTCGACATATAAATCGGTGCTATGCAGAATTTAACAGGACCGCTACTTTGCACAGCCAGATAATCTCACCCACTTAAAAAAGAGGTTTTTATGTCGTTTTTTCAATTTGTATTTATATTAGTTCTCTTCAAAAAACAATTCATATTTTACTTTGTACAAGTCATCTGCCGAAGGTTCTTCTAATGGAACTGCTTGCATAGTTACTATGTAATCCCCTGAAGGAACAAAAAAGTGAAGTTTACTTGTTAATACACTGCTTATAAACACACCTTCTTGCATTACTGTAAACGGAACTGATACGATTCGCACTGCTTCTTTGTTTTCTACAAATTTCCGGGTATATACCACTACCTCACACGTATAATCAGATAATGCTTCAAATATAATCGTTCCCCCAGCCTCAGCATAGCCTCTTTCAAAATCCTTATCCGTCCAATCTACATATGGAGGTGTCATATCTTGATTCATCACCATTAGTTGTGAATAAGAAATTGTTAACTCCACCCGTTTCACTCCTTTTATATAAGGTAATAGATTATTTCACAATAAATTTTACACGTGTTCCATCTGAATATTGATCCAATTGATTACCAACCCAAGAACCCGCACCTCGGTTATCTGCCGGACTAATATATTCAATGTGTGCTCCTTTTCCGCCTTCTTTACACATCGCCATCGGCCATTCGTCACGATCATACCCTTTTTTCGTGGGATATGGAGCTAGTGATTGCTTTCTTCTATCTGCAGCACCCTTTCGATCAATCGTACAAATTTGAGAATGACCTTCTTGTATTGCATTTGCAATATGTTTTCCTGTTTCAGGATACTGTTTTTTCGGAAACTCAAGAACTTGGTCGTATGATGCGCCTTTCTTATCCCCTGATTCCGGCGCTATCAAAATTTCGTATATACCAATTAATAACGAAAGGATTGCAACGATTGTAATTAAAATACCTTTAACTTGTTTCATCTAGACTAAGTCCTCCATTTTCTTGCCGCTAATATGGAACGTTTCTCCTCCTCTTCCTGTCATTATAACAAATTTCATATTCTTATGTTTTCAGACATTATTCTATATTCCTATCTTCTTTTCCATCAAAAACATGCTGTTTCATGCAGCATTCCACTAATCGTGTAGAAAACTTTCATCCTTCCGACATTTTTTTTCAAAGGAAGTACAAAACAAGAAATGGAATTGATATACATGATACTTTTTAGGGAGGAAATGTCATGAATGGAACATATAAAACGAAAGATGTCACAAATAAAACGGGAATCCCCAAAAATGTAGTTCGCAAATATAGCCAACTTTTAGAACAACATGGCTATTTTATTGATAAAACATCTCAATCTCGCACGTATAAAATGGACGATTTACGGATATTAAAACTGATCCACGAACGAGCCGCTTCATTGAAAGAAGATATTATGGAAACAATCGCATTCATACTAAAGGAGGAAGAACCTTCAGACGTGTCTCCTGCTATTGTAGAAGAAAGTAACGACCTGCAACTGAATGAACAAAGCAAAAAATTTGAAGAATTCATGCACAAATTAGATATGCTCGCCCAATTAAACGAAGCCATTATTCATCAAAACTCCACCCTTATTACGCAGAATCGTTTAAAAGATGAAAAGCTAAATGAATTAATACACCAAGTATATGTGAAAGAGGTAAAACAAGAAGAAATGCTGCAAAATCTTGTAGATCATGCCGCAGAAACGGATGCGCTGCAAAAAGAAAAAATGGATCTACTCATGAACCATATGTATAAACGGGAATCCAAACAAGAAGAAAAAATGAACAAACTTATGAATCAAGTTTATAATAAAGAGAGTAATCGTGATGTCCAACTCATGCAAGTAATTCGAGAAATTCAAGAAACAAAACGATTAATTGCCGCTTCGCAAGAACAAGGTTTCTTTAAATCTTTTAAAAGTTTATTCGTCCGTTTTAAATCTGAAAAAACAGGTGAAATAAATAAATAAATAAAAGTTACCATACCTTGGTAACTTTTAATCTTTATGTATAATGTTTTGCATTGCATCTGGTAATGTAATAATTGCTTCCGTTCCTTTTCCTATTTCACTTTTATATACAAGTGTACCACTATGAGCTTGCAAAATACTAAATGTAACCATTAATCCCAGCCCTGTTCCTTTTTCTTTCAATGAATAATATGGTTGTCCAAGTCTTGCCAGCTGCTCTTTCGTCATTCCAACACCACTATCTTTGACACGAATAACGATAGATTCATCTTTTTGCCATGCAGTAACCTTTAAATATCCTTTATTTTCCTGAATTGCTTCAATTCCATTCTTCACGACATTCATAATTGCTTGTTTTAATTTTGTTTTATCACCTATCGTATATAAATTTTCCGCAATTTCAACTTGTAAATATACTCCTCGCATTGCAGCAAATGAAGACATTAACGTAGTCATTTCAATAAGTTGCGCTGATAAACAAACATGTTCTTTCTTATCAATTTGCGGCCTTGCTAAATTTAAATAGTCTGAAATAATTTGTTCTGCTCGGTCTAATTCTGCTAATACAAGATGCATGTATTCTTTATTTCTCACATCTTCTGTACTTTCCAATAATTGAATAAACCCGCGTACAACTGTAAGTGGATTACGAACTTCATGAGCTACGCTCGCTGCTAATTCGCTAACAATATTTAATTTCTCAGACTTTTGCATTTCGGTTCGTAACATTGCATTTTCATATAAATATTCTGTTAAATAAACTTGGAATGTCATCGTCATAATCATAATGAATGAAGCAAATATGTATTCGCTATATAAATAAGATATCATTGGTGTAAATCCCTTACCAAATAACAAACCAAACATTTCAAATCCTAAAGAAATAAGAGTATAAAAGGATGCCAACATAAAAGATAAAACTATTTTTTTATGTCTCGAAAATGTACTCCACTTTTTAGACAATAAAAAAGGAATGACAGAGATAAAAATAACTTCTAGTACACGAAACCAACTTAAACCATTGAGAAATCCATCGTATAAAATAGCGATTATAGCTGGAATGATACCAACTACACCACCATACAAAAATGCGCTAATAATTGAGATTTGATGAAAATCATAATTACACGTTTCCCAAACACAAATCGGATATGTCATCGAAAGGATAAGCGTAATTGTTGATAATAATACAATAAAATAGCGATTGGGCTTTTGATTCATACTTTGATAACGATTTAAACGAATTGCTTCATACAAAAATAGCGGCAAAATGATGATAGCAACTTGAATCATTAAATCACGGATAAGTCCCATCCCCTCATCCCCTATATTCATTTTGATATGATTATACCATTTTATTGACAAATTTGTTTTATTTTTTCGATTATTCTAAACATTTCCGTAAATAATTTGTGAAGATTAATTCACAAGTGTTACAACTTTTCGAAATGATTGTAAACCATATATCAAATTGTCCATGTGCCATATACAATAAATACAGGATAAGAATTTGATTGGAGGAATTTAAAATGACAGGAACTGCGCTTGTCTTAAACGAGGAAAATCTTGTTGTATTAGAAAATGTTGAGAAATCAGTGTATGAAGAATTACAAGAGCGAACAGGTACAAATGATTGCACATGCTCTGTAAATAACTCCGTAGTATATTTAGGAAAAGTTTCTTCTGTTCTTTGGAGCGAAGACGAAATCGATTGGGAATACGGTTATTAAACAAAAGGTCGCTTTAGCGGCCTTTTTTATTTGTAGCTTTTCAAAGCGATTATATGATAAATATGATAAAATAAAATAAATTTTGCAACGGAAGAAAGGGAGACAAAATGGAACAATTTATTAACCCTCGCGTAAAAGATATTCAAATTTCTGGAATTCGTCAATTTTCTAACATGATTCAACAATATGACGACCTTATTTCACTCACAATTGGACAACCGGACTTTCCAACACCTTCTTTAGTGAAAGAAGCTGCTAAGCGGGCCATTACAGAAAACTTCACAAGCTATACACATAATGCCGGTTTATTACAGCTTCGGCAAGCAGCTTGCGATTTTGTAAAAGAACGCTATGATTTAGCATATTCTCCTGAAAATGAAACAATTGTTACTATCGGGGCAAGTGAAGCAATCGATATTACCTTTCGGACAATTTTGGAAGAAGGGACAGAAGTAATTTTACCAGCCCCTGTTTATCCAGGATATGAACCTATTATCCGCCTATGCGGTGCAAAACCTGTTTTTGTAGATGTTCGTAAAACTGGCTTCCGCTTAACCGCAAAAGCACTTGAAGAAGCAATTACAGACAAAACACGTTGCATCGTACTACCGTATCCGTCAAATCCAACTGGTGTAACGTTGTCCAAAAAAGAACTCGAAGAAATTGTAGCAGTATTAAAAGATAAAAATATTTTTGTCCTTTCCGATGAAATCTACAGTGAACTTGTATACCAAGATAAACATATCTCTATTGCAAATTTCCCGGAAATGCGCAATAAAACAATTGTCATTAACGGGGTATCAAAATCTCATTCTATGACAGGATGGCGCATCGGTTTTTTATTTGCACCAAACTTCTTGGCAAGTCAAATTTTAAAAGTTCATCAATATAACGTTACATGTGCAACTTCAATTGCCCAGTACGCAGCAATTGAAGCATTAACAGCAGCAAAAGACGCTCCTCGTATGATGCGTCACCAATACAAAAAGCGCCTTGATTATGTATACAACCGTCTTGTACAAATGGGATTAACTGTCGAAAAACCAACAGGCGCATTTTATCTGTTTCCTTATATTGGTGATTTAGTACCTTCTTCTTTTGATTTTGCAATGGAACTTGTGAAAGAAGCGAAACTTGCTGTTGTTCCCGGCTCAGCATTTTCTGAATACGGTGAAGGATACATTCGTATTTCCTATGCTTATAGCATGGAAATGCTGAAAGAAGGCTGTGACCGCTTAGAAACATTTATACAACAAAAAAACTAAGAGACAATTCTTCTCTTAGTTTTTTTCATTTTCACTACAAGTTTGACGTTTCACCAATTTATGAGGAATAATTATACACTTTGGTGAAGTTTCACAGTGTTCAATTTTATCAACTAAATATCTTGCTGCTTCGTAACCTAGCTGATAAATATTTACATCTATCGTTGTTAATGGTGGATTTGCCATTTCAGATAACAATACGTTATTAAAACTAACAATAGAAATATCTTTCGGCACGGAGATTCCCTTTTCTGATAAAGCACTTAATACACCTAATCCAATTAAATCATCCGTTGCGATAATAGCTGTTGGCTGTTCACTAAGTGTCATAAGTTTTTCTACTGCTTTTTGACCACTTTCTTGTAAAAAACCAAGATTTAAAATATACTCAGCTGGCAGAAAAATATCAGCTAATTTTAATGCATCTGTCATCCCAGCAAGGCGATCTTTCGTAACGAGTAAATCTGAATCACCACCGATAAATGCAATTCGCTTATGTCCAAGTGAAACTAAATATTCCGTTACTTCTCGTGCCGCCGCATAATTATCATTATCAATATATGTAATCTCTTCTTTTCGATCATATGGTTTACCGATAAGAACAAACGGAAAATTTTGTCCGTGTAAATATTCTAAAATACGGTCATTCATACGAGAATACAAAAGAATAATACCGCCAATTTGCCTTCCTTGCACCATTTTCACAACACCATTAAAAATCTCTTCTTCTGTCTCTCCAGTTGACATATACAATGAGTATTCTTCTCCGTGTGCAAATGAGCTAATCCCTCGAATAACCTCTGGGAAAAATGGATTTTGAAACGATTTACTTGCAGAACTCGGCATAACAAGTCCAATCGTTTTAGTTGTTTGATTTGCAAGGCTTCTCGCATTTAAATTCGGATGATAGCCTAATTCAGCCATTACTTTACGAACACGTCGTTTTGTTTTCTCACTAATGCTCGGATTATCCGCAATTACACGTGAAACTGTAGAAGGAGCAACATTTGCTTTTTTTGCTACATCTTTAATTGTAACTGTCATAAATTTGTTCCCCCTCTCTTCTTTGATTTATATACAAGCTAAAAAACCGACATAAAAACTCCCTTTCTTTTTAGGGGGGACGAGAGCATCTAGCTGCGAATAGAAACGGTCAGGGCCCTTTCCTATCACATGCAATGTTTAAAACAAAAGAAGAAAGCAAGTAGTGATCATGTTGTATTTTGCATAGTAGCGACTTATATGTCGAAAAATTTTATAGTTCGAAAGTATAAAAGAAAGGTAAGTAGGCCTTTTTTCTTTTGCGAAGGAAAATGCAGGAGATTGTCTAATATATAGATTGAATAAAGACAAAAAGGCCCTTTCGTTTTAGTTGGACACATAGAAACGGTTAGGGTCTTTTCCTGCCGCATGCAAGGGTTAAAATAAGTGTAGGTTATGTTTTGTTCTACATAGCAGCAACTTAGTTGGTAACCCAAAATGAATTTATATATTAATAGTAAGGAGGGGGATAGAAATGGCTACTTTTGAAGATTTCATGAAATTAGATATTCGTATTGGAACAATTCGTCAAGCAGAACTATTTCCAGAAGCTCGAGTGCCTGTAATTAAGTTAGAGATTGATTTTGGTGAACTTGGAATGAAACAGTCAAGTGCACAAATCACGAAACGGTATACACCGGAAGAGCTTATTGGAAAGCAAGTTGTTTCGGTTATCAATTTTCCGCCAAAACGAGTGGCAGGATTCAAATCTGAAGTTCTTGTACTTGGTGGTGTTCCTGAAAAAGGAGATGTCATTTTACTAGAACCGGGTATGGAAGTGCCGAATGGGACAACGATTAGCTAAAAATAGGAGGAGAAAAAAATGGACATAGCGAAAGCTTATTTACAGTGTGCAGTAGAAAATTTTCAAGCTATAAAAAGGCAAGGGGATCGAGCGTTATCGCAGCTTACTTTTGAGGAAATGTGCTGGATTCCTCATGAAGAAGCAAATAGTATTGCGATTCTTGTGAAACACTTATCTGGAAATATGCGTTCAAGGTGGACAAATTTTTTAACGACAGATGGCGAAAAGAAAGATCGAAATCGTGACGATGAATTTGAGGGCGGATACGCTTCAAAAGAAGAATTGTTACGTGCTTGGGAAGAAGGCTGGTTATTTGTATATCAGGCGCTGGAATCTATTACAGTTAACGATATTCTAAAAACCGTATATATACGCCGAGAGCCGCATACCGTAATGCAAGCGATTGAAAGACAAATTGCCCATTATGCTTCACACGTTGGGCAAATGATTTATATTGGAAAACTATTGAAGGAAAAAGATTGGACATGCTTAAGTATTCCGAGAGGAAAGTCTAATCAGTTTCTGTAAAAATGACGTGAAAGTATTGTATGCACCGTTTCGGCATATTACCTTTCTTTAATTTTTTATATTTGAAACAAACTTATATAATATCATATATAAAACGTATATCCCTATATATGAACCAGTAAGAAGAAATAACGGATTCAATAAAATTGAATGAATGGTTGTCATAAAAACAGTTTGTTGACGTAGTACTTCATATACAGAAAATGCAATGATGGTGCCAAATCCATATAAACAAACATAAGCAAATAGATCTAATAAAATGCGAATACGTGGATGTACCGCAAGTAAAACAAAGAAACACGATAACACAATAGGAAATAATCCAATCATCAGCTTCAATTCTTTTCACCTCAGTGCCAATATTGCCAAATTCCATTTGGTCTATTCTCTATAGCTTGTACATATGTTTAGGGAGAGAGGGTGATCTAATGAATCGAAGCTATTTTTATGTGAAACGGACAAGTCTTCCGAAATTTATTTTTCTACTTTTATTGGGCATCATGGCAGCTTTTTTATTTGTTAGTATGATCGTAACCTCATTAAAGGAGACAAAGTCAACGTATTTATATAAATGGTTAAATGAGCTGTCTATGAATGGTTATATGTATGTACTTGGTTCAGAAAATCGTTATTTTACACAAGAATATCGCCATTTAAATACAGATTTTTCGATTTCTTCTTTTGTTTTATCTGCCGCGACAAATATTCGCTTTGATGACGTTCGTAGTTTAATTGCAATAGAGCTCCCTGGGTTTTCAAAATATGACACGGAAATTGTAATTGCTGGAGAAGGAACAAATTATACAAATTTGCCGATTGAATCGAGTGTACCTTTAGAAGAGCTTGTAAAAGAGCGGACGGGGGAACAAGAAAAATCTCAAAAAAACGAATCACCTCAAGAGAAAAAAAAGCCAGCCCAAACAACAGGAAATCGAAAAGTAGCATTTATTTATCATACGCATAGTTGGGAGTCATATTTACCATTGTTAAATTTAACAAATAATCCAGATCCAAATAAAGCAACTAGCTCAGTAAAGAATATTTCTATATTTGGGGATAGATTTCGCGAAAAGCTAGAAAATTATGGGATAGGTACAACAGATGATAAAACAGATGTTGGAAAAATGTTGGTGAGCCGAGGATTAAATGATCGCAGTTCTTACAAAATGTCTCGTGAGATTGTGCAAGAAGCAATGACAAATAATAGAGAGCTGCAATACTTTTTTGATTTGCATAGAGATAGTGCTCGGAAAGAAGTAACGACGAAAACAATTGGTGATAAATCATATGCGAAGTTGGCATTTGTTATTGGGAAGGGAAATAAAAATTATGCGAAAAACCTGCAATTGGCAACAGCGCTGCATGAATCATTAAAAGAAAAATATCCCGGAGTAAGCCGAGGTGTTATTCAAAAGGATTTTAGCACTGGAAACGGTGTATACAATCAAGATTTATCCGGTCAAGCTATTCTCATTGAAGTAGGTGGTGTTGATAATACAGAAGAGGAACTCAATCGTAGTATAGACGTACTTGCAGAAGCATTTAGTGAGTATTACTGGCAAGCTGAAAAGGTGAATGGTTAAGCGTAAGCAAGTGTTGCTTGCGCTATTTATTTTGTACAAAAGTTGTTTCTTTACTTTATGAAAAAGGATTTGGAAGAATGGTAGTGAATTTTTATTTATAAAAAATATTACCAATAATTATATTATGTAAACAGTTGGTTGGAGTATAAGCATTTTTAGAATTAGATAAGTAATTGTCATCTATTTGTTTAAAGAAGTAAAAAAATGGGCAAAAATACATGGTATGTGATGGGAATAATTAATTGTTATGAACTGTAGTGGAAGTTGATAAGTGTGTTGTGGAAAAATTATTAGAATAAAAGGATGTTATATGAAAAAAAAATGGATGCTGTTCAGTATAGTCATTGTTGTTGGCGTGATTATGATTGCAATGCCCCAATATGTAAAACATAAAGAAAAACAAGCAATAGAAGCACAAGGGGAAATTGTGTTTCCAAGGGTACAAGAAACAACAGCAAAAATAGAAGGAGGACTTGCAGTTGTTAACAATCCAAATTCAACGCTTGTTCTTGTAAATAAGAAAAGGCGCTTGCCTGATTTGTATGAGCCACAAGATTTAGTGATACCCCAAGTTCGGTTTCTATATGAAGGCGATAATGAAAAAAAGAAAATGCGTAAAGAAGCAGCTCTATCATTGGAGCGTATGTTTCAACAAGCGAAGCGTGAAAAAATCTTTTTGTTTGCTGTTTCGGCATTTCGTTCATTTGAAAGGCAAAAAGCATTGAATACGATGTATAAAAAACAGGATGGAGAAGCAAAAACAGCTATGTCTAGTGCAACTCCTGGTACAAGTGAACATCAAACAGGATTAGCGGTGGATATTACATCACAATCGGCAAAGTTTCAATTAGAACCTTCCTTTGGAGAAACGAAAGAAGGAAAGTGGCTTGCTGAAAATGCCCACAAGTTTGGTTTTATTATCCGTTATGAAAAAGAAAAAGAAGAGGTAACAGGGTATACGTATGAACCATGGCATGTTCGTTATGTTGGAAATCCATACGCTACGTATTTATATGAAAATCAACTTACTTTAGAAGAAGCTATCAGGTGAATCATCCTTTCTACATCTTTTACTAAATGATGTTCCTAATTGCTTTGGAACTTACTGCTTAAAAATAATAAACTGGGAAAGAAAAATGATGATGTTATGTAAGAAAAAAGTATAAGTATAAACAAAAAAGCAATGTTTCTTAGAGGGAACATTGCTTTTTTATTGTTATGATTTAAAGCATGTATTGTATAATGAGAAAATTTATTTTTTAGAGAATATTTTTCTTTTTTTGTCACTTTTTGAGAGGATTTATCATGTATAATAAAGAATATATTAATATATAATTTTAATATATTTTTCATCTATTAATGGATGCTGCGGCTTTAAATTGGTTATTCAAGGCAACGTGATAAAGTTTTCTTTCTCTCATATACATATAAAGTGAAACTTCCATCAGTGGGGGGCCTACTGCCCGTAAATGGGGATAAAAATAGAATGGAAGCGAGGGTTGCACATGACAGGGTGGGTGATTTGGTTTGTCATTGCCGGTCTTTTATTTATTACGGAAATGCTGACTGTAACGTTCTACTTATTATGGCTTGGGATAGGTGCTGTGGTCGGAGGTCTAATTGGACTATTTGTACCAAACTCTTTGCTACTTCAAGTTGTGATAGCATCTGTTGTTAGTCTTAGTTTGACATTTTTTACAAAACGAATTTCTAAAAATTTTCGAGAGGCGAAAGGATATACAGATGCAGTAGATCAGATTGTTGGGAAAAAAGGTATAATTGTGCAAACGGTTACAAATCAAGCGAATGGCATTGTAAAAATAGAGGGAGATATGTGGACTGCTGTGTCAGATGAACCAATTTTAGATGGAGAAAGCGTTATTGTTGTAAAGAGAAGCAGCACGGTAGTACATGTGAAAAGGGAGTGTGAATTATAATGGTTGGTTTAACATTATCAATTATTTTAGCATTAATTGTGATTGTATTTATCGCATTATCAATTAAAATTATTCCGCAGCAAAGAGTAGGTGTTGTAGAGCGTTTAGGTAAATTTCAGCGTGTGATGCACCCGGGTTTAAACATGATTATCCCGGTTATTGATCGTGTACGTCTTTATCACGATTTGCG
Source organism: Bacillus pseudomycoides (assembly GCF_002551005.1). Lineage (GTDB taxonomy): Bacteria > Bacillota > Bacilli > Bacillales > Bacillaceae_G > Bacillus_A > Bacillus_A pseudomycoides_C. The sequence continues at coordinate 232,144 of NZ_NVOY01000009.1, forward strand.
TATTCAACAAACGACTGTACCACCGCAAAAAGTAATTACGAAAGATAACGTACAAGTTGAGATTGATACGATTATTTTCTATCAAGTTGTTGATCCAGAGCTTGCAACATATGGTATTTCAAATTATGAACTTGGGGTTCGTAATATTACATCTGCGACAATGCGACAAATCATTGGGAAAATGGAGCTGGATGAAACATTATCTGGACGTGAAAAAATTTCCACAGAAATCCGTTTAGCACTTGATGAAGCAACGGAAAAATGGGGTGTTCGTATTGAACGCGTTGAAGTTGTAGATATTAACCCTCCAAAAGATATACAAGCAGCAATGGAAAAACAAATGAAAGCAGAGCGTAATAAGCGTGCCATTATTCTTGAAGCTGAGGCAGCAAAACAAGATAAAGTTCTTCGGGCTGAAGGGGAGAAACAAAGTAAAATTTTAATGGCTGAAGGGGATAAAGAAGCGCGCATTCGTGAGGCAGAAGGTTTACGACAAGCGAAAGAATTAGAAGCACAAGGGGAAGCGAAAGCGATTGAAGAAATTGCAAAAGCAGAACAAATCCGGATTCAAATGTTACGTCAGTCAGGACTTGATGAGAGAGTACTTGCATACCAGTCATTTGAATCCTTAACAGAAATTGCAAAAGGACCTGCAAATAAAGTATTCCTTCCGTCAAATGCTGTTGAAACATTAGGAAGCTTAGGAGCAATTGGAGAGTTGTTTAAAGAGAAAAAGTTGCCTTCTATAGATACAACAAAAGAACAATAGAAACGAAGAAGAGAAATGGTTGCCATTTCTCTTCTTTTTTGAAACATATTAAATGTGAATGCAAAATAGTGTACTCAGAATGTATATCGCAAAATGCTTGTACATATCCATGTATAGAAAGGGTGGTACGATGAAAAAGTATTTCATACATTCTCAGATGCATGGGAAGCAGATTATTGTTTTACTGTGTTCTTATGTGTTTTTTATTTTAGTGGCTGCGTCGCTCAGCACAACGATGTTACAGGCAATGAAATCGTATTATGTAAATCAATGGTTCGGAAAAGTTTCCTCACAAGGATTTATGCAAATGATGGAAATGGAAAATCGTTATTTTTCTTCTGCATATGCTCATACAAAGAAGCAAGAACCAGCGGGTGCATTATTGTTTTCGTTAATAACTGATTTACGTTTGCAAGATATTCGAACATTTATAGGGAAAGAAATACCTGGAATGGCAAACTATTATTCTGACATTCTTGTAGCAGGAGAAGGAACAGACTATACGAATATACCGAATGAATCAAGTATTCCAGTAGAAGAGATTACCAAAGAGCGTGAAGTGAATAAAGAAAAAATTCAAGAAGCAGAAAAAAATAATCCCGTTCAAAAGAAAGAGAATAGTATAAATGGAAAAAACGCTGTATTTATTTATCATACACATAGTTGGGAGTCATTTTTACCGTTATTACCTGAAGCGAAAATTCCAGATGAAGCATCAAGTCCAGATGTAAATGTGTCGCTCCTCGGCGCTAGATTAAAACAGCAATTAGAAGGACAAGGAATTCCAGCCTTGCATGACAAAACTAATATGGGAGACTTATTAGCACAGAAAAAGATGAAATGGTACCAAGCTTATAAAGCTTCACATGGATATGTAAAAGAAGCGCTCACTCAAAATAAAGAAATCGCATTTCCAATTGATATTCACCGAGACGATCAGCGCAAGAATGTTACAACAAAAATGATTAATGGGAAGTCATATGCAAGACTTTATTTTATTATTGGTATGGAGAATGAAGGGCGAGAAGAAAATATGAAGATTACAGGTGCAATCAATTCCTATTTAGATAAACATTATTATGGGCTTAGTCGTGGGATTTTCAAAAAATACAAAAATAAGGGTGACGGGACATATAATCAAGATTTATCTTCGAATGCATTACTGGTAGAAGTCGGTGGCGTCGATAATACTTTAGAAGAGTTGTATAACTCAATTGATGTATTGGCAGAAGCATTTGGTAAGTATTATTGGGATGCGGAGAAAGTAAATAGGTAGTGAAGTGGTCCTCAAATTTCTTATTCGAACAAAGAAATTTGAGGATCTTTTACATGTTCTGTTAATAAAGTATGTAACTGACTGCGATGATGATAAAAATGAGCAATAATTTCAAGTAACCATTCAAATCGAGAGTAGGAAACGCCCCAGTAGGAATGGGTGACTTCTTCAAGTTCTGTTAAGGAATAGGCTTGAAATGTTTTAGATAGAAGTTGGAAACCTTCTTTCATTGTTTGTTGAATCTCTTCAAGCGTAAGTGGTGTATGTTGTATGTAAAATAAATCTAACTCTTCCTTTGATGCTTCGTTTAAAATTAGAATATCAGCATGGCAGATTAGAGATAGATGCGTACAAATTTCAAATAGAGAGCGTTTATTTTTGAGCGGTTGTTGCTGCAATTCAGCATAAGTAACCTGTTCTAATATCTGTATTGTAGAATGAATCGCAAGTTCTAATTGGTGTAGTGCAGCTTGAACAAACATTGTATTTCCCCTCACATCTGTTTATAATAAGATTTTAAGGGTATTATATCATACTTAATATTCCGAAGATTCTAGTAGTTTGACTAGGAAAATGAAAAGTATTATAGTGTTAAAGGTCCTATTGAACAATAAGGAGAATGGAATTATTCAGTTAGGAGTTAAAATGATGATTTCAAGATATGGAAGAGATACAATTGTTGAAATTAATTTAGATGCTGTAAAACATAATGTAAGAGAATTTAAAAAATGTGTAAACGATGAAAATGTTGCGATGATGGCAGCTGTAAAAGCAAATGGATATGGTCATGGCGCGATTCAAGTTGCAAAAGCGGCGATTGAAGAGGGAGTAAGTCATATTGCAGTTGCTTTTGTAGATGAAGGAATTGAACTTCGTGAAGCAGGTATAACAGTACCAATTTTAGTTTTGGGATATACGCCAGAGGAAGCTGTAGAAGACGCGATTGAATACGATATTATGATGACTGTATATAGAATTGAAGATGTAAGAAATATCGAGTGTATAGCAGAGCGTATGCAAAAGAAAGCCTGTATCCAAATTAAAATTGATACTGGTATGAGCCGGATTGGTTTACAAGAAGAAGAAGTGGTACCGTTTCTGCAAGAATTGCAAAAAATGCAACATGTAGAAGTGGAAGGAATATTTACTCATTATTCTACTGCTGACGAAGTAGATAAAACATATACATTAATACAAAAAGACTTATTTGAGAAAGCTGTAAATACTGCTAAAGAGATGGGGATTCATTTTCCGCTTATTCATAGCTCGAATAGTGCAGGAACAATGGAGCTAAATAATGAATTTCAAAATATGGTTCGCGTTGGGATCGGGATATATGGAATGTATCCATCGAAAGAAGTGGATCATAAAACAGTAACACTTCAGCCGATTTTAACATTAAAGTCCAAAGTGGCTCATGTGAAACAGGCTAAACAAGGAAGAGGGGTAAGCTACGGCAATACGTATGTTGCGACAGGGGAAGAGTGGGTTGCTACGATTCCAATCGGATATGCGGATGGATTTAGTCGTCAATTGTCAAGTAAAGGATATGCGCTCATCAATGGTGTGAGAGTACCTATTATTGGCCGCGTTTGTATGGATCAGCTTATGCTCGATGTAACGAAAGCGATGCCTGTCCACGTTGGAGATGAGGTTGTCTTTTACGGTAAGCAAGGTAATGAAGAGATTGCGGTAGAAGAAGTTGCCGATATGTTAGGAACAATTAATTATGAAGTAACGTGTATGTTAGATCGAAGAATTCCGCGTGTATATAAAAAAAATGATAAAATTGTTGGTGTTATCAATCCATTAAGAAGAAGATGATGCATAAATAATTAAGACCTGATTTTTCTCTATATAGGCAAAAAAAGAAAAGGATAGATAAAGCAGAGTAGTTTCTGTGTTATCTATCCTTTTTGTATAGTTTAAGAATTTTCTATTTTAAATTCTCTTCTGTAAGTAATAGTGAGTATGTCCTTTTGGAAAATCTTCTATAACACCGTATACTTCATAACCATGCTTTTTATAAAATTCAGGTGCTTGGAAACTAAAAGTATCAAGTTTGATGAGCGTACACTCTGTTTCTTTCGCTATTCGTTCGGCTTCTAATAGAAGTTTACTGCCATAACCTTGGTGACGCAGGCTATCATCGACCCATAGAATATCAACGTGTAGGCATTTCCAAAAAATAATACCGATTAAACCAGCTACTATTTCTTCATTCTCATTTCTTACTGTTAAACAGACGTCTTTTAGAGGCGAATGTTTACTTCCTGAAACTTGCGAGTTATTGAAGGAAATAAGTTGTTTTCGAATATAATCGCTGTCTTTTTTACTCCATTTGTTTTGAATTTGCATCGTGCATTCTCCTCTTTATATTGTGTTATTTGATAATTAAAAGAAAGATGGGTGTTCCATCCATTCGTCTAGGTCCACACTTCCTTGAACAGAAAGTAAACGATATAAATATCGATATGGTTCTCTGCAATGTGCCAAGATTGGAAGAGGAGAGATAGTCTCATAGCCTTTTCGAAATGTTGCAGCTTCTGTTTTTGTAAATAAATATTCTAATCCAATCAAATCAAATTCTCGCGGTCCAATAGCGTAAGCTTCTGTATCTACAAATCCTGTAATTTTTTGCCCATCTGTTAAAAATTGTGTTGGATCCATATCGATAAGAACAAATGATGCTTCTTTTGGTACGGGAAGAGAGGCAGTTTGAGAAATAAATTCTTTTAACCTATTACGAATTTTTGGATTATGTGAGTGAAATTGTTCTATAAGTTCTTTGCTAGTTTGTATCATATGTTGATGAAATGTATGTAATGGAATTTGATTTGTTCTAGATGGATTGCCAACATAGTTTGTTTTGTATTGATGAATCTCAGCTAAACCTTTTCCAAAGTTATATAGTAAAGAGTCAGGCTGATTGATGAAGGATTGCAGTGTTTGTCCTTCTAGTTTTTCAACGACAATGTACTCTCGATCTAGTACATACTTGCGTAACAATTTAGGAATAGGAAGAGTTGTATATTGCCTGAGTGTATGATTGACAATTTCTAGATTATGAACAGATCGTGGGTCAATTCCGAATAATTGTTTGCATCCCCACCCAAAATCATTATTTGGTTCTTCGTCTAATTTAGAAGAGCGAACAATGACTTCTTCATCTTTTGTTTTTATCAGCCACACATTGCTTGCATGGTCTTCGTAGCCAGGATGTAATTCTTCTATGTGTAAAATAGGGGAAGAAAACATCGTTTGTAGCATCATATCGTATACGGACTCCTTTTTCGGAAAATTCATACAAAATCATTATATAATATTTATAGGTAAAATAGGGGTATTTTAGGTAGGCAATTGCTGGGACAGAATAAAAAAGGTGTTGTAAACAAATAAAATACATCGTTTACAGCACTTTTTTTGTTGCTTATGTTACCTAAAGCCAAGCTTTCTTTAATAATTGTATAGCACAGAGAATGTCGTCTGCTGATAGCCCTCCAAATCCCATCAATATGTAAGACTCTTTATGTAAATCATTTACTATATCATATGGGGATAAAGGATATACTTTTACGCTTTGTTCAGCTGCTTTATGAATTAGTTGCTGTTCATTCATCCCGTTATGAACATGTAATACAATATGAAGACCAGAATCAGAACCTATGATATCTACTAGAGGTCCCATCTCTTTTTGAATGGTCTGTACTAAGAAGTGATGTTTCGTTTTATATATAGTACGAATTCGATTTAAGTGTCGCTCCCAATATCCTTCTTTCATAAATGATGCAAACGTAAGCTGCTGTATTTTGGAGACGGTTTGCTTAGAAATGGTTCCATCAAGTTCATAGTTTGCTAATAGAGTTTGCGGAAGAACCATATAACTCATTCGGATTGAAGGTAAAAATGATTTCGAAAATGTGCCCATATAAATGACGTGCCCGTTAGTATCTAATCCTTGTAAGGAAGGAATAGGTTTTCCAGTATAACGAAATTCGCCGTCATAATCATCTTCTATAATATAGCCATCATTTTCACTTGCCCACTTTAGTAGCTCCATTCGGCGAGAAAGTGGCATAATCATTCCATATGGAAACTGATGAGATGGTGTTACATATGCGATATTCGCACCACTTTCATATAAAGAAGAAATGTGAATCCCTTTTTCATCTAGAGAAATCGGCTGTATATGTAAGCCGCAGCTTTGCATGACAGCTCTTACGCGGTGGAATCCGGGATTTTCCATTGCATAGATGTGTTCATAACCAAGTGATTGCAAAAGTAACCAAAGAAGCGGCTGTGTACCCGCTCCAATAATAATTTGTTCAGGAGTAGATTGAACACCGCGTGCTTGATAGAGATAACGAGAAATTTCAGAACGTAGTTGCCATTCGCCTTGAGGGTCTTCTTTTGTAAACAAAGTATTCTCATATTCTAAGAGACAATTATTCGTGATTTTTTTCCAAGTAGACAATGGAAAGGAAGAGGTATCAATGCTTCCGTGACTGAAATCGAAACGGAAATTCTCTTGAACAGATTTCTTTCTATTTACTATATTGTTATTATTTGTTGTTAGAATCATATCGTAATCTATACTCGCTACAAATAAACCACGTCTATGCTTACTCTCTACATATCCTTCAGCTATTAATTGTTGATAGGCAAATGCCACTGTATTACGGCTTACATTAAGCTGCAAAGATAAATTTCGATGAGATGGTAGGCGGCTGCCGACTTCAATCCTTCCTTGCAAGATTTCTTTTTTCATATAGTTATAAATTTGTATGTAAAGAGGTATTTTACTTTTTGCGTCTAATGGGATGGTAAGCTCCATCGTTATCAACCTTTCAAACTGCCCCTGTAAAAAAGATTAAAACTGTCACTTATAAAAGGGGCATATGATTTTTATAATAACAATCATAAAACATTTTGAATTTTTGATAAAGTGAAACATTAATCGGCGGGGGCTTACTGCCCGTTAATGCGGGATAAATAGTTGGAGGGAAATAATATGCATACACGTGTACAAGAGGTAAAAACAGAACAAGGATTTTGTAAGGTATTACCAGTATTGCAACAACTGCGGCCAAAACTTTCTCTAGAAGAAGCGCAGTCTCTTTTAGAAAGGATGAAAGAAGAAAATTATCGTCTATTTGCTTTGTATAATAGTGAAGAAGAAGCAGTGAGTTTAGCCGGAGTGGCAATATGTACAAATTTTTATAACGAGAAACATGTCTTTATTTATGACCTTGTTACAGCAGAAGCACATCGTTCAAGAGGGTATGGAGAGACACTGCTATCGTATATTGAGGGATGGGGCAAAGAAAATGATTGCTCTTGTGTTGTATTAACTTCAGCGTTTCCAAGAATAGATGCGCATCGTTTTTATGAGAGAGAAGGGTATGAAAAGGTGAGTTATTCGTTTTGGAAAGAAATAAAGTAAGGCAGGGGAAATCCCCTGCTTTATTTGATACAAAGAGTTCGATTTATAGAGAAGAAGACTGCTTTTGATCTTTTATGAATAAATATATTGTACTACCAATGACAACAACGGTCATAATGATAATTGTTCCAAGAAGAGCAAAATTCTTGTAAGAAGAAGGGAATAAAAGTGATGAAACTCCGATACACAAACCTGCCAACATAATAGAAATACCAGATATCTTTTGTGTTTTTTTCTCCAGTTGCTTGCTATTCCACTGATAAGACATAGTAGAATTTTTTGCATCAACTTTCATGATGAAATATCCAATAATAATAAAGAGTAATCCAACAGCTGAGAGTATGAGATGTTCATGAGGAAGATTGTATCCAAGTGCAAATAGAGAGAGAGTCATGTCGGTAAAGAAAAGGAAAAGCAATACTGCATTCCCAATCCATTTGAAAAAACGTGCATCTTCCATCATGTGAGATAAACCTTCAAATAAAAAAGTGATAAAGCATGACAAAATAATAGCAATTGTTACATGTGCTCCTTTCGTTAGAGTAGAAGTGGGATTTCTATTAAAATCCCACTTTGTGACAACTTCAGGTGGTAAGAAAAAGTATAGGATGATGTTTACGGTAATAATGATACATAGCAAAATGAAGCTGAATTTATTTTTCATGGTAATTCCTTCTTTCTACATATTTGCAGGAGAACGATAAGGATGTTCTTCTTTTTGTGCGAAGGTGAAGGAGTGCTTATCCTTTTTGTATTGAGATGTTTCTGTTTTTCTTTCAATCTTTTTAATAGAATATTCTTGTTTTGCTAAAGCATCTTGAATTCCTGTTGTCATTAGTTTTAAGACAAGAATCGTTAAAAATAAAGCAATAAGTGTACTAAAAACAATCCACATAGATACATTTAGTTCAAAATAGTTGAGACCTATAAGTCCTGCCCAGTCGTTAGAAAGTGAAATAAATTTATCTTCTCCTAAATCTGCACTTTTCTTTTGTACCCCTCCGATAAATTGGTTCACCAGTGCAAGATGGATAACTAAAAGAAGGGTCTGGATAACATGCTGCATAAACAATACGAAGAGGCGATCTTTAAGTAACACACGTAAATGTGTACGAACAATGTGTATGCGGCTAGCTCCCATAAGTTGTGAGCTTAAAATATATTCTTGCTTCATAAATTCATCAATTTCAGAAGATACATATGTTGTTATAGTTGGTAAAACAACAAGGACGAGAACGATAGCTTGATAAGTTAGAAGAGAATAATTCACTTCGAGTTTATTATCTAAGTTTGAAAAAATCATTTTGTTCATAGGCTGCATTAATAAATATGCTACGAAAACAGTTGGTAAATAATAAAATATTTCAGTACATGTTTTTACAAAAGATTTTAATCGCGTTACATATAGGCTTAATAACACACCAAGTATTGTACCGAGTAAAACACGTAATAGACTAATTCCAATTGCGAATAAAATTGTAAATTTTGCTCCATCTAATATTTGAAAGAAAATAGATTCCCCAAAGCGATCTGAACCAAGCGGAGGCATTTGCTTTGGGGAAAATGGTGAAGCGGCAATTAATTCTCCATTCTCATCGTATAACAGTCTCATTGGCTTTAAAGTATCTTCTTTGAAGTAGAAGCCGTAAATAAAACTAGCGATGACAAGTACAACAATATATGTTAATCCGAATACAAAACGCTTGGATTTCCAAATAGCTTTCATATAATCTCTCCATTCAATTGTGTTTGCCATCTTTTCGTAAAATAAGAACAAATTTGAAATGAAAGATAAAAAGGCATAACAATCATTATAAGTACAATAAATGTAATGGATGGTGAAAAATGGTTTGTGAAAATAAGGAATTGAATAATGCCTGACATGTGAAACACGCATTCTAAAACAAATAAATTGGAAAGTAAAAAGACAAAAATCATTTTTGAATGATGGAATAGGTGAATGAAAATATTTTTAAATAAATGTATACGGATGATGTAGCTCGATGAAAGGCCTTTCCCATAGGCAACTTCCACATACGGTTTTATACGCTCTTCCTCTATGTACAATATCATCATACGGAACATTTGAATGGTAGGGAGTATCGACAAACAAATAATAGGTAATATATACGCTTTGTTTTCATTGAATGTCATAATATGTACTGGCAATTCACCTGTTTGACGAAAATACCATACAAAAAACATTTGTATACAGATCATAATCATTACATCAGGGATGGCTTCTAATATGGAAACAGTGCGCTGAATCATATTTTTAATCCACTTCGATGATAAAAAATAAAAATAAGCAATACTTACTGCAACAAATATAGAAAGAAATAGAGCAGCAAATAAAATAGTAAATGAATAAATGTATGGTTCTAATACACTAGGAAACAAGGGAACTGTTTTCAAGTTACCTGTAGGTGCAGGAGTTTGAATAGTAAGGGATTGTAAAGAAAAAATTTGTTTTCCCATATTAATGATGGCGTGTATGAATTTGCTTGGTTGAAATGAAATGTTTCCGCTTTCGTTTATAAATAGAGTTGGGATATTTAGTAAAATAAGTAACGTAACTATAACCGTTAGTAGTTGTATAGAAAATTTCCATATCTTCCTTAGCATAAAACCCCTCCAAAAACACATTTTTACAATATTATACAAAATAATTAGCTATTTGTTTTGATTTTTCAGAAAAAATATTATAATAAATAAAACTAGTAAAAAATATAATGGTTATCTAGTTTTTTTAAAAGTGGAGAAGAGTAGCTTTGTATTATTTGCTACTTAGGAATTGAAAGATAAGAAAGCGCTTTTAGGAGGATTCTATGACACAAACGTATTTAAAAGGTGAAAAAGTAGTGGTTCGAACAATAGAAGACGTTGATCTGTATCCGCTATGGCAAGAAACATATAAAGAAGAACATCCAGAGTGGAAAAAATGGGATGCACCGTATTTTCCATTCGTGAGACAAGAATTTGCAGCTTTTCAAGAAGGACTACGTTCTAAATTAATGAAAGACCCATATTCAAAGTTTCTTATTGAAAAAGATGGTGAAATTATAGGGATTGTAACGTATTACTGGGAACATGAGCCGTCACGTTGGCTAGAGATTGGCATAACGATTTACAATCCAGCATATTGGAATGGAGGTTATGGTACAGAAGCTTTAAATATGTATATGGACTTTCTATTCAAGCATATGACGATTGGAAGGATCGGTTTGACAATATGGTCAGGAAATAGTCGTATGATGAAAGTAGCTGAGAAACTTGGAATGCAGTTAGAAGGAAGAATGAGAAAATGTCGTTATTATAATGGAGAGTATTATGATTCAATTCGGATGGGAATGATCCGTGAGGAATGGGAAGAAATGAAAGCGGCGAGGAGATAAGTCATTTGTACCAAGTTATTAAACCGCTTAATGAATGATTTGTAAGATGTATAAAAAGAAGTAGGAGGAATCTCTATGAATTTTGTGATTCGTGAGATGAAAGAAGAAGATATTCCAGCTGTACAATATGTGGCCCAATCTTCTTGGAACGATACATACAAAGATATTATTCCGGCAGCAGTACAAGAGAAATTTTTAAAGCAGGCTTATTCTCATGACATGATGAAGCATCGTTTACAACATTCACATTTATTAGTAGGAGAAGTAGACGGAAAAATCGCAGGATTTTCCAATTTTTCGCCAATAAAGTATCAAAATGAGGCTGAGTTAGGAGCGATATACTTATTGTCAGCATATCAAGGGAATGGTATAGGAACAGCGCTATTACGTAAAGGAATTACAATATTAGAAGGTGTCAAGAAGATATATATTAATGTAGAATCAGAGAATAAAATTGGAAAAGCATTTTATACTGCAAAAAGATTTGCAGTGGTAGATGCGTTTGAAGAAGACTTTGATGGGTATATGCTGAAAACATTAAGAATGGTTTTACATGTATAGTACGGGGGGCGAGAGTATCTTATGATTCAAAAAGCAACTGAAAGTGATATGAAATACATTTTAGCTCACGCGGCTGAATCTTTATATGAAGGGACGATGAAAACGAGTAAGTTTAGTCAAGAGAAAGTACTAGAAATTACGATGCCACTTTTAGAAAAAGGAGCATATTATCTTGTTATGAAACAAGGTGATATTTTAAAGGGATGGGTATTAATCGGAAGCAATAAAGACTATTTTTCTGGGGAAGAAATAGGTTTTATTTATGAATTGTATGTATTCTCTCCTTATCGTGGAGAAGGCCTTTCACGCCAGCTTATGAGAGCGGCGGTTGATGAACTCGATAAGTTAGGCTATTCAGAAATTCGTTTGAATGTATTTGCAGGGAATTTTGCGAAAGAGTTGTATAAAGAAATGGGATTTGTTGAAAGACAAATTGTTATGAGTTTGAAACGTGAAGATAAATAAATTGGGAAGAAAAGTAGAATTTCGTAATAATTAGAGTCAAGAAGGTGAAGCAATGGTAAGAGAAAATGGGTATGTTCAATACTTGGAAAAGGTTTACCCGAATCTTGATGTTCAGACTGCTTATGTAAATGATATTGGTCAAAATAACGATGTACTAATTGTAAATGAAAATATAGTGTTTCGTTTTCCAAAATATGAAGAAGGAATTACAAAACTCATTGCTGAGACAAAGCTGTTAGAGAAAATACAAAACTATGTTTCACTTTCTATCCCTTGTCCAAGCTATCAGCATTTTCAACCAATGGAGCCTGGGAAAGTATTTTCTGGTTATCACAAAATTAATGGAGAGCCATTTTGGAATAGAACATTTCTTCAGTTGTCCGAAGAAGAAAAAAGTACAAGTGCAGCGCAACTAGCTAATTTTTTAAAAGAATTACACAGTATACCAGTGGCAGAAATTACTCCAATTCTAAAAGGAAATACTGTTGATATATATAGTGAAATAGAAAGTTTATATTTTCAATTGAAAGAGAAATTGTTTTCTTATATAAAGGAAAGTGCAAGGCAAGATGTCTCTCAATCTTTTGAAGCCTATTTAAGTGATAACAGTCATTTTACATTTCAGCCATGTCTTATTCATGGAGATTTTGGAATGACAAATATTTTGTATGATGTTGAGGAGAAGAGAATCTTAGGGATTATTGACTTTGGCGGGGCGGGGATTGGTGATCCGGCATACGATTTTGCTGGATTATTATCTAGCTATGGAAGTCATTTTTTAGAGGGATTTTCATCGCTGTATCCAAATTTCGATCAAGTGATGGATAGAATGAATTTTTATAGAAGTACGTTTGCTTTGCAAGAAGCATTATTTGGGTTAAGGAATAATGATAGAAAAGCATTTGAACAGGGGATAAAAGATTACATCTAAGAAGGATATATGTAATATAGAAAGTAATACGATACAGGGATAATGGGTTTATTACGAGAAGAATGGAATTTGCAAATTTCGACGTGTAATAAAAATTTAGGAGATGATAGTGGTGATATTAGAAGCAGCAATGCTCCCAGTAAAGCTAGGAATGGAAAGTGAATTTGAACATGCCTTTCAAGAGGCTTCTTACATTATTTCTTCTATGAAAGGTTACCGTGGTCATACACTTCATAAATGTGTAGAAACCCAGGGGAAATATCTTCTATTAGTGAATTGGGAGACCTTGGAGGATCATACGGAGGGATTTCGAAAATCGAGTGAGTATGAAGAATGGAAGAAGAGATTACACCACTTTTATGAGCCGTTTCCAATTGTAGAACATTTTCAGTATGTGGAAAGAGATAGGATTTAACTTTAATATAATGAAACTGCCATCAGTAGGAATGAAGATATTCTATGCTGATGGCAATTTCATTTTAACGATACATCGTCCAAATTCCAATATCCTCAAAACCTAAACGCTTATAAATTCGTCCAGCATCAGGATTGCTGTAAAATAAACAAAGTGTTCTTCCTTCCGCGATAAAATCTAGAATCATTTTACTTACGATTTGCGAAGCATATCCTTTTCCGCGATGGTTTGGGTGTGTACATACACCAACAACCATAGCAGATAACGAGTTTTCAGCAGATGTGGACGCACATGCGAGGATTTCACCATTTTTCTCTATGTAATATGTCCGGCCTGTGTTTGTTTCAATTGCTTGGCGAAGGAGTTTCCCGCTATTGTCTGCCAACGCAAATTCAGTAATTTGTTTTCGTAAATACATAATACGATCTACGTCCAAGACAGTTGCTATTTTTATACCCTCTTTGTTTGTATCTTTGACTAATTGTTTTAAAGTTGTACATTCGCAAAAATATGTCTGCAGTTTTTTACCAAGCTTTAAGTTCGTGAAATGTTCAAACTGTTCGACAATCTCTGATTTTCCAGAGAGTTTAATAAGGTCATAGTTATTCAATTGATGAGTAAACACCTCTGGCTGAAACGAATCTTGAGCATAAGCAATAAAGGAATCATGGAAACGCAATAAGACAGCGTGTAATTCATTTTCTATCGTAAATTGTCCCCATAGTTCTTGAAAATCTTGATCATATCCAAATGCCTCAATATCACCGATTAAGAATAGGTTAAATGCAGCTTCTTTCTTTAAAAAAGTAATTACCTGTTCATGATCATGTTTTGTTAATTTGCGAATCATGTTTGCTCCCTTCTTTTTTGTATTTTCTAAATATTAGTACGTGTTATTTTGAAAATCAACAAAAATTTATGTTTAGTTCACAATGTTTAGGAAAAACTAGGAAGGATATGAAAAAGGAGGTTATGAACGGTGGATCATCCAATTCAAGGGCTGATGAAAGCAGCGATGGAGAATTTGAAAGAAATGGTTGATGTAAATACAATTGTCGGTGAGCCTGTTCAAACAGCTGATGGCGGCATTGTATTAACTGTTTCAAAGGTAGCATTTGGCTTTGGGGCAGGTGGATCAGATTTTTCCACAAATGATGTACAAAAGGTACAAACTCAACCAGCATTTGGTGGAGGTAGTGCTGGTGGAGTTTCTATTACACCGGTTGCTTTTCTTGTTGTAAATAAAGATGGTGTAAATATTCTTCATTTACAAAATGCAACGCATCTGGCAGAGAAAGTAATTGAACTTGCACCGCAAACCATTGATAAAATTCAGTCGATGTTTCAAAATAATAAAAAGCAAGATCATTCACATTATCCAAAAAATCCAGATGAAATCGCATAAAAAATGCCTGTTTTTAAACAGGCATTTTTTCTTGTAATGGAGATGTAATAAAACTCATAAAAATGTAAATAGTTTTTATAGTTTTTTCTATATTTCTAAAAATTTTCGTGATAAAATATCCTATAGTATTGAAACATATAAAACAAAGGTGGCTAGGTGCTTTGTCTGGAGGATCTGACCAAATCAAAAATATGATTTATATTAATGGTAATCGTCGCAATCATTGTTTTATCACGTCTGGAATTACGTTTGAGGAGTTTGCAAGTAATATTCCTTCACCGCTTCATCAAATGTTGCTTTTAAAGCATAGTTTTGAATGGACGGATTTTCATTATCATACTTTATTCGAATATGTAGAAGAAGAGAATATTCATAAATTAATTTCAGCAAATGTCGAGGAGTTTGAGGAATTTTGCTGGATTGATTTTGATGATGTAAATGACTTGGATGAATTGGAGCCAAAAGAAATTGCAGAATTGCTTTATTTGGCACACAAAAAAGAACCACTTGGGAAGCCTTTTTTCCCGCTTCTGAAAAATAGATTTGTTTATCTTTCTCATGATGATGGCTGGTATAATAAAGTATATTACCGAAGAATGCAGGACTTTGTAGGCATGCTTAGTAAGGTAATTCCTTATAAACTTGGCTCATTTGGAAAAAAACGATTTGCATTCTTTCAAAAATCGAAAATTTATCCAGCAATTTCAAAAGAGGTTATTCTTGAACTTCTGCCATTTATGGAAGATGGCTTATACTTAGACTTAGCAGGGAAAATAGAATCAAGACGCGGTTTAGAGATTCCTGTTTATGTCATCGGTTCTTATGAAAGTACGGATGAAGTTTTAGATGGGTTAGAAGATTTGAAAAGTGAAGCTTCTAAAACAGGATGGCTTATCTTTGAGAAGAAAGAACAAGAGTGGCAGTGGATAATGGATTAAGAGAACTTGACGATATGAGTCAAGTTTTCTTTCTTTTTTGGAAAGGAGACAAGATGGAGAAGAATTTTATAATAATAGGTATTAGTAGTATTATACTTGTCGCAATTATGCTATTAACATGCCCAAAAGAAGCAGACTTTCAAAAGCACTTAGAAGACAAATATTCAATTGTGTGTAATGAAGTGGATTTTAATTGTACGCAGAAAAAAGAACAAAAGGAAGAGAAATTGGAGTTTGTAAGTAAGGATGTTCGAAACGGTGTATTTTTTATAAAGATAGAGCAAACGTTTCAAACAGAAACAGAGAAAAAGAAGACGTATAGCGCTATTGGAGTATTGGGCATGTTTCTCTTTTCCTCTGAAAAGACTTTCTAATCTAGAAGGTCTTTTTTTTGTACTCTCTTTCATATAGTTAGGATAAGACAAGCTTAAGGGGGAGTTATATTGAACAAGATTTGCATGATTTGCGGGGGAGAAGACTTTTTTTCGTCCACCTTATATGCTCGTACAAAACAAGACTGGGCATATGCACCGAATATATATCGCTTTGAAAAAGTATTCATTGAACAGCGAAATGAGGAGAACTATCCAGTGTTTCAAGAAATTACTGCCTATCATTGTAGCAACTGCGGTTATGTGATGTTATTTCGTTAATAAGCACCTCGCACAAAGGGATGTAACAATAGCTGCATCCCTTATGTGTGACAAAGTAAATCTTTCATGAAATTGCAAAGAGATAGGTGAAGTTTTTTCGTTAGTTGGAAAGAGTATATAAGAGTTTAAGAGATAAAAAGTTTAGGTCCGTCGTCAGAAAGTTGTTGCTTTTTGTTGAAACTTTTGGAAGACTCTTCTATTTGATCGCTATCCATTCCGCTGTTGAACGCTAATGAACCCTTAGCACCACCAACTGAAAATTGTTGTTTTGTGTTAGAACTTTCAATTGCAGAGTTTGTGCCACTTGCACTGTATGTGCCACCGCCGCTCGCTACTTGAGTCGCTGAAGAGGTGGATTCAGTTTCGCTCTCTTCATGAGTAAGGTGAATTTGATTATTAAGAACAATAACAATTTCATTTTCATCGCAGCATTTTTTACCTTTTTCATGTGGTTCGCGCTGCTTACCTTCCATACCTTCATTTTTTGCTGTTCCTTCTGCACCAACACTTTCTTGTTGCTCAGTGTTTGATGAATCCAGCGCCGCTTGCGATTTGTGTAGTATTTGGTGCATTGGTAAATTGGTTGTTAATTACAACAACAATTTTCGTTTTCTCATCTACTGGTCGTTCAACCTTCGTTTTCTTTCCATCTATTTCGACGGAGATAGCTACTTTTTCATTTTCCAAATGATTATAACACTCCTTTTTAATGCATTATATGTATATAAGTATATTCGGATATTGGAAAACTACCAGATTAACAATAAATTGGAAGGGTTAATCTGTATACGAGAAAAAGGAGTGAATCTGCCACTCCTTTTTTTGATGTATAAATTTTTGTGTCATAGTTTGTATAAATAGTGTTTTTAAAGTGCTGATAAGAAGAATGGATATAATAAACTAAACAGTAAAGAAAATCCCCCAAAGCCTATAGCTGTATATCCGAGTGTTTTTGCTTCGTAATGAACAGCAAGAAGTCCAGTTAAAATGGAAAGGGATCCAAGTGTAATGGGATAGAAAGCAATTGAAAATAAAGAGAGAAATAATGCAACGTATCCAACAATTACACCGATGTCTGTCCGTTCTGCTTCTTTGTGAATTTCTTTACGACGACGTCTAATTGGAAGTCGCTGAGGGGTAATTTCAACCGCATATTCTTCTTGTTTTTCTCCGCTTTTTAGATGATGTGTTCGTTTTTTCGGCAAGGAATGTCCCTCTCTTTCGAATTAGGGTATGCTTAGTATTTTTTATTTGATAGGAAAACATGCGTATGATTTATATACAACCAAAGAAAAAAGTGGAGAAATAATGATCTGTTGCTATAATATCCATCTCTTCTTAAGAATAAACAGGAAAAATGTAAAATGATGTAGAATGACTTTTACGTAGATGTAAAATGGAAAGGCGGGAGATGAATGACGAAGTTTAATTGGCATGAAGCAGCACAGCAAAAATGGGATGATAATGCGGATTTTTGGAATCAGAACAGTCAAGAAATGTGGGATAATGGAAGCCGCAGTACAATTATTCCGTTTTTCCAAAAATATATACGAAGTGGAGAAACAGTTCTTGATGTAGGGTGCGGGGATGGATATGGTACATACAAACTAAGTAAGGCTGGTTATAAAGCTTGTGGTGTCGACTTATCGGAGCAAATGATTGAAAAAGGGAAAAAGCGAGGTGAACATTCTCATTTATCGTTTATTGTGGGCGATCTTACTTCATTGCCCTTTCAAGATGAGGAGTTTGCATCTGTTTTAGCGGTAAATTCATTAGAATGGACCGAAGCACCTCTTCAAGCGTTGCAAGAAATAAAACGAGTGTTAAGAAAAGAAGGTTATGCCTGTATTGCTATTTTAGGACCAACTGCAAAACCCCGTGAGAATAGCTATCCGCGGTTGTATGGGAAAAATGTCATTTGTAACACAATGATGCCATGGGAGTTTCAAAAACTTGCACAGGAGCAAGGGTTATATTTGATTGATGGAATGGGAGTATATAAACGTGGAGTAAATGAAAAGATGATTGGACAACTTCCGCTTGAATTGCAGCAATCTTTAACATTTATGTGGGTATTTATGTTTCAAAAGAAGTAACTTCTCTTGCTAAAAACCGGTAGTAAATCTGCATTTATTGAAGTTTTACTTTATAGTTGGATTATAAGTGCAGAAAATACAAAAAACTGATACAATATTTTTAGAAACAATTAAAGGGGGATTAGGGAATATGACAGCAACAACTACAGTAAAATCTGACATTGAAATTGCGCAAGAAGCAAGTATGAAGAAAATTCAAGAGATTGCAGCAGAATTAAACATTTTAGAAGAAGAATTAGAGCCGTACGGTCATTATAAAGGGAAGTTATCTCTTGATATTTTTAAGCGCTTACAAGGCGGAAAAGATGGAAAAGTTGTACTAGTTACAGCAATCAACCCTACTCCAGCAGGGGAAGGAAAATCAACGGTAACAGTTGGTTTAGGACAAGCGTTTAATAAAATTGGTAAAAAAGCAGTGATTGCGCTTCGTGAACCATCTCTTGGACCAACTATGGGATTAAAAGGCGGTGCAGCAGGCGGAGGTTACTCGCAAGTTGTACCAATGGAAGATATTAACCTTCACTTTACAGGTGACATTCATGCGATTACAACAGCAAATAATGCACTTGCAGCATTTATTGACAACCACATTCAACAGGGAAATGATCTGCGCATTGATACGCGTAAAATCGTATGGAAACGTTGTATAGATTTAAACGATCGTGCACTTCGTAATGTTGTAATCGGCCTTGGCGGACCAGTACAAGGTGTACCGCGTGAAGACGGCTTTGATATTACAGTTGCATCTGAAATTATGGCTGTATTCTGTTTAGCGACAGATGTACAGGATTTAAAAGGACGTTTAGCTCGCATTGTTGTTGCTTATAACATGGATAATGAACCTGTAACAGTAAAAGATTTAGGTGTAGAAGGTGCGTTAACACTATTATTGAAAGATGCGTTAAAGCCAAATTTAGTACAAACGTTAGAAAATACACCAGCAATCATTCATGGCGGCCCATTTGCTAACATTGCACACGGTTGTAACAGTGTAATCGCAACGACAATGGCAGCAAAACTTGGTGATTATGTGATTACGGAATCTGGTTTTGGTGCCGATTTAGGTGCTGAGAAATTCTTAGATATTAAAGCACGTGCAGCAGGTATTAAACCAGAAGCAGTTGTTATTGTTGCAACAATTCGTGCTCTTAAAATGCACGGCGGCGTAGCGAAAGACGGATTAAAAGAAGAGAATGTTGATGCGTTAGCAAAAGGTATGGAAAACTTACAAAAACACGTTGAAACAATTCAAGCGTTCGGTGTTCCATTTGTTATCGCAATTAACAAATTCATTACAGATACAGATAAAGAAGTTGCATACTTACAAGAGTGGTGCAATGAGCGCGGTTACGAAGTATCTTTAACAGAAGTATGGGAAAAAGGTGGCCAAGGCGGTGTTGACCTGGCAGAGAAAGTATTAAAAGTAATCGAAAAAGGTGAGAATACATACGCGCCTTTATATGATTTAGAGCTTCCATTAGAAGAGAAAATTCGTACAATTGCTCAAAAAGTATACGGTGCAAAAGATATTGAATTTGCGCCAAAAGCTCGTAAGCAATTAACGCAATTTGCTGAGGAAGGTTGGGGCAACTTACCGATTTGTATGGCAAAAACACAGTACTCTCTTTCTGATGATGCAACAAAATTAGGACGTCCAACAGACTTTGTTGTAACAATTCGTGAGTTAAAACCATCAATTGGTGCTGGCTTTATCGTAGCGTTAACTGGAACAATGTTAACAATGCCAGGCCTTCCAAAGAAACCAGCTGCTCTGCAAATGGATGTAAATGAAGATGGAAAAGCAGTAGGTTTATTCTAAAAGGTTGTATTTCTTCTCTTTTATCGGTAAACTATACGTACATCATGCGGCGCCTTTCGATGGAAAGGCGCTTGTTTTTTGGAGGAATATATGTTTGATCCAACTGCTTTTGAAAATTTAAAAGTTGTCGTTGAAGGAGCTGTATATGATTTTGATTTACATGGTGACATCATTGTAACGAATCGAAAAGATATAATGGATTTGGCATCACTTAGTCGTACATATACCATTTTGTTTCAGCTTACAGAATATATAGAGCCATTAGTGGAAGCGACGTTTTTATTATCAGTTAATGCAAAGAATTTATCAGGTGAGATATTAGCGGTACCAAATTTTGTTCCTGGTTGTGAAATGAAACTTTTCTTTGAATTTCCTATTGGGTATCCAGAAAAAGATTGCCAAGAAATCGAAGCGTTGCTACAATCCATATGGGGAAAAGAACGAATGATTACGCAGCAAATTTCATACGAATATAATAAGCAAGCGATTTCATATCATAATAAAGTAGGCATCTTATTTCAAAAAGCGATTACAGAAGACCATGTCGATGACTTAATAATTGTTATTTCTCATATGATAGAAACGATGCGGATAATACAACAATTTCTTCAAAAATAGAGATAAAGGAGAAAAAGAAATGATAAAAGAAATGCAACCATTTTTGCAACAAGCTTGGGAGAAGGCTGGTTTTAAAGAGTTTACTGAAATTCAAAAGCAAGCTATTCCAACAATTTTAGAAGGACAAGACGTTATTGGTGAATCTCCAACAGGAACAGGTAAAACATTAGCGTATTTATTACCACTTTTACATAAAATTAACCCTGAAGTGAAACAACCTCAAGTGGTTATTTTAGCACCAACACGTGAACTTGTGATGCAAATTCATGAAGAAGTACAAAAGTTTACAGCAGGTACTGAGATTTCAGGTGCATCTTTAATTGGCGGTGCAGATATTAAGCGTCAAGTAGAGAAGTTAAAGAAACATCCGCGAGTGATCGTTGGGTCACCAGGACGAATTTTAGAACTAATCCGCATGAAGAAATTGAAAATGCATGAAGTGAAAACAATTGTATTTGATGAGTTTGATCAAATTGTAAAACAAAAGATGATCGATGCCGTATCCGATGTCATTAAATCGACAATGCGTGATCGTCAAGTCGTATTTTTCTCGGCAACAATGACAAAAGATGCAGAAGAAGTAGCGCGTGATTTTGCAGTTCAGCCACAATTCATTCGTGTGAAGCGCACAGAAACAAAGAGTCTTGTTGAACATACGTATATCGTTTGTGAACGCCGAGAAAAAAATGATTTTGTACGTAAAATTATGCATACTGGTGGTGTAAAAGCAGTTGCTTTCTTAAATGATCCGTTCCGTTTAGATGAAATTGCTGAGAAATTGAAATTCCGTAAGATGAAAGCAGCGGCTCTTCATGCGGAAGCAAGCAAACAAGAACGTGAAGCAACAATGCGTGCATTCCGTCAAGGTAAAGTAGAAATTTTATTAGCAACTGACATTGCAGCGCGTGGATTAGATATTGATGACTTAACACACGTTATTCATTTAGAATTGCCAGATACGCTGGATCAATATATTCATCGTTCGGGACGTACAGGTCGTATGGGGAAAGAGGGGACAGTTGTTTCCCTTGTAACACCGCAAGAAGAGAAAAAGTTACTTCAATTTGCGAAGAAGCTAGGCATTCAGTTCAATAAGCAAGAAATGTTTAAAGGATCGTTTGTTGATTCGAAGCCGAAAGCGCCAAAGAAAAAGAAACCAGCGTTTAATGGGAAGAAAAAACCTAGATAAATTGAAAAGCCGTGGCTACGAATATGATGTAGCCACGGCTTTTCTTTATCAAGTAATACGCAGCTTATGTCGGCTGAATATTTAAAAGAACTTTTCCTGTACTTTGTCTACTTTCGACCCATTCATGTGCTTTCCCAGCATCCTGAAGTGAAAAACGTTTTCCGATATTAATTTGTAAGCTGCCATTACTTAAAAGGGGAAATATTTGCTCTGCAGTATGTTGGAGTAGATAAGGGCGTTTTTTCCGCGTTGTTCCAAAGCTAAATCCAAGAATAGATCGGCAGCTTTCATGTAAATCTTTTGTCTGAAATGTTCCGATATGACCACTTGCATTTCCAAAATGGACAAGGCGTCCATAAAAAGCAAGACATTGTAAGCTTTGCTCTGAAATGGTACCGGAAATAGAATCTAATATAACGTCTGCACCTTCTCCATTTGTAATCTCATTCACTTTATGTACAAAATTTTCTTCCTTATAACAAATAACATGATCTGCCCCAGATTCTAAAGCGATTTTCTTTTTCTCTTCATTTCCAACTGTTCCTATGACTTTTCCTGCGCCTAAAATTTTAGCGAGTTGAATAGCAGTTGTGCCAATTCCTCCTGCAGCTGCATGGATGAGTACAGTTTCGCCTTGTTGTAATCTTGCAATATTCGTTAGCAGTGTATAACTTGTAAACGAAACAATCGGGCATGCTGCAGCAGTTTCAAAGTCAATTTCATCTGGTAATACAAAAGTAAGCTCTTCATTTGCTACAACATATTCGGCATACGATCCGTTAACGGGAAAAGCAATAACGCGCTGTCCCACCTTAATATTCGTTACATTAGACCCGATTTGTTCCACGGTTCCAGCAGCATCTATACCAGGTATAAAAGGTAGATTTCCGGATCCTTTTTTGCCATATCGAGATTTAACATCAGCAAAGTTTACACTTGTTGCGACAACGCGAATTAAAACTTGATTGGCGTTAATGGATGGCATAGCTACATCTTTATATTTCATCATTTCAGGGCCTCCAAAGGCAGTTACAACAATTGCTTTCATGATATGTCCTCCTAAAGTAGATTCTATAGTTTATTTTAAAAGACAATCATAATTTGGAAAATTATATAATGATTATGAGGAGTTATAAGAAAACGTTATGAAAAAATTATCCCGCATTAACGGGCAGTAATACTCCCGTCTCAAAATTCAGTAAAAGTAAAGAAGTTAGGTGGGAGANNAAAAGCCCGATTGGTTCAACTATTAATCAGTGGAGGATGAAAAACCCCCTCCACTGATTAAAGTTTCACTTTATTTCAAAAAAATCGAACGAAATTTTCTGTTCTTGCCAATATATAGTGTACGACATAAGAAAGGAGGGGATGAAGGATGGAGAAAGAAGCTGAATATGATTATCTTATCGAGCAGACGTTATTAGGAAATCAAGAAGCATACAAGTGAACTATACGATAAAACTATTGAAGGTGTGTATAAGACAGCTCATTTTTTAATTGAGGACAAGTCGGATATAGATGATGTCGTTCAGGAAATATATATGCAATTGTATCAATCGCTTAGTCAATTTGATCGGGAGCGATCCTTTAGGCCATGGTTAATCGGTCTTGCTGTAAGGCAAATTCATTCCTATAGGAGAAAGAGATAGATGCGTCTACGTATTGTGAAAAAAGCAGAGGAACAGCGAAAACCTATTGAATTTGATTTTTCTAATGACCTTGTCAACAAGCTGTCAAATCAAGAACTTGTTACTTTGATACATAAGTTACCTTATAAATTAAAACAAGTCATCATTCTGCGCTATTTACATGATTACTCTCAAGAAGAAGTGGCAAATATTTTAGATGTACCAGTTGGAACGGTTAAATCGAGAATACATGCAGCTTTAAAGAAATTACGGCAAAAAGAGCGAGAAGGAAATATTCTATTAAAAGAAGTGGGGGATGCATAATGAGTCTTGATTACGAAATAAGAGAATCTTTGCAAGAAGAAGCAAGAGGAATTGTACCATCACCGGAATTGAAAGAAAAAGTAATGAATCAAATGAAAGTAAAACATGGAGGGAAATCAATGAAAAAACGTCTTATAACAAGTGTGTTAGCGGCAACGTTACTTATTCCAACAAGTGCTTTTGCATATCAATCTCTTTTGGCAGATGGAGTGTATGAATCATTTGATAATGTAAAGAAACATTTTGCAAATGCAACATTACAAGGGTATACGCATGTAAACGCGAAGTTATCGCAAGCAAAAGGTGAAATGGGAGAAAAAGAGTATAAAGAGTTTACAGCATTGTTAAAAGGACTACTAGATACAAAAATGAAGTATGCTGATGCAAATGGGAATATTGATTACGATCAACTTTCTCAAGAGAAACAAGAGGAAATGATGAATGCTTCAATGGTGATTCAGCCTTATTTTGATAAGTTAAATGGAGAGAAATCGAGTAAGGAAGTGTTAACTCCTGAAGAATTTAAGCAATACATACATGCTCAAATGACATATGAAAAAATACAAGCGAAAATGAAGTCAAGTGAATCTATAACGATAGATAACATGCCTGAAGAATATAAAGCAGAATTTCAAGAAGCGGATTATTTTATGAATTATGTGAATGAGAAAGTACAAAAGTAACATATCGAATAAACTTCAAAAAAGAGTCCAGGACAAGAAAAATGGACTCTTTTTTGCTATAGCGACAAGATACTTCTTAATTTGAAGTCGTTTTTGTTTGTTCTCGTTTTATTAAATAATCAATAATTCCCATAGCACCGATTTCTAAATCGAGTTTTAGTAAGTCATAAATAGAATGTGATGATGGGACACCTTGATTTGTAAGATGTGATGCAACTTTTTTAAGTAATAAATCAGACAGTTCTTGGCTTGCTTTTTCAAAGTTTTGTTTACGTTCAAACACTTGCTCACCTGTTTCGACAAATATTGGGAGCCAATGTTCTAGTTGCGTGCAAATTTCAGAAATATGAGAAGAAGCACCGTAATGACCGAAATAAATAAAATCGACATTCATATTTTGAACACGGTCTCTTGAAGCTAACATAGCTTCAGGTTGAAACTGCGTAGGAGATGTTGTTGGCAAATATAGTTCAACACCTAATTCAGCTAATTGACGGTAGTAAATACCAATTGTATCGCCTGTAAATATACCGTTTGTTAAAGAATCATGAATGCTAATATGATGTTTTGCATGACCGGGTGTATCGTAGAATGTCAGCGTCCGGTTATTGGCGATTTGCAATGTTTCACTATCTTGTACAATGTGAACACGTTCTTCTGGAATAGGCAAAATGGGATGAAAGAGTTTATCAAATGAATCACCGTAAACAGCTTTTGCACCTTGAATGAGTTTTGTTGGATCAATCATATGACGAGCGCCCCTGGAATGAACGAATAGCGTTGCATTTGGGCATTTCTCCATCATTAAGCCAGCAGCACCAGCGTGGTCCAAATGAACATGTGTAACAATAATATTTTTTATATCGGTCAGTTGGATATTCAATTGTTGTAATCCATCTAATAGATAAGGAAGAGATGGTGCGGCACACGTTTCAACTATAGTGATTTCATCACCGAGTAAGACATATGTACCTGTACGTTGTTCATGTTGTAAGTCGTGATCATCGATAAGGTATAGCTGTGAAGATAGTTTTTCTACTTTTTTCAAACTTATCACTCCTTGTATCCTATTACCTTTTATTATAAAGGGAAACTTCCATCAGTGGGGGGATTTTTCATTTCCCACTGATGGAAAGCTCTCACCAATCGGGCTTTTACGGGCAGTTATCCCCTACCTATCTTCTTCGCGTCTCTCTCAATTTTGAAGTGGGGGTCTTACTGCCCGCGAATAGCGGGATAAAAGAAAAAGCAGAAAACGAAACATCGTTTTCTGCCTTTATGTAATACGTTTAGTTCTTTTGTTGTTTGCTAAGCGACATAATAAAGTAGCCGACAAGACCACCGATTGCTGGAAGAGTAATCATTCCTGCTAGTGTAAAATATTTGCTTAAGAAAATACCGTTAACATCCATAAACCACCCTAAAACAAATAACATCATCATGTATAATACGAAATAAAACTCGCGATTAGAAAGCTTTTCACGTTGTGCAGTTTTCATTATCAACACCATCCCTATTTTTAATAATGGAATTGAAAATGTCACAATTTAGAAAGTAAACTGTCACATTTTGTTCACGCTTTTATTGTAAAACTTTCCAAGTAAAATGTCTAGTGAAATGTGACGAATTTTTGAACAAAAATAAAGCGTTCTCATTAGACAATGTGCACTATACATTTTATGATAAATATATAAGAGTATATGAGCTTAAGGAGTCGATATAATATGACAATTTATGATTTTTCAGCAAAAACAATTAAAGGAGAAGAAAAGTCGTTACGTAAATATGAAGGAAAAGTAGTATTAATTGTGAATGTTGCCAGTAAATGCGGTTTTACGCCGCAATATAAAGGGTTGCAAGCTTTGTATGAAAAGTATAAAGAACAAGGATTTGAAATACTTGGGTTTCCATGCAATCAATTTGGAGGTCAAGAGCCAGGAACAGAAGAGGAAATTACGAATTTTTGCGAGTTAAATTATGGTGTAACGTTCCCTATGTTTGTGAAAGTTGATGTGAAAGGCGATAACATACATCCATTATTTCACTACTTAACAGAGCAAGCACCAGGATTATTAGGAATGAAAGCGGTAAAGTGGAATTTCACAAAATTTTTAGTAGGGCGTGATGGTAAAGTAGTGAATCGCTTTGCACCGCAGACGAAACCAGAGCAGTTAGAAAAGGAAATCGAAAAGATACTATAGAAAGAAGAGGCTTATTTAGAAGAGCTTCTTTTTATCCCGCATTAACGGGCAGTAATACTCCCACCTCAAAATTCGGAGAAAGCATTGTCCAGCTCCAGCGTCTAGAATCGCAGGTCGTTTCGCCCCCTCGGACGAGGCAAAAAGCGCCTCTCTGTCAGGGGCTCCAACGCCCTGCGATTCTGGGCGAGCCGCTTCCGCTTTTCTAAAGAAATTAGGTGGGAGATAAACTGCCCGTAAAAGCCCGATTGGTTCAACTAATAATCAGTGGGATGAAGAAAACCCCACTGATTAAAGTTTCACTTTATGCGGACTGGTCATGCATAGGAGCGATTTATATGTTGAAAAACAAAAATAGATTTATATAGATCGCATAGAAAAGTTTCTATTTGATAATAAGAGCATTCGGAAATAATATAGTAGTATAAGGTTGTAGGGGGAAAATAGCTTGAAAAAACTTATTTTTACAATAGGATGTTTATTGATTATGTTAGCGGGCTGTAGTGCTAGTAATTATGATGCGCACGTTGAAGCAGGTATGAAGGCATTGAAAGATGAGAAGTATAGTGATGCGATTATGTGGTTTGAAAAAGCCGACCAAGAAAAATCTACTGATGAAACAAAAACATATAGGAAAGTTGCAAAATGGATGGAGCATGGTGCGAGCGCATTAAAAGGTGGAGATTATAAACAAGCGATGGAAGACTCGAATCAAGTGATAAATACAAAAAAAGATACGACACTTGAAAAAGCTGTAAAGTCCAGTGCTGAAGATATGTTGCAAAAGGCAAAAGATATAGAGAAAAAAGAAATAACGAGAGAAGAAAAGAGAAAGAAAATAGAAGAACAAGGAATTGATAAAGCAATTAAAGCGGTAGATAGCGTTGATGAAGTAAGTGAAAAACAAAAAGAGATTGGGGAATCTTTAGATAAAGCTGAAAAAGTAAAAGAAAAAATAGAAGCAAAGAAAAATTAACATATAGGGCAATAAGCAAGGTGGTTCCTCGGTGTGGATGATTGTATTGACTTTCCTAAGGATGGAATTTCAAGGAACTATAGTAAAAAAGAAGCTCATATAGAAGAGCTTCTTTTTTATGTATTCATTTTACATAAAAAAAAGAAAAAGTTCACACGGAATACAAATGTATTCGATACAATGTGTCGGTGAGAAAAAAGCCATAAATATAATGAAAAGGTATTATACTACCACTGTTCAGTCAGAGAGGGAGAGAGAAATGAAAGAAGCGTTAAAAAAACAATTTCAAAATATGCGTTTTCCGTTATTAGTCGCTATTTTGATTTGGTTAAAAACATATATTGTTACGCGAACTAGTTTTGACTTAAAGCTAGAATCTGTTATGCAGGAATGGATCCTTTTTATTA
Source organism: Bacillus pseudomycoides (assembly GCF_002551005.1). GTDB lineage: Bacteria > Bacillota > Bacilli > Bacillales > Bacillaceae_G > Bacillus_A > Bacillus_A pseudomycoides_C. Next base: position 260,333 of record NZ_NVOY01000009.1, read on the forward strand.
GTCCATTAGCGTCTTCTTTAGTGTTAGTTGGACTTGCACTATTTGCAAAGGGTCAAAAACGGAATTATATAGCTATCGTTATTAACCTTATTATGACCATTATCTTAATTGGTAATGTGATGTTTTATGGTTTTTATAATGATTTTGTTACACTTCCAGTTTTAATGCAAACGTCAAATATGGATGGATTAGGATCTAGTGTCAAAGCATTGTTAAACATTAAATTTGTATTAATGTTTATAGATATTATCGTTTTGTTTTACATTGCGAAAAAGAAACCGAACTTTGCAAAAACAGAACGCGTTTCTGGCTCTATGAAGTCACTGTACTTTTTAATCTGTATCGCAATTTTTATGGTAAACCTTAGTTTTGCGGAAAAAGAACGCCCTGAATTATTAACTCGTTCATTTGATCGCGTGATGCTTGTGAAAAACCTTGGATTATATGTTCATCAAGTATACGATCTTGGCTTGCAAGTAAAGACAAGCTCACAAAAAGTATTTGCGGATGGAAGTAAAATTCAAGAAGCCGAAAATTATATGAAGACGGTGGATGTAAAACCTGATCCAAATATGTTTGGAATGGCAAAAGGAAAGAATGTCATTGTGGTCTCTTTAGAGTCAACGCAGTCTTTTTTAATTGATTCTAAAGTAAATGGAAAAGAAGTTACACCGTTTTTAAACCAATTTAAAAAGGAAAGTTATTATTTTGAAAACTTTTATCATCAGACAGGACAAGGAAAAACATCTGATGCTGAGTTTATGATTGATAATTCTTTATATCCGTTAGACCGTGGTTCTGTATTCTTTACGAATGCTGGAAACGAATATGAAGCAACTCCGGAAATTTTACATCAGCAAGGCTATTATACAGCAGTATTCCATGCGAATAATGCTACGTTCTGGAATCGTAATATGATGTATCCGTCTTTAGGGTACGATCGATTCTACAATGAATTAGATTATAAAGTTACACCAGAGAATAAAATAGGATGGGGATTAAAGGATAAAGAATTTTTTGATCAATCTGTGGACAAATTACAAAAGATACAACAGCCGTTCTACACTCGTTTTATTACGTTAACGAATCATTTCCCGTTTACGTATGATGACAGCATTAAAATGATTGAACCATTTAATTCAGGTGACGAAACATTAGATAACTATTTTGTTACAGCACGTTACGAAGATGAAGCTTTAAAACATTTTATTGAACGCTTAAAAGAAACAGGAATATATGACAACTCAGTTATCGTATTTTACGGTGATCACTACGGTATTTCAGATAACCATAATCGTGCGATGGCGCAATTCTTAGGGAAAAATGAAATTACTCCATATGATCACATGCAACTGCAACGTACACCATTATTTGTTCATGTTCCAGGTCAAACAGAGGGGAAAACAATGACCGCTCCTGCTGGTGAAGTGGACGTAAAACCAACAATTCTTCACTTATTAGGAGTTGATACTTCTAATGATATTGAATTTGGTCATGATTTATTTTCACCAGAACGCAAACCATTCGTTGTAGAACGTGATGGAAGCTTTATTACAGACAAATATATTTATTACAACAACACATTCTACAATCGTCAAAATGGTCAAGTCGTTCAAGTACCAGAACAAGAGGCAAAACCACTTATTAATCGAGCACAAACAGAATTGAAAATGTCCGATAATATTATTCAAGGTGACTTGTTACGCTTCTTTGATGGAAATAAAGTAAAATCAGGTACGATCAAAACAGCAATTAAAGAGGAAAAAAAATAACGAAAAACCCGGTGCCTGGGAAGGCATCGGGTTTTTCGTTATTATCCATTAATATTATATGTGATGAAAAAAATTTCAAAGAGATGAGATTGAGCAAAAAATGATTATAAATTATGTATATTATTTTTCGCAGGTAATACCGTCGCGGTCTCTATCTAATTTATGGCTATAGCCAGGGTCACCAGCGTGTAAGGGAGCTTTTCCAGCAGCTTTTGGTTGCGTGTTATAAAACATGTTTGCTCGTTTTGTCTACCAAAAATAACTGTGGTATAATTTTACAATATATGTATATGAATCGAATTAAGAGTTAAAATGAAGGGAGTATGAGATGAAATCTGAAAGTATATCACGCCATTTTCAAACTTTACAACAGCAGCGGCATTGTTTCTTTCAAAAAGTACAAGGTATTTCAAATGAACAATTATGGCAGCAAAAAGAAGGGAAATGGTCGATTGGAGAGCATTTATATCATTTATATTTAATCACAAGAATGCTCAAAGTCGCGACGAAACTTTCTTTTGTTCTGATTCCGTATGCAAAAATGAGAAGAAAGAAAACATTTCATAATCAAATTCATGATATATATGCAGAATATAAAGAAAAGCATGGAAAAGGAATGAAAGCTCCTTTTATTTTAGTACCGCCGAAAAAAGTGATTCATACTTTGAATAAAGAAGAGTTAATGAGATTGCTGTTAAATGAGACGAATAGATTGAGAGAATTAGTTGAGAATATCGAAGAGGATATCGCTGGACATATTATATTTTTTGATCCGCTAGCTAGTTATCCTAATTTAATTCAGGGTATTCAACTTTTAGTAATACATGAAGAGCATCATTATAAAATCATTGAAAAATATTATGGTGATGTACTGAATGATTCTGTATGTATATGAGTTAAAAAACGACATAAAAAGCTTCTTTCATTTTCGGGGGGATGAGAGCATCTGGCCGAGCATAGAAACGGTTAGGGCCTTTTCTTACCACGTGCAAGTTTTAAAACAAAAGGGGTTGTTTGGATATCGGGAACAAACATTAACCTTCGCAAAGGAGCATCAAAAGGTGATCCGGTTATAGGAAAAGTGTATATTGGGGCTTGGAATGTCCATTTCAGATACGAGGATTGGATTTATGTATACAAAGATGGTGTTGAAGGTTGAATGTATTTTGATGAGTCTTACGTAAGGTTGATTTGATAACTAAGCAAAAGCCCTGATTCTCTATTTAATAGAGAGTCAGGGCTTTTGGTTTTATTTACGCATCTTAATTAATGATTTATCCATTTGTCGTTCATTTGCTAATGTTGCTTCACTTGTTGTTTTATCAACACCACGATAGTTATATTTTGAGTTTTGCCAGAAGTCGAATGCAAAATCCTGTATTACTTTTTCTTTCGCATTCTTCTCAACTACTTGAGATTTGAAAATATTTGTAAGCATGTACTCATGATTAGATAAGTCTTTAATATAATTTTTATCTTTATATTCTTTTATGATATCATTTCCGAATCTTTCTACTTCATCGTCAGTAGGTTTATAATCATGTGCATACTTACTAATGGCATCAAATTTTTCATTTGCACTTTTATCACTTGATGCCACTTCTTTTATTTTATCTTCCCAGTTATTTGTTTTACCAGTTTCTTTTGCAGTGGTATCTTTTTTGTTCTCAGATTCTTTTTGAGGTTGTTCTGTTGTAGATCCTTGTTTTGATTTAGTAGATGATTTGTCTTTTGAATCGTCATTAGATGTGTCTATGATTACTGCAATGATAATGATTACAAAGATTGCAATAAGACCTAAACATCCAAATTTAAAAAACTTTTTCACTATGTTGTCCTCCCTTGAAGTAAATACATTATTTAGTATAACAGATAAATAGATATATTTTGAAGAAGGATTTACTACTGAGTTATGGTGATAAAAGAAGGCTCATTGAGTCAGTTTATTTTATTACAGTTTCATATATTCTCCGTATATCATCAGACATTCATAATGTATTCGATAATAAAATAGTCGGCTCTAATTGAAATGCACCTCCAATTGTTAGACTGTGTCTAGCAATTGGAATGCACTTCACTAATCTAGCCTGTTTAGAAAGGATAACGCTTTTTTGTACTTGAGGATAATAGAATCTTTCAAGTTAAGGGGTGTGTACGGTGACCCCATTTAGCTACTTTTGCTTTACTTGTATGTCTAACGTTCCATCTTGAAGAATAGATTTAATAACGATATCTATTGTTCCTTTTCCTCTCCCTTCAAAATAACCAAAAATAGTCACTTTATGTATTTTTTCTTATTATCTTGATAGGTTAATGTTAAACTATTTTCTCCTACATCTTTTAACTTAATTTTAGTTTTATATTGTTTATTGGAATGAATAGTGGGCATTTTAAATTTTTGAAGTTTACGACCATCAGTAATTGTAAGATTTTCAATATCTCGATTTGTTTTATTGTTTATTGTAATATCGAAACCATGATAAAAAAATACAAAATACAATATTCCTATAGTCGAGATACTTAATATTGCTGAAATTGTATAAAACCATTTGTTTTTTTTCATCATTTAAACTCTTTTCGTGTTTATAATTTTTTAGTCAAAAAGATAAAAAAGAATTTAATACCAAGTAGGTCTTAAGTTTCCATCCCCATCAAATACTCTAAAATAACCCCATCTTGCTAATTGTCTTAATTTATCATGTCCTTCACCAGGATGCGCTCTTCCGACAGTATTATTGTGTAAATCCATCGCTTTATCATTTCCACTACTAGTTGATTCATGGGCAGTAGCAAATTTAGCAGCTAAAGTTTGTCCAATTCGATGCGCCATGTGTTCGTTCCAGTGAGCATGTCTAAAAGCATCTTGATGATCCCATATCCCGCTATCATTTGGATACATTTGTTTTGACATAGTTACTGCTCCTACTGTAATCCTTACTTTTTTTAACATAGTATCCTCTTTGATATTTTATACTTTCGGAAATGTTTTATATTCTGAATATATTTTTTTCAAGTAATTTTTTCTTTTTTTGTTAATTCTTTCATTTTTAGTAAAATAAAAAACATTCCTTTTCCACAGTTAGTTACTTATAAGAGTTCATCTCATTTTTTTTCCTTGCAGCTCCGCTTTGTGTGGGGCTAATTTTTTTGATAAGGTGATTATTTTTAAAAATTAAATTTTACTCATAGAAAAATGAGTTTTTAGATATTTGTACCAATTCATCTTACGTCATATACTCAAGTTACTTTACTTTAACAGTCATTTTGTAGGAGAGGCGATAAAAAGCCACTCCTATTTTTTACGCACACATAAATGTACGGTCAATGTAAGTATAATTGGAAATGATACATAAATATGAGTGAAACCTAACGTATACATATATATGGTGGAGAGTTAATCAGTTTTAATTTTTAATACTTCAAACACTGAAATATATAGTACAGAAGGTTACAAAATGAAAACGGGATAAAAATTCCTGTTGGATAAACATTGTGTAAGGCTTGATATAAAGGCTTTTTTCTTCGATCATTTTGTCCACATGTTGACCACGAATAATACAAAAATATTTTTGTGATAAAATAGATTATAGAAAGAAAAAAGTGCCAAAATCCTTTTATGTCAAGGTCCTTTGGCACTTTCATAGTTTGTATGTGCTACAAAATGAATAGATTTAAAACTGCTCATTCTTCTCCCAAGATTCAACAATATAATGAGCAACTGTTGGATTAAAACCTTTTCCAATTAAATATGTGATTGCCGCAATCTCCGTCATTGCGTGCGGTACGGATGTATACTTTGCTTCTTTTACACCGTATTCTACCCAAGGTTTGACGAGGTTTAATACGGGTTGTTTTAAGTGTTGAAATTGTGAAGCGTATTGTTGGATTTGTTGCTCAGTTGGTTCTGTTGGCGTTGTAGGGCCGGTTTGAGGGGAACGTGGATCATAGTGGTACGGGTAGTATAGTTGTTGTTCAGGATGCGGTGGATTATAGGGTTGCTGCGGATAAGGATGTTGTGGGTTATAAAACATTTTTTTTCCTCCTTCATGATACTTGGTACAACATATAATATGGGCGGACAAGAAAATGTGTGATGAAAAAATGAGGGCGTGTTACAATAATGAATTGGGTGAAGATATTATGAATAAACAAGAACAAATTGAAAAAACGATTACATTTGTCAAAGACATATTAGAAAAAGATGCAAGTGGTCACGATTGGTATCATATTGAACGCGTACATAAATTAGCGATTGCATTATTTGAAAAAGAAGGTGGGAATCGCTTCGTTATTGAAATGGCAGCACTGCTTCACGACGTTGCAGATGATAAGCTAAATGAGAGTGAAGAAGTTGGTATGAAGAAAGTAACAGACTGGCTTGAACTATTGGGAATTAGCCAAGAAGATGTAGAGCAAATTGTTCATATTATTGCGAATATGTCTTATAAAGGTGGACACGGCGGAACTGTGGCGACGTTAGAAGGGGAAATTGTTCAAGATGCTGACCGCCTCGATGCACTTGGAGCAATCGGGATTGCTCGAACATTCGCTTATGGAGGGGCAAAGGGCCGTTTACTGTATGACCCAAACATTCCACCGCGTGAAACGATGACGAAGGAAGAATATCGAAAAAGCGATGAACCATCGTTAAATCATTTTTATGAAAAACTGTTAAAGCTAAAAGATTTAATGAATACAGATGCAGCGAAGGAAGAGGCGGAAGAGCGTCATCGCTATATGGAGCAATTTATTGATCAATTTATGAAAGAGTGGAATGCACAAATATGAGAATGTTAACAGTCGAAAATGTATCGAAATCATATGGGGATAAACCATTATTTAATGGTCTATCTTTTAGTATTGCCGAAGGACAGCGCGCTGGTATTATCGGTGTGAATGGAACAGGGAAATCAACGTTATTAAAAATTATTGCGGGCGCGGAAATTCCAGATACAGGGGAAATGACGCATACACGTGGATATACGATTAGTTATTTATCACAGCAACCAGATTTTAAAGAAAATTTAACTGTACTAGAGCAGGTGTTTCATGGTGATACACCGTTAATTCGTCTTCTTCGTGAGTATGAGCAAACGTTATTGAACTTAGAAAAGAATCCAACAAGTGAGAAAGCGCAGGAAGCATTATTTGCCGTGCAGCAGCGCATGGATGCAATGAATGCTTGGGAAGCGAATGCAAATGCAAAATCATTGTTAACAAAGCTTGGTATTACTGACTTCTCTGCGGAAGTAGGAAATTTATCGGGCGGACAGAAGAAACGCATTGCGATGGCGCAATGTTTCATTCAAACACCAGATTTATTAATTTTAGACGAGCCGACGAACCATCTTGACCATGAAACAGTAGAATGGGTAGAAGAATATTTATCACGTTATACAGGTTCTGTTTTGCTTGTTACGCATGATCGTTATTTCTTAGATCGTGTAACGAACCGTATTTTTGAATTAGATAATGGCAAGTTATATAGCTATGAAGGGAACTACGGTGCTTTTTTAGAAGCGAAAGCACTTCGAGAAGAACAAGAAATAGCGCAGGAAGCAAAGCGTCAAAACTTATATCGCCGTGAACTTGCTTGGATTCGCCGCGGTGCAAAGGCACGCTCTACGAAGCAAAAGGCACGGATTCAGCGCTTTGACGAACTGCAAAAGCAAGAAGGTCCAAGTGCAAAACAAAGCGTTGATATTGCGCTTGGAGGCAGCAGGTTAGGAAAAAAAGTACTGGAATTAAAAGATGTGACAAAAACATTTGGTGATAAAACGGTTCTACGTAATTTCCAATATATTGTGAAACCAGGAGATCGCATTGGTATTATTGGTGCGAATGGAAGCGGAAAATCTTCTCTATTAAACATGCTTGCTGGTAAAATTACACCGGACAGCGGTGAAATTGAAGTTGGACAAACGGTAAAAATTGCATACTATACGCAAGAAAATGAAGATATGAATTTAAATCAGCGGATGATTGAGTATATTAAAGAAGCGGCTGAAGTGATTCATACGACAGATGGAAAAACGATTAGTGCTTCGCAAATGTTAGAACGTTTCTTATTCGAGCCGCACACACATGGTACACCGCTTAGTAAATTATCAGGTGGCGAAAGAAGAAGATTATATTTATTGCGTATTTTAATGGGAGAACCGAATGTTTTGCTTTTAGATGAGCCGACTAACGATTTAGATACGCAAACATTAACAGTGCTTGAAGATTATTTAGAAGAATTTCCTGGTGTCGTCCTTACTGTATCGCATGATCGATACTTCCTTGATAAAATTGCAGAAGAACTGTTTGTATTTGAAGGGAACGGAAACGTTCGCATTTTCTTTGGCAGCTACAGCGATTATTTAGAGGAGAAAAAAGCACAAGAAGCAGTATTAAAAGCAGAAGTGCAGAAAGAAAAGAAAGTAGAAGAAGCTCCTAAACAACAAAGGAAACGCAAGCTTTCCTATAATGAACAACGTGAATGGGAGACGATTGAGGATAAGATTGCAGAATTGGAAGAGAAAATTGAAAGTATTACAGAAGAATTAGAAAAAGTAGGCGCTGATTATACGAAAGCACAGCAACTCTCTGAAGAGCAGCAGCGAACAGAAGAAGAATTAGAACAGACAATGGAGCGTTGGAGTGAATTATCTGACATTGTAGAAGGCTTAAAGTAAAAACAAGCTGCATATGTTGAAATGTAAAGGGAAAATCTTTACACTATTAGTAGAATCTATTTTAGGAGGGATAACATGCGCACATCTAATCCAATGTTAAAGAAAGATGCGTTTCGTAAAGAAGGCGTAAGCACTTCAGCGATGACAGTCGGTGGTGCAGTTGCGAAAACGTTCATTATGCTTATTTTGTTATTAGGAACGTCAGTGTACGCATATATGCAGATGATACAAAATAAAATGCAAATGCCAGTGTTAATTGGTGCTTTAATTATTGCGGCAATTATTGCATTTGTATCGATATTCGTACCGCGTATTTCACCAATTACAGCACCGATTTATGCAGCAGTCGAAGGGATTGTATTAGGAAGTATTTCTGCTGTATACACAATGAAATTTGGTGATTATATTATTTTACACGCAGTATTATTAACAGTTTCTATTTTACTAGCAATGTTAGTGTTATATGCAACGCGTGTTGTGAAGGTGACAGATAAGTTTCGTACGGGTGTGATGGCAGCGACGTTTGGAATTGCGATTATGTATTTAATCGTTTTAGTTTTACAACTATTTGGCGTACCAGTGCCATTCTTACATCAAGGTGGAACAATTGGTATGATTGTCAGTGCAGTAGTAATTGTTGTTGCTGCATTAAACTTAATGTTAGACTTTGATTTCATTGAAAGCGGTGCACGCGGCGGCGCTCCAAAATATATGGAGTGGTACGGTGCGATGGGCTTAATGATGACATTAGTTTGGTTATACTTAGAAATTTTACGCTTCGTTTCTTATTTTGTAAAAAATGATTAACGAACCGAAATCCTGCATGTTTGTATCATGCAGGATTTCTTTTTGAAATTTTATAGAGATAAAGATACGTTTTCGTATGAAAAAATATTTTTTTACATTTTTTACTACACGTTTCGTTTTTTCTACAATAAAGAAAAAAACGAAGAGGTGACATGAATCGTATGATGAATCGAGTTGCGTTAATTGGCAGATTAACAAAAGATCCAGAGTTATTCTATACAAAGCAAGGGATTGCCTATGCACGTATATGTGTTGCGGTAAATAGAGGGTTTCGTAACAGCTTAGGAGAGCAACAAGCAGATTTTATTCATTGCATGATATGGCGGAAATCAGCGGAAAATGTAACGATGTACTGCAAAAAAGGGGAGCTTGTTGGTATAACAGGACATATTCATACGAGTCAATACGATAATGAGGGTGGCAAAAGAATATATAAGACAGAAGTTGTGATTGAAAGAATTACATTTTTAGAGAAGAAAAAAGAGCAAGCACCTCAGTAGGAGTCTTAATTGAGAACATGTTACAATACAGCTAAGAACCGCAATAAAGGAGAGACAATATAAGTGAAGATTAAAGGTATTGAACCGACACCAAGTCCAAATACAATGAAAGTTATTTTAAATGAAGTATTACCAGCAGGAGCACGAAACAATTATACACGTGATAATGCAAATGAGGCTCCAGAGAGAGTGCAGCAAATTTTGCAAATTGAAGGTGTAAAAGGTGTGTATCATGTAGCGGACTTTTTAGCAGTAGAGCGTAATGCGAAATATGACTGGAAACATATTTTACAGCAAGTTCGTGCAGTTTTTGGTGAAGAAGTTGCAACAGGGAGCGAACAAGAACAAAATGCCCACTTTGGGGAAGTGAAAGTGTTTATTCAAATGTTCTTTACCATTCCGATGCAAGTGAAACTAACCGATGGTACAACTGAGGAACGCGTAGGATTACCAGATCGTTTTAAGGAAGCGATTATGAAAGTGCAGATGTCAGCTCCAAATGTTGTGAAAGAGCGGAAATGGGCCCAGCAAAGTACGCGTTATGGTAGCTTTGAAGAGATTGGAAAAGAAGTTGTGGAAGAGGTTGTTGCGGCATATCCAGCCGATCGTGTAGATGCGATTGTCCAAGAATTATTACAACAAGCAGGAGAGGCTGAAGTAACGATTACAAAGCATGAGCCATATAAAGTAACAGAGGAAATGATGAATGATTCTGATTGGACAAAACGCTATGCAGCGCTTGAACAAATGGATCCAACAGAAGAAGATATTCCTGTACTAGAGAAAGCGTTAGAAGATGAAAAAGTATCGATTCGCCGCTTAGCAACAGCTTATTTAGGAATGGTCAAAGGGAATCGTGTCTTACCTTTACTCTATAAGGCATTATTAGATAGATCTGTCAGTGTACGCCGCACAGCAGGTGATTGCTTATCAGATATCGGTGACCCTGCTGCAATGTTTGTGATGATTAAAGCATTAAAAGATTCAAGTAAACTTGTACGCTGGCGTGCGGCAATGTTTTTATTTGAAATTGGTGACGAAAGTGCAATCCCGGCACTTCACGTAGCGCAAGAGGACCCAGAATTTGAAGTCGCAATGCAAGCACGGTTAGCACTTGAACGCATTGAAGGCGGTGAGGAAGCAAAAGGTTCTGTTTGGAAGCAAATGACGGAGTACCGAAAAGGAGAATAATAGCTATGATTGCCTTTTACGATAGCTGGTGTCCGATGTGTACAAAGATTGCAAATCGAACGAAGGAACTAGATAAAAAGGGGAAAATAACATTTGTTTCTTTTCGCGAAGAAGAAATTGTTCAGCAATATTGTTTATCTGAAGAGATGCAGCAAAACATGGAACAACATTTATACATTTATAAGGATGCGCGCTGGTATAAAGGAATTCAAAGTATATATGTCTTAGCGAAAGTAATTCCTGCATACTGGGCAATCGTACCTTTTATTAAACTATCGATTTTGTTCGGATTTGGTCATGTCTTATATGACTATATTGCAACAAAACGGGAAATTGTCCCTGTTGGACATTGTAAAAATGGTGTTTGTGAAATCCGAAGGGAAAAATAAGAAAGTCATGATGTTTCTTTTGCGTCTAGTATTAGAGCGTGATATGATGAATCTGGAATGAAAGTTGAAGGAGAGATTGGTAACATGACAAATGCATATGAACAATACATGCGCCAAATGGTAATTCCGATGCGTCAAGAATTAGTACGCGCAGGATTTAAAGAATTGACAACAGCAGAAGATGTACAAGAATACATGGAAAATGTAGAAGGAACAACGTTAGTAGTTGTGAACTCTGTTTGTGGTTGTGCGGCAGGCTTAGCGCGTCCATCAGCTGGTCAAGCGGTTGTACGTTCTGAGAAACAACCAAACAATCTTGTTACTGTATTTGCAGGTCAAGATAAAGAAGCAACAGCGATGATGCGCTCTTACTTTGATGAAATCCCGCCATCTTCACCATCTATGGCATTATTAAAAGGAAAAGAAGTTGTTCACTTCATTCACCGCCATGAAATTGAAGGGGCAACAATGGACGCTATTATTCAAAACTTAGAACAAGCTTTTGAAAAGCATTGCTAAAAAGGGAGAGATTTTCTCCCTTTTTCTTTGTAATGAGGTGACAGAATGATTGTAACGACAGCAGGACGAACAAATAAAGAAATGACTGCATATGCTGAAAAAATAGCCATGGATTTGCAAAGTTCTTTTCTTGTGAGAAATGACAGTCCAATTTATGAATTACATGAGCTATATAAACAAGATGTGCTTGTTGCCCAGAAAAATCGATTAGCGATTTACCCGCAAGGAACGGAAGAATCGTTCTTTTTTCATCCGAACTCAGCGATGTTTCGCGTAAAGCGATTAATACGCGGTGAACATGATCCATTTCTGCAAGCTGCGCAGCTAGAAGAAGGTATGATGGTATTGGATTGTACGCTTGGCATGGCATCTGACAGCATCGTGGCAAGTTATGCTGTAGGTGAAGCTGGACAAGTTACTGGATTAGAAGGTAATCGCTATATGGCATATTTAATTGAAAAAGGTCTTCAGCAGTGGGATGCAGGTGTAACAGAAATTAACGAAGCAATGCAGCGAATTACAGTGAAGCATACGGAGCATTTATCTTTTTTGCAACAATGTGCAGATCATAGCTATGATGTCGTATATTTAGATCCGATGTTTGAAGAAACAGTATTAGAATCAGACGGTATTCGTGGTTTAAAGCATTTTGCATTGTACAACGATATTACGTATGAAACAATTAAAGAGGCTAAGCGTGTAGCGCGAAAACGAGTTGTGTTAAAGGATCATTTTCGAAGCATGCGCTTTGAAAAGCATAACTTCTTTGTCTATAAACGAAAAAGCGCAAAATTTCATTTTGGTGTGATTGAAACTTGCTAATTATTAGATAATATGTATAATAGATTATAATAAATTTTTATAGAAAATCTTGGATGAAGAGAGTAATTATTTTCAGAAGCAAAAGCGAGCTAGGGACGGTGAAAGCCTAGTGCAGAGAAAATAATGAAGCGCACTTCGGAGATGCTGCTTGAACGGTGTAGTAGAGTAAGCCGGGGATCCCTAACCTCGTTATAAACGGGAAAGTGGTTCATGATAAACAACAAGGGTGGTACCACGGGTGTAAACTCGTCTCTTTTTTAGAAAAGAGGCGAGTTTTTTTATTGATAAAAAGGAGGAAGATACTGATGGAATATAAAATGAAGTTTGCACAGCATGTATTCGATGTATTAGAACCAGGTTTATCATTAGAACAAATTGCTGCTTTAATTGAAACACCAAAGCAAGATGAGTTTGGAGATGTTGCTTTTCCTTGCTTCACATTAGCAAAACAATATAAAAAAGCACCAGCAGTTATTGCGCAGGAACTAGCAGATAAATTATCTCACCCATTTTTTACAAAAGTAAAAGCGGTTGGACCGTATGTAAATGTGTTCTTCGATCGTCAAACTGTAAGTAATGAAGTGTTAAATGCAATACTAGACGAAAAAGAAGAATATGGACAGCTGTACTTTGGACAAGAAAAAACGGTTGTAATTGACTATTCATCTCCTAATATCGCGAAGCCGTTTTCGATGGGACATTTACGTTCTACAATGATTGGAAATGCATTAAAACATATATGTGAAAAATGTGGTTATGAAGTTGTAGGCATTAACTACGTTGGTGACTGGGGAACTCAGTTTGGAAAGCTCATTACCGCTTATAAAAAATGGGGTGATGAAGAGCTTGTTAGAGAAGATCCGATTCGCGAGTTATTTAAGTTATACGTACGTTTTCATGAAGAAGTAAAAGAGTATCCAGAGCTTGAAAAAGAAGGGCGTGCTTGGTTTAAGAAGCTAGAGGATGGCAATGAAGAAGCGGTATATTTGTGGAACTGGTTCCGTCACGAATCGTTAAAAGAGTTCTCTCGCATTTATGAACTGCTTGGCATAGAATTCTCGAATTTTCAAGGAGAAGCATTTTACAATGATAAGATGGATGATTTCGTTAAGCTTCTAGAAGAAAAATGTTTATTAGAAGAATCAGACGGAGCGCAAGTTGTTAATTTGGAAGAAGAAGGAATGCCGCCATGTTTAATTAAAAAGTCAGATGGTGCTACGCTCTATGCAACGCGTGATTTAACAGCTGCATTATATCGTCAAAACACGTATTCATTTGATAAAGCACTATATGTCGTTGGAGATGAACAAAGTTTACATTTCTCGCAATTTTTCACTGTACTAAAGAAATTAGGGTTTCAGTGGGTAGAAGGCATGTCTCACGTTCCATTCGGACTTATTTTAAAAGATGGTAAGAAAATGTCTACCCGTAAAGGGAAAGTTGTTTTACTAGAAGAAGTGTTAGAAGAAGCAATCATGTTAGCAAAGCAAAATATTGAAGAGAAAAATCCGAATTTAAAGAACAAAGATGAAGTAGCAAGACAAGTCGGGGTTGGTGCAGTTATTTTCCATGACTTGAAAAATGAACGCATGCATAACATTGAATTTTCGCTTGAAAATATGTTGAAATTCGAAGGGGAAACGGGACCATACGTACAATACACACATGCGCGTACTTGTTCACTATTGAAAAAAAGCGATATCGATATTGAAAAACAAGAGTTACAGTTGACAGACGATATAAGTTGGACCGTTATAAAACTATTGCATCGTTTTCCACAAGTCATTGAAACGGCGTTTGCGAAATATGAACCATCTAATATTGCGAAATATATACTAGACGTAGCACAAGCATTTAATAAATATTACGGTAACATTCGTATTTTAGAAGAAAATGCAGAGAGAGAAAGCAGACTCGCTCTCGTATATGCGGTAGCAGTTGTATTAAAAGAAGGATTGCGTTTACTCGGGGTGGAAGCACCTGAGGAGATGTAGAAGGCAGAAAAGAGAAAGGAATTAAATATGTATCAATTCCTTTCTCTTCTCAACATTGATCTATTTTTTTAGTATATTTTTAAGCTCCAGCAAATTAGTAATTTCATAAGTAGGTTTAAATTCTGATGTATTTACAATTTTATTAGGATTAAACCAGCACGTATCGATACCAAATTTGATTCCGCCTTGTATATCAGAAGTTAAGCTATCTCCTACCATTAATACTTTACCTTTATCAGTATGCTTTAAATTGTTTAAAGCGTGTTCAAATATTTTAGCATCTGGCTTCGATACATTAACATCCTCAGAGACTACTATATCTTCAAAGTATTTTGCTATAGTAGATTTCCGTATTCTATTATCTTGAACATCTTTGAGACCATTGGTGATTATAGAAAGTCTATAGTCTTTATGCAGACTTTCTATAAGGTCTATACTCTCATCATATAAAAATGACGCATTAGATAAATGTTTCATATATAATTGTGCAAATTCAACTTTATCAAATTTAGCATTTAATTTATTTGATAATCGTTTAAATCTTTCAGCATTTAATTGTTTTTGAGTAATAAGTCCATCCTCTAGCTCTTTCCATATAGCTGTATTGATAGCCTTGTATACTTTCAAATGATAACTTTCATCATATTCAATATTACACGCCAGCATCGTATTTTTAAGTGCATGTTTTTCAGACTTTTTAAAATCAAATAAAGTCTCATCTGCATCAAATATTATAACTTCGTACTTCATTTTAATCCTCCAAATATAGTTAGTTTTTATAGTTATCATATACAAACTTCTTATCAACGTGCTCATATGAAGGCCTGTTATACGTCAAAGTGCTAGATTTTAGATAAATCACCTTCTATGTTTTAAGACACTTAATAAATTACAGTATTTATTACGCACTGTATATAACATATGTCATATACAGCGGGGATTACGAGAAATCTTGAGAACGGGAAAATTACCCATTCCGATCACGCGCGAATTGTATGTTTACATCACCGTACTCTGTGTGTTGCGTACGTGAAAAAGAACCATTATGTGAGTGGTCTAATTTGAAACCAATACGATCATATTTTTCATAGTCTGAAAACGCTGTTAATGCTGTTGCCTGTAGCGTATTCAGCTAACGAAAAGCCTCTGTATTATATTGTTTTGGACTAGTGCTTTGATGACTTTTGATGTAAACTGTTTCATAGGAAGACCTCTTTTCTGTGAATTATTTGAGGTAACTCAATTCTCACAAGAAAAGTTTTTTTTACGTCTTTATTCATTTACACAAAATATTTTATACTCTCTAAGTATTCGAATAAGAAAAAAACAAATCAATTAAACTTACAATTTAAATGTAATAGGGGATAAGAATGATGAGTAAAAGTAATAAGTTAAAGATACGTAGTAAATCAGTTGCGGTGCTAGGGGTAACTGGGGCATGTTTATTTTTATTAGAACCAACGTTGATAAAAGCTGATAACTTACAATCTAACATTACAAAAGTACAAGAAAATCAGGTTGGTGATAACTTACAAGGTAAAGATAGTAAATCGAATGATTTACAAGATAAATCACAAGATAATAGCTTCAAAACAGATAATTTACAAACAGATAACTCGCAAACTAATGGAGTTAAATCGAATAATTCACAAAACCCACAAGATAGTAATGTTAAATCAGAAAATGTACAGGGTATAGATGTAGAATCAAATAGTCAACAAGATAACAGTGCTAAATCATCTAACATACAAAGTAATGAGATCAAATCAGTTAATAAATCATCTAACTTACAACCTAGCACAACAAATGTACAAGAGACTCAAATTATTGAGTTTTCACAAGGTAATGCTATTTGGTCTGTGCCATATGGATTACAAGGTGCAAACTATATTGATTCTACAAATAAGTATGCAGGAAAAGAAGTTCGACTGATTCAAAAAATGGTAGTAAATAATGCAACTTGGTATCAATTTAGTATAGACGGTAAAACAATAGGTTGGTTAGATAGTAAAGTATTAAGTAAATTATCGAACATACAAGAAATAAATCAAGACTCTATAATGGGTGCGACCTATAATAATGGTATTTGGTCTTTACCGTATGGCGTTAAGGGTGCAAACTATGTAGATACTTCAGATAAATATGCTTACGATAACATTAAATTAATAGAAAAAGCAGCTTTTGGAGATACAACTTGGTATAAATTTAGTGTGAACGGTAAAGTAATCGGTTGGGTTGACTCTAAAGCATTAGACAAAGATGGGGTAAAACCTGTTAATTTCTCTGTAACAATTGGAACTACAAACGGTAATGGGATATGGTCAAAACCTTATGGTGTGATGGATGCTCAATACTTAAGTTCTACTAATGATTATGCTTATCAAACATTACAAGTAATAAAGACAGTTAAAAAGGGAGTTACAAACTGGTATCAAGTTAAAAATGATAAAGGGATAGTTGGTTGGATAGATGGTGATAAAGCCGTAACTGACTTGGAAAATTTACCTGTTGAAAACAGTTCAGTACTAATTGGTGGTTCTGCAAAACCTTCTGACGGTGTTTGGAGTGTACCATATGGGGAATATGGTGCTAACTGGATTGCATCTGTTAGTGATTACAGCTTTAAACAAGTTAAAGTTATTCAAAAGGTGAAGAAAAATAATGTTGTGTGGAGTAAAATCACATTAGGGGATAAAGTACTAGGTTGGATTGATTCAAGAACATTATCCAATCTTGTAATTAATGATGAAAATAAAACTGTATTATTAGGAGATACATACGGTCACTCTATTTGGACTTTACCTTATGGTGAAGAGAACACTAAATATGTAGGTTCTGCAAATAACTATGTAAATAAACCTATTAAAGTTATTGGTAGTTTAACAACGGAACAAACAGTTTGGTATCATTTTACAGTGGACGGTAAAGAAGTTGGTTGGATTGACTCAAAAGCAGTTTCTAATGCATCTAACATAGTAGAAATGAATGAGACTTATCATGTATCAAATACTCAGGGCCATACTGTATGGTCAAGACCTTATGGTATGCAAAATGCATCTTATATTGGCTCTGCTTCTGATTTTGCTGATAAGAACTTAAATGTAAAATTATCTGTAAATTACAACGGTGTAACGTGGTATGCTTTTAGAGACAAGAAGGGGAATTTAAATTGGTTAGATAGTAGAGCGGTTGTTCAAGGTTCTACTTACCCACATTTGGATGTACCGATTATTAATCAACGTGATCCTTATAATCCATCAAGAAATTTAGTATCCGGTTGTGAGATAACATCTGTAACTATGATGTTACAGTATGCAGGTGCGAATGTAGATAAAGTTCAACTTGCATATGAAATGCCATATTCTAGTGTTGATCCAAATCAAGGTTTTGTAGGCGACCCTTTTGGTAGAGGTTGGACAATATATCCTCCAGCTTTGATGAATTTAGTACGTAAATACACAGGTAGTGCAATAAATCTAACTGGTTTAGAAATAAAAAGAAATTTAGACGAGGGGAAACCTGTTGTAGTTTGGATGACTATGCATGGTTTTACAGTTCACGCTATTACGCTTGTAGGGTATGATGAAAACTATTTTTATTATAACGATCCTTGGACTGGTGAGAAAAACGCTTCTATGTATTGGTCTGACTTTTATAACAATTGGTCTACACAAAATAGACGAGCTATTTCATATTAAAGTATTGGGTAGAGTTTAACATTTTCAGCCAATTCATTTCCATTTTCTAAATGTGCAGGGCGTAGCCCGACGAAAGGTGGAGATGAATTGGCTTTTTGCATAGAAAAACATACATTTTATCCTAAAATCTACTTGTGAAAGGTTCTTTACAAAATGAATGCCCCCTTGATTGGCAATTTCAAGTATAAAGCTATTTTTAGTAGGTGTCCCAATTCATTAGGGGCAAAGGAAAAAGTGTTCAAATAATTAATTATTAAAGAATCCTAAAGCATACTTCACACCTTCATGAATATCAATCGTTTCGTATCCTGCTAATTCTTCAAGGGTAATATGCATTTTGACATTTTCTAATTCGTAACCACTGTCTAAGTCAATATTTAGGAGAACTTCATATCCATCAGTAGTAGCGTTCGTTTCCAGAATGTTGAAAGTCTGAATCGCTGTACCTGTTTCATACTCGATTGGTTCTATAAAATCTGACATAAAAACACCACCATTTTGTTTTAAAATCTAGTACTTGATGTATAGATTACTTCGTTTTTTCCTGATAATAAACATGTTTGGTTCTTTCAGTAGTTTAACCATGCGACATTCTGTTATTCATGTAACGTTCTTAAAGAAGTAGAATAAAAAAGGGTAGTAAAGATAAAAATGAAATAAATATAAATCAGAAAAAACATTCTAAATTAATTGACAATTGGAATTGCATTGGAATAAAATAACTGTTAATAAAAGTATACAAATCTGATGACGAGAACGAGTAAAATATATCACTGTTCCCCAGAGAGCCGGTGCCTTGCTGAAAGCCGGTGTTCGATATATGTTTGAAAATCATCTCCGAGGAGTCGAACTGAACATAGTAAGTTCGAACGGTTGTCTACCGTTACAAGGAACGCGTATGATTGTACGTTGCTGAGTGCTATTGATGAACGATTAATCAATAGAAGTAGGGTGGTAGCGCGGGTAAACCCGTCCCTAATGATAGGGACGGGTTTTTTGTGTACTATTAATTATTTCTTAAGGAGTGATTGTAGATGAAGAAGGTAGATGTGAAAGAATTAGCTGTAAGGAGAGAAGCTCGAATTCGTAAGCAATGGAATGAACAGAATACCTTTGTGCAATCGATTCGAAATCGTGAAGGTGCACAATCTTTCGTATTTTATGAAGGACCGCCAACTGCGAATGGACTTCCGCATGTTGGGCATGCCCTTGGACGTACCATTAAAGATTTGGTTGCAAGATATAAAACGATGACAGGATATAAAGTACTGCGTAAGGCTGGATGGGATACACATGGATTACCAGTGGAATTAGGCGTTGAAAAGCAGCTTGGTATTTCTGGTAAATATGATATTGAAAAGTACGGTGTAGAAGCCTTTCTGGCAAAGTGTAAAGAGAGTGTATTTACGTATGAAAAGCAGTGGCGTGAGTTTACAGAGAGTATTGGTTACTGGGTTGATATGGATGCGCCGTATATCACGTTAGATAATTCCTATATTGAAAGTGTTTGGCATGTTCTTGGGACGATTCATGAAAAAGGATTGCTGTATAAAGGTCACCGCGTTTCTCCTTATTGCCCAAGCTGCCAAACATCATTAAGCTCACATGAGGTGGCGCAAGGATATAAAACAGTGAAGGATTTAAGTGCAACAGTTAAATTTCAGCTTACAGATCGGGAAAACGAGTATCTTCTCGGCTGGACAACGACGCCATGGACGCTTCCAGCTAATGTAGCGCTAGCAGTTCACCCAGAGCTGGAATATGTGAGGGTGCAGCAAGGGAATGAGGTTTATATTGTGGCGAAAGAGTTAGTGAAAGATGTTCTGCAGCAAGAGTATAAAGTGTTATCTGTTCACAGGGGAAGCGAGTTAACAGGTCTTTCTTATATACCGCCATTTCAATTTGCAGAAGTCACAAATGGTTATTTTGTTGTAAATGCTGATTTTGTCACAGCCAATAGCGGTACTGGAATTGTTCATATTGCACCTGCATACGGAGAAGATGATTATAAAGTGGTCCAAGAACATGGACTATCATTTGTGAATGTTGTAAACGAGAAGGGAGAATATACAGCTGATGTTCCTTTTTTACAAGGGAAATTTGTAAAAGAATGTGATATTGATATTGTTCGCTATTTAGCTGAGCATGGTCTTCTTTATCATAAGGAGAAGTATGAACATAGTTATCCGCATTGTTGGCGCTGTGATTCACCGCTACTTTATTACGCAAATGAAAGTTGGTTCATTCGAACAACTGCGTTAAAAGAGCAATTTTTACAAAATAATAATGAAGTAACATGGCATCCAGAACATATCCAACATGGTCGGTTTGGTAACTTTTTAGAAAACATGGTGGATTGGAACATTAGCCGGAAACGATATTGGGGTACACCGCTAAATGTATGGGAGTGTACAGCTTGTTACCATCAATTTGCACCGAGAAGCATTGAAGAATTAAGAAAATACGCAATTGGAATGGTTGATGAAAATATTGAATTGCATAAACCATATGTAGATGAAGTGAAAATTAGTTGCCCAGAATGCAGTGAAACAATGAAACGAACGCCAGAAGTAATTGATGTTTGGTTTGATAGTGGTTCGATGCCGTTTGCTCAGTATCATTATCCATTTGAAAATAAAGAGTTATTTGAAGAACAGTTTCCAGCGGATGTGATTGCTGAAGGAATTGATCAGACGCGCGGTTGGTTTTATAGCTTACTTGCGGTGTCTACTCTGTACACCGGAAGAGCGCCGTATAAGCGTGTATTATCACTTGGGCATGTGTTAGATGAAAATGGGCAAAAAATGTCAAAAAGTAAAGGGAATGCGTTAGACCCAGTAGATTTAGTAGAGAAATTTGGAGCGGATGCTTTAAGGTGGGCGCTGCTTGTAGATAGTGCGCCGTGGAATCCGAAACGATTTTCAGAACGAACTGTACAAGAAGCAAAGTCGAAACTAGTTGATACGTTGTTAAATGTATATAGCTTTTATGTATTGTACGCGAATTTAGATGGATACAATCCAAAACAGGAATATCGTACAAAGAAAACAAAACTGGATGAATGGGTATTATCAAGGCTGCATAGTACGATTCAGAAGGTAAGTATAGCTTTAGAAAATTATCAATTTACAACAGCTGCACGTGAAATAGCGTTATTAGTTGAAGAAGTAAGTAATTGGTATGTAAGGCGTTCACGCAATCGTTTTTGGGCATCTGGTATGAATGCTGAAAAAGCGGCAGCATACGCTACACTTTACGAAGTACTTGTTACGATTAGTAAGCTGCTTGCTCCGTTTACACCATTTTTAGCTGAAGATATGCATTTCAATTTAGAAGGCAGCAGTGTTCATTTGGCGGATTATCCAGTATGTGAAGAAGCGCTAATTCAGAAACAGCTTGAAAGAGAGATGGCAGCTGTTTTACAAGTAGTTGAGCTTGGACGTAGCATTCGTAATCAACACACATTAAAAGTAAAACAACCATTAGCAAAACTTGTTGTATTTGAGAATACGAAGGAAGAGATGGATTGGGATTCGTATAAAGAAATTATAATGGATGAGCTGAATGTGAAAGAAGTGACGATCGAACATAGTGAAGCGGAGTATTTGTCATATCAGTTAAAGCTAAACTTTAAACAAGCAGGACCGAAGTTTGGAAAACAAATCAATTTGGTCAATCATTGGTTGCAAAATTTATCTAATGAAGAAGTAAAAGTGTTTCTAAAGGATAAAAATGGAGCATGTCAATTGTCGTCTGGAGAAGTTGTCACAGTAACATTAGAAGATGTGTTTGTTGAAAAAGTACCGAAAACAGGATTTGCTGATGCTGCGAATGGGATATATACCGTTATGGTGGACACGAATGTGACGGTTGAATTGCTGGAGGAAGGAATGGCGCGAGAATTTATTCGCGCTGTGCAGGAATATCGCAAACAATTGAATTTGCCAGTAAATTTGCGAGTAGACATTGAAATTGAATGCGACGAGGAATTACAGGATGTAATGATGAAGTATAAAGAATTACTGCAAGAAAACTTACTGATGAAACAATTATTTATCATGGAATCGATGCAACAGGCAAAACAAATCCAAGTAGGAAATAAGCAGGTATTGATTCATCTTAGAGCGAACGAAATATAAGATAAGAAAAACAGAGTGTACGCTCTGTTTTTTCTTTTAAAAAACTGTGAAAAACATTGTATGTTCTATAGCTAGTATATAAAATTATGAAAAAAAGAATGGAGTGAAAAGATGCGAGATTTTGAGACATTAAGGGTATATGTAAAAAAGAAAGAATTTTTAAATGGTTTATCGGAAATTCAAAAGGAAATTGAGGAAATAAGAGAAAAAAATTCCCTTTCCTATATGAAAGAACGGTTAGGTGAAATCTCTTCAGAAGAAGATTTTTATACACTCATTCAACTGTTGGATGAAGGATTGATGCCATCTTATAGTAGATTTGTGGTGCGATATGCACATCGTCGTTTTAACAGTTTTCGGACGCTTACTTGGTTTTGTGATGATTTAATTGATGAACGAAAATCATTAGATGCAGAAGATTTGTTAAAAGAGGCATTGCAAAAAGAAGATAATGCTATTAAAAAAGAGCAGCTTGCAAAGGCATATTTCGTATTGGCACGCTGCATACTTGAAATGCGTCGTTATGAGGAAGCTTATACTTATATGAATAATGCAGAAGAGTTAAGTGAGATTCCGATTTTTGATAAATGGGGCTACTTTTATTTATTTAAAGGCGATTGGCTAAAGGCAGAAGAAGTACTGCGAAAAGGAATGGATTGTGAGGAATGTGCAGATACATCAACATATTTATTGGCTGAGTTGTATTCTATGAAAGGGGAGCATGAAAAATCATTACAAATCATTACGGAAGCGATGAGGAAATTTCCACAAGTTCCGTTCTTTTACTTAGAAAAGATCAAAAGATTATATGATAAAAAAGCATATGATGAGTTGAGCCAAGTTTTACATGAAGTTCAAAACTTGTTGCCATTTCATAGTTATCAACCGTATTTCTCACAAATTTGGGCGGAATTCTATTATATGAAAGGTGATTGGACTACTCTACAAACATTGCTAGAAAACGAGAATAGTTTAAAAGATTCTCCTTATCACAACGCACTGCGCTTTGTTGAGAAAAAAGAAGTGATGCTTTCAATTATACCTGTCGTGCAGAAAGATAACTTTTGCGTACCTGCAAGTATAGAAATGGTATTGAAGCTTTTTGGAAAACACAAAACGCAAGATGAAATTGCCAAGCACATTTTTGATGGAATAGGATCAAAGTTATCAAAAACAGTTGAATACGTAGAAGCGATCGGTTATAAAAGTCGTTTCTTTGTAGGTACAGTAAATATGTATAAAAAATTTATCGATGCCGGTGTTCCGGTTTTGCTTAGTGTCGATATAGATCATGTTTCACATGTGCAATTGGTAGTTGGCTATAATGATCAGCTGCAAGTTTTATATATTCAAGATCCAAATTTTGCAGAGCGCATACTTGTTACATATGAAGAATTTGCAAAGCAGTATGTAAATACGAATTATTTATCCATCGCAATTGTTCCAAACGAGAAAAGTGAGCTTCTTTCTTCATTATGTAAAGAAGATGATTGGTATTTCCGGCGCATCTTTTCGTTAACAGATCAAATGGAATTTGCTGAACATGACGATGTGGAAAATTTATTAAGGCTTTTACACGAGCATAAAGAAAATCCGTATACATGGCTATATGCGATTAAGCATTTAGATTTACAAGATGGAAAGGAGTTTGTATATAACTGTGCAAAGCGCGCTTTATATGCTTATCCGGAATCTGATTATGTAAAACTTCATGCAGCGCAATGTTTTGTGCGCATCGAAGAACTAGAACAAGCATATACAGTATTAGAACAAGTAAATCATAAAGTTGTTAATCCATTCTATCATTTTACTCAAGGACGCATTGCGTTCGATGAATCTCGTTATGATGATATGATTGCTAGTTTTCGTGCGTCGCTCCAGCTAGACCCTGATCAGCCAGTAGCTTGGAGTTATATGGCCATTGGATATATGTATTTAGATGATTTGAAGCAGGCTCTAAAGTATTCATCTATTGCAACGAGTCGTCACGAAGATCGTTTTGTTTTCGTTAATCATGCCCTTATTTTAATGGATGCGGACCAAAACGAAGAAGCATATGAAGTGTTTACTACGTTGTTAAAACAATATAAACGAGACGGATATGTCTGGTGTGAGCGTGCTAGGTGTGCTCATAAATTAGGAAAGTTAAGATCGGCAATTCGCGGACTTCAAGTTGGCAAGGAATTAGATCGTCAACTACCGCTTCCATATATCATGTTAGCTAATATTTATGAAGCAGAATTAGACGAGGAAAGAAAAGCAGAAGAGGTTTTACTAGAAGGAATGCAACATGATGTCCAATCAGCTGCATTATACGCGAAATTAGGTGACTTTTATTTAGAACGAGAGCAATATGAAAAAGCACTGAAAATGTATGAAGTCGGGCTTCAACATGACGAGGAAGATGCATCCTGTCATATAGGAATCAGTGAAGTTTACATGAAACAAAAAAACTATGAAACAGGGAAACAATATATTTTTAGACTGAAAGAACAGTTTACTGAAGATAGCGACTTCCTTATTAATGCTGGAAAAATATTATGGAATGCTGCTATGGATCAAAACATTGAACAAAGAGAATTAGAATCAGCTCTAACGATAATGGAAGAAGGAATCGTTTGTATACAAAATAATTTCCAGGATGCATTAGAAATATATGTAACCCAACTAGAAGATACACCGTTTTTACAAAGAGGAATTTCGTTTTTAAGTACTTTAGTTGAAAAAGATAATCGAAATATAGATTATTTATGTTATTTAGGTATTTTACAGGAGTCGGCTGGAAATTATATGAAAGCTATTCAACTGTATGAGCGAGCAGTGCAGATCACTGAAGATCCATTCCCGCATTTTAGGATCGGGGAAGTGTATAAAACATTGGAAGAATGGGAACAAGCAAAAAAAGCTTTTTTACAATGCGTGAAACGAGATTCTACTTTTGCGATGGCGCATTTAAAATTGGCTGAAATTTACTTTGTGGAAGAAAATTTAGAAAGCGAACAACATCATATGTTTGCAGGTTGTAAACATGCACCTTTATTAGTAAATATGGAACATTTAGCGAATATATCAGTAAAAGTTGGGCGTCATAAGGAACTGATTACAGCTTTAAACAAAAAGAAAGGGATTGTTTCTGAAGTATGGCGTTTAAATAGCCTTGCATATGTGTACGGGGCATCTGGTGATGGGCAGAAAGAACGTGTTTATATAGAACAGGCGCTAGCAAAGGAAAATAATCACGAAGAGATATTACATCATTATGCGAAAATATTACTTGCTTCTCATGAAAAAGAAGGCTTACATGTTATTGAAAAGCTTATTATGCAAAATGTTCACAATGAAGAAGTGTATGTAACATATATAGAAGAGTTGAGAAAGCGAAGAAAAAGTATAAGTGATAGTTTGGGGAATTTAGACATATCAAACGAAGAAAAAAGCTATGCGTTTATGTATGCAGCTTCTGCACTTGAACAAAAATTTATGGAACAGATGGTGAAAGAAGAACAAGCAGGAGCATTTTTTACGAAAATGTATCGCCGCATTCGAAAACGTGCGCAAGATGTACTTTCTATTACATCTATTATTGATTTGTATGAAACGGCAATTCAGCTAAATCAAGAGAACTATACAGCGGTACAGCGATTTTCCCACTTTTATGTAAATGGTGATTTTAATGATGATGCAATAGAAACATTGCGCAAGGCGCTTGGGAAACATTGGAATTATGAAATCGCCCATCAGTTAATTATGTTACTTTTAGAACATGCAGATGACAATGAGGCAAGGCTGCAAGAAGCATTGCGTGAAACAGAGTACATTTTGCAAGAAAGGCCGATGGACGCATCGATTCGAATGCTGCAAGGCACGATATTACTAGATTTACAAAGGGAAGAAGAAGGAGAATATATTCTCCGTGCTTTAATAGAGGATGTTCCGATGATGAATGGTAATTTTATACATTTAGGTGCTCATTACAATAATCAAGAGCGTTACCGAGAAGCGATTGCTATATTGGAAAAAGGATTAGAGCATCATCCAGAAGAGGATGAACTATATATAGGTCTTGGTGTTTCATATCATTTAAACGGTGATACAAAAAGAGCGTTGGAGCTCATGGATGATGTGTTATTGATGGATGAATCACATTTGAATGCCAGGTATAATAAAGCATGCTATTTAGCTGTATTAAATCGAAATGAAGAAGCGACCGCTGAATTAGAGCGCGTATTACAAGAAGATGAAAGCGGCTATTTTGCAGAATTAATGGAAGAGGACCCAGATCTAATACGTATTAAAAAAT
Organism: Bacillus pseudomycoides; assembly: GCF_002551005.1. Classification (GTDB taxonomy): domain Bacteria; phylum Bacillota; class Bacilli; order Bacillales; family Bacillaceae_G; genus Bacillus_A; species Bacillus_A pseudomycoides_C. The sequence goes on from NZ_NVOY01000009.1 coordinate 287,141, forward strand.
ATGTAAAGCAGTATATTTGATGAATTTTTGGAAAGTTTATAACAAAACCATATCGGATGAACTGAAGAAGTAAGAGAAATAACTTTTCAAATTATTAAAAAAATAACTTGCATTTCGTTGTTTGAAAGGATAGAATATTCCGTAAATATAAAAAGCGATGAGCAGGAAAAGTACATCGTGAACTGATCTACAGAGAGCAATCGGTAGCTGAGAAGATTGCGATGCAGCGTGATGGAAAGACACCTGTGAGTGTTATTTTGAGCGTGAACAACTAGTAAAAGTAAACGGAACCTACCGTTATCAGGCGAAAAGTGGTCAATATGACAATTTGGGTGGTACCGCGGTGAAATCCGTCCCTTTTATAGGGGCGGATTTTTGTATTTTTTGAAAGGGGTGAGCGGCCGTGGGTGATGATGACAACGATAATAATAAATTTACAATCATACAATTAATAGTAGGAGGCGGAATGTATGAGTCAACAAATGAAGCGGTCGCTTATTAGCGAATGTACACCGCATGAAACAGTTGTATTACAAGGATGGGTGAAGAAAATTCGTCATTTAGGGAATATTAGCTTTTTATTACTTCGTGATCGAACAGGCGTCATGCAATGTGTACTTGAAAAAGAATGGTCTGGATATAAAGTAGAAGTAGAAAGTGTTGTGCAAGTTACAGGAAAAGTAATTGAGACAGAGAAAACGGAACTTGGAGTAGAGTTGTTAGTAGAGGATGTGCAGCTTATAAATGGCGCTGAGCCAATTCCATTTGAAGTGAATAAAAAGAAACTGCAGGTCGGTTTAGATCAAATGATACATTCACGAACGCTATCACTTCGCCATGAACAAGTGCAAGCGATTTTTACAATTAAATCAATGTTTGCACATGCCTTTAGCGAATATTTACTACAACATGATTTTACAAGAATTTTCACACCGAAAATTGTTTCACAAGGAGCGGAAGGCGGAGCAAACGTATTTCAGTTTCAATATTTTGAAAAAGAAGCATATTTAGCGCAATCACCGCAGTTTTACAAACAAATGATGGTTGCGGGTGGATTAGAACGTGTTTTTGAAGTGGCACCTGTGTACCGCGCTGAACATCACAATTCATCTCGTCATTTAAACGAATACATTTCCTTAGACGTTGAACTTGCATTTATTGAAGACTTTTATGAAGTAATGAAACTTGAAACGGACATACTTCGGTATATGTTTGGAAAAGTACAGCAATATTGTGCAAAGGAGTTACAGTTGCTTCAAATTGAAATTCCGGTTATTACAAACATTCCAAAACTAACGGTGACGGAAGCACAAAACATTTTACAAAAAGAGTATCGAAAAGAATCACCGATAGGCGATTTAGATTCAGAAGGAGAAAAATTGCTTGGGAAGTATGTAAAAGAAACATATAATAGTGATTTTGTCTTTATCACTCATTATCCGAAAGAAACACGTCCGATGTATACAATGCCAAATCAAGAGAATCCTTCTATCACAGACTCTTTTGATTTATTGTATAAGGGATTGGAAATTACATCGGGGGCGCAGCGTATTCACAATTATGATATGTTAATTCGCTCCTTTGAAGAAAAGGGATTGAATGTAGAAAACTTTCAATCGTATATCGATACGTTCCGATATGGATGCCCGCCGCATGGTGGATTTGCGATTGGATTAGAACGGCTTGTATATAAATTTTTAAACTTATCAAACGTTCGTGAAGCAAGCGCATTTCCGAGAGACTGTACACGGTTAGTGCCGTAATATAAAGTGAAATAATCCCCGGTATAAAACCGGGGATTTGTTATGAGAATTTTTTAAAATTTGTAATCGAAATAATCCACAATATCCAATGAGCTCCCGGCACAAAAAGAAGCTGAGCTAGTAATGTTCCTAAAAATCTAGAAATCATAAGCCATCCGTACATTTTTCCCATTGTTTCTGCGCCGTTTTCTTTTTGGAGTGCTTGTTCGGTTAATAGAGCGATTCGTGGGTCCAGCAATACTGTAAGTAGAATGGTAGCAAATCCATTAATAAGACCAGATGCAGTCGTTGCTGTAGTAGCGTAATTTGGATTTAATACGGAAGCATACAAGGCAGCAAGTACACCAGCGGTATAAATAGCTGTAACAACCATATTAATGAGCATAATCCGTTTTGGAATACCACCTACGCGCAAGCGGTGAAGCATTTGTAACTTTGGAAATCGAATATATTTTTTTGTATAGCGTAATTTTTGTACATTATTTGTTTTCATCATCCGGATGAATGATCCTTCTATTTCGAATTGCTGAATGACATATCCAAATAATTTTGTAAGCGTTGGATACAAAAAGAGTGCAATTAATGTTCCTATAGATGCTGCTAACAATATAAAGCGTATCGTAGTTTCCATATCGATATCACCATGCACTCGGGCTCTGTCTACAATATTGCCAAGCATAACGGCTTGTAGAAGGTTGGATGTTCTGGAAACGAGTAATACAATTCCTATGATTGCTAGTGCTACCGCAATCTTTTTTAATCGAACTCCAGCTAAGCGAATGCTGTAGGAGCTCGTTTCCACAGCATGGATAATCATTGTAAAGAGCATTATGAAAATTAAATTTGTCGTCATATGTATTCACCATCTATTAAAAATTGGAAAATAAATTTAATCATACAGGATAAGAAAGGATTTGTACATCTTGATTTTTTAGTTAGATGACGACTTACGTTGGTTTGTTGAAGGAATATTTACATTTAAATGATTATTTTGTAAAATGGTGAAGGTTGTGGCTAGAATGGTAAGGGGGATAAGAATGAAAGCATATTACAGTAACCGAGCAAAAAGTTATGAAGAAGTATATTTTCGAGAAGACCCTATTAGGCAAGCAGAACTGATACAAATAAAAGATGTTTTGAAAGAAAAGTTTACAGGAAGGGATGTACTTGAGGTTGCTTGTGGTACAGGATACTGGACGCAATATGTTGCTGAAACGGCTAAGTACATTACTGCAATTGATTATTTGGAAGAAGTACTTGCGATAGCGAAAGAAAAGCAGCTTTTGCCATCTAAAGTTTCTTTTGTACAAGGAAATGCATATAAACTAAATCAATTAGCAAAAACATTTAATGGAGCATACGCAAATTTTTGGTTTTCTCATATTCCGAAAGAAAATATTTTTTCCTTTTTAGAACAGTTTCATGAGGTTTTAGAATCAGGTTCGATTGTATGCATGGTAGATAATATGTATAACGAAGGAATGGGTAGAACACTTATTTCTAAGCCGAATGATGAAAATACATATAAAATCCGTTCATTAGCTAGTGGGCGGCAATATGAAATTATAAAAAATTATTACTCGAAAGAAGAACTTACAACTATTTTTGAACCATTTGCAGTAGATATAGAGATTCATATGAATACATGTTTTTGGATCGTAACATATAAAGTAAAGTGAGCGGAGGAGAATCAATGTATACAACGTTTTTATTCGATCTAGATGGCACATTAACAGACCCAAAAGAAGGTATTATAAATTCAGTCGTATATGCCCTGCGAAAAATGGGAATAGATGAGCAGGATAATAACAAATTACTTACTTTTATCGGTCCTCCGCTTCAACATTCATTTGCGAATATATATGGAATGAAAGAAAAACAAGTAACAGATGCAGTAACGTATTACCGTGAATATTTTAAAACGAAGGGGATGTTTGAAAATCATGTATATGAGGATATTCCTAATGTTTTACAAGAGTTAAAGGATGAAGGGAAGCGGCTATTTGTGGCAACGTCAAAGCCAACTGTATTTGCAAAACAAATTTTAGAACACTTTCAGATGGCGCATTATTTTGAAGAGATTGTCGGTAGTAATTTAGATGGAACGCGCATTGCAAAAACAGAAATTATTCAGCATATTTTACATACATATCACGATTTAGAGAAAAAACATGTAGTTATGATAGGTGATCGAGAGCATGATATAATTGGAGCGCGTCAGGTTGGTATCGATTCTATCGGAGTCATGTATGGATACGGTAGTAAAGAAGAATTAGTGGCGGCGGGAGCTACTCATATTATTAAAGATGTAGAAAATATAAAGAAGTTTCATTATGTAGTAGAAAAATAATTGACGAAAAAGATAAGGTTGTCACCTTGTCTTTTTTTGTATAGGAATGTTGTAAAAAAATTACTATATTTAGAGCTTGGTAAAGGAATTTAAATTATAAAATGGAACTTTAATGAAAAGACTGAAAATTCTTTAAATATTTCCTTGGAAATTAATAAGGAGGAGCTCATGGAATTAGTCATTATTTTACTGGCACTTAGTATGCTAATGTTTGTAGCGTATCGCGGATTTTCTATTATTTTGTTTGCACCTATTTGTGCTCTGTTTGCTGTTTTGTTAACAGAGCCGACTTATGTATTACCTTTTTTCTCAAATATTTTTATGGAGAAAATGGTTGGCTTTATTAAATTATATTTCCCTGTTTTTTTACTAGGAGCGATTTTTGGAAAGGTAGTTGAGATGTCAGGAATCGCAGAATCTATCGCAAAAACAATTATCCAAATTGTTGGGGTAAAACGAACGATACTGGCAATTGTATTAATGGGAGCGATTTTAACATATAGTGGTGTCAGTGTATTTGTTGTGGCATTTGCTATATTTCCGTTTGCAGCTAATTTGTTTCGTGAGGCAAATATACCGAAACGACTCATTCCTGGTACAATTGCACTTGGAGTGCTTACTTTTACAATGGATGCGCTCCCGGGAACACCGCAAATTCAAAATGTTATTCCGACAACATTTTTCAAGACAGATATTTATGCTGGACCATTACTAGGAATTACAGGAGCTATTTTTATTTTTATAGTCGGTATGGTGTATTTAGAGAGTCGCCGTCGCAGAGCAGAAGCGCAAGGCGAAGGGTATTACGGATTTGACGATGGACACACGGAAATGGCAGCATCTATCGAAGCAGAACAAGGTGTAAAACGATCACTCCCAACGAATGAAATTACACCACTTCGCCAAGTACTTGCTTTCGTACCGCTTATTTTAGTTGGTGTCATGAATAAAATTTTTACAATTGCTATCCCAAAATGGTATCCAAATGGGTTTGATTTTGCGTCAATTGGTTTAAAAAGTTTTGGAAAAGTAGAATTGTCTGGGGTACTTGGAATATGGTCAGTAGAATTAGCACTTATCATGGGGATAATTGCAACACTTCTTTTAAATTGGAAACGTGTATTTGTAGACTTTCAAACAGGGTTGAATGCAAGTATTGGCGGAGCGTTACTAGCAGCAATGAATACCGGTGCAGAATATGGATTTGGTGGTGTTATTGCATCTCTTCCGGGATTTAGCGTAATTCGTGACGGTATTTCAACTACATTTACAAATCCACTTATTAACGGAGCAGTTACGACAAATGTACTTGCGGGTATAACAGGATCGGCTTCAGGGGGGATGGGAATTGCCTTAAGTGCAATGGCAGATAAGTATATTGCCGTTGCAGAGCAATTTCAAATTCCATTAGAAGTGATGCATCGTATTATTGCAATGGCATCAGGCGGGATGGATACATTGCCGCATAACGGAGCTGTAATTACATTACTCGCTGTAACTGGATTAACTCATAAACAATCGTATCGGGATATTTTTGCAATTACAATTATTAAAACGGCAGCTGTATTTGTTGTAATTGGCATGTATAGCTTAACAGGTCTTGTATAACCATAAGATAGAAGAGAGCATATGTACTCTCTTCTTTTTTATTTATAATATTATTATGTAAACTAAATTATTATTCGTGGAAAATATTCAGAAAATATATTATAATGTAAGTGGTTACAAAAAGGGGGGATACGATGTTTTCGTTACAACCGATTGCTTTTGTACATAATGAACGAATCAATGTAGAAGATGATTTGTGGGGAGAAATTGAATCTGTTATTGAGTTGACAGATTTGTATACAGAAGAGAGTTTGCAAGGGATTGAACAATTTTCACATATTGAAGTGATTTTTTATTTTAATAGAGTGAGAGCAGAGAACATTCAGTACGCAGCAAGACATCCTCGAAATAATGAAGAGTATCCGAAAGTAGGTATTTTTGCACAACGGGGGAAAAATCGTCCAAATCAATTAGGAGCTACGATTGTAAAAGTAGTACGAAGAGAAGGAAATCGCTTAGTTGTGCAAAGGTTAGATGCGATTGATGGTACCCCTATTTTAGATATGAAACCAGTTATGAAAGAGTTTTTGCCAAAAGAAGAAATTAAGCAGCCAGATTGGGCAACGGATTTAATGAAGAACTATTGGAAAGGAAGCGAAGAGAAATGAAAATATATCAAGCAACTATAGAAGACTTACAAGGAGTAGCATCATTATTTAATGAGTACCGCATGTTTTATAAACAAGATTCTAATATTGATGGAGCAGAACAATTTTTAAGTGAACGTATAGAGCGAAAAGAATCCATTATCTTTGTGGCAGTAGAAGATGGAAAATACGTTGGATTTACACAGCTATATCCTTCTTTTTCTTCTATTTCGATGAAAAAACTATGGATTTTAAATGATTTATTTGTAGGAAAAGAAGCAAGAGGAACTGGAGTAGGGAAAGAATTGTTAGCAAAGGCGAAGCAATTTGCAGTGGATACAGAGGCAAAAGGATTAAAGCTCCAAACGGAAGTAGATAATGCAACAGCACAGCATTTATATGTAGGGAACGGTTATATAAGAGATGATCGCTATTTTCATTATGAATTAACTTTATAAAAATCCATATATAACTAGTGATATATATCCAAGCATAGTGTAATTCGTTTTCATAACATATGGATATGGAAGGACGAGCTTTTTATAAAGATATAATTTTTGTAATTGGTAGATGAGGTATGCAGAACGACTGGAATGACAAAACAGCAATGCCGTTTTACATGGCATTGCTGTTTTATTTTTATACAGAATGCAAAAAGAGCCATGAAACAGCATCCTCTAAATTTATGGCAATATAATCAGCATTCATGTTCGCCCATTTATGACGGTATGTATGTAGAGCATCGTATCCGGCACCTGTTTGTACTAAAATTGTCGTGGCACCAACTTGTATACCTGCAACAATATCGCTCCATCGATCGCCGATTACCACACATTTTGTTAAATCAAGATGATGGTTTTTCGCTGCTTGAAGGAGCATTCCTGTTTCTGGCTTACGACAATTGCAGCCATCACTATGCCGGTGCGGACAAAGATAGATGTCATCAAAGCCGAATGCTTCTAATTCTTGAATAAAGTCTTCAGTTTTTGCTTTGCCATCCGCAATGCCCGGTTGGTTTGTAAAGGAAAATAGTTGTATGTTTTGTTCTTTTAGCTTATTTAGAGCCATCTCAGTAAATGGGAATAACTGAAACTCTCCAGGATAATGAATCGTCGTATCGCCGCCGATTGTACCATCGCGGTCGATGAAAACAGCTTCGATGTTTCGTTTATTTGTCATAGTAAATATCCTTTCTCGTCGTTTGCTAGAAATGTTTTAAAAGACGATGTGCATGAAATAATAAAAAAATATTTTGAGCTCAGAATATAAAGTATTCTATTATTGAGATTATTTTCCTGCATATGGATGGTATCTTTGCTATGGTTCATTTTTTTCTTTGAAAAATATGTTATTATTTTCATAGGAATTTACTGTAAGTTTATATAGGGAGAGGGATATAGTTGCTGCAAGTAAATATAAATTCAGCTGGATACGAAGCTGGAGAGCAAACGATACATAATATTGCCTTTTCAATTGAAAAAGGTGAACTCGTTGCTTTAATTGGTGCAAACGGAGCAGGAAAGAGTACAACGATAAAAGCAATTCTTGGATTATTGGCGCATATGGACGGGGAAGTCTCATTTGGAGAGAAAAAGAATTCATATGCCTATGTACCAGAACATCCGACGTATTATGATTACTTAACATTATGGGAGCATATTGAACTATTAATGGCTGCTAGGGATGTTAAATCAGGAAGCTGGGAAATAAAGGCGGATGAGTTGTTGCGTACATTTCAGATGGACAAGCATAAGCATGAATATTTATCGAAGTTTTCAAAAGGAATGAAACAAAAGTCAATGCTCATTTTAGCTTTTTTAACAGAACCTGATTTTTATATTATTGATGAGCCGTTTATTGGATTAGATCCGACGGCAACACGTGATTTTCTCAATTTTTTATTTAAAGAAAAAGAACGTGGTGTAGGTATTTTACTTTGTACACATGTGTTAGATACAGCAGAAAGAATATGTGAGCGTTTCTTATTAATTTCAGAAGGAACATTATTTGCAAATGGAGATTTACGTAGTATTCAAACGCTTGCTAATATGCCAGAAGGTACGTTGTTAGATTGTTTTGATGTGATTGTAAGGCGGGAGCAACATGATTAGAAAATTATTTTATAAGAGACTCTTTTATGAATTAAAACGAAAATGGAAAGCAGTGCGTTCTGTTGTTGATTGGACGATTGCATTATATGGTGTTGTTCCAGCACTTGTATTTAGTTGGATATACTACGCTTCACTTTGGAATAATGGACCAGAAGATGAAGATATATTATATTGGTTTATCGGACTTTTTATCGTTTACGGCACAACGTTTTCAAGAAGTGTACGTTCATTTTTGGAACAAGCAGACAGTTTGTTTTTAATTCAATTTCCAGATCGGATTAAACAAATGATGAAATACGGAATGATATATTCTTTTTGTCGTATTTGTTTCACAAGTGCACTTGTAACAATACTATTCCTACCCATCTTTTTGAAAGGTTTACATGGTACAGGAATACAGGCTTTTATCTGCTTTGTCTTTTTGACTTGCTTTCGTTTCACAGTTTCCTTGCTACAACGGTACATTGATGTGCGGTTTCATAAACAGTGGCAAGTGATTATTATTAAAAATATTTTCTTTTTTGTAGGCGTTGTATATGTAGGTATGGCATATAGATACATATTACAACTGTCTTTTTATACGATTTTGTTCTTTGTCCTGCTCTTTATCATAAGTTTCTTCTTAGTAAAAGAAAAAATGGAGTACCATCGCTTCTTCTTTAAAGAAATTGAAAAAGAAAAAGGAGAAGCAATGAGATGGACAACACAAATAATGGCAATGGGGGGGCAAGTACAAAAACCTACAAATGCAGCGAAGCCATGGTTATTTCCGCGTTCTAAACGTATATTATTAGGAAAGAGCAATGACGCTAGAATCATTGAAGCTTTTCTAAAGGAATATTTTCGTTCGGGTGATGCGAGTGGTTTTTACATTCAGATTATCATTGTAAGCGCAATTGCCATTTGGTGTGCGCCGTGGTGGATTGCAGCAATCGTTATTTCGTTTGCGTTATTTGCAATCTATCGTTATTCGAGCGGAAAATGGAAAGTTTTCTCAGGAAAACTATTTTTACAGTTATATTGTTCAGAAGGAAAGAAACTATGGCTGTCACAGAAAGCAAAAGCATATCTCTTTATACCAGCTTTATGTGTATATGGCATTGCAGCACTGGCTCATTTTTATATGATTCCTGCTGTAGTTTGTGCAGGGATTGCAATTGGACTAACAGTGTGGATTCTATTTATTCCTAATAAAAAAAGAGCTGGATAGCTCTTTTTTTGTTAATCCGTAATCGATACATACATAAAATAGACGAGAACACAAATGCTTACGGCTGAAAAGAGTAGGTCAAGGCTCAAATGGAAACCCTCCTAGTAAAATCAAGGCATAATACTTATTATATGAAATCTTACTATTTCATATTCAAATCATGTTGTTAATAAATTTGTAAAGTGCAAAAATTGGCATCATTTTGTATAATAGAAGAAATAGTTATAAAAATATAAAAAGAAAGGGAGGGATACAACATGCCAAATTGGATGAAAAAGACACTCGTCGCGTTAATTACTGTATTTACATTTGGATTAGTAACACCTCCTTCTGTACTGCTTGATTCTGCAAAAGCGGACAAGCCTGCAAAACAACAAAATCTAGAGCAACCGTCGTATACACTGGATGAAAAGTCAAATGAAATAGGTTCAGAAGTATTTCTTTCTTATGCGATGCAAGAAGCTGAGCGGCAATCGATGGAGAAATTTGGATCGAAAATTGGCCCAGTAATTGAAGATGAGTTTAAAGATGTGATATTGCCGAAAATAGAAGAAGCGCTTGCAGATCTTGCGAATCATACACCGGAAGATTCGCTGCAGTCTTTAGCAATTTCACAAAGACCAGCCGGCGGGAAACATGAAAAGATTTTTCATGTTTATGATACAAAAACTGGTGATGACTTACTCCGTTTTCACGTAAGACGAGATCATCCCCCGCAAGATGGTTATTATTTTAATTTTCATTACCATCGTTATGATGATGACTTTACAGCACACCATGAGCTTGGGGATATTTATTGGAATACGAATACACCGCCGCAATGGCTGTCATAGAAAAAGGAGAACAAGGAGAGATACCTTGTTCTTTTTTTGTAAATAAAAGGTTATATCCATATGAAGGAGAATTCTTAAGTATAAAGAAAATGATAGCAAGGAGCATTGGTAATGAGTAAATATGTTATGTTTGATTTTGACGGTACCTTAGTAGATTCTAAAGATATTTTTATCCCTATTTTCAATGAAATAGCAGAGAAACACCGTTTTAAACAGGTAAAAGAAGAGGATGTTGAAGCATTGCGGAAGTTATCAATTCCAGAGAGATGTAAATTGCTTCACGTGCCCCTCTATAAAATCCCTATGATAGCATTAGAGTTCTATAAATTATATCAGCCATCGATTCAAAGCCTTACTTTGTTTGATGGAATTAGAGATGTTTTGCAGACATTGAAAGAGAGCGGCTATGAAATTGTCATTGTATCATCGAACGATGAGGAGCATATTCGGGAATTTTTACGTCAGAATGAAATTGATTATATTCATGATGTTTTTTGTTCCCATAATATATTCGGAAAAGATAAAATGATAAAGAAATTTCTAAAAGAAAAGAAACTAAAAAGTTCCGATGTGATATACGTAGGAGACGAACTTCGAGACATCGTATCGTGTAAAAAAATTGGTGTAGAAGTGATTTGGGTAAGCTGGGGATATGATGTGTTAGAAACAGTACAGGCTGAATCACCGAATTACATTGTGAATGTACCAAAAGAAATTGTAAGTGTTGTACATTCACAATAATGTGAAGTGGAAAAGGGAACAAGGGGAGTATGTTGGAGAAAACGTTTGAACTAGGAATTCATCACATTGAGTTTTGGGTAGCGAATTTACAGGAATCTATTGAATTTTATCGCCAATTATTTCCGATTATCGGCAGAAACAACTAAATGAAACAGCTTTTAGTACAGGGAAAACAGAGATTTATTTTAAAGAGATTGGTGTAGAATTTGTACGTACATTAGGACCAAGACACATTTGTTATCAAGCAATGAATCGCTCTGTAGTTGATGAAGTTGCGAGTTTTTTGCATAATGTTCAAGCAACAATTATTCGTGGTCCAATCGAAGTGAAAGAGTATTCGGAAGGATATTATACGGTAGATTTTTATGATCCAAACGGTTACATAGTAGAAGTTGTGTATGGGCCAAATTTGGAGATGTAAATGTAAACAAACCATAATTAACAGAGTTTATCATGTTTATCTAGTAATTTTTTATTGAATTTTAAATACAAATAAAAACGATCAAAAGACCCAACAGCTAATATCTATAAATTAGCTGTTGGGTCTTTTGTGTATGAATATACTGTGACACGAGACATACAGAAAAAATAGTTTTGATAATTTTAAAAGAGATTAATAAAATATAAAAGTTTGATCACGAGATGATTCCGATTGTAACATCTTTAATGAATTGATTATGTTTTTCCACTACATAATTGAGATGTTTCCATCATTAATAATAAATTATTAACCACGTTTTTTCGTTAATTTCTTTACAATAAAATAGAAAACAGCAAGACACACTGCAGCTATAGCGAAATATTTTACATAAGGCCCCGCAACATCGTTAATATTCTGCCATTTTTCACCTAGCTTCCAACCTAAATAAACAAATAAAGTTGACCAAGGAATAACTGCAAGCGTAGTAAGTGTTACAAATCTAACATGTGACATTTTAGCGATACCTGCAGGTATTGAAATAGCATGACGTACAACTGGAATAAAACGCGCTGTAAAAATAACACCAGTTCCATAACGATTAAACCATGTCTCCGCATGATCAATATGTTTCTTTTGAATGAAAATATATTTTCCATAACGTTCAAGTACTGGTCTGCCTCCGTAACGACCAATCCAATATATAAATATTTGTGCTATAACCCCACCAATAGTACCGAATATAACAGCACCTAAAAACGATATATTTCCTAATGATACTAAATATCCAGCATACGCTAGTACAATTTCACTTGGAATGATTTCAATCATTAATCCAAGCATAACTCCCCAATAACCAAGACCTTCTAAAAACATTAAAATGGAATGAACTAAATTACCTAACATATTACACCTACCACATACAAAATTTTAAACGTACTAAAAAAAGAGATATTTTATTTACATATATTAAATTAACCACTAGAAAAAGAATTTTGTTGAACTACAATCCAAACTATACCCTCTTAATATGAGAAAACAATGAGAATACAATGAAATTTACCTAAAACATCTAAAAAACTATTTTCATTCCAATTAATCACTTTTGCATTAAGATACCGAAGATAAGATAAAAACAATTTACGAACGTATATTCTTTTGTTAAAATTTACATGGAATAATATGGAGGTGGTTTGGTGTGGAATTCAGGAATATAAATATTTCTGAGCGTATGGAGCACTATAATGTATCAGGTTTAAGCATTGCTTTCATTGAAAATGGTGAAGTACAAATGACAAAAGAATTTGGTGTCATGAAAGCGGGAACGAATAGAAATGTAAACAGTAATTCTATTTTTAATGCTTGTTCGATTAGTAAGTTTTTAACAGCAATGCTAGTTTTAAAGTTAACCGAACAAGGAATCCTTCATTTAGATGAGGATATAAATAATAGACTTATATTTTGGAAGGTTCCTGAAAATGAATATACTCACAATAAAAAAGTTACGTTACGAACATTGCTTATCCATCAATCTGGAATAATCGATCCTGAAGGGAGTTTTAATGAACTTAATTCCGCTCTAGGTAATCCTACAATGGTTGAACTATTAGAAGGAAAAACGCCATATTGTAAAGAACGTATTGAAGTGAAATATGAACCAAAAAGTGATTTTCAATATTCCGATGCAGGTTTTTGTATTATACAGCAAGTATTAGAAGATGTTTGTGGTAAACCTTTTGAGGTGTTAATGGACGAGCTTATATTTGAACCGTTACATATGAAAAACAGTACATTTTCACAAACAACATTACCAGTAGGCAGTGAGCAATTTGTTTGTGGTCATAATAAAAAAGGAGAAGTCGTTTTGAGCGAATATCCGATTTATCCATATCCAGCAGCTTCCGGACTTTGGACAACACCAACGGATTTAGCAATTTTGATAACTGAAGTAATGAACTCGTTAAAGGGTCAAAGTAAAATTGGTCTTTCTGAGATTAAGGCAAAAGAACTCATTACTTCACAAGGCTGTAAAGAATGGGCGGGTTTAGGGGTTTTTCTTGATGGTTCAGGACAAGATGTTGAAATTTCTTCACTTGGCTGGGGAATCGGATTTCAAAGTATGCTCATTGCTTATCCATATCTAGAAACTGGTGTAGTTATCATGACTAATACAGATATAGGAGTTCATCAAATGAAGGGGATTATTGGTGAGATAATACATGGAGTATACAGAAAATAACAAAATTTAGGTTTTGATAGGAATAAGGGAGGAGGGATTTAAGTGAAGGAACTTACGACAATTAAAACTTTAAAATTAAAAGAAGAAGCAAAAAAAATTGTAAAACAAGTTGCTGATGTATATCAACGCCATACAGGAGAAGATTTCATCGGTTTACTTGTCCATGGTTCAGCGGTAAAGGGAGGCATTATTCCAGGTTCGAGCGATATTGATTTTTATCTTTATTTGAAGGAAGCAGCTTTTGAAAGACAAGGGGTACTACCACTGAATTTATATGTAAACATTCACCGTGACCTAAGTAAAATTGATATAAAATCGTTTCGCTATATTCAATGCGAAGCATTAACAGACCAATTACCAGAGGAATTTGTTGGTCCAATTCCTGGTGCTTATCAAATTGTAGCGGGAAGGTTGCCGATTGAGGAGGCAACTAATGAACAACTGAAAGAAAGCGCAATAAAAGCATTACATAATATAACGGCTGTGCCAAAGTATTTTTCTACACTTTTAGACCACGGTAAAGAAAGGTTAACAAGAGTTGTTCGTCAGCTTAGTACACAAGTTTCCCCAACGATATTTCACGTCTTATCGGTCGTAAATCAAGATGCTGTCGAGGTATGGGAAATGCCAAAAAATGAAGCAATACATCTATTACCAAATGAAGAAATGAAACAATTTGTGATTCAATTTTATGAATGTGCTGGAAGATATTATCCAGATGAAAATTCAGTAGATGATGCTTTGGGCATGATTGAAAACGGTGCAAAGTTTTTCGAAAGTGTTAACCTATGGTTTGCAAAGGAAATAAAAGTAAGTAAATAATATAGGACAATTGATATTGATTAACGGGTGTATATATGAAAGAAGAAAAGCATTAAAAAACGCAGGATTTCGAAGAACCTGCGTTTTCTTAACTAATAAAAACTCTATTTTTCAGTTTTCGTAAACAGAAGTGGCTTTGTGCTTAACGTTGCTGGGAGGTGTACTTTCAGTTCGTGAAGTTCACCAGCTGGGTTCATTTCATAAGAAATTAATATATCCATTTCTACTTGGAAAACATTCCATTTCGTATTGAACATATCATAGTGGTGATGGTTCATTTCAATGTCGAATGACGCAAATTTTAAATATAATGATTCATTTCGTTTGTGCACTTCAATTGTGCCATATGCAGGGTGTTCAAACGTTCCTGTATAATCTTTTAATGGATGGGAAAGAACAGTTTCCTTTACTTGTGGTAGCGATTTGTTCATTTCTTTCATCATTTCTTGAAACTTTTCCGTATCTTCTATCACACGTTTGTGCCAATCAATTGGTTCTAATCCAAGCAATTCATCATAAATTTGATGTGCAAGATAAGGAGGAAGTAGTGTGTTACCACGATTCGTTAACACAACAAGACCAATATTATGTTCTGGCATAAAGGAGACAAATGCTGAGAATCCATCGATATTCCCTCCGTGATAAATTTCCTTATGGCCGCGATAGGCAGTAATAAACCAGCCAAGACCGTAACTGTTTACTGGAGTTTCTGGCATAGTGAACATTGGTGCATCTGGAATCGGGATATGCGGTGTATACATTTGTTGGAGCAAATTTTGTGCAAGTAGTTCATGTTCTCCAACTTTTCCTTTATTTAAATGAAGTAACACCCATTTTGCCATATCTTCTATATTAGAGTTCATACATCCAGCAGCACCAATTGTATTAAGGTTGTAAAAAGGTACTTCTGTTATGTTTCCGTCTTTCTCGATGTAAGGAAGTGCATGGTCATTTGATTTTTGTGAAGTTGAAACTGAGAAGTTTGTATGTTCCATTTGAAGTGGGTTTAAAATATGTTCTGTTGTAAATTGTTCCCACGTATCATTTGTAATGTTTTCGACGATAGAGCTAATTGTGGCATACATTAAGTTATTATATAAAAATGCGGAGCGGAACGGTGCATCTAGCTCTAAGTGGCGAATGTTTTCAACGATATTTTTTCTGCATATGGAGGCTGCGTACCAAAGTAAATCGTGACGGCTGACACCCGTACGGTGAGATGCTAGGTCGCGAGCTGTTGTTTGTATGCTTGCTAGTGGATCGTGAAGTGAAAAAGCTGGAATATATGTTTGTACAGGTGTATCCCAATTAAATTTTTGTTGCTGATCAAGTAAACTTAAAGAAAAAGTACCAAAAGCTTTTGTTGCGGAACCGATTGCAAATAATGTTTTTGGGGTAACTGTTTTTTTATTTTTTGTATCACGATATCCAAAACCTTCTGAGAATATTACCTCTTGATTTTTTACGATGGCTACTGCCGCTCCAGGGACGTTCAAATCTTTCATCATGTTTTGAATTGTCGTATGTAATTTACTTGTAAGAGGCATTTCAGTTTTTTGCATAGTAAAACCTCCACTCATATATTATTTACTTCCGCACTATCATTTCTTGAAACAAGTAGAAAATCCCTTTTTCTTTTTAGAAGTAAAATTGATAATATTATGTCAAATTTTTAGAGTTGAAAATTCGGAGATAATAAAGGAACTTGCGTGTTTTTGTACGAAAGCCTTTTTATTTGCGATGCATATATGATAAACTCCATATAGAAAAAAAGAAGTTGTGAAAGAAGGTTACTTGATGAAACACGCAGAGTATGAATATTTAAATATGTGCCGTCATGTTATGGAAAACGGTACGAGAAAAGAAGACCGCACTGGTACAGGAACAGTATCTGTATTTGGGTATCAAATGCGCTTTGATTTAAGTCAAGGTTTTCCGTTACTTACGACAAAACGTGTGCCGTTTCGTTTAGTAGCGAGCGAACTTCTTTGGTTTATGAAAGGTGATACAAACATTCGTTATTTGCTGCAGCATAATAATAATATTTGGAACGAATGGGCGTTTAAGAACTGGGTAGAGAGCGATGCATATACAGGTCCAAATATGACAGATTTTGGACTTCGTTCGCAGCAAGATGAAGAGTTTCATAAGCAATACGAAGAGCAAATGGAATTGTTTAAAACAAAGGTGCTTGAAGATGATGAATTTGCGAAGTGTTACGGTAATTTAGGAGATGTGTATGGAAAGCAGTGGCGTGCATGGAAAACGACTGCTGGGGAAACACTTGATCAATTACAAGATGTTATTGAGATGATTAAGAAAAATCCTGATTCTCGCCGCCTTATTGTGTCTGCATGGAATCCAGAAGATATACCAAGTATGGCATTGCCGCCTTGTCATACGTTATTCCAGTTTTATGTGGCAGACGGAAAAATATCTTGTCAGTTATATCAACGCAGCGGGGACATTTTCCTAGGTATTCCGTTTAATATAGCAAGCTATTCTTTATTAACACATTTAATTGCCCATGAGTGTGGCTTAGAAGTAGGAGAGTTCGTTCATACAATTGGTGATGCTCATATTTACACGAACCATTTTGAGCAAGTGGAAAAACAATTAGCACGTGAACCACGTCCATTCCCGACGCTAAAGTTAAATCCAGATGTGAAGTCTATCTTTGATTTTGAAATGAATGATCTTGTGTTAGAAGGATACGATCCACATCCAGCAATTAAAGCACCAGTTGCTGTGTAAACAAAAATAGGGGGGATATAGATGATTTCATTACTTGTAGCAATGGATAAAAATCGATTAATCGGTAAAGACAATCAATTACCTTGGCATCTTCCAGCAGATTTGGCGTACTTTAAAAAAGTAACGATGGGTCATCCGATTATTATGGGACGAAAAACGTTTGAATCGATTGGCAGACCGTTACCTGGCAGAACAAATATAATTTTAACTCGTAATCAAAATTATAAAATGGAAGGCTGTGAAGTCATTCATTCTATTGATGACGTGAAGAAAATGGACGAGCAAATGATTGATGAACTCTTTGTAATTGGCGGTGCAGAAATTTTTAAAGAAGTGCTTCCTTTTGCCGATCGCTTGTATATTACTAAAATTGAAGAGGTATTTGAAGGTGACACATTTTTCCCAGAAATAAACGACAATGAGTGGGAAGAAATATCTGTAATACAAGGCGTGACAGATGAGAAAAATCCATATACATATGCTTATCATGTGTATGGTAGGAGGAAATAAAAAGAGAGAAGATTGGTGTGTTACATACCAATCTTCTTTTGCTGTTGGCGGTGATAAAATGTCCATAGAAAAGTGATAAAGAAAGGAAGCAACATACAGAGTCCTGTTACAAAAAAGGCTATATTTAAGTCAAATAGATCATATAGCAGTCCAGATAAATAAGCGCCTATTCCTCCGCCTAATACAGCGAGTAACGTCCATGTTGCAAATACCCGGCCTAAATACTGTTCTTCGCATGAATGTTGAATATAGATTTGTGCCAATACAACACTTATATTAAAGGTAATGCCTAGTAAAAAGGTTGCAATAATGCTAAGAAATGGAGAAGGAACACTTAAAAGGAAAAATAAAATACCACTCATACTTATAAATTTAATATAAGCTTTTTTATTGTTTAATTGACCTCGGTATTTTGATACCTGCGTTGCCCCGAGTATACCCCCGGCAGCAAAAATTGCTAAATATATACCCATACTCCCAAGTTTAATCGTACTCCAATATCTGTTACTCAGTTCTAGTACTAACACTTCAAAGACTTTTCCGCCAAATGCAATTGGAGCCATGAATAAGAGAATATATAAGAGATCTTTTTTTATGAAGACATATTGAAATCCTTGTAAGACGTTTATGTGGAAAGGTACTTGATGTTGCTTTTCTTGTGCTCCAAATTGTACGAAGTAAATACAGATAAAACTAATAAGAAAAGAAAGGGCGTCAAGTATAAATAAAAGTTGTATATTTCCACTTGTTATCGTATAAATGCTTGAAGCAAGAAGCGGCCCTAATAAAATAGTAATTTGTCCTAATATAGCACTACATGAGTTAGAGATATAAAGCGGTGTTTGAGATGAAATTTGTTTAAAAGAAGCTTTTGCTGCTGGATCAAAGAATCGATTGATTGTTTGAGAAATAAAGGAAAGAATAAGTAAAAGCAATATGTAGTTTGATGAATTTAAAAAAATAAAACAAAAAGAAGTAGCCGCACTTGCGATATCTGTAAATAAAATAATCTTCTTCCGGTTGTATAAATCTGCGGCAATACCGCCTACCGGAATGGTAAGTAAACTTGCAACGCCGCGGATTATCCAAAGAAGGCCTACGGAAGATAAAGTATTTGTAAACATATATGCTGCAATAGATTGTGCAAAGAATGAAAAATGGTTTCCAAGATTAGAAATAAATCTTCCTAAAAAGTATATACAGAGATCCCTATCTTTTCTAAGTACAAACCACAATTTTGCATCTTCTCCTTTTTGATTCTATATTAAGAAAAGAAAAAGTAAAAACAAAGTCTTATATAAAAATTTTCTGAATGTTATAATGATAGTATAAAGAACGGCGCATATTGCGTCGGTTTTTTTTATTGGATTAATTTTGTGAAATTGGATTTTTATAGTATGATAGTTTCGAGAAAGAAAGGAGGAAAAAATGTGAAAAAGATATGGGGAATACTTCTTATTTTTTCATTGCTACTAGTAGTAGGCTGTGGGAAAGAAGAGAAGCCAGAGCAAGCGATGGATACATATGTAAAATCATGGAACGAAAAAAAGTTTGATAAAATGTATGAGCAGTTATCGAAAGAGGCAAAGCAGTCGATTTCAAAAGATGATTTTGTAAAGAAATATGAAAATGTTTATGCAGGAATTGCTGTGAAAAATTTAAAAGTAGCAGCAGAAACGAAAAAAGAAGACAAAAAAGATGAGAAAAACAATGCGAATGTACCGTTTAAAGTAAGTATGGATACAATCGGTGGAAAGATTTCGTTTGAAAATGAAGCAAAACTTGTGAAAGAAAAAGATGGAGATAAGGAAGTTTGGAAAGTTGATTGGAATCCATCATTTATTTTTCCAACTATGAAACAAGATGATAAAGTACTTGTTCAATCATTTTCGCCAAAGCGCGGTGAAATTTATGATAGGAATGGAACCGGATTGGCGACAAATGGGAAAGCTGCAGAAGTCGGAGTTGTACCTGGGAAGTTAGGCGAATCGGCACAGCAAACGAAAGAAACGTTAGCGAAATTATTACAGATGCCGGTTGAAGAGATCGAAAAGAAATTAGCAGCGAAGTGGGTACAACCAAGTTACTATGTTCCGCTTTCTATTTTACCAGAAGGTGCAAATGAAAATGATTACATTTCTATGCCTGGTGTCGCAACGCGCTCAGTAAATGTTCGGACATATCCTTTAGGAGAAGCTGCCGCTCATTTAACAGGCTATATGGGAAAAGTAAATGCAGAGGATTTGAAGAAATTAGAGGAAAAAGGATATAAAGCTGATGATCCTTTTGGAAGAACGGGTCTTGAAAATGTTTTTGAAGATAAACTTCGCGGTGAAAAAGGTGGGCGAGTTTATATTGCCGATGCAAAAGGAAAAGAATTAAAAGAGCTTGCTAAAAAACAAGCGAAAGATGGAGAAAATATTACATTAACGATTGATGGGAACTTGCAACAAAAAATTTATGCAGAAATGAAGGGTGAAGCAGGTTCAAGTGCAGCAGTTCATCCGAAAACAGGGGAAACATTAGCGCTCGTAAGTAGTCCATCATACAACCCAAATGTTGTGATGCGAGAGTCAGCGAAAGCAGAGCGAGATGCTTTGAATAATGACCCGAAAAAGCCGATGACAAATCGATTTACGCAAGTGTACGCACCAGGTTCTGTTTTCAAACCGATTACAGGAGCAATTGGTCTAGAAACAAAAGCACTTGATCCAAAAGAATCTCTTAAAATTGATGGTGTAAAATGGGCAAAAGATTCTTCTTGGGGTAACTATTATGTAACGCGTGTTAAAGATGCAAATCCAGTGGATTTTGAAAAGGCAATGATGTATTCTGATAACATTTATTTTGCGCAGGAAGCATTGAAAATTGGTAAAGATAAATTTATAGAAGAAGCGAAGAAATTCGGACTTGGTGAAAAGTTACCAATTGAATATGGATTTGCAACGTCGCAAATCGCAAAAGACGGCATAAAAAATGATATTCAACTTGCTGATACTGGATATGGACAAGGGCAAGTTTTAATGTCATCACTTCACGTTGCATTATCGTATGCGCCAATTGTGAATGAAGGAAATATTCCATCTCCGCACCTTTTAAAAGACGATAAACTGATAAAAACGTGGAAAGAAAAAGTGGTATCCAAAGAGAACGGTGATATTTTGAAAAACTCTTTAATAAAAGTTGTGAATGATCCAGAAGGAACAGGTAAGATTGCGAAATTAGATGGCATTACACTTGCTGGAAAAACAGGAACAGCTGAATTAAAAGAATCAAAAGAAGCAGATGGTAAAGAGTTAGGATGGTTTGTAGCATTTGATGCAAATTCTCCAAATATGATTATCTCAATGATGATTGAAGATGTAAAAGGAAGAGGCGGAAGTAGTATTCC
This sequence comes from Bacillus pseudomycoides, assembly GCF_002551005.1. Classification (GTDB taxonomy): domain Bacteria; phylum Bacillota; class Bacilli; order Bacillales; family Bacillaceae_G; genus Bacillus_A; species Bacillus_A pseudomycoides_C. The sequence goes on from NZ_NVOY01000009.1 coordinate 308,478, forward strand.
GGCTGAGAAAGTAAAGCATGTATTAGGGCAGTAATGGAAAAGGAGTTACCTCGTTCATAAGCGAGATAGCTCCTTTTTATATAGTTATTTACTTACTAAAAAAAAGTAGCTATTTTTTATTGACAAGAAAGCGTTAATTAGGTATTATTACTTACGTAAGGTAAGTGATTTACTTTTTTGTTAAAAATCTCGAATTAAAGATATCTATGAAAAAGGGAGAGAAATGAACATGACAAAAGTATTATTTATTACAGCAAATCCAAATCCAGTAGAAGTATCATTCGGTATGGCGGTAGGAGAATCATTTATTGAAGCATACAAACAAGCGAATCCACAAGATGAAATTTTAACAATTGATTTATTCCATACAAACGTACCTGCAATTGATGGTGAAGTGCTTGCTGCTTGGGGCAAACTTGGGGCAGGAGAAGACTTTGAAACATTAAGTGAAAGCCAACAACAAAAAATTGCAGCTATGAACGGAAACTTAGAAACATTTATGCATGCAGATAAATATGTATTCGTAACACCGATGTGGAATTTAAGCTATCCACCAGTTGTAAAAGCATACTTAGATAACATATCAATTGCAGGTAAAACATTTAAATATACTGAAAATGGTCCGATCGGTTTATTAGAAGGTAAAAAAGCGCTTCATATCCAAGCGACAGGCGGTGTGTACTCTGAAGGACCGTACGCAGGAGTGGACTTCGGTCGCAACCATTTAAAAGCAATGTTAGGCTTCATGGGTGTAACGGATGTCGAATATATCGCAGTAGAAGGTATGAGCGTAAATCCTGCGCAAGCACCTGAAATTAAAGAACAAGCTATTGAAAAAGTACAAGAGTTAGCAAAACAATTCTAATCTATCATATTATGAAAAATGTCCAAAGGCTTGTCGTTTGGACATTTTTTCTTCTTTTTCCTTCGTTTGTCTAGTATAATGAAGAACGGAATGACAATATGTGGGGGTTCTATATGATTCAGACGTTTTTTAAGATTTTGTACTTAATTTTAATTGTAATTGGTATTACACCAAGAATGTGGCGTTTAAAACGAAAGATACATACACTATCAGCACAAGAAAAAGATCAGCTAGTGTATAAAACAACAAATTGGTTTGGCAAGAAGATGATTCGTGTAGTTGGATCAACAATACAAGTGAATGGACTGGAAAATATGCCACAAGATAAGCCGGTACTAGTTGTAAGTAATCATCAAAGTGATATGGATATTCCTGTTTTACTAGGATATTTAAATAAGCCAATTGGCTTTGTTTCGAAAGCAGAAATTAAAAAGTTTCCACTTGTTTCAACATGGATGGAAATGATGAATTGTGTATTTATGGATCGTAAAGATCGACGTCAATCGTTGCAAGCCATTAAAGATGGGATTGAACTGTTAAAACAAGGGCATTCTATCGTGATTTTCCCTGAAGGTACTCGTAGTAAGGGTGGTGAAATGGGAGAATTTAAGGCTGGTAGTTTCCATCTTGCTGTAAAAGCAGGTGTAGCGATTTTACCTGTAACATTGGACGGGACGTATAAAATGTTTGAAGCAAACGGTAATCGAATGAAGCCAGCGCATGCAACAGTCACAATTTCGAAACCAATTACTGCAGAACAATATGAAAATATGGATATTAAAGAATTAGCGAAATATACGCAAGATATTATTGCAAGTCAGTTAGAAAAATAAGTAAAAAAGGTCTCAGCTTTTATATTAAAGCTGAGACCTTTCACTTTGTTGAAAAAAG